>NZ_BDAZ01000052.1 GCF_001612725.1 Nocardia anaemiae NBRC 100462 | reverse complement strand
GAGTGCTGGACCGGACCCCGAAAGCCCCACTACCCCAACACCATCCAGCACACCACTGTTGATCACCGCCAGCCGCCAGTCACCCTCCGGAAGCACCAGCGCGTCGGTTTCGGCGGCGGCCAGCCGCGGAACGAAGACCGCACCATCGCGAACAGACAGTTCCGGCTCACCCAGCACCGACAGGTGCGCGAAATCGGCACCTTGCGCAGCACCGTCCAGGTCCACCACCGTGATCCGGCCCGGCTCCTCCGCTTGTGCGGACCGCAGCAGGCCCCGCACCGCGCTCCCGGTCAGACCGCGCGTGAGCAGGACCAAGTGCGAGCGGCCGAACCGTTCCTCGGCGACGAACCGCTGCACGAGCCGCAATACGTCGTCGAGCAAGGCGTGCACCTCGGCCACGACATCGGCAACGCCCACCGTGGCAACGCATTCGACAGCGAGGACGCCGGGAAGCTCCGCTGTGCCCGCGACGAGCGCTAACGCGTCCGCCAGACCAAGGACGGGCACGGTGCTCTCGTCGCGGTGATCCGGCACCGCTATCCAACGTAGCGTCTGCAGGGCCGATGATCGGCGCACGAGCTTGTGCGTCAGTTGCGCCAGCGGCACGGGTCGCGCGACCAGGCGGCGCACCGATACCACCGCACGGCCCGACGCATCGAATGCCTCGAATCTTCCTGCGTCATTGCCGGTCACAGCGATCCGGGCCCGCAACTGCCTGGCACCTGTGGCGAGCAGCGCCACGTCCTCCCATGCGAATGGCAACCGCACTTCGCCGTCGGACGGTGTCTCGTCGAAGCCGAGCACCCGCGCGTGCACGATCGCGTCGAGCATTGCCGGATGGATGCCGAATCCGGCGACATCGACCGAATCGGGCAGCGCGATATCGGCGTACAGATCGTCGTCATGCCGCCAAAGACGTTGCACAGCAGCGAATGCGGCGCCGTACCGATATCCCGCCGTGGCAAGCCGCGCGTAGCTCGCGCGAACATCCACCTCGGTCGACCCTGGCGGCGGCCAGGCATCCGACTCGAAACCGGCCACAACGGGCGGGCTGGCAGCCAGCTCCGCCTCGGCGTGCAGAACCCATTCGGCATCGGAGCGGTCCGGTCGCGCGTACACCGAGACCGACCGCTCGCGCAGCACCACCTGTACCGCGACCCCACCGCCTCGCGACAGCACCACGGGTGCCTGCAGTGTCAACTCCGTGAGCTGCCCGTACCCGGCTTCGTCGCCCGCGCGGATAACCAATTCCACCAGTGCCGCACCGGGCAGGATGATCGAGTCGCCGATCACGTGATCGGCCAGCCACGGCTGCGCCGCCACCGATAGTCGACCGGTGAACACCCGATCGCCGCCCGGAACACCGGCCATCGTGCGCAGGATCGGGTGGTCCACCTCGGTGAGTCCGAGGCTGCCGACGTCACCGAATGCCTCGGACGAGCTGAGCCAATAGTGCTGCCGCTGAAACGGATACGTCGGCAAATCCACCCGCCGCGCACCCGTCCCGGCATAGAACTCAACCCAATCGACATCGACACCAGCGCAATGCGCTTCGGCGACCGCACGGACAAGGGTCTCGACCTGGCCACGCCCGCGACGCTGAGTCGCGACCACCGCCTC
>NZ_BDAZ01000051.1 GCF_001612725.1 Nocardia anaemiae NBRC 100462 | reverse complement strand
GCGGCGAATTCATCGAGCATGGGCTCCATCAACACCGAATGAAACGCATGACTGACCGTCAGCCGCCGAGTGCGCCGATCGGCCCAGCGTTTTTCGAGTTCGGCGATGCCCGCCTCCGGGCCCGACACCACCACCGAACCTGGTGTATTGATCGCGGCCACTGAAACCCCATCCGGCAAATCGTCGACCTGATCGACCGCATCGATCTCGCCGCCCGCGCTGAACTGGACTGCGAGCATCGCCCCACCCGCAGGGAGCCCCGCCATCAAACGACCACGAGCAGTCACCACACGCACCGCATCATCCAGCGACAACACCCCCGCCACATGCGCGGCGGTGATCTCACCGATCGAGTGCCCGATCACCAAATCCGGTATCACACCCCACGATTCGAGCAGTCTTGCCAGCGCGACCTCGACCGTGAAAACACCCAATTGCGTGTTGTCGGTCCGATCCAGGTCGGTGTCGGATGCGAAAAGCCATCCCGGATCACAAATCTCACGCACCGCCTCCGCGAACACCGGGAACGCGTCGAACAACTCACGCCCCATCCCCGCATACTGCCCACCCTGCCCAGGGAACACAAAAACCGTCTTACCCCCGACCACCCGTCGCGGAGTCACAGCATCCAGTTCGGATCGATCCAACACCGCAGCCCGCCACGGCAAATGCGCCCGCGTCATCGCCAACGAAAACCCGGCATCCAACGCCGAGATCTCCCCCAACACCGATAGTCGATCCGCTTGTGCCACAACAGCTTCAGCAGAACGCCCAGAAATCAACCACGGCACCACCGCCAACCCGAGCCCAACATTGCGCGACGCCGATCCATCCCCAGCTTCCCGCGACGCCCACTCCGCAGGGGCCTCCTCCACAATCACATGCGCATTCGTTCCACTGATCCCGAACGACGACACCGCGGCCCGTCGTGGCCGACCCACCGACTCCCACGACCGAGCCTCAGTCAATAGTTCGATTCGACCCGAAGTCCAATCCACATGCGAACTCGGCGCATCCACATGCAACGTCGCAGGCATCACCCCACGCCGCATGGCCTCGATCATCTTGACCACCCCGCGACCCCAGCGGCCGCCTGAGTGTGCCCCATATTCGACTTGATCGACCCCAACCACACCGGCTCACTCCGACCCTGACCATAGGTCGCCAACAACGCCTGCGCCTCGATCGGATCACCCAGCGTCGTACCAGTACCGTGCCCTTCCACCACATCCACATCAGCAGCGGTCAAACCAGCACTCGCCAACGCCGACCGAATCACCCGCTCCTGCGACGGACCATTCGGCGCCGTCAAACCATTCGACGCACCATCCTGATTCACCGCACTCCCACGAACCACACCCAAAACCCGATGACCATTAGCCAGAGCATCCGAAAGACGCTCCAACACAACAACACCTGCCCCCTCACCCCACCCGACACCATCAGCCGACTCGGCAAACGACTTACACCGACCATCCCGCGCCAAACCACGCTGACGCGAAAACTCCACGAACACAGCCGGTGTGCCCATCACCGTCACCCCGCCGACCAGGGCCAGACCGCACTCCCCCATACGCAACGCCGCACACGCCTGGTGCATGGCGACCAGCGAGGACGAACATGCCGTGTCCACCGAAACGGCCGGACCGAGCAGCCCCAGCGAGTAGGCGACCCTACCGGTCACCAGCGATCCGGCAGGCGTGGGCGCTCCATAGTCGTGGTACATCACGCCCGCGAACACGCCGGTATCGCTGCCCCGCAACGACAGCGGATCAATTCCCGCGTCCTCGAGCGCCTCCCAGGCCACCTCGAGCAGAATGCGCTGCTGCGGGTCCGTCGCAAGTGCCTCACGCGGGCTGATTCCGAAGAATCCGGCATCGAAATCACCAGCGTCGTAGAGGAATCCACCGGCGCGGGTATATGACTTGCCCTGGGCATCTGGATCGGGATCGTATAAATTCTCGGCCCAACCGCGATCGGTAGGGAACTCACCGATCACGTCGCGTCCGTCCGCGACCACCTGCCACAGGTCTTCCCGAGATCCGACGCCGCCTGGATAGCGACATCCCACACCGACGATCGCGACCGGCTCCGCCAGTTCGACGGAGCGCACCGCATCGGTGCGGGTGCGCTCGGCGGCGGCGCCGAGCCGTTCGAGCACATGCTCGGCAAGCGCGGTGGGGGTCGGATAGTCGAAGATCACCGTCGTCGGCAGCGTCAGCCCGATCGTCTCCTTGAGACGGTTGCGGACCTCGAGCGCTGTCAGCGAGTCGAATCCGAGGTCGCGAAAGTTCCGGTCGGGATCGACGCTGTCCGGACCTCGGTGTCCGAGCACCGTCGCGGCCTCGGCGCGGACGAGCTCGAGTAGCGACGAAAGCTGATATCCGGCAGCACCCTTCGTGTGCGCCGGGTGACGGTGGGATTGCGCCGCGGGCCGTCGGACGGACGCGATGGTCTGCCAGATCGGTAGTCGATCCCGGCCGGTCCGCGTATCGAGCACCGCGGCAACTATCTCGGGGCGGCCCGAACCGATCGCGGCATCGAACAGTGCCAGACCCTCGCGCTGCGATATCGGCATGAACCCGAGACGCTGGATGCGTGCGGTGTCACTCGCGCCGAGGGTGGCCGTCATTCCCTGATCGGCGGTCCACGGTCCCCATGCGATCGAAGTCGCCACCGAACCGGCCACGTGCCGATGCCGAGCGAGGGCGTCGAGAAATCCGTTCGCCGCAGCGTAATTCGCTTGCCCGGGTGAACCGACAACGCCCGCCGCCGAGGAGAACAGCACGAACAGGCGCAAGTCGCCGGTGAGCGTGTGCAGGTGCCAGGCTCCATCGACCTTGGGCCGCAGCACCCGATCCAGCTGGTCCGGTCCGAGTGAATCGAGCACACCATCGGCGAGCACACCGGCCGCGTGCACGACACCGATCAACGGCACGTCGGCGGGTATCGATGCCAAGAGCTCAGCGACAGCCGCGCGATCGGCGACATCGCATGCGATTATCCGCGTGTCGGCCCCGGCCTCGGTCAGTTCGGCCTGTAGTTCTGCCGCACCCAGCGTCGCCGCACCTCCGCGACTCACCAGCAGCAGGTGCCGTACTCCATACTCCCGCACCAGATGTCGCGCGAGGACCGCACCCAGCCCGCCGGTACCGCCGGTGATCAGCACGGTTCCGGTCGTCAGGTCGGCCGCCAACCGCTCGGTCGGTGCGGCGATGCGGACGAGCCGCGGCACGTACAGTGTCGCGCCACGCAGTACGAGCTGCGGTTCTGTCGAAGCCGCTGCCACAGCGACGATCTCGGCGAGGTCCGCGGCGGCGGTGTCGACGAGTGTGACGCGGCCGGGCTCCTCCGCCTGCACCGACCGCACGAGTCCCCAGACCGCGGCCGCGGCCAGATCGACCGTCTCGGTGTCGGCGATGGACACGGCACCATGGGTCAGCACAACCAGGCTGCTCTCGCCGAAGCGCTGATCGCCCAGGAACTGTTGCAGGACAGCCAATATCCTCCGCGTTGTCGCGTGCACGGCCGCGACAGCGTCGGCGTCGGCCGTTCGAAGGTCCGCCACGACCAGGGCCGGTGGCGCGCCATCGCCGAGCCGCTCCCACTCGACGAACGACACCGGCGTCGCGGACACCTGCCTCGGCTGCCATTCGACGCCTAGCAATGCCGCCCGAGGCGGCACGATTCGTTCCGTCGGTGCGGGCAATGCCGTGAACTCGCCGATCGACAGCACCGCGTTACCCTGCGGATCCGCTATCTGCACTCGCATAGCGCCGTTGGCCGTCGGCGCGATCCACGCGCGCACCGCCGCCGCACCGGATGCGTGCAGCGTCACGTGTTCCCACCCGAACGGCAGGAGCACGGCATCATCGACCGGACGTGTCACCAAGTGCGCGTGCAGAACCGCGTCGAGCAGAGCCGGGTGTAATCCGTATCGACCCGCATCCGCCGAATCCGGCAGTGCCGCCTCGACGAACAGCTCATCGCCGCGCTGCCACAGTGCGGTCAGGCCGCGAAAAGCGTCGCCGTAGCGGTACCCGTCGGCGTCGAGCCGGTCGTACGCGCCGGTCAGATCAACCGGATCCGCGTCCGCGGGTGGCCATGCGAACGGTTCGACCGCCGCGGCGTGCTCGCCGGGTACGAGCGCACCCTGTGCATGCAGGGTCCAGTCGTCCATTGACGTGTCGGCCCGGGCGTACACCGACACCGGCCGATCACCGGATTCGCTTGTGCCACCGACGATCACGTGGACGATCACGCCGCCATCGTCGGGCAGGTGCAGTGGTGCGATGAGCGATAGCTCGCGGATGGTCGGGCAACCCACCTCGTCACCGGCTCGGACGGCCAGTTCGACGAAGACGGTTCCGGCGAGCATGACGTGGTCGCCAATTCGATGGTCGGCCAACCACCGCTGCGTCGCGATCGACAGCTGCCCGGTCATTATCACGCCGCCCGAACTCGGGTTCGCCACCAGCGCATTCACCAACGGATGACCGGTGGCGCGCAGTCCGGCCGGTGTCTGGTCGGACTGCCCGGGCACCGCCCAATAGCGTTCGCGCGCAAAGGCATACGGCGGCAGTGGCACACCGCGCGCACCCCGGCCGTCGAGCACCGCGGTCCAGTGCACCCCGGCACCGCTGCCCGCCAACGCAGCCACCGCACCGACCGTCGTGGCGACATCGCCGCGATCCTTGCGCAGCATCGGCACCGACACCACATCGGCCGAGCGCACCGAATCCGCCATCAAGGCAGCCAATCCGCCGTCCGGGCCCGATACCAGGAATCGAACAGCTCCGGCGTCCTCCAGCCCGCGCACCGCGTCGGCGAATGCCACCGGCTCACGCACCTGCCGGACCCAGTAGTCCGCCGTCGCGATATCCAGATCCACCGTCGCGGCGGACATGGTGACGACCGGCATCGACGGTGCCGTGTACCCGATGCCGCGGGCGGTCACCGCGAACTCGTCGAGCATCGGTTCGACGAGCGCCGAATGGAATGCGTGCGACACCGGCAGCCGATGCACCTTGTGCCCGCGCCGTCGTAGTTCCACGACCGCGTCGTCGACCGATGCCGCCGCCCCGGACACCACGACCGACCTCGGCCCGTTTATTGCCGCGATCTCGGCGCCGGGAACGAGCGCCGAGCTGACCTCGGCCGCGCTCGCCAGCACCGCGACCATCGCACCGCCGTCCGGGAGCGCCGCCATCAACCGCCCGCGCGCCGACACCAGCCGAGCGGCGTCGGCGAGGTCGAACACACCGGCGACGTGCGCGGCCGCGATCTCCCCGATCGAATGACCGGCGACGAAATCCGCACGCACGCCCCAGGATTCGACCAGCCGGTATGCCGCGACACCGATCGCGAACAGCGCCGACTGCGCGAAATCGGTGCGGTTCAACAGGTTCGGATCCTCGCCCCACAGCACATCGCGGATCGGCTGCGCCAGCGCGGCCTCCGCCGCGTCGAATGCCGCCGCGAACGCGGGAAACGTCGCGTACAGTTCGCGTCCCATGCCCAGGTACTGGGCGCCCTGGCCCGGGAAGACGAATGCCGTCTTGCCCGCGAGCGCGCCCGCCGCCGACCGTTGTTCGGCAATCGCGTCGAGTCCTTCGAGCAGCTCGGCGCGGTCGGCTCCGACCACGACAGCCGTGCGCTCCTGGCTCGATCGGTTGGCGAGCGACCACGCGATGTCGAGGACAGACACGTCCTGCCGCGCTCGCACCCAATCCCGCAGCCGCGCCGCCTGCCGGGCGAGTCCGGCCGAATCCCGCGCCGCGACTACCCACGGCAGCACCGGCAATGCGGCGCTGTCGGAGTCCCGCGCCGCGGGTGGTGCCGCCTCCTCGAGGATGAGATGCGCGTTCGTGCCGCTGATGCCGAACGACGAAACCGCCGCACGCCGCGGCCGGTCACCAGCTGGCCACGGCCTGGCTTGGACGGCCAATTCCACCGCGCCGGTGGACCAGTCGATCTGCGGACTCGGCGCGTCGATGTGCAGCGATTTCGGCACCACGCGATGGCGCATCGCCTCGATCATCTTGATCACGCCCGCGACACCGGCCGCCGCCTGAGTGTGCCCGATATTCGATTTGAGCGACCCGAGGATCAGCGCGGGGCTCGATCCGCGGTCCCGACCATAGGTGGCCAGCACCGCGTGCGCCTCGATCGGATCACCGAGCGGTGTCCCGGTCCCGTGTGCCTCGACGACATCGACATCACGCGCGGCAATACCCGCCGCGTCCAGTGCCGCCCGGATGACCTGTTGCTGCGAAAGCCCGTTCGGCGCGGTCAGCCCGTTGCTCTCGCCGTCGTGGTTGATCGCACTGCCGCGAATTACGGCGTGCACGGTGCGCCCGTTGCGCTGGGCGTCCGAGAGCCGCTCCAGCAGCAGCACGCCGACGCCCTCGGACCACGCGACCCCGTCGGCGGCGGCCGCGAACGACTTGCTCCGCCCGTCGGCGGCGAGCCCGCGCTGGCGCGAGAAGTACTGGAACATCCCGGGTGTCGCCATCACCGTCACACCACCGGCGAGCGCGGTCTCACATTCTCGCGACCGCAGCGATTGGCCCGCCTCGTGCAGTGCCACCAGCGATGACGAGCACGCGGTGTCGATGGACAGTGCCGGGCCGTGCAGACCTAGGTGGTAGGCGATGCGGCCGGATACGACACTGATCGTGTTCCCGGTCAGCCAGTGGCCCTCGATCTGCGGCCATGCGTCGGTGTCGAGCAGGCGCGCCGCATAGTCGTTCGCACTCGCCCCCGCGAAAACACCGGTTCGGCTACCACGCAGCGCCCTCGGATCGATACCGGCGTGTTCGATCGCCTCCCATGAGGTTTCCAGCAACAACCGCTGCTGCGGGTCCATCGCGAGCGCCTCGCGCGGGGAGATGCCGAAGAATGCCGCGTCGAATTCGGCCGCGCCGTCGAGGAAACCGGCTTCGCGCGCGTAACTCCGTCCCGGCGCATCGGGATCGGCGTCGAACAGTTCGGCCAGCTCCCAGCCGCGGTCGCGCGGGAACGGGCCGATCGCATCATGCTCGCCGACGACGAGATCCCACAGCTCAGCCGATGTGGTAACTCCGCCGGGAAAGCGGCAGGCCATTCCGATGACCGCGATCGGCTCGGAGCGCTCCGCCCGCAGGCGGTTCAACTCGCTGCGTGTTTCGCGCGCTTCCCCGAGCGTGCGCTTCAGATACTCCCTGAGCTTTTCTTCGTTCGACATGATGCCGTCGGCCGGTTATCGGAGGCGGCGGAGAGCGGTCAGCGATCCGACATGACGCAGAATGATCGACCTCCATCGGCCCGGGCGGCACCGGTTGAATCGACTTGCCAGAGACACCGCGCCCGCATCGTAACCCAGACGCCAGGAACACATCGGCAAACCAGCGCTGGGAACACCGCGGCACCGGTCGACTACCAACTCGATTGCGGCGATACCGCTTTCGATCGAACTCTCCCGAAGTTATGCGCATCAGGCATCATTCGACGTCGACTGCGTCAATGATGTTGAGCCGCGCCGCGTGCAGGGCTGGCGGAACCGCCCCGGCGAGGCACAGGAGCAAAGCCCCGAGCCCGAAGACCACAGTCGCCGGAGTGAGCCCGAAGGCGATGTCCAGTCCGAGAACATGTGTGAACGCAAGCGTATTCACATATTGGTTCGCCACGCCGATCGCCAGCCCACAGATGCCGCCGACCACCCCGATCGCCGCCGCCTCCGCGAGCACCATGCGCAGCAAGAAGCGCCGTGATGATCCGATCGCTCGGAGGACACCGAGTTCGCGGCGGCGCTCGAGCACCGACAGCATCAACGTATTGACAAGGGCGACCGCGGCGACGAATACAACGATCCAGGTGATGGCACTGATCAGCACGGTCGCCTGCTGCAGGCTCGCGGTCGTCCCGGCGAGCTCCTGCTGCCCGGAGTACACGTGCACGGACGTCGGCACGGCCGCGCCGATCGCGCGCTGTACCGCCGCCCGGTCCGCGCCCGGTTGCACGGTCACCTCGAGCAGCGTCGAGCCGGGCCGGTCGAACCACTCCCGCAGCTGCGGCAGGCTCATGCCGACGAATCCGGTCAATGCGGAGAAATACGGAAACACCTCGAGCACCTCGACGTGCTGGAAACCGTGCGGCGTCGGAATCGTCAGGTCGTCGCCCGCGCGTACGCCGAGCGTGCGCGCGATATCGCGCGACACCACCACACCGGCACCGGCCAACATCCCCGCCCGCGCCGAAGCACTCAGGGACTCGAACAGCGGATGCCGCGTTCCCGCCGCGAGACCCTGCACGATCACCTTCGACCCTTTGATCGACGCGTAGGCCATCTGTCCAGGCACGACACCGGCGACACCGGGCAATGCGGCGATCGTCTGCTCGATTCCGTTCGGCAGCAGCGGTCCGGTCGGAAACACCTCGTTCGACGTCGGCTGGACCCACACGTCAACCGCCGCCGCCGGGCCGAAGGTGTCGACGGCCGAATCGATCCCGTTCTTGTTCGATCCGGTGATCGACACCGTCATCGCCACCGCGATCAGCACCGATATCACGGTGACCCAGACCCGCCGCGGCGCACGCTCGATAGTGGCCGCCGCGAGCGCGCCCGGTGCGCCGAAATACCTGGCAACCGCGACGGTCGCCGCGACCAACTGATCGAAGCATGCGAAGCAGACGAAAACGGCACCGTCGAGGAACAGCGCCACCGCGCCGATCGACCAGAGACCGAGATCAATTGTGGCGGCGGCGATCGACACGGCGATGGACCCCACACCGGCGACGGCGGCGACGATCCGCAACGACAGGTGGATCCGATCCGCCGACGAGACACCGACCGGCGCGAGCGCTTCGATCGGCGCAACCTTGTACACCTGGCGCGCCGCGACCGCCGCCGCACCGACGCACGCGACCACACAGGCGGTGAGCACCAGTGGCACGGTGAACCCGGGCAGGGCGTACCCGATCCGGACCTGCAAGGACTGGACGAGGGCAGCGGGCAGCAGACCGATCGTCCAGCGGCCCATGAGGATTCCGATGCCGATGCCGAGTACCCCGCCGATGGCGCCGAGCACCGCGGCTTCGGCGAGCAGGTCGCGCACGATGACCTGCTTGCGCCCGCCGATGGCGCGCAGCGTCGAAATGACGCCGCGGCGCTGGTTGATCGCCATGCTCATCGCGTTGTAGATGAGGAATCCCGCGACCACGAGGCCCAGTGCGGCGGCCATCAGCGTCGTGGACCGCAGCACCGCGATGACCCCGCCCGCCTGCGCGGCACGGAAGTTCGGGTCGGCCACCACCGCCCGCCCGGCGACCACGGTGTCGACCGCGGACCGCACCACACCGACGTCGGAACCGGGCGCGGCGACCAGCAATATCGAGTCGATCGTGCCGGTGCGGCCGGTGATCCGCTGTGCCAGCGCGAGCGTCGACATGATGAAGTGGCCGTCGTTGAGTCCCTGCGCCGCAGGTCCGTCGATAACCGCCGCGACGGTGACGGTGGTTTCGTCCGCCTCGAATGTCTCCCCCTCGGACCGGCCGGTGCCGGGCCCGACGAGCACGCCGTTGGGCACCGTGAGCAGCTTCGTGCCGCCGCCGGTCTGCGCGGAGACGGCCCGTTGCAGGTCGCTGTGCAGGGACGCGGCCGAGGCCGGATCAATCCCGATGAGCAGGGTGCGGGTGTCCGCGGATCCGACATCGGCCCGGATCATCGGCACGGCGGCGGCCACCCCGGGCACCCGCGCGAGCTCCGTTTGCAGCGCCTGGCCGAACCCGGCGTCGGTCACGCCCGACACCTCCAGCGCGGCGTTTCCGGCGATATCTGCGCCGAGGCGGTTCACCGACTCGGTGATAGATCCCGAGATACCGAACACCGCGACGAGCAACGCGGCCGAGACCGCGAACACCGCGACCGACATCGTCGTCCGGCTGAGGTGCACGAATAATTCACGAAAGTTGAACAGCCGCAGCCGATCCAGCGCCACGAACATTACAGATACTTACCGACGATATTCGTCATCGCGACGGACAGCGGCACGGCGCATCCGACGACATACACAGCTGGCGGCATGATTCGGAGCATGCCACACCTGACGCCGAAGCGGTTCGTGGATCGCATCCAGCCCGTGCCGTAGACCACACCGTTAAGCTCCTGCTGCTATGGCCATCAGCGCGACACTGCACACCTTCACCGTCCAACTCGCCGACCTCGACCGTGGCGTTTATCAGGAGTTGGAGTTGCGGGTCGCCCGACACCCGTCCGAAACCGCCGAATTCATGCTGACGCGGCTGCTCGCCTACTGCCTCGAATACGAGGAGGGCATCACCTTCAGCGACGGCGGCGTTTCGTCCACCGACGAGCCCGCGGTGCTGGTGCGCGATCTCACCGGACGGCTCACCGCCTGGATCGAGGTCGGCGCACCCGATGCCGATCGTGTACACCGCGGCAGCAAATCGGCTGAACGCGTTGCCATCTACACCCATCGCGACCCGGCCAAGGTGCTCGCACAGCTCACCGGCAAGCGGATCCACCGCGCCGACGCCATTCCGCTGTACAGCTTCGATCGCGACTTCATCGATACCGCCGTCACCGCGATCGAACGCCGCAACACGGTCACGGTATCGATTACCGAGCGACTGCTGTACCTGGATCTCAACGGCACGAACCTGAGTACCTCGGTCGAAGAGCACCGACTCGGCTAGCGGTCGACCCTCACCGCAGCCGTTCCGCCTCGCGCGTAAGGGTCAATAGTGTGGCGCTGAGTGCCTTCAACTCTTCGGTGTCGGCGCCCTCACCGATGGCGGTGGCCACGTCCTCGGCGGCGCAGCGGGCGGCGAACCAGCGGTCGGCCAGATCGGCCGCCTCCTGGGCGCTCAGTACCACCGAATCCGCCGGAATTCCGGTTCCCTTCAAACTGTTGCGGTGTTCGTAGGCGCGTTGGCGACAGGACTGACGGCAGTACCGGCGACGACGTCCGGCCTCCGATTCGACGATCTCCCGCCCACACCACAGGCAGCAGGACAGCAAGCGGCGCGACATGACGCAGAACCCTAATGGTTATGCCGACCGCATGGGGCTCGCGGTCCGGGTTTATCGGCGCGGCGCGGGCGTGGCGGAGTGTGGGCGGGACACCGACTACAATGGAACGGTTCGCCGGTACGCCGATGGGGAACTATTGGCGCAGGCACGATCGTTATACCTAAGGTCCAGCGAGCGTCATGCGTTCATCCGGCAGTGACCGATGAGGGACGCGGTCGCAGCGCAACAAGACTCGAGCACACAGGGAGAGGCACACCATGGCAGATCGCGTACTCCGGGGCAGTCGGCTCGGAGCGGTGAGCTACGAAACCGATCGCGACCACGACCTGGCCCCGCGACGGATTGCTCGGTACCGGACCGATAACGGAGAGGAGTTCGACGTCCCCTTCGCCGACGACGCCGAGATCCCCCCGACCTGGCTCTGCCGCAACGGCCAGGAGGGCACCCTCATGGAGGGCACCACCCAGGAGACCAAGAAGGTCAAGCCGCCGCGCACGCACTGGGACATGCTGCTGGAGCGTCGCAGCAAGGAAGAGCTGGAGGAGCTGCTCAAGGAGCGGCTGGACCTGCTGAAGACGCGACGTCGGGTTTAGGTTCCGTCAGAGGCCGCTTGCATCCAACGGGTGCAGGCGGCCTTTCTCATACCCCACTCGGACATGTCCCGCCGCTGCGGCTGGAATGCGCTCGATGTGCACCGTCGCCGCCATGGCAGGCAGTCCTGGATCTGCGACCTCGGCGGCGACAATCTCCACCCGACCGACCAGCGACGCGTCCAGGATGCCGTATCGAGCAAACAGCCCTTGTGGCAGCCGCACACGTGGGCAGCTAGCACAAGGGCTGTCAACTAGGCGACCGGCTCGGCGTGCCCGAGGCCGAACGACGACTGAGGACGAGCCGCCATGGCACTCGGCGATGACGGCTACTACTTACTTGCCACCTTCCGGTAGCGCAGCAGCGCCAACGGCACGACCACGATAAGGATGGCAAGCGAACACGCCACCGAGTATTCGATGCAGTGGTCGGCGGGCCAACCGGTCGGGGTGCCGAAGGTGGGTGGCGCACCGTTGTCGAAGAGCTTGCGACCGGCGGCGGAAACCGCGGTGATCGGGTTCCATTCGGCCACGGTGCGCAGCGGGCCGGGCAGCGATTCCGCGGAAATGAAGGCCGAAGAGATGAAGGTCAGCGGGAACAACCAGATCAGGCCCGCACTCTGAGCGACTTCGACGGTGGGTGAGAGCAGACCGGTGATCGCGCCGACCCAGGACATCGCGAATGCGAACAGCAGAATTATCGCGAAAGCCGATACGGCATCGACGATCCCGCCGTTGATCCGCCAGCCGACGATATAGCCGCAACCGACCATGACGGCCACGCTCAGAATATTCACCACCAGATCAGAGAGCGTGCGCCCCATCAGCACCGCCAGCCGCGACATCGGCAGCGTCCGCATCCGATCGATGATGCCCTTCTCCAGATCGCCCGCCAGGCCTACTGTGGTGAAGGCGGCGTTGAAAGCGACTGTCTGGGTGAAGATTCCGGCGAGCAGGAATTCGCGATATTGGCCGCCGCCGAGTGAGGCGCCGAAGATGTAGGCGAACAGGAACACGAACATCAGCGGCTGGATCGTCGCGGTCACCAGCAGGGTCGGCACCCGCAGGATGGTCAGCAGATTCCGGTATGCCACGATGGCGCTGTCGCGGATGATCCGGACGTGTGGCTGCCGAATCTCCTGCGGCGATTCGGTTTTCGCGGTGGGTTCGGCTTCGGCGCGCGCGACTGCGGTGCTCATCAAGACAAGATCTCCTCTTGTACATCGTCGATTTCCGGCTCGATTTCGCTCGCCGCGGTGCCGGTCAGGGACAGGAATACGTCGTCGAGAGTGGGCCGGTGCACGCCTGCGTCGACCACGCACACCCCGGCGTCGTCGAGCCTGCGCAGCGCTTCGACCATGGTGCGGGAGCCGTCGGCGACCACGATGGAGACTTCGTCCGCGCCCAGATCGTGGGTCGGTTCACCGATGCCGACCTGCGCGAGGATCGTCAGCGCGGGCAACACGTCCTGGCCGGGGGCCAGAGTGACGGTGAGCCGGTCGCCGCCGATGGAGGTCTTCAACTCGTCTGCCGAGCCCTTGGCGATGACCCGCCCGCGATCGATGACCGTGATGCGGTCGGCGAGCTGGTCGGCCTCTTCCAGATACTGGGTGGTGAGCAGCACCGTGGTGCCATCGTCGACGAGATCGCCGATGACGCGCCACATATCGAGACGGCCGCGCGGATCGAGTCCGGTGGTCGGCTCGTCGAGCACCACCACCGCGGGCCGTGCCACCAGTGCACCGGCCAGGTCGAGCCGCCGCGCCATACCGCCGGAATAGGTACCCGCGCGCCGATGTGCGGCATGGTCCAGGCCGAAGGAGCTCAGCAACTCCGCCGCGCGAGATGTGGCCTGTCGCTGCGACATTCCGTACAGCCGCGCCACCATGCGCAGATTCTCGTATCCGGTCAGGTTGGCATCGACTGCCGCGTACTGACCGGACAGTCCGATGCGCCGCCGTGCGGCCGCCGGATCGCGCAAGACGTCGATGCCCGCCACCCGCACCGATCCGGCACACGGCCGCAGCAGGGTGGTCACGATGCGCACGGTCGTCGTTTTGCCCGCGCCATTGGGCCCGAGCAGCGCCATCACCGTGCCCGCCGGGATCTGTAGGTCGACCTCGTCCAGCACCCGCGCCCGGCCGTAGGTCTTGACCAGGCCGTGCACCTCTACCGCCAGACTCACGACACGACCTGCCGAGCCCTCGCCCCCGGCGCCCATACTCTCGCCGCGCCTGCTACCGATTGCGCACCGCCTGTCATCTCGCTCAGGACTGCACCTCGCTGACACTCGCTCACGATTCGCTCCTACTCCGCCCCTCGGCACCGGCGTCCCGGCCCGCGCGGTCGTCGGCGATATCTCGCGCGAATCCGCCTCGGTGACACCGGGTTTCGTCGATGCGTACGGGTGCTGTGTGGATGGATTGTTCGAAACGCTCTCTCAAGACCGTGCCTCCTGCCCCGATGCGCCTTCCAGATGCTCGTTGAGCACGGGACCGATGACGGCGAGTGCTTCCGGTGTCGTCATCGCCGAGTGTTTGCAGGGCAGGTCGTGGTTGTGAATGGTGCCGGTGACGAACGGTGCCCATGCCGCGGCGCAGCGGGTCGGGTCGGTGTGGTTGATCTCGTCATCGGCCGCGGTGAAGAAGAGCACGTCACCGTCGAAGGTCCGCGGCCGGAAGCCGTGGGCCAGCACGGTGCCATTGGTGTAGCCCGCGTACAGGCGCTCCAGGTGTTCGACGGTCAGGGCGGCGAACGGTCCGGGGCGCGAGCGCAGCAGTTCGGCGGCGTCGCGCAGGGTCATGCGTGGGTCGAGGTCGACGTCATCGGCGGCACTGCCGAATTCGCCGATAATCTCGGCCACCGTGGGGATCGCATGCTCGAGCCATTCGTCGGTGAGCTGGTAGCTGTCCATCATCGACAGCAGCGCGACCTGCTCGCCCGCCTCCTGCAATTGGACCGCCACCTCCTGCGCGATCAGACCGCCCAGCGACCAGCCGAGCAGATGGTAGGGCCCTTCGGGCTGGATCGACTTGATATGTGCCACATAGTTTTGCGCGGCCTCGCCGATCGAATCGAACCCGTCCTCACCCGCGACATGCGGTGCCTGCAATCCGTACACCGGTCGCTGCGCGGGCAGATGCGCGAGCAGGCCCGAGTAGCACCAGGACAGTCCGATCGCGGGATGGATGCAGAACAGCGGAGCCAGGCTCGCGGCGGTGCGGGCCCGGATCGGCAGCACCGGCTCCAGCGTCGCGGCGATGGCCGCGCCGGGGTGAGCGGCTCCGTCCAGCCGGGCCGCGATGGCGGCCGGAGTGGACTCGCCGAACATCAGCTGCACCGGGATATCGATCCCGTTGGCGCGCAACTCTGCCACGACCTTGGTGGCCAGCAGGGAGTTGCCGCCGAGTTCGAAGAATCCGTCGTCCACACCCACCGTCTCGACACCGAGCACCGTCGCGAAGGCAGCGCACAGCTGTACTTCGGTCGGGGTGGTCGGCGCCCGATAGCCTTCGCTCGCACTGAAGACCGGTTCCGGCAACGCGTTTCGGTCGAGCTTGCCGACCGGGCTGAGCGGAACCTGGTCGATCAGCATGATCGACTGCGGCACCATGTAATTCGGCACCCGCTCGGCGAGATGTTCGCTGAGTTCGGCCGTGCTCGGCGTGATGCCATCGCGGGGCTTCACATACGAGACCAGTGCCGTCGCACCGGCGGGGGTGCGATACCCGATGGTCGTCGAGAACTCGACCTGCTCGTGCCGCGCGAGCGCGGCGTCGATCTCGCCGAGTTCGATGCGGAAGCCGCGGATCTTCACCTGATGGTCGGTGCGGCCGAGGTATTCGATTTCGCGAGCCGAGTCGGAGCTGTGCCCGAACCAGCGCACGAGATCGCCGGTGCGATACATCCTTTCCCCCGGCTTGCCGTACGGATTCGCGATGAACCGCTGCGCGGTCAGCCCCGGCCGGTTCAGATAACCTCGCGCCAGCGCAGTACCCGCCAGATGCAGTTCACCGGTCACCCCGACCGGCGCGGGATACAGCCGCCCATCGAGGATGGTGGCGTTGACGCCGCGGATCGGCTCGCCGATCGTGATCGGCCCGCCCGGTGTCATCGGCTGGGAGATCACCGTGACAATCGTGGTCTCGGTCGGCCCGTACACGTTGTACAGATTGCGGCCGGGCGCCCAGCGGGTAACCAGGTCCGGCGGCAGTGCCTCGCCGCCCACCAGCACATGCGCCAGTTCGGTGACGCCGGTCGGATCGACCGTGCCGAGTGCCGAGGTGGTGATGAACGCGTGCGTGATCCCCTCGTCGATGAACACCCTGCCCAGTTCGGCGCCGCCGACCACCCCCGGTGGCGTGATCACCAGCGTCGCCGCACCACCGAGTGCGAACAGCAGGTCGAGCATCGCGGCGTCGAAGCTCGGCGTCGCGAAATGCAGGACCCGGCAACCCGGGTGCACCTCGAAGCGCTCCGCGGTCTCCGCCGCGAAGTTCGACAGGCCACCATGGGTGACCACGACGCCCTTGGGGGTACCGGTCGAGCCGGAGGTATAGATGACGTAGGCCGGATTGTCCACCCGCAGCAAACTGGTCCGCTCGTCCATCTCGATCGGCGCATCGGAGGTATCCAGGACCCGCCCACGGAATTCGGCATCGTCGAGCACGATCCACTCGGCATCGCCTGGCATCTGATCACGGTGTGCGGCCAGCGTGATCCCCAGTGCCGCACCGGAATCGGTGAGCATATGGGAGATCCGCTGCGCCGGATACATCGGATCGACCGGTACGAATGCCGCACCAGCCTTGGCCACCGCGAGCATTGTCGCCACCGACTCGACCGAGCGCGGAATCCCGAGCGCCACCAGCGCTTCCGGACCAACGCCGCGTTCGATGAGCACCCGCGCCAGCCGGTTGGTCCACCGGTCGAGCGCGTCGTAGCTCACCTGGGTGTCGCCCGAACGCAGTGCGATGGCCTTGCGGTCGAGATTCGCCGCGGTCTCGAACACCTCGGGGAAGGTGACCGGCCGGTCCGCCTCGGCCCCGCGCACCGGGGCCAGCCCGGACCACTCGGCGGGATCGAGCAGCTCCAGATCACCCACGGCGGTGGTCGGATTCGCGGCGACTCCGGCGAGCAGCCGGACCAGTCGCTTACCGAGCCGCTGCGCGGTCTCCTCGTCGAACAGATCGCTGGCGTAGTTGACCGACAGCTTGATGCCGCCGGGTTCCCTTGCGCCGGTTTCGGATTCGGTCAGCGTGAACTGCAGATCGAACTTCGCGATCCCGGTGTCGACATCCTCGGACTCGATGCGCAGGCCGGGCAGCTCGAGCACCCGCACCGGATGGCTCTGCACCGAGAGCATCACCTGGAACATCGGGTGGTGGGCCCGCGAGCGCACCGGATTCAGCACCTCGACGAGCCGCTCGAACGGCAGGTCCGCATGCGCGAACGCGTCCAGATCGGTATCGCGCACGGCGTGCAGCAGATCGGTGAACCTGGCGTCCGGATCGATCCGGGTGCGCAGCACCAACGTGTTGACGAACATGCCGACCATTCGATCCAGCTCGGGGTGGCCACCGCGCCCGGCGATCGGCGTGCCGACAGTGATGTCGTCGGTCGCGGTCATCCGGTGCAGCAGTACCGCGAGCGCGGCGTGCAGCAACATGAACATGCTGACGTTATTGCTGGTGGCAATCGTGCGCAGTTCCCGATGGGTCAGCGCGTCGATGGGGCACTCGACAATGCCGCCGCGATAGCTCGGCACGGGCGGGCGCGGCCGGTCCGTGGGCAGGTTCAGCAGCTCCGGAATTCCGTCCAGGGTGTCGCGCCAGTAGTCGAGCTGGCGATGGACCACCGAATCGGGATCGTCCTCGCTGCCGAGCGTGTCCTTTTGCCAGAGTGTGTAATCCGCGTACTGGATCTCCGATTCCGGCCAGTCCGGCGTCGTGTCCTCGCATGCGGCCGCATAGGCGGCGGCCACATCGGCGGCCAGAGGTGCCAGCGACCAGCCGTCCATCGCGATGTGGTGGACGACCAGCACCAAGACGTGCTCGGTCGATGCCCCCGATATCGCGTCGGTGGATCCGTCCTCGTCGACCGTGATCAGCGCGGCCCGCAGCGGCACGGATGAGGCGAGATCGAATCCCGGGGCCGCGAAACTCTGTATCGCGCCGGGTATTTCGGACGAGGGCATACTCGTGACGAACAGCCTGACGGCCGCATCGGCCGGATCGAGAATCCGCTGCGTTGGCATCCCATCGATCTCGGGGAAGACCGTTCGCAGCGTCTCGTGCCGCTGCTGTACGGCATGCAATGCCCGTACCAGCGCATCGCCGTCCAGCTCGCCGCGCAACCGCAGCACCACTGGAATGTTGTAGGCCCCGGCGGCATGATCCGCGCCGTCCCCGTTCTGGTTGAACCGGTTCAGGAACCACAGTCGATACTGCGCAGCCGACAATGGAATCCGCTCCGGCCGATCGCGGCGCACCAGTTCCGCACGGGTGTCCGGACCGGATCCGGAATCGAGCAGCGTCGCGAGTTCGGCGACCGTCGGCGTGGTGAAGACGGTGCGGACCTCGAGCCGGATATTGGTCGCCGCGGCCAGCCGGGCCACGAGTTGGGTTGCCAGCAGTGAATTTCCGCCGATATCGAAGAAGCTGTCATCGGCGCTCACGTCCTCGACACCGACCAGCTCGCCCATCACCTCGGCGACCAGCCGCTCGGAGTCGGTCGCCGGTGCGCGCTGCGCCGTGCGCATCGTCAGCTGCGGTTCCGGCAGTGCGGCGACATCGAGCTTGCCGGTCGGGGTCAGTGGAATGGTGTCCAGCACCGTGATACTCGCCGGAACCATATGTGCGGGAAGCTGTCCGGCGACGTGGGCGCGCACCGCGTCGATATCCGGTGTGGTGTCGTCGGCGGGGTGGATGAACGAGACGATCCGATCGGCGCCCGCGATATGGCGCACCTCGGTGTGCGCGAACCGCACGTGCTCATGTGCGGCGAGCGCATTGGTGATCTCGCCGAGTTCGATGCGGAAGCCGCGCACCTTGACCTGATGGTCACTGCGTCCGAGGTAGACGATCTCGCCCTCGGCATTCCAGCGCACCACGTCGCCACTGCGGTACATCCGCGACCCCGGCGGTCCGAATGGGTCGGCGACGAATCGCGTCGCGGTGAGTGCGAACCGGTCGAGATACCCACGGGTGACGCCGAATCCGCCGAGGTACAGGTCGCCTGGCACACCGACCGGCACTGGACGCAGCCGCTCGTCGAGCACCAGCGCGCGGGCACCGCGCACCGGGGTGCCGATAGTGATCGGCTCGCCGACCACCATCGGATCGGAGATCGTGACGACGACGGTGGTCTCGGTCGGCCCGTATCCGTTGAACAGCTCCCGTCCCGGGGCCCAGCGAGCCACCAAGTCCGGACCATAGGCCTCGCCGCCAACCATGACCGCGCGCAGGCTCGGCAACGACCACCGTTCCCGATCAATGGTGGCCAGCGCGGCCGGGGTGATGAACGTGTGGGTGACGCCTTCGCGCTCGATCAGCGCGGCCAGTTCGTCGCCGCCGTAGATATCCGGCGGGACGATCACCATGGTCGCACCGGATCCGATCGCCAGCAGCAGATCGAAGATGGCCGCGTCGAAGCTCGGGGACGAAAAGTGCAGCGTGCGCGAATCCTTGTCGATCCGCATCCGCTCGCGGACCTCGTCGCCGAAATTCGACAGTCCGCTGTGCGTGACTGCCACGCCCTTGGGTTTGCCGGTCGAGCCCGAGGTGTAGATCACGTAGGCCAGATCGGCGATCTCGACGGGGCGCAGGCGTTCGTAGTCGTCGACCAGGCAGTCGTCGAATTCGTCCAGTTCCTCGATGAATTCGGGAGCGTCCAGCAGCAGCCAGTCGGTGCCCGCGGTCGCGGGCAGCCGATCGGCGTGCTCGGAAAGCGTGACACCCACCGTGCACCCGGAGTCGACCAGCATGTGCCGCACCCGGTCGGCTGGATAGTTCGGATCCACCGGCACGAATGCGGCACCGGACTTGGCGACCGCGAGCATCGTGATGACCGAGTCGACCGACCGGGTCAGGCCGAGTGCCACCCGGTCACCCGGGCCGAGCCCGCGCTCGATCAGCGCCCGTGCCAACCGATTCGAGCGCGCGTCGACCTCGGTGTAGGTCAGCGAGGTGCCGCTCGCGCGGATCGCCGTGCGCTGCGGATGCATATGCGCGGTGGCGGTGAAGTAAGCGGCCAGCGTGCACTGCGGCGTGGTAGCGCCGCCGGTGGCCGGGGTGAGCTGTCCGCGCTCGAATGCGGTGCGCACGTCGATATCTCGGACCAGCACCTGCGGCCCGGCGGCGACGGCCGCCAAAACAGCCAGGAACCGATCGGCCAGCGTTTTGACCGTTTCCGCATCGAAAAGCTCTGCGGCATAGACGAATTCGAAGTCACGCGCCGACGTGCCGGATCCGGCGTCGCGAGCGGCGGTACCGACGCGCAGTTCCAGATCGAATTTGGCCAGCGCGATATCCAATTCCTCGGCACGCAGCGCGAGGTCGGGCAGTTCCAGCGACGGCACCGGTCCGTCCTGCACCGTCAGCGCCACCTGGAACAGCGGCTGGCGACCGCTGCCGCGGGCATCGCGTCCCATCTCCTTGACGATGCGCTCGAACGGAATATCCGCATGCGCCATGGCCGCCAGCTCGTTGTCCCGATCCGCGCGCAGCAGCGTCGCGAACGGAATATCCGGGTCGACGTCCGAGCGCAGCACCAGCGTATTGACGAACATGCCGACCAGCTCGTCGAGCTTGGTATCGGTGCGCCCCGCGACCGGCGTGCCGATCACGATATCCCGACCACCGGTAATGAACCGCAGCATGACCGCGAGCGCCGAGCGCAGCACCATGAACATGCTCACGCCCTGCTCGCGCGCCAGTTCGGCCAGCGCCTTCCGCATTGGCTCGGGCACGGTGAAGCGCACCGAACCCGCCTCCTGCGTCGGCTCCGCCGGCCGCAGCCGATCGTAGGGCAGCGGCAGCTCGTCCGGCAGGTCCGCCAGTGCGGTGCGCCAGTAGGCGAGTTGCTCGCCCGCGAGGCTGTCCGGATCGGCCTCGTCACCGAGGTAGGCGCGCTGCCACAGCCCGAAATCGGCGTACTGCACCGGAAGTGGCGTCCAACCGGGCGCCACACCCTTGCGTCGGGCCAGATAGGCGGCGGCCAGATCCCGGGTCAGCGGGCCGAGCGACCAGCCGTCGGCGGCGATGTGATGTATCACGATGCCGAGCAGATGACGCTGAGAGTCGGTGCGCAGCAAGGTGATCCGCAGCGGGATGTCCTTGGTGAGATCGAATCCGCTGCGGGCCATGGCCCGCAGTGCCTGCTCGGCGGCACCCTCGTCGGCCGCCACCGGCTCGACCACCGGCATGGCCTTGGCGGTCGGCAGCACCGACTGCTGGGCGCCGAGATTGTCCTCGGGGAAGACGGTGCGCAGCACCTCGTGCCGCTCGACCAGATCCGTCAGCGCGGCGCGCAGTGCCGCCACATCCAGATCGCCGTCGATCCGAATCACGAATGCGATGTTGTACGCGCTCGATTCGGGTGAGAATCGATTGAGGAACCACAGTCGCTGCTGGGGCAGCGACAATGGAATGCGTCCCGGACGCGGGGTATGCACAGCCAGCGCCACCCGTTGCGTCCGGGGCGCTTCCGCTATCCGTTCCGCGATACCGGCCACCGTCGGCGCCTCGAAGATCAGCCGCACCGGCAGTTCGACGCCGAATTCCGCGTACAGCGCGGCGGCGAGCCGGGTGGCCAGCAGCGAGTTGCCGCCGACGTCGAAGAAGCTGTCCTCCGCGCCCGTCATCGGATGGCCGAGGGTTTCGCCGAACACCGCCGCGACGCGCTGCTCCAGCAGCGTACTCGGCGCACGCGAGGAACCCGCGGCCGCGAAAACCGGTGCGGGCAGGGCCTTTCGATCCAGTTTCCCGGCCGGGGTGACGGGCATCTCGTCGAGTACCGCAATCGAGGCGGGCACCATGTAACCGGGCAGCCGCTGACGCGCGGTCTCGATGAGATCGGCGGCATCGATCGGTTCATCCGCGGTCACATAGGCGACCAGGCGGGCCTGGCCGTGTTCGTCGGTGTGCACGACGGTGAGCACGGCATTCACACCCGGATGGGCGCGCAACACGTGGTCGATTTCGCGCAGTTCGATGCGGAAGCCGCGAATCTTGATCTGGTCGTCGGCGCGGCCGAGGAAGCGCAGCTGTCCGGTCGGATCCGAGACCACGAGATCGCCGGTGCGGTACATCCTTTCACCGCGCCTGCCATGCGGATTGGCCGGGAAGCTCTGTGCGGTAAGGCCGTATCGGCCAAGATAACCGCGGGCCAACCCGGGGCCGGACAGGTAGAGCTCACCCGGGGTGCCCGGTGGCACCGGATGCAGTCGCGCGTCCAGCACGAACAGCCGCATACCGCGCACCGGCATGCCCAGCGGCACCGGGCGGCCCGCCTGCATCGGACCGCTGGCGGTGGCCGCGACGGTAGCCTCTGAAGGTCCGTACATATTGTGGATGCGGTGCTCGGCCGACCACCGTTCGACCAGTTCCTCCGAGCACGCCTCACCACCGACGATGACGGCCTCGAGCTCGTCGAGCCCCTCCTCCGGCACGGTGGCCAGCGCGGCCGGTGTGATGAAGGCATGGGTGACCCGCTCTGTGCGAAGCAGACCGGCGAGTTCGGTGCCGCCGTACATGCCCGCGGGGGCGATGACGATGGTGGCGCCCGCCGCGAACCCGAGCAGTATCTCCAGCACCGACGCGTCGAAGCTGGGCGAGGAGAAGTGCAGCGTGCGTGCCGAATCCGTCACACCGAACAGGTGCATCTGTTCCTGTGCCAGCGAGGCGATACCGGCATGGGTGACGACGACGGCCTTCGGCTTTCCGGTGGAACCCGAGGTGTAGATCAGGTAGGCCGGATTTCCGGTGCGCAGCGGGTAGTGGCGGTCCGCGTCGGTGACGGGAGCGGTTGAGTAGCGGGCGGATTCGGCGGCCAGTTCCTCGGAGCCGAGCACCAGCCAATCGACATAGTGCTTGCGGTGCTTACCGCCCCCGGCGGGCCAGGCGGGCATGGCGGCCAGGGATTCCGCAACGGTGAGCCCGAGCATGGCACCGGAATCGGCGATCATATGTCCGATCCGCTCGGCCGGGTAGCTCGGATCGATCGGCACATATGCCGCACCGGTTTTCGCCACCGCCCAGATCGCCGCGATGGAATCGAGGCTGCGCGGCAAGGCGACCGCCACCACCACCTCGGGTCCGGCACCGTGCTCGATCAGCGTGCGCGCCAGCCGGTTCGACATCTCGTCGAGTTCGCGATAGCTGGTGTCGACGCCCTCGTAGCGCACGGCGGTCGCATCCGGCAACCGCTCGGCGATGTCGGTGAACAGCTGCGCCAGGGTGATCGAGGGCTCGCCGGGTGCACCGGCGATCGGCACGAGCTTCGCGTTCTCGCGCAGGTCCAGAATGTCCAGATCGCCGACCGGACGATTCGGCTCGACGACGACGGCACTGAGCACGGCGATGAAGCGCCGGGCGAACGATTCCACCGTGCGCTTGTCGAAAACATCGGTGGCATAGGCGAATTCGGCATGCAACGGACCATCGGCGATGCCGTCGTGCAGTTCCAGCTGCAGATCGAATTTGGCGATATCGTCGGCGATCGGCAGCACCTGCGCCTGCACACCAGGGAGATCGATACGCAGGTCCGGTGCGCGGTCATAGGACAGCATCACCTGGAAGAGCGGATGCCTGGCGGCGGAGCGCTCGGGGTTGACGAGTTCGACCAGCCGCTCGAACGGCACATCCGCATTGGCGAAGGCATTGAGGTCGGTTTCGCGGACCACATCCAGCATCTGGTCGAATCCGGCGGCCGGATCGACCTCCGTCCGCAACACCAGCGTATTGACGAACATGCCGACGAGATCGTCGAGCGCGGGATCCGAACGGCCCGCGATAGGGGTGCCGATTGCGACATCGGTGCTCACGCACAGCCGCGAGAGCAGGGCAGCCAATGCGGCGTGCAGCACCATGAACATGCTGACACCCCGGCTGGCGGCGAGTTCGCCTGCGGCGCGGCGGATCTCGGGCGGGATGGTGAATTCGACCCGGCCGCCGTCGGTCGAGCGGCGCAGTGGGCGCGGACGATCAAGTGGCAGGTCGAGCTGGTCCGGTAGACCGGTGAGGGCCGAACGCCAGTAGGCGAGCTGGCGGCTGAGCGCACTCGCCGGATCGGTTTCGTCGCCGAGCAGTTCGCGCTGCCACAGGGCGAAATCGGCGTACTGCACCGGCAGCGGGTTCCACTGCGGTGCCATGCCGTTCGCCCGCGCGGCTACCGCGGACATCAGATCCTTGGCCAGTGGTGCGATCGACCAACCGTCACCGCAGATGTGGTGCAGCACGATGAGGAATACGTGCCGATCGGGTCCGGTGCTCCACAGGGCCACCCGGATCGGGGCCTGACTGCGCAGATCGAAGCCGTATCCGGCGAACTCCTCGGCGAGTGCGCGCACATCGGCGCCGGTCGCATCGATCGGATCCAGGGTGAGCGGGATATCGGTGGCCGGATGCACGAGCTGATACGGGCCTTCGGGCGCATCCGGGAAGGTGGTACGCAGGGATTCGTGCCGTTCGATCACATCGACGAGCCCGGCACGCAGCGCCACGAGATCGAGGGGGCCGTCGATCTCCACGGCCAGCGGCATGTTGTAGGCGGCGGCATGTTCGGCGAAGCGGTTCAGGATCCACAGCCGTTGCTGAGCCAGCGACAACGGAATCCGCTGCGGCCGTTGCGCCGGTACCAGTTTCGGCGAGGACGCATCCGGGTTGTGCGTGGCGAAGCGCTCGATCAACGCGGCGATGGTCGAGGCCTCGAACAGGTCGCGGATGGTCAGTCCGGTGCCGAGGGCGGCATTGATCCGCGCGACGGCACGAGCGGCGATCAGCGAATTGCCGCCGAGATCGAAAAAGCCGTCCTCGACACCGATTCCGTCGATGCCGAGAACTTCGGTGAAGATCCCGGCGAGTACCCGTTCCACCTCGGTGCGTGGTTCGGCGGTGAGGTGGCCGGGCGGGCGGGCGGCAATGGGTTCGGGCAGCGCCTTGCGGTCGATCTTCCCGTTCGCGCTCAACGGGAGTTCGTCGAGCAACATCAGCACCGAGGGCACCATGTAGCCGGGCAGTGTGCGACGCAATGCATTCAGCAGTGCGGTACTGTCCAGAGTGCCCGAAAAGGCCGGTACGGCAACAACATAGGCGATGAGTTCGTCGCCGGTGCGGCCATGGTGGGCGACGCAGACGGCACGGGCGATCCGTTCGTCGGCAAGCAGTGCCGCCTCGATTTCGCCGAGTTCGATGCGCAGTCCGCGGATCTTGACCTGAAAGTCGCTGCGGCCCAGGTATTCGAGGACACCCCGACCCGAATCGCCCTGGTGGTTGCCGAGATCCGGATCGCCCTGCCAGCGCGCAAGATCGCCGGTGCGGTACATCCGGGCACCGGGGGTGAACGGGTTGGCCACGAAACGGTCAGCGGTCAAACGGGATTGGCCGAGATAACCGCGAGCCAGCTGGACGCCCGCGAGATACAACTCGCCGACGACCCCCGGCGGCACCGGCCGCAGCTGTGCGTCCAGGACGTAGGTCTGGGTGTTCCACACCGGCGAGCCGATCGGCACGGTTTCCGGGTCGGCCGGGCACGGCCAGTAGGTGACATCGACGGCGGCCTCGGTCGGCCCGTACAGATTGTGCAGTTCGGGCCCGTGCAGGGCGGCGTGGAAATCACGAACGGTGGCCGCAGGCAACGCCTCACCGCTGCAGAACACCCGACGCAGCGTGGTGCAGCCGCGCACGTCGGTGTCGGTGACGAACACCGAAAGCATGGACGGCACGAAATGTGCGATAGTAATGGACTTTTCGGCGATGGTCCGGGCCAGGTAGCCGGGATCGCGATGGCCGTCCGGCGTCGCGATGACCAGTCGCGCGCCGATCTGCAAGGGCCAGAAGAATTCCCAGACCGAGACGTCGAAGGTGGCCGGAGTCTTCTGCAGTACCGCGTCGGTGGTATCGAGCGGATATTCGTGCTGCATCCAGCGCAGCCGGTTGACGATCGCGGCGTGGGTTACGCCGACACCCTTGGGTTTTCCGGTCGAACCGGAGGTGAAAATCACGTACGCGAGGTGATCGGCACGCAGCGGGGTGCGCCGGTCGGTGTCGGTGATCGGGTGGGCATCGAAATCCGCGAGGTCGACGATATCGATCGCCACCGCGTCCGCGCCGTCGGGCAGCGCGAGTTCGTCTCGGGCCGCGGTCAATACGCAGACCGGATCAGCCTGCGCGAGGATCTGTTCGATCCGCTCGACGGGGTGGTCGGAATCCAGCGGCAGGTACGCCGCGCCCGACTTGATGATCGCGTACATGCCGACGACCAACTCGAGGCTGCGCCGCAGGTACAGTCCGACCACCTTCTCCGGGCCCGCGCCGCGCGCGATGAGCAGTCGGGCCAACCGATTGGCACGCTCATCGAGTTCGCGGTAAGTCATTGTCTCATCACCGAATTCGAGCGCGACCGCATCGGGGCAGATCATCGCCCGATCGGTGAACAAGCCGGACAGGGTGCCCTGCTGCGGCGCGGTGTCGGTGGCGTTCCAGGTGTGCACGACGCGCTCGTGCTCGTCATCGGTGATGGCGCGCAGGCTCTCGGCGCGCGTATCGGGTTCGGCGGCGAGGAAGCGGGTCAGGAAGTCCAGGAACCGGGTATGGTGCGCGGTGACCTCGGACTCCGCGTAGAGCTGCGGATTGGCCTCGAAGTCGACATGGATGCGACCGCCCTCGCCGTTGTACAGATTGATGGACAGGTCCTCAACCGGGCCGGTGGCCAGCACATGCAGTGAGCCGAGCAGACTGCCGAACTTCAGCTCGTCGTGGAACAGCATGATGTTGACCATCGGACCGAAGAACCCGCGCGCATCGCGGGAGTAGCCGCAATCGCGGCGGATGTCGTCGTGCCGGTAGCGCTGGTGCCGCAGCGCTCCGGTGATCTGCAATTCGGCGGTGCGAACCACATCGCGCACGGTGGTGTCGGCATCGAAGCGCACCCGGATCGGCACCACATTCGAGACCACGCCCGCGGAGCGGCGCAGCGCGACCGTGGTCCGCGCCGAGACCGGCAGGCTCAGCACCACGTCCGGATTACCGGTCACCGACCGGACGTAGGCGGCCAGTGCGGCGACGAACATGGTCGAGCTGTGCGTCTCGAGTTCGGCCGTGGCCGCGGTCATGGCTGCCTCGGCGGGCTCGTCGAGGACCGCGCAAGCACGCCGCCGCCCCGCGTCGGGGGCGGCGGTCAGGCCGTTCACGCTGGACAGAGTCATCGGTCCACCCGCGCCCGCTAATTGCTCCAGCCAATAGTCACGGTCGTTGCGGAACCGGCTGGAGTCGCGGTATGTGGATTCATCGGCATAGATTTTGGCCAGCGGTGTGGCTCGGGACGGCTCGGGTTCGGTGCGGTTCTCCACCGCCGTATAGATCTCCGCGGTGCGGGTGAGCGCGTTCATCGCGCCGTAGCCGTCGATCACGATGTGATGGCCGCGCGCGTACCAGATGTAGTCGGATTCACCGGTCCGCAGCACTATGTTCGTGGTCAGTGGATCGCGCTCGAAATCGATCGGTGAGCTGGCGTGCTCGTTCATCCAGCGCAGCGCGGCAGCATGCGGATCGGGCTCGTCGCGCAGATCGATCCGGCCCCAGCCGGGGCGGCGGGAGTGGTCGATGACCTGATGTGGAACACCGTCGATCTCGATCAGCCGCACATGTCCGACCTGCGTTTCGACACCGAACCGCTCGATCGAGTACAGCAAGCGTCCGACGTCCAAGTCTCCGTGGATCTCGACATACTGCGCAATGGTCAGCGGGACATCCGGGCGGATACGTTGGGCGTACCAGAGGGCTGTTTGCGCTGGCGACAGTGCGAATGGTTGTGCCGAGAATTCACCGGAAGAGCATTGGTCGACGCGATCCGTGGCCAATGACTTCATCAATCACTCCTTCTGCCGCTGTTGATGCACAACTCCCCGAGCACCGCCACCGCAGGCGCGCACGCGCCAGCTGTAGGACGTGATCCACGCCCATAGATTCGGAGCACCTAATGCAGCGGATGGCCAGCGTTGCGGATTTGTTTCACTTCGAACGACGTTGGCAGCAAGGCACTTTCACAAGCTACATTCCCGCAAACTCTCCAGATTTGCGGCTTGAGCGGCACAAATACCGGAAAAACGACGTCTTACGCCAGCCCATAGAGGCAAGCTGGCGAACTGCACGCTAACGCTCGGAGCGGACCGAAAGACGGTTTCGAGGCTCCGAAACATACCGAATGTTTGGTTAGGGGAAAGCCCTATTCATCGCGCTCAACCGATCTCGCGAGCTCAGCCGACCGGCTGGTCCATGGTGGCCTGGTCGTTCGCTAACTTGCCCCGGGCATTTCGCCGCCGGATAACTGCCACCACGACGGCAGCAGCGCAAAGAATAACCGAGACAAGCTCCGGAATGGCGCCGAATCGGGTCGCGATTGTTGTGTCGCTGCGCAACGGCAGTTGGGCGACCAGCGCGGCGGGGACGAATTCGGGTGTCTGCTGCTGGACCGTGCCGTCCGCGGTGATGATGGCGCTGACACCGGAGGTCGCGGCGACCACCAGGGCGCGGCCGTGTTCGACGGCGCGGACCCGGGACATGGCCAGCTGCTGATAGGTCATCTCGCTGTCGCCGAAGGTGGCGTTATTGGTAGGCACAGTCAGCAATTGCGCACCCGCGTGCATGGAATCGCGGAAGGCGCGGTCGAAGGCGACCTCGTAGCAGGTCGCGACGCCGATATCGACGTTGTCGGCGCGGACGGTGCCGTCGCCGTGGCCGGGGACGAAGTATCCGGCGCGGTCGGCGTAGTCGGAGAACAGGCGGAAGAAGCCGCGCATCGGCAGGTATTCGCCGAACGGCTGGATGATCTTCTTGTCGTGCCGCTCTCCCGGCCCGGCCGCACCGTTCCACACGATGACCGAGTTCGTCGTCGTGCGATCGCCGTTCACCAGCACCGCGCCGACCAGGATCGGCGCGCCGATCTGCTCGGACGCCTCGGTGATCTCCGCGGCCGCGTCGGCATTGCGCAGCGGGTCGATATCGGATGAGTTCTCCGGCCATATCACCACGTCCGGCTTGCGCGCCGTTCCCTGCGCGATCGCTCGAGCCAATTCCTCGGTGCGCCGGACATGGTTGTCCAGTACGGCGCGTCGCTGGGCATTGAAGTCCAGCCCGAGCCGCGGCACGCTGCCCTGGATGGCGGCGACGGTGATCGTCCGGTCGCCCTCTCCGGGGGCGGGAAGCGCGGTCCGGAGGACCACTCCGATGATCGGGATGATAACGAGCGTGGCCGCCGCGGCGATAATGCCAACGCGGGTCGTCGCGGAAGTACGGCCCGTCCCGGCAGCCGACGGATCATCCGTCGATGCGACCGCCACGTGAATCCACAAGTACACTAGCAGTGCCGCCGCCGCGGTCGCGGTGAGCGTCACCGCGAACCCGATGAGCGGCGCTCCCCCGACCGCCGCCAGCGACAGATACCACCCGTCGGCCTGCCCGAATGCCAAGCGCCCCCAAGGGAATCCGCCGAACGGGAAGCTCGATCGCAGCCACTCGGTGGCCGTCCACGCCGACGCCACCCACACCGGCCACCCCGGCAGCGAAAACAACAACCGCGCCGAAAGCCCGAATAGTCCTATATATAAGGCACACACCGTCGACAGGGCCAGCCACGGCACCGGCCCCACGTAAATGCCGGTCCACGGCAACAGCGGCACGAAAAATCCGAGCCCCGCCAGGAACCCGTACCCGAACCCACCACGCAGCCGCGCGGCGCCGCGCACGGTCAACGTCAGCACCACGAGCCCGATCGGCGCGAGGAACCAGAAGGGCCGCGGCGGAAAGCTTCCGAAGATAAGCAGCCCCGAAACCACCGCCGCCACCGACCGACTCGGCACCGGATACCGACCGAACGCCGCCGCCAGGCGGCGCAGAGCCGCGCCGAGTGTTTCAGGCCTCATGGATGGTGACTCCGCGGTGGACGGTGCGCAGACAGGTAGGCAGGTCCGCGTCGGGGTCGAGCGGGGGCAGACCGGGGACTCGGGAGCGCGGATCGGTGGACCAGCGTTGGACGGTGTCGGCGGCCGCGGCCACGACGAGGTCGGCGGCGTCCCAGATCGCGTAGGAAGCGGGAGCTCCCGGCACCAAGGTACCCGCCACGCCGTCGCGGATGCCGCCCGCGCGCCAGGCGCCACGGGTGGCGGCGGCGAACGCGGCACGGGGGGAAAGGCCGTGGCCGGGGGTGCGGTGGTTGACTGCCGCGCGGACTGCCGACCAGGGGTCCAGTGCGGTAACCGGTGCGTCCGAGCCGATGGCGAGGGCGATGCCCGCCGCGGCCATGGCCGCGAAGGGATTCAGCGTGGCAGCGCGTTCGGCGCCGAGGCGGCTGGCGTACATTCCGTCCGGACCGCCCCATGTCGCGTCGAAACCTGGTTGGACACTGGCGATTACACCCCAGGAGGCCAGCTTCGCGATCTGATCGGCGTCGATCATCTCGGCATGCTCGACGCGGTGCGCGCGGGACGCGATCGCCGGACCGCCGAGTTCGTCGACCACCTGTCCGAATCCGGCGACCACAGCGTCCATCGCGGCATCGCCGATGACGTGGAATCCGGCTTGGATGCCCGCCTCGGTGCAGGCGCGCACATGTGCGGCGATCGCGTCGGCGTCGAGGTAGCCGAGACCGGTTCCGCCGTCATCGGCATACGGCGCGCGCAGCTGGGCGCTGTGCGAGCCGATCGAACCGTCCACGAACAGATCGCCGCCGAGCGCATGCACCCCGAGTTCGGCGACCAGCGCCCGCGCCTCATCCGCGCTGCGCACCGCCTCACCCCAATAGGCCCGAACCTGCACACCGTGCTCGAACTCGACCAGTTCACGAATATCGGTGCGTCCGGCGATCTCTGGTCCCGCGCATTCGTGCACGGCTACGACACCGTGCGCGGCCGCCGTGTCCAGCGCCGCCTTGCGCGCCCGATCCCGTTGTGCGCGATCCAATCCCGAGAGAACCGCGGTGCGCACCAGATGGTGCGCGTCGGCGCGCAGGGGCGCACCGCGGGTGAATCCCGTCGCGGCGGTGACCGCCGCAGTCAACAACGCCGAAGACACCACCGCCGAATGCGCGTCCACCCGTGACAGATACACCTGTCGGCCGGGCCGCACCGCCGCATCGATTTCCTCGACCGTCGGCGGCCGCCCCTCCGGCCATCCGGTCTCGTCCCAGCCGTCGCCGAGAATCGCGCCGTCGGGATGCGACGCCGCGAACGCGCGCAACAGCTCCAGGCAGTGTTCGAGTGAACGCGCCGTCGACAGATCGAGTCCGGTCAGCTTCAGACCCAGTGCCGTCACATGCACGTGCGGATCGACGAACGCCGGTGCCACGAAAGCACCGTCGAGGTCGATGATCTCCGCATCCGGATGCAGCGCGCGACCCGGTTGCTCGGCGCCCAGCCACACCACGGTGCCGTCGGTCACGGCCATTGCCGTCGCGTCGGGTGAACTCGAGCTGTAGAAACGACCGCCGATCAGCAACTGGGTACTCACGAGACACCAGTCTGCCGTATGGGTGTTTCAGTCCGTCGAGTCGGACAGCCCGTGCTCCGTGGCAACCGCTTGCAGGTCGCTCGAAATGGTCGGTGGCGAAACGTCCGCGGGTTGCGCGAGCACCGCCATGACCTCCGCGTATCTCGGCGGCGCGACACCGGGCGCGGCCCGCATACCGGCCTCCACCGCGATCAGTTCCAACCGCAATGCCGCAGCCGTGAATCCGGAAATGGACTGTCCCGCAGCCGCGGCCGCCTGTCGCACGGCCGCTGCCAGCTCCTCACTCACCGTGACGGTGAGCTCTTCGGTCGCCATCCGGCCACCCTAGTCCTTTGATCCGTCTCACGAAATGGGCACGAGGGTGACAGTCGGCACGGTTTATGGAACCGGCCCCGGGTGAATTCGATCAGCCGCCGATGGCCGGACGAGTCGAGGGGCGAGGATCGTCGTACCACTCGGTGACCACCACCCCGTCGACCACATCATTGCCGTCGATGATCACGCCGCGATACGGCATCGCCGCGGCCAGACGGCTGAACCGGCGCGCGGCGAACGCGGCCACCAGCGGACGAACCAGGAAGCGGGTCGGCGGCAGCAGCAGGAGCAGCCCGAAGAACGAGGTGACCAGGCCCGGGATGAACATCAGGAACCCGCCGGCGGCGACGAGCGCGCCGTCCGCCACCGCGGTGCCCGGACTGATCTCCCCGCGTCCGGCGCGCCGGAACTGTTCGAAGACGCGACGGCCTTGTGCGCCGATGAGCAGCATGCCCGCGGCGGATCCGGCGATGAGCAGCAGGATGGTCGGCACGACACCGATGAGGTGACCGACGCCGATCAGCGCGGCGATCTCGACGATGACGTAGAGCACGAACAGTACGGCGGGCATGGCGATCCTTTCGGACGATCTACCCGGTTCAACGTCGCGTGGTCCGATTTTTCTCCCGATCCAGCCTGATAGCTGGCTGAGATCTCACCCGCCCGGTCGCACCAATCCGGTCTCGTAGGCCAGCACGACAGCTTGAACCCGGTCGCGCAGACCGAGTTTCGTCAGCACCCGCCCGACGTGCGTCTTGACGGTGGCCTCGGAAAGGTACAACTGCTCGGCGATCTCGGCATTGGACCGCCCGGCCGCGATCTGCTCGAGCACTTCGCGTTCCCGCGCGGTCAGTACCTCGAGTACGGCCGGATCTCGCATACCGCCCGGGTCGTCGACGATGAGCCGGTCCAGCAGCCGCTTGGTCACCTTCGGCGACACCACCGCGTCACCACCCGCGACACTCCGAATCGCCGAGACCAGATCCTCGGGCGGCGTGTCCTTCAAAAGGAATCCGCTCGCGCCCGCCCGCAGCGCACCCAAGGCATGTTCGTCGAGATCGAAGGTCGTCATGACCAGCACCTTGCAGCCGTCACCGGCCTCGACGATGCGCTGCGTAGCCGATACCCCGTCCACGACCGGCATCCGCACATCCATCAGCACCACATCCGGCCGCAACTCCTTGGCCCGCGTTATCGCGGCGGCCCCGTTCTCGGCCTCCCCGATCACCTCGATGTCCGGATGCGCACCGAGCACCATCTTCAAACCCATGCGCATGAGTTCCTGATCATCGACGACGAGAACGGTAATCGGCACGCCCCTAATCTATCGGCCCCGTCCAGCGTGTTTTGCACACTGTGCGCGGGACTCTGAAAGAGGCTTGCTGCTAACCGTTTTCGCTGCCGCGCACCAGCGGGATGGTCGCGTGCACCCGCCACGCGCCATCGGAGGTGCGCCCCGCTTCCAGCGTGCCACCGAGTACGGCGATGCGTTCACGCATGCCGACCAATCCCATGCCACCGCCGACGATCGGGCTCGCGGCCTGCTCCTGCACCGGAATCCCTCCGGTATCGCTGACTTCGATCACCACATCGGTTTCGCGGCGCTGCACTCGCACCCACGCCTTCGGATGCGAGCCCGCGTGGCGCAGCGTATTGGTCAGCGATTCCGTCACGATGCGGTGCATGCCCAGACTCACCTCGGGGGCGATATCGTCCAGCTCCCCGGTCATTTCGAGTTCCACCGCGAGTCCGGTATCGCGCATCATCTCGACCACCTTCGCCAGACCCGCGGTTCCGTGCTGCGGCAATTGATCCGGGGCGTGTTCGATGCGCAGCAGTGCGACGGTCCGCCGCAGTTCCCGCAAGGCCTCGCGACCGGTGCTCGCGATCGTGGCCAACGCCCGCTCGGCCGAATCCGGATCGCGGCGCAGTGCGTACTTGGCACCGTCGGCCTGCACGATGATCACACTCACCGCATGGGCGACGACATCGTGCAGTTCGCGGGCGATGCGGGTGCGTTCGGCGGCGACGGCATCGTGCGCGCGGCGTTCCCGGTCATAGTCGGCGACCGCGAGCCGTGCCGCGACCTCTTGGTCGTAAGCGTGCCTGGCACCGATGAACTCGGCCAGTGTCCAGCACAGCGCGTAGAACATCGCGGTGAAGATCAGATCCGAACCGGCTGGCTTGTGTATCAGGAGAAATGAGCTGGTGCAGTCGGCGATCAGGCCGAGGGCGTACCAAAGTGCTTCCTTGCGACCGACATACGCGACCAGTGTGTACAGCATGATGCCGAGCCCGAACAGCGCGATGTGGTCGGCGTTGTCCTCGGAGGCGTAGCTCACCACAGTCGAGGCGATCGAGAGTCCGAGCATCGCGGCCGCCATCGCCCGCGGGTACAGCCGCCGAAACGCGACCGGCCCCGGTAGCAGCACGCCGATTCCCAGGTATGCCAGCTTGCTATCGGAATTGCTCACCCCGAGGATCTCGAGCAGCATCAGCACGGCGGCCAGCATCGAATCCGAGATGAGGGGCTTGCCGCGAAGCCACAGACTGAACCGGCGCACGAACATCAGCGTAGGTGGGTACGGGCCCGATCCAACCATCTGGTTGGCTGGCCGGGTGGATTTTGCAGACTGGGCGGCCTTACTAACGGCCGCGACCGCCGCGGGCTGGGTTGATGCGGTGGTCGGCGGCGGCGGATTGATCATTCTCCCGACACTGTTCCTGGTCGCACCGGGCATCGCCCCACAGACCGCACTCGGCACCAATAAGCTCGCGGCCGTCGCGGGCACCGGCGCGTCGGTCATGACATTCGCGCGCAAGGTACCCATGCAATGGCGCACGCTGCTGCCAGCGGCCGCGATCGCGGCGGTCACCGCGGCGACCGGCGCGGCGGCGGTATCCCTCATCGATCGCGACCTGTTCATCCCGATCGTGATGGTGGTGCTGGTCGGCGTCGCCGTCTTCGTCACGCTGCGCCCGTCGATCGGCATCACCCTGGCCACGCACCCACCGACCCGGCGCAAGTTCGTCCTCGTGATCGCCTTGGCCGCCGGGTTGATCGGGTTCTACGACGGACTGCTCGGCCCCGGCACCGGCACCTTCCTGATCATTACCTTCGCCACACTGCTCGGCACCGAATTCGTGCGCGCTGCCGCGATGGCGAAGGTAATCAACTGCGGATCCAATTTCGGTGCGCTGATCTTCTTCGGCGTCACCGGTCACATCATGTTCGCACTGGGCGCGGCCATGGCGGTCGGCAATGTGGCGGGCGCGATCATCGGCTCGCACATGGCATTACGCAAGGGCGCGGAGTTCGTGCGCGTGGTACTGCTGGTGGTCGTCATCGGCATGGTGATCCGTTTGGGCTGGCAGCAGTTCGGCTGAGCCGATCAATGCATAGGTCCGGCATGCATCTTGGTATTCGACGCCAGCCACGGCTGCAGCACCCGTGAGGTCGTTTCGTGGATCTGGCGGTGTAGCCGCTCGCCGTCGACTCCGGCCACCGGACTTTGAAACAGCACCGTCAGGGCGCCGGAGACCGCGCCGACGACGGCACCGACCAGGGCGGCGGCCCCGACCTCGTCCAATTCGGCGGGAAATGCCATATGCAGCTGCCGAGCGATCTCGCGCTGGGCGACCAACTGCGCATGCGCGGCACGACCGCTCACCGCGGGCACGGTACGCGAAACCTGTGCGCGCAGTGCGGCAATGCGCGCACTCAGATCATCGACGAGATGTTCACCCGGATTGTCGCCCGCGGCCCGCAGCGCGCGTAGCAACACCTCCACCGGTCGCTCGCCCGGCCGACGAGTCGCGATGGCCGCCACCGCGGCGCGCACCCGTTCGTCCTGTTCCGGGAAGAGCAACTCTTCCTTGCTGGCGAAGTAGTTGAAGAAGGTCCGGGTGCCGACCTCGGCCGCAGCGGCGATATCGGCCACCGTGGTTTCCTCATAGCCTCTGTTCTCGAAAAGTTCGACGGCGGCCTCGAGCAGGGCACGGCGGGTACGTTCTCGTTTGCGATCGCGGAGGGCGGATGGCGGCACGCGGGCACAGTACGGCATAACCCGACTTGGGTACGGTAACCACGACTTTCGCGCGCGCCATGCTGCCAAACCGTGATCAAATGCGAGTCGCGTGCGATTGATCCCGGCGGGCCGCGTCGATCACCGAATCCAGCAAACCCGGAAACCGGGCGTCGAGATCGTCACGGCGCAACGACTGCAAGGTTTCCCGTCCGGACGGCCGCTGCCAGATGATCCCCGCATCGCGCAGCACCCGATAGTGGTGTGTCAGATTCGATTTCGGCACACCGTCAACGATCGAGCCGCAGGTGTGCTCCGCCCCATCCGCCAGCACGCGAATGATCTGTAGCCGCAATGGATTTCCCAGTGCGGCGAACACATTCGCCAGCTCGATCCGATCCCGCTCGGGGTGTGCCGTCATCACCCGGACCAAATTACTCGATTGTTGACATACAGTCGAACTGTTCATATGTTCTTGAACTATCCAACTGTATGAGAGGTCGTGCCATGCCGAGCAATACCCGATTCGACAACAAGATCGCGTTGATCACCGGCGGGACCAGCGGTATAGGGTTGGCCACCGCGCGCAGGTTGCTCGACGAGGGCGGGCGGGCTGTGATCACCGGGCGGGACAAGTCCCGTCTGGATGCCGCGGTCGAAGTGCTGAACGCTGGCGATCGCGTCCTCGGAATACCCGGCGACGCAGCGAATCTCGCCGATCTCGCCGCATTGACGACCGCGATCTGGGACCGTTACGGACGCTTGGACGTGGTTTTCGCCAATGCGGGAGTCGGCGCATTCCAGGCGGTCGCCGATGTCACCGAGGCCGAGTTCTACCGGGTCGTCGACATCAACTTCAAGGCCGCCTTCTTCACCATCCAGCACACCCTTCCGCTGTTGGCCGATGGCGGCGCGATCGTGATCAACGCATCATTCGCACTGCATCGGGGCGGGCCCGGCGCGGCGCTCTATTCGGCGACCAAGGCGGCGGTGCACAACCTGGCCCGGACACTGGCGGCCGAACTGGCTCCCCGGCGAATCCGGGTCAACTCGGTGAGCCCGGGTTACACCGGGACTCCCGCGTTCTATGCGGAAGCATCGCCGGAGGTACAGGCCGCCGCCATCGCCACCGTGGCCGCCGGGCGCATCGGAACTTCGGAAGATGTCGCCGCCGCGGTCGCATTTCTCGCCTCCGACGAGGCGTCCTACATCAATGGTCAGGACCTGCTCATCGACGGCGGTCTTGTCGCCGCCACCCCCGCGGCCATGGTCTAGAACTGCGCCGCTGGGCATTTCGTGCGGCATGGCAGTCGATGCATCTCCGCAAGGTGTGCGGCAGCGCAGCGGAAGCGGCGCTCGCCACCGCAACCGGCTAGTTTGGTCGGGTGAGCATCGCGACTTCCAATGATGTGGACGCCGAGTTCCTTGCGTTACCACTGCACGCGCTGGCCGACGCCGCCCTGTCCGCAGCGCGGGCGGCAGGTGCGCAGCACGCCGATCTGCGGGTGCATCGGCTGGTCACCCAGTCGATCCGGCTGCGCGACGGCCGGGTCGAGGCGATCAGCAATGCCACCGACCTCGGCTTCGCCGTTCGCGTGATCGTCGACGGCACCTGGGGTTTCGCCTCGCATGCCGCACTCACCCCGGAGACCGCGGCCGAGGTGGCGCGGCGTGCGGTCACCGTGGCGACGACCCTGCGCGCCCTCAATCGGGAGCGCGTCGAACTCGCTGCCGAGCCGCGATACGACAATGTGCACTGGGTTTCGGCCTACGATGTGGACCCGTTCACGGTGCCGACCGCCGATAAGGTCGCTGTGCTGCAGGACTATTCGGGCCGCCTGTCCGCTGCCGACGGGGTCGATCACGTCACCGCATCGGTACTGCAGGTCAAGGAGCAGACCTTCTACGCCGACACCGCGGGCTCCGCGATCACTCAACAGCGTGTGCGCCTGCACCCACAGCTCGAGGCGATTACCGTGGACGCGGCGGCGGGTGTCTTCGAGACCATGCGCACCCTCGCCGCACCGGCCGGACGCGGGTGGGAGTACGTCACCGGTGCGGACGGAATCTGGGACTGGAATGCGGAACTGGCGCAGATCCCCGGGTGGCTGACCGAGAAGGTGCAGGCGCCGAGCGTCGAGGCGGGCCCGACCGACCTGGTGATCGACCCGACCAACCTGTGGCTGACCATCCACGAATCCATCGGCCACGCCACCGAATACGATCGCGCCATCGGCTACGAATCCGCCTATGCGGGTACCTCGTTCGCGACCCCCGACAAGCTCGGCACACTGAAATACGGAACGCCGATCATGCACGTCACCGGTGACCGCACCGAGGTGCACGGTCTGGCTTCGGTCGGATACGACGACGAGGGCGTCGCCGGACAGCGCTGGGATCTGGTGCGCGAAGGCATTCTGGTCGGCTATCAACTCGACCGTGTCTTCGCGCCGCGCCTTGGCCTGGAACGCTCCAACGGCTGCTCCTACGCGGATTCACCGCACCATGTGCCGATCCAGCGCATGGCCAATGTCTCACTGCAACCGGATCCCGAAACCGACACCAGCACCGCCGAACTCATCTCCCGGGTCGAGAACGGCATCTATATCGTCGGCGACAAGTCGTGGTCGATCGATATGCAGCGCTACAACTTCCAGTTCACCGGCCAGCGGTTCTTCCGCATCCGCGACGGCAAGCTCGACGGCCAGCTGCGCGATGTCGCCTATCAGGCCACCACCACCGACTTCTGGGGTGCCATGGAGGCGGTGGGGGGACCGTCCACCTGGCGCCTCGGCGGCGCGTTCAACTGCGGTAAGGCACAACCCGGTCAGGTCGCCGCGGTCAGCCACGGCTGTCCGTCGATCCTGGTGCGCGGCATCAACATTCTCAACACCCGGACGGAGGCAGGTCAGTGATCGAGGTGATGTCGCCCGCAGGTGCGGTCGTCGAGCAGGCGCTGGCGCTCTCGCACGCGGACGAGGCGATGGTCATCGTCACCGATGCGCACGAGGCGTCGCTGCGCTGGGCGGGCAACTCGATGACCACCAATGGCTCCTCGATTTCCCGGGACTGGGCGGTCATTTCGATCTTCCGCGACGGCCCGAACTCCGCGCGCGTCGGCAGCGTCAGCTCCACCAGCGTCGACCCGGCCGAGATCGAAGCGGTGGTGCGCGCCAGCGAGACGGCGGCCCGCACCGCGGAACCGGCGAAGGATGCGATGCCACTGCTGACGCCGGATTCGGATGGTCTGCCGGACGCCGGGAGCGACTGGGCGTCCGCGCCGGGCAGCACCGGGATCGAGGTTTTCACCGATCTCGCACGCGAGCTGGCGGGCGGCTTCGACGGAGCTGATCGGCTCTACGGTTTCGCCTATCACCAGATGCACACGACCTGGTTGGGCACCTCCACCGGTATTCGCCGCCGCTTCGTGCAGCCGACCGGTTCGGTGGAGATCAATGGAAAGCGTGGTGAGGGTACGGATCTCGCGAGTGCGTGGGTCGGTGTCGGCACCGCGGACTTCACCGATGTCGATGTGCCCGCGCTGCTCACCGAATTGTCGCGGCGGTTGGATTGGTCCAAGCGCCGAGTCGAGCTGCCCGCGGGACGCTACGAAACCCTGCTGCCGCCCTCGGCGGTCGCGGACCTGATGATCTACCTGGCCTGGTCCATGGAGGGGCGTGGCGCGCACGAGGGGCACAGCGCGTTCGCCAAGGCGGGTGGCACCCGAATCGGTGAGCGGCTCAGCGATATTCCATTGACGCTCTACTCCGATCCGAGCGCGGGCGGACTCGAATATCGCCCGTTCGTCGCGACTTCGTCGTCCTCGGAATCGCTGTCGGTCTTCGACAACGGTCTACCGGCCAGGCGCGTGGACTGGCTGCGCGACGGCGTCATCGAATCGCTGGTCTACCCGCGTGCCACCGCCGCCGAATTCGACGCTCCCACCACGGTTCCCGGTGAGAACCTGCTGCTGACCGGCGGCTCCGGCGCGAGCCTCGACGCGATGATCGCCAAGACCGAGCGCGGTCTGCTGCTCACCACGCTCTGGTACATCCGCGAGGTCGATCCCGCCACCCTGCTGCTCACCGGTCTCACCCGCGACGGCGTCTATCTGGTCGAAAACGGCGAAGTCACCGCCGCGGTCAATAACTTCCGCTTCAACGAAAGCCCTATCGACCTACTGCGCCGCACCACCGAAGCCGGTGCCACCGAGACCACGCTGCCCCGTGAATGGAAGGACTGGTTCACCCGAACCGCCATGCCGCCCTTGCGTATCCCGGACTTCCACATGTCCTCGGTGAGCCAGGCGACCTGATTACCCGGCCGGGGTGATCTCGAGGCCGATGGTGCCGGACTTGCCGCGGCGAATACTGCTCGCGGTCACCAGAATCGGGCCGAGCAGCCAGTACTTCTTCTTGATCAGCTTGCGCACCCGTTCGGTGTCGGCGGCGTCGAGCACCCGGCCAGTGCCTTCGATGACTTCACCGCGCGGCTTACCCGACGGGTTGCACGGCTGAACGGTGACGGCGGGATTGTTTCGCAGCCGCTTGACCTTCCAGCTATTGGTTTCGGTCCACACATACAGCTTGCCGTCGTCCTCGGCGGCCCAGACGGCGGTGCCGACCGGTGTGCCGTCCTTGCGAAAGGTGGTCAGCAGCACGTAGTCGGCCTTGCCGACCGCACCTAGCGTGTTCGTCATGCGAGGCAGCCTATCCGCCGTCGGACCGGCGGGCGCGGCCTGCCATCAGTCCGACATCCGGTATTCACCCGCCTCCAGGCGCTCGAGTACGCCACCGGTCCAGTTCGACAGGTTGTCGAAAACGCCGCTCCACAGCTCGAGCAGATCGGTCGCATGCGGCGGTTCGTACCGGCCGGGGAAGGTCGGGATCATGGCGAGCAGATCGTCACGAACCGCCGCGGCATTGCGGCGTTGTTCACGCAACTTCTCGATGACATGCGCGCGTGGCAGCGCGTCCATGAAGGCGATACCCGCGCCGAGTTCTTCCATATCGATGCTGACCAGCGCCTCGTCCATGAGCTTGCGGAACTCGACCTCCCCCGCCTCGGTCAGTTCGAACAGCGTCCGCCCCGGCCCCTCGGTACTGCCCTGGGTTCCGAACGCACTCAATTTTCCTTCCTGCGTCAGCTGTTTCAGCGCGTGATAGATCGACCCCGGCTTCACATTGGTCCAGGTTTCGGCACGCCAGGAGAGCAGCTCGCGACGCACCGCGTAGCCATAGGTGGGGTGACGCAACCGCATCACGCCGAGGACCAACAGGCGCACCGCCGACATCCGGACTTCCCTTCTCTCGTGACGGCCATACTACTCAAATTTGACTTCCGACAATTCACGCCCCTAACCTCGGGTAGTCAAAATTGATTACCGGTACAAGGCAGGGGCGATGACAAGCGATACAGCGGTTCCGGTGTTGTGGAGCGGAGACCTGAAAGACACCCTCGACTTCTATCGAACACTGGGCTACACGGTGACCCACGAACAGACCAGGCCATACGCCTACGGCGCGATCGAGGCCAATGGCTGCGCGGTCCACTTCGCCGCCGCACCGCCGGGCGCCGAACTCCCCACCGAACAGGTCGGTTGCCTGATCATGCTCGACGATGTCGCCGAGCGCCACGGCGCATTCACCGCGGCGCTGCGCAAGCGTTACGGGAAGGTGCCCGCGAAGGGTTGTCCACGCATCACCCGATTCCGGCCCGGCCAAAGCAGATTCAGCGTGGTCGACCCGGTGGGTAATACCATCATCTACATCCAGCGCGACGAGCCCGAAGATGTCGACTACGGCGGTTCCCGCGAACTCGAAGGCCTGGCAAGGGTTTTGGACAATGCCCGCATCCTGCGCGATTTCAAGAATGACGATGCGACAGCGATCCGGGTGCTCGAAGTCGGCCTCGGTCGCTACGGCGTGGCAGCGGCGGCCGTCGATAAGGCACGGGCGCTTGCGGCGCTGGCCGAATTGTCCGTCGCCACCGGCGATTCCGAGCGGGCCGAGAAGTTGCGCGCCGAACTCATGGCCATACCGCTGTCGCAAGCCGAACGCGCGAGCGTCGCGGCCGAGCTGCGCGCCGCCACCGATCTCGCGGATTGGCTCTCCGAAACGGATTGAGACCGTTATGCGGCCGCAGTCAGCACCTGCGGCCCGTCCGCGGTGATCGCGACCGTATGTTCGGAGTGCGCGGTCCGTGAACCATCCGCCGAGCGGATCGTCCAGCCGTCCGGATCTGTATAGATCCGGTCGGTCGTGCGCGCGAACCACGGCTCGATCGCAATGGTCAAACCGGGCCGCAGTGGATACCCGCGACCGGCGCGTCCCGCATTCGGTATATGCGGATCCTCATGCATCGTCCGGCCGAGCCCGTGTCCGCCGAATTCGGTATTCACCGGATAGCCGTTCGCCCGCGCGACTTCCGCGATGGCCGCGGAGATATCGCCGATCCGATTACCGGGCAGCGCGGCCGCGATCGCGGCCGCCAGCGCGTCCTCGGTGGCCTTGACAAGCCGCAGGTCCTCCGCATCGGCGGTGCCGACGACCATGCTGGTGGCCGAGTCGGCGACCCACCCATCGATGCCCAGCGCCAGGTCCATGCTCAGCACATCACCGTCGCGCAGCGCATAGTCGAACGGAAGCCCGTGCAGCACAGCATCATTCACCGAAAGGCAGATCGTATTGCGGAACGGACCGCGGCCGAACGACGGCGCATAATCCCAGTAGCACGAGACCGCGCCGCGCTCCCGAATCCGCTGCCGCACATGCTCTTCCAGCTCGAGCAGATTCACCCCGACCCGCGCCATCGCACGCACTTCCGCCAGGATCTCGGCGACGAACCGCCCCGCCACCCGCATGCGTTCGATCTCGCCCGGAGACTTCAACTCCACCATGCCCAACCTCCACCTCGGTATTTTAATACCAAGCCTAGCCGCGGTCGGTATAAAAATACCAATCGGACCGCGTGACCTGGTGATGTGTTATGTTCGCGGACACGAAAGAGCACTGGTTTGTTTCGTTGTTCGCCACCCCCGGGCGGCATGCGTTCCGCCCGATCGACTCCCGATAGCGAACGTAGAGGAGCAAGCGATGAGCCCGCGTCGCAAGGCACTCGTCGTCGCCGTCGCGCTGGCCGTGGCCGTGGCCACCGCCGCCTGCGGCAGCGATTCGGTGCGGAACCAGAACCAGTCGGGCACCGCCGCGGGCCCCGCGCGCAATCCCTACCTCGCCGCCGCGACCTACGGGCTCACCCACATCGATTCGGGCCAGTCCGACACCTTCCCGTACCAAACGCCCCAGGGCGAATTCCACATCGACCCGAAGCAGCAGCAGCGCATCACCTCGGGACCGGTCAACATCATGACCCTCGCCGCCACCGATCCGGACCATATGTGGGTCTCCTCCACCCAGGGCGTGGTCTATGTCCAGGTCGGCAATGGCATGTTCCACGAGATCGCCCGCGCCGACGCACCGGGCGTGAAACCCCTGGCCCCGCAGGTGTTGGACCAGGTACTGGACCAGAACTTCACCGACGCCGGGCAGGTGGACGCGGCCGTGCACAACGACTGGGGCGTCGATTGGACGCGCATCGTCAATGGCGTCTACAGCCTGGCGGACAAGGACAACCGGGTCTACTACGTCACGCAGGACGCGCAGATCGTCGTGTTCGGCCTGGTGAATTCCAACAACCCCGAAGCGGGCGTACGGATTCTGCGCACCCTCGACTTCAAACCCTGGCTCGGCACCGTTCCCGGTCTCGGCGGGCAACCCGAGTCCATCGTCGGCCTGAATATGACCTATGACGGCAAATTGGCCGTGCTCAGCACCCGCGGGCTGGCGATCATCGACCGCAGCCTGCAAGGCGAACCGCAGCAGGTCCATTTCGGCGCCGACGAGGTGGTCTCCAACGCCATGGCCGTGGACGACAAGGGCGGGATCTACGCCGCCTCCGACAAGATCATGCGCAAGGTGGTCTGGAACGGATCCAAACTCTCGACCGACGCCGCCGACGGTGCGTGGGCCGCGCCCTACGATTTCGGGCGGCAACCGCCCGCGGTGAAGTTCGGCATCGGCACCGGCTCGACACCGACGCTCATGGGCTACGGCAAGGCCGACCGTCTCGTGGTGCTGACCGACGGCGCCGATCGGATGAAACTCGTCGCGTTCTGGCGAGACGCCATTCCCGAAGGGTTCCAACCCAAGCCGGGCACCAAATCCAATCGGATCGCCGACCAGGTCCAGGTGACGGCCGGTCTGAATCCGCAGCCCGAATTCATCCAGAGCGAACAGTCGGTCGTGGTGGACGGATACGGCGCATTCGTGGTCAACAATGCCCGGCCGCAAGGCGCACCGGACCGGCTCGTCGATGTGCTCGCGGGTGGGCCGGTATTCGCGCCGCCGTCGGGTATCGAGCGGTTCCAGTGGGATCCGGCCACCCACAGTTGGTCATCGGTGTGGTCGCGTGCCGATGTGGTGTCGACGAGCATGGTGCCCACCGAGAGCAGTAAATCCGGGGTGGTTTTCGTCAACGGTTACACCAAGGCCGACGGCTGGGAGGTGACCGGCCTGGACTGGAAAACCGGAAAGACGGTGCACCGCACCATCTTCGGGCAGAGCAATCTCGGTAACGGCGCCTACGCGCTGATCGAGTTCTTTCCGAATGGGGATCTGCTGTTCAACAGTGTCGGCGGACCGTTCCGGGTGAAGTACAACGGTTGAGCTTGCGGTATTTAAATACCGTCCATAGTCTGGTCGCATGGTCCGACTTCCGTTGACTCCCGCCCAGGTCGAGGCCGGTCGCCGTCTCGGAGCCCGGCTGCGGGCGGCGCGCGCCGATCGCGACCCGGCCCGGATCGCTCGAGCCGCCGGAATTTCACCGGAGACGCTGCGCAAAATCGAGACCGGACGGCTGCCGACGCCCGCATTCGGCACGATCGTGTCGCTCGCGGCCGCCCTGGAGATTCCGCTGCAAGAACTCGCCGATACCTGGCGCTCGGCGGGCCTCGCGGAATCGGCCTGACCTACGCCGGAGTAATCGCGATCCCGACGGATCCGTCCGCACCCTTGAACAGCTTGTGCAGGCGGATCAGCACGGTGCCGATGATCCCGTATTTGCGCGAGACCAGATCCCGCACCCGCTGCGTCCCCGCCGCATCCAGCAGCTCGGCCTTGCCCGCGACCTTCTGCTCGCTCTTCGGACGGCCGCGGCCGTCGGATATCTGTAGGGTCACCGCCGGATTGCGGCGAATCCGCTTGACCTTCCACGTCTTCGGGTTGGTCCACACCACGATCCGCTCACCGTCCGGAGCCACCCATACGGGGGTGCCGACCGGCGAGCCGTCCTTCTTGTAGGTGGTCAGCAGGGCGAATCTGCTCGTGCTCACTTCGTTCCATGTCATACCGAAAACGGTAGGCCGGTGCGATCGCCGCGACATCCGTACGCGCTCGTACGCCTCATGACGTAATGGGGCGAGCCAGCGCCCGCCCCATTCACCCGCTCAGCCGCGATAGGCCCGGAAGAACGTACGGATATCCGCGACGAGGAGTTGCGGCTGCTCCAGCGCGGCGAAATGACCACCCTCGGCGTACTCGCTGAAGTGCTCGATATGCCCTTCCGGATTCATCACCCGACGCATCAGTGGATCGGTGTTGAACACCGCCCACCCCTGCGGCACACCCGACGGCGCCACCCAATCCATACCCGAATGCGCTGTCTCCCAGAGGAATTGCGCGGCCGAGGCGCCGCTGCGGGTGAACCAGTAGATGCTGATATTGGTCAGCAGCAGGTCACGGTCGACGGCTTCGCCGGTGGCCCGGGCCGGATCGGTCCAGACCTGGAATTTCTCCGCGATCCACGCCAGTTGGGCGATCGGGGAATCGGTCAGCGCGGCGGCAATGGCATTGGGCTGGGTACTCTGCAGGACCAGATAGCCCTTCTGCTGATTCCACCTCGCCTGCGCGCCCTGGATGGCTGCGAGTTCGTCCTCGGTCAACCCCTCGGGCATAGGCAACTGCTCGCCCACCAGACCGAGCGAGCCCTGGTCACTGTTCACATGCGTCGCGATAACCCGCTCCGGATGAGTCGCGGCCAGCCGCCCGGTCACCCCCGCACCGATATCACCGCCCTGAGCGACGAACTTCTCGTAACCGAGCCGAGCCATGAGTTCGGCGAACGCCTCGGTGGTGCGCGCCAACTCCCATCCCGTCGAGGCCAGCGGCGTCGAGAATCCGAAACCCGGCAGCGACGGAATCACCACATGGAACGCATCCGCCGGATCCCCGCCGTGTGCCCGCGGATCGGTCAACGGCCCGATCAGCTCGAGGAACTCGGCAACCGAACTCGGATACCCATGCGTGATCAGCAGCGGCACCGCATCCGGCTCGGGTGAACGCACATGGAAGAAATGTATGGTCTGCCCGTCGATCTCGGTCGTGAACTGGTCATACGCATTGAGCTTCGCCTCCTGCGCCCGCCAATCGAACCCATCCCGCCAATACTCGGCCAACTCCCGCAGATAATCGGGCGCAATCCCACGCCCCCAATCGGATTCGGTGCCGGGCACCGAATGCGGCAACCGTGCGCTGGCGAGCCGCGCACGCAACTCATCGAGCTCGGCCTGTGAAATGTCGATCCGGAAGGGGCGGATGGTCGCTGTGTTCGTCATGAGAACCACTCTCCACCCCATTGCGGAAGACTTGCTTCCGCATTTCTGAATCAACTGGAGTGGAATGCGCCGGTGCGGTCGATCCGGTCGCCCGCGAGCGCCCTGGGGACGTAGTCGCGCTGGAGGATGGTCGCGACCAGTTCGCCGCGGCTGTGCACGCCGGTGCGGTCGAATACAGATTTCAGGTGGTCTTGCACGGTGTCGTGGGTGAGGTACAGCTGGGCGGCTATGCGGCGGGTGGTTAGGCCCTGGCAGACGAGCGCGGTGACTTTGCGTTCCTGCTCGGTCAGCCCGTAGGCAGCCATGATGACCGGCGCGACTTCGGCAGGCTGGGCCTGCTCGAGGATCACCGCGGTGGTGTCGGTACCCACCAGCGACGCGTGCAGGACCGCCCACCTACCTGCCCTGGTTCGCACCCGCAGCCTCGGCAGTTCCGGAGTGTCCAGGTCGAGATGACGCAACCGAGTTGCCAACGCCCACACCGCGATCGGCAGATCGGAGCCGTCCGGTGCACCGCCCAACTCGTCGAGCCATTGCGGCGCGGCCTCGTTCATCCCGACCACCGTGCCCGCGAGGTCGAGCAGAATCAGCCCCGGCGCGTCGGCGGGATCCTCGAACGCGCAGTCTTCGAGCAGCAGACCCGCGCGAATTCCTTCGCCGAGGTACGGCGCGAGGCGCTGCACGAACAATGCCTCCTCCGGCGAAAAGTCTTGTGCGGGTTCGCGATGCAGGCACATATAGCCCCAGCAGCTACCGCGCACGCGCAGCACGGCGCGAAGTTCGTCGCGCAGGCCGAGCGGTGCGAAAATATCGCGATAGCGACTGCTCCGCGCGGGCCGACCGTCGGTGGCATGCATCATGGTGTCGACCCCTTGGGGCGTGCGAGCGAGCGCGGTCCACTTGTTGACATCGGTGTCGAGGAACTCGTTCGCCACGAAATAGGGGCCGGATTCGGCGGGCAATTCCTCGCGGTAGGCGCGGGTGAAGATCAGCGTCGCCGGATCCACTGCCGACCACCACAGCGCATCGACCGGCACCGCCGAGCGCAGCCGCGCCAGCACCGCATCCCGAAGCCGATCCGGACTCAGACCGGACCGGCACATCCGGACAATAGATGCGGCGAGGTGGTCCAAGGCAGGGCCATTGAGCATTGCGCCTCCACTGCTGCTCTTCGAAGTCTAGACCCGATCGACGACCTCATACCGGCCGCGCGCGACCAACTCCACCCCGGTCGCCGCCACCGTCGCCCGCCTGCTCTGCTCAGCGAATTCGTCGGTCGCCGCAGCGGCATCCTCGGTGTCCCACAGGGTCAATGTCAGTGCCGAGCCGGAGTCGCTGTCGATCAGAAACACCGCACCGGCGTTTCCCGGCAGCCCGGCCACGAATCCCTTCACCTGGGTTGTCACATGATCAGCCCATTTCCGCAGCGCCTCGGGCGTTCCCGACCAAGTCGATGTCCGTGCGAACATTGTCTTCTCCTTCCGTTCCAGCCCATCCTCGCCCGGCAACCGACGCAAGCCCCTCCCATAAATATGGGAAATCCGCGTCCAGATCGGGGGTCCCGGGCTACTCGCCACGGTGCACCAGGTGACGCTGAGCGTCACGGGCGACAGCGATCTCATCTGGTTCTTCGACGACCTTGCTGGCCACTTCACCGGCTGGGACGGCGCCAGCATCTGGCAGAGCCTCGTCGAGTACGACTGGAACTCGACGATGTCAGCGCGAGCATTCAGCGTCGTCGACGATGACCGCATTGGCCGGGATGATCCAGATTTCCTTGCCGTCGTCCTGGACCGAGCGGGTGGTCGTATAGGCACGCTTACCCTTCCCGACGCACTTGGTGGCGACGTTTCCGAACCCGTCGGGGAAGTTGTAGACCTCGGCGGCGGAGTTCTCGCCATGCTGACCGCTGACCGGGGCGTCGGCTTTGCCTCGTTCCTCGTAATGCTGGCGGGAGCAGCCAGCCGTCAGGACGAGCATCAGGCAGGCGGCGACAGCGAACTTTTTCATCGGTTCGTCTTGCAGGTGTCGTCCGCGACCAGCTGGATGTTCGACGGGCCGGTGGCATTCGTCGTGACGTATGCCCGGTACCCGTGACCGACGCACTTCGTTGCGACATTGCCGAATCCGTCCGGCATGTTGAACACCTCGGCAGGAGTGTTGTCGCCGTGCCCGTCCAGCACGGGGGCGTCGCCCCGGCCGCGCTTGTCGTTGTAATCCTGTGAACAACCGGCCGACACCACGAGGCCGGCCAAGACCAGCACCTGCATCATCGTCTTGGCATTGCGCTGCATGGCACTCCTATCGCGATAACCCCAATTGCCAAGGCGCCCTGGCGACTTGGCCGCTTGCCCTGCCGAGGGCATGGGCAGAGCATAGGACATGGTCAATCATCCTGTGGCACATGTGAATAACGGCGGCACACGGTGCAAGCGGCAATCATCGTCTCGCGCCGCCAGCAGCCGCAGCTCGCGCGCATCGACCAACTCGCCGCGACGAGCGATACATGCCCAGTGACGCATCTCGAGAAATCCGAAACTCGCACGGCCCGACAGCTGGTGCTCCATACTCGACAAGGGAGTTTGATGCTGGTCATCACCACCAGGGGTCTGTTTCCGCGGTCGCAGAGTGGTGATGGCTCGAGTAGACCGCGTCTCAGTACGCGGCCCGGCGTCTGGCCGATGGGTACGTGAATCCGCAAAAGATAGCTTCGCCGAGAGCCGCGTTCGACCGGTGAAAGGGGAAGTCATCGTCATGCCTGGTAACCGCATAACCGAAAATGGTTGGCGCGAGTGTGAGCGCAGGGATTGTGAGACGCTTCTCGTCCCGGGCACTCGAGATGTACGCATCGAAATCCGCGGTGGTGACGCCGCCACGATCCTTACCGCCTGGGCCGCCTGGTGGCACCGCAATGTCCGCCCGATAGATATTTTCAAACCGCGCGATTACTGGGGCTGGAGCGAGGACAACGACGTCTGGGACTCCAACCACCTGTCCGGTACCGCCATCGACCTCGATGCCACGGCCCTGCCCTGGCAGCGCCGCACTATGCCGCAGCACCAGCGAGACGCGGTGGAACGTGGGCTGGCATTGTTCGAGGGCACCGTGTTCTGGGGCGGGCACTGGAACCGGGTCGACGAGATGCACAGCCAGATCGGGCTGCCACCGACCAGCCCGAAGATCGCAGAGTTCGCCGATCGGCTGCGCGCGGGTTATCTGAATATCTTCGGTCCGCCTGACCCGACCGCCTTCCCACTGCCCGCGGGGTATTACTACGGGCCACTGGAGGGCCCGATGGAATCGATCTCCGGGGAATACGAGGGCGACTCGCAGTGGGCCAAGGACGGGCTCGGTCGCTGGCAGGAGGCGCTCGACCTGCCGGTCACCAAGAAATGGAACGATGGGCTCACCCCCAAGGCGGCCACCACGTTGCAGTTGGCGAAGGGCTGGCCGCCCAATCCGCTGTTCGGCTACGGCGGGATCTATGAAGGTGAGTGGAATGCGGTGATCAAGGACGGTTGGCGTCTGCCACAGGACTGGGACCCGGACAAGATCCACGACCATGAGTCACCGATCACCAAGTGGGGCGACTACAGCCATTACCAGGCCGAATATGTCGACGACTCCTACCCGTACAAGGTGATCGCCTTCCGCGCCTCCATCGCCGATCAGGTCGATGAGAAATTCTTGAAGAACATGCGTATCGCCAAGGAGATGGTGGCCCGCGGCAAGCTCGAGAAGATCATCGCCTATCACTTCTGGGTGCCCGGCCACGACAACTGGGGCACCTTCAAAGATCAGCTGGAAGCTTCCGGCGGGGTGTTCCCGGAACTGGCGTTCATGCTCGACGTCGAGGACGGCGGGGCGAAGTGGAATATTCGCGGCGATCAAACCGTCGGGGTGAAGGACTTCATCAAGAAGGGCCAAGAGTACTTCGGCAACAAGCACGCCGCCTCGATCTACACCAACTTCACCGCCAACCCCGACCTGCTCGTCGGCATTACCGACATCGAGTTGCGCTCGGTCAAACTCATTGTGCCGCGCTATTACGGCACGGACCGCCCGCCCGCGACCCCGTCCGGTGTCAGCTGGTTCGGTCATCAGTACTCCGACCGCGAGGACACCTCGCCGTTCGGGCCGAGCGACATCAACTGGTCGAAGGTGCCACTGTCGGTATGGCTGGAGGCCTGGGGTGTCAACGCAGCAGCGGCGCGGCCGCCCGTCGAAGAAGCGGAGAGAATGGCCCAGCCCGTGCCTGTCAACGATGACGAGATCTGGGAGGCGCTGGAACGCATAGCGGACAAGTCGCATGTGGACCTGAGCGATATCCGAGTCGGCAACGGCCGTCGCCGCCGTCCGGTTGCCAGCAGCCGGAGCGGGAGCCGTACCCGGCCGAGCCGTTCCCGGGTAGAACCTTCCGGCTGAGCGCTTACCTCACGCGTATCGGGTCCGTCGACGGCCGTCGTCGGCGGACCCGGTATTTGTTTGTTTCGCGAACGCGGAAGGCTTTGTTCCGCGATTGCTGGGATCATCGAACAATGTTGGAGACTTCGGCGCGGTTGTTGCGGTTGTTGTCGTTGCTGCAGATGCATAGGGATTGGACCGGGCCCGCGTTGGCTGAGCGGCTAGGGGTTTCGACGCGCACGATTCGTACGGATATCGAGCGCTTGCGCAGGCTCGGGTATCCGGTGGATGCGACGCCGGGGGTGACGGGTGGGTATCGGTTGGGGGCCGGGTCTTCGCTGCCGCCATTGCTTTTGGATGACGAAGAGGCCGTCGCGGTGGCGGTCGGGCTGACGACCGCGGCCAACGGGGCGGTGACCGGGATCGAGGAGACCTCGGTGCGTGCGCTGGCCAAGCTGGAGCAGGTGCTGCCGTCGCGGCTGCGGCACCGGGTGCGGGCGCTGACGGCCGCCACCGTGCATGTGCCGCATCCGGGTCAGTCGAATGTGGACGCGGGAGTGCTCACCGCCGTCGCCACAGCGATTCGGGCCAGCGAGCGGCTGCGGTTCGACTACGAAACCCATTCGGACGCGATCGAACAACGACCGCCGCAGCGGCGCGAGGTGGAACCGCATCGGCTCGCGCATTGGAACGGGCGCTGGTATCTGGTGGCGTGGGACGTGGCGCGCGCGGACTGGCGCACCTTCCGGGTCGACCGGATGACGCCGCGGACACCGAACGGTGCGCGCTTCACCCCGCGCAGCGTTCCGGAAACCGAAGTGGCCGAACGGATACAGCGCGGCGTCGGTGCGGCGACATGGCGCTACCGGGCCAGGGTGCGGGTTGCGGCCCCGGCTACCGCTGTGCGTACGCGGCTGCCCGCCGCCGTCACGATCGAATCCGATGGTCCGGATCACTGTGTGATCCAAGTGGGTTCGGACACGCCGCATATGTTGACGTTGTATCTCGGACTGCTCGATGCCGATTTCGAAGTCCTGGACGCACCCGAACTCGCCGCACACCTCCGCGCGACTGCCGAACGGTTTCGTAAAGCGGCGGGCGAGAATTGAAATGTCCTGAAATACGGTGAGCGGCAACCCCGGTCGGGCCGATAATTCGAAAGCCCGGCCGGGAGTACCCGTTCGAGGGTTGGCCAAACAGCTCGATTACCTCATTACTGATTGGCGCCCGCGATACCGCCGATGATTCCGCCGATGACACATCCGGGCAGGAATCCGACGATAAAGAACAGCAGCCCGATCAGCGCGCCGACGGCGCATCCGATCAACACACCCGCGACGGTGGTGCCCGCATCACCGATGAACTGCAGCGGGGCCGATTGCGGTGCGGGAGCGTTGACCGGCGTCAATGTCAATGTCGTTGCCGCGGCATCGACTTCGGGCGTGACCTGCACCACCTGACCTGCCACCGTCTGCAGTGTGGTCGGCACGGTGGCGACCACGGAACCGTCGGGCGCGAGCACCGTGATGCCAGCATCGGGCGTCAGAACGAACTTACCCGAGGCCAGCGTGATGGTGGCATCGGAGCGGTCCGTCGCCACCGCCGCGGTGTATTGGATGCCGTGATCCACACCGTTGAGAACTGTTTCCGACGATACTTCGGGCGAGCCGTAGGCGGTGGCCGCGGTGATACCTGTCGCGGCGACGGTCAAAACCGTTGTGGCTACCAACTTTTTGATCTTCATAATGATTTCCAATCATCCAGCCGATTCGATAGATGTTCCCGAGAAACGGACATCGGACATCAATCATCATGCGCCCTCGGCACACTCGGCGTCGCGGAAATCAGAAAATCGAATTATGTTGCAAGATCAAATAATTGGAAATACCCAAGGAACTGGGGTATTGATTTTTCGGCTATTCCAGTTCGCCCTCTGTCTCGAGGTAGATCTGCCGCAACCGGTCCAGTGTTGCCTGCTCCGGATGTTGCCACAACTCCCGTTGCGCTGCCTCCAGCAGCCGCTCGGCAATGCCGTGCAGCGCCCACGGGTTGGACTGCTCCATGAACTTGCGGTTCACGTCATCGAAAATGTAACTCTCCGCGAGCTTTTCGTACATCCAGTCGGCCACCACGTTGGCGGTGGCGTCGTAGCCGAACAGATAGTCGACGGTCGCGGCCATCTCGAAGGCACCCTTGTAGCCGTGGCGGCGCATCGCCTCGAGCCAGCGCGGATTCACCACTCGGGCACGGAAGACGCGCGAGGTCTCCTCCGAGAGCGTGCGGGTGCGCACGGCGTCGGGGCGGGTGCTGTCGCCGATGTAGGCCTCGGGATTCTTGCCGGTCAGCGCGCGCACGGTGGCGACCATGCCGCCGTGGTACTGGAAGTAGTCGTCGGAGTCGGCGATATCGTGTTCGCGGGTGTCGGTGTTCTTGGCGGCTACCGTGATCCGTCGATACGCGGTGCGCATATCGTCGGCGGCGGGTGCGCCGTCGAGGTCGCGACCATAGGCGAAGCCGCCCCACGCGGTGTATACCTGCGCGAGGTCGTCGTCGGTGCGCCAGCTCTTGGAGTCGATCAATTGCAGCAGTCCCGCGCCGTAGGTGCCGGGTTTCGAGCCGAAGATGCGGGTGGTGGCGCGACGTTTGTCGCCGTGTTCGGCCAGGTCGTTCTGGGCGTGGGCGCGAACGTAATTCGACTCGGCGGGCTCGTCGAGATCGGCGACCAGCCGGACCGCGTCATCGAGCAGTGCGAGCACATGCGGGAAGGCGTCACGGAAGAAGCCGCTGATGCGGACCGTGACGTCGATGCGCGGGCGGCCCAGTTCCGCGAGCGATATCACCTCCAGGGTGGTGACGCGGCGGCTCGCCTCATCCCAGACCGGGCGAACACCCAGCAGCGCAAGGACTTCCGCGATGTCGTCGCCGGAGGTGCGCATGGCGGAAGTGCCCCACACCGACAGCCCGACCGAGCGCGGATATTCACCGTGATCGGCCTTGTACCGATCGAGCAGAGAATCCGCCATCGCCTGCCCGGTTTCCCAGGCCAGTCGGGACGGAACCGCTTTCGGGTCGACCGAGTAGAAATTCCGACCGGTCGGCAGCACATTGATCAGGCCGCGCAATGGAGATCCGCTCGGCCCAGCCGGGATGAAACCACCGTTGAGCGCGTGCAGGATCCGGTCGATCTCGATGCCGGTCTTGCGCAGGCGGGGCACGACTTCGGTCGCCGCGAAGCGCAGCACTGTTCGCACGGCGGCGAACGTCGGCTCGGCCTCGGATGCGTGCAGTGCGTCGACAATTCCGTCGACAGCGTCCACGGACCAGTCGGCAGCTTGCAGTGCGGCGAGCAACTCACGCGCCTGGGCCTCCACCGCATCGACGCGTTCGCGCACCTCGGTACCGGATTCGTTCAGCCCCAAGGCTTCCCGCAGACCCGGCACATTCCGCTCACCACCCCACAGCTGACGAGCGCGCAGCATGGCGAGAACCAAGTCGAGTTCGGTCTCCCCCGCAGGCGCCTGCCCGAGAACGTGCAGACCGTCGCGGATCTGCACATCCTTGATCTCGCACAGCCAGCCGTCGACATGCAGCAGCATATCGTCGAAGACATCCTCGTCGGGGCGTTCGGCCAGGCCGAGGTCGTGGTCCATTTTCGCCGCACGCATGAGCGTCCAGATCTGCTGGCGGATGGCGGGCAGTTTGGCCGGGTCGAGGGTGGAGATATTGGCGTGTTCGTCGAGCAACTGCTCCAAACGCGAGATATCACCGTAGCTTTCGGCGCGGGCCATGGGCGGGATGAGGTGATCGACGAGGGTGGCGTGCGCACGGCGCTTGGCCTGGGTGCCCTCGCCCGGGTCGTTGACCAGGAATGGATAGATCAGCGGCAGCTCACCGAGGGCGGCGTCGGTGCCGCAGGAGGCGGACATGCCGAGGGTCTTGCCGGGCAGCCATTCCAGATTGCCGTGCTTGCCGAGGTGCACCATGGCGTCGGCGGCGAATCCGTCCGGCGCGGCGATCCAGCGATAGGCGGCGAGGTAGTGATGGCTGGGCGGCAGATCCGGGTCGTGGTAGATGGCGACCGGGTTCTCGCCGAAGCCGCGCGGCGGCTGCACCATCAGCACGATATTGCCGAAACGCAATGCGGCGATGACGATTTCGCCCTTCGGGTCGGCGGATCGGTCGACATAGAGTTCGCCGGGCGGCGGTCCCCATGCCTCGATCACTGCTTCGCGCAGATCCTCGGGCAGGGTATCGAACCAGCGGGTGTACTGATCGGCGCCGATGCGGATCGGGTTGCCTTCGAGCTGTTCGGCGGTGAGCCAGTCCGGATCCTGACCGCCCGCGGCGATCAACGCGTGGATCAGCGCGTCTCCGTCGCGTTCGGCGAGGCCAGGGACCTCGCCTTCGTCGCCGAGATCGTAACCGGCCGAGCGCATCTCGGTCAGCAGCCGGATCGCGCTGGCGGGTGTGTCCAAGCCGACGGCATTGCCGATACGGGCATGCTTTGTCGGGTAGGCCGACATCATGATGGCGATGCGGCGCCGGTCGGCCGGGATGTGGCGCAGCCGCGCGTGCCGGACCGCGATACCGGCGACCCGGGCCGCGCGCTCGGGATCGGGCACGTAGGTGGACAGTCCGTCAGCGTCGAATTCCTTGAAGGAGAACGGAACCGTGATAATGCGGCCGTCGAATTCCGGGACGGCGACCTGAGTGGCGACGTCCAGTGGGGAAAGTCCATCATCGTTGGCCTCCCATTGGGCGCGGCCGCTGGTGAGGCACAGGCCCTGCAGGATCGGCACATCGAGTTCGGCGAGCGCGGCGACATCCCAGGCCTCGTCGTCGCCACCGGCCGATGCGTTGGCGGGCTTGGTGCCGCCCGCCGCGAGCACGGTTACCACCAGTGCGTCTGCGGTGCGCAAGGTGTCGAGGAGTTCCGGTTCGGCGGTGCGCAGCGAGGCGCAGTACAACGGCAGAGCTTTCGCGCCCGCGTTTTCGATTGCCGTGCACAAGGCATCGATGTAGGCGGTGTTTCCGGCGAGATGCTGTGCGCGGTAATAGATTACGGCCACTGTCGGCAGTTGCTCGGCCGTTGTGCTCGACGAGCGCTCCAACTCACCCCAACTCGGCAGCTGCACCGGCGGTTCGAAGCCGTGGCCGGTGAGCAGCACCGTATCCGAGAGGAAGTTGTGCAGTTGACGGAGGTTTTCCGCACCACCGGCGGCGAGGTAGTTGTGCGCGTCGGCGGCCACACCACCGGGCACCGTCGAGCATTCCATCAGCTCAGCGTCGGGGGCGACCTCACCGCCGAGCGCCACCATCGGCACACCGCTGGCGCGCACAGCGGCGAGCCCGTCCTCCCAGGCGCGCTTGCCACCGAGGATCCGCACGATCACCAGATCGATGCCGTCGAGCAGTGCGGGCAGGTCGTCGACCAACAGCCGAGCCGGATTTCCCCACCGGTATTCCGCACCGCTCGCACGGGCGCTCAATAGATCGGTGTCGGACGTCGACAGCAGCAAAATCACAGGTGGCAGCCTTCCTCGGGGTGACGCGCCCATCGGTAACGGTGCTCGCCGGAGAGGGTCTGGCTTTCGACAGTGGCGCGACCGCACCGGAGTTCCACCGGTTTCCTCATCGCCCGCCGAGCAACCCAGATGCTAGCCCGCCACCCCACGCCACTTGCCGACAGGTAAGTGCCCCGCGGTCAGGTCAGGTCGGCGTTTCCGTCGATCACCTTGAGGTGGTAGTGGAATTTGTCGACACGCCAGCCCGCGGCGGTGCGTTCGGCCCCGATGCTGTAGCTGCCGACGAAGGTGCGCGTCTTGCCTTGGGACGCATCGTTCTTCACGTGCACCGCGATGGCGTCGGCGTGGACTTCGGCGTGCTCGCCCTGCAGATCGACCAGGTAGTTGCCCGACTGATGATGGACACCGTCGAGGTCGGCGAGGCCCGTGCGCCAATCGCCGACGATATCGGCCGCGGGTCGCACCGCCACCTCGCCACCGAAGCCACCATCGAAGTCGACTTTCGGCGTGAATACCTCCGCGAGCAGGTCATCCCAGCGCTTCTGATCGGTGTAGACGAACATCCTGGTGACGACGTCGATGATGGCGAGTCGGTCGGCAACGGTGGAGATTTCACTCATTCCGCCAACCTTAGTGGCGGGCGGTGGTCTACGCCGACCGGTCGGTCGCCATCGACCGGACGCTCCCGCGCGTTCGTGCGAGGCAGCGTCTGATTCGCGGCCGGGGCCGTCGGCCGCCAAGTCGGGCCACCATCGCCGGATTCACGGCCCGGCGCTCACGCCGACCAAGCATCACTGCCATCGACGATCACGCATCACCGCCATCAACAGTTGCGCGGCCCGGCATTGACGGCGGTCATGCGTCGCAGGTGCCGCCGGTTGGGGGCCAGGTGCGTCGTAGGCTGGACAGGTCATGACGCGTACGAATGCTGATTCCTGCCCCGGTGTGCTGCGGCTGCATCAGGCGGCCGATGGGCCGTTGGCTCGAATTCGGCTGCCCGGTGGGCGGCTGGAGCCTGGGCAGTTGCAGGTTCTGGCCGAGGCGGCCGCCGAGCTCGGCGATGGGAATATCGAGCTGACCTCGCGGGGCAATGTGCAGTTGCGGCAGGTGCGTGATGCGGCCGCGCTGAGTGAGCGGTTGGCGGGTGCCGGGCTGTTGCCGAGCGATACGCATGAGCGGGTGCGCAATATTGTCGCCTCGCCGCTGTCGGGTCGGATCGGCGGCTTGGCGGACGCACATGCGCTCGTTCCGGCGCTCGACGCGGGTTTGCGCGCCGCACCGCGGTTGGCCGAATTGCCCGGGCGCGTGCTGTTCACCCTCGACGACGGTCGCGGCGACATCAGCGGCCTCGGTGGTGATATCGGCGTACACGCCACGGACACAGCCGAATTCGCGCTCGTGCTGGCCGGTGGTGATTCCGGCATCCGCGTATCCGCGGCCGACGCGGTCCAAGTAATGCTGGCCGCCGCGCACGCCTTCCTCGATCTCGCAGCGGGTCAATGGCGATTGCGCGAAGTCGCCGACGGTGTGCGGCGAGTGATCGATATCCTCGGCCTGGCCCCCGGCCCGGAACGCCTGGAATTCGGTGCCTCCCATGACATTCCGATCGGCTGGCTCGACCAGGACAATGGTCTGGTCAGCCTGGGCGCGGCCGTTCGCCTCGGGTCCCTGCCCGCCCGCATCGCCGAGTTCATCGCAGCCGTCGAACGCCCCATCTTCATCACCCCATGGCGCAGCCTGGTAATCACCGATCTAGACGAATGGCCCGCCGAACAGGTCGTCCGCGTACTCGCCCCCATGGGCTTGATCTTCGACGCCAACTCCCCCTGGCTCCAGGTCAGCGCCTGCGCGGGACGGCCCGGCTGCGCGAAGGCGCTCACCGATGTACGCGCGGACGCGACGGCCGCCGTCGAATCCGGTCGCGTACTGCCGCCCACCGAACCGAGCGATACCAGCGGCGCAGCAGATCTCGGCGCGACCATCGAAGTGCACAGCGCCGACGATGTCACGGTCGCAGGTCGTCAGCACTGGTCCGGCTGCGAACGCCGCTGCGGCCGCCCCCGCGGCCCGGTCACCGACATCGTCGCCACCGAAAACGGTTACCGCATCGGTTGACGTCTGCGCAGCGGTCACAGGCGACCGTGTTGCGCCGCCGTCCGCAAACCGACGCCGTCTTGGTTTGCTACCGGATGAACTCCACGCCGCGAGCGACCGATCAGGAACATGGCGCACCAACCTCCCGTTCCGACGACCAACGCGCTTACGAAGCAACAGCGGTCGGCGCACTCCGCGGATCATCGTGGATCTCCAAGGTGCAGCACTTCACCCCACCACCGGCCTTCAACAACTCCGACAGATCGACGCCCACTGGGTTGTAATCCTGCGCACGCAACTCCGAAGCCAGATTGTCGGCCCGACTGCTGATGAAAACATTCAGCCCATCGGAAACGCCGTTTAGCCCGAGAACCACGGCATCGGCATCGGTGGCGAGGATGGCGTCCGGATAGAGCTCGGCCAGTTTCGCCTGACTCGCGGCACTGAACGCGGGCGCGAAATACGCCACATTCGTGTCATCGAGGACCATCAGCGCCGTATCCAGGTGATAGAAGCGCGGATCGACCAGTTCGAGTGAAACCACCGGCAGATCGAAGTATCGCTGCACCTCACGGTGCGCGGCAATCGAACTCCGGAATCCGGTCGCGGCCAGCATGCGCTCACCGACGAGCAGGAAATCACCTTCGCCCTCATTGATTTCCTGCGCCCCGACCAACTCCACCAGCCCCTGCTGCGCGAACCAGCGATGATACGCCGGACCCTCATCGGCCCGCTCGGCATGGGTGAACCGCGCAGACATCGCCCGATCGCCCACGATCAGGCCACTATTCGCGGCGAAAACCATATCGGGCAGTCCGGGCTCGCCCGGCACCACATCGATGCGATGGCCGTAGTGCTCGAATGTGGCACGCAGCGTCTCCCATTGCGACAGCGCCAGCGCGCGATCGACCGGTTCCTGGGGATTCATCCACGGATTGATCGAGTAGCAGACGTCGAAGTGATCCGGACGGCACATCACGAACCGGCGTGGCGATGGCTGCCGCCCGGGCTCGAATCGGAGGGTGGCTACAGAGGTCAACGTGTCTCCCGGAGGTAGGCGCGGATCATTCGCTGACACGAAGGTAATTCGCCTAGTATTGCGCCAGAAACAACGATTCATTGCGCATGAGTGACCAGATACAGAGAATCATTGCGCCGATTGAGAGTGGGTGTGGCGTGGATGACATCGACCGGCAGATCCTGGCGCATCTGCTCAAATCTGCACGCGCCTCGTTCCAGGAGATCGGCGCGAAGGTCGGATTGTCCGCGCCCGCAGTGAAGCGACGCGTCGACAAGATGGTCGCCAGCCGCCAGATCACCGGCTTCACCGCACTGGTCAACCCCGCCGCACTCGGCTGGACCACTGAGGCCTACGTCGAGGTCTACTACCGCGACAACATCACTCCCACCGAACTCCGCCGCAGCCTCGAACCGATCCCCCAGGTAGTCGGCGTCTGGACCATCGCAGGCGAAGCCGACGCCCTGGTCCACGTCATGGCCACCGACATGGCCGAAATCGAATCCACCGTAGAACGCATCCGCGAGAACACCCGAGTAGGCCGGACCCGCAGCTCCATAGTCATGTCCCGAATCCTCGAACGCCCCAGAACCTGACCCGCCGAGAATGCATTCAGGCAGGCGCTCTCTCGATGTTTGCCGCCATCCCCGCATTCTCGACCCGCGCCGAGGGTGGGGAGGGAGGGCTCATATGGTTTAGGGCATGTCCGTTTATGTCACTGATGGGGCCGAGATTTATCGGCGGTCGTTTGCGATGATTCGGGCGGAGGCGGATCTGGGTCGGTTCCCGCTGGATGTGGCGCAGGTTGTGGTGCGGATGATTCATGGGTGTGGGCAGGTGGATCTGGCGGGGGAGGTGGCATTTTCGGACGGGGTGGTGGCGGCGGCGCGGGATGCGCTGCGTGCGGGGGCTCCTATTCTCTGTGATGCGCAGATGGTTGCTTCCGGGGTGACGCGCAAGCGGTTGCCTGCCGACAATGACGTGATCTGCACGCTCGGCGATCCGCGGGTGCCGGAAATGGCTGCGGCAATGGGCAATACGCGGTCGGCGGCGGCGCTGGAGTTATGGCGTGATCGGCTCGAGGGCGCGGTGGTCGCCATCGGGAACGCACCGACCGCGCTGTTCCATCTGCTCGACATGATCGAGGCGGGTGCGCCGCGACCTGCCGCCATCCTCGGTATTCCGGTCGGCTTCGTCGGCGCCGCCGAATCCAAGGACGCGCTGATCGAATTCGGCGGGGTCGAATATCTGACGGTGCGTGGGCGGCGCGGTGGCAGCGCCATTACCGCGTCGGCACTGAATGCGATTGCGAGCGAACAGGAATGAGCAACGGCAAGTTGTGGGGCGTCGGACTCGGCCCCGGTGATCCGGAGCTGGTGACGGTGAAGGCGGCGCGGGTGATCGCCGAGGCCGATGTCATCGCCTTCCACAGCGCACGCCACGGCCGCAGCATCTCGCGCGGCATCGCCGCACCGTACATGCACGCGGGCCAACTCGAAGAACACCTGATCTACCCGGTGACCACCGAGACGACCGACCATCCCGGCGGCTATCAGGGCGCCATCGACGAGTTCTACGAACAGGCCGCCGAACGCCTGGCAACCCATCTGGCGGCGGGCCGGTCCGTCGCGCTGCTCGCCGCGGGCGACCCGCTGTTCTACAGCTCGTACATGCATATGCACCGCCGATTGGCCGACCGGTTCGAGGCCGAGATCATCCCCGGCATCACCTCGGTGAGCGCGGCCTCGGCCGCCCTCGGTACACCGCTCGTCGAGGGCGAGCAGGTGCTCACCGTCCTACCGGGCACCATGCCAACCGACGAACTCACCCGCCGCCTCCGCGATACCGACGCGGCCGCCATCATGAAGCTCGGTCGCACCTATCCCGGTGTGCGCCAAGCCCTCTCGGATTCCGGTCGCCTCGCCGACGCCTACTACGTCGAACGCGCGAGCAGTACCCGTGAGCGTGTGCTCCCCGCCGACGATGTCGATGACGCGGACGTCCCGTACTTCGCGATCACCCTCGTCCCTGGGCCCCAACCGACAACCACGCTCCCCCTCGCGAATTCGTCGAAAAACCAGCAGTCCGCCGTCGACACGACAACCACCCCGATCCCGAACGCCGGGTCGAATGCCAGTGGAGAGTCCGCGGTGGACCACACACTCGTCTCCCCCGGCGAAGTCGTAGTCGTCGGGCTAGGCCCCGGCTCGCCCGACTGGACGACACCCGAGGTCGAACGCGCACTCGCCGAGGCCACTGATCTGGTCGGCTACACGACCTACATCAACCGGGTGCCGTCGCATCCGGGGCAGCGCAGGCATGCCAGCGACAACCGGGTGGAATCCGAACGTGCCGCCATGGCATTGGATCTCGCGAAGCACGGCGCCAAGGTGGTTGTCGTCTCCTCCGGTGATCCCGGGGTTTTCGCGATGGCGGCCGCGGTTCTCGAGGAATCCGCCGATCCGCAGTGGCAAGGGGTGCCGGTGCGGGTACTGCCCGGACTCACCGCGGCCAATGCCGTGGCCAGCCGGGTCGGCGCGCCGCTCGGCCACGACTACGCGATGATTTCGCTCTCGGACCGGCTCAAGCCGTGGGACATTGTCGCGCAACGGCTTTCGGCGGTCGCCGCGGCCGATATGGCGATCGCGATCTACAACCCGGCGTCCAGCCAGCGCACCTGGCAGGTTGCGGCGATGCGTGACGTGCTGCTCGAACATCGCAAGCCCGACACCCCCGTGGTATTCGGTCGTGATGTCGGCGGACCCACCGAATCCGTCCGTGTGGTGACCCTCGCCGAATTGGATCCGGCCGAGGTCGATATGCGCACGCTGCTGATCATCGGCGCCTCCACCACCGCGGTAATCGAGTCCGAGCAGGGCGCCAGGGTTTACACTTCGCGCCGCTACCAGCGTTGAATCCGGAAAGGCAACCAGATGCGCAAGCTCAAACTCCAGGTCCAGGCCACCATCGACGGCTACATGTCCGGCCCGAACGGCGAGATGGACTGGATGACATTCCCGTGGTCCGATGACCTCGCCGCCCGCATCTCCGCCATCACCGCCGAATTCGACACCATCGTGCTCGGCCGCAAACTCGCCGAGGGCTTCATTCCGCACTGGGCCTCCAAGCCCGAACACGAGCCCCAGGTGGCCATCGACAAGATGAACAACACGCCCAAGGTCGTGATCTCCAACAGTCTGACCGAATCGCCCTGGGAGAACACCGTCGTCGCGGGCGGCGACCTCGTCGAGACCATCGACAACCTCAAGGCCCTGCCGGGTGGCGACATCATCGCCTACGGCGGCGCCACCCTCGTCGCGAATCTAATCGCCGAGGGCCTCATCGACGACCTGCACCTGTTCGTCAACCCGACCGCGATCGGAGCGGGCCTGCCGGTCTTCCGCGGCACCGCCCGACTCGACCTCGTCGCCGCCACCGGATTCGAATGCGGAGTTACCGAGCTGCACTATCGACCGAAGAGCGCCTGACCGCAGCTTCGTCGGGGATGCCGATCGGCATCCCGCGACGTGGATTCGTTTCCGCGCTGATCAACTCACCACCAGGCAACGCGCCGGTCAGAATGCGTTCCTCGACCTCGCGATAGGCGAGTCCGGCGTATAACATTCCACTATGGAACGTTGACAGGGAAGGAGCAGTCGGTTGGCGAACACCTCGACACAACGCAAATCGCTGAATTCCACGGCGGCCTCGCTGCTCGGATTTCTGCACGACGGTCCGATGTCGGGCTGGGATCTGGTGACCCAGGCCCAGGATCGGATCGGCGACTTCTGGACCATTACCCAAAGCCAGGTCTACCGGGAACTGGCCGCCATGGACGCGTCCGGACTCGTCGAAAAGGGTGAGACCGGGGCGCGTGAGCGCACACCATATCAGATCACCGACGCCGGTCGCGAAGCGTTCCTCGAATGGATCGCCCGCGATCCGGGCGCGGAGACCATTCGGGTGCCGCTACTGTTGACCCTGTCCTTCGGCAAGCACGTCGATCCCGATCATCTCGATCGAATCATCGCCGCCAACAAGGCAATTCACCAGCAGCGCCTCGATCGCTACCTCACCGACGACCACACCGACATGTCCCCGTTTCAACGCGCCACGCTCGAATTCGGCATCGGCTACGAGCGCACCGTACTCGCCTGGTTCGACCGCCTGCCGGAAATTCTCGGCCGCTGACCACAGCTCGGATGCAGACCCGAACCGACGACGCCCGGTCGACTACGAATCGCCGGATGCGATATCCCGCAACCACTTCCACGCTTCGGCAACGGATTCGACGACTTCCGCGCCCAGCGGCAGCACCGGACGATCGACAACGACCACGGGAAGGCCCGCCGAGCGAGCGGCGTCGAGCTTGGCGGCGGTTTGATCGCCGCCGCTGTCCTTGGTGACCAGCACGTCGATCCGGTGCCGCGCTAGCAGACGCTGCTCATCCGCGGGCGAGAAAGGTCCACGCGCGAGGATCAATTCGTGGTGCGGCGGTAGCGCGCCGGTGGGCGGATCGATGGCACGGATCAGAAACCACTGCTGCGTCAGGCCCGCGAAGGCGGCGACACCTTGGCGGCCGATCGTCAGGAAGACGCGCTCCCCCAGCTCCGAAACCTCCTGCGCGGCCGCGTCGAGATCGGGCACCCGGATCCACCGATCGCCCGGCTGTTCGGACCATCCCGGCCGCCGCACATGCAGTAGCGGTAGACCGAGATCCGTTGCGGCACCGGCCGCATTCGCACTCATCGTGCCCGCGAACGGATGTGTGGCATCGATGACGACCGTTATCTCGTTATCCGCCAACCACTTCCGCAGACCTTCGATGCCCCCGAAACCGCCGATCCGAACCGGCCCCTCCGGCAGCAGCGGGTCGCGAACACGACCGGCGAGCGAGGAGACGACATCGAATCCTCGCTCGCCGGAAGCGATATGGGCGATTTCCCTGGCTTCCCGGGTGCCGCCCAGAATCAGCGTTTTCAGGGCTGCCCACTGAAGTAGGCGATGCCCGCATTGATCAGGTTCGGACCGCCAGCGATGAGCAGGCCGATCAGCGCACCAACGGGCAGACCGATGCCGAAGAAGAAGAATCCGATGATGCCGCCGATCAGCGCGCCGAGCGAGGCGCGCTGCAGTTCGCTGAAGAACCACTCCTGCGAGGAGATCGCCTCGGCACTGAGTGCGGCGGTCGGCTCGACCTCCGGTGTCAGCGTCAGCTGTTGCCCCGCGGCGTCGATGGTGGCCGCGATCGGGATCAACTGGTCACCAACCTGTGCCTTCAGTGGAATCGAGGTGACGACCGCGCCTTCGGCGTTCTGTACGGTGACGTACTTCTGGTCGGCATCCAGACTGAACGCGCCGCCGGTGACAGCCGCGACGATCGACTTGTCGACCAGTTGCACCGCGTAGTTCAGACCGTCGCCCGCACCATGCACGGCGGACGCGGTCCGGTTCTGCACGGCCGGAGCGGGTGCCGCGCCGGACGTACCCGCCGCAATAACGGTGGCGGCAACGGCCATCATCGCGGTGGCGGCGAACTTCTTGTACTTCATAAATCTCCCCAAGAGGACAGGGATCCGGCGGTTACGGCCGGATCTCGGGCACCGACCCTACCGCCGGTTGCACCCGCGAAGCGCGATTTTCAGACAGAGCCGCATTTCACAACAGCCAACTGGGTGACCGGCAATTGCGGCCGCCAAGTGGTGAATTTGCCGAGCGCTTCGGCCCGGTAAATCTGAAACTTCCGCAGTTCACCGCCGTGTGTGGCAGCCCAACTCAGTAGCAGTGCTTCGGATTCCGCCGTCACGGCATTCGCCACCAATCGGCCGCCCTGGCGTAGATGCGACCAGCATGTCTCGAGCACGCCATCCTGGGTGAGCCCGCCACCGATAAATATTGCGTCCGGAGGCGCCGATTCGGTAGATTTTCCGATGTCGGTGCGTATCTCTCCGAACACATCGATGTATGGAACACCAAGGGCGGCGGCGTTGTCGGCGATCTGCCGCCGCCGGTGTTCGAGCCGCTCGAAGCTGACCGCCCGGCAGCTCGGATGTGTGCGGCACCATTCGATCGCGATACTGCCCGAACCCCCGCCGACATCCCACAGCAATTCCCCGGGCGCGGGTGCAAGCGCGGCCAGTGTCAATGCCCGGACCTCGGATTTGGTGAGTTGACCGTCACCGCCGAAGAGTTCATCCGGCAGTCCGGGTACGCGGGTCGCGCGCAGGTGTTTCGGATCGGCGACGCAGTCGATCGCGACGATATTGAGTGGATCACCGGCCGCACGGTCCCACCTGGCCGCGCGATCGCGCACGACCCGTTCGCCCGGGCCGCCCAACTGCGCCAGCACCGTCAACGTCGACTCCCCGAAACCATTGTCCCGCAACAGTTCCGCGAGCCGTCCCGGGGTGTGCTCGTCCGCGCTGAGCACCAGCACCCGCCGCCGGTCCGCCAACTCGGGCAACACCGTCTCCACCGGCCGCCCCACCGCACTCACCACCGGAGTTTCCGCCAACGCCCACCCCAGCCGGGCACATGCCAACGATGCCGAGGATGCCTGCGGAAATACCCGCAGGTGCTCCGCCCCGAACAGCCGCGCCAATGTCACCCCGATGCCGTAGAACATCGGATCTCCGCTGGCCAGCACGCATATCTGCCGACCGGTGCCGTCGGCGAACAATCCGGGCAGTGCGGGCACCAAGGGCGAAGGCCACTCCCGCCGCGCCACCGTAATGTCGCGCGGAATCAGTTCGAGTTGCCGCGTCGACCCGAATACCAGCTCGGCCTGCGAGATCGCTTCGCGTGCGGCCTCGCCGAGCCCGCCCCACCCGTCGGCGCCGATACCGACTACGACGATCGGCGGCCCACTCCAAGCTGCCGTCACCGCGGCATCCGACGCCAGATGGATTGGGGCAGTAGGCGGATCGCGAAGATGACCGGACGCAGAATGCCGGGAACCCAGACCCGACCGGCACCGCGACGCAAACCGCGCACGACCGCCTCCGCCACCTGGTCCGGGGTGCTGGACATCGGGGCCGGGTCCATACCCTCGGTCATCCGGCCGATGACGAACCCGCAACGCAGCAACAGCAGGTGAACACCGCTGCCGTGCAACGCATCCGCGAGACCGCTGGCGAATCCGTCGAGGCCCGCCTTCGCCGAACCATAGACATAGTTGGCCCGCCGCACCCGCGCGCCCGCGAACGAACTGAATACGACGAGCTGGCCGCTGCCCTGTGCGCGAAGCAGATTCGCGAGAATGGTGAGCACGCTGACCTGCGCTACGTAATCGGTGTGCACCACCGCGATCGCATGGGCCGGATCACGTTCGGCCCGCGCCTGGTCCCCGATCACTCCGAATGCGACCACCGCGACCCCGATGCCCCCGTATTCGGCCGCGATTTTCTCCAGCAGCGCGGGATGACTCGCCGTATCGTCCGCATCGAACTCGACGGAATGCACTGCCGTCGCCCCGGCCTCCGCAACCGCCGCACTCTCCCGCGTCAACTCTGCGCTGCGCCGGGCCGCGAGGATCACCACTCGCCCCGGCGCCAGCCGCCGCGCCACCTCGAGCCCGATCTCACTGCGGCCCCCGAGTACCAGCACCGGGCCTTCGGCAATTCCACGCGATCCCATGCCGCCAGTCTTTCATCCCGCCCCGATATGCCGATCCGCCAGGTCAGACGATCTCGAGCTGGTAGGAGGCCTCGACCCAGAAGCCACCCGGCTCGTATTCCCCGCCGAAGGTGAGGATGTAGTCGCCGCGAATCAGGTCGTCGAGCCTGCACCAGAGTCCCCAGGCGGTCGCCTTGAAACGGCCGGTCACCGGGAATGGGCCCCCAGCTGCCGCGTTGATGGGGAATGCGGCGCGGTTGGTCACCTCCAGCAGCGGCAAATCGACGCCGTTGAGCTCGGCGTGACCGCTCGCCGTCGGTACTACCGGCGGCCTACTGCCGAATTGGAAAAACGATCTTTCGACCTTCTGGAACATATTGAAGGCGGGGAAGAAGATCGGGCGACCGTATGGCACCGAACAGCTTCGACCGACCTTGCCGCCGAATGTTCCGGCGAGGAACCAGACATCGTCGGGCTGACCTTCGGCCGCGCAGGCTCCGGTCTCGTCGCAGACCGGATTCTTGGCGATCGGAATCGACATGGCCCACTGCCACCATCGGGCGGCCAACTGGACATCCGTGCTCTGCATCCCTGAACCCCTCGATTGTCGATCTCGCGGTCAGAATATCCGAGCACCCCGCCACATATTGAACGAACCAGTCGGTACTGGAAGCCGACTCGGTATGTGCTGGAGACGGGCGGTCCGCCTACCGCTACGGTCATGGAATGCCGACCAGCACCGCACAGCTGTCCACCGCCGCACTCGAATTCGTCGCCGAGCGCCACCTCGCGACCTTGACCACCCTGCGCGCCGATGGCACGCCCCATGTGGTCGCGGTGGGTTTCACCTGGGATCCGGAAGCCGGGATCGCCCGGGTGATCACCAACGACGGCTCGGTCAAGGTGCGCAATGTGCGGCGCTCCGGTTACGCGGCGGTGAGCCAGGTGGACGGGATCCGTTGGATCACCTTGGAAGGCCCGGCCACCGTGCTCGACGATCCGGAGAACGTCGCAGAGGCTGTCGACCGATACGCGGGCCGCTACCGAGTCCCCCGCGAGAACCCGACCCGCGTCGTCATCGCCATCCAAGTCCAGCGCGTCCTCTCCAGCAGCACCCTCGCCCATACCCCTGCCTGAACCCACCGCCAAGCCCGCCTGGCAAGTCGTTCCACCCCAAGGCATTTCGCCGTCCCACGGCTTATAGCAGCGCATGCGAGCAGCAGACCCATCGAGCGGGGAACCTCATTCACGTCCGCGGCCCACGCACCACCTGCTAGCGGGCCAGACCCGTCCAGTCAGGGAGCGTCTTCACCCTCCCGAATTCGCGGGGTCCGGCTGCGGCAACTCGACAACCATCCATCGGCGGCTCCCCAGCGACGCATCGCATCTGCGCGCTCTGCCCTGGCCGTCTCACGGCCTCGCCGACTATCCCGCCCCCCGGTTCATCGACTCACCGCACACCGCAAGGCAACCGCCCCTGGCCAGCGCCGCTCAGAGCACTCAACAATAGGACGGCCGCGATTGGCAATTCCCTCCCAACGCATCGCATCTCAGCGCTGTTGCCGGACCGACCCCGCAGCTCAGCAAAATGTCACACCAGGCCGCCGCTGCTACATCAACTCACGGCCACCCCAGCAGCGCACTCTGCACCCAGCTCGCAGTCTCATCAGCCCCACGCCGCGACGGACATACAGCCACCAAGACGCGCCGCACGCCGGTGCATTCCCAAGGATCTCAGCTCAGAGCACTGTCAACCCGTGCGGCCGCTGGTTCATCGACTCGCAGCCGTTCTCGGTCACCACCACGATGTCCTCGATGCGTGCGCCCCAATCACCGCGGAAGTAGATCCCGGGTTCGATGCTGAAGGCCATACCGGGTTCCAGGACCAGGCTGTTTCCTTCGACGATATAGGGCTCCTCATGGACCGAGAGGCCGATGCCGTGGCCGGTGCGGTGGACGAAGGCGGCACCGAAACCGGCTTCGGTCAACAGGTTTCGGGCGGCCGCATCAACGGATTCGGCGGTGACACCGGGACGGACGGCGGCGACCGCGGCGGCTTGGGCGCGCTCCAGTTCCCCGAATTGCGCGGCAACGGTGGGCTTGGGTTCACCGAGGACGTAGGTGCGGGTCGAGTCCGAGTAGTAGCCGGGATCGACCGGACCGCCGATATCGATCACCACCACATCTCCGGCTTCGATGCGACGGTCGGAGACGCCGTGATGCGGGTCGGCACCGTGTGGTCCACTGCCGACGATGACGAAGGCCGCCTCGGTATGTCCCTCCTCGACGATGGCCGCCGCGATATCCGCGCCGACCTCGGCCTCGGTCCGCCCGACCCGCAGGAATTCCGCCATCCGCGCATGCACCCGATCGATGGCCGCGCCCGCGCGGCGCAGTGCCTCGATTTCGGCCTGGTCCTTGATCATTCGCAGTTCCCGCAACACCGGCGTCGCCGAAGTGGGCAGGCCGCTGACGGATTCGGCCAGCGGCAGCAGATGCAATGCGGGCATGACATCGGTCACCGCGACCCGGGAGCCGACGTGCAGCGACGACTTCACGAGCTGGTACGGATCGACGCCGTCGACCCAATCCAGCACCTGCAGCCCGAGCTCACCGACGGCCGAACTCTCCAGCGAGGCCAGTTCGAGCTTCGGAATCACCACCGACGGGGTGGCGCCATCGGCCGTGATCACCAGACAGGTCAGTCGCTCGAAGGACTCCGCCGCCGAGCCGATGAGATAGCGCAGGTCCGGCCCAGGCGTAATCAATAGTGCGTCCAGATGAGCGGCGCGCATCAACTGCACCGCCCGTTCGAGTCGATCACCGTAGACATCCGCCGCGAATCGGGACTCCGTGTGCGAGCTCATACCGCCCGACGTTACCCGCCACCGCCATCGACCCGAATGCGAATACCGATCACCCGGGATTGTCGTTGCGGACAGGTAGCCTCAGCGGCGTGAACACTGCGACTTCCGGCGGGCCCCTGCTCTTGCTCGATGGCGCGAGCCTGTGGTTCCGCGCGTTCCACGCGATTCCGGAGAAGATCACCGCACCCGACGGCCGATCGGTGAACGCGCTGCGCGGCTTCACCGATATGGTCGCCTCGCTCATCACCAAGCACAAGCCGAGCCGGTTGGTCGTCTGCCTGGACCTCGAATGGCGCCCCGCATTCCGAGTAGCGCTGGTGCCGACCTACAAGACCCACCGTCTCGACACCGCCGCCGACGCGGCACCCGGCGCCGAGGACGTGCTGGACACCCTGACCCCGCAGGTCGAGATGATCCTCGACGTGCTCGCCGCGGCGGGCATCGCCACCGGCGGCGCGGCCGGACTCGAGGCCGACGACGTGCTCGGCACCCTCGCCACCCGTGAGCGCACCGATCCGGTGGTGGTCGTCAGCGGCGACCGCGACCTGCTTCAACTGGTCCGCGACACTCCGGCGCCGCCGGTGCGCGTGCTCTACGCCGGTCGCGGCCTTGCCAAGGCCGAATTGTTCGGCCCCGCCGAGGTTTCCGCGAAATATGGTGTGCCAGTGGAGAATGCGGGCCCGGCCTACGCGGATATGGCGACCCTGCGCGGCGACTCCTCCGACGGCCTGCCCGGCGTCGCCGGTATCGGGGAGAAGTCCGCCGCGATGCTCATCTCCCGCTTCGGCTCGCTCGACGCGCTCACCGCGGCCGTCGACGACCCCGCCGCCGACCTGGCCCAGGGCATTCGCGCCAAACTCCGCGCCGCCGAGACCTATCTGAAGGCCGCCGCCCCGGTCACCCGCGTGGTCTGCGACGCCGATGTGGAACTGTCCCGCCCCGACCCGCTCCCCACGACTCCCGCCGACCCGGACCGGCTCCGTGAACTGGCCGTCACCTACAACGCGGAAAGCCCCATCACCCGCCTGATCACGGCACTGACCGCAGCACACTCGGCGTAACCGCGCACCGGTGATCACGGGGCCCCGCAGCCCCAGAAATGGCCTCGCATAGCCAGTGACGACCTCGCAGAGGTTGCAGGCTGTGCGAGGCCCTCACTACCTCTGCGACACCACTGCCTGCCCTCTTCTAGTCCCGCCACCGGCAACGGAGTCGGACGAGGCACTGCGCATCAGTGCTCGGCTCAACAGCCGGGCCTAACACGAGCAGAGCTGCCCCAAACAGAACCTGGTCGCCGTGCCTACGTCTATGCGCTCGCCTACCTACGACGAGCAGCGGGGTCGCCCCACCGACACCCGCTCGCCAACTGCCAACCGAACAACGTCAGTTCGGGCGGCCGACCTCGTAGGTTCCGTCGTCCTTGGTGATCTTGACGGTGACCTTCTTCTGCTCACCGCTGACCTTCAGGTCACAGGTGAAGGTCGCATCGACCTTGACCTCCTGGCCGGAGGGGCATGAGACATCGGCGACATCCTGGATTCCGTAGGAATCCGAGAGCACCTTCTTGACGCCGTCCTGAACGGCGGCCTGGTCCAGCTGATCCTTGCTGGTCAGCACGAGCACGAGCACCACAATGGCGCCGATGACGGCGACCGCGAGTACACCCAACCCGATGAACAGGCCCTTGCTCTTGCCACCGCTGCTCGGCTGCGGGGTCTGCTGCTGCCACGGCTGCTGCTGGCCCTGCTGCCAGGGCTGTTGGCCCTGCTGCGCGGACCAGTCCTGCTGGGCTGGCTGCTGGCCCCACTGCGGCTGACTCGGCTGGCTGGGCTGGGGCTGGCCCCACTGCGGCTGGCTCGGCTGGCTCTGCGGGTTCGGCTGCCCCCACTGCGGTTGACTCGGCTGGCTCTGCGGATTCGGCTGACCCCACGGCTGCTGCTGCGCGTTCGGATCGCCCCACTGCTGGGTCGGCTGCGCCTGCGGGGTACCACCCCACTGCTGGGTCGGCCCGGCCGCACCGGGTGCCTGTTGTCCGCTCCACTGCTGGGTGGGATCGTTGCGTCCCTCCCCGGGACCAGGGGCGTCGTTCGGTCCGTACGGGCCGCTCATCTGGTTGCCTCCACTCGCATCGTTATACACACGGTAGCCCCCCGCGTGAGACTCGTCGCACAACAGGACCAATCCGGTGTGAGGTGCGATCCTGTCCGACTCCTCCGCCACGGTCGGTACGCGAAAGAAATCAAATCACAATCGAATCGGCTACGCGGCGTCCACGGCTACGACACCCCGTCGGATCGCGCGGACTGCCTTGGCCGCGGTCCCCGCGACCTCCACATCGTCGGCGGTTCCATGGATCTGATCGAGCAGATCGATCACCTGTCGGCACCACCGCACGAAATCGCCCGCGGACAGCGGCGCGTTCTGATCACCGCTGGCCAGCAACGACTCGGCCAACCCATCGCCGCGCGCCCATTTGTAAACACCTGTCACGAAACCGAGATCCGGTTCGCGGGTGGGCGGCAGCTTGTGTCGCGCCTCATCGGAGCGCAACTCGCTCCACACGCCGACGGTCGCGCCGACGGCACGGCGGACCGGTTCGGTCGGCCCGGTGGCGCCGAGATAGCCACCCTCCTGGCGGGATTCGTACACCAGAATGGAAACCACCGCGGCCAATTCGGCCGGACCGAGCCCGCGCCACAGACCCTGCCGCAGGCATTCGGCGACCAGCAGATCGCTTTCGGCGTAGATCCTGGCCAGCCGACGACCGTCGGCCGTCACCTCGCCGACGTCCACGAACCCGCGCTCCTCGAGCAGACCGAGGATCCGGTCGAAGGTGCGCGCCAGCGAATTAGTGGTCGCGGCAACCTTCTGGCGCATCGTCTCGGTCTCGCGCAGCAGCCGGTTGTAGCGCTCGCCGACCCGGCTCATCTGCTCGCGATCGGGCCGGGTATGCGCCGGATGCGAACGCAGACTGCGCCGCAATGTCGACAGCTCGCGGTCCTCGCCCGCCTGTGAACGGTCACCGCGCCGCGACCGGCCCGGCGCGGATATTCCGGTGCTGCGCAATGCCGACGCCAGATCGCGCCGAGTCCGTGCCGTGCGGTGATCGATTTTGCGCGGCAGCCGCATATGCCCAAGGGTCTTCGCGGGCACCGGGAAATCGGCGACCGATACCCGCCCCGCCCATTTGTCCTCGGTCAGTACCAGCGGACGCGGATCCCCCGGCGTGGCATCCGGCTCCAGAATCACCGCGAGCCCGGCCCGCCGCCCGGACGGAATGGCCACCACATCGCCGCGCCGCAGGGACACCAGCGCGTCGACCGCGGCCCCGCGCCGATCAGCCCGACCCTGCTGCGCGATCTGACGTTCACGCTGCTTGATCCGCTCGCGCAGGGAAATGTATTCCAGGAAGCCGCCGTCCTCGCCGCCGAGCTGATCGCGCAATTTGCGCAACTGCCCCTCATTGCGCTCGATCCCGCGCACCAGCCCTACCACCGACCGGTCGGCCTGGAACTGCGCGAAAGACCGCTCGAGCAGTGCCCGCGACTCGTCGGCACCCATCCGATCGATCAGGTTGATCGACATGTTGTAGCCCGGCCGGAACGAACTGCGCAGCGGATAGGTCCGGGTGGAGGCAAGACCGGCGACCGCACTGGTATCGACCTCGGGCTGCCACAACACCACCGCATGGCCCTCGACATCGATCCCGCGCCGCCCGGCCCGACCCGTGAGCTGCGTGTACTCCCCCGGCGTCAGCTCGGCGTGCGACTCACCGTTGTACTTGACCAGCCGCTCGAGCACCACCGTCCGCGCGGGCATATTGATGCCCAAAGCCAGTGTCTCCGTTGCGAATACGGCCCGCACCAGACCGCGCACGAACAATTCCTCGACGGTATGCCGAAAGGCGGGCAGCATGCCCGCATGATGCGCGGCCAAGCCGCGATGCAGCGCCTCGCGCCACTCCCAGTAGCCGAGCACCTCGAGATCGCCCTTCGGCAGATCCCCGGTGTGCTTCTCGATGATCGCGTCGATCTCTTCGGTCTCGTCGTCACGGCTGAGATCCAGTCGCGAACGCAGGCATTGGGCAAGCGCCCCATCGCATCCGGCCCGGCTGAAGATGAAGGTGATCGCGGGCAGCAGCCCTTCATCATCGAGCTTGGCCAGTACCTCCGGCCGTGGCAACGGCCGGAAGTTGCGGTTCCCACCGCGACCGCGCGGTCCGCCCCAGCCGTTCATCCGGTCCGCCGCCTCGCGGTGGCGTATATAGCGCACCAGATCCTCGTCGACGAGCACCTTCTGTTCGCTGGAGTCGGTATCGAACAGATCGAACATCCGCCGCCCGACCATGACGTGCTGCCACAGCGGCACCGGGCGGGTCTCGTCGACGACCACTGCGGTATCGCCGCGCACGGTCTCCATCCACGCGCCGAATTCCTCGGCATTGCTGACTGTCGCGGACAGGCTGACCAGCCGCACATCCGGCGATAGATGCAGGATGACCTCCTCCCAGACCGCGCCGCGGAAGCGGTCGGCGAGGTAGTGCACCTCGTCCATCACCACATACGACAGTCCGCGCAGCGCGTCCGAGGAGGCGTAGAGCATATTGCGCAGCACCTCGGTGGTCATCACGACCACCGGCGCGTCCGGATTGATCGACTGGTCACCGGTGAGCAGTCCGACCTGGTCGCGCCCGTGCCGCTCGGTCAGATCGGCGAACTTCTGGTTCGACAGCGCCTTGATCGGGGTGGTGTAGAAACACTTTCCGCCCGCTGCCAACGCGAGGTGCACCGCGAATTCGCCGACGACGGTCTTACCCGCGCCGGTCGGGGCACAGACCAGCACGCTGTGCCCGCCCTCGAGGGCTTTGCAGGCATTGCGTTGGAAGGGATCCAACCCGAAAGTCAGCTCGGCGGAGAACTTTGCCAGCTCGCCCGCCTGCGACTGGTGATACGTCACGGTCAGAGGGTATCGGAGTAGTCCGACACAGGTCGCGCCGATTTCTCCGGAGGGTCCGTGATCGAATCGGCCGGGTTGATCGGCTCCGGGCCGGAGATCGTGGAGGCTTCCTCATCGGAGAGTGCCGCCAATTCCTCGGCCTCCCGACGTGCGCGTCGCTTGTCGTTGATCCGGGAGATCTGAATGGCGACCTCGAACAGCACCGTGAGGGCCAGCGCCAATGCCAGCATGGAGAACGGATCCTGCGGGGTCACGATCGCGGCGAAAACGAAGAGCCCGAACACGATTCCGCGCCGCCACTTGGCGAGCTTGTCGTAGTGCAGCACCCCGACCAGATTCAATCCGACTACCAGCAGCGGGATTTCGAAGCTGACACCGAAGATGACGAGCAGCTGGATGATGAAGCTGAAGTACTGCGAACCGCTCAGCGCGGTGATCTGCGCGTTGTTGCCGATATTCAGCAGGAAGCTCAACGCGTGCGCGACAACCCAATACGCGAGGACGGCACCGGTCGCGAACAGCGCGCTACCGCAAGTGACGAAGCCGATCGCGTACTTGCGTTCCTTCGCGTACAGACCGGGCGTGATGAAAGCCCAGATCTGATACAGCCACACCGGGGCGGCCAGCACTACACCCGCCGTCATACCGACCTTCAACCGCAGCATGAACTGTTCGAAGGGCGCGGTCGCCAGCAGACGGCAGGCGCCGTCGGTGGTGAGCACGGCTCGCGACGAGGCGGGCAGGGAACAGTAGGGTCCGGTCAGCAGCGAGCCGAGACTTTCGACACCGAAGATCGTGTGCGCGTACCAGAAGAAGCCGAACAGCGTGGTGATGACGACCGCGGCGATCGAGACCAGCAGCCGACGGCGCAGCTCCTGCAGATGCTCGACCAACGACATGGTGCCGTCGGGATTCGTCCTGCGCTTACTGCGCCGGGGATCGAACGGGATTCGCATGGTGGTGTGTTGGCCCCTGGGGTCGACGGTGCCCGCAGCGGTCGGCGGGCAACAGCACTGCGCCCGGAGCGAGTTCGCGACTCACCCCGGCGGCAAAGGCTGGGCTCAGAGTGACTTCGGCTGTGCCTGGTGCTCGGCCTGCGGCTGCGCGACCGTCGGCTGGACGGCCGAGGCTTGCGGCAGTTCGGCGGCCGGTTGCTGGGCCGGTGCTGCACTTGCCTGTGCGCTGCTCTCGTTCTGCATCTGGCTGACTTCGCTCTTGAAGATGCGCAGCGAGCGGCCCAGGCTGCGGGCGGCATCGGGCATACGCTTCGCGCCGAAGAACATCACGAAGACCGCGGCGATGATCAGCCAGTGCCAGATGCTCAGACTGCCCATAATTAAACCTCCAAAGAATGTGGTAGCTCCGATGCTACCGGACTATGACATGCGAGAACGCCCGCGTCGGCGTGCTCCTCCACCGCCGGAGCCTTTTGCCGGTCGCCAGTGCGTCGATGGTTTCGTAGCGGGCCCGCGGTAGCCTGGCCGGGCCATTTCTGGACCTGCCCGACGAGTTGCCAGTGTGCTCTCGGAACGCACCGCCGCTGGCCATGATGCCCTCAGTACCGGGGTTCTGTGTCCAGCTGCTATCTAGTCGTCAAGAATTCGGCCGACGTATGTAGGGCGGTACTGAATGACGGGGTGTGCTGGCCTCGCCCGGTTGGGCCGGGCTGGTGGCGCTCTGCGGTGTCGCCGGGAACCCACCTGAGGTCACGCGAGCGGCCGGGTCTCCAACGTCGGCGGTGTCGCGGGCACAGCCTGAGGCTGCGGCGTGGGTGGTGTCGTCGGGATCAGGCGCGCCGCCTCGTATCTACGGTTCACTGTTCCCGCAGCCGGTGTCGGCCTGGCGGGTGGGTGACGAAGCTGCCGGTCACGGCGGGGATCTGGACGGTGGGTTCGTCGAGTAGTCGGTGCAGCCGTGCGCAGAACGCGTCGATCGACCCATAGCGCATCAGGATCTCGCTGACAAGCTGCCGCATGCTCGCGGCGATCAGGGGATCGGCCACCGTATCGAGCGCCTCGTCCAAATCCTGCCTCCTATGTCCGGGGACAAGCATCCGCGCGGTTCACAGAAGCCGGGCACCTCCACGAGACGAACCAGGCCCGGACTTCTCGCTCCTCGATCGGGCTCCTGTGCGGTCCCGGCTCGTGAGCCCCCAACAGAAACGGCGGTTTGCGCAACCATCCAGTGATTCGACGCCGCGAGTGCGGGTGGATTGCCCGCGATCCGACCGAATCAGCATCGACACCACCTCGACCGGACACTCACCGCACATAGCGCGATCGAAGCCGCCCACCCAGACCTGATCACGGCGATGTAGTGCGGTCGCGCACGAGGCTACGCTGGCGATTCCGCCCTCCCGGTCGGTCCGTCGTCCCGATACCAGGGGGCGAGGTCGATGCCCAGCGAAAGCAGGGCCACCATCGCACTGGCAGGAGAACGAAAAGCGCGCAGGGTCGCGGGCATCGGTTTTCGAGCACTGTTCGATCGGCGAATGGACTGGGAAATGAGCAGTGGTCGCGGCGACCATGACAATGACTCGGCCGTGGCAAGGAGTTCAGGGATTGTGCTGGAGACAGATGTGGGGTTGTTGCGGCTTTCGGTGCTCGGACCGGTCGAGGTGTGGCTCGGCGATGTGCCGGTGGATGTCCGGCAGCCGAAGCTGCAGGCGCTGCTGGCGATGGTCGCGATGCGCGACGGCCGCGCCGTCTCGATCGAGGAGTTGATCGACGGGATATGGGGCACCGACGTCCCTGATTCGGCGGTCAGCGCCGTGCGCAATTTCGTGTGGTCGGTGCGCAGACAGCTCGCTGACAACGGCGGTGCCGACATCCTGGCCTCGGTGCGCGGCGGTTATCGCCTGGCGGTTCCGATCTGTATCGATGCCGAGGTCGCCAAGCGGCGTCGGGATGCCGCTGACGCGTCGCGCGCGGCGGGACGGCTCGCGGAAGCCGAGATGGAAGTGCTTGCGGGACTGGAACTCTGGCGAGGTGGTCCGTTGGCCGGAGTGCCGGGTCCGTGGGCGGCGGCAGAACGAACGCGATTGCAGCGGCTGCGCCGGAGTCTGCAGGAGTGTTCGATCGAGATTGCCACGGCCGTCGGCGAGCACGACCGGGCCATCGCGGAGATCGAACTACTCCTCGGCACGGATCCACACTCCGAGCGGTTGTCCGCACTGCTGATGACGGCGCTTCATCGAGCGGGGCGGCGTGCCGAGGCGTTGGCCGCCTACCAGCACGCCAGACGGCAACTCGTGGAGGACCTGGGCCTCGAGCCGGGCTCGACTTTGGTCGACTTGCACCAGCGGATACTCACCGACGACGCGGTATCCGTCACCACCGCATCCGCTGCGCCCCGCGTCCGGCACGTTCCTGCCCAACTGCCTCCGGACATCACTGACTTCACTGGGCGCTCGGCCGAGGTCGCCCAACTGGAGACCGACCTCGACGGGGTGGACGCGATGGCCGTTGCCGCCGTGCAGGGCATGGGCGGGGTGGGCAAGACGACGCTGGCGGTACATGTCGCGCACCGTGTCCGGCACCGGTTCCCCGATGGCCAGCTTTACGTCGACCTCCGCGGCACGGGGACGGATCCGGCCCGGCCCGATGACGTTCTCGCCGAGTTTCTGCACGCGCTCGGCGTCGCTGAGGACGACGTGCCGTCGGGGATGAGTAGCCGCAGCGCCCTGTGGCGGTCGATGGTCGATGGTCGGCGTATGCTGCTTCTCCTGGACAACGCTTACGACGCCGCCCAGGTGGCGCCACTGCTACCCGGTACATCGGCGAGCGCGGTGCTTATCACCAGCCGCCGTCCGATCCATGTTCCTGGTATCCGAGCACAACGACTCGCCGCACTCGACGCATCGACCGCGGCGGCTTTGTTCGCCAGGGTCGTCGGTCGCGATCGGGTGGCCGCGGAGGCGAAGGCAGCCCGGCGCATTGTGGGTCTCTGCGCAGGTTTGCCGCTCGCCGTTCGCCTGGTCGCCGCGCGGATCGCGAGCCGCCCCGAGTGGACACTCACGACCGAGGCCGAACGAGTGGCCGCGCGGCGGGCGGAGTTGGCGACGTTCGCGTTCGCGGGCGTCACCTTGGACTCCGCCCTCCGCGCCGGTTATGCGCAACTGGATCCGGAGGCGGCCCGTGCCTTCCGGCTCATGGCCCGTGTCGGGCTGCCCGACCTTTCGCTGGCGGTGATCGCGGATGCGCTCGATCGGGACCGCCAGGTCTGCGAGCGTATCTGTGAGGAGTTGGTGGACCACAGCATGCTGGAGTCAGCTGCGCGGGGCCGCTACCACTATCACGATCTGGTGCGGATCTTCGCCCGTGGTTGCCAACCACGCGATGGCGGACCGGTTTCCTGATGGCGACCGTTGGGTCGATAGATGACCGCGACGATTGGAGGAGAGGACATGCTCGCGCACAGCTTGGCCGAAGGGCGCGACCGGGCGTTCGTCGGACGCACGACCGAGCTCGCCTGGTTCCGGGCGGCGGCAGCAGGTGCTGCGGGTACATGCCCGATCCACTATCTGCACGGTCCCGGCGGCATCGGCAAGTCGGCCCTACTCAGAAGGTTCGCCAGCGAAGCCCGGCAAGCGGGCCGCTCGGTCGTCGAAGTGGACAGCCGCACGGTGACCCCCACCCCGGAAGGCTTCACCGAGGCCGCGGGGATCGCGCTGCACGAGCCGGGGGCAGTGCTGCTCGTCGATACCTTCGAGAAATGCCAAGGCCTCGAGGGCTGGCTGTGGGAACGGTTCCTGCCGCAGCTCCCGGTAGGCACGATCGCGGTGATCGCCGGACGAGTGCCCCCTGATCCGGTGTGGACGTCCGATCCGGGATGGGCCGACCTACTCCAGGTCACCGCCCTGCGCAACCTCGCACCGGGTGAGGCCGCCGAGTTCCTGCGCGCGCGCAGAGTGCCCGCCAGCGCACAGCAGGCCTTGCTCGGATTCACCGGAGGCAATCCCCTCGCGCTCGCTCTCGCCGCCGCGGTCGCGGTGAAAGACACTGCGGTGACGCGGAATTGGAAACCGACCCAGGACACCATCGCCACTCTGCTGGACCAGCTCGTCGGCGACACTCCCAGCCCCGAGCACCGCAGGGCGCTGGAGATCTGCGCCCATGCCTTCGTCACGTCCGAATCGCTGCTGCGCGCCCTCCTCGGCGATCAGGCCGCGGAACTGTTCGCGTGGCTGCGCGTGCAGCCGTTCATCGAGTCGACCGCCCTGGGGTTGTTCCCGCATGATGTGGTCCGGGAAGCACTCGAGGCGGACTTGAAGTGGCGCGACCCGGAGGGGTTCGCCGAAATGCATCACCAGATGCGGGAACTACATCTAGCCCAGCTGCGCTCGGCGCCGGTTTCCCAGCTGCTCCAGGCGACCGGTGCGTTGATATTCCTCTACCGCACCGACCGGCAGATGTCGGAGTTCAATGTCTGGCGCGAGGTCGGGCTCGTCGAAGACCGCGCCTACCACGATTCGCAGCGTGAGCGGGTGCTGCAACTGGTCCGACAGACCGAAGGACCGGAGTCGGCCTCGATCGCCGCCTTCTGGCTGGACCGCCAGCCCAGGGCCTTCCGCGTGTATCTCTCCACGCATACCGGAGAGCTCGTCGCGTTCTCGGCATGGCTCGAACTGTCCGAACCCGAAGGGCTGGATATCGATCCGATCGTCGCCGCGGCGTGGAATCACGCCCGCGCCACGGAGCCCTTGCGCTCGGGGGACTATATGGCGTTGGCGCGCTTCACCATTGATGAAAGCTGCTATCAGCGACCTGCGGCCTCAACGACTTTCGCCCAGTGGCGGGCAACCGGGGAAATGATCCGCGGTGACCGGCTCGCCTGGTCGTATGTCGTGATGCGCGACGACGGCTACTGGGACGACCACCTCGGTGATATCAATATGATGCCGATTGACTCGCCCCCGACTGTCGGGGATCACCAGTACGCGCTTTTCGCTCATGATTGGCGCGCGCAGCCCCCAGGCCCGTGGCTGCAGCAGAAGACCGAGGCGATGCTGTCGGGTTCGTCCATGGCCGACCGAGCGGCCCGTGTGCGCGGTGAGCTGGTCGTGCTGTCCCGGCCCGAGTTCGATGCGGCGATTCGCAATGCCCTGCGCGCCCTACGTCAACCGGCAGCGCTGGCCGACAACCCACTCAACCGCAGCCGCCTGGTCCTCGACAGCGGCACGAGCCTGGCCGAGGTACTCGCGGACGCGGCGCAATCCCTGCTCGGCGAACGCGGCGGCGAGAAGCTGCATCGTGCGCTGACCATCGCTCACTTCAAAGGTGCTCCCACCCAAGAGGTAGCGGCCGAACTGCTCGGGCTGCCGTTCAGCACCTATCGCCGCCATCTGACCACCGCGGTCGAGCGGATGAGCGATCTGCTGTGGCAGCGCGAGCTGAACGGACACTGATCGACCGGACCCTTCAGGTGCGTCACGCATGAAACGGCCAGTGGCTGCCCTCCCGGGGGAACAGGGATTCCCAGAAGTCGTTCAACGCCGCTGCGGCCGAGGCCGGGTCCTCCAGCATCCACCAGTGCCCCGCCTCCGGCATGAGGTAGAACGTCGCTCCGAGTTGGCGTGCGACATCTCCGGCCAGGAGGTAGTCGTCGAACTGATCACGCACCGGATTGATGACCAGCCCGGGCACGTCGGATCGCTTCAGCTGATCCCCCCAACCGCGATAGGGATTGGGGATCGCGGATCGGTAGAAGTCGAGGAGCGACTTGCCCATCTCCGCGTCGAACCGCTGCTGCATCCGGATCGCATGGGGATCGGGTGCACCCGCCGACCGTAGGCTCGCCGCGACACTTCCCCGCGCGTCGACATCGGCGGCCACGCCCTGTCTGACGAACTCCTCGCCCGCACCGGCGGTCTGCCAGATCTTGGCCAGTTCGTGCCAGACATAGTCCGGATGCATGCTGCTCGCGATGTCGGCCACCCAACTGCGCAGCGCGATATCGGGTCTCGTCACTATCCGATAGGTCAGCAAAGCTCCGACGTCATGGCCGACCAGGTCGATGGGGCCGCGCATGCGCCGCAGTTCGGCCACCAGCCACTCGGCGTACTCGTCCTTACTGGCACCGAAGGAATCCGGCCTGCCGCGGCCGAATCCGGGCAGCATCAGCGCCACACTGTCGGTATCGATGTGCGCACGCACGCCATCCCAGATGTCCGCAGTCTCCGGGGCGCCGTGTACGAATACGACGGTCACGCGAATTTCCTTTCGAAATGGTTTGGACCGCAACGTGTTAGCGCAAGAGGAGGTTTGCGACCCGCCCGGCGCATGCCAGGGATTCCGCGAGCACGAGCGCGTCCTCCACGGGTGGTCTCCTCGGTATCGCTGTTCTCGACCCGACGGCGCCCCGAATCACCGCTCGGGCATTCGGGGCGCCGAAAGGCTCATTGCGTCGACAGGAAGTCGAGCAGCAGCTCGTTGACGGTTTCCGGTGCCTCGAGTTGCAGCCAGTGGCCGATTCCGTCGAGCCGCTCGTACCGCCAGTATCCGCCGACGTACTGCCCTGTTCCGAGCATCCCCTGCTCGGTCAGATACCGGTCTTCGCTGCTCCAAACACCCATGACCGGTGCGAGTACGGGCGGTAGTTGTGGCGGGTCGACCAGCAGTTGCGGTCCGGCCCCGGTGCGATACAAACCGAGACTGGTGCTGAGCGCGCAGGGGTCGCGGAGCCGCTCGATGACCTCGTATAGGTCCGGATGGGTGGCCAACCATTGTCGAGCGTTGGCGAAATCGTCTTGCGCGAGCCAACGTTCGGCGATCCCCTGGAACTGGAACAGCAAGAAGTACCAGGACATTTCGCGCTGACGCAATCCGGCGTCCACGATCGCCGCGGGGTGCCCGACCGAGAGGCAGGTGAGGCTGGCCACCCGCTCCGGGAAGCTGCCCGCAAGCAGCTGGCCCAACGATGAGCCCCAATCGTGGCCGACGACGTGCGCCCGTTCGACGTCCAGTTCATCGAGGACACCGACCAGGTCACCGACGTACTCCGCGAGCTCGTACTGCGCCAGCTCCACCGGTTTGTCCGAGGCGCCGAACCCGCGCAGATCGGGTGCGATCGTGCGGTATCCGGCGGCGTTCAGTGCGGGCACCTGGTATCGCCAGGTGGCGTGTGTGTCCGGATAGCCGTGCACCAGCAGCACATCCGGTCCGGTGCCGCTGACCTGTACCTGCATTTCGATCCCGTTGGTTTCGATGCGTGTCACTTCGCTCCGATCACAGCGAGCAGCTCCGTGCGTGACGGTCCCGGCTCCGGATAGCGGGTAGCGCCACCGCCGAGCTCGACGATCCGCTCGACCAGTCCGGGAGTTGCCAACGCCTCGTCCGGGGTGCGGTTCAGCGAGCCGATATCACCAAAGGCCCGCAATACATTCGGATCTTGTAGCTTCGCGGCTTCCACCGCGTGCCGTAACGCCCAGTCCTGATCATCGGTTTCGTAAGGGACACCGGCGATTTCGCCGTCGATCTGGGCGAGCCTGTGCTCGTCCCATGCGGCCGTGGCGTGATGAGCCGGGCCCTGCGTGGCCTCGGTGACCTCGTCGAACCGCAGGACGAGCTTCTCCGGATCGCCCAGGCCGACCTCCCGCAGCACATCGCGCAGCAGCGCCGCGTGCGACATACCCATCGTGATCCCCATGCCGAAGGTGGGATTGGTTGTCGCCCAGGCATCTCCGATGCTCAGCAGTCCGGTCGCCACCGGCCTGTCATCGACGACGAATCGGCGATGCCGCGCTTCCATCCCGGACATGGCGAGCACTCCGGTGATCGGCTCCCCATGAGAAGCCCAGTGCGCCATGTTGGGATACAACGCCGCGACCCGTTGCCAGACCTCCGGATCGCTCAGCGCTCGGACGGCGCGATCGCGGCCCGATACGAACAGCGCCAGCGCCCAGGTCCCCGCATCACCCGGAACAGTGGTCATCGACAGGCTGTCGTGGTGGTCCAGTGGCCACCCCGCCTGTGCGGGCATGGAGCCGTCGGCGGAGCGGAAGTAGCGACTGTAGGCCAAGAAGCCGGTCTCGTGCTTGTTCTGAACGGGCGCGGTAGCGCCGATGTCGGTCAGCATCTTGCTCACCGGGGAGTTGCGACCGAGGGCGTCGACTACCAGATCCGCGTGGATGGCCTCACCGTGAGCGGTCAGCACTCCGGTGACATGCGGAACCCCGGCGGCCGATGCGCCGTCGGACAGCAATCCACTGACCGGTGTGCCGCGGCGAACGATGACTCCGGCGGTTCGCGTGGCGGCGTTACCGAGTCCCTCCTCGATGACCGGGCGGCGGGCGGCGAGGGTGTCGAACCGTTCGTCGCCCGGCAGTCGGCCACCGATCGCGGCCAGATCGTAGGCGCCGCCGAGCATATTGTGCCGCCTGGCCCCCACAGCCATCAGCTCATCGATGGCGTCGGGCAGTTCGCGGACGAGCAGGTGGTAGGCCCCCGGCAACATGATGTGCGGGTGCCGGAACTGAGTGACGCCCGGTCGCCGCCATTGGTCCCACGCAGCCTCGGCGTCGTTCCCCGGGCTGCCGGAATCCTTGTCCAGCACTGTGACCCGATGGCCTTCGTGCGCCAGCAGCAGCGCCGCCGTCATGCCAGTCGGACCGCTGCCGAGAACTATCACGTTCCTTGCTCGAGCTGCTCTGGTGATTCGCATGTTCGGTTCCTTGTGACTATTTGTTAGGACTTGGCCAACTTTCGGCTCGGGTGGAGCTCACTTGCCAGACCAGAAAGTGCTCAGTTGCCACAGCGCCCGCTGGGCCGAGCGGAATGTCGACTCGGCACAGCGGGCGCTGGTGGTCAGGAGACGGAGTTGACGGCGTCGACGATGACCTTCGCCACGGCGTCGGGCTGCGAAACCGTGAGCGCGTGCGAGGAGCAGTTGTTCGACGAGGCGGTCCGGTCGGTGCTGCAGGTGTACAGCGAGATGCGCGACGCGATCGTCGAGCTGTACGACGATCCGGCGGATGTGTTCGCCGTGAGTTTTCGGATGACCGGTCGATTGCAGCGCCAGGTGCCGGAAATGGTTCGGGTACTGCTGCATTCGGGCATGTCGGTGCTACCGCTCGATGAGGGCCTGGCACCACGGGCCCGCCGGGACATCATTGCCGCGCAGGACGCGGGCCGCGTGCTATCGCCACCCGACCGTCGGTCGTGGTCGTTGCGGGCCATACCCGCCGCAATGACTGCGCACTGGAGTCAGTGACCGGCCCGGCCACCGGCGATGTCGAGGGCGATGTCGACAATCATGTCTTCCTGCCCGCCGACCAGACCGCGGCGTCCGGCCTCGGTCGACAGAGTCCGTACATCGATGTCGTATGCGGCAGAGGCCTTTTCGGCGTGCCGGAGGAAGCTCGAGTAGACACCGGCGTAGCCGAGTGTCAACGTTTCCCGGTCCACCCGCACCGGGCGCTCTATCAGCGGCCGGATCAGGTCGTCGGCGGCATCGGTGAGCCGGTCCGGTTCGCACCATGCTCCCAGCCGTTCAGATCCGCGACGGCGATAAAGGTTTCCAGCGGCGTATTGCTAGCACCTGCACCGAGCCCGGCCAGCGACACATCTACGCGGGACACGCCCTCCTCCACGGCAACAACACTATTGGCGACCGACAGCGAAAGATTCTGATGGGCGTGGATACCGATCTCGGTGTCATCCGCCAGCACCGCTCGGTAGGCGCGCACGCGTTTGCGGACGCCGTCCATGGTGAGCCGTCCACCGGAATCGGTGACGTAAACTCAATGCGCACCATAGGATTCCATGAGCTTGGCCTGTGCGGCGAGCCGCGCGGGGGTGTTCATATGGCTCATCATCAGGAAGCCGGAGACGTCCATGCCGAGTTCGCGGGCGAAGGCGATGTGCTGGGCGGAGATATCGGCCTCGGTATAGTGGGTGGCCACCCGCACCGAGCCCACGCCGAGATCGTAGGCGCGGCGCAGATCGTCGATGGTGCCGATGCCGGGCAGCAGCAGTGTGGTCAGCCGGGCGTAGCGCAATGCGCCCGCGGCGGCTTCGATCCACTCCCAATCGGTGTGGCTGCCCGGTCCGTAGGTGAGGCTGCCACCATGTAGGCCGTCGCCGTGCGCGACCTCGACCGCGTCGACTCCGGCGGCGTCCAGCGCCGCCGCGACGGCGGCGATATTCTTCGGCGTGATGCGGTGGCGCAGCGCGTGCATGCCGTCGCGCAGTGTCACGTCCTGCAGGAAGATCTCGGGCCCATCCGGCACCTGGCCACCATTGCTCATCGAATCGCGGTGCGATGCTGTGCTCATTTCACACTCTCCGGTGTCGGTGCGGTTGTGGCGAGACGTTCGGCGACACGGAAGGCGGCCGAGGTCATGATGTCGAGATTCCCGGCGTAGGCCGGGAGATAGTGGGCCGCGCCTTCGACCTCGAGGAACACCGAAACCTGGTGTGTCACAACCGCATCACCGACCAGCGTGTGCATCGGCGCGTCTGGTGCGAGCGCGGTGATCTGGATGTCCTGTTCGAGCCGGTAGCCGGGCACATAGGCCGCGACTTCGGCGACCAGCGATCGGTCCCGAGCTCGAATCCACCTGGGAACCAAGCACTTACCAGGGCATCAGTATTTGGGGCCACAAACCCGTCGGCGAGACAGTGTTGGACAAGTTCGCCCAATTCCGGCAGGCAGTTCGGAGCACGACCACGCCGGAGATCACTGTCCCGGAGCTCGCGGGAGGACTGTCGCGATGAACACTACCGACTACGACGTCGTGGTCGTGGCTTTGGGTGCCGATATTGCCCGAGCCGATGACGGCGACTTTGGTGCGAGTCATTGTTCCTCCAGCGTGAAGTCGACGGAGCCGAGTGTCTGTGTGCCGCTGAATAGTTCGGACCGAACGCGGGCGCCGGGACGCAATGGCGCCATCGGTCCGAGCGCACCGGAGAGCACGATCTCACCGGCGCGCAGCGCGGCACCGAAGTCGCGGGCGGTGCGGGCCAGCCACGCCAGCGCGTTGAGCGGATCACCGAGACATGCCGAACCGGTTCCGGTGGAAACGATCTCGCCGTCGATCGCCATATTCATCACGATCTCGCGCGGCTCGAACTCATCGAGCGAGAGCCGCTCGGCGCCGAGGACGAACCAGCCGCTGGAGGCATTGTCGGCGACGGTATCGGCGAAGCTGATATCCCAGCCGGCGATGCGACTATCCACAATCTCCAAAGCGGCAACCGCATAGTCCACCGCACCACGGACGCTGATCGCATCCAACTGCTCGACATCGAGATCAGCAGCCAGCACGAACGCCAGCTCGGCCTCGATCTTCGGCTGCAATAGCGGCGGCCGGTATGCCGCAGGAGTTTCGGTGACGTCCATATCGTCGAACAGCACGCCGAAATCGGGCTGATTCACCCCGAGCTGCCGCTGGACCGCTGGGGATGTCAGTCCGATCTTGCGTCCCACGATCCGAGCACCCGCGGTCAGGCGAGTCCGAACACCGATGCGCTGCACCGCATACGCCGACTCGACATCGGTCAGGGCCGATAAGGTCACGCACCGCAGTGCTCGGCGCACCCGTGGTCGCGGCGATGGACAGCCGCTCGGCCGCTGCACGTACCGCGGTGGAATCGGTCACGAGCTCGCCCGTCATCCGGGCACTGCCCCTCATCGAATCGCTACGCGATACTGAGCTCATCGAGCCTCCTCGAGGTGGTCCGATGGTGCCGCGGCGACGGATTCGTCGCCGTTGCCGTCTGATCGGATATCCGGTACCGGTCGTATGGTCGGCAGATTCAGTCGACGAACGAGGTCACCGACCAGGGCATTTGCGCCGGGCCCGGTGGCCGTGCCGAACAGATATCGGTCGGGGCGCAGGACCGCGACGCCGCCGACACACAAGCCCGCCTTGGCGAACCACCGACATAACGCGCCGGTGTGATCCTCGATATCGATGTAGTCGTCGCCGGTTGCGCGAGCGTCACCCGGCTCGCCTTGCGGGCGTCCGCCGAGCGGATAAACGGTGACGAAACGCGCGCCGAGCATGCGAAGGAAGAGCTGGGCGTCGTCATCGAGCACGCTGCGCGGGTCGACCCCATAGCCGAGCACCGAAAAACCGAGACCCAGCGCGTCATCGAAACGTTGGTGCCGACCGTTATAGGTGCGCACGTCGGGTTGCGGTGCGAGCGTGCCCTCCAGCCCCCACCAGCGTCGCCGAGGCAAGCCCAGGTAAGCGTCGCGCCGGAAACGCGGCACGGGCTTCACCTTCGCGCTGCGAATCCAACCCCCCAACCCCGGTACCCGCAGCGCGGTGGTGATCGCGATATTGCGAGCCGAGGCGGCGAGGGGATTGCGCAGCGAGACGAAGCTCTTCATGAATACCGACAGATCGATCATCGCCTTGGCGTGCGGGCGTCGCTCGGTCTCGTAGCTGTTCAAAATGCTCTGGCTCGCACCGTGTTTGATGATCGCCGTCAGCTTCCACGACAGGTTGTCCGCGTCACGCACACCGGAGTTCATGCCCTGCCCGATGAATTGCGGGGTCATGTGCGCGGCATCCCCGGCGATCAGGATGCGACCGACGCGCCAGCGGTCCGCGACGACCGCATTGAAGGTGTAGACGAGTTTGCGCAGCACCTCGACCTCGTCGGGGTCGACGTAGCGGGAAATGTGGCGGCGTACCGTCTCCGGATCCTCCATCTCCTCTTTCGTCTGTGCGTCGTGCAGCATGAACTCGAAGCGGTGATGACCGCCCGGCTGCGGGCACGACACGCTCGGCAGTTCGGGATCGCAGACGAAGTTGAAGTACGGCAGATGCCGGAACGCGTCTACCCCGTCCTTGGCTTTCAGGTCCACCACCAGCCACCGCTCGGGAAAGCTGGTGCCGGTCATATCGATGCCGAGGTTGGTGCGCACGATACTGCGGCCACCATCGCAACCCACCAGGAACTTCGCACGGACCCTTTCGGCGGTGCGAGGGTCGGATTCGGGCGTGCGCTTGCCGTAGTCGGTGCCTTGGCATTCGGTGTGCTCCACGCTGACGGTGTCCGCGTTCTGGTCGAACTCGACCACCTGCCGACCACGTCGCACCGTGACGTGCGGGTAGCGGTCGAGCGCGCGCGAGAGAATTCTCGAGGTACGGCTGGTACAGGTGGTTCACCACCGGCCAGCCCAGCGGGCGTTCGGTCTGATGGAACTGCGCCAGCAGCGAACCATCCTTGCGCACCCATTGCACCGTGGAGTCGAGGTTCATGTCGGCCGAGAGTTCCTCTGCGGCACCGGCGGTTTGGAAGATCCGCATGCCTTCGTCGTCGGTGTAGACCGCGCGCGCGAGCCCGTAGTACTCCGGTTCCCGTTCGAGCACGAGCACGCTCACTCCGCGCCGCCCCAACAGGTTGGCCAGGGTGAGGCCGGTGGGGCCCAGGCCCACGACCACGACGTCGTAGTCTGTAGTGTTCATCGCGACAGTCCTCCCGCGAGCTCCGGGACAGTGATCTCCGGCGTGGTCGTGCTCCGAACGGCCTGCCGGAATTGGGCGAACTTGTCCAACACTGTCTCGCCGACGGGTTTGTGGCCCCAAATGCTGATGCCCTGGTAAGTGCTTGGTTCCCAGGTGGATTCGAGCTCGGGACCGACGACGATCGGATTCCAGCCGACCTCGAGCTCGAATCCCGACGGCGTCACGCAGTAGTAGGACAGTTCGCGGTCGTTGGTGTGCTGACCGACCGACCACGCCATGCGGAAGCCGAGTTCGCGCACCCGCTGATACGAGGCGAGCATGTCGTCGAGGGTCCCGGACTGAATATTGATGTGCTGCACCGAGGTTCGGATCGGGTCTATCTTGATGCCGCGAATATTGGCGATGGCGATCGAATGGTGCCGTTCGTTGACCCGCAGGAACCGGGCCTTCATCTTCAAACCGGAGATGTTCTCGTCGATGTAATCGCTGATCCGGCAGTCGAAAACGGTCTGGTAATAGCCGCGCATCGACTCGGGTGCGCGCGAAGTGATCGCCACGTGACCCATTCCGGCCTCTCCGGTCACCCAGCCGGAGCTGATCATCCGCAGCGGCTCCGGGGTGGTCACCGGGACCGTGAAGATCTCCTGCACGATGCCCTTCGGCCCGGCGAAGCGCCACAGCCGCTCCACACCCCGCGCCGCGGCCTCTTCGGCGGTGCCCTCGGCGATCGGCACGCCACGGTCGGTCACCCGCGCGACGATGCGGTCGAAGGTCTCATGGTCGTCGACGTGCCAGCCCAATGCGGTGACATCCTCGGCGGGGCCGCGCTGGATCAGGAATCGACAGGTGCGATCGTCCAGCCGGAACCGCAGCCGGTCACGGTCCGGCTCGTCCACGTGCACGCCGATCGCGTCGGCACCGAATCGGCGCCAATCGGTCAGCCGATTCGACTGCACCACAACATATCCCAGATGAACAGCCCCGAACACCGAGTCGGGATTCGGCCGCAGAAAATCAGTCATGTCGTCGCCTCTAGGAAGGCGGTCGTGAGGGTGTTGAACAGGTCCGGGCGCTCCCACTGCACCCAGTGACCGGTATTGGCCGCCATATAGACATCGCAGTTGGGCATCGCCTCGGCGAGCATGCGGGCACCCTGCGGCCGGTTGACCTTGTCCGCGGCACCCCAGATCACCAGGGTGGGATGGGTAACCTCGCGCAACCGCGAGTCCCGGGTGAAATCCATCCGCCACAGAGTGCGCAAGGCCAGCGGCCCGGACGGGCGACGCAGCGGCGGCTCCGCCACCACTTGCGGCTCGATGCTGGCCTGGAAGCGCTTCTCGATCAGCTCGTCGGGCACAGCACTTCCGTCGAACACCAGATACTCGCGGATGAACCGGATGATCTTCTCCCGGCTCGGTCCGCTGCCCCGGTAATAGTTCAGCAACTCATTGAGACCGTCCGTCGGCAGCGCACGAGTGGTGCCGACACCACCCGGCCCCATCAGCACCAGCCGATCCACCTTCTCCGGCCGCTCGATCGCCAGCCGCAGCGCCGCCGCACCACCGTAGGAGTTACCGACCAGATGCGCCGAGGCGATGCCCAGCTCATCCAGCAGGCCACCGATCATCCGGGCCAGATATCCGAACGGATCGGACTGGTCGACGAACTTCGACGACTGCCCGTAACCGGGCAGGTCCGGCACGATCACCCGAAACCGCTCCGCCAGAGTCTCGACGTTGCGCACATAGTTCGACAGCCCATTCGCGCCCGGCCCACCACCGTGCAACAACACCACCGCGGGACCGGATCCGGCCTCGCTGTAGAAGATGTCACGCTTTCCGACCCGGACTGTCCGCCCAGTTCCGACGCCCTTGTCGATGCTTGTCACAGGTACCTCCATCGGGGTTATTGATTAAATCATCAGTTGCGATCATATGCTCTGTCAAACGAAACTGATGAAACCATCACATTCAGGGCGATGACCGACTTGACGGCTCCTCACTCCTGAGATTCACTGAGCTTTAGATCACATATGATGAATTGATCAGGAGATTAGATGGTCGACTGTTTGCTGCGCAGACCTCTCGACATCGGGGCGATGCGAGTCGATGGCCGCCTTTTCAAGTCGGCCACGAGCGAAACGCGGGCAACCGAGGACGGCTTCGTCACCGATGACCTGCTCGCGTTCTACGAGCCGATGACCCGAGCGGGCACCCCGCTGATCGTCACCGGGAACCTTTACGTCTGCCTGCAGGGCAAATCGGCAGGTCGGCAGGCGGGCATCGACCAGGATGACAAGATCGAGGGCCTGCGCGAATGGGTCGCCGTCGCGCATGCGGGCGGTGCCAAGCTCGTGGCTCAGCTCAATCACGGCGGACGGCAGATCGCGAGGCTCGCACCGGGTGCGGACCGCATCGTGTCGGCGTCGAACGTGCGCGAACCGCTGTACGGGACCAAGCCCTCTCCCCTGCGTCTGGACGAAATCCGCGGCGTTGTAGACAGTTTCGTGGCCGCGAGTGTCCGGGCACGCGAGGCGGGTTCGACGGTGTGCAGATCCACGCCGCACATGGCTACCTGCTCGGACAGTTCCTGACCCCGCACACCAACCGCCGCACCGACGAATACGGTGGGCCGCTCGAGCGACGCGCCCGCCTGCTGCTCGAGGTGATGGACGCGATCCGCGCCCGACACGGCGACGATTATCCGGTACTGGTGAAGATGAACAGCACAGACGATCTGCCGTTGCGCCATGGCGCCACGACCGACGAACTCGTGCGCGTCGCGCGGTGGCTGCAGGACGCGGGCGCCAACGCCATCGAAATCTCGCGCGGGCACTACGAGTCGTGGCCGGGGATGGTTCAGGGCAACTATCGCGGATTCCTCAGGGCCAGTGTCAGTGTCGGCCTGCTGATGCACTCGTCGAGGGTGCGCAAACTCGCGCTGGCAGCCATGGCACCGGTGGCCGAACGCGTCGCCGAACGACTGCGGCCACCGCAGGAAGGCTTCAACCTGCCCTACGCTCGCCGGTTCACCGAGGCACTCGACGTTCCGGTGATCGCGGTCGGGGGCTTCCACACCCGTGCGGGCATGGAGAACGCGCTGGCGAGCGGCAGCGTCGACGCCGTTTCGGCCGCGCGGGCCTTCATCGCCGACCCACACCTCTACCGCAACCTCACCGGCGAACCCACCCCCGGACATCCGGTCTGCGGCTACTGCAACGGGTGCATCGCGCGATTCAGTGGCTCGCGAATCGATTGCTACAACGACGAAATCCGGGGAAAACGTGAGGTCATGCTGGCCCTCACTCGATCACCGCAAGACAAGTAAAGGACGAGATGTCGATCAACAACACCCTCGACCGCGCGAGCTCGCGGCGCGGGTTCCTCACCGGCGCGACCACAGCGGGCCTCGCCGCGATCTTCGCGTCTCAGCTGCCGAACGCGGTCGCGGACCCCGAATCCGATCGGATCAAGATGGTGTGCGCGCTCCGATGCCGAGCCGACCTGTCACCGGAACAGTTCGACGACTACTGGTCGAACCGCCACGGCCCCTTGGCCACCGAGCAGATCAAGCTGCTCGGTGGTGACCGCTACGTCCAGAGCCATATCACCGATGCAACCCAGAACCTGCTGCTCGCCACCACAAAGGGCACCGGGGAAGCCTTCGACGGACTCACCGAAGTCTGGTTCCCGTCCCAACAAGCAGTGCTCGCGGCGCTGGCCACAGTAGCCGGGATCGAGGCCAACCAGCGCCTCTCCGATGACGAGAAGAATTTCCTCGATCTACCGCGGTGCTCGTACTTTCTGACCACGGAGCACCTGCTACTCGGCTAGCCCGACAGGCAGTTCTGTCGTTCCGGCCGCACGGATGCGGCCGGAACCCACACCTATCTCCGGCCGAACGCCACGGCCTCCCGACGAGTGTCGAAGGCCGAAGGCATCAAGAAGATTCGCGTGCTCACCGCCGACTGGACCCAGGAAGGCGGCGAGCTCACTCCGAAGCTATCGCTCAAACGCGCCGTCGTACTCCAGCGCTACGCGGCCGAAATCGACGCGCTGTAGTACACCTGAGCGGGTGGCGTGCGGATGCCGAAGGACACGGCATACGCGGTACCAGGTAGAACATCAACCCACGACTTGGCGACGAACATCGGGGGACACCGCCGCCGAAGCGGATGAAATCGCCCGTGCGGCAGTGGAACTGAAACGCTCAGCCTGACGCGGGAGCACCGGCAATTCCTCGGCGCGAAGGCCGCCGAGAAGATCCCTGCGATCGGCGGCAGCTTCGGACAGGGGAATCTCGAACACGTCATCGCCGCCCTCCCGGACCCTCGTCATCGGCCTGGACGGCGTCCACAACGGACTGGGTCCGCGATCCAGAAGCTTCCTCGCCTCCGCACCGGAGGGAGCTGGACCGGACCGCTGGTCGCCACGCTGATCCTGCTCCTCGTTGACGCCGCCCTCAGCCCACGAGCCGCGACCATGCTCGCCTAATCCTCGGGTGCCAATCCACAGGCCTTGCCAATTCCTCGAACGCTGTCCATTCGGCAAGCCGAGCCGACTGACCGGAACATTTGTACAAGATATCGGCGGGCACCGGCGGTGACAGTAGGCCCATGATTATTTCCCAGGAGCTCGATGACCCCGCTGTTTCGATGACGCCGACCTGCGGTTTCCGCACCGGCAGGCTGAAATGAGCAGTGGGACACGGCGCCGGTGGCGCCTTATGATCGCCTCGGCTGTCCTGTTCTTCGTCGTCGGGTTGCTTCTCGTGAACGCGGAGCTGGTGACGCGGCAGAGCGCCGAGGCCAGTGGGAATCCGACCCTGTCCCTCGACGGCGGGAATATCCACGTGCGCCAGGACGGCCCCTCCGATGCCCCGGCACTCGTACTGATCCACGGGCTCGCCGCGTCGACCCGCTCGTGGGACGCGCTTGTTCCGCTGCTGACCAAGTCCCATCGCCTCATCCGGATCGACCTGCTCGGGCACGGCCAGTCGGCCAAACCAGCCGGTGGTGGCTACGGGATGCCGGAGCAGGGACGTCGCGTCGGTCAGGCAATGGACAGGCTCGGCGTCGAGCACGCCGTAGTGATCGGCCATTCCACCGGTGGCGCGGTCGCCACCGCCCTCGCCGAGCAACGCCCCGACCTGGTGACCTCGCTCGTACTCATCGACACCGCGCCACGTTTGGACGCCTTCATCTCGAGCGGCTTCGTCGGCGGGCTCTTGTACGACCCCGTCATCGGGCAGCTGCTGTGGCGGCTTCGGACCGACAGCCTGATCCGCAGGGCCGCGAGCACCGCGTTCAGCCGCCCTGGCTACCAGGTCCCGCAGGAGGTCGTGGACGACGCGCGCGGCATGACCTACCACGCCTTCATTGCGACATCGCAGGCCGGTGACGACTATGTGAACCAGCGTGCGCTCCCCGATCGCTTGATTCCGCTCGGTAAGCCGCTGCTGGTGATCTTCGGTGAAGACGACCGGAGATGGCGATCCTCCTCCGCCGCCGAATACCGCGCCGTTCCGGACGCGAAAGTCGAGTTGCTGCCCGGTATTGGGCACTCGCCCATCATGGAGGATCCGCCGCGGACCGCCGCGCTTCTTCTGGCCTTCACCGCGAGCCACACCACCGATGCGCACTGAACGAGATGATGCGCCGATGGCAGGACCTCGGCATAGCAGGACCGGCCCGCGGTGCGGGGGATCTGGCCGATGTGCGCGAACACATGTATGCCCAACAAACTTCGCCGAGCCTAGGGAGATCTCGATGCCGCACACCAGTTCAAATATTTACTGGCAGGAACACGGCCAGGGCCCACTGACTCTTGTCATGTTGCCAGGATTCGGCGCCACGGCTGACCTCATGACCGGAATCGCGCGCCACCTGAGCGGGTTCCGCGTCCTGATCTTCGACCTGCCCGGACATGGTCAGTCCGTACACGCGCCAGCGGACGGGAGACTGTCCACACTGGCCGCGACCCTGCACGACGCGATCAACGACGCGGGCGTCGAAAGCTACTGCATGGTCGGCTATTCCCTCGGCGGTGCGATCGCGATGCGGATCGCGCTCGACTACCCCGACGAGGTGCGTGCGCTGATCGGAGTCGTTCCGTGGAACGCCGCGGGGACGACTACCGGCGACGCGGTGACCGCTGGCTTCGACGCCGCCTATGGCAATGTCGAAGCGCTCGCACAAGGCGTCGCGGCAATCTCGGTGGACCCGTCGAAGACCTCGAGTCTGGCGAGCAGCATGCTGACCGTCACCGAGCAGATGTGGCACGGCTGGCTGGCGGGCGGTGCGCTGACAAGCCAGGCCGACGAACTGTCCGGGATACGCATCCCGACCTGCTACATACTCGGCGGGAAGGACGTCGTCGTAGATCAAGCCAAGCAGCTCGACGATATCCGGCGCATCCGGGGAGGCCGTGCGGTCCTACTGAGCGAGCTCGGCCACCTGTGTGGTCTCGAGATGCCCGACGTCGTCGCGAACGAGATTTCGAACTTCCTAGAGACGCAGATACGCACCGATCCAGCTGAAAGTCGTTGACAGGCAGGGATGCCGAGGGCGTAGCCAGTGCGCTCAAACTGCTTGCGTGCCATCCTGATCCCCGCGCCATCAGCCAGTGCCTGAGCGCCGCACCCATCCAGTTCGTCCTCCGACCACACCAAGGAAATGGCGAAATCGCCTGCGGCGGACAGGTAGGCGTGAGTGGTGTACATGCCTGTGTCGACCAGTAGGTCGATGGCGCTGCGAACGCATTGGCGCATGGTCTCGTCGAGGTCGGTATCGAGCCCGATCGGGAACCCGAAAACCACGAAGGCGCTCGGTCGAGCGTGCAGAACAGCGGGTGGATGGAGCGTCACATGGTTGCATCACGTCGGCTCGCAATAAGCGTGGGCGACAGTAGAGACAGCGGCAACTAGCCGAACCAACAATGCGGTGTAGCGACGAGGGACCGAAGACTGGATCTACCTACCGTAGCCACACTCGAGTGATGCCTGTCACATTTCCGGTGCAGCGGAACATCATTTCCGCGATCGGAAGGATGAGGGATGGGGATGTTGAGTTGGCGTCGCGGCCGGGCGGACAGTGGACGACCGGAGGATGCAAGACACTCGCCGGGACAGTTGGCCGCCTACGGAGCCCAGCATATTCTGACGATGTACGGGGGTGTGATCGCGCCGCCACTCATCGTCGGCGGCGCGGCTGGGCTATCCGCCGCCGACATCGGATTGCTGGTGACGGCGGCCCTATTCGTATCGGGCCTCGCCACGCTGCTGCAAACCCTCGGAATCGGACCGTTCGGCAGCCGATTGCCCATCGTGCAGGGGGTTTCCTTCGCAGGCGTATCGACCATGGTGGCGATTGCCACCACCGGCGGGTTACGTACGGTATTCGGCTCCATCATCGTCGCCGGGGTAATCGGCCTGGTGCTGTCATCGTTCTTCGCGCAACTGGCGCGATTGTTCCCCGCAGTCGTGACGGGCACGATCATCACCGTTATCGGCCTTTCACTGATGCCGGTCGCCTTCAACTGGGCAATGGGCAACAATTCCACCGCACCCGACTACGGTTCCCTGGCCAACCTCGGATTCGCCGGCCTGACGCTGCTGATCATCCTGGTGATCAGTCGCCTGTTCCAGGGCGCGCTGTCACGGCTGTCGATTCTTATCGGACTGGTACTCGGTACCGTCATCGCGGTCTGCGCAGGCAAGGCCGATTTCTCCGACGTGGGCGTCGCCCGCCTGGCCGCGCCGCCGCAATTGCTGCACTTCGGGTCACCGACCTTCGAAGTCGGGGCCATCGTCGCGATGACAATCGTGATCCTGGTGACCCTGATCGAAACGACGGCCGACATCCTCACGATCGGTGAAATCGTCGGGACCGACGTCGATGCCAGGCGCGTGGCGGACGGGTTGCGAGCCGACATGCTGTCGACGACGGTTGCGCCGCTCTTCGGATCGTTCACCTGCAGCGCGTTCGCACAAAACGTCGGTCTTGTCGCACTGACCGGAATCAAAAGCAGGTTCGTAGTGGCAACCGGTGGCCTGATTCTCCTGCTGCTCGGCCTGCTCCCGGTGGTCGGCGCGATAGTCGCCGGAATACCGTACCCGGTACTCGGCGGCGCCGGACTCGTGCTCTTCGGATCGGTTGCGGCGAGTGGGATTCGCACGCTATCCCGGGTGGACTACCAGGACAACCTCAACATGGTCATCGTTGCGGTCGGCATCGGCTTCGGCCTCATACCTGTTGCGGCGCCACAATTCTGGGACGCCTTCCCCGAAAAAATCGCAGTGGTCCTTGACTCCGGAATCAGCGCAGCCGCAGTCGCCGCCGTCCTGCTCAACCTGGCCTTCAACGAATGGAAATTCGGCAAACGACCGGGGTCCTCCGTCCTCGCCGCAGCCGCCGACGAGCGCGACCGGCTCGACAACGACGTCAAACCATAAGCACCCCGATCCTCATACGGTGACGCGATAGGCAGTATTCAGCGTTCCCTGATCGAACAGGCGATTAGGCCGAAAATGGGCCCAGGCAAGAGAGTTCGAAAATCTCTCTGGCCTGGGCCCCCAGTACCGGCTGCCAATCGCCCGGACCGATCCGCTCGTGCCCGGTGAACCGGCGGTCCTGCGCGACACCGGTGCCCGACGCATCGTCCGCGGCCAGCACAATCTGTGGCGGCTACCCGGGGCGATGGATTTGGCACGGCATCTGTAATAGACGGCGTCGCGGACCAACTCCACCAACATCCTGATCCAGGATCAGTGCCCCGACGACCTGGGCGGCCACAGCGGCCTGTTCGCCGACAACCCCGCGCTGCAAAACATTCACCGTGGCTCTTTCGAACCGCGCGGTAGGCGCATGAGCGTGTTCTAACCGATCATGGGCCGGGTCTCCGGTCCTACGCGAGGATTAGGCAAGGCCAAGCCAGCATCGTTCTACGTTTTCGCAGGTCACGGTGCTTGAATAGGTTGTCTCGTTCGTCACGGCACAGGAATATCCAATGATCGCCAGCGATGACCGTAACTTCGTCCCGACACATCCGAGTTGCCAACGGGAAGTGGCGCATTGGATCGGCTGGCACGAGGTCGGCGGCATGTTCGCGCAAATCGGCGGTGTTGTTGCTGAGTTGGGGGATTGCCTCGAGCCTTCGCGCTTTGTCGATGGTATGGGGCCCCGGAAATGTCGACACTTTTCGAAAGGTAAGGATCTATGACTCGTCGTCTCGACGGAACCGTCGCCCTTGTTACCGGGGCATCCAGCGGAATCGGCCGCGCCACAGCGTCCGAGCTTGCCCGCCAGGGTGCATCGGTGGCCGTGGTCGGCCGCCGCGAGGACCGTCTCAGCGAGCTGGCGTCCGAGATCTCCAATTCGGGTGGGCGGGCCGTTATCATGCCCGCCGACATCACCGACGCCAACGCCGCTGCCGACGCGGTCGACCAGACGGTCGAAAGCCTTGGCCGCCTTGACATCTTGGTCAACAATGCGGGTTTGATGCTGCTCGGACCCGCACCGAGCGCTGACCTGAACGACTGGCGGCGCATGGTCGACATCAACTTGATGGGGTTGATGTATTGCACCCACGCGGCCGTCCCGCACCTGGTCAAGGCGGCCGCGGATGGCCCACGTCAGGTCGCCGACATCGTCAACATCGGCTCGCTGGCCGGTCGGATGGCCTTCGGCATGTCGGCGGTCTACTGCGCCACAAAGTTCGGTGTCGGCGCCTTCAGTGAGGCGTTGCGGCAAGAACTGACGCGTCAGCATGTGCGGGTATCGGTGGTCGAGCCGGGCAGTGTCGATACCGAACTGCGCTCGCACAACGCACCGGCCGTCCAAGAGCAGATCGCCGCCGGTATCGGCGGCATCGAACGGCTGCAGAGCGAAGACATCGCCGACACCGTCGGCTACATCGTCACTCGCCCCCGGCACGTCGCCGTCGCTGAACTCGTTGTCCGCCCCACCGAACAAGCCTGACCAACCGCGCGACGGCGCGCAGACCAACCTCACTAACGGAAGAACGAATTCACCATGGACACACAGGGACTGACGCTGGCAGACGGCCCCGCTTCCTTCACCGCCTCCTACATCACCGTCATGGTCTGTCTGCTGCTGACCGCAGCCGTAATCGTTGCCGGTGCCGGGCTTCAGATAGTGCAGGGAGCCAAGGGAGGCGATGCCACCGCAGACCACATCCACCGCTTCATGGCAGGGGTCTACATCGGCTGGGCTCCCATGTTCGTCTGGGCAGGGATCACCATCCGCGATCACGAACACGGCCCACTGATCTACTTGATGGCTGTACCGATCTTCCTCGGGTTCGCCGGGCGGATGCTCTCCCTCGCGCGGAAAGGCCTTCCGATCCGTCCGGCAGAATTCCTCTCCTTCGCCGCTCTGGAATTCGTCCTCGGATGCGTCATCGTTCTCGCACACGTGCTGGGGTGATTTCGGCTCATGCTGCTCGACGAGCTCTGCATCCTGTTGGACCGCCACGCCCGAGACGACGGGGCGACGGCCATCGAGGACCTGCTGGTCGGCCGGGAGGAGTCGGACTTGCCTGCACCGCCGTCCATGGCAAGAACGCGCATGACACTGATCGCCCAGGGCGCCAAACGTCTCGCCTACGGCGAGCACGTCTACGACTACCGGGCCGGGCAGTACCTGGTGACATCGGTCGCCATGCCCCTCAAATGCCGATTCAGCGACGCCACACCGGAACGGCCGGTGCTCGGCCTGTGCCTGCTACTGCAAGCCTCGGAGGTCGCCGAGCTGGTGTTGCAGGCCGGGCCCGGCACCATTCCGGATACCGATGACACCGCGCCACCGGCAATCGCATTCAGCACCGCCTCCGACGAACTGCTCGACGCCACCGTGCGGCTGGTGCGCCTGCTCGACCGCCCCGGCGACAGAGACGTCCTCGCACCGCTGGTGAAACGGGAGATCCTGTGGCGACTGATCACCAGCGAGCACGGCGCGACGGTCCGCCAGATCGGACTCGCCGATCCCAGGCTCTCCCCGATTGCCAAAGCCGTGCAATGGATCCGGCAACACTACCGAGAGCCTTTCCTGGTCGAAGACCTCGCCGAACTCATCGGGATGAGCCCCTCGGCCTTCTACCGCAACTTCCGGACCGTCACCCGGACGACTCCCGTCCAGTACCAGAAGAAGATCAGACTTCACGAGGCCCGTCTGCTGCTCGCGGCAAATCCCAGAGACGTCGCCAACATCGGATATCTCGTGGGCTACGACAGTCCATCCCAGTTCAGCCGGGAATACCGCCGCCTTTTCGGAGCACCGCCCAGCCAGGACGCGATAGGATTCGCATCCCGCATCCGATCCGAAAGCGATTGACCAGCAGGTAATCCGGCACATCTCGGGTCGCCGGACTGGCACGGATTCGGCGGTCAGGCTGCGGTGATTTCGATTCCTATGTTGGCGTTCTTGCCGCGTTGCAAACGGCTGGCGAGATAGGCGATCCAGTCGTGTATCCCGTAGCGGCGCCTGATCGCATTGCGCGCGTTGACGCTGGCGGCCTCGTCGAGCAGAACGGCGGTGCCTTTCACGATCTCACCGTGCGTCTTGCCGCGGACATTGCATGGTTGCAGAGTCCGAGGGTTCCGGTCATGGATCGAGTTGAGGCTCGATCCAGTGTGTGATCATTCGGGAGGTCGCCACTATGTACTCGCCACGGCGCACGCTGTCGGATTCGAGTGCCGTGCGCAAGACAATGGCGAACATGGTATCGAGCGCTGTGGAGGTCATCCGGCGATGTTGGTGCTCGTCACCGGGACCGAGAATTCGGGTTATCAGCGTCTCGATCACCCTGTGGAGGCGAGGCTCGAATTCGGGAATGACAGTGTCGTAGAACTGCAGATCAGCCACCAATGCCCGCACCAAAGACGCGTTGTCCACCAGCACATCGGTGGCGACGGTCAGAATTGACGCAATCAACTCCGGGCTGGATTTCTCGGCCAGCTCGTCCAGACACTGTTTGATGCGCTGCTCGACAGTCACGAGCAACCACTCGAGAAGCTCATCGACCATGACCGAACGGTCGGCGAAGTACCGATAGACAGTGCCGACGCTCACCTCGGCTTCCGCTGCGATCCGGTTGGTCGAGGTGTTGCCGATCCCCCGTTCACCGAAGAGCTTCGCCGCGGTATCCAGGATGTGCCGACGTGTGGCCTTGGCGCGTTCCTGGGTTGGACTGCGACGCTGCCTCACCTGTTTCGGCGGCATCCCACCCAATCCCTGCTGCTGTAGCGAAAGATGTTGCGGCGTTGAGTATAACTGCTCACCGAGACCGCAAACCGAACGTGCGTCTGCCCCGTCCGCGCAGCACTTCAACAAAGTTGTGATGCTGCGCTACGTAGCCGACTAACAGCCCGTCCGCATTAGTCCGCGTTCGAGTGCGACCCCCACTGCCGCGCGGACCAGATGGCCGCTGGAGCGATCGCCGCCAACCCGACAGGCAATCGATCCAAGAATGCACAACCGGCGGTCGGTGGGTGGGCCACCGATCGCCGGTCGTAGGTATGGATTTGTCATCGCGAGAGCGAGTTGCGCAGATCGGTGACGATGGCGCGGCGCTCGTAGGCGATCCAGGCGAAGATCGCGGCGAGCACCAGTGGGAAAATCCCCATCAAGGGCATGTCGGCGATGAAAGCCTGCGTCCCGGCGGCCAGCACGGTGAGAACCGACAGGCCCGCGGCAGCCAGGGCACTGAGCCGTGGCACCATCAGGCCGACACCGCCCGCGACCTCCGCAACTCCGATGAAGATGAGCAGCCCGAGCGGGATGGTCAGATTCTCGGGGGCGTTGTCCATCAGGGCGTTCGGCATAACGAGCTTCGGCCCGCCGGAGGCGATGATGAAGAACAGGCCGAGCAGGATCTGCAGGGTCCACAGGGCGCGGTTGCGGATCTTGCCGGGACAGGCGGCGACGTCGTTGGAGAAGCTGACGGAGGGGTGGTCAACTCGCAGTGTCGCGATGAAGTGGTCCACAGAGACGAGCAGAACCGTAGCGAATATACGGCTATCAGGTGGAGTCTTGCGAGCCGACAAGACGACAACTGACCGAATGCCAGGCAAGGACGGAAGTGGTGGGTGAAGCCCGGGAGATATTCCTGGGCTTCACCACTTCGATGCAGCCTTGTCGGCCGCGTCGGGCATGAGGGTCCGCTCCACATCCCCGGATTTCACATCGGGACCGGACTCATTGTAAATGTGCTGCGGGTTAGCGGCGGGCGTTTCAGGTGCGCGGATTTCCAGCACCGCTGACACCCGCAGCAAGTTGATCTGGCTCGCTGGGAATCACTGCGGGGCGGCACCGCGCGTGTTTGCGGCAGCGCCTCCGCCACGAACATCCATCCGTTGCGCCCGGCGTCATCGTTTCGGACACTGCCGTCGTCGGGCCCTACGTCATCGGAGTCGGGTCATTGGGCGGTGTTCTGATCCTGCTGGGCAAGGACGAACCCGCCTTGGCCGTGCGGGTCTTGCCCGGTGTCGAGGATCTTGTCGTCCAGGAAGGCTGCGGCCTGCTCGTCCAGGAACACCCGCGCTCCTTGGGCGGTGACGACCTGGTCTTGCTCGTCTGGTCCTGCGGTGACGGCCATCTGCAATGTCTCGGCGCCGTCGGTCGCCGAGATTCGCAGCCCGGCATCCATGGGCGCGTCCGCGGTGGAGGTAATAGTGCGAACGGCCTCGATTGCAGTGGGAGTAAGCATCAACATCCGTCTGGTTCCTTCCGCTGTCGTGAAGCAACTTCTTGGGATGGGTAGGTCATAATCGAGATGCCCTTCCAGGTCCTCATAATTCGAGATAGGGATCTCAGCGGGATTCGTGGATCGAACCTCCCGTGTAATGGTCGCAGATCGCACGTCGCCCCACTCACCGATTCCAACCTGCAAGCTCTCCTGCTCGGAGTTACCGGCCTGAGAGCGGCATCGGCGCGGTTATCCGTGACCGTGCCCGCGCGGAGGAATCCCGTAGCCGTACTCGGAGATGACATGAGCAGCGGGTTCGTGCGTCAAGCTCGCAACCGAGCAGCTGCAGTCCCGGCAGACACTCCAGCAACCGGGAGAGACTGTGCAACAACCGATCACGACGGCTGCGAGTCGAGGGCGGAGGGGAAGACTCAAATCTCTTGTCGCGCAATGGCATTCCCCGCCCCGGCACGCTTCTCACTCCCTGTCGGCCTATTCAGGTGTCCGCCTTGGGCCTGGCGCCATGCACACATTCGACTGATTTCGCGGAATCAGAACACATCCGTTCGAAATCGCTCAACACCAATGCTCCGGCCCGAACAAGGTCCTGAACCAGGTTGTGTTTCACCATATTTCCGATCGGGCGCAGTAGATTCTCGGCGCGGTCGGCCCGACGACGCCGATGCCGCACAGGCGATGGCGCACACCGGTTACGAGTTCACGGCTTGGATCCGCTGCTCCTGGTGGTCATCGGTGCTGGGAGTCCGGGCCGGGTCTGGCGTACCTACCAGGAGCCCGCGTTGGTCAAGGCCGAGTCGCCACGGGAAGGGCAGTGGCGACGGTGTCCCGGTCTCGGATGGCGTCGTGCCAGTCCAACAGGTGCGTCAGGAATGGGTGCGGGTACTGCTGCGCCAGCTCGGACAGCACGGCGCGGTCGGTGCTGGCTTCCCGTTGGATCGACAAGCCGAGCTCATCGGCCAGCACAATGTGCACCTCATCTGGCGATCCGAGGTCGATGTACCGCCCGACCTCGTCGCTGGCCGCGTTCTGTGCGGCAGCGGCCCGCTCGGCGAACCGGCGGTGCAGGCGAGCGAGCAAATAGCCGCCCAGCAGTCGGTCGCGGCCGAAGCGGACGGTGTGGTCCCTGCCGAGCGCGAACAGACCCGACGAATCATGGTGTTGCCCGATATCGGTCATGGGGGGATCGTCGTCGACGAGTCCAGCAAGACCGCCTTGACACGCCGGACCTACCACCGACGATCCGCATCGTTCGTGTAGATCCTCGCCGACCTGCTCGCGTAGGAACGCCTCGGCAGGTGAGTGTCGTGTGGCGTTCCGCCCGGCGTGAGCGCGGCGGCCTGGGAACAAATCAACAAAATCGGTTGTCGCCCGTGTCGGCGCAGCTTACCGTGGATGGGCAACGTATCCCGTTGTTCCCGTTTCTCTTTCACAACCTCAGCCGTGCCGCGTGACGGGCGGCGGTGGGCGCTTCCCGGAGTGCGCAGCCATGACGATCCCTTCCGCTTCGGTCCCATTCGGTCGCCACTCTCTCATCCGGCAGGTCGCGACAGCAGCCGCCGTGCTCGCCGCAGTCCTCGCCGCCGCCACGATTCCCGCGGCTGCGGCGCCGTCTTCGATTGCGCCGCCGCCGAATTCGAGCGTGACCTCGGTGCCGCCTCCACCGACCGGCGCAACCGTGCCGCCGACCGCCCGCATCGACACCAGAGACGGCACCGGCAACAGAGACGGCAGCGGCACCAGCGACGGCTACACACTGATTCTCGAGGTCCCGTCGACGGCGGTGCAGGGTACGACGATCACTGTGCACGGCGGGAACTGGTTGTGCAGCAAGGTGACCGTCACCCCGGGCTGGACCACCTCCGCCACCACGGTGAGCATCACGAGCTACAAGTTCGACACGACCGTCACCGTGCCCACCAGCGCCACACCCGGCAAGTCCACCCTGACCGCCACCTGCACCACGGACAGCTCGATCACCGCGACGAAGCCCATCACCGTACTCGCGGCCCGGAAGGTGACCACGGACCCGATCGTGACCTCCGACCCCGATGAGGGGAATCCCATACCCACCGCGGAGGCACAGGCCCCCGAGAACAAGTCCGGGACATTGTCTATCGGTCCGCTGGCCGTCAGTGCCGTCCTGATCCTCGCCGCGATCGTGGGCGCCCTCAATCTGCTCGGCCGCCGCACACCCGCAACAGAGTCCCCCACTCCGGGCGGCAGCCGTGTCCCCGGCCCCGCACCGTTCCGCAGTCGCGAGACCGACACCGCACAGCCCGGCGTCCGGGCACCCGGTGCTTCACCGTTCGATCGCCGCACCGTCGAATCCCCTCGCTTCGGCAGCCCGGCACCCAGCCCCCACCACACGGGTCGCGTACCCGACGTGCAGATCCGCGTCCATCAGGACCAGAACCCCCGCCTGGACATCCGGACCATCCCTTCTCGGCCACCGAATGTGCAGATCCGCGTGCACCGGGCCGAACCCATCACGACCGTGCGAGAGGTGCGACGCTGATGTTCCCCGAAACCCTCACCGCACGAGCCGTGCTCTACGACAACGGATCCCGCGAAATGGGCTGCGCCGAGCTCACCGCCCGCCTGCGCGAGGTCGACTTCGACCACACACTGCACACGGCCGCACCGGCGCTCGGCGACCTGGTGCGCGATATCGCCCTGCCGAGAATCGCCCAGGCCGTCGACGGCCTGCTCGACATCGATCTCGGTGACGCGGCGGTCGCCGGCTGGCGGGGCTACGATCGCCTCCGCTCCGCAGCCGTCCGCTCCCAGCGCGGCCCCGAGGAAACCGTCGAGCTGCTCGCCCACGAGCTCACCCACACCTACCGCCCGAACCTGGAGATCCTCGTCGACGGACAGTCCACCGGCTCGGTCACCGTCGAGCTCGCCCTCATTCTGGAGATCCAGCCGCTGGCCGCCACCGTCCGCCACGGCGCCCTAGTCGCCCTCGGCCCCGGCGACTGCACCGCGACCGTCTCGCTCGGCACAGAGTCCACCGGCCCGATCCTCGAACGAGAACGGCAGATCCCCACCGCCCGCATGGTCGACCTGCGCAGGCCCATTCCCCTGATCCGGTCCCAGCCCGCAGGCCGTGGCACCCCCGCCCCACCGAATTCTCAGAGTTGACGGGCTGTTGCCCCCGCACCACCTAGGGGTTCTCGTTTCTGAGCTAGGTCCTCGGACGGAACGGAAACCGCCCCACGTCTGGGTGTCGTAGACCGCGCGGTCGCCCAGTTGGCTTCTTCGGGCCGGACTCATCGAAGCGCTCACCGCCCAAGTGCAGCGCCGCCCACCGAATTTCGCCGAACCGCCGCCCTGGTAACAACTGCGGCGGCACTTCTGGGCGAAGGCACACCGCCAGCATCGCGCCCGTGCCTACGCTATGCCGATGAACGCGCGTCGGCAGGGATGGGGAGTTCTCGACAATGCCCGTCCCTGCCGTGTCCCGGCCAACTGGCCAGTGCGCCCTATTTCGGCGCCTGGAAGCCGCCGATCTTCTGCTCTAGCAGTTCAGCTAGCCGTAATGGGGTGCGGTCCTCGAACATCGGACCGATGAGCTGCACTCCGACCGGCAGGCCTTCGGGGGAACGGCCCGCTGGGATGGCGGTGGCGGGCAGGCCGGGCATGGTGGCCATACCGGCCCAGACGAGCTGGTCGAAGTACGGGTACTCGACGCCGTCGATGTCGATGTGCCGGTTCTCCAGACCTCCGTTGTGGTCGTGTGGGAAGGCGGGCGTGGGTGTGATGGGGCACACCACGGCATCGAACTCGGCGAAGAGTTGCCGCCAGCCGTGGCGGTGGAGTTCGCGACGGTTGTTCGCCTCGACCCAGTCGCGATGGCTGAGCACCATGCCGCGCCGCCGCGCCGCATCGAGACCCCGGTCGTCCGCGCTCAGGGCGGCGGCGTGGGTCTGCAGCTGTTGGTACACGTCGAGGGAAAGACCTGCGGCGGCGTTCGACAGCATCAGCAGCATGTAGAGCGTCGCCGCTTCGGTCGGATCGGGCAGTAGCGGGCTGTGCCGTTCGACGCGGGCGCCCTCGTCGACGAGCGCCTCGGAGACCCGATTCACGCCAGCCCGCACCGCCGATCCGGTCGCAATGAGCGGATGGTCCTCGATGATCAGGACACGGAAGTCCGATAGCCGCTCGTGGCGCGCGGGCGGCCGTGCGACGTTGTAGGCGATGCCGTGGGTCAGTGGGTCCGGTCCGGCCATGACGTCGAGCAGGAGCGTGAGGTCGCGGGCGGTGCGCGCCATCGGGCCGACGACGGCGAGGTCGAGGTCGATCGGCAATGCCGGTGCGGGCGGCGCGACCATGCCGCGGGTCGGCGCCAGCCCGAGTGTCGGCTTGTGTGCGTAGATGCCGCAGAAATGCGCGGGCGTGCGCAGCGAACCGGCCAGGTCGGAGCCGATGGACAGCGCGCCGAATCCGGACGCCAGGGCCGCGGCCGAACCGCCGGAGGATCCGCCCGAGGTGCGGCGGTGATCCCACGGATTGTTGGTGGTGCCGTAGATCTCGTTGAAGCTCTGGATATCTCGCAGCATCAACGGCACATTGGTCTTACCGAGCAGCACCGCGCCGGCGGCCTTCAGCCGGGACACCTGTACCGCATCCTCGGTCGGTACGTAGTTCGCGTACTGCGGCATGCCCCAGGTCGTGGGCAGCCCGGCGATGTTGTAGGACTCCTTGACCGTCACCGGAATACCGAGCAGCGGCCGGTCCTCGCCGCGGGCGCGCGCCTGGTCGGCATCGCGCGCGGCGGCCCGCGCACGATCGAAATCCGGTACACAGATCGCGTTGATCACCTTGTCATCCCGCTCGATACGGGCGATCGCCTCGTCGGTGAGTTCCACCGAGGTCACCTCACCCGCACCCAACGCAGCTGAAAGCTCTTCGGCCGAAAGAAAATTCCACTCCATGAATCCGAAGCTATCGGCCTGCCAGGTAGGCCACGAAATGCCGTTTCGCGCAACGGGGAGGCCGAAACGGGCCACCTTCACCGGCACTCGTTCTGCCACCGAAGACGGCCCGCCCCAGGTCACAGCGTCGACGGTGGGCCAACTCCACCAGCGCAGGCCATGAAATGCCGCGTCGTGCAACAGGATGGATGTCTCAATTCTTGTCCGCTGACCGTTGATGTTCCCGATCGCCGGATTGCCGTGGCGGCCAGTTGGCTGTAGCGATCGTCGACAACGGTGGCGCCGGTGACAGACACGACCACGGCACCGGCCGTGGCCTCGACGGAATACGCCGACGCGCAAAACAATTGCAAAGCCACCATGGTCAACGTCCTCACGACCGGGATTCCGCTGCCAGGATGTGACGCGCATGTGTAGCCGATCGGAGGTGAGGGTGGCCGAGGCCTGGCAGGCGGTGAGTTGGAATCGCGGGCGAGTAGCCAGGGTCCGGATCGAAGATGTCCGGTGCCGGGAAATGGACCGGATGCCCTTGCAGCGCATAGAGACCGAACAGAACGTCCGCACCCGGGGGGGAGGATACGCTGCTCACCGGCACGGCGTGAAGTGCCGCAGCGACATCTTCCATTCTTCCGCACCGGAAAGTCCAACAGCAACTCCGCGGTGATATCACCCAGCTGCGTCGATTCGATAATGCGGGTGAACAGGTCGCGATGTGGATTTTCTATTGACAACGCCTAGACAAAGAAACCGATATTTCGTGCCGGGCAGGAACCGTCTATACGGGTAAGTAATGCCTACCGTCACTGCCACCGCTTTTGCATCACTGTTCGGAATTGCTGTTCATAATGTAGACCTGCGATTGCGTGAACGGTCAGGAACGGAGATGGCTAGGATTGCCACAGGGTGTGGTTTCCCCCGGCGGTCCCGGCGGTTTGCCGGATGGCCACCAGTCAGGACTGTAATGGGCACCAACGCACCTGGCAAGCGGCGGCGGCGCCGAGCCCAATTCCATACGAGGGCAGATGCGAGTGGATTCGAAGGCAATGCAATATACCTAGGTAGATGCCCAAGATAGGTACTCATAGGCGCCGCGGTAGGTAGTTCGGAATCATTACTGCCGAGGAGTGTTCGCGCCATTGACCGGCGTCCATCCGGCGACGTACATTTGCCCGCATTCGGGCGCGGTAAGACGTCCGAACATACATCGCAACGATGAGGGCTACGCGATGGATATCCGAGAAACAAGTGCTGCCGTTAACAACGCATGTGCCGTTTCGACCGAAACCGACCGAATACCTGCCGAGATCGGCGAAATACACTCGGTTGCCGTCATCGGTTGCGGGCTGATCGGAACGTCGGTGGCGTTGGCACTGCGCCGCCGCGGACTGAGGATCTACCTGCACGACACCGATCCCACCGCCGTGTCCGCGGCCGCGGGCCTGGGTGCGGGAATTCTGGGCCTGCCGCCGTCGGCCGTCGATCTCACGGTAATCGCGGTTCCGCCGCGCAGCATCGCGGCCGTACTCGCCGACTGCCAGTCCAAGGGGCTTTCGCGCTTCTACACCGATGTGGCCAGCGTCAAATCCGCCCCGGCGCGCGAGGCTGAGCTGTTCGGCTGTGATCTCACCACCTACGTCGGCGGACATCCGATGGCCGGTGGCGAGCGATCGGGTCCGATGGCAGCGGCCGCCGAACTGTTCGACGACCGAGTGTGGGTGCTCACACCGGATGTGCGTACCCGACCTGACGCATTGCGCGCCGTCGCCGACCTCGTCACCCGCATCGGCGCCCGCACGATCGTCATGACATCCACCGACCACGATCGCGCGGTCGCGCGCACATCGCATGTTCCACACCTGATTTCGGCACTTCTCGCTGCCCGCCTCGCGGACGCGGACGAGGCGGTCCTGCGGCTGTGCGGCGCGGGCATCCGGGACACGACCCGAATCGCCGCCGGAAATACCGGGCTGTGGACCGAGATCCTGCGGACCAATGGCGACGAGATCGCAGCGGTGCTGGCCGAGATCGCCACCGACCTGCGGACCGCGACCAACGCGCTACGCGGCGATCCCGCGCAATTGACGGCGCTGCTCGGTCGCGGAAATGCGGGGCAGGCGGCGCTGACGGCCGCGATGTCCGCGCCGGTGCGGACAGTGGCGGGCGTCGGCGCACACCGGCAGCTCGAAGAGTCGGTCTCGCCATGACTATCGGCAATCGCGGCGCGGCGGGCGTGCTCGGCGGTCGGATCGAGATACAGCGCGAGGCGGCGCTGCTATCCGCTGCCGTCGGGCCGTGCCTGTTCGGAACCGCGTTCCTGGCCACCGCCTATCTGCCGAGCACGCCGGTGTGGAATGCGGTCTATCGAGTGCTGCCCGCCGGTGTTCTGCTGATCGCACTGCGCCCGGCGCTGCCCCGGGGTGTGTGGTGGATGCGTTCGATCCTGTTGGGGGCCTTGAACTTCGGCGGCTTCTTCGCCCTGCAAGCGCTGGCCGCCCACCGCCTGCCCGGTGCCGTGGTGGCCACGATCTCCGCCGCGCAGTGCCTGGTTGTACCGGTGCTGCTGACCGTGCTCGGGCAGCGAGTCGGCACGCGGGATTTCTGGGTGCCACCGATCGGGCTGGCGGGAGTCGCGCTGCTGATATTCGAGGGCGGGGCCGCGTTCGACACGCTGGGCGTCGGTGCCTCGGCCGGGCTGGCGCTCCTGTCGGCCACCGGGATGGTGCTGACCCGCCGCTGGGGTGCGCCGCTCGGGGTGCACCCGCTCGGGGCCACCGCGTGGCAGATGATCTCGGGCGGGCTGCTCCTGCTGCCGATCGCCGCACTGGTCGACGGCGCGCCACCGCGATTGAGCATCGGCCAGCTCAGCGCGACGATCTGGCTATCGGCCGGAGCCACGGCACTCGCGTTCGCACTATTCTTCGGGGGGCTCTATCGCGGCGTTCCAGCGACGACGGCGTCGCGGTTGATGCTGCTGGGTCCTCTCGTCGCGACCACCCTCGGCTGGACCATCGCCCACCAGAGCCTGCGCCCCGCACAGCTGGCAGGCATACTTCTCGTCCTCACCGCGCAACTAATCGGTCTGGCCCGGCCCGGCGAACCGGCGCCGTCGCCGGGCAACAAGGCAGCCGCCGTCCGGAGATGGATGGCACCGACCCGAGTCGCGGTAGCCGGGGAATGGAAGACGCGGACCCAATGAGCAATACCACGCACCAGTCGGCCGGACAGCACTCCCACCGGATTCCGGCGGGCCGCAGCGTGTGGGCCGACGAGCTGAGCAAACCCCACCAGCCGACGCTAGGATCGGTTCTGGCAGGAAGCAGCTGCGTCCAGGATCAACTCGGAGAACTCCGCTGGCCGCGCGAGTGGGAAGTAGCGCCCGGCGCGGGGGAAATGACAAGCAGCCGACCGCACGCCGGTCCGCGTCCGTCGCTGCCGGGTCGTCGTCGGTGACGGCCGTGGGACTGCCGCCCCGGCCGTCGCGCCGCACGCACGCATCAACCACCGTGACATCCGGCCAGGACATCGGTCCACCTTTGACGCTCAACGAACCGGCAACCGAGAACGGCATTTCCGCCGATAGCCGGACCTGGCCGCAATGGTCGGCCGAACGCGTCCCGGAGCGTGCCGCCCTGTCTCAGCTGGTGCCGTCCTGCACCGGATAGTCGATGACGACCACACCGCCGGTGGCGTAGTTGACGACATCGGCGGCCGCCCGCTGGCCGTGCGAGGACGCCCGCGCCGCGGCCAAGGCGGCGGCGTCAGCGAAGTCGGCTTCGAAGACTGCGAAATACGGCGCTTCTCCGTTGGTCGCCGCCACGTCGAAGCTGTAGCGCCACGCAAGCAGGCCGGGCCAATTCATGACCAGCGGAAGGTGGTTGTTCACGTAGTATTCGCGGAAGTGGTCAGGGTCGGCGGGCTTGGGATATAGGACCACCAACTTATGCATGACTGCCTCCTGCTTCTACCGTGGTCGGTTGAATCGTCATATGCGCAGGTTAGGGCTTGGTGTGCGGTCGAGGGAAAGACCGGTA
>NZ_BDAZ01000050.1 GCF_001612725.1 Nocardia anaemiae NBRC 100462 | reverse complement strand
CAGATTCTCTTTGCACGTTGTGCGGCACGAGGTTTCATAGCAACCTCACAGGGAACAGTGACCCTATGCGGCGCTCCGGTGTCCATGATGGAGAATGACAGAAGGTAGTAATCAGCGTCGGCAGTTCCGAGCGGGAGCGGTCGACGCGCATGGAGGTGTTGATGGTCGCAGCGACGACAACCGCAGACCGCGCGCCGGTCGCTCCCCTCAGACCGCTTCGCTCACGCTGGTGGCAGCTGAGGCTCCCGGCGACGTTCGGATATCTGGCGGCTCTTGTCGCTGTCACCGCGGTGTTCTCGGCGCTCAGTGAGTCGGCGCAGGCGCGGATGGTGCTGCATGCGAGCACGAATCTGCACAATCTGCTGGATGGCCGTGTCGGTACCGTGCTGTCGAGCGCACTGGTGATCGGCGATGTCAGCGCCGCCTGGGTGCTGATTCCGTTGCTCGGTTGCCTGCTGGCACTTGCCGAGCTGCGTTTCGGCGCCGTGCATATGGTGCGGGTGTTCTTGGCTGGACATATCGGTGCCACGCTTCTTGTCGCCGTCGGCCTGTGGATCGCGATCGAGGTCGACTGGTTGCCCGCCAGCATCCGCTGGGCGCAGGATGTCGGCGTCAGCTATGGCGCGATGGCGTTGGTCGGGGCGATCGTGGTGGCCATTCCGCACCGCTGGCGAATCGCCTGGTCCACTGTGTGGTTCATCGTCGCGGCCGAGGGCGTGCTGATCGAACGGACCTTCACCAATGTCGGTCATCTGTTGGCGTTCGTCATCGGAACCGCGGTCGGCTTCGGCATGCTGCGCGCGAAAGCGGCGTCTACCCGCCGACTCACCCGGGTCGAATCCGGTCTGCTCGCGGTGAGCGCGTTCCTCGCGGCCATCCTGCTCATGGGCTGACGGTCGATGCGACAGGGGTGACGCCGGGCTGGGCCGGGCACTCACCTACAGTGCTTGGGTGCGCCTAGTGATTGCTCGCTGTCAGGTCGACTACGTAGGGCGACTCACCGCCCATCTCGCGATGGCCCGCCGATTGTTGCTGATCAAAGCTGACGGTTCGGTGCTCGTACATTCCGATGGCGGCTCATATAAGCCGCTGAACTGGATGAGTCCGCCGTGCTGGTTGGAGGAGCGCGACGGTGATGCGGTGCCCGAGGGGGCGAAGGCCTTCTGGGTGGTCACCAACAAGGCGGGTGAGGAACTGCGCATCACCATCGAGGAAATCGAGCACGACTCCTCGCACGAGCTGGGTGTGGACCCCGGTCTGGTGAAAGACGGTGTGGAGGCTCATCTTCAGGAGCTGCTCGCCGAACACGTGCAAACCCTCGGCCCCGGTTACACACTGATTCGCCGCGAGTACATGACCGCCATCGGCCCGGTGGATCTGCTCTGCCGCGATGCCGACGGCGCGACCGTGGCCGTCGAGATCAAACGTCGCGGTGAAATCGACGGCGTCGAACAGCTGACCCGCTACCTCGAACTCCTGAACCGTGACCCACTCCTGGCCCCGGTCGCCGGAGTCTTCGCCGCACAACAGATCAAACCCCAGGCCCGCACCCTCGCCGAAGACCGCGGCATCCGCTGCCTGACACTCGATTACGACGCCCTGCGCGGCACAGAGAGCAACGAATTCCGCCTCTTCTAGCCTGTCGCGCCGCCATGGCGAATGGGTTCGTATGCTGCGCATAGATTTTGCCCGGCGGGCGTGGGGCGCGCTCCGGGTGGATTCGCCTGGCATGCGTGCGCCGTTGTGGAGGGGCGGACTGCGTCCTCGAGTGCGTGAGGTCGTCGGCGGCGGTGCGTGAGGTTGTCTGCGGTGCTTATGTTCGGTGAGCGCACGGCTGGCGGCTGGGCTGGGCTTAGTTCGCTGGGACCCAGGATTGGTTCCATGGGTTTGCTGGCTGACAGATGGTTCGCCGGGCAAACGTATGCGGCGCGGAGGTCGTGCGTGGCGGGCCTGGACTGCGCGCGCAGCGTGAATTCGGCCACGACCTAGGCTTATGGGATGCCTCGACGGAAACCGCGGACGCAACGTCAGGTGGGCCGCTGGCAGGAGGGCGCTCCGCCGATCGGTGATGTCTTCGGTCGGCGGGAGGCCGGGCCGGACAGCGATGATATGTATGTCGTGCGAACCATTCCGGGTAGTCGGGCGATCAAAACGTATCGTTGCCCCGGCTGCGACCACGAAATCCCGCCCGGGGTCGCCCATATCGTCGCCTGGGCGGTCGACGGCGGCGAAGACGACCGCAGACACTGGCACCGCGGCTGCTGGAACGGCCGCCGCACCCGTCGCATCACCCGCCGCTGGTCCTGAATGCCCTGCGCCCCAGAACAATCGATGCACTGCGCGTTGCCAGTGAACACCCCGCGTCAGTGCATACCAGGTGCAGACGGTGTGCGGCCGCGGCAAACAGCGCGCGTCTGCAGTAAGGCGCACTTTTGAACGGGTGCTTGCTGACATGGGTGCGCGCCTGCAGACATGGGCGCCCTATGGATGTGGGTGTGCCTGCGAACGTGCATGTGCCCCCCGGATGTGGGTGCGCCCGCGGGTGTGAGTGTTCCTGTGGACGTGTGTGCCTGTGGAAGTCGGCACCTGCGGACGTGAACGTGCCTGCGATGTGCATGCACCCGCGGATGTCGATGTGCCTGTGGATGTGGGTGCGCCTGCGAACGTGCATGCGCCCCTAGATATGGGTGCGCCTGCGAACGCGCATGCGCCCCTAGATATGGGTGCGCCTGCGAACGCGCATGCGCCCCTAGATATGGGTGCGCCTGCGAACGCGCATGCGTCCCCAGATATGGGTGCGCCTGCGAACGCGCATGCGCCTGCTGTGCAAGGTCCTGCTTGCAGTTCAGACAGATCAAATCGGAAGTGCGGAAAGAGGTTGGGTGCGGCTCTTTCTCAGTGAGCTAGTGGGCTGCGGAAACGAGTGTGGGGTGACGTTGGCGCTTCTATTCCCCGCGTGCCCTCGCGTCCTAGCGGCATGATCCGGACGGCCGACGGTCTACGGCGGCAACTGGCCGGGTACTCATAAGCCGTTGACAGGGGAGGGAGCATGAGGATGCACCTGCAGCGGACACAGGAGAGAGTTGGGACAGTATGAGCGACGACCCCGTGCTGGCAGCGTTCCGCCGGGCCCTCCGCCGTGAAGACGAGCTGGCGGTCCATGGCGCACTCGACAACCGCACGCATACAGTCGAACACTTCCCTGACGGTCGCGCGCAGCACACGTTTTCGGGCTCGTTGATCCAGACACCGCCGGAGTACGCCGCCGTCTACGAGCGCCGCGGCATCACTGCCCCGGTGCGGTCCAGCAGTTTCGACCCGGCCGCCCTGTGGCCATACCTGCCCCGGGAGCCACACGAGGCGCACGCACGTGTCAACGGGTACTTTTGGCTGCCGTGCAAGCTCTGTGGGCGACACTTTGGTGGTCACGAGATCACTAGCAGCATGCACCTGCCCGGCAGCGAGCCCGGCACCCTGACCGGTATCTGCCCGGTGTGCACAGCGGAGCGGAATGGCGGCGAGCCGTGACCGACAGGTTGTCCGATCAGTAGTTCGACGGACACCTTCGCCGGACGCACTTCCAGCCCCAGTGCGGCGGCGATATGCCCAGACCTCAACCCCCTTGCCCGCGTCGGCGAGCACTTCCAGAATGTCGCGGTAGTCCTGCGGCAACACCGACACCTGCGAGCCCTGCCCGCGCGGCGGCACCAGCACCACACCGATCGGCGACCGACCAGACGAAACCAGCTCCGTCTCAGCCGATTCCGAACACTCTTCTTCGCCACCTGTCAGTTCCGGTTCAGCGACTTCGCTGGCGGGGCCGAGGATCTCGAGCATCGTCTCCCGGGTAATCGCCAACCGCGACACCTGCTGCTCTGCCACGGAAAGCTCCTCGGACATCTCGGCTATCCGCCGCCGCAGCTGCTCGACGCGCTCGCTGGCCGCAGCTTCGCGCCGCTCTAGCGCTTCCATCCACGACGCCATCGCCGCCTCCACCCGCCGTGGAAGGGTTACGGTCGAAGCTGAAACGGCCGACTGCGCGGGGCTGGCTGGACGAGGCGATGCCGGGGATGTTCACCCTCGCCGACGGTGTCGACGTCAACGGATAGCGGACTCGTATAGCACGGTTGGCGGGCTCTTCCGTTTAGCGTCGAAGGTGCCACCCATTCGAAACCCGTAGAAGAGCCCGCGGTGACACCGTATGCCACGCCCGCGAGTGCTGACCCCTTTGACGCATTGAGGAAATCGTTCGCCGCGTTGGTCGCCGACCTGGAAAGCGAGCAGACCGCCCAGTTCACCCACGACAGGTTGGAGGATCTCGTCACCGGCAGAGGCCGCGAGCTGTTACGGCAGTTGCTGCAGGATCACCTCGACCTGCGAGCTGCGGCCGAGGAAGCCGAGCTGACCGCCCGGTTGCGTCGCGGTGAGCATCCGCGCGGCCGGAATCGGTTGGAACGCGGACATTCTCGCCTCCTCGCGACGGTGGTCGGGACGGTGACGGTGCGCCGCTGCGCGTTACGTGCTCCGGGGCAGTCGAATATCTATCCCGCCGACGTGGCGTTGTCGCTGCCGTCGGGTCGGCATAGCTTCGGCCTGCGCAAGCAGGCCGTGGCCGAGGCGGTCCGCTCGTCTTACGACACGACGAAATCGGCGATCTGGTCCCGGTGCGGGTCGGTGGCCGGGAAGCGGCAGCTGGAAGCTTTGGTGGCCGCGGCGGCGGTGGACATCGACGATTTCTATGCCACGAGAGTTCAGGAGCCGGCGACCGCGGACACGCTGCTGGGGTTGTCCGCCGACGGCAAAGGCATTGTCATGCGCCCGGATTCACTGCGGGAGGGAACCCGTCGTGCCGCGGCGCGGGCGGCGCCGGTGTTTCGCACCCGGCTGGCCTCGGGTGAGAAGGCGAACCGGAAACGCATGGCCACCCTCGCCGCCGTCTACGACACTGCACCGGCGCCGCGCAGGCCGCATGATGTGATCGCCGTGCCCGGCGGACGCGTCGGCAACCGAAGGCCCCGCCCTGGACCGCGAGCAGTCGATACCTGGCTGACCGCCTCGGTCGCCAAGTCTCCCGCTGAGGTCATCGCGGCCGTGTTCACCCACGCCGAAGCACGTGATCCCGGCCACGAGCGGACCTGGATCGTGCTCGTCGACGGAGACCGGCACCAGATCGACCTCATCCGCGCTGAAGCCGCCCGCCGGCAGGTGCTTGTCCACGTCGTTCTCGACGTAGTGCACCTGCTGGAATACGTCTGGACCTCGGCATGGTGCTTCCACCGCACCGGGGATCCCGCTGCCGAAGACTGGGTCGCTGCGCGCATGTTGCAGATCCTCACCGGCCACGCCGACAAAGCCGCCGATGAGATCGAAGCTCGAGCCACCGGACTCGACTGCGGCCGACGCACCGGCGTCGATGCGGCTGTGCGCTATCTACGCGGACACCTCGCATTCTTGCGCTACGACATCGCTTTGGCCCGCGGCTGGCCGATCGCCACCGGAGTAATCGAAGGAGCAGCCCGCCACCTCAACGGCGACCGCCTCGAAATTACCGGCGCCCGATGGGGATTGGCTGGCGCCGAGGCAATTCTCACCCTCCGAGCTCTGGCTGCGAACGGAGACCTGCAGCCCTACTGGCATTTTCACCTCGACCGAGAACACCAACGCACCCATTCAGGCTGCCTGATCAGCAGTCACTCAGGCAGAGCTGCACCTAAAGAGGTTAGGAGCCAAGCAGTTGGGTGCGCGCCTATGGATTCTCTTGGGGCTGAGGATCTTCGGGAGGCGGGCTTGCCAGGTAGCGCATACGGCTAGTCGCGCGGGACCAAATCAGAAGTGGACGCGGAATTACTCGGAAGTCTAGTGGTACGGGGGGTGGGGCTATGGGTTCTTTTGCGGCTGAGGAGTTCTGGGGCAGATGCGGAATGCCGGGCAATTATCCGGGGGCCGGTAGGTGCTTCGGTGGAGCTGAATATCGTTGTGGGGGTGTATGTCCCGTGCGGGGCGATGTCCGGATATTAGGAAGGCCGCCCCAGGAGTGGGGCGGCCTTGGTGTGAATTCGGTTGGGGTGTTGCGTTTGTCGCCGCTCAGCCCGCCGTCGTCAGTTGGTGATTTCGGCGTTCTCGCGCTCGTCGGCGTCGATATCGTCTTCCTCGGCCGAGACCTCGGGGATGGCCTTGGTGCGCGAACCGCCGGTGACCGACTTGGTGCCGCCGCCGATGGACTTGCGCTGATCCGGAACCCCGTCCAGGAGTTCGCTTTCCCGGTTGACGGCCGCGAGCATGGCGGGCACGGAGTCGAGCTGACCGCGGATACCGAGCAGCTGGGCGAGCACCCGGCCGCGCAGCACGCGCATCTCCTCGGCGAGTTCCTTGGCGTGCGCGATCTTGCGCTCGGAGGTCTGGGTGGCGGAGGTGATGAGGCGGTTGGACTCGTCGGTCGCGTCCTTGATCCGCTGAGCGGCCTCGGCGCGGCTGGTGGCCTCGAGCTCCTCCATGGCACGGGTGAGCTTGGTACGACGCTCCGCCATGGTGGCCTCGAAGTCCTGCTGGGTCGCCTTGCGCTTGGCATCGGCTTCCTTGCCGAGGCGGTCGGCCTCGGCCTGAGCGGCCTCGATGATCTTGGCGGACTCGGTACGCGCATTCGCCAGGGTCTGCTCGAATTCGATTTCGAGCGCCTCGCGCTTCTCCTTGGTCTCGGCGAGCAGCGATTCGTACTTGCCACGCATTTCGGTGGCCTGCTGCTCGGCGATCGACACCATTTCCGCCGCCTCGGCCTGCGCGAGCGCGCGAACCTCGGAAGCCTCGTCGGAAGCCAGCCGCAGCATCCGAGAGATGCGGTCGGACATGCCTTCCGCAGTGGTTGGCGGAACCGAAAGGCGATCGACTTCCTTACGGAGCTCGTCGATCTCGTCCCGCGCGTCCTCCAGCTGGCTGGCGAGGTTACGGGCTTGCGCCGCAGCGGCATCCCGATCTGTGGCGGTGACCCTTAACTCGGCATCGAAACGGTCGAAGTAGTTACGTACCTCGTCTTGCGCATAACCCTTGCGCACAACGGTGAAGGGCAGTGCAACGAAGCGATTGCGATCGGACTCAGGTGACGACATGGCACACAAACTACAGCCTACTTGCACCTCATGGTGACTCGACCGCGAATGTGATCGGGACGAGTTTTTCAGGCCCGATCTTGATACTAGTGCGTAACATTCGGGTTCGGCTCGACCAACTCGATCAGCACACCGCCAGCATCCTTCGGGTGAATGAAATTGATGCGAGAATCGGCGGTTCCGTGACGCGGGGCGTCGTACAGCAAACGCAGACCTCGATCACGAAGATACGTGGAAACGGCCTCGATATCGGTGACGCGATAGGCGAGTTGCTGCAGGCCCGGGCCGCTGCGATCGATGAACTTGGCGATGGTGGAGTCCGCATTGAGCGGCGCCAGCAACTGCAGGGCAGTCGCGCCGTCCGGTGCGCCGGGCAAAGACAGCATCGCCTCGTGCACGCCTTGGGCCTCGTTCACCTCGCGATGGGTCTCGATCATGCCGAGATTGTCGGCATACCAGGCAATTGCGGCATCCAGTTCGGGCACGGCGATGCCGACGTGGTCGACGGCGATGACGTAGTCGCCGGGGATGAAACTCGACGGGTCGTTAACATTGCTCACCCCTCGAACGTAGCGCGTACCTGGTAGGGGGCGTTCGAGTAGGACAAGCTACCGTTGAGTACAGAGGTTGACGTCGCGAGTGCTCGGTGCGCGACGCTGTTTGCGATCAATGAATGCGAGGCTCGTCGTGACCACAACCGTGATCGTCTCCGGTGCGCGTACCCCGGTAGGGCGGCTGCTCGGGGGTCTGAAGGACTTCACCGGTTCCGACCTGGGCGGTTTCGCCATCAAGGCAGCACTGGAGAAGGGCGGGGTCGCGCCGGAGCAGGTCGACTACGTGATCATGGGCCAGGTGCTCACCGCGGGTGCGGGGCAGATCCCGGCCCGGCAGGCGGCCGTGGCAGCGGGCATTCCGATGGATGTGCCCGCGCTGACGGTGAACAAGGTGTGCCTGTCCGGTATCAACGCGATCGCGCTCGCGGATCAGCTGATCCGGGCGGGTGAGTACGAGATCGTCGTCGCGGGCGGTCAGGAATCCATGAGCCAGGCCCCGCATCTGCTCGAAAAGAGCAGGGAGGGTTACAAATACGGCGATGTGACACTGCGCGACAGCATGGCCTACGACGGTCTGCACGACATCTTCACCGACCAGCCGATGGGTGCGCTGACCGAACAGCGCAACGACGCCGAGCCGGTCAGTCGGGAGGATCAGGACGCGTTCGCGGCGGCCTCGCATCAGCGTGCGGCGGCGGCGTGGAAGAACGGTGTCTTCGACGACGAGGTGGTCCCGGTCTCGGTGCCGCAGCGCAAGGGCGATCCGATCGTGGTGGGCACCGACGAGGGCATTCGCGCGGACACCACCGTCGAATCGCTGGCCAAGCTGCGTCCGGCCTTCCGCAAGGACGGCAGCATCACCGCGGGCACGGCCTCGCAGATCTCCGACGGTGCGGCCGCGGTGGTCGTGATGAGCAAGGAGAAGGCGCAGGCGCTCGGCCTGAGCTGGATCGCCGAGATCGGTGCCGCGGGCGTGGTGGCCGGTCCGGATTCGACGCTGCAGGATCAGCCCGCCAATGCGATCGCCAAGGCCTGTGCGCGCGAAGGCATTTCGCCCGCGGAGTTGGATCTGGTCGAGATCAACGAGGCGTTCGCGGCGGTCGGTATCGCGTCCACCCGCAAGCTCGGCATCGATCCGGAGAAGGTGAATGTCAACGGTGGCGCGATCGCCATCGGTCACCCGCTCGGCATGTCCGGGGCGCGCATCCTGCTGCATCTGGCGCTGGAGTTGAAGCGGCGCGGTGGCGGTATCGGCGCGGCCGCGCTCTGTGGTGGCGGCGGTCAGGGTGACGCGCTGATCATCAAGGTGTAGTTCTCTCCTCCGTCGACCCGGCATCCACCGGGTCGACGGAGTTCCGGTGTGACCGGTTCAACTACGGCCCGTCGTAGCAGTCCGGCACAATGGTGGCCATGGGCAATTTCTTCGACTTGAGCACCGTGGCCAAGCGGTTCCGCTTCATCGCCGTGCTGGAGGCGATTTCCTGGGTCTTCCTGATCGTCGGCATGGTGTTCAAGCGCCTTCCCGACCCGGTGCTGTGGCCGGTCAAGGTGTTCGGGATGACGCACGGCATCATCTTCATCCTGTTCGTCATCACCGCGATCCTCGCCGCGCGCGAGCTGGCCTGGAACACCAAGACCACGGTGCTCGCGCTGCTGTCCAGCATTCCGCCGTTCTTCACCGTGCTGTTCGAGGTGTGGGCGGTGCGCGCGGGCAAGCTCGGTGAGCTGAGCGAGGTCGGTTCCGTCGACTCCGGAGCCCCGGCGTCGGTCACGCCGTGACAAACTGGAAGCCGTGACTCGACCTGCTGCCCGCCGCCCCTCGCCAGCCGTCGCCGCCGCCATGTCCGGTGCGGTGGATCTGTCCAGCCTGAAGCAGCCCCCGGCCGGGGCGTCGGGCGCGGGAGGCGGCGACTACGCCGTCTCCGAAGCGGATTTCGAAACGAAGGTACTGCGCCGGTCCACCCAGGTGCCGGTGGTCGTCGCGCTGTATTCGCAGCGCAGCCCGGGCAGTGTCGAGCTGGTCCGGACGCTGGAGCGGCTCGTCCAGGAGGGCGCGGGCGCGTGGGATCTGGCGACGGTCGAGGCCGAGGCCAATATGCGGATCGCCCAGGCGTTCGGTGTGAAGGGCATTCCGACGGTGATCGCGGTGGCCGGTGGTCGACCGCTCGCGGATTTCGAGGGCGCCCAGCCGGAGCCGCAGGTTCGGCAGTGGTTGAGCGCGGTCGTCGAGGCGGTCGGCGGTCAGCTCGAGGGCGGTGAGCAGGCCCCGGCACCCGAGGACCCGCGTTTCACCGCCGCGGAGGCCGCGCTGGAGCACGGTGACCTGGCCGGTGCCGAGGCGGCCTATGAGGCCATCATCGCCGCGGAGCCGGGCAACGAGGAGGCGAAGAGCGCGCTGCGTCAGCTGCGCTTCCTGACCCGGGCCCAGGCCGTTTCGGACTCCGCGATCGCCACTGCCGATGCCGATCCGGCCAATGTCGACGCGGCCCTGGACGCCGCCGATGTCGAATTGCTGAGCCAGCAGCCGGAGGCCGCGTTCGACCGGTTGATCGCCGTGATCAAGAAGACGGCGGGCGATGATCGCACCAGGGCGCGTACCCGGCTGCTCGAACTCTTCGAATTATTCGATCCGGCAGAGCCTTTCGTGGTTGCGGCCCGTCGCAAGCTGGCAGCCGCGCTGTACTGACCGGCCGCTCGGGGTGCGTGTGGCATTGGCTGATATCCCGATGCGATCGCCGGGCCCTGTCGGCTGATCGCAGCGGGGCGGTCGATTGCTGGGGCGGCGGCCGTCGGAAATGGCCTAGCGAGCACCGCGGGATCGGCGCAGCTCAGCACTGCCCGGCGGCCTGCCCGAATCCACCCGGTGGCTTAAGTCTCCGCCGCGAGCCAGTTTGCGGTGTTCGGGACAAGACCACTTGGCCGAGCCGTGCTCCGTGCTGCGGACCTGCGTGGTGGCTTATGACTCTGGATTGAGCTAGCTCGCGGTGTTCGGGGGCAGTGCCACAGTGGCTGAAGCCGGGCTGAGCGGTGTGGCTGGGCCTTCTCGATTTACTGCGGGGTCACGTGTACGCCTAACCTGCGCGTTAGCTTATTTTCTTGCGCGAGCCGGATCGCGGGTGTTCGGGGCCCGCGCCAGGGTGGCCGAAAATCGGGCTCAGCGCTGCCGAAGTGGTGCTACTCGACCCCCCTGTGGATGGGTTATGACTCTGGTGCGAGCCAGATCGCGGTGTTCGGGGCTAGCGCTACGGTGGCCGAAGCCGGTCGTCCGTGCCAGGGGTCATCGGCTGCCTTGACGCCGCCGAGGTTTCCGATGCCGGAGCCGCCGTATTCGACGGCGTCGGTATTGAGGATTTCGCGCCAGGTGCCTGCGGTCGGCAGGCCGACGCGGTATTCACCGTGGACCGAGCCGGAGAAGTTGAAGACGCAGGCGATGACCGAACCGTCGGAGCCGTAGCGCAGGAAGGCGATCACATTGTTTTCGCGATCGTCGGCCTGGACCCAGGAGTAGCCGCCGGGGCTGGTGTCCTGACTCCACAGCGCGGGATTGGCGCGATAGACCGCGTTCAGATCCCGGACGGCAACCGTAATGCCCTGGTGCAATGGGTTTTCCAGTTCGTGCCAGTCCAGGCCGCGATCGTGTGACCATTCCCGGAACTGGCCGAAATCCTGGCCCATGAACAGCAATTGCTTACCGGGATGCGACCACATATAGGCGAGTAGTGCGCGCACACCCGCCGCCTTGGCGAAGTCGTCGCCGGGCATTCTGGTCCAGAGGGTGCCCTTGCCGTGCACGACCTCGTCGTGGCTGATGGGCAGTACATAGTTCTCGCTCCACGCGTACACCAGCGAGAAGGTGATCTCGTTGTGGTGCCAGGAGCGGTGGATCGGATCGCGCCCCATATAGCCCAGGGTGTCGTGCATCCAGCCCATATTCCATTTCATGGTGAAGCCGAGACCGCCGACATCGGCGCCGCGGGTGACACCGGGCCAGGTGGTGGATTCCTCCGCGATGGTGACGACGCCGGGATGGTGGCGGTGCACAGTTTCGTTGAGGTCCTGCAGGAAGTCGACGGCCTCCAGGTTCTCCCGGCCGCCGTGCACATTCGGCTCCCATTCGCCTTCGGCGCGTGAGTAGTCCAGATACAGCATGGAGGCGACCGCGTCGACACGCAGTCCGTCGATGTGGAATTCCTCGATCCAGTACCGCGCATTGGCGACCAGGAAGTTGCGCACCTCATTGCGGCCGAAGTCGAAAATGTAGGTGCCCCAGTCGAGTTGCTCGCCGCGGCGCGGGTCGGCGTGCTCGTAGAGCGCGGTGCCGTCGAAGCGCGCCAGCGCCCATTCGTCACGGGGGAAGTGCGCGGGCACCCAGTCGAGCAGTACGCCGATGCCCGCCGCGTGCATGCGGTCGACGAAGGCACGGAAATCGTCGGGCGAGCCGAAGCGGGCGGTGGGTGCGTAGTACGAGGTGACCTGGTAGCCCCAGGAGCCGCCGAACGGGTGCTCGGCGATCGGCAGCAGTTCGATATGGGTGAATCCGGCCGCGCGCACGTAATCGGCGAGCTGATCGGCCAATTCGCGATAGCCGAGGCCGGGACGCCACGAGCCCAGGTGCACCTCGTAGACGCTCATCGGGGCGCGGGTCGGGTCGGTGCGTTCGCGGGTCGAAATCCAGTCACCGTCGGACCACACGTAGTTGCTTTCGGTGACCACCGATGCCGTAGCGGGCGGCAACTCCGTCGCGAAGGCCAGTGGATCCGCATGATCCACGGTGCGTCCGTCCGCGCCGTGCACCCGGAACTTGTACTTGGTGCCGACGCCGACACCCGGCACGAAGACCTCCCACACCCCGGAGGATCCGAGCGAACGCATCGGTGCGGTGTTCCCGCTCCAACTGTCGAAATCGCCGATCACGGTGACACCCCGGGCATTCGGGGCCCATACCGCGAACGAGGTCCCGTCCACCGCACCATCGAGGGTGGTGTAGCGGCGCGGATGCGCGCCGAGCACATCCCACAGGTGTTCGTGGCGGCCCTCGCCGATGAGATGCAGATCCAACTCGCCGACGGTGGGCAGGAAGCGGTAGCCGTCCGCGCTGATGATCGTCTGTCCGCCTTGGTAGTTGGTGACGATGCGGTAGTCCATCAGGTCCGGATGCGGCACGACACCGGCGAAAATGCCGTGCCCCAACGACTTCAGCGGATGGTCGACGCCGCCGACGCGGGCGAACACCGTATCGGCGTGCGGGCGCAGCACCCGCACTATCGTGCCGTCGGGATGCGGGTGCGCGCCGAGCACGGTATGCGGATCGGTGTGGGTGCCCGCCGCGAGCAACATCAGATCGCGGCGCTTCATCGAAATGTCCTCCGGAAGGCAAGTTCCGCGCGCGCCTGCTGAGATACCGCGGGCAGCGTGAGAATGTGGGCGACCGCGTTGGCCGGATCCAGCCGCACGTAATTGGTCTGCGCCCAATGGTATTCCTCGCCGCTGACCTCATCGAAGACCACCGGATGGTCGTGCCATTCGCGGCCGATGGCGGGCAGGTCGAGCGAGATCATGCCCCATTCGGCGCCATAGGGATTCAGATTCACCACGACCAGGACCGCGTCACCGCTGACCGGATCGACCTTCGAATAGGCCAGTAGCGCGTCATTGTCGACGTGATGGAAGTGGATGCAGCGCAACTGCTGCAGCGCCGGATGCGCGCGGCGGATCTCGTTGAGCCGAGTGATCCACGGCTCCAAGGATTCTCCGCGCGCCAGCGCCTCGGCGAACGGGCGCGGGCGCAGCTCGTACTTCTCCGAATCCAGGTACTCCTCGCTGCCCGGGCGCACCGCCTGATGCTCGAAGAGTTCGAATCCGGAGTAGACACCCCAGGTCGGAGCCATGGTCGCGGCCAGCACCGCACGGATGGCGAACATGCCGGGACCGCCGTGCTGCAGGCTTTCGTGCAGGATGTCGGGGGTGTTGACGAACAGATTCGGTCTGGCCTCGTCGGCCTTGGCGGCGAGTTCGTTGCCGAATTCGGTGAGTTCCCATTTGGCGACGCGCCAGGTGAAATACGTGTAGGACTGGCTGAACCCGCGGCGGGCCAGTCCGTAGAGCCGGGCCGGGCGGGTGAACGCCTCGGAGAGGAAGATCACCTCTGGATCGGTGCGCCGCACCGTCGCGATCAGCCATTCCCAGAAGTCGGCGGGCTTGGTGTGCGGGTTGTCGACGCGGAAGATCTTGACGCCCAAGCCGATCCAGTGCCGGACAACGCGCAGCACCTCCGCGTACAACCCGTCCGGATCGTTGTCGAAGTTGACCGGGTAGATGTCCTGGTATTTCTTCGGCGGATTCTCGGCGTAGGCGATGGTGCCGTCCGGGAGGGTGGTGAACCACTCCGGGTGCGCGGCCACCCACGGATGATCCGGTGCGCACTGCAGTGCCAGGTCGAGCGCGACTTCGAGGCCGAGTTCGTTTGCGGTGGCGACGAATTCGGCGAAATCGGCGGTGCTGCCGAGTTCGGGATGGATCGCGTCGTGCCCGCCGTGCTTCGACCCGATCGCCCACGGGGATCCGACGTCATCGGGTTCGGCGGCGAGCGTGTTATTGCGGCCCTTGCGGTTGATCTCACCGATCGGGTGGATCGGCGGGAGGTAGACCACGTCGAAGCCCATGCCCGCGATTCGCGGCAATTCCTTTGCGGCGGTGGCGAAATTGCCGTGGATCGGGTTGCCCGCGGCATCACGGCCGCCGGTCGAGCGCGGGAAGAACTCGTACCACGAGCCGTACAGTGCGCGTTGACGTTCCACCAGCACCGAATGCTGCGGTCCGCGAGTGACCATGTCGCGCAACGGCGTATTGCGCAGGATCTCGGTGACCTCCGCACTGAAGGCGGGGGCGACCCGGGCGGGCAACTGTTCGTCGGCGCGCAATGCCGTCGCGGCGGCACGCAAACGCTCGAACTGCTTCTTGGGCACCGCCTGCGCGGCCCGCTCGAACAGCCGAGCGCCGAGTTCGAGGTCGTTGGCGAGGTCCGCGGCGCTCTGTCCGACAGCCAGCTTCGCCTCCACCGCCGCCCGCCAGGTGGCGATCGGATCGCCCCAACCCTCGATGCGATAGGTCCATGTGCCGGGCAGGTTGGGTACGAAGGTGGCGTTGAAGACGTCCGGCTCGTAGTCCGGCGTCATGCGAATGCGAGTGATCCGCGACGAGCCGGGACCGCGCACCGCGAGCGTGGCGGAGACGGCCTCATGCCCCTCGCGCCAGACCACGGTGCGCACCGGAAAAACCTCGCCGACCACGGCCTTGGCCGAGCGGCCGCCGGGGATCGCAGGGGAGGTGTCATCGATGGCGATGCGGCCGGTCACGTCGACCAACCTACCGGGTGCGGGCCGATTGGACCGGATCAGCGTGCGTCGGCCGCCAGACCGAGGCCGAGTGCGACCAAGATCGCGCCGAGCGCGCGCTCCACCCGCTGGCGGATTCCTGTTCGCCGCAGCCAGGCCCCGGCGCGGTCCGCCGCCAGCACGATGCCGATGCACCACGCGGTATCGAGGACCAGTTGAATGCCCGCCAGGATCAGCACCGTCGGCAGCACCGGACCGCTCGACGGCAGGAACTGCGGCAGGATCGTCAGGCCGAAGACGGCCGCCTTCGGATTCGCCGCGATCGAGATCAGCGAGGTGCGGAAGGCCGAACCCGGGGTGCGGCCGGTGGGCAGCAGCTTCGTCGCCGGGGGATGGCAGCCGGCGGGGCGGGTGGACGCTGTGCTGCCGAATTCGTCGTCACCGCGGGCGCCGCGCCAGGCCTGCACGCCGAGCCAGATCAACACCAACGCCCCGATGACGTGCACCGCAGTATTCATGAACCGGTTCGCGACCAGCAGCACCGACAGGCCTGCGCCACCGGCGAGCGTCCACCCGAACACCCCTATCTCGTTCCCGGCCACCGCAGCCAGGCCCGCCGCGCGACCGTCACGCACCGCGCGTTGGAGAAACAGCGCCGTCGCGGGTCCGGGCAGTGCGGCCAGGATGAGGCAGGCCAGCAGGAACTGGGGGAGCACATCGATCCAGTGCGGCATCAGCTGATGCTCTCATTCACGTCGGGTTCGCCGCGAGCGGATATTTCGGTGCGCTGAGCAGTGGCGCCGCTGTGCAGGCGGCCGTTCGTGCGATTCGTCGGGCCCTACCCGGTTGTCCGCCCTCGATCGTCGGTACTCGCTGGAAGTAGGCCTGTCATCCGCCAGCTGTGTGCCGCGAATGAACGACGTTCCGGCCGCAGCGGTTTACCCAGCAGTGAGCGCTTGCCGACGCTGCGCGACGCAAGGACTCGTTGCGCTGGTCCGCTCTGGCCGCGATCGCATGCGGTGCATCTGGTCAAGTGACCTGGGTCGGTGGAGCCACCGGGTGCCGTGGCATTCGGTAGGGTTCGGCACGTGAAGGCACTTCGTCGTTTCACCGTCCGTGCCCATCTGCCCGAGCGTTTGGCGGCCCTGGGCGAACTTTCCACGAATCTGCGCTGGTCGTGGCATTGGGAAACCCAGGATCTGTTCGCGGAGCTCGATCCCGTGCTATGGGCCGAGCTCGGCCACGATCCGGTGCGGATGCTGGGCGATGTCCCCGCGTCGCGGTTGGACGAGCTTGCCGCCGATGCGGACTACGTCGGGCGGGTGGATGCCGCGGCCGCGGATCTGCGCGACTATCTGACGCGGCCGGGCTGGTTCCAGCGGCAGACCGACGAGCCGGTGCGCGGTATCGCCTATTTCTCGATGGAGTTCGGGGTTACCGAGGTGCTTCCGAACTATTCGGGTGGTCTCGGGATTCTGGCCGGTGATCATCTGAAGTCCGCATCGGATCTGGGGCTGCCGCTGATCGGTGTCGGATTGCTCTACCGCTCCGGCTACTTCCGGCAGTCGCTGACCGCGGATGGTTGGCAGTCCGAGCACTATCCGGCGCTGGACCCGCAGGGGCTGCCATTGCGGCTGCTGACCACCGAAGGTTCGCCGGTGCTGATCCATGTGGCCATGCCCGATCAGCGGGTGCTGCGGGCGCGGGTGTGGATCGCGCAGGTCGGGCGGGTGCCATTGCTGCTGCTGGATTCCGATATCGCCGAGAACGATCCGGAACTGCGCGCGGTCACCGATCGGCTCTACGGCGGTGATCAGGACCATCGGATCAAGCAGGAGATTCTGGCCGGTATCGGTGGCGTGCGGGCGGTGCGCGCCTATACGCGAGCCGCCGGGCTGCCGGATCCCGATGTGTTCCATATGAACGAGGGACACGCCGGATTCCTCGGCGTCGAGCGTATTCGCGAATTCGTCTCGGCCGGACTGGATTTCGATACCGCACTCACCGCGGTGCGGGCCGCTACGGTGTTCACCACGCACACGCCGGTGCCCGCGGGTATCGACCGGTTCCCGATGCCGTTGGTGCGCAGGTATTTCGGCGGTGGCCACGGCGAATCCGAATCCGCCATGCTGCCAGGGCTTTCCATCGACCGGATCGTCGCGCTCGGTCGCGAGTCCGATCCGTCGGTATTCAATATGGCGCATATGGGCTTGCGACTAGCCCAGCGCGCCAATGGTGTTTCCAAACTGCACGGCGAGGTGAGCCGCGCCATGTTCGCGCCGCTGTGGCCGGGCTTCGACGCGACCGAGGTGCCGATCGGTTCGGTCACCAATGGTGTGCATGCCCCGACCTGGGCCGCGCGCGAATGGTTCGACAAGGCACGCGAACACATCGGTCCTGAGCTGGTCGAGGAGGCGCGTGGCTGGGAGAAGCTGCGCGATTTCGACCTTGGTGAATTGTGGTCGACCCGGAATGCCTTGCGCGCCATCCTCGTTGCCGAGGTGCGTCGCCGGGTGCGCGCGTCCTGGTTGGAACGCGGTGCGGCTTCGGCTGAATTGGGTTGGGTCGACAGCGTTTTCGATCGGAATGTGCTGACCGTCGGTTTCGCGCGCCGGGTGCCGACCTATAAGCGGTTGACCCTGATGCTGCGCGATCCGCAGCGCTTGCGTGCGCTGCTGCTGGATCCCGATCGACCGATGCAATTGGTGGTCGCGGGCAAGAGTCATCCTGCCGATGACGGCGGCAAGACGCTGATCCAGCAGGTCGTGCGGTTCGCCGACGATCCGGAAGTGCGTCATCGCATCGTCTTCCTGCCCGACTACGACATGTCCATGGCCCGCTACCTGTACTGGGGGTGCGATGTCTGGCTGAACAATCCGCTGCGTCCGCTGGAGGCCTGTGGCACCTCCGGTATGAAGTCCGCGCTCAACGGGGGGCTCAACCTCTCCATCCGGGACGGCTGGTGGGATGAGATGTTCGACGGCGAAAACGGTTGGGCCATACCGACCGCCGACGGCGTCTCCGATGAACACCGCCGCGACGACCTCGAGGCCGCCGCCCTCTACGACCTTTTCGAACGCACCGTCGCACCGCGCTTCTACGATCGTAACGGCTCGGATATGCCGGTGCGCTGGGTCGAGATGGTGCGCCACACCCTGCAAACGCTCGGCCCGAAGGTGCTGGCCTCCCGCATGGTTCGTGACTACGCCGTCGACTACTACGCCCCCGCCGCATCCGCGGGTCGACGCGCGAGCGCCGACGAATTCGCCGCTGCCCGAGCGGTTTCGGAGTATCGACGCAGGGTCGAGGCCGCTTGGTCCTCGGTCAAGATCATCCAGGTCGACAGTGCGGGCCTGCCCGATACCCCGATCATCGGCGCCGAACTCTCCCTCGCCGCCCGCATCGACCTCGGCGGGCTCACCCCCGCCGACGTCAGTGTGCAAGCGGTACTGGGCCGAGTCTCACCGACCGACGACCTCTCCGACACCACCACCTTCCCGATGACCCACACCGGATCCGATTCCGGTGTAGACCTTTTCACCGTCGCAACCCCGGTCCCGCTGTCCGGTGCCGTCGGCTATACGGTCCGCGTGCTACCCCACAACGAACTGCTCGCCAGCGACGCCGAACTGGGCCTGGTAATCGCCCCGAACGGTTGATGCCGAATCCGGAACCTACTCCGAGCTCAGTTTCGGGGCCCAGGGCAATGGTCCGGTTGGGCCAGTGGAGCGAATAGGCGAGCCAGAGGTTGATTGTGGCCGGTGGCTCACTTGGTGAACTCCAAGCCGCGGAAGGTGGTGGCGCACCCGAGCAGCGAGGTCAGCGGGCTGGGTAAGAGTTCGACCTTGCCGCCGAGCTGCCGGTGGGCGGTGCCCGCGATATCTGAGATGGCTACCGTGACGAGGCTCACGAAAACCTGGACCGGCTGATGGGTCGGGTTCTCGAGCCCAGTGAATTGTCGGCTACCGTGCCCTGGCACCCCCGTACTCGTTTTTCACTGGAGAGCTCATGGTCACCGACGTTCTGACGCGAACCCGAGGACGCCTCGACGCGTACTTCGGCATCAGTTCGAACGGTTCGACCATGAAGCGCGAGTTGATGGCCGGAACCATCACCTTCCTCGCCATGTCCTATGTGCTGGCCGTGAATCCGTCGGTGCTCGGCGACGAGGGTGCGCTCGGCGCCAAGGGCATTCCCATGCAAGCGGTGTTCACCGCGACGGCGGTCGCCGCGGTCTTCGGCACGCTGGTCATGGGGGTGTGGGCCAGGTATCCGATCGCGCTCGCACCGGGTATGGGCCTCAATGCCTTCTTCGCATATTCGGTGGTACTCGGCATGGGGATCCCCTGGCAGGTGGCGCTATCGGGAACCTTCCTGTCCGGGGTGATCTTCTTCGTACTCGCGATCACCAAGGTGCGCGAACGCATCCTCAATGCGATTCCGATGCAGATGAAGCTGGCCGTCGGCGCGGGCATCGGCATGTTCGTGGCATTCCTCGGGCTGAAGAACGCGGGCATTGTGGTCAATAGCGAGGCCACCCTCGTCACGCTCGGCAACTTCACCAAGGGCACCACCCTGCTTGCACTGTTCGGTCTCGTGATGACCGTGGTGTTCCTGGTCATCGGCTGGCACGGTGCGGTGCTCTACGGCATCGTGCTCACGGCCATCGTGGGCGTCGTCAGCGGTCTGGTCGATCTGCCCAAGGGTGTCGTCGCGATGCCGACGGGACTCGAGCACACCTTCGGTCAGGCGATCATCCATCTGCCCGATGCGTTCACCGGGCAGATGGCCGTCGTCGTTCTCACCATGCTCTTCGTCGACTTCTTCGACTGCTCCGGCACCCTGATCGGCGTCGCCAACCAGGCCGGACTGCTCGACAAGGACGGCAAACTGCCGCGCGCGGCCAGCGCGCTCGCCGCGGACTCGGTGGGCACCATGGCGGGCGCGGTCATCGGCACCTCGACCACCACCGCCTATGTCGAATCGACGGCGGGTGTCTCAGCGGGCGGCAGGACCGGTCTGACCGCCGTGACAACCGCGGGCTGGTTTCTGGTCGCCATGTTCTGCTACCCGATATTCGCGGTGGTCGCCGGTTCGGCGGCCATAACCGCGCCCGCGCTGATCGTGGTCGGCGTGCTGATGGCTCGCGCGCTCGGCGAGATCGATTGGAATCGGCTGGAGTACTCGGTTCCGGCCTTCATCACCGTCGTCATGATGCCCCTGACCTACTCGATCGCGAATGGCCTTGCGATGGGCATGTTGTTCTATCCGATCGTCATGGTCGCGAAGGGGCGCATCAAAGAGGTGCATCCGGCGATGTGGGCACTGATGGTGATGTTCCTCGGATATTTCTTCTTCCTCGCGGAATAAGACTCGCCTATCGCGCGGTTGGCCTGCGCTGTGGGATAATCGGACCGCAGTCCGCTTCATTGCCGAGGCTAATTGTTCATAACCGATGCACAGATGAGGACCAGCATGACTTCCAACGGAACACTCGGACGCTCCACCAATCCGAGTGGCGCGACCCTCGACAACTCCGCCACCGATATCGGCCTCCTGGTGCTGCGCGTCGTCTTCGGCGGCCTGCTCGCGGCGCACGGCGCTCAGAAACTCTTCGGCTGGTTCGGCGGCATGGGTTGGAGCGGCAACGCCGCCGCCTTCGATTCCATGGGCTACAACCCCGGAAAACTGTTCGGCACGCTCGCCGGACTCAGCGAATTCACCGGCGGCATTCTGCTGCTGCTCGGCCTGCTGACCCCGCTGGCCTCGGCCATCGTGCTCGGCACCATGATCAATGCGGTCAATGCCACCTGGGGTGGTGGCCTGCTGACCGGTAAGGGCTACGAATTGCCCTTGCTGTTCGCCGCCGTCGGCGCGACTGTCGCTTTCACCGGCCCCGGCAAGTTCTCGCTCGACCATGGCCGTCCGTGGCAGCGTCAGGGCATTGTCTGGGGCGGGGCCGCCGTCGCGGTGGCGTTGATCGCGGCGGTCGTCACGTTGATCCTCAAATGGACGATCTGATCGAGTGCAGAACCAGGACCGTGGTCGCCCCGCGGTGGAACTCGTAGGCCGTTTCCCGCAGCGATGAGCGGATTCCCTTGTCGTGCAGTTCTTTTCGCAGGTGCGCGACCAGATCGTCTTGGCGTACGCCGGTGTGATCGACCAGCGGGTAGAGGCGGGTCTCGCCCGCGGATACTCGGGAGAGCTCGAGCAGGCATGCCAGATGGAAATCCGGATCGAGGCGGTCGGCGTAGGTGAAGAGCAGATGTGAGCTCAGGACCAGATCGAAGCTGTTGTCGGGGAAGGGAAGCGACGGCAGGAGCGCCGCGACGTACCGATCTCGATGTGCGGCGAGGTCGGCGCCGAAGCGGGCCGCGGCAGCCAGGCGTATCGCTCGATGCTGTTGCGGATCGCCGTAGAAATCCCACCGGTAGCGGTCCAGATGTGCTGTTGCCCAAACGTTTCCGCGATCGGTTTCGGAGATGGCGAGGGTGCGCAGTTGCTCCGCGGGTTGGGCGTAGATCGGATCGGCCGCGATGACGGTGGCCCCGAGTTCACTGGCCTCCGCGGTGAAACTCGCTGCGCCGCCTGGACAGTCGAGGATGCGTCCGTCGAGGTCGGCTTCGGTGAGTGCGAAGATGGCCCGGTACTCGGCCAAAGACCTTGCGCTGATCAAGAATTCGCCGAGGGCGTCGATATCTGGCTGGTGCGTCATTGGGAAACGGTCTCATGGGTGGACCGGCCGTGACAGGGATTTGTGGTGTCCCCGCGCCGCGTGCAGGGCTTGGCGCGGGGACCGCCGATACATCCGGTGTGGGAATTGGGGTCTCACCGGAGTACCGATTCTCAAATTTACTTCTGCCTGGAAGTATTGGAATGCTTTGTGAGTGGTCTCACAATTTGGCCTGCTCAGGCGCTTGCGGCGGCGAGTCGCCGCAGCGCTTTGGTGACGACTTCGGGATCGGCGGTCTCCCAGTACGGCGGCAGTGAGGCCCGCAGATAGCCGCCGTAGCGCGCGGTCGCCAAACGGGAATCCAGGATCGCGACGACACCGCGGTCATCGACGCTGCGCAACAGCCTGCCGGTGCCCTGGGCCAGCAGCAGCGCGGCGTGATTGGCCGCGACGGTCATGAAGCCATTGCCGCCGCGCGACTCGACGGCCCGCTGTCGCGCGGTCAGCAGCGGATCGTCGGGGCGTGGGAACGGGATTCGATCCAGGATCACCAGACTCAGCGACGGACCCGGCACATCGACGCCCTGCCACAGCGACAGCGTGCCGAACAGGGAGGTCTCCGGGTCGTCGGCGAACTTGCGCACCAGCGCACCGGTTGCGTCGTCCCCTTGACACAAAACCGGCGTATTCAGTCGTTCGCGCAGCGCGTCGGTGGCCGCGCGGGCGGCGCGCATCGAAGAGAACAGCCCGAGCGTGCGCCCGCCCGCGGCGCTGATCAGCCGCTCGATTTCGTCGAGGTAGGCCGGTGCCAGACCATCTCTACCAGGTGCGGGCAGATGCTTCGCCACATACAGGATTCCCGACTTGGCATGGTCGAACGGCGAGCCGACATCGAGCGAACTCCAGCGCACGGTCTCCGCGTCCGAGGGCGCCTGCGCGCCGTTCGCGGTGGCGGCATCGCCGCGGCTGCCCGATTGGGCGGGCAGACCCCAGGTGATGGCGAGTCCGTCGAAGGAGCCGCCGATCTGCAGGGTGGCCGAGGTCAGCACGACGGTGGCGGTGCCGAAAAGTCTGCTGCGCAATAGCCCGCCCACCGACAGCGGCGCCATACGCAGCGTGCGCCGGGTGACGCCGCGGATCTCGTCGGCGGCGAGCCAGATGACGTCGTGGCGCTTGGCCGGATCGGATTCGTCGAACGCGGTCAACGCGCGCACCGCGCTGTCGTGCACCTCATCGATGGCGGCCAGCGCCTGGGTGCGGGCGGCGGCGCTTTCCGGATCACCCTGTGCGGTGGTGCCGCCCTGTGGGGCGAGCGCGGTGCGGGCGTTCCAGGCGGCATCGCGGACCAGAGCGAGCACCGGCGCGATGCCATCCGGCAGGCTGTCCCAGCGGGCGGCGGGCAGTTCGTCGAGCACCGTGTGCCAGGCCTCGGCGGCCTCCTCCAGCCGGTCCACTTCCTGCTGGTCGATGAGTTTGGCGCAGCGCCGGGCCGCGGCGCTGATCGCCGATGCGGCGAGTTCGGCGGTGGCGACGCCGGTGACCCGATCGACCAATTCGTGCGCCTCATCGATGACGACCACATCGTGTTCGGGCAGCACCTGGATGCCGCTGATCGCATCGATGGCGAGTAGGGCGTGATTGGTCACCACCACATCGGCCTGGGCCGATTCCGTCCTTGCTCGTTCGGCGAAGCAGTCCTGGCCGAACGGGCAGCGCGATTTGCCGAGGCATTCCCGCGACGACACGCTGACCTGCCGCCAGGCCCGGTCGGTGACCCCGGGAGCGAGCTCATCCCGATCGCCGGTTTCGGTATTCGAGGCCCATTCGTTGAGCCGCTGCACCTCCCGGCCCAGCCGCGAGATGGCGAATGCGTCGAAGAGTTCGGCCTCCGCGGGCTCGTCCGGGATCGCACTATTGATCTTGTTCAGGCACAAATAGTTATTGCGCCCCTTGAGAATCGCGAATTTCGCCTCCCGACCCAGCGGTTTGCTCAGTGCCTCGGCCAGGCGCGGCAGATCCCGGTCGACCAGCTGACGTTGCAGTGCGATCGTCGCGGTCGAGACCACCACGGTCCGCCCGGTGCGCACCGCATGACGCAGACTCGGCACCAGATACGCCAGCGACTTACCGGTCCCGGTGCCCGCCTGCACCGCGAGATGCTCCTTGGTATCGATGGCGTGATCGACCGCCGCCGCCATCGTCACCTGCCCGACGCGCTCCTTCCCGCCGAGCGCGCGCACAGCGGTGGCCAAAAGCTCGGGGACGGGCGGCAGTTCGGGCACGCGACGAGCCTACTGCTTAGGACCGACACAGATCACCGCCCGATCGGATCCTCGGCCTGCTTCGCACACCTTCCAAATGCGAACCCGGCGTGTCATCCGGCAGGTCGAGGTGGACGGTCTGCGTCAGCGAACGACCGAACCCTCGATATCCACGCCCGCCGCACGCATGCGGTCGAGTGCGGCGGTGGTGGTATCGGGTGCGACGCCCGCGGTGAAGTCCAGCAGCACCCTGGTGTCGAAACCTTCGATGCGGGCGTCCAGCGCGGTCGCGCGGACACAGTGGTCGGTGGCGATTCCGACGATGTCGAGTTCGTCGATGGCGCGCTCGCGCAGCCAGTCGGCGAGACCGGTGCCGTCCTCGGTGGCGCCTTCGAAACCCGAATAGGCGGCGCTGTATTGGCCCTTGGAGAAGATCTCCTGGATCTGCTCGGTATTCAACGCGGGGTGGAAATCCGCGCCGGAGGTGCCGACCCGGCAGTGCGGCGGCCAGGTGTCCACATAATCCGGATGTTCGGAGAAATGGCCGCCCGGATCGATGTGGTAGTCGCGGGTGGCTACGACCGCACTGTAATGCGCGGAGTTCAGGTAGCCGGTGATGCGCCGGGCGACCGTGGCCCCGCCGGTGACGGCCAATGATCCACCCTCGCAGAAATCGTTCTGCACGTCGACGATGATCAACGCTCGGTTCATGTCGACCTCACCTTTCCACGATCTGAGCGCCGAGGGTGTAAACACTCGGGCTCCTGTCTGTGGATTACATTGTGCCGCCTGATCGATCGGGCGGGCTACGAACACTCGGAGGTCCACGTGAACAGCACCGTCAGAATCTCGATCGCACTCTTCATCGGCTATACGGCCTATCTGGCCACCGCTTTTCTGCTCGGGGATCGACCCGGCGAGGTGGGTGACTGGGTACGGCTGCTGATCAAGGGGTTCCTGATCGTGCTGGTCGCGATCTCGTTCGTGGAATGGCTGGCCAAGCGACGCAACGCCGAAGCCGTCCGGATCAGTTCACAAATGTCGTCGGAATCGCAGGTTCCCCAGCCGACAGTTTCAGGCCCTCCCACGGCAGGCTGACCAAACCGCGCGCCACCAACTTGCGGGCGTCCGCGAGCGTGGGCAGCTCATCGACCGGTTCGCCGTCGCGCACCAGCGGGACCAACAGTTCGCGAACCTCGAATCCGTTTGCGGCGGGCTGGGTTCCGGCGGCCGGATAGACGATCTCCTCGACCACGGTCCCGGTCCGGCGGGACAGCCGAATCGCCTTCTTGGTGCCGCCGCGCGACTCCTTGTGGCTGCTGCGCTTGGCGACCGGCAACCCGTCCACCTCGACCAGCTTGTAGACCATTCCGGCGGTGGGCGCTCCGGACCCGGTGACCAGCGACGTCCCGACCCCATAGGCGTCCACCGGTTCGGCGCGCAGTGCGGCGATCGCGTACTCGTCCAGATCACCGGAGACCACGATGCGGGTCTTGGTCGCGCCGAGTCCGTCGAGTTGGTCGCGCACCTGTCGCGCCAGTACGCCGAGATCACCGGAATCGATACGCACACCGCCCAATTCGGGTCCGGCGACCTCGATGGCGGTCGCCACTCCCTGGGTGATGTCGAAGGTGTCGACCAGCAGTGTTGTGCCGATGCCAAGCGCCTCGATCTGACCGCGGAACGCGGCCGCCTCATGCGCGCCGTCCGCAGTGCTGTGCAGCAGCGTGAACGCATGCGCGCTGGTGCCCGCTCCTGGCACACCGAAGCGGCGAACGGCCTCCAGATTCGAAGTGGCGTCGAAACCGGCCAGATATGCGGCGCGTGAGCAGGACGGCGCGGCGAGTTCGTGGGCGCGGCGCGAGCCCATCTCGATTATCCGACGGCCGTCGGCCGCGCTCACCATGCGGGCGGCCGCCGAGGCGATCGCGCTGTCGTGGTTGAGGATCGACAGGGCGAGGGTCTCCAACAGGACGCATTCGGCGAAGCTGCCGCGCACCGAAAGAATCGGGGAGCCCGGAAAATACAGTTCGCCCTCCGGATAGCCGTCGATATCGCCGGTGAATCGGTACTCGCGCAGCCAATCGATGGTTTTCGAGTCCAGGAAACCGGCCGCGATATCGAGCTCCGGATCCTCGAAACGAAAATGTGCCAGCGCCTCGACCAGCCGTCCGGTGCCCGCGACCACGCCGTAACGGCGACCATTCGGCAAGCGCCGTGCAAACACCTCGAAGGTGCAGCGCCGGTGCGCCGAGCCGTCGCCGAGGGCGGCCGCGAGCATGGTCAGTTCGTACTGATCGGTCAGCAGTGCGGTGCTGCGCATGTCCACCCAAGCCACTGTAGACAGCCGTGGCGGGCATGATAGGCGGCTGTGGCCGGGGTGTCTGTCGATTACTGGTGGACGGGTGTTGTGTATCCGGAGTCGAGTCGTACCCTGAGTGTTATGGCCTTGTGCGAAGCGAAAGCGACATTGTCGGCGGCACAGGCGACTCCGGAGGCGGTCGAATACACCGAGATCCTGGAGGCCGAGGACCGTCCGTGGGTAACGGTCGTCTGGGATGATCCGGTCAACCTCATGCACTACGTCGCCTACATCTTCCAGAAGCTGTTCGGCTACAGCAAAGCGAAGGCGACCGAATTGATGCTCAAGGTGCACAACGAGGGCAAGGCAGTGGTGTCGTCGGGGTCGCGGGACAAAATGGAACAGGACGTGCGACGGCTGCACGCCGCAGGACTCTGGGCGACCATGCAACGTGACGACTGACCGGTACGACTACCCTGACGTCAGTGCGTAAGTGGAGCCGGAAAAACTCGCTGAGCGGCCTCAAATTGCGATCCGAAATGGACGCGCGTGAGGCGAGCGTACTGCGGTCCCTGGTCGGCGCCGTTTCCGGCCTGCTGACCGAGCGGGCCGAATCCGCACCCGACGATGAGCTCGCCGAGCTCACCGGGTTGCGCAGCGGCAATACCACCCCGCCCGACGATCCCCGGCTGCACCGGCTGCTGCCGGACTTCCACCGGAGTGAACCGGGCTCTCCCGACGCCGATCGCGCCGATCTCAACAGCGCGCTGCGCAGTCTGCACGAGCCGGAGATCATCGACGCCAAGCTGGCCGCCGGATCGGTGGTGCTGAATACGGTGCCGACCGATGGCGGCAAGATCGTGTTGACGCCGGAGCAGGCCGACGCCTGGTTGACCGCGCTGACCGATGTGCGCCTGGCATTGGGCACGGTGCTCGGAATCGATGCCGAGACACCGGATCATCTCGAACCCGATGATCCGCGCGGGCCGCATCTGGATGTGTATCACTGGCTGACGTGGATGCAGGATTCGCTGCTGCAGGCCCTCGCGCCCTGACGGCGTCGGGCCGTGATGCTCGAGGAGTACGTGCTGTGAACGCGCAAGTGGGACTGCGTAATTCGCTGACCGATGTCCCCAGTCTGTTGGTCGGGCACCATCATGTGCTCGATCCGGACGCCACCCTGGGTTCCGGTGCGGCGACCGGCTGCACCGTCGTGCGCGTGCCCGGCGGCGCGGTCGCCGCGGTCGATGTGCGCGGCGGCGGGCCTGGGACCAGGGAAACCGATCTATTGGACCCGGGCAACACTGTGCGCCAAGTGAATTCGATCCTGCTGACCGGCGGCAGCGCCTACGGACTCGCGGCCGCGGATGGCGTAATGCGTTGGCTGGAGGAACATCACGAGGGCATACCGATGGATCCCACCGATCCGAGTCGGGTGGTGCCGATCGTGCCCGCCGCGGTGATCTTCGATCTTCCGGTGGGGGACTGGCGAATTCGACCGACCGCCGATTTCGGCTTCCTGGCGGCCGATACGGCGGCGGAGGAGTTCGAACGCGGGTGCGTCGGCGCGGGCGTCGGCGCGCGGGCCGGTTCGATCAAGGGCGGCGTGGGAACGGCGAGCATTGTGCTCGGCGCGGGTCCCGCCGCGGGCGTGACAGTGGCGGCGCTGGTTGTCGCCAATCCCGTCGGCTCGGTTTTCGACCCGCGCACCGGCCTGCCGTGGGGCGTCGGCACCGAGGGCCCCGACGCATTCGGCCTGCATCCCGCTACGCCCGAGCAACTGGCCGTGGCCAACGCACTCCCGGTCAAGGGCACTGTCCTCAACACGACCATCGGTGTCGTCGCCACCGACGCACCCCTGGACCCAGCCAGCTGTCAGCGCTTGGCCACCACTGCCCACGACGGGCTCGCCCGCGCCATCCGCCCCGCCCACTCGCCGCTCGACGGCGACACCATATTCGCTCTGTCCACCGGCACCGCCGAAATCACCGAGACCCCGATGCCGCCCGCCTTCCCATCCGACCTGCTGGTCCTGGACGAGGTCTGCACCGCGGCCGCACTCTGCGTCGAGCGCGCCATCCTCGACGCCATCCTCACCGCCCACTCCGTCGCAGGCATCCCCGCCTACTCCGACCTCTTCCCCCGTTCCTAGCGGCTCCCGCAAAGCTTCGGAGGCTCTCGCATAGCGACTCGCCGTCCGACATGCCGGGCGGAATTCACGAACGTTTGCGGGAGCACGGGAAGGGGACCGAGGGAGAGGGGGCGGGAATAGCCGAATATTCTGGGTGGTTGTCGGGTGCGATGGGTGAGATGCGGAAGGTTGACTCGTGCTGGTGATCAGGACCGACCTGGTGGAGGCGATGGTGGCGCATGCGCGCGCCGATCACCCGGACGAGGCCTGCGGCGTCATCGCCGGTCCGGAGGGGTCGGATCGGCCGGAGCGGTTCATCGCCATGATGAATGCCGAGCGCTCGCCGACCTTCTACCGGTTCGATTCCGGTGAACAGCTGAAGGTGTGGCGGGCCATGGACGATGCCGACGAGACACCGGTGGTCATCTACCACTCGCATACCGCCACCGAGGCCTATCCGAGCCGCACCGACATCTCCTACGCGTCCGAGCCGTTCGCGCATTACGTGTTGATCTCCACCCGCGATCCCGAGCAGCACGAGCTGCGCAGCTACCGGATCGTGGACGGTGTGGTCACCGAGGAGCCGGTCCGGATCGTCGATGCGTACGAGACCGCTTAGTACCCATGTTCGCTGAATTCGAGGAGTCCCCATGCCGGTAACCGTGTCCATCCCGACCATCATGCGTGGCCTCACCGGAGGCGAGAAGCGTGTCGACGCGCAGGGCTCGACCCTTTCCGCGCTGATCGACAATCTCGAGGCCAACCATCCGGGGCTCGCGGAGCGGCTGCTCAAGGACGGCAAGCTGAACCGCTACGTCAACATCTACGTCGACGACGAGGATGTGCGCTTCGCGGGCGGTCTCGACGCGGAGGTGCCCGAGGGCGCGAGCGTCACCATCCTGCCCGCCGTCGCTGGAGGCTGATCGACCCCGTGGCGCGCTACGAATCGCTGATCGCGACCCTCGGCAATACCCCGCTGGTCGGGCTGCGCAACCTGTCTCCGCAGTGGGACGGCGAAAATCCGGTGCGGCTGTGGGCCAAGCTCGAGGACCGCAATCCGACCGGTTCCATCAAGGACCGTCCCGCCCTGCGGATGATCGAACAGGCCGAGGCCGACGGCCTGCTCTCGCCCGGCTGCACGATCCTGGAGCCGACCAGCGGAAATACCGGCATCTCCCTGGCCATGGCGGCCAAGCTCAAGGGCTACCGGCTGGTCTGCGTGATGCCGGAGAACACCTCGGTCGAGCGGCGTCAGCTGCTGACCATGTTCGGTGCGGAAATCATCGATTCCCCGGCCGCGGGCGGTTCGAATCAGGCGGTCGCGCTGGCCAAGAAGATCGCCGAGGAGAATCCGGACTGGGTGATGCTGTACCAGTACGGCAATCCGGCCAATGCCTTGGCGCACTACGAGACCACCGGCCCGGAAATCCTCGCCGACCTGCCCGAGATCACGCATTTCGTCGCGGGTCTCGGCACCACCGGCACGCTCATGGGGACCGGCCGTTTCCTGCGTGAGAAGGTGCCCGGCATCGAAATCGTCGCGGCCGAACCGCGCTACGGCGAACTCGTGTACGGACTGCGCAATATCGATGAGGGCTTCATTCCCGAGCTCTATGACGAGTCGGTGCTGACCACTCGTTTTTCGGTCGGTCCCTTCGACGCGGTAAAGCGCACGCGCGAGCTGGTATTGGAAGAAGGCATTTTCGCGGGCATTTCGACCGGCGCGATTCTGCACGCGGCACTCGGTGTCGCGCGCAAATGCGTGCGGGCGGGCACGCGGGCGGATATCGCCTTCGTGGTTGCCGATGGCGGATGGAAGTACCTGTCCACCGGGGCATACGACGGAACTCTCGAAGAGGCCGAGGAACGCCTCGACGGCCAGCTCTGGGCCTGAGTTTCGACGAGCGGGCACCTTTCGCGCGGAAAGTGCAAGCTCACGCCCGTATCACTGGCAGGTATGGTCGCGATTTGCCCCGGTACTCTCGAAGGAGCGAGCCCCTTTCGCATATCGTCGGCGTCCGGGCCTCGCTCGACGAGGAGGTTGCGATGACCGGCGGTTCGTCGTTCGATCCGGAGCGGATCGCCGCACTACGCGCCCAGCTCGGGCAGCCGATCGGTTCGACACCAGCGAAACCGAGCAGCTTCGCGCCGATCAAACAGCTCTGGCTGCGCGCGGGCGTGATCATCACCGCATTCGTCGCCCTGCTCTACGGCGTGGAAGGCGTCGACAACCTCGACCACAACCAGCTCGATTACAACGGCATCGAGCCGCGCGAGGCGGACGGCCTGTGGGGCATTCTCTGGGCCCCGGTCCTGCACCACGGCTGGGATCACCTGTTCGCCAATACGCTTCCGGTTATCGTCCTCGGCTTCATCACCCTGCTCGCGGGCATCGGGCGTGGACTCGCCGCCACCGCGATTATCTGGATCGTGGCCGGAGTCGGCGTCTGGCTCACCGGCGCTACCGGATCGGTGCACCTCGGCGCATCCTCGCTGATCTTCGGCTGGCTGACCTTCCTGATCTCGCGCGGCTGGTTCGCCCGCAATCTCCTGCAAATCGGCATCGGCCTGGTTGTACTGGCGATTTATGGGTCCGTGCTGTGGGGTGTGCTGCCCGGACAGCCCGGAATCTCTTGGCAGGGGCATCTTTTCGGAGCAATGGGTGGAGTGCTGGCGGGCTGGGTACTCTCTGGTGATGAACGTCGACACCGTCGCGGGGATCGAGCCGGAGTCAATGCGTAGCCGCGGTAATCGCGCGGCGCGCAGCGGAATGTGGGGGATCGGTTCTTGAGTGAGAATTCGTCGTGGGAGCATGGGGGAATGCGCCTTACCGTCCTCGGGTGCTCGGGCAGTGTGTCCGGCCCGGACTCCCCAGCGTCGGGGTACCTGCTGACCGGGCCGGATATGTCGCCGGTGGTCATCGATTTCGGGCCCGGCGTGCTCGGCGCATTGCAGCGCCACGCCGATCCAGGTGAGGCGGATATCTTCCTCACGCATCTGCATGCCGATCACTGCCTGGATCTACCCGGACTGCTGGTCTGGCGGCGCTACCATCCGACACCCCCGGTGGGGCGGGCGATCGTGCGCGGTCCCTCCGATAGCGCGGTGCGCATCGGCAATGCCTCCGCCGAAATCGGCGGGGAATGCGACGACTGGTCCGATGTCATCGATCACCAGACCTGGGTCGAGGGCGAATCGGTCGAATTCGGGCCTGGCCATACGGTGCTCGCGCGGCGGATGTTTCACCCGCCGGAGTCGTACGGGCTGCGCATCGTGACCGCGGCGGGGCGGACCTTCGTCTACACCGGCGACACCGCGATGTGCGATGCGGTATTCGAACTCGCGGAGGGCGCCGACATTCTCATGTCGGAGGCTTCCTGGACGCACGATCCGGCCAACCGGCCGCCGGGCATTCATCTGTCCGGCACCGAGGCGGGCATCATTGCCGCGCGTGCTGGCGTGAAAGAGTTGCTGCTCACCCACATTCCGCCGTGGACGTCCCGCGAGGACGTGATCGCCGAGGCGAAAGCGCAGTTCTCCGGACCGGTGCACGCCGTAACACCGGGCGAAAGCTTCGACATCTGACCGGCTGCCGCGGGCGGCAGGCCATGTGACTAGGCTTGGCGCGTGTCGAGACGAGCCGATGGCAGGGCGGACGATGAGCTCCGCGAGGTACGGATCACCCGTGGCTTCACCACGCATCCAGCCGGTTCGGTGCTGGTGGAGTTCGGGCAGACCCGGGTGATGTGCACCGCGAGCGTCACCGAGGGCGTGCCCCCGTGGCGTCGCGATTCCGGACTCGGCTGGCTCACCGCCGAATACGCGATGCTGCCCGCGGCCACGCATACCCGCAGTGGGCGCGAATCGGTGAAGGGCAAGGTCGGCGGTCGCACACAGGAGATCAGCCGGTTGGTCGGCCGGTCGCTGCGGGCATGCATCGACCTGGCCGCCATCGGCGAGAACACCATCGCCATCGACTGCGATGTGCTGCAGGCCGACGGTGGCACGCGGACCGCGGCGATCACCGGCGCGTATGTCGCGCTCTCGGATGCGGTGACATATCTGGGTGCGGCGGGCGGATTGGCGGACCCGCAGCCGATCTCGTGTGCGATCGCCGCGGTGAGCGTCGGCGTCGTCGACGGCCGGGTGCGGTTGGACCTGCCGTATGAAGAGGATTCGCGCGCCGAGGTCGATATGAATGTGGTCGCCACCGACACCGGCACGCTGGTGGAGATCCAGGGCACTGGTGAGGGCGCCACCTTCCCGCGCTCCACCCTGGACAAGCTGCTCGACTCCGCGCTCGTCGGCTGTGAGCGGCTGTTCGCCATCCAGAAAGAGGCGCTGGCACTGCCGTATCCGGGCGTGCTGCCGCAGCCTGCCGAGTCGAAGAAGAAGTGATGTCGCGCCGGGTCCTGGTCGCCAGTCGCAATGCCAAGAAGTTGAACGAGCTGCGTCGGATCCTCGCCGACGCGGGTATCGCGGGCATCGAGATCGTCGGACTCGGCGATGTGCCCGGCTACGACGAGGCGCCCGAGACCGGCGCGACCTTCGAGGAGAACGCGCTGGCGAAGGCGCGCGATGGTGCGGCCGCCACCGGTTTGCCCTGTGTCGCAGACGATTCCGGGATCACGGTGGACGCGTTGAACGGGATGCCCGGCGTGCTGTCCGCACGCTGGTCCGGGGTGCACGGCGACGATGCGGCCAATAACGCCCTGCTGCTCGCCCAACTCGGTGACGTGCCGGACGAGCGGCGCGGCGCACAATTCGTCTCGACCTGCGCGCTGGTAGTGCCCGGCGGCACCGAGATCGTGGTGCGCGGCGAATGGCCCGGTGCGATCGGCCGGAAGCCGGTGGGCGATGGCGGTTTCGGCTACGATCCGCTGTTCATTCCCGCAGGCGGGGATATCACCGCTGCTCAGCTGACGCCCGCCGAGAAGGACGCCGTATCCCATCGCGGTCGCGCGCTCACCCAGCTTCTCCCCGCCCTGGCGGCCCTCGCCGAGTCCTGAATCAGCCGTATGGCTCGACGGGGCCGCAAGCTGTGCGGATCCGGCGATGGGCGTGCCTGAGATGGGGTGGGTCAGAGGTTGAAGTCCTGCTTGACCTTGTTCGCGTTGACGTGTTCGACGAAAAAGGACAGCAGTGGGATGGTGCCTGCGATGAGGGTGCCGACGGTGCGCGGGATAGGCCAGCGCACCTTGACCGCGAGGTCGGCGGTGACCAGCAGGTAGACGAAGTAGACCCAGCCGTGCACTACCGCGATCCAGTTCGGGGTGTGCACGTCGAAGCCGTACTTGGCGATCATTTCGCCGGTGAGCAGCAGCAGCCACAGACCCGTCGTCCAGGCGAGTACCCGGTAGCGCAGCAGTGCCGACTTGATCTTCGCGACGTTGGTGGCCGTCGGCTCGGGTGTGAGCGTCGCGGCGGATTCGGTCGAGTTCTCGCTGGTGGTCAACCGGCGCTCCTCTGTGTGTCGTGGGTGAGGCCCGCGTCCCGGACGTGTTGGTCGATGTCTTGTGCATGCAGCTCGGCCAGATATTTGTTGTATTCGGCGAGCACCGGATCATCGTCGCGGGCGGCCTTGGGCCGCTCGGGTAACAGTCCGGCCGGAATCTCGCGCGGCGCATCGGCTTTCGCGGGTCGACGCACCTTCGCGGGAGCCGGTTCGGCTTCCGGCTGCTTATCCGCTTCGGATTCCAGCCGCACGAACCGGAAGTAGGCGAAGACCGCGAATCCGGCGAACAGCGGCCACTGCAATGCGTAGCCGAGATTCTGGCCGGTGCCGCTCGCGGATTCGAACCGCTGCCACTGCCACCACCCCAATGCCAAGCAGGCGAGGGCGGCCACGATCACCAGCACGATGAGGGCCGGGCGATTGTGTGCCGAGCGGCGCGGTGGAGCGGACACGCATACCACGGTACCCGTCTACTACACGGTACGTAGGAGCAGGTCGGGCCTCAGAATTTGTAGGTGATCCCGGTCATGCGCTCGGATTCCTCCCATAGGCGGCGCAGGAGTTCCGGATTCTTCGACAACTTGCTCGATGGTGAGGGTTCGACCGGGCCCTGGCTCTGGAACAACCGGGTCGGACCCCAGTAGGTGGCGGGATCGGCATCTGGCATGGTGGCCGCGAAGAGGGTGGAGTGCGCGGCCTTGGCCGGGGCATGGCCGACGAGGCGGATGAAAGGTTTGCTGATCCGGTCGAGTGGGGTTTCGGTTCTTGCGAACAGATCGGTCGCCGAGACGCCCGGATGCACCGCGTAAGAGCGTTTGTCGGAGCCCGCCTCGGTCAGTCGCCGCTGCAGTTCGCGGGCGAACATCAGGTTGGCCAGTTTGGACTGGGCATAGGCCAGGTTGCGCTGGTAGCGGCGGTTCTCGTAGTTGAGATCGTCGATCCACAGCTTCGGGGTCTGCTTGTGCGCGATGCTCGCCAGGCTCACTACTCGGTCGCGGAGGCGATCGAGCAGCAGTCCGGTCAGCGCGAAATGGCCGAGGTGGTTGACGCCGAATTGGGTTTCGAATCCGTCCTTGGTGCGGGAGAACGGGATGTTCATCAGACCGGCGTTATTGATGAGCACATCGAATTCGTCGGTCTTGTCGGCGAATTCGCGCACCGAGGCCAGATCCGCCAGATCCAGCTGCTGGACCCGGACATCGCCATCGATCCGATCGGCGATCGGCTGCGCCTTCTCGACATTGCGGCAGGCCATGATCACCGTGCCGCCCTTGCTCGCCAGCACCTTGGTGGTTTCGACGCCGAGGCCGCCATTGGCTCCGGTGACGATGAAGGTGCGCCCGCTCTGGTCGGGTATTTCTGTCGGTTTCCACGCCATGAGCCGACCTTACTCTGGAGTAAGTTCCTGGGGAAGAGTGACGCGCGGGCCGGATCCGGTGTCCCAGACGCGGCGTGCGATCTGCTAGGCGATCATATCTTCGAGCGCCCGCCCGCACGCGGACATGCGCAGCTTCAGCGTGCTCTTGTTGGCCGGTGGGCATCGGGTGCTCTTCGGTGAAACGATGCGGCGCACCCTCGCCGGTTAATCCAACGAGCAGATCGCCGAGGTGCTGCGCGGGTTCATCGAGATAGCATTCCGCGCTCTGGAATCACTTGCGGACTACGCCGTGCGCGTCAGGTGAGCTTCGCGCCGGGGACGGCCGGTGATTCGCTGCTGTGTCGCTGGACTGCCCGAACGGCGACAAGCGCCCATACTGCGCGATGACCGGTGCAGCAGCTGTCGCCGAAAAAGCCCAATTGGGTAGACCGAGTGCGCCGGTTCGGTGGCCGGGCGAGCGACGATTCCGATCGCGGGTGGTCGTCGTGCGCGATCGCGACGATCATCTTCCGGCGCCGCTCGGGTTCGAATCCGGTGCTGTCGGCGCGACCGGACGGGCGACACGGGCGCGGTTCGCGCCGATGCTGGCGTATGCGGCGAGGGCGAGCATCGCGGCAAGCACCACCCAGCGCGTGGAGCCGGTTCCCAAGGCGGACAGCAGGTAACCAGCGCCCAGCGCGCCGAGCGCTACGGCACCATCGCAGAGCAGCGCCATTGTCGCTATCGCGCGACCGAGCGTTCCTTCGGGGATGACATCGACGCGGACCATGGTCAGGGCGACGTTGCTGACGACACCAATGCCACCGACTCCGCACCAGCAGGCCGCCAATACAAACGGGTTGGTGCTCAACGCGATCGGTGCGAGCAGTACCGTCCACGCCCACAGGGCTCCCTTGTAGACCCGCCGGGACGGAAACCGCGTGCTGAGCCAGGAGGCGACGGCCGCACCGGCGATGCCACCGACACCGGCGGCGCCCAGCACGACGCCGACCGTCCAAGACGGGTAGTCGCCGTTGTGCAGGTCCAGCAGGATCAGCAGTAAGACAACCTGAATGATGATGTTCGACAACGCGATCATCGCCGTCGACGTTCGCAGGAACGGTTCGGCCCACACGACACGCGCGCCAGCCACGATGCCGCGGCGGGACGGACGATGCCCATCTTCGGCGGGTTGCGCGGAGTCCGAACGGATCAGCAGCAATGTGACGAGGCAGCACACATACGACACGGCATCGGCGACGAACGGCAGCCAGCGCGCTACACCGTACATCGACGCACCCGCCGCCCGACCCGCGAGGATAGCGATGGGTTGCTCTGCCTCGAGGAACGAAAATGCCGCGGGCCGCTGTGCGAGTGACACCACATCGCGGACCGCTCCCAACTCACTGAGCCCGACGAAGACGTACACACTGCCCTCGACGAACGCGGTCGCGCACAGCAACACACCCAGTCCGGGCAGATCGGCTGCGACCGATACAGCGGCCGTGCCCGCGGCGACCAGCCCGATGACTTGGCACCGCACCAGGATTGCCAGCCGATTCGAATAATCCGCGGCCACGCCAGCCGGAAGTTGAAAGACCAGGCTCGGCACGGTCAGTGCGAAGCCCACCCAACCGGCCGCAGCAGGCGAACCGGTCACCGCGAGCACCACCATCGGATAGGCGATTCGGACGCCGTGGAATCCGACCAGTGACGCTGCGTTGCCGGACCACAGCAGCAGGAAATTCCGGTTGGTATGCAACCCCGAACTAGCCATCGATGCGAGTGCCGTCCGATAACCAGCGCAGCAGGTCGACGATCTCGACATTCTCGGCGGCGGCCCGCACCGCCTGGTACAGCGCCGCGGCCACTTCTGCCCGGTGCTCGAGAATGCCGAAGTCGTTGTCCGGGTACAACTTTGGCAGCGCCAGCGCCAGACCGGCCCACGGCTGTGGGCGCAGCGGATCGGCGGAGAGCTCCCGGGTGTAGCGCGTGAGGGCCTCGGGCAGATCGCCCGCCAGGTAGGCATGGTCGCCGTGCGGCTGTTCCGGAATCGACAAAGTTTCGGCCGCGACCGGGTCCTGCACCTTCAGCTGCGCCGGAACCCCGCACCTGCCGTGCCAATTCGCGCACGTCGTCTTCGTCCACATCCGGGTACGGCACGCCACAGATATTGAGGAAGAACACCACCTCATGCGGGACTTCCATCGCCACAGCCAGATCCCCTCCCGTGGATCGATGCACCGCCGCCGGACGTGTCATGTGGTCGTTGCGGATTCGACATCAATCGTGGTGCTCTGCTCGAGCCGCCGGTGCTGACATCACTCGCCTTGTGCGACGACGTCCTGCTCGGCCCAGCGGCGCAGCAGTGCCGCTCGCGCGGCTCGGTCCATGACAAGGTTCTGCTGTATGGCCACCAACCCGGCTTTGTGCATCGGCGGCGGAGTTTCGGTCGGCGCTCCCACGGGCTTGAAACCGAGCTTCAAATGGGCGTCGTATGCCTTCGTGCCAATAGTCGTGTTGGAGTGCACGTCGACATCCCCCAAATGTTCGAGTGCCCTGCGCATGAGAGCGCGCCCGACGCCCGCGCTGTGCCATTCCGGCAATACATGCCAGGAGTACAGTTGGCCGTTGCCGTCTTCGCGGAATGATGACTCGACGAAGCCGGTAACCTGTCCTCCGGGTGTCCGATGGACGAAAATCGTTCGTTCGGAATCGGACAGTATTTTCCGGTACTCCGCGGGTTTCCGGGTCATCATATCGTTGATGAGACGCCGCACTCCGCCGCCCGCGGCGCCGGGGAGATCCCGGTAGGCCGCTCGTACGCCTTGGAGCAACGCGTTGACGACACCATGCACATCTTTTATGGTGGCTCGTTCGATATCATGCGGCTGAACGGAATGCGCTATACCGGCCGGGCGGACCGATCGCGCACGGGCCACGTTGATCGCGCCGAAGCTGGTGCGATCGGCTACCGCCAATTCCCTAGCCGCTTTGGATAGATCGGTGGCATACCTTTCATAGCCGTGCTTCACGGTACGTCCCGCTCGCTCGACCACCTCTCCCACCCGACCGATCAAAGCTCCGCCGATATTTATGGACATTGGAACCCTTCTGCTACCCCTCGCCGCACAGCGACTCCGGTGGTAAAGGTCACCACATTCCTCGTGATCGGCTCGATCATTCTCCAGTCTTCTCGCCTTTGGGAACCCGACGCGCCTGAACGGAATCCACAGTTGATACCCGGACGATCCATATCACCCGAACAGTGCGCCAGGAAATATCTTGTCAGCCAGCACTTGAACAATGACAATATGTTGCCGACTGAATTCCTCGGCAGACTCCGCAGTCATCGGAAGCGTCTCGAATCAGGTACCGACTTACGTGCGTCCTTCAACGTCTCGAACGCCGCCGTCTCGGCCGCACATTCGCCAACCCGGCACTCGCGGTGCACCCGCATCGCGTTGTGCGCAGCGGCAATACTCGAACTCGGCTACTGATGGGTCTGGTCCGCGGCCCAGGGTTCACGGTGTGCTCGATCCTCAGCTTCATCGTCGGGTTCGGGAGACCAGAGAACAGGAACTCGCGCACGCCTAGTACTTGTGCCCGAATACTCGTAGACGTATATTCGTATACGAGTAAGGAGGTGTCCATGGCGACGAAGCGCAAGGTGAACAATCTGCTGGCGCTGGCGGTGCTCGCGACCGTCATCGAACGGCCGATGCACCGCTACGAGATCGCCTCGCAGATGCGTGAGCGCGGCAAGGACCGCGATATGGACATCAAATGGGGCTCGCTGTACACCGTCGTGCAGAACATGGAGAAGGCGGGCTTCCTCGAGGTCGTCGGCAATGAGCGCGACGGCGCTCGGCCGGAACGCACGATCTATGCGATCACCGATGCCGGTCGCGCCGAAATGGCCGACTGGACAAGGGAATTGATTGCCGAGCCGGAGCCGGAACACCACCGGTTCACGGCCGGACTCTCCGTCGTGGCGGCGCTGCCGCCGGATGAAGTCGTCGAGTTGCTCGGTCGGCGCATCGAGGCGCTGGGTCGCACCATCGGGGCGGCGCGCCGAGAGCTCGATCAACTCGCGGCCGCCAATCTGCCCCGGCTGTTCGTCGTCGAAGCCGAATACGGCGTGGCGATGCTGGAGGCCGAGGCGGGGTGGGCCGCGTCCTTGCGTGACGAGATCGCCGCGGGCACTTTCCCCGGCGTCGATCTCTGGCGGCATATGCATGCGGTCGGCATGTCGCCCGCCGAGGTCACGGAGCTGGTGGAAAGGGGGATGACGGACTAGAGACCAGGCCCGGCGGGGTGCGGCAACACCGCCGCCGAGCCCGATGTAACCGTCTCGAACCGTGTCCGCATGCGCGCACCCGGCTACAAGGCTGGCAACCACAGGATAACTGGGTGTGCGATGGGACGGTCGGTTCGGGCTTCCAAGAAACCCGTATCGCACATAACTGGAGTACACCCATGTCCACAACAGAAACGGCCATCGTTATCGGCGGCGGCATCGCCGGACCTGTCACCGCGACCGCATTGCACAAGGCGGGCATTGCCGCTCGCGTCTACGAGGCCTATCCGGGTCCTACCTACGGGATCGGCAGCGGGCTGGCACTGGCACCGAATGGTGTTGCCGCCCTGGATATTGTCGGTGCGGGCGACCGCGTTCGCGAGATCGCGAGTCCGATATCGCATACCCAGCTGTCGGTCGGCGGCAAGGTGTTGCAGATGCCGGAAATGCAAGACGTTCCGTCGTTGAAGATGGTCGACCGCAACGAATTGCACCGGACGCTGCATGATCATGCGGTCGCCGCGGGCGTTCTCTTCGAGTACAACAAGCGGCTCGTGCGCGTCGAGGAGGACGCGGACGGCATCACCGCGTATTTCGCCGATGGCAGTAGCGCAACCGCCGATGTGTTGATCGGCGCGGACGGCATTCGCTCGACGGTGCGCGGTCTCATCGACCCGAATAATCCGGGACCGGAGTACACCGGGATGATCGGATTCGGCGCGATGCTCGACAATGATTACGGAATTGCCTCGGAGACAATGGTTTTCGCATTCGGGAAGAAGGCGTACTACCTCTACGGAACCGTCGACGACAACAAGGTCATGTGGGGTGCCAATCTGCCGCACAAGGAGTATCTGTCGCTGACCGAGGCGCGCGCGATTCCGGCCGAGCACTGGTTGGCCATCCTGCGGGAGACCTACGCTGAGGACACCCCGGGCGGTGACTTCGCTCGCAGGACTACCGCCGAAAACCTGGAAACGACTGGGGCACTGCATATTATGCCGCCGGTGCCGACCTGGTATCGGGGGCGCATGGTGCTGGTCGGGGATTCGGTACATGCGCCGTCCAACAGTTCGGGGCAGGGAGCGTCGCTGGCCATCGAGAGCGCGGTGCAGTTGGCTCGCTGTCTGCGGGACCTGCCGGATCACAGCTCGGCCTTCGCCGCCTATGAAGGGCTGCGGCGGTCTCGGGTCGAGGCCGTAGCGGCGCGGGCGCGCAAGATCAACCACAGCAAGACGCCGGGACCGGTGGCGCGCCGGATGATGTCCATGTTGATGCCGCTGCTGATCAAGGGGATGAACCCGGAGAAGACCATGGGTGTCGAGCAGCGGTATCGGATCGATTGGGATGCGCCGGTGCAGCAGGAGTTGGCGACTGCGAAGGCGTAGTGCTGGTGCTGCCTGCCTCTTCCGGGGGCAGGCAGCATTCTTTCGAACCCGGGAGCCGGTTCGTCCGTAACGTAGGAGATGGGAACCGAAGACCAGAGGGGGATGGACAGTGCATCCTGCGTTGCAGCTGACCGGGCTTTATAAGCGATTCGGTGGTCCGTGGGTGGTCGACGATGTCGGGCTCACGGTGCCACCGGGCTCGTTCTTCGGGCTGGTGGGTCCGAATGGTGCGGGCAAGACGACCACCTTGTCGATGGCCTGCGGACTGTTACGGCCGGACGCCGGACAGGCGCGGATCCTCGGCGTCGACGTATGGGCCGATCCGATCGCCGCCAAGACCTTGGCGGGCGTACTGCCGGACGGACTTGCGCTACCGGAGCGCCTGACGGGCCGAGAACTGTTGACCTACACCGGTTTACTGCGCGGACTGCCCGCGAAAACCGTGGCCGAGCGTACCGAGGAATTGCTCGGCGTTTTCGAATTGACCGGTGCCGAACGGACTCTCGTCGTCGATTACTCCGCGGGCATGCGCAAGAAGATCGGGTTGGCGACAGCACTGCTGCATGCACCGAAGCTGCTGGTGCTCGACGAACCGTTCGAGGCGGTGGATCCGGTGTCGGCGAGCACGATTCGCACCATTCTGCAGCGGTTTGTCGCGGCGGGCGGCGCGGTGGTGCTGTCGAGTCATGTGATGGCGCTGGTGGAGAACCTGTGCGATCGAGTCGCGGTGATCACCGGCGGCCGGGTAGTGGCCGCGGGCACCCTCGACGAGGTCCGTGCGGGAAACACTTTGGAGGCGGCGTTCGTGCACTTGGTCGGTGGACGGGTCGGCGGGGAGGACGGGCTGTCGTGGTTGGCGTCCTGATTCGGATGCGGTTGCTGTTGACCAAGCGTGCGCTGGGCAATGGCTGGCAAGGTGTGACGTTCGTCAGCGGTGTGCTCATCGGTGTCGTATTCGCGCTCGGCACAGCGGGTCTCATCGGATTCGGGGAGCGCGACGGTGATGTGGCCGGTGGTATCACGGTGGCGGCGGCGTGGTACGGGATATGGACACTCGGCTGGCTGTGCGGTCCGGTATTGATGGGCAGCAGCGACGAGACCGTGCAGCCCGAACATCTGCGGTTGTTGCCGCTGAGTCATCGGCAATTGGCCACTGGGCTATTGGCGGCGGCCTTTGTGGGGCCTGCGCCGGTGATCAATCTGTTGGCCTTCTCCGGGCTGATTGTGCTTGCGGCGCAACTGAGTTGGGGTTCGGTCGCAGTGGCGCTGGTCGGTGTGGTGCTGCAGTTGATATTGGTGGTGGTGCTCTCGCGGGTGGTGCTGGCGTGGATCGGCGCCGCGATGCGTTCTCGGCGCGGACGCGACCTCGGGGTGCTGCTTGCCGGTCTCGCCGGTTTGGCCTATTACCCGATGAGTTTCCTGCTGAATCATGTGGATGCGGTGCGGGAATCGGCACCGTGGTTGGCGGATCTGTTGCGCGCGTTGCCTTCCGGGTGGGCGCCGGTTGCGGTGGGTGCGGCGGCGCGGGGTGACTGGTTGTCGGCAGTGGGCGCGTTGCTCGGGTTGTCGGCGTTGACAGCGGTGCTGTGGCAGGCATGGTCGACGCTGTTGCGGAGGCGGTTGATCGCGCCGCTGGATTCGGTTTCCGGCGCGGGTGGGCGTGGGATGCTGCTGAGCCGGGTGCGGACGTCCGGGCCGGTGGGCGCGGTGGTGGTCAAGGAGTTGCGGACTTGGTCGCGAGATAGCCGACGCAGGGCGGCGCTTTTGCCCGTGCTGCTGGTGGGAGCCCTGATGCCGGTGTTCCCGGCGATCCAGGGTGGCGGCTCGGGTGGCGTGGTGTTCGCGGGTGTGACTGCCGCGTGGTTCGCGGGCCTGGCCGCCAATAACCTCTACGGCTACGACGGCACCGCACTCTGGCAGACATTGGTGACGCCCGGCGCGGCGCGCGCCGATGTGCGCGGTCGACTGCTGGCCCTGCTGCTGGTGATCGGCCCGCCGTCGGTGCTGCTCGCGGTTGTGCTGCCGGGTGCGCTCGGCCGCTGGTCGATGTACCCGTGGACGCTGTCGCTGCTGTTCGCTGTGCTCGGCGTCGGCGTGGGTTCGGCCGTATTCCTGTCGGTAACCGCGCCCTACCCACTACCCCCGCGCACCGGAAACCCCTTCGCCACCTCCGGAAATCCAGGCTGCGCAAAGGCTTTGGTGCAAGTCGCCACCAGCCTGGGGCAACTGGTCGCGGTGATCCCGGTCCTGATCGTGCTCATCACCGGCCTGGTCCTGCACCTCACCGCCGTACTGTGGCTGGCCCTGCCGGTCGGGATCGCCATCGGGATCATCGGAGCTGTACTCGGTGCGCGTCTCGCCGAACAGCGGTTGTCCGCCCGTGGGCCAGAGATTCTTGCCGCTGTGCAGCCGCGTTGAAGCGATGGGCATTGCGGGTCAGGGGCCTCGATGCGCCTTGCCGAGCAACCGAGGTCTGGTCGCAGGCCGGAGGTTTCCGCAGCTGTGCAATCGCATCGGCGATGACGATCCCGCGGCGCCCAGCTGGATTCGTCCGACAGAAGATGTTCGAGGCAATCGACGGATAGCGCGCTGGGGCATGTCGCGTTCATCGAATCGAATGGGCCCGGTCGTGGGAGGGACCAGAGCGATCAGGTGTGGGGCCGGTCGACGCGGCGATCGGCTGATTGAATATCGGGGGAGAAATACACTTGGCGGGTGGGCGATAGGGATTCCGATGGCAGTCTCGATCTGAATCAGCTGCGGACGTTCCTGGCGGTGCATCGCGCCGGATCTATCACGGCGGGGGCGCGGTTGGTGGGGTTGTCGCAGCCCACTGTGACGACGCAGTTGCAGGCGTTGGAGAGGCGGTTGGGGTATCGGCTGTTCGAGCGGTTGCCGCGCGGGGTGGCGTCGACCGCCGCCGCTGTGGAGTTGGCGGCGCGGGTGGCCGGGCCGTTGGACGCACTCGACGGGGTGACGGGTCGGGCGGTTCCGGCCGAACCGGCGCCACAGCCGCCCGTGCGGCTGGCCGGACCCGCCGAATTGCTTGCGGTGCAGGCGCTTCCGGCCCTTGCGCCGTTGATCGAGCGCGGCGTGCGGCTGACGGTTACTGCGGGACTTTCCGAGGAACTGCTGGCCGGGCTGCGTGCCGGACACTACGACCTCATCGTGTCCACGGTGCGCCCGCGCGGCCGCGCGTTGGTAGCGGAACCGCTCGCCGACGAGGAATTCGTTCTGGTCGCCGCACCGCAGCTGGCCGCCCGCATCGACACCACACGGCTGCGCACCGACGGACCCGCCGCGCTCACCGGTCTCCCCTTGGTCAGCTACTCGGCCGACCTCCCGATACTCCGCCGGTACTGGCGACACGTCTTCGGTATCCGCCTCGCCGCGGAAGCCGCAGTAGTCGTCGCCGACCTACGCGCCATCACCGCGACCGTCGCCGCAGGCGCAGGCATCACCGTCCTTCCGCGCTACCTGTGCGCCACCGAACTCGCCGCAGGCACCCTGGTCCCCCTACTCGAACCCGCCGACCCACCCATCAATACCGGCTTCCTCGTCCGCCGCCCCGGCACCACCTCCCGCTCTCACATCGACCTCGTCCACGACCACCTGCGAGCCGCCGCGCGCACCTGGTAAACCACTGCTGACGTGGGCACTTCGGTCCCTGCCGCTGACAACACCGTGGCACCTACGGCCGTTCGCGAACAGCCGGACGACGCCTGGTGAATCGCCCCGAGTTGACGGCGTAGGTCTTCGCGCGGCCGCCGAGCGCACCGTGACATGCTCGCTTATCGAGTCCTGTCTGTCGTCAGGTGCCGACGCGGGCACTGGTTGCGCGGGCGGAGGTCTGCTGCTGGGCAGTCACTTGCCGATTCCGACGCCGACGCGCGCGCCGGTCGATCGGGCCTAGGTCTGCTGCTCGGCTGTCACTCGCCGATCTCGACGCCCACGCGGGCACTGGCGTCGATCCGAGGTCTGCTGCTCCGGCGTCGCCGACCAGTGCTGAGTTCGCATCGGCGAACGGGCTGAGCGCTAGTCGGCTTGCGCTTGACGCTGTTCGGAGCGACGGCGCAGGAATTCGGCGGTTTGGTCGTCGGCGGGCAGGAAGGCTTCCAGGTGGAGTTCGGAGAGGGTTATGTCTACGGCGGTAGCGAAGCTGGTGATGGTGGTGATCAGGCGGAGTTCACCGTCGGGGCTGGTCAGGCGGAGGGGGACGGCGAAGCCGAGGTGGTCGGGGCCGGGTGTGGCGGCGGGTAGATAGCTTTCGAGTTCGGCTATGAAGTCGTCGAGGCCGGAGTCGGGGCTGCGCAGGGCCTTGCCGCGCAGGCTCTCGGTGACGTGGCGGCCCCATTCCGGGAGATTCAGCACGCGTCGTGCCAGGCCGTCGGGATGTAGGGCGAGGCGAAGAACGTTGACCGGCGGAGTGATCAGTTCGGTGGCCGCGCCCTCGGTGAGGAGATCGAAGGCGGCATTGGCGGCGACCAGCTTGCCGTAAGGGCGGGTGACGACGGCGGGATAGGGCAGGTGCCCGTCAAGAATGCGCTCCAATGCGACTCGTACGGGGCCCAATTCCGGTGTGTGCAAATCGGATTCGGGGAAGATCGGGGCAAAACCGGCGGCGAGCAGCAGGGCATTGCGCTCGCGCAGCGACAACTCCAGCGATTCGGCCAGCCGTACCACCATGGTGCGGCCCGGACGCGAGCGACCCTGCTCCAGGAAGCTCAGATAGCGCTGGCTGGTGTCCGCGCGAATGGCCAGGTCGAGCTGGCTCACATGGCGCTGCGTGCGCCAGTGCCGCAACTGCTGAGCGAACGGATTCGGCTCCACCACTGTCGTCATGAATTCAGTGATATCCGACCCGCGGTGTCCGCGCCATTCCCCGGAGGGAATGACCGAACCGCATCGGGTGTCATTCCCTGGAGGGAATCGCGCAACAGCGCCGCGCTCGCAAAACTCGGTGCCATGAGGAATGACAACGACCTGACCCCCTTCGCCGAGCGCTACATGGCCCAGTGGAACGAAGCCGATCCGGAGCTGCGCCGCAAGCTGATCCAGGAGATTTGGGCACCCGACGGCGTCCAGACCCTGGTCGACCCGCCGGTCGAGATCCGCGAGGCGGCGGCGAACCTGAACTTCGCGGTACCCGCCTTGGAAGTGCGCGGTCACGACGCGATGGAAGCCCGGGTGTCGCGCGCCTACGAGATGTTCGTGGCTCCCGGCGAGTACATCTTCGAAGTAGGTGCGGCCACCCGACTGCCCGCCGGTCTGATCGGCCTGCCCTGGTCGATGGTGTCGCGCGCCGACGGTTCCGTCGCGGGCGGCGGTTACGAGGTAATCGGCCTCGACTCCGACGGCCGCATCACCTCCGACCACCAATTCATCGAAGGCGTGCGGTGACCGAGGCCTTACGGTTCAGCCGAATCGTGGGCACCGCGGACGGCGGCTCCCGATTCGTGGATGCGGAACTCGCACTGACCGGTCGAACCGTCGCCGCGGGCGTACCAGCAATGGCCGTCGCCGGAATGTCGGCGGCGGCGACCGTAACTTACTTGCGCAGTTCGCAATTCGACAGCGAACCGCATCCCGCGCCGACGCGGCAATGGGTCGTGATGCTGCGCGGTGTAATCGAAGTGACCACGAGCGACGGCGTTCGGCGCAGATTCGGGCCCGGTGACCTCGTCCATGTCGAGGACACCGACGGCCGCGGCCACATCACCACCGGTGTCGGCGACGCGCCCTTTGAGGCGCTGTTCGTGCCTACCACAGGAAGCAGATCATGAATGCCATTGCCTACCATCTCGATCCACTACATGGTTTAGCCGGTCTGACCGTCCGGGACCAGGAGTTTCCGCAGCCGGGACCGAATCAGGTGGTCATCAGGGTCCGTGCGGCCTCGCTGAACCGGCGGGATCTGATGTTGATGGACGGGATCTACCCGCTGCCCGCGACCCCCGGCATCATCCCGCTGTCCGACGGTGTCGGTGAGGTTATCGCCTTGGGCGACAATGTGACTCGTGCCGCGCTCGGCGATCGGGTGACCGCGTCGTACTTCGTGCGCTTCATCAATGGACCACAGCGACTGGCCCACGTCGCCGAACAATACGGCGCCAACTACGATGGCATGCTCGCCACTTATGCGGTGCTCGAAGAGGATTCAGTGGTGCATGTGCCCGAACATCTCACCGATATCGAGGCCGCCACGCTGACCTGCGCGGGAGTCGTCGCGTGGGCGGCGCTGACCAAGCCGGTACCGGTATCGCAAGATCAGACGGTCCTGACCGTCGGTAGCGGTACCGTCGCCTTGTTCGCGGTCCAGCACGCGAAAATGCTTGGTGCTCGGGTTATTTCGATTACCTCCCGCCCGGAGAAGGCCGAGCGGCTGCACAAGCTCGGCGCGGACGAGACCATCGACCGCAATGCGACACCGGACTGGGACGAGAAGGTGCTCGAACTCACCGACGGCCACGGCGTCGAACATGTGGTGGAGGCCGTCGGGCTGCCCACCCTGTCGAAATCGGTGCGCTCCGCGGGTTACAACGCGATGGTCACCATGATCGGCGCAGCGCAGCTGCCGAAGGGAGAGGCATTCGAGAATCCGTTCATCGGATCGTATCTGGCCATCCGTCGGATCGCGGTCGGTAGCCGGGACGATTTCGAGGCGATGAACCGCACCATCAGCGCACATCGCATGCGCCCGGTCATCGATCGGACGTTTCCGCTCGACCAGGCGGTGCAGGCGTACCGCTACTTCCGCGAGGACAATCCCTTCGGCAAGGTCGTCATCACCATGCCGTAGGCCTACGTATCAGGCCTCGAAGGGCACGGTATTGCCTGCCGCATCACGGGTTCCGGCGGTGGCTTCGATGGCGGCCGCCAACTCGGCGACGGTGGTCCAGGTGCGCGGCGGCTCCGCCTCGAGATTGCCGATGGTGTACCAGGTCTCGGTTTTGCGGTAGCGGACCAGGCCTTTACCCGTCGCATCGACGGTGACATCGAGCTCGCCGGAGACCGTCCCTTCCTCTTCGGTCATGACGGCCGCCTTGGCGGAAATCTCGATGATGTCGCTTATTTGAACTCTCCTCGACTGACGCAGTCGGCGACTGCGTTGCGCAGTGCGGTGTGTTCGGCGGGATCAACGTTCAGCGCATATTTTACTTTGATCTTGACGTAATGCTCGAGATAGCCACACCGGAATTTTCCCGGCGGCAGATAGTTCGCGGCATCCTGGTCACCCTTGGACCTGTTGGCGGAGGGATCGGAGGCGATCAGATTGACGGCGTCGTTGGCGATCCGGCGGCGAGTATCTTCATCGCGCTTATTCGCGCCCGAGCGCCAGGCCTCGGCCAGCGGCACGATGTGTTCGGCATCGACACCGGCCGGGTCGGTAATGAACTTGTACGGCTTGAGTTTTCCGGTCTTGGAATCCAGTACGCCGTACTGGTCCTGCCAGCCACCACCGCGGCCGACGGTGAGCTCACAGGTCTTCGGGTCGAGTTTCACCGAGCCGGCCGCGTCACGGAGCATCATCACGTCACGGCTGGTGCACTTGCTGTACTGCGTGAAGTCGGGGCCGAAGCCGTGCTCGGGCTTATTGGTATCCCAGTGCGGGAACTTCTCTCGGCTGTAACCTTCCATCGATTCTTCGGGCGCATCGACGAGCTGGCCGAGCAGATCGTTGATGTCCTTGCCCGACGCCGTTGTGACATTCGCCGGTCCGGATCCCTTGCCGGTCTTGCCGGTCCACTCGTCGAAAAAGGAATAGCCCACGGCGACAACGACAGCCAATACGACGGGTGCGCAAACAGCGAGTACGCGACGCGCGGTGCGGGACGACAACCACTTCACAAAGATCGAACTTCCTAGCCTCGCACCGATGAATTTGTCGGGCGTCAAGCTACCTGCGGCTGATCGTCCCGTATGTGATTGTCGCGTATGACGTTCGGCACAGCCAGTCGAAGGACGCACGCTGTGGCAAGGGGACTCGACGCAGACACAGAACCACCCCTGAGTCGGCGTGCCGGCGCTGATCCAGGGGTGGTCGTGTCACGAATGAGCTCGTGCGCGGCCGAATGAACGGGCCGGTTGTCCAGGCCGGATGATCCGTTCTCGCGGCGCCACGAGGCTGATGAGGGAAGTCTCGTCGTGCCGTGTCGTACTGCGGGTAACTCCTCGTGACGGTCTGTGCGAACTCCATTGTTCTTACGTAGAGCGACAGTAGATCATTCCACATTCCTTTGCAATGGCTTTACTTAAGTCTGAGAATCTCCTGAAAGCCGAACCGTGCGGTTGAAACATGTACGGCTCAGATACGGAAGTTAGGTTTACCTGCGGTTGTGGTGGGATCGCGTGCGCGACCGCCTTTCCTGTAGGTGACGAGCGTCACATTCGGCGGCAGTCGCAGCGGGGCCGAAACGTGTGTCGAAACCGCGTGCAGGCATAAAGCCGGATCCAGGAAGGACCAACATCATGGCTACCGTCGACGTTCTCGACTCGTTCATCAACTACACCGACCGCGGTGCCGGTTCAGTACCGGTGGTGTTCCTGCACGGCAACCCGACCTCATCGCACCTGTGGCGCAAGGTGATCCCGCACGTCGCCGATCAAACCCGGGTGCTCGCACCGGATCTGATCGGAATGGGTGCGTCCGGGAAGCCGGAAAGCGCCTACCGCCTCGCGGACCACGCCCGCTACCTCGATGCCTGGTTCGACGCATTGGGCCTGGACCAGGTCGTCATCGTCGGCCACGACTGGGGTGGTGCGCTCGGTATGCACTGGGCGGCACGGCATCCCGAGCGCATTCGGGGCATCGCACTGATCGAGACGTTCCTGCGGCCGATGCGCTGGGACGAACTTCCGCCGCTCGGCGCCGAACTGTTCCGCAAATTCCGGACGGCGGAGGGGGAGCGAATGGTGCTGGTGGAGAATACGTTCATCGAGTTCAACCTGCCGAAGGGCATCACCGATCTGTCGCAGGAAGATCACGACGTGTATCGCGCCCCGTTCCCGACGCCGGAATCGCGTAAGCCCATGCTGGCCTGGACGCGCGAATTTCCGGTGGAGGGTGAGCCCGCCGATGTGGTTGCGTTGGTGCAGAACTACGACCGGTGGGCGGCCGAGTCGCCGGGGGTGCCGAAGCTGCTCATGGCGCTCGACAATGGCGTCGGCCTCGGCTCGCCGGAGGTGATCGCTTGGGCCGCGGAGACATTCGCCGGTGCCGAGGTCGTCTCGGTCGGCCGGGCGGGACATCACGCTCCGGAGGATCAGCCCGATGCCATCGGCACCGCGGTCGCGACGTGGTTGCGCGCGCACTCGTTGACGGCGGCGACCGCGGGTGCGTGAGCGGTGTGCGCCGCGCGAGTGCGTGCCACCCGCGCGGCGCACACCGGACTTGCGTAACGCCGGATACCGCCGAAGGATTGTGCGGTGGAACCCGAGCTATCGCACCCGGACACAACGGCTGACAGCGCCGAAGACAGCGCTCGGGAGCGGGAGCTGGTCGATCGGGCGATTGCCGGTGATGGAGCCGCCATCTCGAATGTGGTGCGGCAACTACAGGATCCGCTGTATCGGCTCGCGCTGCGCATGGTGTGGCGACCCGCCGAGGCCGAGGATGCGACGCAGGAAATCCTGCTGCGAGTGGTCGGCAATCTCGCGACGTGGCGGGGTGAGGCCAAGCTGCTGACCTGGGCCTACCGCATCGGCGTCAACTATCTGCTGAACCTGAAACGGCAGACGCCCCAGGAGGCGGCACAGCTGAGCCTCGATGCTTACCGCGACGGACTGGCCGACGGGCTCGTCGCCGACGACTATCGCGGACCCGAGGCCGAACTGCTGACCCACGAGGTGCGGTTGAATTGCAGTCAGGCCATGTTGCAGTGCCTAGCCCGCGACGAGCGGGTCGCTTTCGTGCTCGGTGACGTTTTCGAACTCGGTTCCGCCGATGCCGCCTGGATTCTGGGTATCACCGCATCCGCATTCCGAAAGCGCTTGGAACGAGCCAAGAAACGCATCGGCACATTCCTGAATTCGACCTGCGGGGTGGCCGATCCCGAGGCGTTCTGCCGCTGCTCCCGTCGAGTCGACAAGGCATTGGCGCTCGGACGCGTCGATCCGAAGCGACCGATATTCGCCCGACATGCGGTGAGTGCGGGTGGCCGCAGCGTCAGCGAGGCCGAGCAGCAGATGATCCGGCTGCACGACGCCGCGGCGGTAATCCGGGTGCACCCCGATTACGCCGCGCCGCAAGCGAAAATGGACGCGATCGCGGGACTACTGAATTCGGGCAGGTTCCCGCTGCTCGACTGATTCACGCCTTGACCGGGAACCGCACATCGGTCAGTTCTTCGGACTTGGTCCACAATGCGGCGGCGAGGTCGGCGTTCGCGGCGGCTGTGCTGCGCCCGACGACCTTCGGGTGACCGCGGAATTCGAACCAGCTGTCCGGGCCGACATAGCCTCCCGGCGGCAACTCCTGGCTGGCGGCGAACAGTGTGGGCAGCGCGCCGAAACTCGCATCCTGGGCGAGCAGTTTATTGCCCACCCGCATGACCTCGTGCAGGATCCGGTTGCCGGAATGGCTCTGTAGATTGGTTGCGGCCCAACCGGGATGGGCGCTGAGCGCGAGCCGCGATCCGGATTCGGTGAAGCGCCGCTGCAGTTCCAGGGTGAACAGCAGATTGGCGAGTTTGGATTGCCCGTAGGCGGCGACGGAATTGTAGGTGCGGGCTTCCCAGTTGAGGTCGTCGAGGTCGATGCTGCCGCGGCGGTGCGCCTGCGAGGAGACGGTCACCACGCGGTCGGTGATATGGGGCAGCAGCAGATTCGTCAGCGCGAAATGGCCGAGGTGATTGGTGCCGAATTGGCGCTCGAAACCATCCTTCGTGCGTCCGGCGGGGACCATCATGATGCCCGCATTGTTCACCAGCACGTCGATATCGCCGGACCAGTCGGCGGCGAAGCGGCGAACGGAGGCCAGGTCGGCGAGGTCGAGTTCGCGCACCTCGGTGTGGCCGGAAATGCTCTTCGCCGCCTCCTCGCCGCGCGCGATATCGCGCACCGCGAGCACGACCCGGGCGCCGACGCGGGCCAGTTCACGGGCCGTCACCAGGCCGATCCCACTATTGGCGCCGGTGACCACGACGGTGCGGCCGTCGAAACGGGGCAGATCTGCGGAAGTCCATTCGGGGTTCGTCATAACGCCAATGTAGGCAGTGACAACAAAGTAGTCAATGCCAACACTGGGGGCGTATCGGATATCCTGCAGCGACCATGAGTTTTGTCCGCTCCCGCTCCTATCACCACGGTGACCTGCGCGCCGAGCTGCTTCAGCGCGCCGAGGCCACGTTGCGCGAGTCCGGCGTGGACGGGCTGTCACTGCGTCAGCTGGCCCGCGACCTCGGTGTCAGCCATGCCGCGCCGAGCAGGCACTTCCGGGATAAGCAGGCGCTGCTCGACGCGCTCGCACTGGTCGGTTTCGACCGGCTCGCCACGGTATACGGCGAGGTCGACCCGACCGGATCGTTCTCCGAGCGGCTGCATGCCATCGCGCGCGCCTACCTGAATTTCGCGATCGATAATCCGGCGCTGCTCGCGCTGATGTTCGCGCGCAAGCAAAGTCCGACCTCGGGCGAGGAAATGCTGGCCGCGGTCGAGCGGGCGTTCACCGTGCCCATCGCCTTGATCGCCGAGGGGCAGGCAGGCGGTGAAGTGGTTGCGGGCGATCCGATGCGGATCGGTATCGCCGCTATTGCCGCACTGCAAGGGTTGGCCACTTTCGTCGGGTCCGGTTTCGTCGAGGCCGAGCACGCGGAAGCGGCACTGAGCGAAACGATTACCCAGCTGACCTACGGTCTGCGCCCCCGCGATTGACGGCCGTCGTGACCACGAGACGCGCTCCATCGAAGGCAGCATGTGGGTGATGCCGCGGTGGGTTGCTCGCCATCAGCGGGTGCACCTCGAGACCCGACCGATCAGGCCGGTCGCAGCAGCGGCCCGATGACCAGGCCGCGAATGGTCTTGGCGGCGACGACTGCCCAGGCGCTGACCAGTCCGATATACAGCGTGACCGCGGCGACGGCGAAGATATCGGCACCGGTGTGGCCGTAGAGCGCGGTGCTGCCGGTAATGCAGGTGCCGAGCGGGAAGGTGAAGCCCCACCAGGTCAGGTTGAACCGCAATTCGCCTGCGCGAGCGGTCTTTACCGTGACGGCGGTGGCCAGCGCCACCCACAGCATGGCGAAACCCCAGGTGAGTACGCCGAAGATCACCGAGAAGACGGTCAGCCCCTTGGCATAGAGGTCGGGCAGTGCCGAGGGCCCGGCATTGGCGAGCAGCCCTGCGGCGGTGACGGATTGGCCGAGCGGGCCGAGCACGAGCCAGACGGTGGGCACCATGCCCGATGGCGGGATGCCGTGATGCACCAGGCGTGACCAGATCATGGCGGTGGTGATCAGAGCGGCGATCAGGCTCAGGCCGAACATGGCCAGGCACAGCAGGATCATGGTGAGCCGCAACTGGCCTTCGGGCAGATAGGGGACCAGCAGTGCGCCCATGGCCGCCGACACCATCGGCGGCACCACCGGCATCAGCCAGCCGCCGAAGGCGGCATCGGGCGCGATGTGGTGGTTGGTGAACATCCGGTAGGGGATGGCGACGGCGGTCAGCAGGCCGAGCGCGGTGCCGAGCGACCACAACACCCAATCGACGGCGAGTGCGGCATCGAGACCGATCACCTCGCGCCCGAGGACCAGGGTGCCTGCGCCCACGGTCACCAGTGCCATCGGCGGTGCGCCGTAGAAATGCGACATGACCGGGTGATCCTTGTGGCTACGGGCCTGCTCCGGATGGCGCATCCAGTGCACGACCCAGGCGGTGCTCACTGCCACGAGTAACAATGCGGCAAGCGCCCAGACGACCGTCGCCGCAGCGCGCAGACCAGGAAACTGCAGCGGCAGCGTGGCGGCGGCATTGGCGACAATGCCGGTGCCCATGACGGCCGCGAACCAGTTGGGCCCGAAGTGTCGCAGCGAGGGGGATGCGGCATTCTGTCCGAGCTCGCCGAGCAGACGCCGCGGGGCTGCGGGACGCAAGGTTGCTATGGCGGTCACGAGTCCAGGTTCGTCGGTGTCGGCGGTGGCGAGTAGTCACCGCCTTCCTATGCATGCATAGACTCGTTCTATGCCCCTGTCGCCGCGTGTCCCCGATCTGGCCGCGCTCGACCTGCTGCTTTCGGTCATCGAACTGGGCAGTGTCGGACGCGCGGCGCAGGCACACGGCATCAGCCAGCCCTCGGCGTCCTCGCGCATCCGCTATCTGGAGAAGTTGGTCGGCATGCCGGTGCTGGAGCGCACCACCCTCGGTTCCCGGCCCACGCCAGCCGGGGTATTGATCGCCGAATGGGCCCGCGGGGTCGTCGATGCGGCGCAGCGATTGGACGCGGGCATCGACACCTTGCGTGCCGAACGCGATTCGCAGCTGCGGGTGGCGGCGAGTCAAACCATTGCCGAATATCTGTTCCCCGGCTGGCTCATGACCCTGCGCGGTACCGCACCCGATACCGCGATCGCATTGCGGTCCGGCAATTCCGTCGAGGTCGCGCAGGCGGTGCTCGACGGCAAGGACGCCATCGGCTTCATCGAGAGCCCGCGGAATTTCCGTGGGCTGGACAGTCATGTCGTGGCCCGCGATCGGCTGGTCGTCGTGGTCGCCCCGCAACACCGCTGGGCCCGCCATGGCTCGGTCGACCTGGCCGAACTCGCGCGAACCGCGCTGATCCAACGCGAACCCGGATCCGGCACCCGGACTTGGTTCGAAAATGCTGTGGCGCGGGCGATTCCGGGCTGGGAACCCACGGTCGCGCTGGAACTCTCCTCCACCACCGCGATCAAAACCGCGGTCGCTTCCGGTGTCGGTCCGGCGGTGCTCAGCTCCCTTGCCGTGGCCGCCGAAATCGCCTCCGGCACCCTCGTTTCGCCGACCGTCACCGGTCTGGATCTGGCCCGAACCCTGCGCGCTGTTTGGCTGGCGGGCCACCGCCTCGCCGGTCCGGCCCGCGACCTCTACACCATCGCCCGCCGTTCTTCTTAGCTGGCGTCGGAGATTTGGGCTGTCGGCGGAATTCCGGTGTCCAGGAAGCGGATCAGGCGATCGATGCGGATGGTGTGGTCGATACAGCGTTCGAGGTTATTGCCGACCAGGGCGATATCGATGGCGGCCTCGGTGGCGGTTCGCTCGGTCAGCGCCGAGTGGAGTTTCCGGTGGAGTCGATCCATTGCGGGCGCCGCGGAATCGGGCGTGACGGGCTGGCGGCCGGTGGCGACCGATTCGCCCGCGAGGGCGGTGTGGTGCGCGGCCAATCGGCCCATCGCGGTGAGGATATCCATCAGGGCTTGGGGCGCAACGGGTTCCGGGTGATATTTGTAGACCTGATCGGCGACGCGGCTGATCAGCGAGCCGATCCCGGACAGCTCACCGGCGATCTGGATGGCGGTGACGACATGTCGCAGATCGCGGGCGACCGGCGCTTGCAGTGCCAGCAGCACCACGGTTCTGGCCTCGCAGGCGGCGTACATCTTCTGTAGCTGCTCGTCGAGCGCGAAGGCTTCATAGGTGGCGGCGAGATCGGCGTCGCCGAGCGCGGCCGTGACACGCTCGGTGGCATCGTGGGCGAGCCGACACATGAGCGTCAAATCATTGGTCAACGCGATGAGCTCGCGAGTGAACTGGGTCCGCACTCCGCACATTGTCGCTTATCGCCGCGCCGTCCAGGACACGAATCTCGACTCGATCGTCCGACCGATTGCAGTGCATCGTTGTTCACTGCGATGTCGACCTTATTGGCGTCGTTGAATTTCCAATGGCGAAGGCGGCGGTCCCGCCGGGAATACCGCTGGTCGGGCCCGTATCGGCACAGTGTCGAATGCGATGGGCCGGTGCTAGCGTCAGGAGATGGCGAACTTGCGCGAGGTTCAGCACCGAGTCGTGACGGCATTTCAGCGGCGGGTGGGGAATCCGATTCTGCGCAGATTGCCCACGCAGCAGTTGCTGGAGACGGTGGGGCGCGTGAGTGGGCAGCCGCGGATTACGCCGATCGGGGGTCGGCGGGTCGGCAAGGAGTTCTGGCTCGTCTCCGAATTCGGCGACAAGTCGCAGTATATTCGAAATATCAAGGCCGACAATCACGTTCGAGTGCGGCTGCGCGGACATTGGCACACCGGTACGGCACAGTTATTGCCGGATGATGATCCGCGCGCCCGGTTGCGATCGTTGCCCAAGGCCAACAGCGCGGGTGTTCGATTGCTCGGCACCGACCTGCTGACCGTCCGGATCGATCTCGACGACTGAGGTAGCGCTGCCGCAGCAACTATCTGGCTAGATGGTTCGCTGGTCCTCGGGCTCGGCGCAACGCACATGGTGCTGCTTGCTTCGACGGTCGTGGTCACACGCTGACGGTGGTGTCGGGTCGGGCGACGCTGCCGCGGGGCGGTGCTCATATGGCTCTGTTCTCGGCTTTTGCGTTCCTCGCCGCTAGTTCTCAGCCGGTGTGATCGGACCCATGAATAGCCGAATCGAGCGCGCTGAACGGCGAGTAAGTGGCGAGCATCACAGCATGCCGATTTTGTTGTGACTCGCCGTAACGATTAGCTTGCTGAATGTTGGCATCGACGCCGAAATCCGGAGAGTGCGGCATGAAATTCGACACAGCCCGTGCCGCGAGCGCGACCGCGGGATATGGAATATGACGTCCGACCTGCGGACCCGCGAATCCGCGAGTTCGGTTGTCCGGAAGAACTTTTCGGATACGGTCGTCTCGTCGCTGCGCACCTTCGGCCGGGCCTTCGGCGTCGCGCAGGAATCGGTTCTCGGCGCGTTCGGTGATATCGCGCGCGGCCAGTTCCAATGGCGCGAGGCCGTACTCCAGGCCTGGCGGTTGATCACCGTCACGACCATCCCGGCGATCTTGATGGCGATCCCGTTCGGCGTGATCGTCTCGATCCAGGTCGGCAATCTCATCCACACCCTCGGCGCGGATTCGCTGCTCGGCGCGACCGGTGGACTCGGTGTCATCAAGCAGGGCGCACCGATGGCGACCGGCTTCCTGCTCGGCGGCGCGGGTGCGGCGGCGATCGCGGCGGATCTCGGCGCACGCACCATTCGCGAAGAGATCGATGCGCTCAACACCATGGGCATCAGTCCGATCCACCGCCTGGTGATCCCGCGGATGGCGGCCATGCTGGTGGTCGCGCCGCTGCTGAATATCCTGATCATCTTTGTCGGCATCATGGCCGGATACGCGGTCGCCATCGGCGGACAGGGCGTCACGCCGGGCAGCTACTGGGCCACCTTCGGGTCGTTCACCACCACCGCGGATGTGTGGGTCTCGCTGGTGAAGGCGCTCATCTTCGGCTTTCTCGTTGTGGTCATCGCCTGCCAGCGCGGACTGGAGGCCAAGGGCGGACCGCGCGGTGTCGCCGATGCGGTGAATGCCGCGGTGGTGCTCTCGGTCGTCTCGATCACCGTGGTGAATCTGGTGCTAACGCAGGTCACCGCCATGTTCCTGCCGACGAGGCTGGCCTGATGGCGATTTCGTCCTACGCCCCCAAGGGGTTCGGCTGGCTCACGCGGTATTTCCGGCGCGGCCCTCGGGTGCTCGGCGCGGTCGACGGCTTCGGCTTTGTGGCCGTCTTCGTGGGGCAGGTGCTCGCGGCGATTCCGTTGACGCTCAGGCGGTATCGCGGTGAGACCATGCGCGCCATCACCGATATGACCTGGGGCCGCGGCTCGGTCGTGGTCGGCGGCGGCACTGTCCCGATGATGATCGTGCTCGGGCTGGTCATGGGTGCCTCCGTCGCGGTCGAATCATTCGCGACACTGAGCATGCTCGGGATGGGACCAGTCACCGGGATCGTCTCGGCCTACGCCACCACTCGCGAACTCGCGCCCATCGCGGCCGCGGTCGGCTTCGCCGCGCAGGCGGGTTGCCGGATCACCGCGGAGATCGGTTCGATGCGCATCTCCGAGGAGATCGACGCCATCGAGGCGCTCGGTCTGCGTTCGGTGCCGTTCGTGGTCACCACCCGGGTACTCGCGGGTGCGCTGGCGATCGTGCCGACCTTCCTGATCGCGCTGATCCTCAGCTACGCGGCCTGTCGCGGCATCATCACGCTGGTGCACGGCCAGTCCGCGGGCGTCTACGACCACTACTTCTTCCAGTTCGTCTCCGGCTTCGATGTGATCGCCGCGGTGATCAAGGTCGCCATCTTCGGGACGGTGGTGATCCTGGTGCACAGCTATTACGGATTCTTCGCCACCGGCGGGCCGGAGGGCGTCGGTATCGCGTCGGGTCGCGCGGTGCGCACGAGTTTCGTGGCCATTATCGCGATCGACATGGTGCTCAGCATTGTGCTGTGGGGCTTCAACGCGGCGATCAGTTTTACGGGGTAGCGGATGCCGAAGTATGGAATGCCCGGTGTAGCCGCGGACAAGAAGCGTTCGCGGACGGTTGGTTCGGCGATCATCGCGCTGATAGCCGTTGTCGCCCTGGCCACTTCGCTCTATCGGCACCTGCGCGCCGACGAGGGTCTGCGAATCGCGTTGCACACCCAGCAGATCGGTGACGGTCTCAGCGCGGGCACACAGGTGCGCCTCGACGGTGTGCTGGTCGGCACGGTCGCGCAGATCGCGCCGGATGAGCGCGGCACCCAGCGAATCACCTTGCGACTGGACCGATCCCGGCTCTTCGGCATCGATGACAGCCTGCGCGTCGACTACGCGCCGGCCAACCTGTTCGGCATCAGCGAACTCGAATTGCGCCGTGGGCCAGGTGGTTCGCCGCTGCGACCCGATGCTGTCATCGATCTGACCGGCGGGCGCGCGGCGGATGTCTACGACGCGACGATGGGCAGCATTCTGCGCAGCCTGTCCCAGGTCGGCGCGACCGTGTTCACCCCGCAGTTGGCCAGTGTCATCGCGCAGGTCTCGGCGGACTTCCAGGCATTCACCCCGCTGGTGCAGGCCCTGATCACGGTGGCACGAACCATTGCCGACAACCAGAGGATGCCGACCTCCGAGCTCGTCGGCAGACTCGGCCCGGCCTTCGACGGCGGCGGGAAATTCGCGGGCGCCACCATCGAGGTCCTCGATCAGATCCGCGATATCAAGATCCTGCAGACCGATCGTGAGCGCTACGACCGCGGTGTCGCCGCGTTGACCGGCAGTATCCTGCCCGCGCTCGGGACAACGCTGACCTCCGCGGGCGGCCATTTCGCGGAGGGCGCCGACATGCTCGCGCCGATACTGAATGTGTTGGCGCAGATGGTCCCTCGTCCGCAGCAGTCCGCGGCCGAGCTGCGGGTTCTGCTCGAACGGCTGCGGGCCGCCATGCCGGATACGCCCGACGGTCCGGTGCTGAATCTCGACGTCGATCTGCGGGGTGTGCCCGGTATCGCGGTTCCGCTGCTCGGTCCGGCGGGTGTGCGATGACGGTGCGTGCTGCCGCCTGGCGGCTCGGCGTTTTCGCCGCGGTGATGATCGTGGTGCTCTCGCTGGTGCTGACGGCGATCAAGCGGCCGGTGGCCGGGGATACCGAGGCGCACGATGCGCTGTTCACCGATGCCAATGGCCTGAAGGTCGGCGATGACGTACGCATGTTCGGTGTGCAGGTGGGCAAGGTCGAGGGCATATCGCTCGACGGCATTAGGGCCAAGGTCCATCTCACCGTCAGGACCGCCACGCCCATCTACGACAACAGCACCCTCGCGATCCGATACCAGAACCTCACCGGACAGCGGTATATCGACCTGCAGCAACAGCCGAACCCGGGTGTCCGGCTACCCGCGAACGCCGTTGTCGACACCGGGATGACGCTGCCGTCCTTCGATGTGACCAGCCTGTTCAACGGCCTGAAGCCGGTGCTGGCCACCATGTCTCCGGAGGCCGTCAACCAGTTCACCGAAAGCATGCTCGCGGTGATCGAGGGCGACGGTTCGGGTTTGGGTCCGGCCATGGATGCCATCGGCAAACTGAGCAAGTACGTCGGCGATCGGCAGACGGTGATCGCGACGCTGGTGCGCAATATGTCCGAACTCGCCGACCGGGTGGGCGGCCGGGTGCACTATCTGGTCCCGCTGCTGGCCAGGCTGACCGATATTTTCCAAGCGCTGCAGGCGAATATCGGCGGCCTCGCCGAATTCGCCATGAACGCGCCCTCGGTGCTCGGGCCGCTGGACCGGCTGCTCGCCACCGTCGGCCTGACCGCCGACAGCGGAGCGGATATCGACGGACTCATCCGCAGCCTCTTCCCCGACCCGCAGGAGGCCGTCGACGTTTTCGGCAAGCTGCCCGGCCTGCTCGCCTCGATCGACAATGCCGTGCCGCGCACCATCGCGGACTGGAAACCGGTGTGCAGCAAGGGAAATGCCGAGCTGCCGAATCCGGTGCGGGTGCTCGTCGGCGGACAGAAGGTGGCGGTATGCAACGGATGAGGCAATGGTTCGGCGGCAATGCGCCGATCCTCGACGAACCGGCGCGGCTGCGCAAAGAAGTGCGGCTCGGCATAGTCGGCGCGGTGTTCGTGGTCATCGCAATGGGCGCCGCCGCAGCGCTTTACGTGATTCCGTTCGGCAAGACGACCTACACCGCGGAGCTTTCTGAGGCGCAGTCGGTGAAGTCCGGCGACGATATCCGGGTGGCTGGCATCTCGGTCGGCACCGTGAAATCGCTGGAGTTGCGACCGGATAAGGTCATCATGCGGTTCACCGTCGACTCCGATGTGTTCGTCGGTGACCAGACCTCGCTCGACGTGCGCATGCTCACCGTGGTCGGCGGCCACTATGTCGCGTTGTTCCCGGCGGGCACCGAGCCGCTCGGCGATAAGCCGATTCCGGCCGACCGAGTCCGCCTGCCCTACAGTCTGATCCAGACTTTTCAGGACGCCACCGCACCGATCGGCAAGATCGACGGTGATACCTTGCGGCGCAATCTCGCCGCGCTCGACAAGTCGGTCGAGAGTGCGCCGGATGCCTTGCGCACCACGCTGGACACTGTCGGCGGCTATATCGATGCCATCGACCGCCAGCGCACCCAGGTCTCGAATGCCATTGCGGTGGCCGATGAATACGTGACCATGTACGACGGCGCGAAGAGCGATCTGCGCAGGTTGATGGAGAATGCCAATCTGCTCGAGACCGTACTCCTGAATAAGCGCGCCGAGCTGCGCGAATCGATTGCCTTGCTCAACAGCGTGGTTCAGCGGATCGCCGCGCTGGCACCGTCCTGGGATGCCACGTTGAAGCCGAAGGCGCAGCAATTGGCCGATGCCCTGCCGCGACTGGAACAGATGGGCGGGCAGCTGGAGCCGATTATTTCCTCCGCACACAACCTGAGTCAGAAGTTGCAGGGGCTGGTGATTCCGGAGGGCGGGATCGTGGTGGATCAGTCCGGCGAAACCATTCAGGCGGTGTGCGTGCCGCTACCCGGGAAGGCGTGCTGATGCTGAATCGGGTGCTCGGCTCGCAGGCGTTCATGTCGATCGCCGGTGCCGTCGTTGTCGCCGCGCTTGCTTTCGCCGGGTATCTCATCGCCTTCGATCCGCTACAGAGGACCGAATCCTATTGCGCGATAATGCCCGACAGCATCGGGCTGTATCCGGGCAATCAGGTGACGATGCGCGGTATCACGGTCGGCACGGTTACTTCGGTGCGGAACCAGGGCAAGGGCGTGCGGGTCGAATTCGATGTCGATGCCGACCATCCGGTGTATGCCGATGCCTCGGCCACCACCGTGTCCGACACCGTGGTCGCCGATCGCAATCTGGCCGTGTTGTCCAGCGGTAAGAACATGCAGCGCTGGGACAGCGGCCAATGCATCACCAAGACGCTCACCCCGAAGAGCCTCACCGAAACGCTGACCGCGCTGTCCTCGCTGTCCGATCAGCTCAATGGACCCGATCAGAAGTCGCTGGCCAAGGGCCTCGCCGCACTCGACGCGGCAACCTCGGGCACCGGAGCGCAGGTCAATGAGCTGATTCGCAACCTCGGCTCCGCACTGAAATCCCCCGATGCCGATATCGGCCATCTGGCAGGCATTTTCGATGCGTTCGCCTCGGTATCGCAGAAGGTGAACCAGTATTGGGGCGATCTGCAATCCATGCTGGTCCGCATCGGGCCCGCGCTGAATCAGGCGAGTACCGAATTGCTCGGTCCCGCAGTGCAACTCTTCGACGGGCTGCGCCAGATCCTGCCCATGCTCAATGACATCACCAGCATGTTCGGTGATCCGATTATGCGCGCGCTCGACGCGAGCGTGCCGCTGATCAAGCTGCTGCGCGCCAATGTCGGCTCGCTGCGCGATGTCGTGCTCATGACGCCCGCGCTCACCTCGGCATTCCGCACGGTTGTTTCCGATGGTGCGCCGGGTATCACCTATGCGTCGCCTAGGGTGGCTGTTCCGCAGTATGAAGCCGAAAAGGTTTGTGCCGCAGTCAATTCTGTGGCGCCGGGAAAGTGCGCGGGTGCCGCGAACGGCATGGTCGATGTGCAACTCGTCCCGCTGGTACTCGGATTGGCAGGTGGACGATGAGAAGGCGCCTCGTGGCGGTCGTGCTGGCGGCCGGAATCGGCTTGGGCGGCTGTGCCTTCGACCCGTCATCAGTGCCGGTCCCCGGCACATCGGTGTCCGGAGCCAGCTATCGCGTCCGGATCGAATTCGCGAATGTCTTGAACCTGCCCGCCAAGGCCAAGGTGATCGCCAATGGCGCGCAGATCGGCACGGTCGACAAGGTCGCAGTGGTCCCAGCCGCCGAAGCGCCCGCGGGCCGCGGCGGATTCGTTGTGGTCGACGCCGATATCGCGAAGTCGGTGCAGCTGCCGACCACGACCATCGCGGAGCTGCGGCAGAACACCGTGCTCGGCGATATCCACATCGCGTTGACCACGCCGCCCAATGGTTTCGGTTCGCTGCTCGGACCCGACGGCGTCATTCCGATCGAGCGGACCAAGCCGCCGGTGCAGCTCGAAGACACCATGGCCGCCATGGCCTTCTTCGTCCAGGGCGGCGCGATCGGCCAGCTGCAGGACATCATCAATCGGTTCAATTCCGTACTGCCGCAGGATCCTCGGGAGACGGCGCGCATTTCGAAGGTAATGGGCGGCGATGCCGCGGATCTGGCCGCGAATCTCGACCAGGTGGATTCGCTGCTGTACGGTCTACTCACCAATTCCGAAGTGCTGCACGATATTCGGCCCGAGCTGGACGACATCCTCAGCGCGGAGTCGGTGCGGCAGGTGAACGCGGCGACGAATTCGTTCGCCGGAGTGGCGAATATCTTCGGCGTACTCGGCCCGGTCGGCAGGTCGATGACCTGGCTCGCGCCGTTGGTGCAGTCCAATGACGCGATGCTGCGAGCCTTCGTGCCGATGCTGACCGGCGGGCCGCTGGACCTGCGGTCACCCTCGAACATGGCCATGCTCGTCGCGTTATTGCGCGACAAGATCATTCCGTACGTGCAGCGTGGCCCGAAGGTGAATATCACCGGCGTGCGGACCGATGGCGCCGCGGTATCCGAGCCCGAACAGGTGGATCGGATCATTCAGACATTGCGCATGATCGGAGCGGTCCGTTGAAGATGGGTTCGCTGGTCTCACTCGGCGGCATCGCTGCCATCCTGATCCTCGGCGCGGGCTATCTGACCTTCGGCGTGGTGCGGTTCGATCCGTTCGCCGATTACACCGATGCCGCTATGGTGCTGCGGAATTCGGGCAGTCTCGGAGTCGGCTCGCCGATTCTGCTCACCGGCATTCCGGTCGGCAAGGTGACCTCGGTGCGGAATACGGCCGCGGGCGTCGAGATCGGCTTCCGCGTCGACAAGGGACAGCAGGTGCCGACCGACAGCACCGTCACCATCGAGCAGCTCTCCGCACTCGGCGAGCCCTATGTGCAGTTCGTGCCGAATTCCGACAGCGGACCGTATCTGAAGGACGGACAGCGGCTCGATACCGAGGATATTCGCGCACCGCTATCGATTCCGGAGGTGGCGCGGCTGGTCACCAAGACCATGAACCAGCTCGACCCCGCGGTGGTCGGCTCGATCGTGGATACGCTCGGTAAGTCGCTCTCCGGCACCTCCGCGGTGATGCCGGAACTGACACGGTCGGGCGATCTGCTCGCCGCGACCATCATGACCAGGGCCCCGAAGATCGCCGAACTGCTCAATAGCTTTCAGCTGGCCGCGAGCGATATCGAATGGGCCGGACCGGCCACTTCGATCGGCGCGCCCAATCTGGTGCGGTTCGGTCAGTCGCTGGACGATCTCGTCGAGGCGGTCGGTCGGCTGGTCACGGCCGGGAACAGTCCGCAGATGTATCTGACGGGTGATGGCCTGGTGCCGTTCCTGCAGCGGGTGACCGAATGGATGGACAAGGTCGGGCCGGAGCTGAAATCGCTCATTCCTGGACTGCGGCCGCTGGCCGACGCGGTCACCGCCAGTGCGCCGCGCATCGATCTCGGCAGTCTGGTCAGCCAGGCGCTGCATGAAACCGAGGACGACGCCGTCAAGGTGCGCGTCGGCATCAAATAGGGCACTACCTGCGCGAACCCATGTCGTCAAAAGTTGATCTTCCCCGGCGCGTCTTCGGTAGCCTGCCAGCAGAGCTTTTCGTGAAGGTAGTCCCTACTCGGAACGAAGGCGGTGCGATGGTGGAATCCGGTGTCGGCGCAACACCCGGCGGTGGTCGCGGAAACGGCGTGGTCATCGCGGCCGTTATCGCCGCCGTGCTCGCCCTCGTGGTTTCGATCGCGCTGCTGATGCGGTCGAATCAGGATGCGAAGAACGACGTACCGCCATCGGCCACATCGAGCGGCAAAGCCACCGCTCGTTCCGCACCCCCGCTCGTGCCGCCGTCGAACCGCGCTACCTCCGGGGCGCAACCGGCGCGCAAGCCCGGCGACGATTGTTCGCACGAAGGGATCGTCGCCCAATGGGATATGCGCAATGGCCTGTGGGTCTGCGCACCGCGGGAACCGGCACGCAATCAGCATCAGGTCGGCGACGATTGCTCGCACGACGGGATCGTCGCGCAATGGGGCCAGGCACCCGATGGTGCCTGGAACTGCATACCGCAGGGTCAGGGCGTTGCGGAAGCGCCGCCGGTGCCACAGAATCCGGTGCCTCGCTCGGTTCCGATCCCGGAGTATCCGAGCCCCAATCCGGTCCCGGAAAATCCCAACCCCCACCCGGTCCCCGAGAATCCCAACCCCAACCCAGTCCCCGAGAACCCCAACCCCAACCCGGTCCCGGAGAATCCGAGCCCCAACCCGCCTCCGCAGAATCCGATCATCATCCCGGGCCTGCCCCCGCTGCCGCCGCTGCCCGGACTGCCGTAGCCGACCGACGACGAAATTCGTTCGACACGGCTGCGATGCTCGATTGGTGATCGTTGTCCCCGAATTCTTCGCCGATCGTCTGGTCAAGATGGAGCCCACGGCGCGGGCTTGGTTGGACGGTCTGCCCGAACTCGCGGCTCGGTACGCCGAGCGCTGGCAGCTTCGGTTCGAGGGCGCGCCCATGCATGGTTATGGCGGCCTGGTGTTGCCCGCGGTGCACGCGGACGGCAGTCGGGTCGTGCTCAAACTCGGCCATCTCACTCCGGAGACCCGCGACGAACCGGTCGCACTGACCGCCTGGGCAGGCAATGGCGCGGTGCGGTTGCTCGACAGCGATGCCGAGCACGGCGCGCTCCTGCTGGAACGACTCGATCCCGCCCGGTCATTGGACCTCGAGCCCATCGATGATGCGGTTCGCGTCATCTCCGTCCTGCTGCGTCGGCTCGCCATCCCCGCTCCGCCCGGCGTCTCCCGCGACCTGCGCGCCGAGGCCGAGCGCCTGGTTGAGGAGTTGCCGAAGGATTGGCAGCGCCTCGGCGCGCCCTTTCCACGCAAGCTGCTCGACGCTGCCGTCGATGTCTGCGCTCAGCTCGGCCCGAGCGCGGACCGGCTGCTGGTGAATGAGGATCTGCACTTCGAGAACGTCCTCGGCGGCACCCGCGAACCGTGGCTGGTCATCGATCCGCAGCCGCTGGCGGGCGACCTCGAATTCACCACGCTGTCGCTGCTGTGGAATCGGCGCACCGAATCCGCCCTCGACGATCGCTTTGCCGCCGTCGTCGATATCGCCGGGCTGGATTCGGATCGCGCCCGCGCCTGGACCCTGGTCCGTGCCGTGCAGAACTGGTTGTGGTTCGTCGAAGACGAGGACACCGAAGACTTCGGCTGGCCCGCCGTCCAGGCCATTGCCCCGTGGGCCATGCGCTGATCCTTCCGGCCATGCGAAAGAAACGACTGCACGCCGCCCGCCCCGCCGACGCACCTTGGCGAAATCGCTTGCGCGCCAGGCCGACAGAGACCAGGCCGCCCAACTTCACCGCTCGCCGGTCCCCGCGTCGGCGCTACTGGTGAACCGGAATCGTTCGCCGCAATCCGGGCTGAGACGCGAACCCGATGTGCATGTCTCGCGCCGGGATTCGGGTTGAGGCTCGATAGCGTAAGGGTATGGATCCTGTCGGTGGGCGACCGCGCATCCACGAACTCGACGCGGTGCGTGGCCTCGCGCTGTGCGGGATTCTGGTGGTCGATATCTGGCAGCTGACCGATATGCGGGCGACCATCGGGGCGGGCATCGTGGATCCGCTGCGACATATGCTGTCCGTGCTGGTCGAGGGGCGGTTCTTCCCGATCTTCTCGTTCCTGTTCGGGCTGAGCTTTTCGCTGTTCCTGGATCGTGCCGCAGAGCGCAGCGACCGTCCGAGGCTGGTACTCGCACGTCGGCTCATCGCACTCGGTGTGCTCGGCCTGATTCACCATGTGTTCCAGCCGGGTGAGGCGTTGCTGCCGTATGCGATCGTCGGGTTGGTTGTTCTGCTGCCCGCTGCTGGGCTGGCGCGCTGGGTGATACTGCTCGCCGGACTGGTTGCCACGATCGGGGTTCCGGTCACGATCGGCGGTGGGCTCGGGTTGGTGCCTGGCCTTTTCCTGCTCGGCCTGGCGGCCGACCGCTTCGACCTCGTCGACAACCTGCGCGATCACGGCTGGCGGATCGCGCTGGTCTTCGTGTTGGCCGTGCCCGCCGCGGTGGCCGCCGGGGTGTGGGAGTACCGCACGCCGTATATCGATCTGTGGACCGGCAGTGCGGCTCCGGTGGCCGGATTGCTCGGTGCCCTCGCCTATTTCACCGGATTCCTGCTGTTCCTGCGCACCGAGACGGGGCAGGTATTCGCGGAGGTGCTCGAGCCGATGGGGCGGATGGCGCTGACCAATTACCTCTCGGCAACCGGACTCGTCCTGGCCGCCGACCCGTGGCTTCGGCTATCCGGTTCCAATCGCTACGGCGCACTGCTCGGCTTGGCCGCCGGGATCATCGCGGTGCAGGCGGTATGGAGTCACTGCTGGTTGCGCTGGTTCCGCTACGGTCCGCTGGAATGGATGTGGCGGTGTGTGACCTGGTGTCGGCTGGTGCCGAACCTCCGCACGCGAGCCGAACGCCGGAAACTCACAGTGCCGTACGGGCGCGGTCGCTAGGGAAACCTCAGCAACTCGTGGGTGGCTACTTCGCGCCCACGCCCGCCGAGCGGATCGCGTCGAGTACTTCACCGTAGGAAAGGGTGGAATTAACGGTGATGGTTTCCGAGGTGCGGTCGACATCGACCGATTGCACGCCGCCGAGGTTGTAGAGCGCGCGTTCGGCGACGACGGCGCGCTCGTCCGAGTAATCGGTCATATCAAAGGTGTAGGTCATCACGACCTCCTGGTAGGTGGCTGTCTTCGGTTCGGCGGATAACCGAATCGGCGGTTTTCAAACGGCGCGCCGGTGCGGTGTTTGATTTCGGAATTACCGGGCATAGCCAGAATGTAATATCAACCAGCGCAACGGGATTGTCATGATCATTATCATCGGGCTCGTCGTTCTCATCGGCGCGGTAATTATCGGCGTTGCCGGAGTGGCGGCCAATACGGGCGAAGTTCGTACGTCACCAGGCGATTTCGGGGTATTCGACTATCACTTCAGCGTCTCCGCGGGGGAACTCTTCCTCTACGGGATCGCGATCGGGGCGATCGGGATGCTCGGCCTGAGCCTGCTGCTCGCGGGCCTCTGGCGTAGTTCCCGTCGTAGCAGCGCCGCACGGCGCGATCTGCGGCAGTCGCGCCGGGAGTTGGCGGCGCAGGAAAAGGCGGTCAAGGCCGAGCAGCGTCGAAGCACGCCACCGGCGGCAGCACCGCCCGCCACGACACCACCCGCGACCGATCCCGCGCAGGTCACCCCGCCGAAAGGCGGAAAGCCGGTGTGGAGCCGGAACCGGTTCATGCGCCAGCCCAGCGGGTCGGCGCCGGTCGAGACATCCGGCCGCACAACGGTCAAGACGACCAAGTAAAGGAAAGAACGATGATCGTCCTCGGCTTGATACTGCTCATTGTCGGGTATCTGCTCGGAATCGGTCTGCTCACCACAGCCGGAATCATTTTGCTGCTCATCGGTGCGATCCTCGCACTCGTCGGGTCGGTGGGGCGCCCGGTCGGCGGTCGGCGGCACTATTACTGACGCCAACGCGCTGAGCGAAGAACGGGCCGAGGGGTTTCCCTCGGCCCGTTCTCATATCCCGGCGACGCCCGCCAATTGACCGATGCCATAGGTGATCGCCATCGCCAGCGCACCACCGATGACTACCCGCAACACCGCGCGTGCGCGATTACTACCGCCGAGCCGGGCACTGACCGATCCGGTGATCGCCAATGCGATCAACACCGCCGCGAATGTCACCGGAATGCGAGCCGTGGTCGGCGGCAGGATGATCGCCAACAGCGGCAGCAGCGCACCCAGGGTGAACGAGACCGCCGAGGAGACGGCCGCGGCCCACGGATTGGTCAACTCGTGCGGATCAAGACCCAGTTCGGCTTCGGCGTGGGCGAGGAAGGCATCGTGCGCGGTCAACTCCTCGGCCACCTTGCGCGCCGTCTCCGGTGTCAGCCCCTTCGACTGATAGATATCGGCCAGTTCGGCCAGCTCGAATTCGGGTTCTTCGCTGAGTTCGGTGCGTTCCTTGGCCAATAGCGCCCGCTCGGAATCGCGCTGTGCGCTCACCGAAACGTATTCGCCGACGGCCATGGAGATCGCACCCGCGGTGAGTCCGGCGATGCCCGCGGTGAAAATGGCCGAGGCACTGGTCGTCGCCGCGGCGACACCGACAACCAGACCCGCGGTCGACACGATGCCGTCGTTCGCCCCGAGTACGCCGGCGCGCAACCAGTTCAGCCTCGATGCCAGACCCTCACCATGCGGTTCGTGCGGGTGCGGCGAACCGGGCGTGTTCTCCATAAGCCGCAGACTATGCGAAAGTCCGCAAAGTATCAGCCAGCCGAACTGCCGCGCCACAATCGTCAGGTCGGATCGGCATGGGTGGTGGTCGCGAAAACCGAAGCAGCACAGGGTGACCGCCGATCAGGACGGCGGGAAGGCGTAGAGCTTCTCCGGTGTGATCCGCACGATCAGCCGCTCGGCCTCTGGTTCCGGCGGCGGGGTGGCCCCGTTCATATACCGGCGGTACAGCTCGTACAGCAGCGTCTTGTCCGGATCCTCGGTGATATCCACCCTGCCGCGAATCTCCACATAGCGACCGTTCGTCCGGCTCAATACCAGCAGGCTGACCCGCGGATCGCGCATCATATTGCGGGTCTTGAGCCGACCCTTGATGGTGCTGAACAGCACCGTGTCGTCCTCGTATTTCACGAAGATCACCGAGGATTGCGGTCGGCCGTCGGCATTCGCAGTCGAGAGGATCGCGGCATGCGGTTCGTCGATCAGCGTGCGGACAGTGTCATCGAGTTTCATCACGAGTCTCCTTTACGAGTGGTCGGATAGGTAGACCCGGGCGATCGTATGAAGGAATCGGGTGCGGTGATTATTTTTCGGCGCTCGGTCGGTCTACCTCTATGAGGCCGCCGACCGGAAGGACCCGCCGATGACGCAGGCGAGCACCGCGCATATCGAGTTCGATCGCCGCACCCAGCCGTATCGGCGCGAATTGCTCGCGCACTGCTACCGGATGCTCGGCTCACCCGACGACGCCGAAGATCTGGTCCAGGAGACCTATCTACGCGCCTGGCGGGCCTTCGACGGCTTCGAGGGCCGCTCGTCGGTGCGGACCTGGCTCTATCAGATCGCCACCCATGCCTGTCTGTCCGCACTGCGGCATCGCAGCCGCCGCGTTCTGCCGTCCGGACTCGGCGCGCCCACCGTCGACCCGTCCGCTGCTGCGGCCATGGACTTCGACGTGCGATGGCTCGGTCCGTTGCCGGACGCACTCGTGACCGATGAATCCGATGATCCGGCCAGTGTTGTCGCCGCCCGCGACAGTCTGCGGCTCGCGCTGATCGCCTGTCTGCAACAGCTCTCCGGTAAACAGCGCGCGGTTCTGCTGCTGCGCGACGTCCTGGATTTCCCGGCTGCCGAGGTGGCCGAGTTGCTCGGCAGCACGACCGCCGCGGTCAAGAGTTCGCTACAGCGTGCGCGGGCCCGGCTCGACGAACTCGGTGCGGTCGCAGCGGATGCGCGTAACCCGACCGAACCCGAGCAGCGCGCACTCCTCGACGCGTACATGACCGCATTCCAGAACGCCGACCCCGACGCCATCGAGCGCCTGTTGCATCGCGATGCGATCCTCGAAATGCCGCCCGCCACAACCTGGTTCGCGGGCAAGCGGACTTGCGTCGGGTATCTCGCCACCCAGGTACTCGGTACGGCGGGCGACTGGCTCATGCTGGCGACCGTCGCCAACGGGCAACCTGCCGCCGTCGCCTACCACCGCGAAACAGGCGGCGGCTACCGGGCTTTCGGACTTGCGGTGCTCACCACCACCGACCGCGCGATCACCCGCATCGCCGCCTTCGGTGACGCGAATCTGGTCACCGCATGTGGATTTCCGGCGACCATGCCCGAACCCACTGCGCCCTAACGATGTTCGGGATTCTCGAAGTCGAACCGGCAGCCCGCATCCCATTCGGAGCGCTGGTTGCCGTGCGCGGGTATGCCGCTGTTGTCCTTCAGCATCCGGGCCAGATGCAAAAGGTTCCAGGTCATGAAGGTGGTATTGCGGTTGGTGAAATCGTTTTCCGGACCGCCGGAGCCCGGATCCAGATATGACGGTCCGGGTCCGGCCTCGCCGATCCAACCGGCGTCGGCCTGCGGCGGAATCGTGTAGCCGAGGTGCTGGAGGCTGTAGAGGATATTCATCGCGCAGTGTTTGACGCCGTCCTCGTTACCGGTGATCAGACAGCCGCCGACTCGGCCGTAGTAGGCGTACTGACCGCGCTCGTTGAGGACCGACGAATTGCCGTACAGTCGCTCGATCACCTGTTTGGTGACCGAACTGTTGTCGCCGAGCCAGATCGGTCCGGCCAGCACCAGGATGTCGGCGTCCATCACCTGTCGCTGCAGCGCGGGCCATTCGTCGGTGGCCCAGCCGTGCTCGGTCATATCCGGCCAGACTCCGGTCGCGATGTCGTGATCGACGGCGCGGATGTGCGAAACCTGGACGCCGTTCTTCGCCATGATTTGGGCACTGATATCGATCAGGCCCTGCGTATTGCTCGTCTCGGGGGAGCGCTTGAGCGTGCAGTTGATGTACAGCGCCCGAAGGTCGTCGAAGGTTGTCATCTCCGAAGTGTGTGCTGGTCCGGTGGTCGCGACAAGGAGTTGGCCCGGCATGTCACCGACTCGTCAGGCCTGGCAATTGCGACTCGGGGTTCTTTCAGATAGTCGATGGACCGGGCGCACCGGCAACCGGTGCTGCCGGGGCGACCACGGCGTGCGCGGACTGCGTGGACCGGACCCGGCGGGCCCGCAGCCGCTGACGATGCGATGTCCGCGATTCGGGTTGAACCTGTCGATCGGCCACCGCGGTCGGACATGTCGATACGCCTTGCGTACCCCTCGCACACAAGTCGGTATAGCGCGCGCCCGCACGGTGATACCACGACGGCGATCGCATCGACCCAGAGAATTCCAGGCAACCATCAGTGCCCGATAAACGTTGGATAAACGCCGCCTAATCCGCGATATCGACGCTCGGCGCGGCACTGAACAGCCGGTCGATGGTGGGCGGCGCCAGACCAGCGCGTCGGAAGATCTCCGCCGCCTCGGCGAACTCCGTCGCGGCCGGACCGGTGCGCCCCTGTGCGGCCAACGCACTCGCGTGCAGTGCCAGCGCACGCGCCCGGTCGATCGGATCGGCCGCCGTGGTGAGCAACCGAACCGCTTCCGCGGCTTGGCTTTCCGCATTCGCCACATTGCCTGCGCGCAGTTGGATTTGCGCCAATCTGGTTCGCGCCCACCCCTCCCAGAGTCGCACACCATTGCGCTGCGCGATCCGCACGGCATCGTGGCCGAGTTCGAGTGCCCGTTCGTGTTCGTCACGCATCGATAGCGTGGCCGCCAATTCGTGGGTCGCCCAACCGAGTGCCACCGGATTCGACGCCGCCTGCGCCAACGCGATGGCCCGACCCGCGATATCGACCGCCTCGTCGTATCGCCCTGCCTCGCAATAGGTTCGGGTGACCAACGCCAGACACCAGGCCTGCATCGACCGGTCACCGAGTTCACGGGCGAAGCGCATCGCATTCTCGAAGTGCCGACGTGAGGTTTCGACATCGCCGAGTCGTCGATCGGCGATGCCGAGCAGGACCTCCGAGAGCACCGCGATCCGGCGATCGGCGTCGTCGGTTGGCGGACCGGCCGCCGCGTCGAGATACTTCAGACTCGCCTCGACCTCGCCGAGTCCGACCTGCAGCAGCGCCCCGAGGGCGACCCGGATGCGGCGTTCGCTCGCGTGCGATTCGCGAATCGCGGTGTCCAGCAAGGCCGTCAGCGCTTCGGACAGTTCCCTGGCGCGGGTGCCCGCTTCCATCAGTTCGGCCATCACCCAGGCCAGATCCGCCGCCACCTGCAGTGCGCGGCCACCGACCCGGGCGGCCTGCCGGTGCAGCGCGATTACGACCGGCCGTTCGACGTCGTTCCAAACCTGTCCCTCGGATCCGCTGGCAAACCGCCGCCCCGGCACGGTGGTCGGGATCAACAGGCGCGTGGTGTTGCTGTAGTCGATGGCGCTCAACAGGTTCTTTGCACCCGCGAGGTAGTAGTCGAGCAGCCGGACCAGCACTGCCGACTCGTCCTCGTCGGCGACGCTCTGGGCGAACAGGCGCAGCAGATCGTGGAATCGGTAGCGGCCGGGCACCGTGGTCTCGAGCAGGCTCAGATCGACCAGTGATTCACAGATCCGCTCGGCCTCGGATTCCGCGATGCCGAGCACCGCGGCCACGCCGTCGACCGGAAGATCCGGGAAGTCGACGAGCGCGAGTGTGCGAAATGCCTTGGCCTGCTTATCGTTCAGCTGTCCGTAGCCCATCCGGAACGCCGCCTCGACACCGAGTTCGCCGGTCTCCAGCACCGCGAGCCGACCCTTCTCGTCGGCCAGTCGCGCCGCGAACGATCCGATCGTCCATTGCGGCCGCACCGCGAGTCGCGCGCCGACAATGCGCACCGCCAACGGCAGGCATCCGCACAGCGCGACGACCTGTCGTGCCGCGGCTTCCTCGGCCGCGACGCGTTCCTTGCCGAGGATGCGGATCAGCAGTGCCATGGCCTCGTCACGCTCGAGCACGTCGAGGCGGGTGCGGCGTACGGCGGGCATCTCGGTCAGCGCCGAACGACTGGTGATCAGCACCGCGGTCCCTGGCGTGCCCGCGAGCAGCGGCGTCAATTGCGCACTGTCCCTGGCATTGTCGAGCACGATCAGCATGCGCTTACCGGATAGGCGGGTGCGCAGTTCGGCCGCGCGATCGTCGACGGTGCCCGGTATGTCGCCCTCCGCGATGCCGAGTGCGCGCAAGAATCCGCCGAGCGCGTCACCGGGTGAGGTCGGCACCGGATCGACGCCGCGCAGGTTCACATACAGCTGTCCGTCCGGGAAGCGATCGCGCACGTGATGAGCCACATGCAGGGCCAATGTGGTCTTGCCGACACCGCCCATGCCGCCGACCGCGCAGATGGCGACCGCGCTGCCGCCGCCGGTCAATTGCTCGGCAATGCGCTGCACGAATTGCTCGCGGCCGGTGAAATCGGCGATATCCGGCGGCAGTTGCGCGGGCACGACCGGCTCCGGGCCGTAGCCGTTCTGTCGCGGTGTCGGCATTTCGGCGCGCAGGATGCGCTCGTGCATCGCGGTCAGTTCCGGACCGGGTTCGACGCCGATTCCGTCCACCAGATCGCGGCGGGCCCGCGCGAACACTTCCAGCGCCTCGGCTTGGCGGCCGCAGTGATACAGCGCGGCCATGAGCAGCGCGCGGAACCGTTCGCGCAATGGATGCTCATCGATCAGCGGACCCAGTTCGGCGACCGCGTCGGCGGCGCGGCCGACCTCGATATCGAGGGCGAGTCGGTCCTCGAGAATCGCCAGGTGCCATTGCTCGAGGCGGGTGCGGTGTCGTTCGGCGAAAGGTCCGACCAATCCGCTCAGCGCGGGACCGCGCCAGCGGGCGAGTGCGTCGATCAAGGCCGCGCGTGCCGCGTCCGGTGACTCGCCGCGCACCCGTTCGGCCGTGGCCACCAGGGCCTCGACCTCTTCGATATCGGTCGAGCCTGGTGGGATCCGCAAGGCGTAACCGTCACCGACCGAGACCAGCACCGTCGACGGTGCGCGCGAAATCCGATCCGGTTCCAGCACCCGCCGCAATTGCGCGACATGGGTGCGCAGCGCGGCGATGGCGCGCGGCACCGGATCCTCGCCCCAGATTCCCTCCACCAATTCCGCTGCGGTGACCGACTTTCCGGCACGCAGCAAGAGCGCGGCCAGTACCGCGCGACGTTGCGGAGGTCCCAATTCGAGCGGCGTCTCCCCACGCCACCCGCAGACCTCGCCCAAAACGGAAAACTGCACTGACCCGACCTCCCGGACCCGGGAGCTTACGCGCGCATCCCGCGAACGGCTCGTTCATTCCTTGACTATCCGATATTCATCGATCCCTGCTACCGCGGTTGCGGCTTGCCTGTTCGCCGATGGTGGCTCACACCATCGGCCTGACGTTCGACCGTGAGCAGACCGCGCGGGTGCGGCGGAACGGACACTGCGCGTGCGGCGGTACCCTGATTTTCGGTGCGTCCGAGCCCACTGCCGGTGCCCTACGCTGCGGCGATATCGGTTCCGATATCGGGTCTCGGCCATGTCGGTCTTGGACAGGCGGATCGGCATTGTGCTGTCGTGTCGCCATGACAAAGATCGGTAGACGCGGGGCTCGTATGGGGTTCGTTCTGGTGACAGCGGTGCTGCTCGGCGCATGTGCGACCGAGTCGGGGAATCCGGACCCGGCGCCGACCCGGATCGGCCGGTTGGCCGGTATCGAGCAGCAGCATCAGGCCAGGCTCGGTGTCTTCGCCGTCGATACCGGCTCGGGTAAGACCGTCGGCCTCCGTCAGGACGAGCGGTTCGCGATGATGTCGACATTCAAGACGCTCGCGTGCGCCGCGCTATTGCGCGAACATCCCCTCGCCACCGGATATTTCGACCAGATCATTCACTTCACCGAGGCGGATGTGGCGGCCGCGGGTGGTTCGTCGGTCACCGGCACCCGAATCGATAGCGGTATGTCGGTGTCGGAACTGTGCGATGCGGCCATTACCCGCAGCGATAATGCCGCGGGCAATGAACTGCTGAAATTACTCGGCGGACCGCAGGCGCTGACCCGGTTCCTGCGGTCCATCGGCGATGAGATCTCCCGACTGGACCGCTGGGAGCCGCAGCTCAATACCGCCATCCCCGGCGACGAGCGTGATACCACCACGCCCGCGGCGATCGCCGCCGACTATCGGGCGCTGACGGTCGGCGACGCACTCGCCGCGCCGGAGCGTGCGCAGCTGACGGCGTGGCTGATCGCCACCACCACCGGCGGCACGCGCATTCGCGCTGGCGTACCCGATGATTGGCGGACCGGCGACAAGACCGGAACCGGCGACTACGGCTCCGCCAACGATGTCGCCGTCACCTGGCCCGGCGCAAGCACCGCGCCGATCGTGATCGCGGTACTGACCACCCACTCCAGCCCAGATGCCAAGGTGGACAACGCATTGGTCGCCGAGGCGGCGAAAGAGGCCGTGGGTCTACTGCGGTAGCCGGTGCTGCGCGCCTTCCCGGCGAACGGCGGTAGGCGTTGTGCCCCACCACCTTCGGCAGCATCGGGTGAAGGTGGCCTGCTCGGACAGTCCGATCAGCGAAGCGACCTGGCTCATCGGCATATCGGTGGTGGTCAGGTAGCGGCGGGTCTCGTCGCGGCGGACGGTATCCAGGATGGTGGCGAAGGAGGTGTCCTCGGCGGCGAGGCGTCGTTGCAGTGTGCGCGGATGGATTGTCAAAAGCCTTGCCACGGCGGTGATTTCCGGCGGGGAAGTACCCAGTAATTGTTGTACGGCGGCACGGACTTTGGGTGCGATGGCGGCATCCGCGCCGCCGGACTGTTCAGCCAGGAATGCCATGGCCAACCGGTGCAGATTCTCGTCACCGCCGCTCAGCGGCCGGTTCGCCAGGCTGATCGGCACGCGCAACATCGCCGCGGCACGCTCGATCCGCACCGGTGCGCCGAAGAACTCCTCATAGAGCCGGATCGGCGCGGCCGGTCGATATGGCAGTTCGACCGAGCGCAGCCCGTAGCGCACGTCCACCAGCCGCTGAAATGTGCGGTGCACGAAGGCGAGTCCGAGGTCGGTGCCCTGGACCGGTGTCGGGCCGCCGGGCTGGATGCCATAGCGCAATGCGGTCACGCCGCGATCGCCATACGGGTCGGATTCGAGCGTCAGACTGAGCGACCCCGCATGCAGGAACAGATAGCGCGAACAGCATTCGAGGGCATCGGCGAGCGTCGGCGAGTTCCGGATGGCCAAGGCCAGCGGGCCGAGCATATCCAGATCTTGTCGATGCGAAATGCGCAGGCCGAGATCGGGGCAGTCGAGCCGCTGCGCGGCCAGTTCGAGCGCCGCGGCGACCGCCTGATCCGGCACCAGCAGATCGTCGGCATCGAGGGCGGCGATCGGCAGCCCGACGGCGGTGGCGAACTCCTCGGCGTTCCCGCCCAGCTCGGCCACCGTCGCGCGAAATCCGCGCAGCCCTGCGGACCGAATCACTGACATGTCGCTCAGAATCAAATACTTGTCGCGCAAAGTCAAGAATCGGGTCGGCTGCCCTCGCAGACTGGAACTATGCAGGCAGCATCGCGCAGCGATTCGATGAGAGATGGCGGCAGGGAGACGGGCGGCCCCGTAGTTCCGGAGCACCTCGATGTCGTAATCGTCGGCGCCGGGTTATCCGGCATCGGCGCGGCGTATCGGCTGCAGACCGAATGCCAGGGCAAGACCTATGCCGTGCTGGAGGCACGCGAATCACTGGGTGGGACATGGGATCTATTCCGCTATCCCGGGATTCGCTCGGATTCGGATATGTTCACCCTCGGCTATCCGTTCAAGCCGTGGCGGGACGCGAAGTCGATCGCCGACGGTCCGTCGATCCTGCGCTACGTCGAAGAGACGGCCGCGGAATTCGGCATCGACCGGCACATCCGCTACGGCACCAAGGTGGTCGGCGCCGACTGGTCCACCGCATCGGCGCGCTGGACACTCACCCTCGAGCAGCGCGATTGTGCCGGTTCCGTCACCCAACGCACTCTGACCTGCGATTTCCTCTATGCCTGCGCCGGGTACTACAACTACGACCAGGGCCACTCCCCGGAGTTTCCCGGCATCGACTCCTTCGCCGGTCGGGTCGTGCATCCGCAGTTCTGGCCCGAGGATCTCGACTACGCGGGCAAGCGCGTCGTGGTCATCGGCAGTGGTGCGACGGCGGTCACGCTGGTGCCCGCCATGGCCGATGCGGCCGAGTCGGTGACCATGCTGCAGCGCTCGCCGACCTGGATCAGTGCCGTTCCCGGCCGGGACAAGCAGGCCGACAAGATCCGCGAATTGCTGCCGCCGCAGCTGGCGCACCGCCTGATCCGCACTAAGAACATCCTGTTCGGCATCGGTTTCTATCAGTACTGCCGTCGCCGTCCGGAGGCCGCGCGCAGGCTGCTCACCGGTCTGACGACGCGAATTCTGAAGGATGAGAAGGCTGTTGTCGAACACTTCACGCCGGAGTACGACCCGTGGGATCAGCGGCTGTGCGCCGTACCCGATGCCGACTTCTTCAAGGCGATGAAGAAGGGCAAGGCCCACGTCGTAACTGACCACATCGAAACCTTTGTGCCCGAAGGCATTCGGCTGAAGTCCGGTCGAGTTCTGGAGGCGGATGTGGTGGTTACCGCGACCGGGCTGCAATTGCTTGCCTTCGGCGGCATTGCGCCGCGGGTCGACGGAGCGACGGTGAATCTGTCGGAGCAATTCGTCTGGCAGGGCGCGATGCTCACCGGCGTACCGAATTTCGCGGTCTGCATCGGCTACACGAATGCGTCATGGACATTGCGTGCCGATCTGACCTCACGGTTGGTCTGCAAGGTCATCAACCACCTGGACCGCAACGACTATGCGGCCGTGGTGCCGAAGCCGGAGGGCAAGCTCGACGAGCGTCCGCTACTCGATCTGGCCTCCGGCTACATCCAACGCTCGATCGGCGACTTCCCGCGGCAGGGGGATCGGCATCCGTGGAAGGTACGGCAGAACTATCTGCTCGACTCGGCCACGACCATGCGCACCAGTCTGCACAAGACACTGGCCGCGACCCCGCGCTCGGCCGTCCGCCGCACGGTTCCCCGCTCTCGCATATCCAGTGGGGACCTCGCATAACGTGCACCCTGTGCGGGGTCCTCGCAGAGTTTGCGTCAACGGGACACCGGCTCGGGAGTCCAGTCGATTCGGTGGTCGTATATCCAGTTCAGGGGGGTGACACCGGCTTTGGCGGCTTTGCGGAGGAAGTAGGGCGTGAGTAGACGGACCAGTAGGCGAGCGAGTCCGTTGGATGCCTTGTCGCTGGTGGTTTCCGCGCCATAGGCAACCACCTTCTCGACCCGCTCGCGGCGGCTGTCCTCGAAGGCGGCCAAGGCCGCGGCGGTATCGGGGATATCGCGCAGGCAGATCGCCAGCGTCACGGCGTCTTCCACCGCCATGGACACGCCCTGGCCGGAGGAGGACGCCACGGCGTGTGCGGCATCGCCGACAATGACCATATTGTCGTTGTGCCACTTGGTGACCGTCGGCATGTCGTACTGGTTGAAGGCGGGGACGAAGGTGTCATCCGGTGTGGCGGCCACGATCTGGGCGGCCGGGCCGCGATCCGCCGCCAGCAATTCGACGAGTCGCGCTCGCCAGTCGACCGACTCGGCTGCTGAAAGTTCCCGCGTCCGAGGCATATTGGCGAACCACCAGATCTCGCCGTCCGGTGCGACGAAATAGCCGAAGAACGCCTTTTTGCCGAAGATCATGCTGTACACGCCGGGCCGCAACCCGAGTTCGCTGTGCAGCGCCGGATCGGTGACGAATCCGCCGAGCCCGTAGATGCCGAGGAAGTGCGCCTTCGGTGCGGCCGGGTCGATGATTTCCCTGGTGCGGGAACGGATTCCATCGGCACCGATCAGTAGGTCGGCGTCCATCGTGGTGCCGTCGGCGAAGCTCGCCCGGACGCCGTCCTTGGTCGATACCGCGTCCACCAGGCGTTTGTTGTACTCGAACCGCACACCGCGCCGGGTCGCCTCGGCATTCAGCGCTCGATACATATCGCGCCGTTTGATGCTGTGCGTGACGGTGCCGTCGGGCAGTGTGCCGCCGATCGGCATATCGGTGATGTGCTTGCCGCCGCTGGTCGCGAAGGACAGCGTGGCCGTCGGATGTCCGAGCTCGGTCACCACATGATGTGCGTCCAGCAGCGCCAGCGCCGACAGTCCGTTCACCGCCACGGTCAGATACGCGCCGATCTGCTCGGCCGCCGCCTCCGCGTATGCCTCGCACACGATCGGCTCCAGCCCCGCTCGCTGCAGTGCCATCGCGGTGACCGGTCCGGCGATCCCGCCGCCGATGATCAGTGCCTTCTTCATGGGTGTCTCCCGAAATCTCTCTTGACTCTGCGGTATCTTGATTATCAAGGCATCATTAGCTTGACGATCAAGAGGCTTGAATGTCAAGAGAAAAGTTGGAGCTGGCGGAACTGCGCGCCGAGGTCGGTCGGGAAGCGCAGGCGCTGCAGGCCGCGGTGGATGCTGTGGACCAGGCCGCCGCAACCAATCTGGGCGTCAACCGCACCGATCTGCGCTGCCTGGAAATCCTGTGGCACGGTGCAACGACCCCCGGCGCACTTGCCGCCGAACTGGGTCTGACCAGTGGCAGCGTGACCACCATGCTGGACCGTCTTGCCAAGCTCGACTACGTCGTGCGATGCCCGGAACCGGGGGACCGTCGCAAGATTCTCATCCGTATCACCGACGCCGCGATGGCCAAGGTCATGCGGATCTACGGGCCGATCGCCGAGGAGGGTGCGGACGAGGTATCGCGCTACAGCGCCGCGGAACTGCGCCTCGTTCTCGACTATCTGCGTCGCTCGCGCGAGCTGCAGCAGCGTCACCGCATCCGGATCACCGAGCTCTGAAATACCTTCCGCAAGTGGGTGTTCATGGCGACAGCTGACATGATCACCCCATGATCGAATTGCGTAACGCACGGTGGGCAGTGGCAATGGCGGCGGGCGCGGTACTCGTCGCTGGCTGTGGCAGCGAGCACGACTCGGCGGAGCACTCGAAGTCCGCGGCCCCCAGCACACCTCGCGAACAGTTGGTGCTGACCCAGGAGGAATTCCCCGCGGGCACGAAGAAACTCGACCTGCCACCGGAGCAGCTGCAGTCGACGGTCGGCGACCTCACCGCAACCCAACAGAACGCCACCTTCACCCCGGCGGAATGCGGATCCACGCAGCAGGATCTCGGCGCGGTGACCAAGGAACTGCTCGCGCAGTCATCCATCGCGGCGGCGACCGGTAAGTCGGGCCAAATCTTTGTCGAATTCGTTTCCGGGCGAACCGGAGATCTGCAACGCATCGCCGACGGCAATAAGCGCTGCGGTTCGGTCGAGGTGGTCGCGAGCTACGACGGTCACCAGGTCACCGCGAAGGAGCGCGTCACGGATCAGGCTGTGCCCCAAGAGCTGAAGGGCGCGAACGCGATCGCCTACCATGCGACGAGCACCGCGACCACCGATGCCAGCGACAAGCCACTGACCCAGAACGCCTACCTGGGCTACGCCGAGGTGCGGGGCATCACGGTCGCGGTTCGGGTTGCCGCGCTGGACGATTCGCTCGACCAGGCGGCCTTCGATCAGTTCTTCGTGGCGGCGGTGCAGAAGGTGACGAAGGCGGCCTAGCCTACTTGCGGACGATCAGTTCCAACGCGATATTGTCCGGATCCCGGAACTCGAGGATATAGCTGAACCCGATGTCCTTGATATCTCCACGCGCGACCCCGCAGGCGTCCAGATGGGCTGCGGCAGCCTCCAATTCGGCCAGTGAGTTCAGCGGGAACGCGAGATGATCGAGCCCGACCCGGTTCTCGTCGAAGCTGTCGGTGCCGACCGGCCGCAACCCGATCATCCCGTGCTCCATCCGATAGATCACTCCACCGAACAGAAAGCCGAGCCGCTCGCGCGTCGCCTCATCCGCATCGGCGGGCACCTCCAGCGCAACCGGCCATCCGAACACCTTCTCGTAGAACGCCCGCGACCGATCGATATCGCAAACAGTCAGTCGCACATGGGCAATGGAACTAGTGGCAATCGGCATACCCCCATGCTCGCACACCCACCCCCGATTACCCGCTGGTCAACCCGTCCCACCTGCCGTTTAGGTAAGTGCACGACCCATGCTGTAGCGTTGTCCCTACCGACGCGGGGTGGAGCAGCTCGGTAGCTCGCTGGGCTCATAACCCAGAGGTCGCAGGTTCAAATCCTGTCCCCGCTACTAGGGAAATGGCCCGGAACATATTGTTCCGGGCCATTTTTCGTTCCCGCCGTCGGAGTGCGTTCCGGTCGGCATCGCAAACCCTCGGCTTATTCAATATTGGATTTGTTTTTCGACCCTGCGAACAGCGTCTTTGGTGGAGGCCGCGGACGTAGCAAACGATCAGAAAGCGGACTGGTTCGCCTTCCCATGCTTGGAAAGTCCACTCGGACGAGGTCTGCTATTCCTGGTGTAGCGACGCCCCGAGGAGACCAATGCTTTACATCGCACAATCCCAATCGAGCCGACTGGTGATCACTCCTCGATCGAGCCTGCGACTCGCCCTCGGCCGCGGTAACCATCGGGAAGCTACTGGTCGGTTGACAAGGCCAAGATCGTCAAATTACTGTTCAGTACGATGAATCGTGTTCTGCTGTTCGGATATTTGAGGGATCGTCGTGCTGATTCCACATAGCTGTCATATAGGTGCCGTGCATGCACCTCGCGGCAAATGTTTCGGGCACCATCGCCTCTTGTGTGCGCCTGAACCTCCTGGTGCGCCCAAGTAGCGCTGCGGCCCTCAGCAGCGTTTGCTGATTATTTGCGGCGCCGCGTCCGGCGGCGCACCATGGCCAGTTCCGGCCTAGCCTGCTCCGTCTCCTCGGGTCCCAGGTCGCTTGCGGAAGACGCTCCGCATCATTCCGGGCTCTTCGCTGAGCCTCGATCGCGTCGAAATCCGTTCTGTCCGAAGCGGGAATCGTCTGATTCCTTTGCCGCGGACGACAAACACACTCGTCAGAGGTTTATGGCGGGTCCCAGCTGCCTTGGGAAGGATGTTCAGAGGTGACCGGATCGGCGTTCGAGGTCGCTATCGTCGGCATGTCCTGCAGACTGCCCGGCGCGGCCGATCTCGACAGTTACTGGCAGCTGCTCAGCGAGGGGCGCGCCGCGATCGGCACGGCTCCCCCTGGACGGGAGAGCATCACCGAGCGCGCCGGATTCGTCGACACCGTAGGGGAGTTCGACGCGGACTTCTTCGGGGTGTCGCCCAACGAGGCGCGGGCGATCGATCCGCAACAGCTGCTGGCACTCGAGTTGAGCTGGGAGGCGCTCGAGGACGCTGGCCTGGCCGCCACGGCGCGCGATGCCCGGCGGTGCGGTGTGTTCCTCGGTAGCACCGGAAGCGATTTCGCCGAAATCCTGGCCTCCCGGGGCGGTCCAGGCGTCAGCCGCCACTCACTAAGGGGAGTCGGACGCGGCATCATCGCGAACCGGATCTCGAACTACTTCGGTTTCAGCGGCCCGAGCATGCTTGTCGACAGTGCCCAGGCATCCTCGCTGGTCGCGGTGCATCTGGCCTGTGCGAGCCTGCGCAGCGGTGAGTGCGAGGTGGCCCTGGCCGGTGGCCTGAACCTGATCCTGTCGCCGACCAGCGGTGAGCGTATCGAGCAGTTCGGCGCGCAGTCGGCGCTCGGCGCCTGTTACACCTTCGACGCGCGGGCCGATGGGTTCGTGCGCGGCGAGGGCGGCGGCATGGTGGTGCTGAAACCCTTGGCGCAGGCGGTCGCCGACGGCGACCGGATCCATGCCGTCATCCGCGGCAGCGCGGTCAACACCGGCAACGAACGCCGAGTGCTGACCGCCCCGAGCCGGGACGCGCAGGCGGCGGCGATCAACTCCGCGCTGACCGCGGCGGGCGTCGAGGCGCCGTCGGTGCAGTACGTCGAATTGCACGGCACCGGAACACCCGCCGGTGATCCGGTGGAAGCCGCCGCGCTCGGCGAAACCTACGGCGCGAGCCGGGCATCGGATGCGCCGCTGGCCGTCGGATCGGTCAAAACGAATATCGGGCATCTGGAAGGTGCCTCGGGTATCGCGGGTCTCATCAAGACCGTGCTCTCGCTGACCAACCGGAAGCTGGTTCCCAGCCTGAACTACGAGACGCCGAATCCGCGAATTCCACTCGCGGACTTGGGTTTACGAGTTGTTACGGGCACCGAGACCTGGCCCGCGGCCAGCGTACGCAGGGCAGGTGTGTCCTCGTTCGGCATGGGCGGCGCCAACGCCCACGTGATCCTGGAGCAGGCGCCTGCCGTCGGATCCGGCGCGTCCACGGCGGACGGCGCGGCCGGTGCGGTGCCGTGGGTGGTATCGGCCCGCAGCGAGGAAGGTGTGCGGGCGCAGGCGGCCAGACTGCGGGAGTGGCTGCTCCGCCATCCGGAGCCGGATGTGGTCGATGTGGCTTACTCGCTGTTGGCAACCCGAGCCCAGATGGAGTGGCGCGGCAGCGTGGTCGGGCGGGATCGAGCGGAGCTGCTGGCGGGCTTGGCGACCCTGGCCGACCCGACCGCGCCCGCCGTGCCGATCGAGCCGACGACCGAGCGGGCCGAGCGGCGGCGGGTCGCGTTCGTCTTCCCGGGGCAGGGCAGCCAGTGGGAGGGCATGGCGCTCGGCCTACTGGATGCGGGTGGGGCATTCGCGGAGTCGATCGCGGAATGTGAAGCGGCACTTGCGCCGTATGTGGACTGGTCGCTGACGGCGGTACTGCGTCGCGATGCGGATGCGCCCTCGCTGGATCGGGTGGACGTGGTGCAGCCGGTGCTGTTCGCGGTCATGGTGTCGCTGGCTCGGCTGTGGCGTGCGCACGGGGTGGAACCGGACGTGGTGATCGGTCATTCCCAGGGCGAGATCGCCGCCGCCTACATTGCCGGTGGACTGTCACTGTCCGATGCGGCGCGTGTGGTCGCGCTCCGGTCGCGGGCGGTCGCCGATGAACTGGCCGGACAGGGCGGCATGGCCTCGATCGGACTCGGTGTGGATGCGGTCCGGGAACGATTGTCGGCATATGGGGATCGGCTGTCGCTGGCAGCGGTGAACGGGCCCGCACAAAGTGTGATCGCCGGTGATGTTCCGGCGATGGAGGAATTTCTCGCCGCCTGCGCCGGCGACGGTGTGTGGGCCCGCCGGATCCCGGTGGATTACGCGTCACATTCGAAAGCGGTCGAGCGGCTCCGTGATCGGTTGCTCGGCGAGCTGGAGCCGATCCGCCCGCAATCCGGGTCGGTCCCGTTCTTTTCCACCGTGTTCGCCGATCGGTTGGATACGGCGGAACTGGACGCCGAATACTGGTATCGGTCGTTGCGGGATCCGGTCCGATTCGCCGAGGCCGTTACGGCGCTGATCGCGGACGGTATCAACGGATTCGTCGAGGCGAGTCCGCATCCGGTGGTCACGATGAGTATCGGCGCCATCGCCGAGGCGGTCGGTGCGGCCGAGGACGTGGCTGTTGTCGGGTCGCTGCGGCGCGGTCAGGGCGGACCGGAACGGTTCCTGGCATCGCTGGCACAGGCCCATTGCGCCGGTGTGCGGGTGGGTCCGCGCGCGCTGGTCTCCGGTGGGGCGCGGGTCGACCTGCCGCCATATGTGTTCCAGCGTCGTAACTTCTGGGCCGGTGCGCCGGTCGCTGTGGGTGGCGTCACGGGTGTCACCGATGTCATCGCGACAACCGATGATCACATTTCCGATGGCGGTGCGCAGGCCGCGGGACGGGACGACAGCGCGCTGGCGCGCACACTGCTGGACACCCCCGAATATCAGCGCGACACAGTGGTTCTCGACATTGTTCGTGCGCATGCCGCTGCCGTACTCGGCCACGAGTCGGCCCGATCCATTCACCCCGACCTGCCGTTCACCGAGTTCGGCTTCGACTCCGTCAGCGGGGTGGAGTTGCGGAACCGATTGATACGGGCCACCGGTGTGCCGCTGCCGAAGACGCTCATCTTCGACCATCCGACCGCGGGTTCGGTCGCTGCGCTGCTGCGGGCGCAGGTTGCCGGAACCGATCGCGGGCGGCGGGTAGTGCGGCGTGCGAGGTCGGACGAACCCATCGCGATCGTGGGCATGAGCGCCCGATTCCCGGGCGGTGTGCGGTCCGCCGAGGACCTGTGGGACCTGGTGGCGGCGGGCCGGGACGCGATCGGCGAATTCCCTGCCGATCGCGGCTGGGACCTGGACCGGCTGTTCGACCCGGACCCCGACAAACCGGGAAAGGTCTACACGCGCCACGGCGGATTCCTCAGCGGTGCGGGCGATTTCGATCCCGGATTCTTCGGTATCAGCCCCCGCGAAGCGTTGGCGATGGATCCACAGCAGCGGCTGCTGCTCGAAACAGCCTGGGAGGCATTGGAAGACGCGGGCATCGACCCGGTGTCGTTGCGGGGCAGCGACACCGGGGTGTTCGCCGGTGCCTGCACGTCGGGATATGCCGGGCGGGTGACCGGTGACCTCGAGGGATTCCGGCTGACCGGCACCTCGCACAGCGTCATCTCGGGCCGCGTCGCGTACGCGTTCGGCCTGGAAGGTCCGGCGGTAACGGTGGATACGGCGTGCTCGTCGTCGCTGGTGGCAGTGCACCTGGCATGCCAGGCGCTGCGCCAGGGTGACAGTTCGCTGGTGCTCGCCGGTGGTGTGACCGTCGCGGCCAGCCCATATCTGTACGTGGACTTCTCCCGCCAGCGGGGCCTGGCGCCGGACGGTCGCTGCAAGGCGTTCTCGGCTGCCGCCGACGGTGTGGCGTGGTCGGAGGGCTCGGGAGTTCTTGTCCTGGAACGACTTTCGGATGCGCAGCGGCTCGGCCACAATATTCTGGCCGTCGTTCGCGGTAGTGCGGTGAACCAAGACGGCGCGAGCAATGGTTTGACCGCACCGAACGGTCCCTCGCAGCAGCGGGTGATCGAGCAGGCCCTGGCCAATGCGGGGATCTCGGCGGTCGACGTGGACGCGGTGGAGGCGCACGGGACCGGCACGACCCTCGGTGATCCGATCGAAGCGCAGGCGTTGATTGCCGCCTACGGACAGGATCGCGGCGATCGGGAACCGTTGCGGATCGGTTCCTTGAAATCGAATATCGGCCATGCCGTGGCCGCCGCCGGTGTGGCCGGTGTGATCAAGATGGTGCAGGCGCTGCGGCACGAGCGGCTGCCACGGACGCTGCACGCCGAAACGCCGACCCCGCACGTGGATTGGGCCGCGGGCGCGGTGCGTCTGCTGACCGACGCCGAACCGTGGACCGCGGGCGATCGAGTGCGCCGGGCCGGTGTGTCGTCGTTCGGGATCAGCGGCACCAACGCGCATGTGATCCTCGAAGAAGCACCGGCCGCACCGGTAGCCGCCGAGGGCGACACCGAAGACGGCTCGAATATGCCGGTCATCCCACTGCTGGTGTCGGGCAAGGGCGAGGCGGGTCTGCGCGCGCAGGCAGCCCGGCTGCGTACCTGGTTGTCGCAGCGGCCGGAGATCCATGTCGCGGATGCGGCCTATTCGCTCGCGACGTCGCGGGCGCAGCTGGATTCGCGCGGTGTGGTTCTGGGTCGCGATCGCGATGAGCTGCTCGAGCGGCTGGCGCAGCTCGCCGAATCGGGTACCGGCGCCGGTGTCGTCACAGGCGCCGTCGGTTCGGGGACGACGGCATTCTTGTTCACCGGCCAGGGTGCGCAGCGGATCGGTATGGGTGCGGGCTTGTACGAGGCCTTCCCGGTATTCGCGGATGCCCTGGATTCGGTATGCGCCCAGTTCGACCCGGTGTTGGAGTGCTCGCTCGCAGACATCATGTTCGGTCGGACCGGTGCCACGGTTCTGGATCGGACCGAGTTCACCCAGCCTGCCTTGTTCGCCTTCGAGGTAGCGCTGTACCGGTTGCTGGAATCCTTCGGCGTCACCCCGGATGTGTTGATCGGACATTCGATCGGAGAAGTCGCGGCCGCATATCTCGCGGGCCTGTGGTCGCTCGAGGACGCGTGCCGGTTGGTGGCGGCGCGCGGCCGTCTCATGGGTGCGTTGCCCGAAGGCGGCGCGATGCTGGCGATCGGAGCCTCCGAAACCGAGGTGAACGAGGTCGTCGCTCGGTATCCCGACAGTGTGTCGGTCGCCGCGGTGAACGCGCCTGAAGCCCTGGTGATTTCGGGTGACGAGGACGCAATCGCCGAGATCGAGGCCTTCTTCGCCGAGCGTGGCCGGAAGACGTCGCGGCTGCGGGTGAGTCACGCTTTCCACTCGCATCGGATGGAGCCGATGCTGGCCGAATTCGAGTCTGTGGCAAAGGACTTGACGTACAACCGCCCCCACCTGCCGGTGGTATCGAACGTGTCCGGCCAGCTTGCCGGGGACGAGGTGCTGCAACCCTCCTACTGGGTTCGGCAAGTGCGGGCCGCGGTGCGTTTCGCGCCTGGTATCGAGACATTGGTCTCCTCGGGTGTGCGCCGATTCCTGGAAGTCGGGCCCAACGCGGTACTGGCGGCGATGACCAGGCAGACCCTTCCGGAGGCCGCGCAATCGCTGGTCGCGGCCGCCGCGCGCCGGGATCACGATGAGCCGCGACAATTCCTGACGATGCTGGCGCACGCCCACACGTCCGGTGTGAGCGTGGATTGGACGCCACTGTTGCGTCACCCGGCAGTACGACGAGTTCCCCTGCCCACGTACGCCTTCCAGCACCAGCGATTCTGGTTGCCGCCGCGTTCGGAAGCAACCGGAGACACCCTCGGCCATCCGCTGCTCACCGGTGTGGTGCCGGTGGCCGGTAAGGACGAGTTCGTTTTCACCGGCCGGTTCTCGCTGTCGACCGACCCCTGGGTCGCCGACCATATGACCTACGGCACCGTGGTGCTGCCGAGCGCGACCCTGGTCGAGTTCCTGCTCGTCGCGGGCGGCCGAATCGATTGCGGCGTCGTGGAGGAGCTGACCCTGGAGGCTCCGATCCTGCCGTCGGCGGACGACGAGGTCGAACTCCAGGTATCGGTGCAAGAGCCCGACCCGACCGGGCGCCGCCCGTTCACCTTCTACTTTCGCAAGTCAAGCCGCCGAGCGGGTGAATGGGTGCGCAACGCCAGCGGAGTACTAGCCCCCTCCTGGGATGGCGATGACGCTCTGCTGGATCGGCTGCGGGAGAAGGCGTGGCCGCCCGCCGACGCCGAAACTCTGGATACCTCTTGGATTCCCGAGCGGATCGCCAAGGGATCCGGGCTCGAATACGGTCCGGCGTTCATCGGTGTCGACGCCGCATGGCAGCGGGATGGGACCGTATTCTCCGAGATCACCCTGGATACCGCCGCCGCGCCCGAACCGGAGCGGTTCGATCTGCATCCGGCCCTGCTCGACCTGGTGATGCACGCCGGGCTGGCCGGGCTCGCCTGGCGCGAGCAGGACAGCGATCCGAACACCGGCCGGTTGCTGTTCCGCTGGGGCGGGGCGCGACTGCACCAGCCGCTGGTCAAGGCGACGACGCTGCGGGTCATCGCCGTGGCGAGCGGTCCGGAGACGGTTTCCGTTGCGACCGTTGATGATTCGGGACGACCGGTGATTTCCGTCGACGCGGTCGTCATGCGCCCGTATGACGTGAAACAGATGCGCGCCACCCTGGCCGGAGATGACGCCGACCTCTACGAGATCCAGTGGACGCCTGCGCCGACGGCGACATCGAGTGTGTCCGTCGATCGGCTGGCCGTACTCGGTTCCGTGCCGGTCGCCGGAATCGAGACCGGCTATCCGAGCGCGTCGGAACTCGCTGCGGCACAAGATATTCCGGATGTCGTCATCTGGCGTCCGGAGGCCACTGCCGCGGCCGACGATCCCACGGCCGTTCGCGGCCACCTGGAGAACGTGCTGGCGACGGTGCAGGCCTGGCTGGCCGAAGACCGTCTGGCCGACACTCGGCTGGTCGTAGTGACAACGAACGGTGCCGCACTGCCGGGCATGGCACCGGATCTCGCCGCGGCAGCCGTGTGGGGCCTGATGCGCAGCGCCCAATCCGAATATCCGGGACGGTTCATCCTTCTCGACGCCGCCGCGCCCATGGATTACCCGACACTGGTCGGCGCGATGATCGCGGCAGACGAACCGCAGGCCGTGGTGCGCGAGGGCACATTGCTCGTGCCGAGGCTGGCCAAAGCGCGAGCCGAGCACGATGCCGAGCCGGGACGGGCCCACCCGTCGTCCGACCGCCACGCGACGCCGTCATTCGGTGCCGGTACCGTACTGATCACCGGCGGCACCGGTGGCCTCGGCGCACTCGTGGCTCGACATCTGGTCGCCGCGTATGGAGTCCGCCAACTGCTGCTGGTGTCCCGGCGTGGCGAAACTGCCGATGGCGCAATGGAACTGGTGTCCGAGCTGTCCGCGGCCGGTGCCTCGGTCCGCGTGGCCGCCTGCGATGTGGGTGATCGAGAAGCCCTGCGCGCTCTGCTGGATTCGATCGATGCAGAGCATCCGCTGACCGGGGTGGTGCACGCGGCGGGTGTCCTCGACGACGGCACCGTCGCGGGTCTGACCACCGAGCAATTGCGGCGAGTGTTCGGCTCGAAGGCCGCCGCCGCATGGCACCTGCACGAGCTCACTCGCGACCATGACCTGTCGGCCTTCGTGCTGTTCTCGTCCGTCGCGGCGACGATCGGATCGGCCGGGCAGGGTAATTACGCGGCAGCCAACGCCTTCCTCGACGCGCTGGCGCACCGCCGCCGAGCTGAAGGGCTGTCGGCGATTTCGCTGGCGTGGGGGCCCTGGAATTCCGCCGCCGGTATGACCGGTGGCCTGGACCGTAGCGCCGTCGCCCGCTGGGAAAGGCTCGGTCTGCACCCACTCGGCAACGATGAAGGTCTGCGGCTGTTCGATGCGGCTACCGGCCGCGCCGCGCACCTGGTCGCGATCGGGTTCGACCCGGCGCAGCTGCGGCGCGGAGCGCGCAACGATGCGGTGCCGACGGTGTTCCGCGGTTTCCTTCCCCGCACCACGGACCGGACCGCGGCCGCGTCGAGTTCGCTGGGCACACGATTGAGCCGGGTACCGGAGGCCCGACGCGCCGAGGTGGTGCTCGAGCTGGTCCGGGAGCACGCGGCGGCCGTACTCGGGCACGGTTCGGCCGAAGACATCAGCCCCGACGAGCGATTCGACGCACTGGGATTCGACTCGCTCGGCGGCGTCGAATTCCGCAACCGGCTGGCCAAGGCCACCGGTGTCCAGTTGCCGTCCACCCTGGTCTTCGACCACCCCACCGCCGCGGCGGTGGCCACCCTCTTGCACGCCAAGATCGAGGGAACAGAAGCCGGTCCACGGACCAACCGGGTGTCGCGCCGTGTCCGCGTGGACGAGCCCATCGCGATCGTCGGCATGAGCTGCCGATTCCCGGGCGGTGTTCGCACCCCGGAGCAGTTGTGGGATCTGGTGCGGTCGGGGACCGATGCCACCACCGAATTCCCGAACGATCGTGGCTGGGATCTGGAGCAGCTGATCGATCAGGACCCGGATAAGCCCGGCACGGTCTACAGCCGCGGCGGCGGATTCCTCGATGACGCAGGTGATTTCGACGCCGGATTCTTCGGAATCAGCCCGCGCGAGGCCCTGGCGATGGACCCGCAGCAGCGGTTGCTGCTGGAAGCCTCATGGGAGGCACTGGAGGAATCGGGAATCGACCCGATCACCTTGCGCGGCAGCGACACCGGTGTGTTCGCGGGCGCATGCGCCTCCGGATATGTCGATCACGTCACCGGCGACCTGGAAGGCTTCCGGCTGACCGGCACCACCCACAGTGTCGTATCCGGGCGCGTGGCATACGTTTTCGGCCTCGAAGGACCAGCGGTCACCATCGATACCGCATGCTCGTCCTCGCTGGTGGCATTGCATCTGGCGTGCCAGGCATTGCGTCAGGGGGAAAGTTCGCTGGCACTGGCCGGTGGCGTCACCGTCGCCGCGACCCCTTATCTCTCAGTGGATTTCGCGCGGCAACGCGGCCTGTCGCCGGATGGCCGGTGCAAGGCGTTCTCCGCCGCTGCCGACGGCGTGGCCTTCGCCGAGGGCGTGGGCGTACTGGTCCTGGAGCGGCTGTCGGACGCGCAGCGGCTCGGCCATGACGTCCTGGCCGTCATCCGGGGCAGTGCGGTCAATCAGGACGGCGCGAGCAACGGCCTGACGGCGCCGAATGGTCCGTCGCAGGAGCGAGTGATCGCGCAGGCCCTCGCGAATGCCGGGCTCACCCCCGCCGACGTGGATGCGGTGGAGGCGCACGGAACCGGTACTCCCCTGGGGGATCCCATCGAAGCCAACGCGCTGATCGCCGCATATGGGCAGGATCGCGGGGATCGGGAGCCGCTGCGCATCGGATCCATCAAATCGAATATCGGTCACACCGTCGCGGCCGCCGGTGTCGGTGGCGTGATCAAGATGGTGCAGGCGCTGCGACACGAAGCCTTGCCGCCGACCTTGCACGCGGAAACGCCGTCCCCGCATGTGGATTGGTCCGCCGGGGCGGTGCGGCTGCTGACCCGGCCGGAACCGTGGCGTGCCGGGGGACCGGTGCGCCGGGCGGGTGTGTCCTCGTTCGGAGTCAGCGGCACCAACGCCCACCTGATCCTGGAGGAAGCGCCCGCCCCGCAGCCTGTCGTCTCGCCACCGGCTGCCGACCACCCGCATACGGCGGCGCCATGGCTGGTGTCGGCCAAGAGTGAGAACGCCCTGCGGGCACAGGCGGCGAAATTGCAGCAGTGGCTGATCGATCACCCCGACGCCGATCCGGCGGATGTGGCGTATTCGCTGGCGACGACACGTGCGCAGCACGAGTGGCGGGCAGCGGTCCTCGGCTCTGATCGCGACGAACTGCTGGCGCGGCTGGCGAAGCTGGCCGCCGGTTCCGCCTCGGCCGGAGTGGTTTCCGGCACGGTGGCCTCGGGAAAGACCGCCTTCCTGTTCACCGGTCAGGGCGCGCAGCGGGTCGGCATGGGCGCGGGCCTGGCCGAGGTCTTCCCGGTATTCGCCGCCGCGCTGGACGAGGTATGTGCCGAGTTCGATGCACTGCTCGGATATTCGCTGAAGCAAGTGATGTTCACCGGACACCTGATCGACGATCATGGCGTCGACACGGCGACCGGGATCCTGGATCGGACACGACTGACCCAGCCCGCGCTCTTCGCGTTCGAAGTGGCGCTGTATCGGCTGCTGGAGTCGTTCGGACTCGTCCCGGACATCGTGATCGGGCACTCGATCGGTGAACTGGCCGCGGCGTACGTGGCCGGTGTGTGGTCACTGGAAGACGCCTGTGCGCTGGTCGCCGCGCGTGGGCGGCTGATGGATGCGCTGCCGACGGGCGGCGCGATGCTCGCGGTCGTCGCGTCCGAGACCGAAATCAGCTCGGCGATCGCCGGATTCGGTGATCGGGTTTCGGTGGCGGCGGTGAATGCGCCTGCGGCCGTGGTGGTCTCGGGTGACGAGGACGCCGTCGACGAGATCGATCGGCAGTTCACCGGGCGGGGGCGCAAGACGAGCCGACTGCGGGTGTCGCATGCGTTCCATTCCGCTCGCATGGAGCCCATGCTGGCCGAGTTCGAGACCGTCGCGGCGGGTGTGGCCTTCCACGCCCCGCGGATTCCTCTGGTGTCGAACGTCTCCGGCCGGATCGCGGGAGACGAGATCCTGGATCCGCGGTACTGGGTGTCGCAGGTGCGCGCCGCGGTGCGTTTCGCGCCCGGCGTCGAGACGCTGGTGGCCTCGGGCGTGCGCCGGTTCCTCGAAGTCGGACCCGACGCGGTGCTTGCGGCGATGACGCGGCAGACGCTTGCCTCGGATGTCGAGCCTCGATCGGTGGTCGCCGCGGCGGCCCGCCGGGACCACGACGAGGTCGAGCAGTTCCTGACGATGCTCGGCCAGGCGCACATCGCCGGGATCGCGGTGGACTGGAATCGACTGTTCACCCGGACGGCACGAGTCGCCTTGCCCACCTATGCCTTCGACCATCGGCGGTACTGGCTCGAACCAACGCCCGCCGAGTCCTCGAACGTCTCCTCGGAGCACCCGCTGCTCACCGATGTGGTTCGCGTGGCCGACCGCGACGAGTGGCTGTTCACCGGGCGGCTTTCGCTGCGCACCCATCCATGGATCGCCGACCACACCGCCTACGGAGTGGTGCTCGTTCCGAGTGCCGCGCTGATGGACATGCTGCTGGTCGCGGGTCAGCGCATCGGATGCAGTGCCGTGGAGGAGCTCATCCTGGAGACGCCGATCATCCCGCCGGAACAGGGGGATGTCGAACTCCAAGTGCTGGTGCGGGAACCGGATTCCGCGGGACGTCGATCGTTCACGTTCCACGACCGTCGCGCCGGGGACACCGAGAGTGAGTGGCGGCGCAACGCCAGTGGCGTGTTGAGCGGTCGGCAGCTGATCGACATCGGACTCGTGGACATGCTGCGCAGCGGGCCGTGGCCGCCCGTCGACGCCGAACCGGTGGATACCGACCGGATTCCGGCCCAGATGGCGCGTGCCGCCGTACTGGAATACGGTCCTTCGTTCATCGGCGTCGACGCCGCCTGGCGCAGTGGTGACACGGTTTTCTCCCAGGTCACCCTGAACCAGGACACCCCGGCCGAAGGGTTCCGGCTGCACCCGGCGCTGTTCGACATGGTGATGCATGCCGGGATCGCCTGTCTGATCCGGACCGCCCACGAGGGCAACCCCGCCGAGAGTAAATTCTTGTCCCGCTGGGGCGGAACGCAATTCCACAGCACGTCCACGGTCAGGACGTTGCGGGTGATGGCCATCCAGCGCAGCAGCGAGGCGATCGCCGTCGTGGCCGTCGACCAGGACGGAACCCCGGTGGTCACCGTCGACGAAGTGGTCATGCGCTCCTACGACGTCCAGCAGTTGCGCGCCATGCTGCCGGGGGCACGTGCGGCACGGTACGGGTTGCGCTGGGCGCCGGTGGACTTGCCGGACGGACTCACTTCCGCCGAAAGCGCCGCCGTGCTCGGAGTCGCGCAAGTGACCGGAATCGGCGAGCGGTATCCGGATCTGACGGCGCTCGCTTCGGCTTCGCCCGTCCCGGACATCGTAGTGTGGTCGGAAATCACTGCACCACACGATGATTCGCGGTCATCCGGGCGGGCTCGGGTCGATGCCGCCTTGCATACGGTGCGAGACTGGCTGGTCGACGAGCGATTCGCTCGGTCCAAGCTCGTCATCGTGACCGCACGTGCCGTGGCCCTGCCCGATGAGACACCGGATCCCGCATCGGCAGCGGTATGGGGGCTGATCCGTAGTGCTCAGACTGAATATCCGGGCCGGTTGGTACTGCTCGACACAGCGGAATCCGTGGGCGCGCAGCATCTTTCGGTCGGATCGATCCGGTCTGTGATTGCCACTGGAGAGCCGCAGGTTGCAATGCGCGGCGACCGCGTCCTGTTACCGAAACTGGCGGAGCTGACCTCCCTGGAGGGGGAGCGCATATCCTTCGGCTCCGGGACCGTCCTGATCACCGGTGGGACCGGTGGATTGGGCGCGCTGCTGGCCGAGCACCTGGTCACCGAGCACGGTGTGCGACGACTACTGCTGGTATCCCGCCGTGGCGAGAGTGCCGACGGCGCAACGGAACTCGCAGCAGAGCTGTCCCGATCCGGTGCCGAGGTGCGCATCGCCGCCTGCGATGTCACCGACCGCGATGCGCTTCGAGATCTGCTGTTCAGCATTCCCGCGCAGCACGCACTGACCGGTGTCGTCCACACCGCGGGAGTACTCGACGACAGCACCTTCCACACGCTCACCGATGATCAGATCGATCGAGTGTTCGCTCCGAAAGCCGATGCGGCGTGGTATCTGCACGAGCTGACCCGGGACATGAAACTTTCGGCGTTCGTGATGTTCTCGTCGATCGCCGGAATGATCGGTTCCGCCGGACAAGCGAATTACGCTGCCGCGAACAGCTTCCTGGACGCCCTCGCGATGCAGCGCCGCGCCTCGGGACTACCGGCACTCTCACTTGCCTGGGGTCCGTGGCAGCAGGACATCGGTATGACCGGCGCTTTGGATCGCACCGGCGTAGCCCGATTGGAGCGACTGGGCCTTGCCCCGCTGGACCGCGCCGACGGCCTGCGATTGTTCGATGAATCGCTGACCACGGCCGAGCCGGTGTCCGCGCTGTTGCAGCTGGATACCGACAAACTGCGCCTGGAGGCGCATACCGGTCCGGTACCTGGGGTGCTGCGCGGGTTCGTTCGCGAACGCGGCCGGTCGGCCACGACATCGAGTGCTGAACTGTCGCTCGGGGAGCGTCTGCACGGTGTGGCGGAGCCGAAGCGACGTGTGGTCGTGCTGGACCTGGTGCGGGAAAAAGTGGCGGCGGTACTGGGTTACGGGTCTGCCGACGACATCGGGCCTGATCGTGGCTTCAGCGAGCTCGGCTTCGATTCCCTCGGCGCAGTCGAGTTTCGCAACCGGCTTTCGAAGGTGACGGGGCTGTCGCTGCCCTCGACCCTGATATTCGACTACCCGACCGCGGGAGCTGTCGCTGATTACTTGCTGACGCAGACCGCGGTAACGGCGTCCGAGCAACCGACGTCGGCGGTGCCCGACGACATCGCGCGGCTCGAGATCCTGCTCGAGCGGATTATCGCCAACGGCAGCGACAACGACGAGACCGTTGCCGGATTGCGGAGTGTCAACGAACGTCTGCGTACCTATCTGACCGGCAAGTGGTCAGGCGATGCGTACGACGATCTCGAACTCCGTTCCGACAGTGAACTTTTGGATCTGATCGACGAGGAGTTCGGCCCAGCATGAGCAACCCCGGCACCGGCGACGAGGAACGGCTCAGCCGGTATCTGCGCAAGCTCACCGTAGACCTGCGCGCCGCCAAGAAGCACATCCACGACCTGGAAGAACGTGCCAGCGAACCGATCGCGATCGTCGGCATGAGCTGCCGGTATCCGGGCGGTGTCGAAACTCCGGCGCAGCTGTGGGATCTGGTCGCTTCCGGCACCGACGCCGTCGGTCCCTTCCCGACCAACCGAGGCTGGGACCTCGAGCGGCTGTTCGACACCGATCCGGATACGCCAGGGACGGCCTACACCCGGGAAGGTGGATTCCTGGATGCCGCAGGCGATTTCGATGCGGGATTCTTCGGAATCGGTCCGCGCGCGGCCGAGGCGATGGATCCGCAACAGCGCCTTTTCCTGGAATGCGCATGGGAGGCATTGGAGGACGCGGGCATCGATCCGGTGTCGCTGCGCGGCAGCGACACCGGTGTGTTCGCCGGTGTGTTCCACCTGGATTACGGCCTCCGCGTGGGTTCGCCGGGCCTGACCGCCGAGTCGGAGGGTCATGCCTACGTAGGTGTTTCAGCCAGCATCGTCTCCGGGCGCGTCGCCTTCACCTTCGGTTTCAAAGGTCCGGCACTCTCGGTGGACACCGCGTGCTCGTCGTCGCTGGTCGCCCTGCACCTCGCCTGTCAGGCGCTGCGTCAGGGCGAGACCTCTCTCGCCCTGGTCGGCGGGGTCACCGTGATGTCCGACCCCACCGTGCTGATCGCATTCAGCAGGCAGCGTGCGCTTTCCCCGGATGCGCGGTGCAAGGCCTTCGCGGCAGCCGCGAACGGGACCGGGTTCTCCGAGGGCATCGGCATGCTCGCGGTCGAGCGGCTGTCGGACGCCCGCCGCCACGGCCACCAAGTCCTCGCGGTCATCCGCGGCAGCGCGGTCAACCAGGACGGCGCCAGCAGCCATCTGACCGCACCGAACGGTCCGTCGCAGGAAAAGGTGATCGCGCAGGCCCTCGCCAGTGCCGGTCTGAAGCCCGCCGACGTCGATGTGGTCGAAGCGCACGGCACCGGCACACCCCTCGGGGATCCGATCGAGGCGCAGGCGCTGATCGCCGCCTACGGTCGCGATCGCGCCGGAGATCCGCTGCGTATCGGCTCGCTCAAGTCGAACATCGGACACACCTCCGCCGCGGCCGGTGTCGGCGGTGTGATCAAGATGGTGCAGGCGCTGCGACACGAAATGCTGCCCGCGACACTGCACGTCGATGCTCCGACCCCGCATGTGGACTGGTCGGCGGGATCGGTGCGGCTGCTCACCACGGCGGAACCGTGGCGGGCGGGACAGCGGGTGCGTCGCGCAGGCGTGTCCTCCTTCGGCGCCAGCGGCACCAACGCCCACCTGATTCTGGAAGAGGCCCCTGCCCTGGAGCAGGCCCCTGCCGAACCGGCAGACGAGGCCCCCGATCGTGGTGCGAAGGCGGTCGCGTCCGGCGTCACCCCATGGCTGGTATCGGCGAAAACCGAGGACGGCCTGCGCGCGCAGGCGGCCAAACTGCGGCAATGGGTGACCGAGCACCCCGACATGACCGTCGATGACATCGGCTATTCACTGCTGACGACCCGCGCCCGGCTGGACTGGCGGGGAACAGTAGTCGCCGCCGATCGGGAGGCGATGCTCGCGGGACTGGCAGCGCTCGCCGAACACGGCTCGGCGAGCAGCACCGGCGGCGTGACGGCAGGCAAGGCGGTGACGCGCAAGGCGGCCTTCCTGTGCACCGGACAGGGGGCACAGCGGGTTGGTATGGGACGTGAACTGTACGAGGCGTTCCCGGTATTCGCTGCCGCGCTGGACGAGCTGTGTGAACAGTTCGATCCACTGCTGGGCGGTTCGCTGAAGCAGTTGATGTTCACCGGTCAGCTGGCCGATGGCAGCCCCGGCAATGCCGATGTCAGCGTTCTGGATCGGACCGAATTCACCCAACCAGCGCTGTTCGCATACGAAGTCGCGCTGAGCCGACTCATGAACTCGTTCGGTGTGACACCGGATGTCGTGGTGGGACATTCGATCGGCGAGCTGGCTGCCGCGTACATCGCCGGTGTGTGGTCGCTCCCGGACGCGTGTCGGTTGGTCGCGGCGCGTGGCCGCCTCATGGGGCGGCTGCCCGAAGGCGGCGCGATGTCGGCGATCGCGGCGAGCGAGCACGAGGTAGCCGAGGCGCTCGTCGATCATGACGACCGAGCCGCCATCGCCGCGGTGAATTCACCTGCCGCCGTTGTGGTTTCCGGTGACGAGGATGCCGTTGCGGCAGTCGAGCGGTGGTTTGCCGACCGCGGGCGCAAGACCTCGCGGTTGCGGGTGTCGCACGCGTTCCATTCGCCCCGGATGGAACCGATGCTGGCCGAGTTCGCCGCGGTCGCACGGGATGTGACCTACCACCGCCCACAGATTCCACTGGTGTCGAATCTCTCCGGTCGGATCGCCGGGGATGAAGTGCTCGAATCCACATACTGGGTCCAGCAAGTGCGGGCGGCCGTGCAATTCGCCCCGGGTGTCGACACCCTGGTGGCCTCGGGCGTGCGCCGATTCCTGGAAATCGGTCCCGATGCGGTCCTGACCGCGATGTCCCGGGAATGCCTGCCGGACGATATCGAATCGCAGTCGCTGGTGCTCGCCGGGGCCCGTCGAGGACGGGCCGAGGTCGAGCAGTTCGTGAATTGCCTGGCGCACGCGCACGTGGTCGGTGTCGACGTCGACTGGAGGGTGTTTTTCGCCGCGCGCCCGGTCTCACGAGTGCCGTTGCCCACCTACGCTTTCCAGCGCCGTCGCTACTGGGTCGAACCCTCGCTCGGCACCGCCGGTGTGGAATCCGCGGGTTTGGCTGTGGTCGAACACCCGATGCTGGACGCGGCATTGCCGATGGCAGATGGTGGTGTCGTCCTGACCGGACATCTGTCCCCGCTGTCGCAGCCGTGGCTGGCCGACCATGTCATCGGTCGGGTCATGCTGTTGCCGGGGACCGGGTTCGTGGAGTTGGCATTGCGTGCCGGTGCCGAAGCCGGGTGTCCGGTGCTAGAGGAATTGATGTTGCAGGCGCCGCTGGTGTTTCCGGCGGCAGGCGGCGTGCGAATCCAGGTTGTCGTCGGCGCGCCCGAGCACGAGTTCGCACAGCGATCGATATCGATCTACTCGCGCGGTGAACACGACCGCGACGGGCAGTGGGTACTGAACGCGCGTGGTCTGCTGACCACCCGAGACGACACGGCCGCACCCGAACCGGAGGTATGGCCGCCGTCCGCGGCGACCGGTATAGATGTCGCGGCCGCGTACACGGGCTTGCTGGCGCTTGGCTATGACTTCGGTCCGGCGTTCCAGGGTGTGCGGGCGTTGTGGCGACGTGGCGAGGAGGTGTTCGCCGAGATCGCCGTCGATGCGGACGCCGGGGTGCGAGCCGAAGGATTCGGGATCCATCCGGCACTGCTGGACGCCGCCTTACACGCGAGGCTGCTGGCCGATGTGCCCGAAAACGGTGCGGGACAGTCGGAGTCACCGTTTACGGTCGGGGCGGGACAGGTGGTGCTGCCGTTCTCGTGGGAGTCGGTGTCGCTGCACGCGGCCGAATCATCGGCCTTGCGGGTACGTCTGACCACGACCGGGTCGTCGGTGTCGATGGCGGTGGCCGATGAGCAGGGACAGCCGGTGTTGTCGGGGTCGGTGACGACCCGGCCGATGCCATGGGAACAGCCCGCAGCCGCGGCCGATCAGGTACTGGAGCTGGTGTGGTCGCCGAGCGCATCCGCGGCGCCGGTGCGGGATTCGGGTATGGGTCGGTGGGATCGGTTGGATCCGGAGTCGCCGGTACCCCCGGTGGTGGTGGTCGAGGCCGGGTCCGGCTGGGACGACCACATCGATACCGACGTGGTGGCTACCACCCATACCGAGGTTGCGCGGATCCTCGAGGTGGTGCAGGCGTGGCTGGGGCGGGATCGGTTCGCCTCGAGCACGCTGCTGGTCGCCACGCGTGGCGCGGTGGCGCTGCCCGGTGAAGATCTCACCGATCTCGCCGGTGCCGCGGTGTGGGGTTTGGTGCGCGCGGCGCAGGCGGAGGATCCGGGCCGAATTGTGTTGCTCGACGCGGACACCGACATCGACGAGCAGCTCGCGGCCAGGGTCGTCGCAGTGGACGAACCGCAGGTGGTGGTGCGTGCCGGTGTCGTCAACACCGCTAGGCTCACTCGATCCGCAACCCGCGATTCTGTTGCCGACGTCGATGCTCGCGCCTTCGGTACGGGGACGGTGCTGATTACCGGCGGCACAGGCGGTTTGGGCGCGGTCGTGGCCCGGCACCTGGTGGTCGAGCACGGCGTGCGGTCGTTGCTGCTGGTCAGCCGCAGCGGCCCGGGAGCCGAGGGAGTAGCCGCGCTCAGCGCCGAATTGGCGCAGCTGGGCGCGCAGGTGCGGGTGGTGGCCTGCGATGTCACCGATGCCGCCGCGGTCGCGGGCCTGCTGGGCGAAGTGCCCGCGCAGTGGCCGTTGACGGCTGTGGTGCACGCCGCGGGTGTGCTCGACGACGGGGTCATCGCGTCGTTGACCGCGCAACGGGTGGACACCGTACTGGCACCGAAAGTCGACGCGGCCTGGTATCTGCACGAGGTGACCGCGGATCTGAATCTGGCCGCGTTCGTGGTCTTTTCGTCGGTCTCCGGCACGGTCGGTGGTCCCGGGCAGGGCAACTATGCGGCAGCGAACACGTTCCTCGATGCGTTGGTGGCACACCGTCGAGCACGAGGGCTGGCGGGCCAGTCCCTGGCGTGGGGTCCGTGGGCACGCTCGAGCGGCATGATCGGACAGCTTGCCGAGGCCGATGTGGCCCGGATGAGTCGCGGCGGATTCACCGCGATGCCGGACGAACTGGCGTTGGCCGGATGGGATGCGGTACTCGATCGGGGCGCGGCACACGCGGTGATCGCCGTGGTGGACACCGCCGCGATCCGTGCTCTGGCCGAGGCCGGACAACTGGCACCGCTGCTGCGGACACTGGCACCGACAGTGGTCCGGCGCTCGGTGCCGACTTCGGCGGTGACGTCGGGTCTGCGGCAACGGCTTTCCGGTCTGGATGCCGATCGGCAGCGGCAGGTGTTGCTCGATACGGTGCGCACCCACAGTGCGGCCGTGCTCGGTCATGACGGTGTGTCCGCGGTCGATCCCGATCGCGTGTTCCAAGACCTCGGTTTCGATTCCCTCGGCGCCGTCGAGTTGCGCAACCGACTCAAGACCGCCACCGGCCTGGCACTGCCGCCCGCAGTCGTCTTCGACTACCCGACACCACAGGCGCTGGCCACCTACCTTGCCGGTGAACTCACCGGCACCGGGCAGGACATCGCGGTCACTGCCGCGAAAGCCGTTGACTACGACCCTATTGCGATTGTCGGCATGGCGTGCCGGTACCCGGGCGGTGTCAGTTCGCCCGAGGACCTCTGGAATCTGGTCGTAGACGGGACCGACGCGACGTCGGAGTTCCCCGTCAATCGAGGGTGGGATACCGAGCGCCTCTACGATCGCACGGGCGAGACACCGAATAGCACGTACACGCGTGCGGGTGGCTTCCTGCATTCCGCCGGTGAATTCGATCCGGCGTTCTTCGGTATCAGCCCCAATGAAGCCGCACTGATGGATCCGCAGCAGTTCCTGCTGCTGGAGACCTCGTGGGAGGCGTTGGAGCGGGCCGGTGTGAATCCGGCGGCGCTGCGCGGCAGCTCGACCGGGGTCTTCACCGGCATGATGTATCACGACTATCCGGCCAACGCGAACTCGGGATCTATTGCCTCCGGCCGAGTCTCGTATGCATTCGGTCTGGAGGGGCCTTCGGTCACCGTGGACACGGCGTGTTCGTCGTCGTTGGTGGCGCTGCATTTGGCCGCGCAGTCGTTGCGGTCGGGGGAGTGTGATCTGGCGTTGGCCGGTGGTGTCACGGTGATGGCCACCCCGGAGACGTTTGTGGAGTTCAGTCGTCAGCGGGGTTTGTCCCCGGATGGTCGGTGTAAGTCCTTCGCCGATGCTGCCGATG
>NZ_BDAZ01000049.1 GCF_001612725.1 Nocardia anaemiae NBRC 100462 | reverse complement strand
GCCGATGGTGTGGGTTGGGCCGAGGGCGCGGGTGTTCTGGTGTTGGAGCGGTTGTCCGACGCCAAGCGCAATGGTCATCAGGTTTTGGCGGTGGTCGCTGGTTCGGCGGTGAATCAGGATGGTGCCTCGAATGGGTTGACCGCCCCGAATGGTCCCTCGCAGCGGCGGGTGATCCGTCAGGCGTTGGCTAATGCCGGGGTCTCCCCGGTCGAGGTCGATGTTGTTGAAGCCCACGGCACCGGTACGACTTTGGGTGATCCGATTGAGGCGCAAGCGCTTTTGGCCACCTATGGGCAGGACCGTGATGCGGATAGTCCGTTGTGGTTGGGGTCGTTGAAGTCCAATATCGGTCACGCGCAGGCCGCTGCGGGTGTCGGTGGCGTCATCAAGATGGTGATGGCGATGCGGCACGGGCTGCTGCCCAAGACCCTGCACGTGGATCAGCCCTCGACGAAGGTCGATTGGTCCGAAGGCCATATCCAGTTGTTGACCGAGCCTCTGCCGTGGCCGGAAGTTGATCGGCCACGTCGTGCTGGTGTGTCCTCCTTCGGTATCAGCGGCACGAATGCGCACGTCATCGTCGAACAGGCCCCAGCGGAACCGGCTCCCGTGCCGGTGGTCGAGAACGTCCCGGCCGTGTTGCCATGGGTGGTCTCGGCGCGCGGTGCGGAGGCCCTTGCGGGTCAAGCTGCTCGTTTGACATCGCATGTGGGCGAGCACGATCCGATCGATGTCGGTTTCTCCCTGGCGTCGACGCGTGGTGTTTTCGAACATCGTGCTGTGGTCGCGGGCGAGGGCCGTGATGGTCTGTTGGCGGGTGTACGCGCAGTGGCTGCCGGTGTACAGGCACCTGGTGTGGTGTCCGGTCGTGTGACGGCGGGTTCGACGGGTGTGGTGTTCTCGGGTCAGGGTGCGCAGTGGGCCGGTATGGCTACTGAGTTGCGTGATGGGTATCCGGTGTTCGCCGAGGCATTCGATGCGATCGTCGCTGAGCTGGATCCGCTGCTGGAACAGACGGTTTCGCTGAGTGTGGCGTTGGCGGACGGTGATCTAGTTGATCAGACGGTGTTCGCTCAGGCGGGTTTGTTCGCGTTCGAGGTGGCGTTGTTCCGTCTGCTCGAATCGTGGGGCGTGCGCGCCGATGTGGTGGCCGGTCATTCGATCGGTGAGGTCGCTGCCGCGCATGTGGCCGGGGTGTTGTCGGTCGGGGATGCGTGTGTGCTGGTTGCGGCGCGTGGTCGTTTGATGCAGGCACTGCCTACTGGTGGGGCGATGGTGGCGGTCGGTGCGTCGGAGGCGGATGTGTTGCCGCTGCTTATCGGTGGGGTGTCGATCGCGGCGGTGAATGGTCCGTCATCGGTCGTGCTCTCCGGTATCGAGGACGCGGTCGCGGCTGTTGTCGAGGCGTGTGTCGAAAAGGGTTGGCGGACGCACAGGTTGCGGGTTTCGCATGCTTTCCATTCGGTGTTGATGGAGCCGATGCTGGCCGAATTCGCCTCGGCGATAGCGGGTTTGACGTTCGCGCCACCGAGCATTCCACTGGTGTCGACGGTCACAGGTGCCCGAATCACCGACGAGATGACCGATCCGTCGTATTGGGTGGGTCAGGTCCGTGAGACGGTGCGGTTCGCTGATGCGGTCGCCGCGATGGCGGATTCGGGTGTGTCCCGGTTCGCTGAGGTGGGGCCTGATGCGGTGTTGTCTCCGATGATCGCCCGGAAACTCGAAGACGCGACGGCTGTTGCTTTGACCAGACGCGACCACGCCGATGCCTCGACTGTATTGACTGCGGTGGCAGGGCTGTTCGTCTCCGGCGCCGATGTGGACTGGGCCGGTTTCTACGCCGGTACCGGGGCCCGGCGAATCGACTTGCCTACCTATGCCTTCCAGCATGAGTGGTTCTGGCTCGATGCCAAGCAGATGCTGGCGCAGTCGTGGCTGGGTGCCGAACTGGGCGGAGTCACCGCTGTCGGGCTCGACGCGGTGGACCATCCGTTGCTGGGTGCCGTTGTGCCGCACCCGGATTCGGGTGGGGTGAGTTTCACCGGCCGGTGGTCGCTGGATTCGGTGGAATGGCTGGCCGACCACAGCGTGCTCGGCACCGTGTTGCTGCCGGGCACCGGATTCGTCGAATTGGCCGGTTACGTCGGTGGTCTGCTGGGCTGCGAGGTGGTGGACGAACTTGTTCTGCACACTCCGCTGACCATGTCGGTCGAGGGCAGTATCGCAGTACAGGTCGTGGTGGCCGCCCCTGATGAGGTAGGCCGCCGAAGGCTGAGCGTGCATTCTCGGCAGTCGACCGAGGGGCCGTGGGTTCTCCATGCCGAAGGGGTTCTCGCGCCGGGTGACGGAATGGCGGATTTCGACCTCGCCTCTTGGCCTCCGGCTGGCGCGCAGCCATTGGACATCAGCGGTGCATATGACGAGCTGCTCGATATCGGATATGGGTATGGCCCGTTCTTCCAGGGGTTGCAGGCGGCGTGGCAGCGCGGTGATGAGTTGTTCGCCGAGGTCGCGCTACCGAATCCGCAGGAAGCCAAGGGCTTCGGGATCCATCCCGCGCTGTTCGACTCGGCTTTGCATGCCGGGATAATCCATGCTCTTCGCGGCGGTGGCAGTGCTGGCTTCCCGGCGCTGCCGTTCACCTGGAACAGGGTAGTGGTGCACTCGGCCGGTGCTGCCGCAGTGCGGGTCCGGATTGTGCTTCAAGGCGACCGGTTCGCGGTGCAGATGGCTGATGAGCAGGGTCAGCCCGTGTTGTCTGTGGGCGCGTTGGTTTCTCGCGTGGTGTCTGCCGATCGGCTCAACGCGAACCCGGTGTCGGATGCCTTGTTCGGTGTGGATTGGGTCGCTGTTGCGCCCTCGGTGGTGAGCGTCGAGCCGGGCCGTGTGGCCGTGCTCGGTTCCGGCCAGAGTTTTGGTGAGGTGCGCGGCTATGGTGATCTTGCGGCGTTGATCGCTGATCTCGATGCGACTCCCGATGCAGTTGTTCCTGACATCGTGTTGTTGGAGTGCCCCGACCATGACGGGGTGGCGCCGGTGGCTGCCCGGCAAATCGTGTTCAGAGTTCTCGACACTGTCCAACTGTGGTTGAGCGATAGTCGCTTTGCTGACTCTCGTTTGGTTGTGCTCACCGAACGCGCTGTGACTGTTGCCGATTCCGAACAAGTGGATCTGGGTCAGGCGCCGGTGTGGGGTTTGTTGCGTGCCGCGCAGGCCGAGCACCCGGGTCGGTTCCAGCTTCTCGACTTGGATGAAGACGGTGATCCGCTCTCCGTGGCGGCCGTGTCGGCTGCGGTCGCGACGGAGCCGGAGGCCGCGCTGCGGGGTGCGAGCGTGTTCGTGCCGCGGTTGACTCGTCACGCGGCTGGCGAGGTTGTTCGGCTGTCCGAGCCGGGTACCGTTCTGGTGACTGGTGGTACTGGTGGTTTGGGTGCGGTGATTGCTCGGCATCTGGTGACCGAACATGGTGTGCGGCAGCTGGTTTTGACGTCTCGTCGTGGTCTGGATGCTCCTGGCGCTGCTGAGTTGGGTGCGGAGTTGGTGGAGCTCGGTGCGCAGGTGCGTATTGCCGCGTGTGATGTGTCTGATCGGGATGCGCTCGCGGCGTTGCTGGACAGCATTCCGGTTGAGCATCCGCTGGTGGGTGTGGTGCATGCGGCGGGTACTGCGGATAACGGTGTGATCGAGTCGATTACCGGGGACCGGATCGACTATGTGTTCGGGCCGAAGGTCGATGCGGCGTGGCATCTGCACGAACTCACTCGCCAGCACCGGCTGTCGCTGTTCGTGCTGTTGTCGTCGGCGGGTGGGTTGGTGCTTGCGGCTGGTCAGGCGAATTACGCCGCTGCGAATGTTTTCCTCGATGCCCTTGCTGTGTATCGGCACGGTTTGGGGTTGCCTGCGACCGCTATCGATTATGGCTTGTGGGCGCGGTCGAGCGGTCTTGGTGTCGAGTTGTCGGAGGATGATTTCGATCGGATGCGTAGGCAGGGTTTCCCGCCGCTTTCCGAGGTCGATGGTTTGGCGTTGTTCGATGCGGCGATCGGCACTGATGCTGCTCAGTTTGTGGGGTTGCGGGTTGATCCGGCTGTGCTTCGGACCCGGGGTGAGCAGGTTCCCGCTCTCGTCCGTGCGATCGCACCGGCACCGGTGCGCCGCCAGACTCGGACAGCGGCAGGGCGGGCGTTCCTGCAAACGCTGGCTGGTCTCTCCGACGCCGATCGCAAGAGCGCTCTGCTCGACCTCGTCCGATCGGTAGCCGCCGAGATCCTCGGACACACCTCGATGGAAGCTGTTGAACCCCGACAAGCTTTCCAACAGCTCGGCTTCGACTCCTTGGGCGCCATCGAGTTCCGGAACAAGCTCAACGCTACGACCGGTTTGCAGTTGCCTGCCACGCTGGTCTTCGATCACCCCAACTCGCAGATCGTCGCCGAGTTCATCGATTCCCAACTCACCGGCACCGCGGCTGTCGAGAAGCTCGCGATCAGTCGAGTCCGAGCCAACGACGACCCGATCGCGGTGGTGGCGATGGGCTGCCGCTACCCCGGTGGTGTCGCCTCGCCCGAGGATCTGTGGAGTCTGGTCACCTCGGGCATCGATACCACCGGTGCGATGCCGGTGGATCGAGGCTGGGACATCGAGGGCATCTACGATCCCGAACCCGGTAAGGCGGGCAAGACGTACACCCGTCAGGGTGGATTCCTATACTCCGCAGCCGAATTCGACGCGGACTTCTTCGGGATCAGCCCCAACGAAGCCACGATGATGGATCCGCAGCAGCGGTTGCTGCTTGAGGTGTCTTGGGAGGCATTGGAACGCGCCGGTGTCGATCCCGATGTCCTGCGTGGCAGTTCGACCGGTGTGTTCACGGGTGTGATGTACCACGACTACGCTCGGGGAACCGGTACCGGTAGCAGCTCTGCGGGGAGTCTGGTCTCGGGCCGGGTGTCGTATGTGTTCGGTCTGGAGGGACCGTCGGTCACCGTGGATACGGCGTGTTCGTCGTCGTTGGTGGCTTTGCATCTGGCTGCGCAGTCGTTGCGGTCGGGTGAATGCGATCTGGCCTTGGCCGGTGGTGTGGCGGTGATGGCGACACCGGATATGTTCCTCGAGTTCGGCCGTCAGCGGGGTTTGTCTCCGGATGGACGCTGTAAGTCCTTCGCCGATGCTGCCGATGGTGTGGGTTGGTCCGAGGGCGTCGGTGTGTTGGTGTTGGAGCGGTTGTCCGATGCCCAGCGCAATGGTCATCAGGTTTTGGCGGTGGTTGCTGGTTCGGCGGTGAATCAGGATGGTGCGTCGAATGGTTTGACCGCGCCGAATGGTCCGTCGCAGCGGCGGGTGATCCGCCAAGCGTTGGCCAATGCCGGGGTCTCCCCGGTCGAGGTGGATGCGGTGGAAGCCCACGGCACCGGTACGACTTTGGGTGATCCGATCGAAGCCCAAGCGCTGCTGGCGACTTACGGCCAAGATCGGGACCCGGGGCGTCCGCTGTGGTTGGGGTCGTTGAAGTCCAATATCGGTCACGCTCAGGCTGCCGCGGGTGTGGGTGGTGTGATCAAGATGGTGATGGCGATGCGCCACGGTGTGTTGCCGAAGACCCTGCATGTCGATCAGCCCTCCACAAAAGTCGATTGGTCCGAAGGTCATGTGCGGCTGTTGACCGAGCCGGTGGCGTGGCCGGAGGTTGATCGGCCACGTCGTGCTGGTGTGTCCTCGTTCGGTATCAGCGGCACCAATGCTCACGTCATCGTCGAACAGCCTCCAGTGACCGAGCCGGTGGTAGAACACGCTCCGGTGCTGGATTCGGTCCCGGCTGTGTTGCCGTGGATGCTCTCGGCGCGCAGTGGTGCGGCTCTTGCGGCTCAAGCTGCCCGCCTGGCCACGCATGTGGATGACCATGCCTCGATCGATGTCGGCTTCTCGTTGGCGTCGACGCGTGGTGTTTTCGAGCATCGGGCTGTTGTCGTCGCGGGCGACCGCGATGATCTGCTGGCCGGGGTGCGGTCGTTGGCTGCCGGTGTGCGCGCACCTGGTGTGGTGTCGGGTCGTGTGACGGCGGGTTCGACGGGTGTGGTGTTTTCGGGTCAGGGTGCGCAGTGGGCGGGTATGGCCGCTGAGCTTCATGGTGCGTATCCGGTGTTCGCCGAGCATTTCGACGCGATCGTCGTCGAGCTGGATCCGCTTCTGGAACAGACGGTTTCGCTGAGTGTGGCGTTGGCCGATGGTGATTTGGTTGATCAGACGGTGTTCGCTCAGGCGGGTTTGTTCGCGTTCGAGGTGGCGTTGTTCCGTTTGCTCGAATCGTGGGGTGTGCGAGCCGATGTGGTGGCGGGTCATTCGATTGGTGAGGTGGCTGCGGCGCATGTGGCCGGGGTGTTGTCGGTCGGGGATGCGTGTGTGTTGGTGGCGGCGCGTGGTCGTTTGATGCAGGCGTTGCCTGTCGGTGGGGCGATGGTTGCGGTGGGTGCGTCGGAGGCCGAGGTGTTGCCGCTGCTGGCTGGTGGGGTGTCGATCGCAGCGGTGAATGGTCCATCGTCGGTGGTGCTTTCGGGTGTGGAAGGTGATGTCGCCGCTGTTGTCGAGGCGTGTGTCGAGCGTGGGTGGCGGACGCACAGGTTGCGGGTTTCGCATGCTTTCCATTCGGTGTTGATGGAGCCGATGCTGGCCGAATTCGCCTCGGCGATCGAAGGTTTGACGTTCGCTTCACCGAGTATTCCGTTGGTCTCCACGGTAACTGGTGCTCGAATCACCGACGAGATGACCGATCCGTCGTATTGGGTGGGTCAGGTCCGTGAGACGGTGCGGTTCGCTGATGCGGTCGCCGCGATGGCGGATTCGGGTGTGTCCCGGTTCGCCGAGGTCGGGCCCGACGCGGTGCTGACTCCGATGATCGCCCAGACTCTCGATGCCGGTAACTCCACGGTGGTGGCACTGGCGCGTCGAAACCGTGCCGATGTGTCGGCGGTAATGAGTGGTGTCGCCGAGTTGTTCGTCTCCGGTGTCGATGTGGACTGGGCCGCTCTGTACGCGGGTACCGGAGCCCGGCGGATCGATTTGCCCACCTATGCCTTCCAGCGCCAGCGCTATTGGATGCGCGAGGGATCGGCCGGTAGTGGTGATGCCCGCGCGATGGGTCTGGCGACCACCGGACACCCGCTGGTTTCGGCGGTGGTGTCCCAACCGGACTCCGACACGGTAACGCTCACCGGACGCTTGTCGGTGCAGACGCATCCGTGGCTGGCCGATCACAAGGTGATGGACACGGTGTTGTTCCCCGGTACCGGTTTGGTCGAACTGGCCTTGCATGCCGGGGAGCAGGTGGGCTGTCCGACTCTGGAGGACTTGGTCCTGCAGGCTCCGCTGGTGCTGCCGGAGTCGGCGGGCATTGCGGTGCGTGTCGTGGTCGGTGCCGAGGACGAGACCGGCCGTCGCGCGGTGCGGATCTTCTCCTGCCCCGATGGGGATGTCGGTTCGGCGTCATCGTGGACGCTGAACGCCGAAGGCGCGCTCGCCCCGGATGACGTGGCGACTGCTGTCGACCTCGCCTCTTGGCCCCCGGCCGGTGCGCAGCCGCTGGACATCAATGGGGTCTACGACGAACTGCTCGATGGCGGGTACGGGTACGGTCCCTACTTCCAAGGTCTGCAGGCGGCATGGCAACGCGGCGAGGAATTGTTCGCCGAAGTCGCGCTACCCGACCCGCAGGAAGCCAAGGGCTTCGGGATCCATCCGGCGTTGCTGGATGCCGCCCTGCATGCCCTGCGGTTGACCGGCTACATGTCGGCGGACGAAACCGGACTCGCGTTGCCGTTCGAGTGGTCCGGTGTCACGGTGCACGCGGCTGGGGCCGATGCGGTGCGGGTCCGGCTGACCCGGGTCGGCGAGCATGCTGTGGCGTTGGATCTCGCGGATCCGACCGGTGCTCCGGTGGCGACGGTGCGGCAGCTGGCTTCCCGGCCGATCGATCCCGCGCAGCTCACCGCCGACGCATCCACTGTGCACAACGCGTTCCAGGTCGATTGGACACCGATTTCGGTGTCCAACACGGAGGTCAGCGCGGTGGCATGGGCGGATCTCGGTGACGAGGTTCCGGCCGCGGTCGTGTTGGACTGCACGGCGGGTAATGATCCTGCGGCAGTTCGAGCCGCGACTCACGGTGTGCTGCAAGTGCTTCAGGCCTGGATTACCGATCAGCGGTTCGGTGAATCGGTGCTGGTGGTTCGGACCCGTGGTGCGGTATCGGTTGCAGGGGAAGACATTACGAACTTGGCCGGTGCCGCGGTGCACGGTCTGGTTCGTTCCGCGCAGGCGGAAAGCCCTGACCGAATCGTGTTGATAGACACCGATTCCGACATCGACGGACTGCTCGGCGGGATTCTGGCTTCCGAAGAACCGCAGGTGGCTGTGCGCAGCGGGCAGGTCCACAGTGCGCGACTGACCCGAGCGGCCTCCACTTCGGCTCCGAGTTCTTCTTTCGGTCCGGACGAGACAGTTCTGATCACCGGTGCCAGCGGCTTTCTCGGTGGGTTGTTCGCCCGGCACCTGGTCAACGCCCACGATGTCCGCCACCTGCTGTTGCTGAGTCGGCGCGGTGCCGCCGCTCCCGGCGCCGCCGAACTGCGGGCGGAGTTGCAGGGTCTCGGTGCCGAGGTCGAGTTCGCCGCCTGCGATGTCGCCGATCGCGGTGCGCTCGCCGAGGTGCTGGCCGACGTTCCCGCGGGCCGTCCCCTCACCGGTGTGTTCCATACGGCTGGTGTGCTCGACGACGGTGCCATCGCGTCGCTGACCCCGGATCGGATGGACGTGGTGTTGCGGCCCAAGGTCGATGCCGCCCTGCACCTGCACGAATTGACAGCTGATTTGCCGTTGAAGGCGTTCGTGCTGTTCAGCTCGGCGGCCGGTGCGTTCGGTGGCCCTGGCCAGGGCAACTATGCCGCGGCCAACGCGTTCCTGGATGCGCTGGCGATGCACCGCAGGGCATCCGGGCGCTGCGGGCAGTCACTTGCGTGGGGTCTGTGGGGCATGGACGGGGGCATGGCCGCCGAGCTGAGCGATGTCGACCGGCACCGTATGTCTCGTTCGGGCATGCTGCCGCTGTCGGAGGAACAGGGCCTGGCGCTGTTCGCCGCCGCGGCCGAGATCGATACGGCGGCACCCATCCTCGCCCGTCTCGATCTGGGGAGCCTCCGCAGCGCGGGGTTCGCCGCCGCCCTGTTCTCCGGCCTGGTCCCTGCTCGCCGCGAAACAGCCTCGGGCGCACCCACGACGCTGCGTGCTCGTTTGGCGAACACTCCCGACAGTGAACGCCTCGGTGTTCTCGTCGAAATCGTTCGTGGTCAGGTCGCGGCGGTTCTGGGGCATCGGAACGCGAATTCGATTGCGGCGGATAGGCCGTTCAACGAGCTGGGCTTCGATTCGATCACCGCTATCGAGTTCCGCAACGCACTCAAAGACGTTACGGGTCTGCGGTTGGCCGCGACCCTGGTGTTCGATTATCCGTCACCACAGGCTTTGGCCGAATACCTGGCCGACGAGTTCACCGACCACCACAACCCCGACCGGTCGGCGGACCCATCGGACAACGAAATTCGAAGTGCCCTCCAAACAATCCCGCTCAGTCGTCTGCGCGACGCGGGCCTGCTGGATGCCCTCATGAAACTCGCGCACGGGCAGGAAGGGCACGGCGAGATCGATCAGAACATCACCGATGAATCGATTGATGAGCTCGATATCGATGACCTGATCGACCTGGCTTACAACAGCTACTCAGAGGACTGACGGAACAATAATGACGAAGCCCGAGGACAATACTCAGAAGCTTGCTCAGGCACTGCGTGTCTCGCTCAAAGAGACCGAGCGATTGCGTGCCCGCAATCGCAAGCTCGACGCAGCCCTTCGCGAGCCCATCGCGATTGTGGGTATGGCATGTCGTTATCCGGGTGGGGTCAATTCGCCTGAGGATCTGTGGAATTTGGTCTCGAACGGGACCGACGCCACATCGGAGTTCCCCGAAAATCGAGGGTGGGATACCGACCGTCTCTACGATCGCACCGGCGAGACATCGAATAGCACTTACACGCGTGCGGGTGGCTTCCTGCATTCCGCCGGTGAATTCGATCCCGCGTTCTTCAATATCAGCCCCAATGAAGCCGCACTGATGGATCCGCAGCAGTTTCTGCTGCTGGAGACGTCGTGGGAGGCGTTCGAACGGGCCGGTGTCGACCCTGGCTCGCTGAAGGGCAGCCGGACCGGTGTGTGGGTCGGCATGATGTATCACGACTATCCGGCCAACGCGAACTCGGGATCTATTGCCTCCGGCCGAGTCTCGTATGTGTTCGGTCTGGAGGGACCGTCGGTCACCGTGGATACGGCGTGCTCGTCATCGCTGGTGGCGATGCATTCGGCTGCGGCGTCGTTGCGGTCGGGGGAGTGTGATCTGGCGTTGGCCGGTGGTGTCGCGGTGATGGCCACCCCGGAGACGTTTGTGGAGTTCAGTCGTCAGCGGGGTTTGTCTCCGGATGGACGCTGTAAGTCCTTCGCCGATGCTGCCGATGGTGTGGGTTGGTCCGAGGGCGTCGGTGTGTTGGTGTTGGAGCGGTTGTCCGATGCCCAGCGCAATGGTCATCAGGTTTTGGCGGTGGTCGCTGGTTCGGCGGTGAACCAGGACGGTGCCTCGAACGGGTTGACCGCGCCGAATGGTCCCTCGCAGCGGCGGGTGATCCGTCAGGCTCTGACGAACGCCGGTGTGTCCCCGGTCGAGGTCGATGTTGTCGAAGCCCATGGCACCGGCACCACTCTGGGTGATCCGATCGAAGCCCAAGCGCTGCTGGCGACTTACGGCCGAGATCGGGACCCGGGGCGTCCGCTGTGGTTGGGGTCGTTGAAGTCCAATATCGGTCACGCTCAGGCTGCCGCGGGTGTGGGTGGTGTGATCAAGATGGTGATGGCGATGCGCCACGGTGTGTTGCCGAAGACCCTGCACGTGGATCAGCCCTCCACAAAAGTCGATTGGTCCGAAGGTCATGTGCGGCTGTTGACCGAGCCGGTGGCGTGGCCGGAGGTTGATCGGCCACGTCGTGCTGGTGTGTCCTCGTTCGGTATCAGCGGCACCAATGCGCACGTCATCGTGGAACAGGCCCCGTTGGCCGAACCGGCGGTGGAACAGACTCCGGCGCCGGTGGTGAAGACTGTCCCGGCTGGTGGGGTACTGCCATGGGTAGTTTCGGCACGCGCTGGTGCCGCCCTTGCGGGTCAGGCCGTCCGCTTGGCGTCTCATGTCGGTGATCACGACCTGGATCCGGTGGATGTCGGTTTCTCGCTGGCGTCCACGCGTGCTGTTTTCGAGCATCGTGCTGTTGTCCTTGCCGGGGGCCGTGATGGTCTGCTCGCGGGAGCACGAGCGTTGGGTCGCGGCGAAATCACTCCCGACGTGGTTTCCGGTCATGTGGTGTCGGGTTCGACGGGTGTGGTGTTCTCGGGTCAGGGTGCGCAGTGGGCCGGTATGGCCACCGAGCTGCATGGCGCCTATCCGGTATTCGCCGACCACTTCGACGCGATCGTTGCTGAGTTGGATCCGCTTTTGGGGCAACCCGTTTCGTTGAGCGCGGCGTTGGCGGACGGTGATTT
>NZ_BDAZ01000048.1 GCF_001612725.1 Nocardia anaemiae NBRC 100462 | reverse complement strand
TCGAATCGTGGGGTGTGCGCGCTGACGTTGTGGCGGGTCATTCGATTGGTGAGGTGGCTGCGGCGCATGTGGCCGGGGTGTTGTCGTTGGCGGATGCGTGTGTGCTGGTGGCCGCGCGTGGTCGGTTGATGCAGGCACTGCCTACTGGTGGGGCGATGGTGGCGGTCGGTGCGTCGGAGGCCGACGTGTTGCCGCTGCTTATCGGTGGGGTGTCGATTGCGGCGGTGAATGGTCCGTCATCGGTCGTGCTCTCTGGTGTCGAGGACGCGGTCGCGGCTGTTGTCGAGGCGTGTGTCGAAAAGGGTTGGCGGACGCACAGGTTGCGGGTTTCGCATGCGTTCCATTCGGTATTGATGGAGCCGATGCTGGCCGAATTCACTTCGGCGATTGAAGGTTTGGCGTTTTCTCGGCCGAGCGTCCCGTTGGTCTCGACTGTGACCGGGGTCCAGGTCGTGGATGAGATGTGTGATCCGTCGTATTGGGTGGGTCAGGTTCGTGAGACGGTGCGGTTCGCTGATGCGGTCGCCGCGATGGCGGATTCGGGTGTGTCCCGGTTCGCTGAGGTGGGGCCTGATGCGGTGTTGTCTCCGATGGTCGCTCAGACTCTCGATGACGGTACTGCTGTGGTGGTGGGGTTGGTGCGTCGTGACCATGCCGATCCGTCGACGGTCTCGGTTGGTGTGGCCCGATTGTTCGTGGCCGGTGTCGATGTGGACTGGGCCGGTTTCTATGTCGGTACCGGAGCTCGGCGAATCGACCTGCCCACCTACGCCTTCCA
>NZ_BDAZ01000047.1 GCF_001612725.1 Nocardia anaemiae NBRC 100462 | reverse complement strand
AAGCCTTCCTCCGGGATAGATTCGCCCAGATCGGACAAAAGCGGCCCACGCGTCGGCGCTGATATCGACCGATGTAAGCCAAGGTATGTGAGCCACCGAACTTCGTGATGCTCCAGTGCTTTTGGCGCACATGGCGACACCGTACAGTCGGCGCATGGTTTTCCGGCTCGAGCTGCAACCTGCCCAACCCCTGCACCTGACACCCAACTGCGTGGTGCATACCGGAACGGTGCGCCTATTCGTCACCGGCACGCTCATACACTCCTCCGCAGCTCCCGCCGAACCGTTCGGCTTCTTCCTGCCCAACACCCGCCCCCTGCCCGAGGACGCACCCGAACCACACCTATGGGCGGAGATGCATCTGATGAGCGCCACCGCCACCACCGCATCGGGAAACTTCCCCTTCGGCATCACCAACACCCAAGCCGCCTACGTACCCGACCCGCGCGCCGGACTGCACCGCTGGCTCCACCTCAGCGCCGCCGCCCACCCCGCCAGAGAACTCCGCCTCGGCTACCGCGTCACCGTCCAAACGCCCTGATCCGGTCGGGACGGACGTGCGTCGAGGTGTGAGTTCGCCACAACGCCTGCCCGGGCGATCATCACCGGTGCCGAGGGGACAGAGAGCAATGGCAGCACCCGGCGCGCATCCCGCTGGCAGTGCACTCCTATGACGCAGACATCGCAGTCCGCAATCCTGGCGCTCCTACGGCACCGGCTCTGGCTCGCGATCGATATCCGAGGTCGTCGGCGCCGGACCGACCCTCACCCATGTGTTGTTGACCGCCGCGTTCCCGGAAAACCTGTCGGTCAGCGACGGATCATGCAGCAGATTGACATTCGCGCCCGGCAGGGAGGCCGCCACCTGCCAGCCGACGCCGGGTTCCCGGTGCCCCCAACCGTGCGGGATGGCGATGGTTCCGGGCCGGATATCGTCGCTGACCTCGAGGGTGAGCACGATCGAGCCGGTGCGGGAGGTGACCGCGACCGGTGTGCCGTCGGTGAGGGCGCGTTCAGCGGCATCGGCGGGATGCATAAGGGCGGTGCAGCGGTCACGGCCCTTCACCATCGACGCGACATTATGCAGCCAGGAGTTGTTGCTGCGCAGGTGGCGGCGGCCGATGAGTTTGAGGTCGTAGCCGTCGGTGGGCGCGGTCAGCGCATGGCCGCCGCGCGCGTCGTCGAGCAATTCCCGTGCGGCCGTGACGAATTCGTCGGGCGCGAGATGAACTTTGCGATCCTCGGTCGCGATCACCGCAGACAATCGCGGCCGCAATGGACCGAGATCGATGCCCCCGGCCGCGGCGCGCACCTTCGCCACGGACAAGCCCTTGCGGCCGCGCCGCAGCACCCCGTACGGGCCCGCGGCCACCCCGAGCGTCGTCAACCGCATCGGACTGAGCTGCCGCAGAAGCGCATTGACCACCCGAGTGGTGAACCGGCGCGCGGGCAACGGCACCACCTCGGTGGTCAACCGCGCAAGAATCTGCCAATCCTCGAGCCCTTCGGCGGGAGGCTCGAACACACGAGCGTCGTAGCGCAGATTGTTCCGCACACTGAACACCGGGAACAGAATGTTCACATCCTCGCGCTCCAGCGGGGAGATCGGCGGCAAGATGATGTCCGCGTGCCGGGTCGTCTCGGTGACATACATATCCACGGCCACATAGAAATCCAGCGAATCCAGCGCGGCGTCGAGTTTGCCGCGCTGCGGTGTCGACAGCACCGGATTACCGGCGTAGGTGATCATCGCGCGGATCTGCCCGGCGCCCTCGGTGAGGATCTCATCGGCCAGCACCGCGACCGGCAGCTCCGAGCGGAATGATTTGTAGGTGCCGGAACGGTCCGTCCAGGCCCCGTGCCCCACCGGCAGGTATTTCGCGAGCCGCGGCGCATCGATCGGCGGCGTCGCGAACATCTGCCCGCCCGGCCGATCCAGATTCCCCGTCACCGCATTGATGGTATTGACCAGCCAATGCGTCAGCGTGCCGGTCACCTGCTGACATATCCCGATCCGGGCATACAGCACAGCCGAATCCGCCGCGGCATGTTCACGCGCCAGCCGCCGAATCGTCTCGGCATCGACACCGGTGAGCGGTTCGGCGAGCTCCGGTGTCATCTCGGCGACCAGTGCCCGCAACGGTGCCCAGCCGGTGCACTGCGCGCGAATCCAGCTTTCGGCACACAGGTTTTCGCTGACCAGGACCTGCAACATGGCCAGCAGCAGATACACATCACCACCGGGTGCGATGGCCACATGCTCGTCGGCCAGCCGCGCCGTCTCGGTGCGCCGCGGATCGATCACGACCACGGTGCCGCGCTTGCGCACGTCCCGAATACGCTGCTTCGCATTCGGCATGGTGGTCACCGAGCCGTTGGACACCGCCGGATTGGCGCCCATGATCACCAGCCGATCCGTGCGATCGATATCGGCCACCGGCATCAGCACATTCGACCCGAACATCCGCCATGCCACGAACTCCTGCGGAAACTGATCGATCGAGGACGCGGAGAAGAAGTTCCGCGTCATCAACACCGCACGCAGCAGCGCGCCGTAGATCACCGACGAGCTGTGCGCCGCCGGATTTCCCAGATACATTCCGATCGCGCTGGCCCCGTACTCGCCGCGCACCTGCCGCAGCCGCCGCCCGATCTCGTCGAACGCTTCGTCCCACCCGATCGGCTCGAACCGGTCACCGACCCGGCGCACCGGCGTGCGCAACCGATCCGGATCATGGTGCAGCCCGCCCATCGCCGTCGCCTTCGGGCAGATATGCCCGGCGGAGAGTACATCGTCGGGGTTGCCTTCGATCCGGGTTACCCGTTCGTCCTCGACGGTTACCAGGATTCCGCAATGGGCCTCACACAGGGTGCACTGGCGGGCAATCGTGGTCGCGCTCATGAGTCTTCACTCCGCATCGGTCCAACACTGCCGGAGTCCGGCTCCAGCCTCGCGTCGAGCTTATCGGCCGAACGCCAATAACACACCCGCGTGTCCGACCCAGTCGCTGCCGGATCCACCGTGCAGGCGCAGACCGTGGTCTGGCCCCAGCCGATGCTGCGGTGTCACGGCCGAAGCCCCCGGAACATCTCGGCCGAATTCCCTTCCACCGGTTTGGAATTGCGCGCCGCACCGATGTGGTGGGGGCACCGTGCTGCAGGTGTGAGCGTGATGGTTGCCGTTGTGAAGGACCGGTTTCCTGAACGTGCAGCGCGGCATCGAGACGCGCCCACACTTCCTCGCGCAAACGTTGTTTGGCCTCTCGGGATTGCGGAAGACCAACTCGGTTGGTTCGGATCGCCATGGTCATAGCCCAGCTGATCGGTGATCTCACCTTCGAACGGTTGATGGAGCCGATGAGTATCGGTTGCGAGGTTGAGCGGAGCCGATTTCAGTGGCGCCGTGATTGTTCGAACTCTCGTGCGACGAAGGAGCGCACCGGCGCGAGTTGGGCGAGAATTGTAGGCATCGCCACGTCCGAGAGATGGTCGCGACTTCGAGGAAGTTGGAGATGCGCGCCAGTTCGGTCGAGTTGTCAATATCGTTGCTGCGCAGCAGTTTCGCAGGGTGTCGCCGGTGTTTGCTGAATCGGTTTGAAGCAGTCGACTTCCGAGCGTGCCCGGGAGACCGATGAGGACAGCCACGAGTACGGCCAAGGCGGCGCAGTCGTGCGGAACTGTGTACAGGCGTGCGCGAACGACAAGGATAGGTGTGGAGGAACCTTTTGGCCCGCTGCGGAGTCGCGGCGACCAGCGGCGCGACGAGGGGCGAGTGTATCGAGGTCGTTCTCGTAGGGTGAGCGCTTGAGCGAGCTGACTAGGGGTTCCGGACTGGTGAGGGTGATTACTACCGGAACCCCTACTCATGCCCCGAATTCATGGTGGAGAGTCGCGATGACCGGCGATTTCGCCTTGTTTCTAAGGCGGAAAATGGTGCGGTGCAGCGAGATTCGCCACCTACCGAGATCTCCTGGGCCCCACTTCAACGCCCGCGTGCCAGCCCCTGAACACGCGAACCCAACTCCGCCCCAATTCTTCGTCCAGGTGGTCCAGACCCCGCACGGCGTCGTCACCGCCCATCTCGTCGATGAACCAGGTCACCCCCATCGAAGCCCGCGACGAAATCCTCACGTTCCTCACCATTCGCCTGAACCCGCCCTCACCATGACTCTGGAAGCCGGGCGGCGTGTAGTCAGGACGGGAGCTCGCGAGGTCGATACCATTTCGAACCATCGTTGACCTGGCATTTTCCGCGGGTGTTCAATAAAGAGAGCTGGTTCGCTGCGAAGTGGGCGGTGAGATGGTCATATCAGGTCATATCGTGCGCTCGGCGGTGGTGACTCTGCTGGTGGCGGCATTCACGGCCGTGGCGCCAAACGTGGTGGCGCAGCCGGAAACGGAGACGACCCTGTCGGATGTTCTCGCGCGGATCCAGGCGCGCGGAGATTCCTCGCCGGCGCTGGCCGCCGCGATGGCGTGGGTTGCGAGCAACGGTGACCTCGCCTTGCCGTTGAACGCTGTCAGTCGATCGATCCGGGGAACGGGTGCGGGGTGGGGGATGCGGGACTGCTCCGAGCCTGTCATCGCATTCGAGGTCAACGCCGACCCCTTCGGCAACGATGTCGCGGCAATGATCTATCCCAGCTACACCACCTATGCATGGGAAGAGCAGGACTCGCCCGGCGTGCTGTCACCGGTGTCAGGGGTTCGATTCATCTTCGTCAATATCGACCAGCAGTTCGTCGCCGAGATTCCATGGGATTGGACCGGTACCAGGACGATTCCGTCGTATTTCGATCGAGCCGTTCACTTCAACCACCCGATCCGATTCAGTCAATTGGCCGAGTTCGGTGGCGGGACCGTCGTCGGCTTGTTCATCGGACCGGATATGCCGACCAACGGTCCCGGGTGCGCCTACGGCGATGCGGTGGTGGCGAACGGGGACTACAGCGGGTGCTGGTCGTCGTGGCAGGGGTGGCTGTGCCCGAGCGGCTATCCGTATAACAGGTACGAGCCCCCCTACGGCTGACCGGCCCCGGTGCTGGGACTGGACGGGTTCGACCTCGTCGAATCGGAAGGTGAAGGTGAGGCATGGCGAGCGGACGCCTCGAACACACCCTCGAAGGCCATTGCGTGTCCGCGCTGAATGAGACCGGTCGGTATTAGAGTCCCTAAGATCAGTGATGTCCGGGTTTGGTGCCTGGATGCCCAGGTCGGTAAGGTGTAGCTGATTAGAGTCTGCCTTCGTCGTGGCTCGACAGGAGTGGCTGCCCCACCGTCTGGACGCTCCGGCCACTGATTGAGATCTGAAGCGGTTCGTCGCTGGTTAGGGACCTGATGGCGGGGTTGTCCGCCGGGCGAGGTTCGTGTGGATGGAGTGCGAGAGTGGCTGTGCGCCCTCGGATTTGGATTGGTATCGACGTCGGCAAGGCCGCTCATCATGCGTGCGCAGTCGACGAGCTGGGCACTGTTTGCTGGTCGAACAGAGTGAAGAACGACCAGCGGGCGATCGAGTCGATCATCGATCGGGCCCGGGCCGCCAGCGCTGAGCGGGTGTGGGCGATCGATCTGATCAGCCCGCTGGCGGCGCTGCTGATCACGGCGCTCCTGGCTGCCGGTGAACGGGTTGTGTATCTGCCTGGCCGGACGGTGGCGACCATGACCGGGGTGTTCCGTGGTGAAGGCAAGACTGATGCCAAGGATGCCCGGGTGATCGCCGACACCGCCCGTATGAAGACGGACCTGCAACCGGTAACCGCGCCGGACGAGTTGATCGCCGAGCTGACTGTGCTGTCGGCCTGTCGTGCCGATCTGATGGACGACTGGGTGGCCGGGGTGAACAGGCTGCGGGCGATGCTCGCGTCGATCTTCCCGGTCCTCGAGGCGGCGTTTGACTATTCGTCGCGGTCGCCGCTGATCCTGGTGTCGGGACTGTGTGCCCCAGCGGAGATTCGAGCTGCCGGAATCGGCGGTGTTGCAACGTTTCTCGCTGAGAACGGAGCGTGGGCGAAAAGCATCGACAAGATCGCTGCGGCTGCGGTATCCGCGGCCGGCGCGCAGGACCTTGCTGTTCCCGCTGAGGCCGCAACTGCGGCTTTGATCAAGCGGTCGGCAGCCAAGCTTCTCGATCTCGATCGCGAGATAAAGGACCTCGATAAGCAGATTGCCACCGTATTCCGGCAGCATCCGTACGCGTCGATCATCGAGTCGATGCCGGGCATGGGCCCGCATCTGGGGACAGAATTTCTGGTGTCCATCGGCGGTGACCTGACAACGTTCTCGACGTCGGGTCGTCTGGCCTCCTACGCTGGTCTGGTTCCGGTGCCGCGTGATTCCGCAAAAGGAATGAGCGGCAGGTTCATACCCAGGCTCTGTTGGCGCTGTCTCGGCGCTTGGTCGATGTGCTGTGGGCGCTCTTGCGTGACGGACGGCACTTCACCGACCAGCCTCCGAGGGCACTCCGGGCGACCGCTTCGGCTTGACATCCTCATTGAGACTCCTCCTCATTGAGACTCCTGATGGCCCTGACGAGGGTCGGAAGGGACACTGAGGGACATGGCCGCACGCAAGCGGCATTCCGCGGAGGAGACGTGCGCAAGCTGCGCCGTGCCGACGCGTTGGCCGCGGAGGGCCGCTCGGGTGGAGGAGGTCGCCGCCGAGCTGGAGATCTCGGCGCCACGTTGTACAACTGGCGGCGCCAGTACGGTGGGATGGACACCGATGCCGCGAAGGAGCTCAAGGAGTTGCGCGATCAGAACGCCCGGTTGAAGCGGTTGCTGGCCGAGGCGGAGCTGGAGAAGGACGCGCTTCTGGCGTGAGGAAGGCCTTCAGGTGCGCGAGCATCATCCGCGCAAGCGTGCCGGTGTTTCGTCGGTGCCGCCGATCGACGCGGATGCGCCGAAAGTGGTGTGGGCGCTAGACTTCCAGTTCGACTCCACCATCGACGGGCGGGCGGTGAAGATCGCGTCGATGGTCGACGAACACACCCGCGAATCGCTGCTGCACTTGGTGGAGCGGTCGATCACCGCCGAGCGGCTCGTCACCGAACTCGAGCGAGCGTTTGCCGACCGCGGCACACCGAAGGTGCTGCGGCTCGACAACGATCCGGAGATGATTTCTCAAGCGCTGCAACGATTCTGCTCGAACAGGGTCTGGTGCCGCTGTCTTCCCCTGCGGCGCAGGGGTTTTACCAACCGCTACGTGAATACCCGCGGTCGGGCCGGTGGTCGCCAGTTTTACTTTGTTAACGTTGTACGCATGATGACGCCGTTGCTTTTGTCGGCGTCGATATCGAAGTCGATTGTCACGGTAAAGTCGTTCTTGAAGGCGTCCCGCAGGATATCGAGCATCCCTGCATGGGTGAAGCGGTTCTTGTCGGTCCGCAGCCTGAAACCGAATGCCCGGCCTGGCTCGGTGTCCAGCATGCATACGACCTCTACGTCGATTTGGTTTCCGTGCGGGTGCGCCGCAGAAGGTGCAGGGTCTCCAAAGCGGTCGTTGACGTCGTTCACCCGTAAAAACGTCAGCTTTCCCGATGATTGCAGACGCGTCGCCATGATCTTCCTCCTCTACGGCGAATTCACGACGCGCAGAATGCGGCCGTTGCTGAGTCCCGTCACGATGTAGTCGATCGTGACCTGAATGTTCTGGCTGAACGCGTCGCGCAGCATGTCGAGCATCGCCCGCCGCGCCGTACCTTGCGAGTCGTCGCGCAACTGGAAGCCAAAGGCGCGTCCCGGCATGGTGTCGAGTTGGACCACCACGTCGACATCCAGGAAGTCGCCTGGTGGCCCAAACCCCGTCTTGACGTCGTTTACCCGTAGGAGCGTGATACGTCCAGTTGCGGGGAGCAGTGTTCCAGGGATCGACACCTGCGCAGTCCAGATTTCCTCGGCACCGCCGCTACGGCGATCCGTCCACGTCGGAAAGAAGATCCCATTGTGGCCATGAAGGCCGTTGTAGTCCCCGTACCGGAACGTGTTGGCGCCTGTGCTGGTCTCATCGGTCCGCGCCGATGTCAGCGCGACTGCGGTACTCCACGTCCGGCCGTCATCTTTTGAAGTCTGCATGAAGACATCGGTCTGGAGACGGCTCGGGTCGTTGACAGTGTCGTGATAAGTGACGACGAGATTGCCGTTGCTCTCATCGACACATAGACGCGAGTGGAACTGGTCGTTCCGTCCCGGCTGGTTGTTGATCATTTTCGGTGTCGACCAGGTGGTTCCGCCGTTGGTCGACCGGGTGAACCAAACGCGGGTCTTGCACGCCGAAGTGGTGGAGTTGCCGGGGCCGAATCCAGTTGCGCAGCCAGTTTTGCCGCTGAGATCCGTCCACACGGCGTAGACGAGATCCTTGGTGGCTGTGCGGTACGCGCCGGCCGAGATATACACCCGGCAACCGCCTTGTAGTGCGCCACCGACAGTAACAACCGGAACCGACGGAATCCGAAGCCGACGTCTGGATGCGAACGTCTGTGCGATGACAATAGGGGTTGTAAAGGTTTGTCCGCCGTCGGTCGACTTTACGACAGAGATATTGCGGCTCCCGTCCGCATCAGGCCAGAAGACGAAGACATCGCCGTAAGCGTTCGTTTTGACGTCGCCACCGATGCCGATGCCTGTCGTCTCGGCGCCGCTGAGCTGGATCGGTGCCTGCCACGCACCTGTGGCGCCCGCTGTTCGTCGTGCAAAGAAGACAGGCAGACCGACATGCCACATCGCGTAGATCTGATCCCTGAAGGGAGAGGTCGCCTCGTGGTCGACCCAAACGACGTCGCGATCGGCTGCCAACTGGGTTCCCGAGACAGTCGCGTCGAAGGTCCAGTTCGCGCCGGAATCCGTCGACCGGAATCCATGCAATCGAATGTTCATCATCGTGTCGCTGCCCAATGTGAACGCCCACGCCGTCCCGTCGGAGGTCCAATCGACGGCCGGGTCACCCTGGAACACGTCGCCTGTGACAGGTGGGAGGTTGGTCTGAGACCAGGTGGATCCGCCGTCGGTCGAAAAGAACTGCGCCTGCGTCGGGTTGCCAAGATTGTTCGACGCCGCGATTATCCGGTTGGGGTCACCGTAGTTGAGACGAATATCCGACTCAGCCCGGGGCGAGGTCGACGCGCCAGAAATGCGCAGATCGATCATGACTCGCCTGCGTTCGTTCCGCCTCCGGCGGTAGGACCAAACGTCGGCAGCTCGGGGTGTGCTTGTATCCATTCACAGATCATGAAAAGGACGTCGGGATAGCTGGCTCCAGGATTGATTGTGGAATGCTCGACGTCGGGGTGTTGCTTTCGCCAGCGGACGCGCAGCCAAGGCGGAAGCCCGATGTCATCGTCGGCCTCACGCGGGTCGAGTAGATCAAAGTCCTGGTTACCGCGAATGAGACTCTCAAGCGCGCTTCCACGCGGAGCATTCGCCGAAGCGATCTGCTCTTCCACAGATGGCCAGTTCACCATGGTGACCCTCCACAAGGCTCGAGGTTTCCCTGCTAGCTTCACCGGATCAGCCTGTCGGCATGATCAAGTATGAGCTTGTGGGACAGGGCTTCGGCTGAAAAGTCAACTTTTGGTCAAAGCTGGCGAACTGTGCGGTGTTTGAGGATGGCTGTCGTGGGTGCCTTCGCTGTACGCGGTGGGCGACACAAGCTCGCTGCCGGCCCCAGCTGAGTCATCAAACGGGGGGCACAACCGCGTCAGCCAGTTTCCGTGCGGCGATCTCGAGCGGTCCGGCCGAGCGGGCAGCGATCACGACATCGACGCCTTCGGCTGCGAGGCCGTGCGCGATTGCATGCCCGATACCGCGGCTGCCGCCGGTCACGATCGCGCGTTTTCCATCCAGATTCAGATCCACTCGCCCCACGCTAACAAGTTCGACCGCGCCGGTGATCGGTCCGGCTCGGGCTGATCCGAACTCCGCGCTACGAGACCGTGCGGCCCAGCGCCGCCGAGAGTTCCGCGGCGATCTGCTTGTGTGGCAGCACTTCTGGCCCGGCCACTACGAACCGCTCCCGGTTCCCCTGATCGGTGGTCAGTAGCACCGCGGCGGGATCAGTTGCGTCCAGAATTCGCGGCGGACCGCATCCCACAGCTTCGTCAGTCCCGGAAGGAGTTCTCGCGCTCGCGCGAGATCCGGGTAGCTGCTGGGGCAGAAGGATGCCACTGGCGAAGCGTCGGATGCGTTGTGCACGGCGACGATTGCGATCACATGATGCTGAACCAAGCGCCATGTCACACGCAGTCCGTCGACTTCCGTATGGCAGGTCCGGTTCTGGGACATGGGGAAATTCCTGTTTCGATCATGACGTCGGCGCGTCGAGGTGTCCAGGTGGGGCAGTTCACGCTGCTATTAACCTAAGACATTAGATTTCATAGTTCAAGGGGTTGAGATATAACTTTATAGTTCATAGTTCAATTGTTAGATGGGTAGAATCGTGTCAGGCCCGTCACCCCCAGGAGGCGCGTTGTCCCACCAGAAGAGGGCCGGATTGACCGCGCTCGGCGCAGTGCTGTCACCGCTCGAGGGCAGTGGTCCGAAAACCGAGGCCGTAGTGCAGCGGCTGTCTGCTGCGATCAGCCTCGGTGTGATGGGCGACGGCCAGCAGTTGCCGAGCGAGACCGATCTCGCCAACCAGTTGGGGGTATCGACGATGACCCTGCGGGAGGCGCTGGTCGTACTTCGGCAGCAGGGCATCGTGCACACCAAGCGCGGGCGCGGGGGTGGCAGCTTCATCAGCGCTTCGGCCGAGGTCCTCGAGACCCCCTCGCTGGCGCGGTTGCAGCAGATGAGCGTTCAGGAGCTGCGCGATCTAGGGGATGAGCACTTCGCCGTCACCGGGGCGGTTGCTGTGTTCGCCGCGCGCCGCAGCTTACGGGCCGATATAGCCGGACTCCGCGCCTTGGCCGACCGGCTGAAAGACAGCTCCGACCTTGTCTCGGCCCGCCAAGCCGACAGCCGCTTTCACATCGAGATGGCGGTGTGCGCGCAGTCCACCCGGCTGACCCGCGCCGAGGTCGGTCTGCAGGCAGAGCTCTCCGCCTTGCTCTGGCTGCCGGGCCTGAAGCTGGACCCGGCCGTCGAGGCGAGCGCCCATCGCGAACTGGTGGACGCGATCGAACAAGAAGACGATGCCCGGGCGAGAGAACTGGCAGAATCGCATACGGAATCACGCATCCGCCGCCTTGTTGCTTTGCGCTTGGAGCTCAGTGAGGAACACCGATAGCTTTCCGGCCCCCGCGACCATCGAGTCGCTCGCTGATTCCGTCACAAAACTGGCTGACCAGATTTACGAGTCGCTGGCAACCATCGGGACCGCGCTGACAACCCTATGGGATGAGTTGACCGAGAAGCTGCGATCCGCTCCCCGGGCGACTGATCTGGCACCGTTGCGCGAGGCCATCCTCGGCGAGCTCGAGTCGCGCGGAAAACTGTTCAACGGCGCAGGCGTAGTGATGGCCGACAGCGTTCTGGCGGATCGCCCCCGACACCTCGAATGGTGGCTTCCCACCGCGCAACGACTGGTGCTGGAATTGAATCCCGAGAGTGAATACTTCTACGACTACACCAAAATGGACTGGTTCACGGTTCCGCGCGAGCAGTGTCGGCGATGGGTACAGGGGCCGCACCTCGATTACGCGTGCAGCGATGAGTATGTCTGCACATTCGCGATACCGGTCACGACCACATCGGGAACATTCCTCGGAATCGCCGGTGCCGATGTGCCGGTTGCCGCGATCGAGAAGGTCCTGCTTCCACGATTCCAAGCATCCGGTCAGCGGGTAGTGCTGGTCAACAGCGAAGGCCGCGTCATCATGGGAACCGATCCCGAATTCACGACCGGATCCAAGACGAGCAGGATGGACAGCTCTGCTGCGACGGTCCCGATCGAGGCGGTGCCCTGGTCGCTGCGTCCGCTCGGATCCACGGCATCCCACTGAACTTTTCAGGACAGACGAGGTGATCGGCGCCTATGGCCGCGCCGATGCTCCATCGCGGCGCCCGCGTTCAACTCCACAGCATCACATACACTTTCAGACCGGAGTAATCGGCAACCGAAGCGCTCCCGGCGCCGACTCCGGCACCACCGGATTCTTCGGCGCGATCGCATCGATCCGCCGATACGGCCCACCCAACGGCGGACGCTGATCGGGTTCACCCTTGTTCGGCCACAACGACATCGCCCGCTCGGCCTGCGCGGTGATGGTCAGCGACGGATTCACTCCGAGATTCGCCGAGATCGTCGAACCGTCCACAATATGCAAACCCTCGTAGCCATAGAGCCGCTGATACGGGTCGACCACACCGGTATCGGGGGAGTCGCCGATCGCGCAACCACCGATGAAATGACCGGTGATCGGAATATTCGCCATTTCCGTCCAGGAACCCTGCGGAATGCCGTTGATCTTCTCCGCGACCCGCCGCGTGACCTCATTGCCCTCCGGAATCCACGCCGGAGGCGCTTGTCCCGCACCGGGTTTGGTGGTCATCCGCGTACCGAACAGACCGCGCTTGTTATAGGTGATGATCGAATTGTCCACATTCTGCATCACCAGCAGCCCGATCATCCGCTCGGACCAGTGCGCCGGATTGTGCATACGCAGCAGATCCCGCCGATACCGCACCAGCTCCCGCAGACCCAGCACCCAGCGCCGCTTACCCTCCTGCCCATCGACCAGCACCGTCGTCAACAGACCCATGAAATTACTGCCCTTGCCGTAACGCACCGGCTCCACATGGGTGTAGGAGTTCGGATGGATCGACGAGGTGATAGCGACACCCTTGGTGAAATCCGAATCCTTATCCCGCGAACGCGCCGCCAATACCGCCTCGGAATTCGTGCGCGCCAAATGACCCAGGCGCGGCGAAATATTCGGCAGGACACCGCGATCCCGCAGATCGTGCAGCAGCTGCTGGGTACCGAGCGCGGCCGCGGAGAACACAACCTGATCGGCGGTGAAGCTCTGCCTCCCCTTGCGCACCCAGCGCCCGGTGCGCACGGTATCGACCGCGTACCCACCGCCGGACAGCGGCCGCACCGATACCGCGGTCGTCAACGGATGCACCGTCGCACCCGCCTGCTCCGCCAGATACAGATAGTTCTTCACCAGCGTGTTCTTCGCCCCGTGCCGACACCCCGTCATGCACTCGCCGCAGTGCGTACACGAGCGCCGCTCGGGCCCGACACCACCGAAGAACGGATCCGCGACCGCGGCTCCCGGCCGAGTCTCCTTATCCGCGAACAACACCCCGACCGGCGTGCGACGGTAGGTATCGCCGATACCCATATCCTCGGCGACCTCCCGCAGCACCCGATCCGACGGCGTGGTCGCCGGATTGGTCGTCACCCCCAGCATGCGCTCGGCTTGGTCGTAATGCGGCGCCAGCTCGGATTTCCAATCGGTGATATGCGCCCACTGCTTGTCGCCGTAGAAGGTGTCCGGCGCCTCGTACAGCGTGTTCGCGTACACCAGCGAACCACCACCGACACCGGAGCCGCTCATGATGAAGGTGTCGTTGAGCAGCGTCATCCGCTGAATACCGAAGCAACCCAACTTCGGCGCCCACAGGTACTCGCGCAGATGCCAGGAGTTCTCGGCGAATTCGTGATCGGCGAAGCGCCGCCCAGCCTCCAGGACACCGACCCGATAACCCTTCTCGGTCAACCGCAGCGCGCTCACACTGCCACCGAAACCGGAACCGATCACCAGCACGTCATAGTGCGTCATGGAATTACCTTCCGGTGCGAACAAGCTCGTAGTCGCCGACATCGAAATGCGTCCGCTTGTCGTATTCGCTCATCCGACCCGGCCAATTCGTCGTCACCCGACCGCTGGCCTCGCGATACCAGCTGGTGCACTTGGTCCACACCGTATGCTCGAGCCGTCCCTGGATCTCCTCGTCGAACCGCGCCTCCACCTCCGGCTTCACCGACAGATAACCACCGGCCCCGCGCAGATGCTCGACCGCTTGGCGCAGATAGCGCGCCTGCCGCTCATGCATATAGATGATCGAACCCGCACCGAGGTTCGTATTCGGCCCGTACATGATGAACATATTCGGAAAATGCGGCACGGTGAGACCCTTGTAGGCCCGCGCACCACCCGACCACACCTCGCGCAGCTCCTTACCGCCGACCCCGCGAATCGTCATGGGCGCCAAGAACTCCGTCGCCTTGAAGCCGGTGCAGTACACGATCACATCGACCTCGTAGAGCGTGCCGTCCTCGGTGCGCACACCGGTCGGCGTGATCTCGGCGATACGGGAAGTCTCCACATGCACATTCGGCTGCGACACCGCCGGGTAGTAGTTGCTCGCCATCAGCCCGCGCTTACAGCCCGCCTCGTAATCCGGCGTCATCTTCGCCAGCAGCTCGGGATCGGATATCTGTGAGGCCCGATGCCGATCCGCCCACCCGGAGACCAGCTCGGCGATGCGGCCATTGCCTTCCAGCCCCGAGGTCACCAGCTCGTAGAACGAATACCAGCCGAACCGCTCCGCACGCTGGATCAGCGGAAACCTCGCCACCATCGACAGCTTGCCCAACGCATTGAGTTTCGGTGGCGCGTAATAGCTTTCGATCTTCGGAATGATCCACGGCGCCGACCGCTGGAAGACCGTCAACTGCCCGACCTTCGGCTGAATCGCCGGAATGATCTGAATCGCGCTCGCACCCGTGCCGATGATCGCGACCCGCTTACCGGCCAGCTCGACATCGTGATCCCACCGCGCGGAATGGAACGCATCCCCGGCGAAGGAGTCCATGCCCGCAATATCGGGCCACACCGGACGCGACAGCTGACCCACCGCGGGCACGAAGACATCCGCCTCGAGCAGCTCACCGGCGGTCGTGCGCACCTGCCAGACACCGCGGTCGGCATCGAAGTCCGCCGAGTCGACCTCCACACCGAAACGCATATGCCGGTCGAGGCCATAGCGGCGCGCGACATCATGCATGTAGGCGAGGATGTCGGGCTGCTCGGCGAAGCGCTTGGGCCAGTGCGCATTCGGGGCGAAGGAGAACGAATACAGATCCGACGGCGCGTCACAGGCGGCGCCTGGATAGGTATTGTCGCGCCAGACCCCGCCGAGCCCGTCTGCCTTATCGATAATGGTGAACGCGTCGTAGCCGCGGCGCTTCAGCTCCAACGCGGCCGCGAGGCCGCCGAATCCGGCGCCGACGATGAGCACGGACGGAGTGCTAGTCATGTCGACCACTGTATGAACGGTGGGGGAGTTGCCGAGAGAGCGCCGCGGCCAGGAAATCAACATTTTCGGCCATCCCGGCCATAGTCAAGGCGCTACCGGAACAACATCGGGTTCGGCATTACGATCCGCGTGGAACCCCGGCAGATACCGGTTGGCGAACGGAATCATCACCTGAATCAACGGACCAATCCCGAAGGCGTACACCACGGTACCCACGCCGACGCTGCCGCCGAGTAGCCAGCCGGTCGTCAGGACCGTTACTTCGATCCCGGTTCGCACCAGTCGCACCGACCATCCGGTTCGGCGGACCAGTCCAGTCATCAGTCCATCCCGCGGCCCGGGACCCATACCGGCACCGATATACAGCACCGTGGCCACCGCATTCAAAACCACCGCGGCACCCATCGCGGCGATCCGCACCGCTAGCACATCCCAGTCCGGCAGCATCCACAACCCGACATCGACCGAGACGCCGATCACCACGACATTGCTCACCGTGCCCAGACCCGGCCACTGCCGCAACGGAATCCACGCCAACAACACCGCGACTCCGGTCAGCGCCGTCACCGCCCCGAAACTGATCGGCACATGCGCGGCCACCCCTTGATGAAACACATCCCACGGATCCAATCCGAGCCCGGCCCGAATCATCACCGCCATCGAAAACCCGTACAACCACAACCCGACATAGAGCGCCACCAGCCGCCGAACCAACATCACCCCAGCCTGCCGCCAACTGGACCCTCAGCAACAGAGCCAATCACCAAGCACTGGCCCCATAACACGAAACCAATCCAATCCACGGAACACGCGAGCCGCCCTTAAATCGTCACTGTGACGCTTTAAGGGCGCGAGGGGAACCCCGCGGGGGAGCCGCCTCAAAACCGCCCAAATCGCCGCGCTGAGCCGATCCAATGTTTCTTCGGCGAAATCCAGGTTTCACCGAAACATTTACATCAACAGAATCAGACACCGAGGGGACAGCACGCATCCGCATCCACACATTTCCGACACAGACGCCGGTAGCCAGCCAGCCGCCCAGCATGCGAAGTCGCGAAATCCCGTAGCTACCAACGTCATACAACCAGAGCGCACCCCTTCCAGCGCCTCCGTTGTAACGCCGATAATCAACACTATGTCAAGTAGAGGTGACCCCCGGTGTCCGAGTTTCTGATTCGGCCCCTGAGCCGCCGGTTGGTTGCCTCCAGCTGACGCACTGTTCCCACCTCGAGAACGCTCACCTGGTTGTCGTCCAAACGTCCGCACAGCCGCCCCCAGTGCATCGCGACCGACTCCCCGACAGCCACATCCGGCAACGCCGCGTAGCCGTCTACCCGAATCGGTACGGACAGTAGGGTTTCCGCGGTCAATGTCAGGCACTGTCCGTCCCAACCCAGTCTTCGGCAGCGCACCGCGATATCGGTATCGGTGCGGTCGAGTACGGTGCCCCACCTGATCCGGCAGCTGTCCAGTACGTGCAGCGGGTGCCCACCGCCGTGGCGGAGCAGCCGCGACCACGGATAGACACCGAAGACGTGGAAGCAGTGGTTGGCGGCGGCTTCGTCGGCCAGCTCGGCGGTCAGATGTGTCCAGTACACACCGGCAACCGGACCCAGCAGTGCCATCAACTCGGCGGTGAACTCGACAGGATCCAGGCCCGCGCCGACTCCGCCGCCCAGCCAGTAGGACTCGACCAGCCGCTTATCCAGCGGATCGGCGATGCCGGTCATCCGCGCCATCACCCGGAGATAGGGCCAGGCGCCGGTGAACCGGCGTGCCACCGCCCGCACCTGCTCGTCCGACCCGTCGCGCAGCGCAGCGGTGTCGGGTGGCCCGCAGTAGCCGAGCCTATTGGGGGCGTAGGCGTAGCGGGCGAACATCTCGACTCCCCCGCTCGTCATCCGCAGGACCTTTCACCGACGCGGTCCAGGGTCCATCGCTGCTCGATCCGACCGAATCGCCACACCGCGACGGCGACCGCCCAAGTGAGTATGAACAAACCGACGATAAGGAACCCCATGGCGCTGAGGTCCAGGCCACCGACCCACGCCAGCGGGCCGTGTGCGATGCCGAGTTCGTCGGCCAGCAACGAGATCACCTCCTGTGCACCGATCAGCAGGGCGACCGCGACCGACAGCCCGGTCACCACGATGTTGTAGTAGATCGTGCGCAGCGGACCGGCGAACGCCCACCCGTAGGCATAGTTCATGAGCGCGCCGTCCAGCGTGTCGAACAGTGTCATACCTGCCGAAAACAACACGGGCAGAACCAGAATCGCGTACCACGGCAGGTCGGTGGCGGACGCGCTGCCCGCGATCACCAGCAGGCTTACCTCGGTGACGGTGTCGAAGCCGAGTCCGAACAGCAATCCGACGTAATACATCTGCCAGGGCGCGCGTATGGCGCGGGTCAGTGGTCCGATCACCCGCTGCAGGGCGCCACGATCGTCCAGTTGCCGCCGCAGTGCCGCTTCGTCGTAGCGCTCGCGGCGCATCGTGCGGAACACCCGCCAGATCCCGATCAGCGAAACAAGGTTCAGCAGGCCGATCACCAGTAGGAAGGTCCCCGACACGCCTGTACCGAAAACGCCGGTCCACCGTTGCAGGCCGGAATTCTCGTCGCGCAGATTCCCGGCCAGCGCCTTGACGCCGAACGCCAGCACCGCGACCAGCACGAAGACGATCGTGGCGTGCCCGAGCGCGAACCAGAACCCGACCGTCAACGGTAAGCGCCCGTCCGCCACCAACTTTCGGGTCGTGTTGTCGATCGCGGCGATGTGGTCGGCATCGAAGGCGTGTCGCATTCCGAGCGTGTACGCGGCGACACCGAGGCCGACCCCGAACACCGCGCCGTCGACGACGTAGCCGCCGGGCACCACGAGCAGCAGCAGCGCCGCCCACCCGATGACGTGCAGCGTCACGACGACTGAGGTCATCACCGCGACGCTGCGACGCTGCCGCCGGTCCATGCGCCGCAGCGGGCCACGCGGCGCGGCTGGTGTGTCGACGATCCGAACGATGACCACACCTCGCCTTCTCGTTCTGGGACCGTGCGGTCCCGGGTCAGCAGATCCGTGGGAGTTGTTCTCCCGCAGGCAGATCCACCACACGTGTGCCGCCAAGCGCGGTGCGCGCCACCACCATCCCGGGGTGTTCGGTAACGCAGCGGCCGATGGCAGCGGCCTGCGCGCCCAGCGGATGTTCTCGCATCGCAGCGAGCACATGGTCGGCATGCTCGGGGGCGACGAATGCCAGGAGCTTGCCCTCGTTTGCCACGTACATGGGGTCCAGTCCGAGCAGCCCGCAGGCGTCGCGGACGGCGTCGGGAACCGGGAGCTGACGCTCGTCCAGCGCTATCCCGATATCGGCGGCGCGGGCGATCTCGTTGAGCGAGGCCGCGACGCCGCCGCGGGTGGGATCGCGCAGGACGTGCACATCGGCGCCGGTGGCCAGCATCGCTGCCACCAACCCGTGCAGCGGTGCGGTGTCGCTGAGCACGGTGGTGCCGAATTCCAGTCCCTCCCGGCAGCTGAGCACTGCGACGCCGTGCACGCCGATATCGCCGCTGACCAGCACGACGTCGCCGGGGGTCGCGCGCTGCGGCCGGATATCGACTCTCGCGTCGAGCACACCGATTCCGGCTGTATTGATGTAGATCCCGTCGCCGTGTCCGGCATCGACCACCTTGGTGTCCCCGGTGACCAGCTGGACTTCTGCTGCCAAGGCGGCGGTACCGACGGCCTGCGCGATGCGGGCGATATCGGCCAGTGCGGTGCCCTCCTCGAGGATGAACGCGGTCGACAGCACCATCGGGCGGGCTCCGGACATGGCCAGGTCGTTCACCGTGCCGTTGACCGCCAGTTCGCCGATCGTGCCGCCGGGGAACACGATCGGCTTGACCACGAACGAGTCGGTCGAGAACGCCAGCCGTGCGCCGCCGAGTGTGACCACCGCGGAGTCGGTGAGGTCGGCTTGCGCGGCGGAGCCGAACGCGGGCAGGAACAGATGCTCGATCAATTCGCCGGACATCGCGCCGCCGCCACCGTGGCCCATCACGATGTTCGGCGAATCGCGTAGCGGCATCGGGCAAACCCAGCCCTCCATGTCGATCGCCGCGGGGGCGGTGCCTTGTTCAGGCATGTGCCACCTCCGCGGGCAAATCCAGGCGCCGGTAGAGGTAGTAGGCGGCGCATGCGCCCTCGGAGGAAACCATGGTGGCGCCCAATGGGTTTCGTGGTGTGCATTGTTTGCCGAAGGCGGCGCATTCGTTCGGTTTGATCAGTCCCTGCAATACTTCCCCGGAACGGCAGATCGTCGACTCGGCGGTGTGTAGGTCGCCCACGGCGAAACGGTGTTCGGCGTCGAAGTCGCGATAGCGTTCCGAGAGCCGCCAGCCGCTGCGCGGGATCACGCCGATACCGCGCCAGGCTCGGTCGGTGACCTCGAAAACGTCCTGCAACATGGCTTTGGCCGCGGGATTGCCCGCCGCCGACACCGCACGCGGGTAGGCGTTCTCCAACTCGTGCCTGCCCGACTCGAGTTGCAGGACGGTGCGGCGGATGCCTTCGAGAATGTCGAGCGGCTCGAATCCGGTGACCACCATCGGAACGCGGTATTTCTCCGCGAGCGGCGGGTATTCGTCGGTGCCCATCACGGTGCAGACGTGTCCGGCCGCGAGGAATCCCTGTACCCGGCAGGTCGGCGATTCCATGATCGCGGCGATGGCCGGCGGCACCAGCACATGGGAGACCAGTAGCGAGAAATTCGGAATGCCGAGCCGCTGGGCCTGATACACCGTCATCGCGTTGGCCGGGGCGGTGGTCTCGAAACCGATACCGAAGAAGACGACTTCGCGGTCGGGGTTTTCCTTGGCGAGGTTGAGCGCATCCAGTGGCGAGTAGACCACCCGGACGTCGCCGCCTTCGCTTTTCACCTGGAACAGGTCCTTGGAGCTTCCGGGTACGCGCAGCATGTCACCGAACGAACAGAAGATCACTCCGGGCTGCGCGGCGATCTCGAGTGCTTTGTCGATCACCTCCAGCGGGGTGACGCAGACCGGGCAGCCGGGGCCGTGGATCATCTCGATCTGGTCGGGCAGCAGCTGGTCGATACCGTGTCGGATGATCGAATGGGTCTGTCCGCCACAGACTTCCATGATCGCCCAGCGGCGGCTTGTCGAGGCGCGGATCCGGTCGAGCAGATGCCGGGCCAGCTCGGGGTTGCTGAATTCGTCCAGGTACTTCATGACGTCGCCTCCGGTTGCTCGCGTGGCGGCTCGGCGGCGGGATTGTCGACGCCGGCCTGTTTGGCGGCGATGGCGAAACCATCGCCGAATTCCTCGTTCAGTACGCCGAGGTGCTCGAACTCGGCCAGGGTTCGCAAGGCGGACTCCTCATCCAGCCGTTGGATCGCGAAGCCGACGTGGACCACGACGTAGTCGCCGATCGCCGCGTCCGGGATGTATTGCAGGCACACGTCCTTGTGCACGCCGCCGAAGTCGACGACCGACATCAGTGTGCCGTCCCGCTCCTGCAGGCTGACAACCTTGCCTGGTACCGCAAGACACATCGTTGCTCTCCTTCGCTCATCCCTCGCTGCACGCGAGGAGTTGCCCGAATGCGAGGCCGCCGTCGTTGGGAGGCAGCCGGTGGTGGATGATCACGGTGAACCCGTTGTCGCGCAGCAACGCACACGATCGCGCGAGCAGCAGGGCATTCTGGAAAACTCCGCCAGACAGCGCGACGACTGTCGCCGGGGCGGTGTAGCGGACCGCGAGATCGAGTACCAGCCTGGCCAGGGCGGCGTGGAATCGTGCGCCCACCACCGTGGCGGGTGTGCCCGCGCGAATATCGGCCACCACGGCCGTGAGTATCGGTGTGGGGTCGATCACGGCGGGATCGGCGTCGTCGAGCAGGAACCGGTATTCGGTGGTGCCTTCGGTACCGGAACGCGACAACCCCTCCAACTCGATGGCCGCTTGGGCTTCGTAGTCGACGACGTGCCGTACGCCGCACAGGGAGGACACCGCGTCGAACAGTCGCCCGATACTCGAGGTGGGCGCGCATCCCAGTCCGGTGCGGAACTGGTGGGCCAGTACCGATCGCTCGTCTGCCGGGCAGGCCGCGACCGCGGGGATCTCCTCGGCCCAGTCGATCCCGGCTGCCCACAGATGTGCCAGCGCCATCCGGTAGGGCCTGCGGACCGCGAGGTCACCGCCGGCGAGCGGCACGTACTTCAGATGGGCCAGGCGCCGGTATCCCTTGTAGCCCGCCAACAGGACCTCGCCACCCCATACCGCGCCGTCCGGACCGAATCCGGTGCCGTCGAAGGCGATACCGACGACCTGTTCGGTGGCGCCGAGTCCGTGCTCGCCCATGACGGCGGCGATATGCGCGTGGTGGTGTTGCACGGTGTAGAGGGCGCGCTCGCCGGCGTGCCTGCGCGCCCACGCCGTGGAGCGGTAGCCGGGATGCGCGTCGGCGACCAATTGCACCGGGCATACACCGGTCAGCTCTGCGAGGTGGCGCTGGGTGATGTCGAAGGAATGCAGTGTGGCCAGATCGTCCATATCGCCGATGTGCTGGCTCAGCCAGGCGTAGCGGCCATCGGCGACCGCGCAGGTGTTCTTCAGGTCGGCGCCGACGGCGAGGGTCGGTGGCAGTGGCACCGGCAGCGTCAGTGGCAGTGGCGCGTAGCCGCGCGAGCGCCGGACGGGCAGTTCGCGACCGTCGAGCGGACGGACCACCGAGTCGTCGCAGGGCACCAGGATGCGCCGATTGTGTGACAGCCAGCCGTCGGCCAGACCCGCGAGGCGGGTGCGGGCGTCGTCGTCGGTGTAGCAGATGGGTTCGCCACCGAGATTGCCGGAGGTCATCACCAGCACCTGTGGACCCGGCGGGTCACCGGGCAGACCGAACAGCAGCAGGTGCAATGGCGTGTAGGCGAGCATGACACCCAGGTCGGGATTGCCGGGCGCCACCGATGCGGCGGGAAGTGGGCAACGGCTTTGTTCGGCGGTTTCATCATCTGGTCTGGCCCATCCTGGCGCCACCGACGCGATATCGCTCCCGGCGGCATCGGCGATGGTGGTCGTGTCGGTCCGGCGGGCCAGTAGCACAATGGGCCGTGCGGGGCTGTTGAGCAGCGCCGCGGCCGTGTCGTCGACTGTGACGATCGCGCGCGCCGTGCCAAGATCGGGCACCATTACGGCGAAGGGCTTGTCGCCGCGGCGTTTACGCCTGCGCAGTTCGGCGACCGCGGCCTCGTTCGTCGCATCGCAGGCCAGGTGATAGCCGCCGATGCCTTTGACCGCCAGTATCGCGCCTGTGCGCAGCAGCTCTCGCGCGGCCGCCAGCGGCGCATCGGCCCCGGGTCCGGAGTAGGTCAGGGTCGGACCACAGTCGGGGCAGGCGATCGGCTGGGCGTGGAAGCGCCGGTCGGTGGGGTCGGCGTATTCCTGTGCGCATCGGTCGCACATGGTGAACTCCGCCATCGAGGTTCGCTCGCGGTCGTAGGGCAGGCTGGCGATGATGGTGAAACGCGGACCGCAATTGGTGCAGTTGACGAAGGGGTGGCGATAGCGGCGGTCGGCGGGGTCGCGCAGCTCGCGTACGCAGTCGGCGCAGATCGCGACATCAGGTGAGGCCAGCGTGCGCCCGCCGTCGCCGCGGGTGGTGTCGGCGATATGGAATCCGGTGCCACCGCGCACCGGAATCTCGGTGTGTTCGACCGATTCGATCACCGCCAGCGGGGGTGGCCGCAGGCGTAGTCGCTCGCTGAATTGGTCCAGATCCGCTGGCGTGCCCTCGATTTCGATGACGACTCCGCTGCTGTCGTTGCTCACGCTGCCCGACAGCGCCAATTCGGCGGCGGTGGTGTAGACGAACGGGCGGAACCCGACGCCTTGGACTACGCCGCGCACCAGCAGCCGCCGCCGCAGCCGTGCGGCGGTCATGCCGGGTCTCCGCGTTGCAGCAGGCGCAGTCCGTCCATGGCCGCCGCCGCGCCCGCTTCGTCGGTCTTCTCCACGGCGAAGCCCATGTGGATGATCACCCAGTCCCCCGGTCGCGCCGGATCGTCCTCGAGCAAGCCGATATTCACTTTCCGCTGTTCGCCGGACACCTCGACCAGCGCGATCTGGTCGTGGTAGCCGTCGGGGATCTGCACTACCCGACCCGGGATACCGAGACACATCGGTCAGTCCTCCTGTTGCGCTGTGGCCGGCGGAACCGGCGTGGCGTTTTGCGCCGCTGCGGCGGCCAGCACCTCGGTGAGCACCTCGTCGATGGTGGCGACCGCTGCGTCCACCGCGGCGGCTACCGGCGTGGATAGTCCGATGCCCTCGTCCACGCAGGCGACTTGGCAGCCGACCACGACGGTCGGCGGTAGCACGCCGCCCAGGGCGCGCACCCCGGCGAAGACGGCGGCGGGATTCATCGCGTGCGCGTCCAGATGTGCAGTGTCGCCATCATCGGGCACGGCACCGAACACTTCGACCATTCCAGGGGTTCCGCGGTCGGGTATCGCGTCGACCAGTATCAGTGCGTCCCAGGGATCGAGCAGGTCGTAGGCGAGGTGCATGCCGCGGATGCCGTAGTCCACCGCGCGCACACCGGCGTCGGGGTGCCGCGGCAGTCGCCGCACCACCTCCGGTCCGAATCCGTCGTCGCCGAGGAAGATGTTGCCGATCCCGGCGATCAGCACGGTAGCCGTCGACTCACCCCCCTCCCTCGGTCGGCGCTGTCGCTCCATCGACTTCCGCGTCGTCGACCTTGCCGGTCGCCGTCTCGCCGGGGGCGTTGGCCGAGGCTTTACGTCCTTCGTAGGGTGGGGTCGCCGATTCGGTATCCGGCGGGGGCTCCGTCGTGAACTCCGTCTGCTTGTCGGCGTCGCCGCCGGGCGCCGAGGTCGTCTCCTCGTGGCCGAGGTGACCCGGTTTCCGTTCGACCTGACCTCCGGCTGCGGTATCGGTGCCGGTGTCGCGCGAACCCGGTGCACCCCGTGCCGATTGCGGCTCTTCGCGTTGCTCACCCATGATGCTCCTTTCCGGTCGCCGCTACATGTGCCGGATCTTGAGGTATCGCCGGAGATCCGGGATCGCTCGCACGCCGATGTACAAGCCCACCACCGCCAACCCGGCGACGACAGCCGTCGCGATCACTCCCAGCTTTTCCATAGCGGAGTTCCTTTCATTTCTCGGAGTCGTCGATCGGCTCCAGTTCGTCGGGCGCGAAATACAGGTAGCGGCCATACCATTCGTGCAGATCAGCGCCCGGATCGTCGTCCAGGACGACCCCGACGTGCCCCTGCCCGTCCACGTCCTGATGCACCGTGACGACACGGGCGCACCTGCCGTCGAAGAACAGGTCTTGAGCGTCGGCGCGCCGGGCCGGATGCAGCCGGACCCGGCTGCCCTTGCGCACCAGCACGCCCGCGACCGCGACCGCGTCGGATTCCGGTCGAACGGCGCTGTCGGCCAATGGGTCCCACCAGTCGATACCCGCGGGAATCTCCGGGATCAACTGCGGACGTTGTGGGTGCGGGTCACGCAGGGTGCCGTGCAGCTGCCCCATCGCCTCGGGCGTCATACGCTCACTGCGGTCGATGATCTCGGCCGCACGCGAATCGGTGGCACGGGCCTGGGCTTTCTCCTCGTCGGTCATCGTCAGCACCCGCAGGGTGAGGATTTCGTCGATCTCGGTGGAGTCGAACAGCGCGCCCGCGCTCTGCTCGGCGATCTCGGGATGGTCGTAGAGGATGATCGGCGAGATCAGCAGCATGCTGTAGTCGCCGGGCGGGCCCGCGAGGACGGGAAAACAGCGGTGCCGCTCGCAGCGCCCGATGGCGGCCGCGGCATCCTGCGGCGGATCCAGCAGCGAAACGAATTGGCCGTCGGTGACTTCCGCGATGACGTGTGCGCCGATCAGTGAGCGGGCGATGGCGTCGCGGTGGTCGGTCGCGGGCGAGCCCACGTTGCGCAGCACGACGGTCAACCGCAGGTAGCCATCGTCCTGGTCGGTGGCGAGCACGAGTTCGCTGGCGAGCGGAAGTCGGGTCCGCACCAACGCGCCTTCGGCCGCTCCGGCTGCCTCGACGATTTCCTCGGTGTCGGTTCCGCCCGGAATGTGCAGCGACCGAATGAGATTCGCGGGCGCGAGCGGACCGACGACGATTTCCTGCTCGACCGCCTCGTCCCAGGACAGCCACGACCGCTGGTCATGGGTCAGCTCGGCGACCGGGGTGCCGTCGCCGTCGAGTACTTGGCGGCGCTGTAGCTGCAGGAAACGGATCGTGAGGGTCAGTTCGGGGTGCTCGCCCGCGTCGATCAGGCACTGCGTCCACAGCGTCGACTCCTCGCCGAGTCCCGCCGCCGCGGCTCCGTTGGGGCCGAGTACGCCGAACTGCCACCGCGACTGGTTCTTTCGCGCGTCGGCCCGATAGGGGTACAGCAGATACCCCTCGTAGAGCACCGCGTCGGCCACCGCGCGGGCACGGGCACGGGATTCCGCGGTGGTCATGGCTGCTCCTGGGGGTGTGTCAGCAGTCGGGTCACCGCGTCGTCGAAACCGAGCAGTCCGTGGCTGGATTTGTAGGCGGCGAGCGCTTGCAGAGTGTCCCTGTGCAGGCGCACCCAGCCCGCGTTGGGGAAGTGCGCGGCCATCAGGGCGTGCCAGACCGATACCGGCATATCGAACTTGTCTTCGCGGTCCCAGGGAATCTGCTGGATCGCGAATCCAGCGCTGCCCTTGATGAATACCGTTCCGCTGAACAGGAACAGCAGCGGAACCACTCCCTCACACAATGCGTGCATGTACTTCGACCCGGTCACCTCGAAGTCGTAGGTGCATGGCATGGGCAGATCCACTTCGGTGCCGCCGCTGAATCCGGGAACCATGGTGGCGCAGTGCATCCAGAGGAACGAGCGTTGAGTGGCGTGCCATCGCTCGCGCGGGCCGAACAGATCGACCAAGCCCGCGCCCTCGTCCTCGGAGTAGCCGCGGCGGAACGGCTCGATCCGCACCTGGGCGCGCAGGGCGATGGCGTGCACGGGTTCCTCCGCCAGCGCCGCGATGCCGACTCGCGCGGACAGCATCGGCGCGACGGCGTAGGGCTCGGGCTTCATCTCCAGCACGGCGAATGTGGTGGAGTAGACCGGACTCATGGCGCACCGCCCGGTTTCGCCCGTGCCGCCGTGGCGGCGAAGAACTCGTCGAGGTAACGCCGGACGTCCTGGCCGCCGTCGAAGCCACGCCACAGCAATCGCATGCGGCCGACGAACTCGTAACAGGCGTCGATCGGTAGCAGCAGGCAGGCTGCGTGCTCGGTCCCGCGATCGGGAACCCGGATCAGCAGGGCCTCCACATCGGGTGCGAGTTCGTTCAGCTCGGGATGTCGGTGCAGAATCGAATTCCACTGCTGCAGTGGCAATTCCGATTCGGTCGCACCGGCCGGCCCTGGATAGAACGCCACTGTCCGGCCGAGCGCGGAGTTGCGGAAGAAGAACGCGAGACCCACCGGGATCTCCAGTGCGTCCCACTCCGCCTGGCTGATCGTGAAATCGGGAAATACGAGATACCGATCTGGCACGGCTCGATAGCGCAGCGCCGCGTTCTGATCGACGAAAAGCAGATAGCAGCTGCGGCATACGCACATCAGCTGCCTGCCTTCGACATTGACGACGTGTTGGTGCTCGTCGGCGATCGGCTCGGCGCACATCTCGCACCGTTCGCCCGCCCGCGGCGCGGGCCCGCGATCGGCCGCGATCCGCTGTAGCGCACGAAACGGTGTACTCACCCGCGCACCCCTATCGGTACCGCCACTGACAGCTGACCGGAGCGCATGAGCACCGGAAGCGGCTCGAGATGTCCGTCGCCGTCGATGCGGGCTCCCGCGTGCACGACGTCGTAGTGCGCCCGACAGGCCGGGCACCGCAGCACCGCGTCACCGACCGGCAATCCCACCCGACGCTCCAGCGCCGCCCCCGCCAGCGAGCTGTCGCATGCCGGGCAGTGGTCCCGGTAGACGTACACGTCCTCCCCCATCCGGCAGGCCAGCACCGCCAGCCCGGCCACGGTGAACCCGCCAACCTCACCGGCGTGGAGCTCGGCCAGCTCCGGGACCGCGACCCAGTTGCCGGACCGCTGACCGGCCGAGTGCACCCGCGAGAACAGCGCGTCGGCGGATATCACCTGTGCCGATTCCGGCTGTGCGGCAACGACTTCGATGGATTCGATTTCCGGTGCCGCGGCCCGCACCGCGTCCTGCACGGCCAGTTCCAGCGTCACCGACGACGATGGACAGCTGCGGCAACTGCCCGCCAGTTCCAAGCGGACCACCCCGTCGGTGATGTCGACCAGGTGGACGTCGCCGCCGTGCGAACCCAGATACGGGCGCACGCTGTCCAGCGCTGTGCGCACCCTGGTCTGCATGTCGTGCGGGTGCAGTCCGTGCACGAGCAGCAGGCTCGCGACCAGATCGTCGCCGACCAGCCGCTCGATCGCCTCGGCGTCGAGCAACCGCAGCACGTGGGTGAGCCCCGCGCCGTAGAGTTCGACGACCTCGCGCACGAGTTGCTCGGCGCGCTCGCGGGCGGCCGCACCACCCGCCGAACTCGCCTCGAGCAGCGTTTCGATGCGATCACCGGCCGCACGCCACCGGGATTCACCGAACGTCGCGTTGTCCTGGTCGTCTGGGCGATCCTCCACCGTCACCTCCGGTCGTCTCGCCCGACGCGGACTCACTGCGGGGTGAGCGTCTGCGTCGGTGAATGCAGTTTCTCCAGCGTCTGTCCCTTGCCGAGATACATGTGGACGCCGCAGGGCAGGCAGGGATCGAAGCTGCGCACGGTGCGCATGATGTCGATGCCCTTGAAGTGTTCGCGGTCGTTCTCCTCGAAGATCGGCTGGCCCTGCACCGCGTCCTCGTACGGGCCCGGTGTGCCGAAGCTGTCTCGTGGGCTGGCGTTCCACGGCGTCGGTGGATACGGGTGGTAGTTCGCGATCTTCCCGTCCCGGATCACCATGTGATGCGACAGCACCCCACGCACCGCCTCGGTGAAGCCGCACCCGATGCCTTCGTCGGGCACCTCGAACTGCTCCCAGGTCTTGGTGTGCCCCGCTCGGATCTCGGCCATCGCCTTCTCCGCAAAGTGCAGCGCACACGCCGCCGCATACGCCTGGAAGTAGGTGCGCGCCCGATCGCGCTCGATGGTGTTGCTGCCGTGCGCGGGGATCTTCCATTCCAGCGTCGCCGGGCCTTTCAGCGCGGTCTTGGGCAGGTTGATCTGCACGCTGTTCCCGGTCGCCTTCACATAGCCGATATCGACCAAACCGGCCAGCGCCGTCGCCCACAGCCGCGCCAGCGGACCGCCACCGGTGTCCAGCGCGAGATGGTCGGTGCCGTCGAACCACCGTGGCGACATCACCCAGCTGTACTTGTCCTCCAGGTCACGCTTCTGCGGTTTGGGGTTGGTGTGCTGGTTCCAGGGGTGGCGCCGGTCCACCGGGTTACCCAGCGGATCGGTCTCGACGAACATGTCCTGGTCGGTCCAGTCCTCGTAATACGAACTGCCCAACAGGATCCGCAGACCCAAGTTGATATCGACCAGGGAGGTGGTGAGCAACTTGCCGTCGACGACGACGCCGGGGGTCACGAACATCTTGCGGCCCCAGTCCTCCATGTCCTTGTATGCGAAGTTGCATACCTCGGGATCCTGGAACGAGCCCCAGCAACCCAGCAGCGTACGCCGCAGGCCGACCTTCTCGTAGCCGGGCAGCGCCTCGTAGAAGAAGTCGAAAAGGTCGTCGTGCATCGGCACGACCTTCTTCATGAACTCCACGTAGCGCATCAACCGGGACATGTAGTCGGTCATCAACTGGATGGTCGCGACCGTGCCGGGACCGCCGGGATACAACGTCGACGGGTGCACGTGTCTGCCTTCCATCAGGCAGAACATCTCGCGGGTGTAGCGGCTGACCTGCAGTGCCTCCCGGTAGAAGTCGCCGGAGAACGGGTTGAGCGCGCGCATGATGTCGGCGATCGTGCGGTGGCCGTGCTCGCCGGCGTGCGGTGCCTCGGTGTTCTCCGCCCTGGCCAGCACGCCGGGATTGGTCTCCGCGACCATCTTCTCGCAGAAGTCGACGCCGACCAGGTTCTCCTGAAAGATGTTGTGGTCGAACATGTACTCGGCCGCTTCACCGAGGTTGACGATCCACTCCCCCAGGTGCGGCGGACGCACGCCATAGGCCATGTTCTGGCAGTAGCACGAACAGGTGGCGTGGTTGTCGCCGCAGATACCGCAGATGCGGCTGGTGATGAAGTGCGCGTCGCGCGGGTCCTTACCCCGCATGAAGATCGAATAGCCGCGGAAGATCGATGAGGTGCTGTGGCACTCGACGACTTCCCGATTGTCGAAATCGATCTTGGTGTAGATGCCTAGGCTGCCGACGATCCGAGTGATCGGGTCCCAGGCCATCTCGACGAGACGGTCCGGCTCGATCGTTCGGTGCGACGGCTCCGGGATGATCTGTGTCATCAGAGATCCTCCTACCAGGTGCGGGTCGCGCCGGTTTCCAGCTTCTGGCCCTTATGCCGCCACTGCGGCTCTTTGTCGACCGTGCGTCCGGTGATGTGACGGAGACTGCGGATCACCGATCCGTAGAGCCCCGATGCGGTGGAAGAGAACTTTCCGCCGGGCGGTTCGTCCATGAACGGCATGAACTTGTCGGGGAAACCCGGCATGGTGCAGCCGATGCAGATGCCGCCCACGTTCGGGCAGCCACCGACGCCATTGATCCACCCGCGCTTGGGCACGTTGCACTTGACCACCGGGCCCCAACAGCCCAGTTTCACAATGCATTTCGGCGAGCCGTACTCGGTGGCGAATTCACCCTGTTCGTAGTAGCCCGCGCGGTCGCAACCTTCGTGCACGGTCGCACCGAACAGCCATTTGGGCCGCAGCGCTTCATCGAGCGGGATCATCGGCGCCTGTTCGGTCGCCATATAGAGCAGATAGGTGAGCGTCTCCGACAGATTGTCCGGTTGGATCGGGCAGCCGGGCACACAAACGATCGGAATCCCCGCCTTGCTCTTCCACTCCCAGCCGAGATAATCGGGAACGCCCATCGCGCCGGTCGGATTGCCCGCCATCGCGTGGATGCCGCCATAGGTCGCGCAGGTGCCCGCGGCGACTATCGCGGTCGCCTTCGGTGCGAGCCGATCCAACCACTCGCTGGTCGTCATGGGCTGACCGGTGGCGGGATTGTTGCCGAACCCGCACCAGTAGCCTTCTTCCTTCAGCTTCTCATTCGGGATCGAGCCCTCGACGACCAGGACGAACGGCTCGAGCTCGCCGCGGTCCGCCTTGAAGAACCACTCCAGGAAATCGTCGGCACCGCCGTTGGGGCCGCATTCGAAATCGATCAGCGGCCAGTGCACGGCGATCTTCGGCAGGCCCGGCAGCGCGCCGAGCGCGATTTCTTCGATACTCGGCTGGGTGGCCGCCGTCAACGCGACCGAGTCGCCGTCACAACTGAGTCCCGCGTTGATCCACAGCACGTGGATCAACGTGTCTTCTGCTTTTACTGCTTCCTGAGTGGGCATATCTCGCCACCTTCCGCAGCGGACCACCGGGGCCGGATCTCACCTTTCTCGAAGAAGGGGCCGCCGAAATTGTGATCCTGATCACTACACTTTAAGCTCGCCCGGCAACGTCCTCAAGCGACGCCGGAACCGCCGCGCACCGCTGCGCGACCAGCCAGTCGTACCAGCTCGACAGGCCTGAACCGCTGGTCACCGACAGCGGCAGAACCTCGACGCCGGGATGGATCGAGTTGATGTACTCCCGGCATCGGTCCAGATCGAAATCGACATAGGGCAGCAGATCGACCTTGTTGACCAGCACCAGTCCCGCCGCCTGGAACATGTGCGGATACTTCAGTGGTTTGTCGGTCCCCTCGGTGACCGAGATGAGGACCACCTTCTCGCGCTCACCCAGATCGAACAGCGCTGGGCAGACCAGGTTCCCGACGTTCTCCACAAACAGCAGCGTGCCCGGCGCGGGATCGAGCATCTCCAGCGCACGGTGCATCATCTCGGCATCCAGGTGGCATCCCGCGCCGGTATTGATCTGCACGACGCCACAGCCGGTGGCCGTTACCCGCTCAGCGTCGAGCACCGTCGCCTGATCGCCCTCGATCACCGCGATCGGCCGCACACCGGACTCGCCGATCGTGCGTTCCAGCAGTGTGGTCTTGCCCGCACCCGGGGAGCTGGTCATATTGAATGCGACGATGTCGCGCTCGGCCAGCCAGGCCCGGTTGCGTTGTGCCAGTTCGTCGTTTTTCGCGAGGACCTTCAGCTCCAAGCTGACCGTCTCGGTGGCGGGCAGGTGGACGTGGTCGGCGCCGCGCGCATGCTCATGGTCGTGATGATGTTCGGGCTGGTGGGCGTGGTCGGGCCCGGCCCCGTGCTGATGGTCGTGCGGGACTCGGATCACCGCGGCGGTGTCGTCGCCACATCCACAGGTTCGGCACATGTCTGACTCACCTCCATCGATCGGATACGCAGCTCACGCCCGGATCGGATCTCGACATCGGCGCTGCCGCAGGAACACAGCAGGATCGGATCGGCGAGCCGGAATTCGGCGCCGCAGCTGCGGCACGCCGCGACGCCAGGGATGGGTACCAGGATCAGTTGCGCGCCCTCGGCGACCGTCGCCTCGGCGGCAACATCGAAACAGAACCGCATGGCGTCGGGCACGACCGCACACAGCGCGCCGACCTCGACCGTGACGGAGTACACCGTGCGTCCCGCCGCATGTTCGCAGACGGCGTCGATGACACTCTGGGTAATAGCCATTTCGTGCATCGCGGCCTCGATCCCTCGAGTGGACCCTCTTGAGGCTACTCCCAGGCAAATCGACCGCGGACGAAATCGTCGATGCCACGGAAAGAGCCTTCCGAGCCCCCGCACGGGTGCCCGATTGTGGGTTCACCACACGCGACAGTGTCCGCAGCGCGCAGGGATTGTGCGATCTTCTCGAGTTTTCTCGAAACACTGCCCAACAAAGACTTGAATCAGTCATACTCTTGAACGTGTCCAGCAATTCGGAATTCGAGCGCATGCTGCGCGGGGCGTCGCTGCGCGTTACGGCGCCGCGGATTGCCGTGTTGACTGCCGTGCACGAGCATCCGCACTCCGATACGGACTCGATTCTCGGTCATGTGCGCCAGACGCTCGGTGCGGTATCCCATCAGGCGGTATACGACGTGTTGCGCGCACTGACCGCCGCCGGTCTGCTGCGGCGCATCCAACCGATGGGATCGGTCGCGCGCTACGAAACGCGCATCGGCGATAACCATCACCATGTCGTGTGCCGCTCATGCGGCGTCATCGCCGATGTCGACTGCGCCGTCGGCGAGGCGCCCTGCCTGACCGCATCACACGACAACGGATTCGTACTCGACGAGGCCGAGGTCATCTATTGGGGCCTGTGCCCCGACTGCTCGGCGCAAATGTCCGGATCACACCCGTGATCACAGCCCGATTCACCACTCACTCCCCCGAAAGGAAATGCCGTGCCCGAGGAACATCCGCCCATCGGAGAGGCCAATACCGAACCCGCCGCCGGTGGTTGCCCCGTTGCCGGTCGCCTCAAGTCCCCAGCCGAAGGCGGAAGCAACCGTGACTGGTGGCCGAACCAGCTCAATCTCAAGATCCTGCAGAAGAATCCGGCCGTAGCCAACCCCATGGACGCGGACTTCGACTACGCCGCGGAATTCAAAACCCTCGATCTGGCCGCCGTCAAGGCCGACATCGTCGAGGTCATGACCACCTCCCAGGACTGGTGGCCCGCCGACTTCGGTCACTACGGACCGTTCTTCATCCGGATGGCCTGGCATGCCGCGGGCACCTACCGGATCAGCGATGGCCGCGGCGGAGCCGGTGCCGGTATGCAGCGCTTCGCCCCGCTCAACAGCTGGCCCGACAACGGAAACCTCGACAAGGCCCGACGCCTGCTCTGGCCGGTCAAGAAGAAGTACGGCAAAAAACTCTCCTGGGCCGACCTCATGGTCTACGCAGGCAATGTCGCGCTCGAAGACATGGGCTTTCCGACCTTCGGATTCGGCGGCGGCCGCGTCGACCAGTGGGAACCCGAGGAGGACGTGTACTGGGGTCCCGAGCAGACCTGGCTCGGCGACGAGCGCTACACCGGCACCCGCGATCTGGAAAGCCCGTTGGCCGCAGTCCAAATGGGTCTGATCTACGTGAATCCGGAAGGCCCCAACGGCAATCCGGATCCGCTCGCCGCGGCCGTCGACATCCGCGAGACGTTCCGCCGCATGGCCATGAACGATATCGAAACGGCCGCGCTGATCGTCGGCGGCCACACCTTCGGCAAGACCCACGGCGCAGGCGATGCCGGACTCGTCGGTCCCGAGCCCGAGGCCGCCTCGCTCGAAGAGCAGGGTCTCGGCTGGACCAGCGCCTTCGGCACCGGTGTCGGCAAGGACGCGATCACCAGTGGTCTGGAGGGCACCTGGACGCCCACCCCGACCAAGTGGGACAACAGCTTCCTCGAAACCCTCTACGGCTACGAGTGGGAGCTCACCAAGAGCCCCGCCGGTGCCAACCAGTGGATTCCCAAGGACGGCGCGGGCGCGGGCACCGTGGTCGATGCCCACGACCCGTCCAAGTCCCACCCCCCGGTCATGCTGACAACGGACCTCTCGCTGCGGATCGACCCGATCTACGAACAGATCACCCGTCGCTGGCTCGAGCACCCCGAAGAACTCACCGCGGAATTCGGCAAGGCTTGGTACAAGCTGACCCACCGCGATATGGGTCCGAAGGTCCTCTACCTCGGACCGGAGGTGCCGGAGGAGACGCTGCTGTGGCAGGACCCGGTCCCGGCCGCTGACTACGACCTCATCGGGGCAGCCGATATCGCCGCACTCAAGAGCCAGATCCTGGCCTCGGGACTGACTGTCGCACAGCTCGTTTCGACCACGTGGGCAGCCGCGGCGTCGTTCCGCGGCAGCGACAAGCGCGGCGGCGCCAACGGCGGACGCATCCGCCTGCAGCCGCAGGCCGGTTGGGAGGTCAACGAGCCCGACGAACTCGCCCAGGTGGTACGCGTCCTCGAGGGCATCCAGGAGTCCTTCAACTCCGCCCAGACCGGCAACACCCGGGTGTCCTTCGCCGACCTCGTCGTGCTCGGCGGCGCCGCGGCCGTCGAGCAGGCCGCCAAGAACGCCGGTTACGACGTCGAGGTGCCGTTCACCCCGGGTCGCACGGACGCCACCCAGGAGCAGACCGATGTGGAGTCCTTCTCCGCGCTCGAGCCGACTGCCGACGGTTTCCGCAACTACCTCGGCAAGGGCAACCGCATCCCCGCCGAGTACCTGCTGATCGACCGGGCGAACCTGCTGACCCTCAGCGCTCCCGAGCTGACCGTCCTCATCGGTGGTCTGCGCGTCCTCGGTGCCAACCACAAGCAGTCGCCGCTGGGCGTATTCACCACCAACCCGGGATCGTTGACCAACGACTTCTTCGTGAACCTGCTCGATATGGGCACGAAGTGGGAGCCGTCGGCCACCGATGACGGAACCTACGAAGGCACCGATCGCGCCACCGGCGCGGTCAAGTGGACCGGCAGCCGCGTCGATCTGGTCTTCGGGTCGAACTCGCAGCTGCGCGCCCTCGCGGAGGTTTACGCGACCGACGACTCGAAGGAGAAGTTCGTCAACGACTTCATCGCCGCGTGGGTCAAGGTGTCGAACCTGGACCGGTTCGACCTGGTGTGATGAAGGAGGAATGACCGACCGACTCCGGCCGGTCCTCCGCACGCGGCGCCCCCGCGAACTCCCATGGTTCGCGGGGGCGCCGTCATGTGAGCCGGACCCTCCGGTAGCGAAGATCAGCAACCGACGACGATAATCGAATATTCTCGGTTTCTGTCCGGGACACCAACCTTGATCGAGTGAGCCGACAATGAATACCCAGCTCGGCGCGGTACCACCGGAACATGGTGGGGATCGCGCGATGGCGGCTCAGGCCGTATTGGCCAGGGCGGTCGCCGATTTCGCAGGTGAGTGGGAGGCCGCGGGCGAACCGCCCGAGCTGATCCCACATCTGCCCACCGAGACCGCGCTTCGGCGTTCGGCGCTCATCGAGTTGATCAAGGTCGATCTGCATCACCGGTCGATCCGCAAGAAGGCCGAAAAGCGCCTCGACGAATACCTTGCCGAATTTCCCGAACTCGACAGCGCCCCACTGCCACCGGATCTGATCTACGAGGAGATCACCGCGCGCCGCCAGTTCGATCAGGATCTGGATCTCACTGAATACGAACAACGGTATTCCCAGCAGATGGCGCGGATCGCCGACCGCCTCGATGGCGATCACTTCCGCAGCACCGTCCTGACCGACCCGGCCGCACTGGCGACGCTCGACTCCATCAATCCCGGTGCGACCGTTGACGATTTCGACATGTTGATCCTGCTCGGCCAGGGCGCGTTCGGCCGAGTCTTCCTGGCGCGGCAGCGCTCGATGCAGCGACTCGTCGCGGTCAAGATCTCCCATGACCGCGGCAGCGAGGGACAGACGCTGGCCCAACTCGATCACGAGAACATCGTGCGCGTCTTCGATCAACGCCAAATCGCCGATCAGCACCTGAAATTGATGTATATGCAGTACGTGCCCGGCGGCACCCTGCTCGGCGTGCTGCGGCTGCTGCGCCGCACCGGCGTCGAAGGCAAGACCGGTCGCCTACTCCTCGATGCCGTCGACGAAGCGGCCGCCAGCGGCGGGGTGCTCGAACCACAACCATCCCCCACCCGCACCGAACTCGCTCGGCTGAGCTGGCCGGAAACCGTTGCGTGGCTGGGCAGTCGACTCGCCTCCGCACTGGACTACGCCAACCACGCGGGCGTGCTGCACCGCGATATCAAACCCGCGAACGTACTGCTCACCGTCGACGGACAACCCAAGCTCGCCGACTTCAATATCAGCTTCAGCCGTCACATTCCGGGCGCCAGCCCCGCCGCCTACTTCGGCGGCTCACTGGCCTACATGTCCCCCGAACAGCTCGAGGCCTGCCATCCGACCATGGCCACCACCGCGGCGGACCTCGACACCCGAAGCGATCTGTACGCACTCGCGGTCGTGCTGTGGGAACTGCTCACCGGCCGACTCCCCTTCGACGACGAACGCGGTGCGGGCGAATCGGATACCTCACTGGAACGGATGATCGAAGTGCGCCGCCAGCCGGTCCCCGACCGCTTCGCCGCCGATATACCGCCGGACTGCCCACCGGTACTGCAGCATGCCCTGCTCACCTGCCTGTCCCCCGATCCCGCCGACCGCTTCACCACCGGCGCCGAATTCGCCAGTCAACTCGATCTCACCCTGGACCGCACCGCCCGCGACCTCGTCGACCCGCCGGCGCGCAGCATCCGCGCCAAACTGCGGATGCGGCCGATGCCGGTGGTCACGCTGTCCAGCATGCTCGGGCAATTCCTCGGCGCGCTCTATCTTTCCGCGCACAACACGCGTCTGCTCGACGCACAACTCACCGCCGAGGCGAGCGCCCAACTGCAACGTCTCGCAACCCTGCTCGGCGCGATCGGCTACCCGGTCGGCATTCTCGCCCTGCTGTATTGGTGCCGTCTGGTGTTCCTGGTTCCCGACGGATTGAGGCGCGGTAAGCACTTCGACGAGCAGACCCTCACGCGAGCGCGCGCCGATACTCTCGCATGCGGCGACCGCATCGCGGTGGTCGGCTTCGCGGGGTGGGTGTTATCCCTGGTGATCTTCCTTACACAGCTTCATTACACCGCGGACCTAGCCACCGGATTCACCATCAACCTCATCGCATCCCATCTGGTCTCGGCCGCGGTCGCGGTCGTGTACTCCTACTTCCCGATCACGTTCTTCGTATTGCGCTGGTACTACCCAGGTTTGCTCGCTACCGGGCAGAGCTCCCCCGATGACGCCGCCCGATTGCGGCGGCTCGCACGGCGCAGCCGCATTTATCTCGGCATCGCAGCCTCCGTCCCGCTGATCGGGGTGGCAGGTGGTCTGGCCTATCTCGACGCGGCACAACAGCAGATGGTGATCGGTGCCATCGTCATCCTCTGCGTGGTCGGTCTTTTCGCATTCGTCGGCGCGCTGCGCGTGTTCTACGCATTGGAATCGGATCTGCACGCCCTCGATCGCATCGTGAACCCGCGTTCGCGGCGCAACGGTTAGCCTTTTCAAAGGTTTCCCAAAGGACCTCAGTAGATTTCGTGACTACTCTCGAAGCTGTTTGGAATGCCACTGGCCTCGGGGGCGCCATGAAAGAGCAGCGGACACAGGTCTACGGATCGGTCGTGGAATTCGTCGAGAACTACCTGGCCCAGGTCTATCGGCGCAAAGTAGCCGATAACGGCCTGGCCTGGTGCCCGGAATGGTGGCGGCACACCGAAGCCGTGGCGCGCCTCGAGGCGCTCTGGCACTCCTGGGAACTCTACCGGCTCAACGGCGCATTGGGCCTGTCACTATGGTTTCTGGACCATGCCGACAGCCATATGGACATGCTGTTCGATCCCGACGGACCGTTCGCGGGTTGTTCCATGCACAACGGGCATACCGACCGCCTCTGGCCGCTCTCGGTGAAATCGCCTCCCCCCGATACGTTTTCACCCACTGGTTAGTCGCGTTTGTTTGAAACGGGTTGTGGTCAACTAACCTTCATGCGGTGCTAGGACATTCACATGCGACCAGCGGCGCTTTCGCCTGGTCGGTGGCAGCGGCAACGCTGCCCATCTCGGCGTTGGTATATCCGGTATTGCCCACAGGCGACGCGCATCTCGGTGCCGTCGAGGTATTGCTCGGTACCTTTCTCACCGCGGGGGCCGCACTGCTGCCTGATGCGGACCATCCCAACGGCACCATCGCGCATGTACTCGGTCCGATCTCCTATCACCTGTGCCGCTTGATCTCCTGGATCTCCGGTGGACATCGGCACGCCACGCATTCCTTCGCCTTCGTCATCGCCGTCGCCTACGGAACCTGGGCAGGTGAGCACTGGCTCGGACGGTATTTCACACTGGGATTGGTCTTCTTCCTGCTCGCGCTCGCGGTGCGGGCACTGCATCTGTGCCCCGCCGGCGAGGGCATCGAGGCGTGGGGCACGGTCGTAATCCTCGCCACGGCAGGAACGTTCGCGATGGATCACTGGATCACCGATAAACCGGCGTGGTTGCCGTTCGCTGTCGGGCTCGGGGCGCTCGCCCACCTCGCCGGTGACTGCCTCACCGATAAGGGGTGCCGACTGTTCTGGCCGTTCCCGCTGCGTACCTGCGTGCCGGTGATCGAACGGACCGGGAACAAGGTCGAAACCTGGATTCTGTCACCGTTGTTCACGCTGGCCACACTTGCCGTGCTCTGGCACGTCTTCTCCGTCAATCCCTAGTCCCCCGCCGCCGCGGCCGTCGTTGTGCGCAGCGGCGGTCCCGCTGTTCTTTGCGGTTTTTTGGAGTCTCTGGGGTTTGGTGAGTTAGCAGTGTTGGGATTATATAGTTCAATACGCATATCTAGATAGTCAGATGTATTTTCCACGGCTGCACTGAGGCTCGCAGTTCCACCGGATACGTTCCCCGTGGACTCTTTCGATCACCGCCGCGACCCGTCCGGCCCCGCTCATGCGAGCGGAAAGCGCTCCCCCATCCGCGGACCCCGGCCCGCATGCCCCGGGCCGGGGTCCGCGAATAGATCAGCTCGCCACGCTCTCGAACGTACCGGGCACGTAGGAGCCGCCCTTGGTCTGCGTGATCACCAGGAGCCGGTTGGCGGCGTTGATCATGGCGACCAAGTAGACCAGCGCGGCGATCTGATCGTCGTCGTAGTGCTTGCGCACCTGAGCCCAGGTCTCGTCGGATACACCGAGATTCGCGTCGGCGAGACGAGTACCCTCCTCCGCGAATGCCAGTGCGGCCCGCTCGGCCTCGCTGAACACGGTTGACTCACGCCAGGCGGCAACCAGATTGATCCGAACCGCTGGTTCGCCAGCGGCCGCCAGCTCTTTGGCATGGGCGTCGACGCAGTAACCGCAGCCATTGATCTGGCTGGCACGCAACTCCACCAGCTCCAGAGTGGACTTCGGCAGCGACGACTCCATGATCGCCGTGCTCGTGTTGGCGAAACGCTTGCCGATCTTGGCGCCGAGCTCGTTGCCGTTCAGGTTGAAACGGGGTTCCATCACTTCGGTCCTCACTCGTGTGCTGAATTGAACGACCATGAGACGGCGGCACACCGGTCCACGTAACAGCACTTGAATGTGACACACACCACCGCTGCTTCGCTGTTACGAAACGACAGGACCGGACGTCTGATGGGTGACAGAGTCGAAAGTGAACAGGAGCCGCCCATGCCCGGCATGTCGCAGTCCACGCCCGCGAACCGCGGCGCGAGCACCAGCCGCGACGACCGCCCGGACTCCGCGACGGAAGCGTTTGTCGCGCATCGCAATCTGCTGTTCACCGTCGCATACGAGATGCTCGGCTCGGCCGCCGATGCCGAAGACGTACTACAAGAGACCTGGCTGCGCTGGTCGGGCGTCGATCTCGACACGGTGCAGGACCAGCGGGCGTACCTGGTCCGAATCGCCACCCGCCAATCGCTCGACCGGCTGCGCGCGCTCGGGCGCCGCAAGGAGTCCTACGTCGGCCCCTGGCTGCCCGAACCTTTGCTGACCGCACCCGACGTCGCCGAGGACATCGAGCTCGCCGACAGCGTTTCGATGGCGATGCTCTTGGTATTGGAGACCCTCACGCCTATCGAGCGAGCGGTATTCGTGCTGCGCGAGGTATTCGATCTCGAGTATGACGAGATTGCCGATGCGGTCGACAAGAGCGCGGCCGCGGTCCGCCAGCTCGCGTACCGGGCACGGTCCCATGTCGCCGCGCGCCGCCCACGCGGGGTGGTTTCTGCGGACGAGACCCGAGACGCGCTCGCGGCCTTCCAGCGGGCCGTCGAAACCGGCGAACTGCAGAGTCTGCTCGACATTCTCGCACCGGATGTCGTCTTCCTCGGCGACGGCGGCGGAATCGCCCAGGCCGCGCTAGTGCCCATCGTCGGCTCCGATGCGGTCGCGGGTTTGCTCGCCGCCGCGCTCGGGAACCTCACCGCGAGGTCCGCGCAACCTGTCCTCGTCAACGGCTATCCGGCACTGATCCTGCGACTCGACGGCCACATCGACTCCGTCGTGGCCGCGCGCATCGATGACGGCCTCATTACCGGGATCTACTCGGTGCGCAATCCCGAGAAGCTGTCGCGTTTGCACCGGGAGACCGCCCTGTACCGCTGACGCACCGGGGAGACCTCCCCGGAAGCCGCGGTGTCAACGACGGCCCTCCCTCATCCGTGCGCCACGACGCGACATCGGTACTGCCACTTACCTTCTGCGCCTGGGTTTTTCGAAGCGATGGTCCTCCCCCTCTCTTCTGTGCTGCGTTCGGCGAAGCCGGACGCATATCGTTCGCGATTTCTATGAAAGGCGACGATAAATGTTTAAATGCGCATATCTACGTATGGACATGTAACTCTAGTGGTCGGCGTTGTAGCTGACGGTTGTCGATGCCGAGATAAGGTGAGCCATGGTCGTCGGATCGACAATGCAGCCGCAGCGCTGGACACCACCGCCTGCCCCACCCCGGGCTCGCGAAACGCATAGCGCCACACCACTTCCCCGAGTGGCACGTTTGGAACTGCCCGGCGCGGCACCCGAGGATGTGGTACGCACCACCGAGGGGCAGATCATCGCGGGAGTTGATGATGGTTCGATCTACCGCATCGACCCAACGGACGGTGCGGTCCGCCTGCTGGCGAACACCGGCGGCCGTCCGCTCGGTATGCATGCCGAGGCCGATGGGTCGCTGCTGATCTGCGATTTCGATCGCGGCCTGCTGCGACTGGACAGCGCGGGCGGCATCGAGGTGCTCGTGGACGAGGTCGACGGCGAACCGCTCCCCTTCGCCAGCAATGTGGTTCGCGCCGAGGAGGGTTCGATCTACTTCTCCTCGTCGTCGCGCCGTTATCCGCTCGACGAGTGGATGGGTGATCTGCTGGAGCATTCCGGCACCGGTCGTCTGCTCCGCCTCGATCCGTCCGGCAAGCTCGAAACCCTCATCGACGGACTGCAATTCGCCAATGGCGTGGTCCTCTCCCCCGACGGCTCCTGTGTGCTCGTCGCGGAAACCGGCGCCTACCGCGTCACCCGATACTGGCTCACCGGACCGAAGGCGGGCACCTCCGACCGCCTGATCGAGAACCTGCCCGGGTTCCCGGACAATATGGCTCTGGGCAGCGATGGTCTGGTGTGGATCACCCTGCCGTCACCGCGAAACCCCTTGCTGGACCGCCTACTTCCGCTGCCCGGCGTGCTGCGCCGGATCGTGTGGGCGCTACCGCAATGGGTCCAGCCCAAGCCCGCGCGCACGGTCTGGGTGATGGCGGTCGACTTCGACGGAAAGGTCGTACACGACCTGCAGACCGAGGGCACCGACTTCGCAATGGTCACCGGCGTCGTCGAACACGAGGGCACTCTCTATCTCGGCAGTCTCACCGAAACCGCGGTCGGAGTCAGCCACATACCGTCCTAGGCCGCGCTGCGACACATAATCTCAGTGAACAGTTGTACACTGAGCAAATGAGTGAGCCCGAGCGGCAACGACAGGCCGAGATTCAGGCGCTCGCCCGGTTGGCGGGCGATGAGTTGGATGGTGCGATCGAGGGGATCGCCGCGGTGCATCGAGCCGTCTCCGACCGCGTGTTCGCGGCGGTGCGACTGGGTGTCGGCCCTGCGACGCAGCCGGTCAAGGCGGTGCACGATGCGATTACCGATGGGGTGTATCGGCTGGTCGGCGGCACCGCGGCAGCCGCGGGAGCGCTTGCCGAGCGCGCGGTGGACATGCCCGGCGCTCCCGTGCCCTCACGCACCGTGTACGGCTCCGGATTCCTTGCCGCGCTGCAGGGTTTGATCGGCGACAGTCTCGAGGAGGAGCGGCCGATCCTGGCCGGGCCGATGACATTTCGGATCAATGGTGAGCCGGTCGCGCCGGGGTGGGTCGGCGATGTGGTGTCGAATCCGCGCTCGCGCATCGTGGTATTCCTGCACGGTCTGGTGGAGACCGAGCACGCTTGGCGACTGGGCGGGCGGCCAAGCTATGCCGAGCGGCTGGAAGCCGATCTCGACTGCACGGCGCTGATGGTTCGGTACAACAGCGGGCTGCACATCTCGGAGAACGCCCGTCTGCTGAACGGGATGCTGCAGCGGTTGGTCGAGAACTGGCCGGTGCAGGTCGAGCAGATCGCCCTTGTCGGACATTCCATGGGCGGCCTGATCGCGCGGGGCGCGTGCTATGACGCCGATCAGGCCGATCTGCCGTGGGTGCGTCGGGTGCGGCATGTCGTATGTCTCGGATCACCGCATTTGGGCGCGCCGTTGGAGCAGCTGGTCCACTATGCATCCGCCGTGTTGGTGAAGATTCCGGAGACTCGGCCGTTCGGTCGGTTGCTGCGCCGCCGTAGCGCGGGCATTCGCGACCTGCGCCAGGGTTCGCTCGTCGATGAGGATTGGCACGGCTTGGACGCGGATGCCTTGCGCCGCAGGGTCATTCGCGAGGTGCCGCTGCTCGACTGCGCCGATCACTACTTCGTCACCGCCTCGGTCACCCGCAGCCCGCGCCATCCGCTCGGTCGCATCATCGGCGACGGCCTGGTGCTACCGGCCAGTGGCTCCGGCCGAAATCGGGCCCGGCGCATCGGTTTCGACGATGCCAATGGTCTGCATCTCCCCGGGGCCAACCATTTCACCCTGCTCAACCACGACGCGGTTTACCAGGCGCTGCTGCGCTGGCTGGCCGCCGATGTGCGCCAGGAGTCGGTGCGCTGTGGTTGATCGGCGGGGCACGGTCAGAACAGTTGGTCGGGGTGGGTGTCGGCTTCTCCTCTGACGTCGGCGGCGAACTGGGCTTCGACTTGCGCGTCGTCGCCCGCGGTGTGGGCCGAGTAGAGCAGCAGGCAGCCGCGGATGCCGTCGAGGAGATCTTCCAGCAGGTCGAGGGCAGGGCGGGTGGGGTCGAGGCGGCTGATCCGGAATTCGTCGAGGAGAGCGGCGCGGGAGGCGCTGTCGAGCTCGAATTTGCGGGCCTGCTCTTCGATTTCGGCGACGCGGCCCACCACTGCCCATGGGGCGGGCACGTGCCCTTCGGATACGGCCATGGCCTCGGCGATGAGGTCGACGACGATCTCGGTCGGGGTTTCGCCGCCGGTCAGGCGCTCTAGCACCAGGGTCGGGGTTTCGACCTGCAGTGCCTCGATATCGTCGGCTTCGACGACCACATCGGCGGTCGGGACGCCCGCGAGTTCGCCCGCGATCTCGGCGGCGGCGTAGAGCCAGTGCGCGGCCGCGACGGATGCGGAGGCCGGGTCGAGTTCGGTGAACAGTTCCACCGTGCCGAGTGGGTCGACGCGCAGTAGTTCGTCGGCGGCCTGTACCTGGGCGGGTGAGACGTCCGGGCGGGAGAGTTCGACCGCTTGGCGTGCGCGACCGGACAGATCGCCGAGTTCGGCGGATTCGATGGCGGCTTGTTCGGTGCGGACCTCGGCGGCGATGGTGTCGCGCAGGGCGGAGTCGTCGACGGCGTGCAGGGTGCGCCCGACGCGGTGCGCGGATTCGACCACGCCGCTGTAGGAAACGACGAGGCCGTGGTCGGTCGGCAGGTTCGGAGTGCGGATTCCGGCTTCGACCTCCTTGAAGTTGCGGCGCTCCTCCGCGCGCCGCCAGGCCTCGCTATTGGGGACGTCGGGGTCGCCCGCGGCGCTCGCCGGATGTGTGTAGGTGCGCCACTGGAACCGGGACAGGGTGGTCAGATTCGACGCCAAACTCGTTGCCTGGTCGTGGTTTATTGGTGGCAGCTCGGCCACCGTGGTTGCGAGATCGCCGCGTCCGGTCGCCCAGATGGCGACGAGGGCGTTGCGGTCGGCGTCGAAAGCGTATCTGGTCACGCACGCCAGTCTTGCCGATCAGCGGCCGTTGCGCGCGCTATCGCCCGGTTCGGGATGCGGTCTTCGCTGTTTCAGTGTGCGATGTCGGCGCTGCCGTGGTTCCTGCGAGGATGGAGGGTATGACTCTCGATCACGGTGATCCCGGCGACGCGCCTTCGATTCCGCAGCCGATCGCGCCGGTGGTGAATCCGGTCCGGCCGTCGGCGGCCGAGGAGGCCAGAACCGTTGCGGCGGCGACGAATATCGCGACGCTGGCGAGTTTGAGTGAGGACGGCGGTCCGTGGGCGTCGTTTGTCACCTATGGGTTGCTGGAGGGGCAGCCGGTGCTGTGCGTGTCGCGGATGGCCGAGCACGGGCGCAATCTCGCGGCGGATCCGCGGGCCAGTCTGTCGGTGGTGTCGCCTGATGTTCCCGCCGATCCGCTTGCTGGTAGTCGGATCACGCTGGCCGGTGTGGTGGAGCGTCCGGTCGGTGATGAGGCTGCGGCGGCGCGTGCGGCGCATCTGGCGGCGGTGCCTGCGGCGAAGTTCTATGTGGACTACAGCGATTTCTCGCTGTGGGTGTTGCGGGTGCGGCGAGTTCGATGGGTCGGTGGGTACGGACGAATGGATTCCGCGACCGCGGAGCAGTATTTGGCGGCCGCGCCGGATCCGGTTGTTCCGGTGGCGGGGCGGGCGATCACGCATCTGAATGACGATCACGCGGACGCGCTGTTGTCGATGGCGCGGGTCTTGGGTGGATATCCGGATGCGACCGAGGCGAGTTGCGAAAGCGCCGACCGGTATGGGCTGGACTTGCGAGTGGTCACACCACGCGGAGTGGCGCGAACACGAGTCGGCTACGCGACCCCGATTGATTCCGCCGACGAATTGCGCGCGGCGACAGTCGAATTGACGAGGCGTTCGCGCGAGGGGTGATGGCGCTTCCCCGCGGTGGTCGATCGGCAGAGGGTTCTCTGCGCTAATGGTTTCGCGACGCGCTGTATCGGGGGTTCTTCGTCGGTACGCCGCGTTGTGGTCTGCGGGTTCGTTCCGGTTCATCACCAGTTTGGTTGCCGCGCACGGTCATTGGTGTCACCCTCACTACTGTGGCTGTGCCCGAGCGGACGAACCGGGCCGGTTACGCCGAGATCACTCCGGCGTACCGACTCCTCGATATTGTGCACGGTACGGCGCTCGCCCGTGCCGAGCGGCGCCTGCATCGCGAGTTCACGATCTTGTTCGACGCCAATACGATTCACCGATTCCTGCACGACTCCTACGCGCAGCTCGGGGTGCGGGCGCCGGTGAAGTTGTACCTGCCGCTGCTGGCCGAGCGCTTCGCCCGGCAGCAGTTGCACGCTCGGGCCAAGGTGGAGGGTCGGATGGAGCACGAGGTGCCGGTGGTGCTGTTCCTGTGCACATTCAACGCCGGGCGTTCGCAGATGGCGCTGGGTTTCTTCGAGCATTACGCGCGGGGGCGGGTATTGGCCTGGTCCGGTGGGTCGGAGCCGAGTGGGGCGCTGAATGCGGCGGCGGTCGTGGCCATGGCCGAGGTGGGCATCGACATCTCCCACGAGTTTCCGAAGTCCTGGACCGATGAGATCATCTTGGCCGCCGACGTCATCATCACCATGGGGTGCGGCGACGTGTGTCCGCTGGTACCCGGCGTCCGGTATGAGGAGTGGGGGGTGGACGATCCGGCCGGGCTGCCGTTGGCCGAGGTGCGGCCGATCCGCGACGATATCCGCCAGCGGGTCATCGACCTGTTGGCCAGCCTCGACCTGCCGGTCACCTGTTGACCTCACACACCGCCTGAAGTCGCTTGGGGTACCGGCACGGTGAGCATTGCGACGATCATGTCGATGATCTCGGCGGTGTCGCCGTCGGGGTGCGCGGTGCGCACGCCCGCTTCGAGTGCGCGTTCGTAGTCGGCGATCAGAGCGAACATGACGGTCGCCATCGTTTCCAGGCGTTGGCGGCGTCGGCGGGGTGGCAGTTGCGGCAGGGCCGCGTCCAAGCGGGTGGCGATGATGCGGACGGCGGCGCGGTCGGCACCGGCGAGGCGGCGGGCGTCGGCGATCACCGGGTGGGCGCGCACCACCTCGAGGAAGCGGCCGTAGTGGGTGACCTGCGCGGTGTAGATGAGTTCGAGGATGGGGGTGGCGAGCATCGCGACCAGGGTGCGGATCTCGTGTGCGGTGCCCTCGGTTTCGTATCGGGCGAGCAGGCTCATTCGGCGGTCTTCGAGCCAGTTCATCCGGCGGTCGACGATGGCCTCGAGCAGGCCGCCGCGGGAGTCGAAGTAGTAGTGCACCGCGGAGTTGTTGCGCTGGCCCGCGGCCGCGGCGATATCGCGCAGTGGGACGTCTACGCCGCGTTCGGCGATGAGCCGTTCGCCCGCGTCGAGCAGTGCGGCACGCGGATCCATGTCAGCACTGTACTAAACCCGAGTATTGACGAGGTTAAGCGGAGGTGCTTAATTTGGGCCGTACGGAACGAAGGCGCGGCGGTCTTCGTGCAGCAGACTCGAGGTGATCCGATGAGCATCGCGCGCGGCCCGATCTTCCAGCTGTGCTGGGTGGTGCGCGATATCGAGGCGGCCCAGCGGGAGTTCACCGAGCGATATGGCGTCGCGAAGTGGTTCACCATCCCGGACGTGCACTTCGGACCGCAGTCGTGCCAATTGCGTGGCGCGCCCGCCGATTACACGATCACGGTGGCACTGGGGTATGCGGGCGCACAGCAGTTGGAGTTGATCGAGCCCAAGTCCGGGACCAGTTTGTATTCCGAACATCTGGACACCGTCGGGCCAGGGCTGCATCACGTCGCGTGGGTGCCCGAGGACTACGACGCGGCGCTGGCCGACGCGCAGGCGAGCGGGGCCGAGGTGCTCGCGCGCGGTGCGTTCGAGGGCGTCGGGATGGAGTTCGCTTATCTCGACGGAGGCGCGCTCGGCTCCGCTGTCGAGCTCATGCGGTTGTCGGCGGATATGAAGACGATGTTCGATTCTCTGATTCCGGAGGGGTTTTCGAATCCATGGGCCTAGGTGCCGAACTCCCTCAGCTCGCGGGCCTACCGGGTGCCGCATCGAACAGGGCGCCCAGCGCCGAAAGTATGGAAGGCGATTGAGATGCGATTCACCTATGCCGAGACGATGACGGACCCGACCTTCTATGTGCCGCTGGCACAGGCCGCCGAAGCTGCCGGGTATACCTCGATGACGATCGCCGACAGTGTGGCCTATCCGAAAGAATCCGACGCCACCTACCCCTACACCCCCGACGGCAATCGGGAGTTCTTGGAGGACAAGCCGTTCATCGAGGCCTTCGTGCTGTCGGCGGCCATCGCGGCGGCCACGACGACACTGCGGCTGACGCCGTTCGTGGTGAAGCTGCCCATCCGTCCACCGGTGCTGGTCGCCAAGCAGGCCGCCTCGATCGCGGCATTGAGCGGGAACCGGTTCGGCTTCGGCGTCGGCATCAGCCCGTGGCCGGATGATTTCGAAATCATGGGTGTGCCGTTCGAACGTCGCGGTGCACGCATGGACGAATGCATCGATATCGTGCGTGGGCTCACCGCGGGCGGCTATTTCGAATACCACGGGGAGTTCTACGATCTGCCGCCGATCAAGATCAGCCCGGTGCCGACCGAGCCGATTCCGATCCTCATCGGCGGACACAGCGGCCCGGCATTGCGCCGCGCGGCCCAGCGTGGCGACGGCTGGATGCATGCCGGTGGCGATCCGGCCGAATTGGACCGGCTGCTCGCGAAACTCGATGTCCTGCGTGCCGAATACGGCACCCGCAAGGATTTCGAGATCCATGTCATCTCGCTGGACGGATTCACCGTGGAAGGTGTGAAGCGGTTGGAGGACAAGGGCGTCACCGATGTGATCGTCGGCTTCCGCTACCCCTACACCACCGAACCCGATACCGAATCGCTGGACACCAAGATCGCGCACCTGTCCCGGTTCGCGGAGAAGGTCATCGCGAAGACGAGCTGAACTCATCTTCCGGAGCCGGGATTTCTCCTTGTCGTGGGCGACTCCGGTGTCGCGATCGGGGCGGTGTCGCCCCAACTCGGGTAGGTGATGCCCGTCACGCGCGCCTGCTGTCACAGAATGTGGTGGTCGTGCGTCTGGTGAGCGACGCCGTCGAAATCCAACAGACAGGAGCCTCCCGTGGCCACACACTTCCGGACGCCGGGGGCGCAGTCGTGAGTGCGGATGCTGCCACCGAAGTCTTTGTCACCCACCGCAACCTGCTCTTCACCGTCGCATACGAAATGCTCGGCTCGGCCGCCGACGCCGAAGACGTGCTCCAGGAAACCTGGCTACGGTGGGCGCGTGTTGACCTCGACACCGTGCAGGACCAGCGCGCCTACCTGGTTCGAATCACCACCCGCCAGTCCCTCGATCGACTCCGCGCGCTCGGACGCCGCAAAGAGTCCTATATCGGCCCCTGGCTGCCCGAACCACTGCTCACCACGCCCGACGTCGCCGACGATGTCGAGTTCGCCGAGAACGTCTCGATGGCGATGCTGCTGGTATTGGAGACACTCGCCCCGATCGAGCGCGCGGTATTCGTGCTGCGCGAGGTGTTCGACCTGCCCTACGACGAAATCGCCGCCGCGGTCGACAAAACACCGGCCGCGGTCCGCCAGATCGCCCATCGTGCCCGAGCACATGTCGCCGCGCACCGACCTCGTGGGCCGGTTTCGGCGGCCCAGAGCCGAGATGTGCTCACGGCGTTCCAGCGGGCGCTCGAAACCGGCGATATCCAGGGCCTGTTCGATATGCTCGCGCCCGATGTCGTGCTCCTGGGTGACGGTGGCGGAATCAAACAGGCTCTGCCACGGCCGGTCGCGGGGGCCGATAAGGTGGCCCGCCTCCTGGGCGCCCTGTCGGACAGGGTGACTGCCTGGTCGCTGCAACCGGCCGAGGTCAATGGCTTCCCGGCGCTGGCTGTCCGGGTCGATGGCGAACTCGATACGGTCATGGCGGTGCGCGTCGACGACGGGTTCATCACCGGTGTGTACGCCGTCCGCAATCCCGAGAAGTTGTCGCATATGCAGGAGGAAACTGCATTGCGCCGCTGAGTCCGTCGGCCTCGGATGAGCCCTGCTCAGCGTGCCGCTGTCGGGGCACGATTGCCAGGTCATCGCGACGTGCGCGCCGAGGAGGTCGGTCTGGCAGCGTCGAGTATGGCCGGACCCGCGACCGCGGCACGCCCAGAAACCAGTTACCCGTCACCGGGCTGCGTCCCCGTGAGCGCGCGGCCCTACGCGGTCTTGTCGCGTGCCGGTCTGCTCGCTCAGGAGGTCGGTCTGTGCGCGCCGAATATGGTCAGGCACTCGACCGCAGTACGCTGCTGCACCTCTGAGGAACCGGCATACGTCACCGTGCCTGCGCCCTTGTGTACGGCCAGTTCTGGGCGCGCAGCACTGAGCGCGGGACCTCATGAATTGCGGTGTTATCGGTGCGGTGCGGTGAGGGCGGCGGTCGCGGCGGCGAGGGTTTGGGATCGGTAGGAACTGCCGAAGAGGGCGACGTGCACGAGGAGTGGGTGCAGTTGATGCAGGGGGAGGCGGGCCTGCCAGCCGTCGGCGAGGGGGTGGGTTTCGTGGTAGGCGGCGCGGATTCGGTCCAGGTGTGGAGCGCCGAAGAGGGCGAGCATGGCGAGGTCGGTTTCGCGGTGACCGCCATGGGCCGCGGGGTCGATGAGGAGTGCGCGGTCGGCGGTCCACAGGATGTTGCCGGACCACAGATCGCCATGGACGCGACTGGGTGGTTCGGGTGGGCCCGCGAGGGTTTCGATATTCTCGATCACGCGTTCCAGCAAGCGGATTCCGTCGCGACCGAGGTGTGCGGCGGCTCTCGGCAGATATGGGGCGAGGCGGTAATCGGCGTACCAGCGCGCCCACGAGCCATCGATCCGGGTGTTGTCCAGCGGCAGATCGGCGATCCAACCCGGCCACGGTGCGCCGAACCAGCCTGGTGAATCCCCGTGCAGCGCAGCAAGTTCGCGCCCGAAACGCTCCGCTGCGGATGCGGTCGGCGCGGCCGCGGGCACCCAGGGCAGTACCAGCATCGCGTCATCTACTGCCAGCACCTCGGGCACCAGGTTCGGCGCGCCCGCGGCGAGCCACCGCAGCCCGGCCGCCTCCGCCGCGAATACCGACGCCTGGTCGGGCGCGGCCTTCACGAAGACCTCGCGCCCGTCGCCGAGTACTGCCCGATGTAACGTCCACGAATGATGTGATCCGAGATCGGTCATCGAATCCACCGCCACACCAACCAGTGCCGCGAGATCCGCCGCGCCCGTCATCATGACGACGCGGCGTTGAGGCGCTTCTTCGTCTCCTCATCGGCGGGGAAGAACGATTCGATGGCCAGTTCGGCGACGGTCACGTTCATCGGGGTGCCGAAGACGGTGGTGACGCTGATGAACGACAGTTCGTGGTCGTCGTGGCGCAGGCGCAGCGGGACCACAGCCTGGTCCGGTTCGGGCAGGGTGAGATCGACTGTGCCGCCGGGATATTCGCGCAGTTCGTCGCGGAGCGCGATTAGTTCGGGCGAACCGGTGACTTCGATCTGGCGCGCGAGCCGCTCGAAGATATGGCCGCGCCATTCGGCCAGATTGAGGATTCGGCTGGCCATACCGTCGGGATGCAGACTCAGTCGCAGGGCATTCACCGGCGCGGTGAGCAGTTTCGGGTCGATGCCCGTCAACAGCAGTGCCACACCGGAATTGGCGTCGATCATCTGCCAGCTCTGGTCGATGGCCAGTGCGGGATAGGGGTCGTGGCCCGCGAGGATCTGGCGCATCGCGCCGCGCACCGCGTCCATCGCCGGTGTATCGAGGGATGGTTCGGCGTAGGCGGGTGCGAATCCGGCCGCGAGCAGCAACCGATTGCGTTCCCGCAATGGGATTTCCAACTGCTCGCACAGGTGCACCAGCATGGTGCGGCTCGGATTCGCGCGACCTGTTTCGATGAAACTGAGGTGCCGCGCGGAGGTTTCGGCGCGCCCGGCCAATTCCAGCTGGCTGAGCCTGCGCTCGAGCCGCCAGTGGCGCAGCAGGTCACCGGCTGTCTGCGTACTCACCCTGCCGATCCTACGAAGCCCACGGCCCCGACACGATTACCTCAGGGGTAATCGAGGTGCGGCGAATCAGAACTGCCAGCGGGTCGCGCCACCGGGTTCCACAGTCGAGAGCGCGGTGGCGGTGAGCGCGGTCAGGCGGTAGACGTGCCACGGCGGCGGGCCCGCGGAGGGGGCGCTGTATTCGGCGGTGAGCGCCTCCCCTGTCTCGTCCACGCGACACGGCCAGCCGCCGTCGGCCCAGCGCCGCGCCATATCGGCGACGGCGGCGGGATCGGCGATCATGGTCGCGATGCCGTCGACGACCAGATCGAACTCGTGGGTGGCCACACTCATCGAGCAGCGCGGATCGCGAGCCAGATTGCGGCCCTTGCGGCTGCGGGCGCTGGTCGTGAACCAGAAGGCGCCGTCTACCCAGAGCGCGCCGACGGCGGTGACATGCGGGCTGCCGTCGGGATTGATGGTGGTCAGCCAGCAGGTGTGCCGGTCGAGGCCGCCGCTGCCCGGCGCTTGTTCGATGCCCGCGTCGAGCCGTCTGCGGACACTGTCCCAGTCGAGCGGCGGCAGCTCGTAGCGGTCGGCGAGGTTGATTGTGTCCATATCAGTAGGACGATCCGTCTCCAGGGAACTCACCGGTGTCAAAAGATTTCATCGCCAGCGAAGGCCTGTGCAGACGGGGCCGCGGTGAGCTCGGCTCCGATCGCCTCGGTGAATTCCTTCAGGTCGCCGGGACTGCGGGAGGTGATCAGCGGCCAGCCGTTCTCATCCGAACGCACCACCGCACGATCGATCCAGCGCCCCTCGGCATTGACGACATCGGTGCGCAGCGAGTGGTACGACGTCAGTGTCTTACCCGCGACCACGTCGGCCTCCACGAGCAGCCATGGGCCGTGGCAGATCGCCGCTACGGGTTTACCCGCACGCACGAATTGCTGTGCCACTTCCACGGCGCGCTCACAGACGCGCAGTTTATCCGCGTTCACCGTTCCGCCCGGCACGACGAGCAGGTCGAAATCGTCGGCCTCGAGATCGTTGAGCGCCGCGTCCGGCTGCACGACCTCATCCTTGTCGACATCGTGCCGGAAAGTCTGGACCTCGCTTCGTTCAGGGGTCGCGTGCACGGCGACGGCACCGTGTTCGCGCAACCAGTCCAGTGGCATCAGCAGCTCGTCGTGTTCGACGCCGGTATTCGCGGTAATGACCAATGCGCGCACACCACGCAATTCCTCGGACATACCGGACCCCTTTCTTGCCGATCCTCCGCTAACATCGGCCTACCCCGGCCCGGGGCGCTCAAACGATTCCGGCATATGTCCGAATCAGCGATTTGCGCAGTAAGATCCAGTAATGGCCGTGGCACTGCCCACTGTCGGCGTGGAAGAGGAATTCCTTCTAGCGGATCCGATCACGGGTGCGCCGAGTCCGCGGAATGTCGAAGTCGCGGCGGCGGCGGCCGACGTCGGCATCAATCTGCAGTTGGAGCTGACACGCTGTCAGGTCGAGATCAATACCGAGGTGCATACCTGTACCCCCGGATTGCTCGATGACCTGTGTCGGCAACGCCGCGTTGTGGCGAATTGCGCGGAGAAGAACGGTGCCCGGTTGCTCGCGGTGGCGGTGCCGCCCGCGATACCGGATGCGTATCCGGTCACCGATACCCCACGCTATCGACGCATCGAGCGCTATTACGGGATGCTCGCGCATGAACAGGGTTTGTGCGGTTGTCATGTCCATGTCGGGGTTCCGTCCCGTGACGTCGCGGTCCGGGTCGGGAATTACTTACGGCCCTGGTTACCGGTGTTGTTGGCATTGACGGCCAATTCCGCGGTCTACCGCGCCACCGATACCGGATATGCCAGTTGGCGCAGCATTATGTGGCGGCGGTGGCCCAGTGCCGGTCCCCCACCCTTCTTCGATTCGCCCGCGGATTTCGACCGTATGGTGCAGATGATGTTCGCCAGCGGCAGCATTCTCGATACCGCGATGGTGTATTGGGATGTGCGGCCCTCCACCTCGTACCCGACCGTCGAAGTGCGCGTCAGTGATGTACCGGCGACGGTCGAGGAAACGGCATTGTTGGCCACGCTGATTCGCGCCGCGGTCGTCATGGCGCAGACGGCGATTCAAGACCGGATACCACCGCCGCCGGTGCCCGCGGAGGTTCTGCGGGCCGCGTATTGGAAGGCCGCCCGGTCCGGCCTGGACGGAGACGGACTCGACACGATCAGCGGCCGCGCCCTTCCGGCCAGCACCCTGCTGGCCACGCTGGTGGACCACCTCACCCCCGCGCTCGAACAGTCCGGCGACCAGCAGTTCGTCGCCGATACCGTCAAAGCGGTTCTGGCGCGGGGCAATGGTGCTCGGCGACAACGCACCGCCATGCGGGCGCACAACGATGTCACCGACGTCATCGATGTGGTCGCCGCCGCCACCCTCGAAGGCTGCTACTGATCGGACCGGCCGAATACCGGGCGCACGCCACCATCTCTGCGGACCTGTACGGCGCCGATCGCCAGCAGTACCGCGCCGGTGACCATGTGCTCGATCGCGTCGGTGATGTGACTCGGGAAGCTGAAGACCAGGCAGAAAACTCTACCGCGCCAAGCCGATTCGCCGCTCGGCCACTGATTGTTCGCGCATCACGCCCTCCATGGCCCGGCCTACTACACAGCGTAGTTGATACGGCGATCACCGGAAAGTGCTTCGATGGAGCTATGCCCCTACTCGTCGGCACATCGGGTTGGCAGTACCGGGACTGGCGCGAGGTGCTGTATCCGACGAACATTCCGCAGCGTGCGTGGCTGGAAACCTACGCCGCGGCCTTCGCGACGGTCGAGAGCAACAATGCCTTCTATCGTCTGCCCAGCGCAGAGACCTTCGCGGCATGGCGAGATCGGACGCCGACCGATTTCTGTTTCGCGGTCAAGGCGAGCCGCTTCCTCACCCACATCAAGCGGCTGCGCGAACCGGAGGAGCCGGTCGGGCGCTTGATGGAGCACGCCTGTGCACTGGGCAACAAGCTGGGGCCGGTGCTGTTGCAACTTCCGCCGACGCTGCGGGTCGATCCGGCACTGCTCGACGCGTGCCTGCGCTGTTTTCCGCCCGGGGTCCGGATCGCGGTCGAACCCAGGCACGATTCCTGGTGGATTCCCGAAGTCCGTGCCGTGCTGACGGATTGCGGCGCGGCGCTGTGTTGGGCCGATGTCCACTCCCGTCCCGTCGCGCCGCTGTGGCGCACGACGGACTGGGGTTATCTGCGACTGCATTCCGGACGTGCGACACCCACGCCGCGCTACGGACGCACGGCACTGTCCAGTTGGGCGCGACGGCTGGCCGATACCTGGTCCGATCGCGAAGAGGTGTTCGTCTACTTCAACAATGATCCCGGCGGCGCGGCGGTGCGCGACGCGGTCGTCTTCGCGCGCGCCGCCGCCGCGGCCGGAGCCACCGTCAGCCGAACACCCGCAACGGTTTTCAGCCGACGATAGCGTTCATGATGGTGCCCGCACTGGTCGCGATGACACCGCCGATCATCGCGCCGGCGAGCATCTTCGGCGAGTCCAGGGTGCCCCCGCTCCACTTTTCCCAGGCGAACCGGCCGCCCGCATAGGTGATGCCGCAGACACCCGACAGGAGAACGAACCAGGTCAGGTAGCGGACCATCTGCAGGATCTTCTCCGAGTTGGGCGGGGCCTCGGGCGTCGGATTCCCGATTTGAGCAAGGACGGTCTCGTGCAAGGTGATCAGCATCATGGGCGCATACTCATTCCAGTCGAGGTGAGCGATGAGCGGCAGATAACCGAGCGATAACCAGATCGGTACCGGACAGTATGGGCGGTGTTTGCGATTTTCGGGGCGATCTCCGCGGAACCTGTCTGGAATGTCCGAAGTACCGGCCCGGCGCGCCGGTACACAGGTGTAGCATTTCGCCGAACCCCCAGCGCGGGAGCTCGGGCACGGCCGGGCTGAGAGGGCGGACCCCACGTTTCGCCGACCGCATGAACCTGTCCGGGTAATTCCGGCGTAGGGAGAGCGGTACCGGGATGTCTGCACCCACCCTTGATCGATCCGAGCGGCGCGAAGCACCGCTGACCCTGGACCAGCCAGCGCCGAAGGTGCTCTCGTTCTGGGACCAGAGCGCGTTCTGGGCGAACCTCGGGGTCAGCCTGTTCGCATTCTCCGGCGCCTACACCGTGCTGGCGCCGAACTCCGATGGCGCGGCGCAGATCTCCATCGCCGCGGGCATTCTCGCGATGATCATCGGAACAGTGCTCGGCGGACTCATGCTCGGCCTGGCCGCGGTGCCCGGAGCCGAGACCGGTAAGCCCGCGATGATGTTGCTGCGCGGACTGTTCGGCGCGAAGCTCAGCTACCTACCGACGGTGCTCAATATCGCACAGCTGATCGGTTGGGGCACCTTCGAATTGATCGTCATCGGCGACGCGGCCGAGGAGTTGTTCGATGGCGGGCCGCACTGGATTTACGTGATCGCCGCGGGTGTGCTGACGACGGTTTTGACGATCTGGCCGCTCGGTTCGGTACGGATGCTGCGGCGGTTCGTGACCGTCGGCGTGGTGATCGCGTTGATCTGGTTCTACCTGCAGTTCGTCCGCGCGGGTCTGCCGGATCTCACCGCCAACCCGGGCACCGCGGGCGGCGGGCCGTTCGGCGTGGACTGGAATCTGTTCTGGGTCGCCACCGATGCGGCGCTCGCGGTTTCGATTTCGTGGGTGCCGGTGGCGGCCGACTACACCCGGCACTCCCGCAGCACCGGCGCGGCATTCGGCGCGGCCAGTGGGGCGTACGCGTTCACCCAGATCATCGCGTATGTGCTGGGGTTGTTCGCGCTGGCGCTCGTGTCCGGCGACGGCGGGGTGTACTCGCCGTTTCTGAAGGTGACCCTCGGAGCGGTGTTCTTCTTCATCTTCGTCTTCCGTGAGGCCGACCAGTCGTTCGCGAATGTGTACTCGACGGCCGTGTCGATCCAGAACCTCGCGCCTCGGATCGATCGTCGGGTGCTCTCGATCGGTCTCGGCGTGCTGATCACCCTGCTCGCGCTGCGACTGAACATGGCGAACTACTTCGGCTTTCTCGGACTGATCGGCTCGGTCTTCGTGCCGCTGCTCGGCGTGCTCGTCGCGGACTTCTTCCTGCGGGCACGCGACCAGTGGGATACCTCGGCGAACGCGCCATCGCGGTGGGGCATGGTTTTCGCCTGGCTGGTCGGGCTCTCGGTTTACCAGCTGATCAACCCGGGCGACGCCGGGGTGTGGACCGACTTCTGGGTGCACGCGCAGGAGAAGCTGCACTTCACCAAGCAGGCGTGGATGAGCGCGTCACTGCTGTCGTTCCTGGCGGCGGTCGTGCTCGCGTGCGGTGTGAGCCGCCTCTCGACGCTGCGCAAGTCCGCATAGTCTGCACACCACCGCGCCCGCACTGCGGCCATCGCACCCAACGCGCGTCCTGCCGGTTCCCTGATCGTCCCACCACACGGGGCACCCCGCACCGAGCCCGGCCCACATGCGCTGTCGCGTATCGGAGGCGCCGGACGACTCGGCTGGATCGTGCACGAGTTCGACGACGGTTGCCCAGCGCGTGTGCGGGTGCTGGTGCCGCAGCGGCGCACACCATATGCCCATCGGCGAGCGTGCCGCAGCGGCACACGCCGCGTACCCACTGGCGGGTGATGCGCCGAGACAGCGTGTGGCCCTGCTGGTCTCATACGACGGTGGTTGCGGGGCTTTCGGACCCTATGTGGCGCAAAACTTTCCGATCACGCAATCTTGCGTGCCACGCAAGATTGCGTACCGTGAAGGGCGTGGCATTCGTACTCGGGTTGCGGGAACGCAAGAAACTCGCGACTCGGGAGGCGCTCGGATTCGCGGCGCTGCGGCTGGCGGTCGAGCATGGTCTCGACAGTGTGCTGGTCGAGGACATCGCGGCGGCGGCGGGTGTTTCGCCACGTACGTTCAACAACTACTTCGCCAGTAAGTACGAGGCCGTGTGCTCGGTGGCGGTCGATCGGGCCCGGCGCATCGCGGACGGACTGCGCGATCGTCCGGCGGCCGAAGCGCTGTGGCCCGCGGTGATCCACGCGGTGCTCGCCGAATTCCGTGATGACGAACTGCCGGATCCGGCATGGAGCCGCGGCATTCGGCTGATCACCACCGAGTCCGCGTTGCAGGGTGAATATCTCAAGGCGCAGGCCGTCATCCAGGAGGCCATCGCGACGGCCATCGCCGCACGCACCGGCCGCGACCTGCGCGCCGATATGTTCCCGCGGATCATGGCGGGCGCGATCGCGACGGCACTGCAGGTCGCTATCGACCGCTGGGTCGATGCGGATCCGCCCACCGCGGCACTGCCCGTCATCCGGGAAGCGTTGCGGCAACTGTCCTATCTACCAGGAGAATTTCCCATGGACATCCCTACCGACCACACCCTCGCCGTGCCCGGGGCGACGCTGTACTACGAAATCCGTGGCACCGGACCGCTACTGCTGCTCATCCCGGGCGGTAATGGCGACGCCGGAAGCTTCGACCAGATCGCCGAGCGACTGGCGGATCGCTACACGGTGGTTTCCTACGATCGGCGCGGCTTCTCCCGCAGCCCAGGACAGAACCACAACGTCCAACTGGACGGCGCCGATGCCGCCGCACTGCTCACCCACCTCGGCAACCAGCCCGCCGCCGTGCTCGGCAGCAGCTCCGGCGCCATCGTCGCGCTCGAATTGCTCACAACGCGACCGGACCTCGTGCACACACTCATCGCGCACGAACCGCCGCTTGCGACCGTACTGCCAGATGCCGACAAGTGGCTCACCTTCTTGGACAAGGTCTACCAGACCAGCAAATCCGAGGGCTTCGTCGCCGCCATCTCGCTATTCGCCGAAGGCGTCGGGCTGCGCCAGCAGCAGCCCGCCGGAGAACCCACGCCCGAGGCAGCCGCGATCGGTGCGCGCATCCAGCAGAACATGCAGTTCTGGATGGAATACGAAATGCGCCAGTACGTCCGCTACACACCGGATTTCGACGCACTGCAACCCGTCGCCGACAAGCTCGTCCTCGCCGTCGGACACGATTCGAAGGAAGCGTTCCCGGCGCTGCCCAATGCGGTACTCGGCGCACGCCTCGGACTCGACACCGTGGAATTCGCGGGCGACCACGTCGGATACCGAAACGCCGCCGAGGAATTCGCCGCACAGCTCGATACGTTGCTCACCAAGCGACGGTAGGCACATCTCGCACCCGGGGCCGCCGCGTCGGGGTGACGGATGCAGCTCGGTCAGCCGAGGCCCGGTCGCCGAACACAGGCGCGCGACCGTACATGGGAAGTGCTGTCACCTAGCGTTGGTGGCACGGCGGCAATCTTGATCACTGGAGCGAACAAGTGGCTCGGCTTCGAGACGGCCATGCGACACTTGCCCGCCAGTCGGGCGCAAAGGCTAGGAGAGCTACAAGGCTGCAGGACTGAGCCGCGCGTTGGGCCAGACCACCGGCGTACCAGAATCGGCACGCCTCCCTTCGTCATCGCCGTCGCCTACGGGCCGAGCTGCAGGGTGTGCCGAGCCGAAAGAAACGTTCGGTGTGCTGGGCTTGCAGATTGAATGACCTTCCGGGCGTCCGGGACTCGACCGAACTGCCTGGCCGCACAAGGCGCGGCGGTGCTGGGCTGCTGACAAGACCGGCCCGAGCTGCGGCGCGAGGCGACTAGGCCGGGTTGCGCGGCGTGCAGGTCTGCGAGCGGCCGACCTGCACGAAGTAAGCGGCTGAGCGAGATTCCCGCAACTATCGTCGACTACATGGCTCGCGACATACCTCCGCAGATCGCGGTTTGCGGACCGAGTGATTGCACCACTAGCGAGGGCGAATGGGCTGCGGAGGTGGGACGACTGCTCGCGACTGCCGGTGCCACCGTGCTGTGCGGGGGCGGTACCGGCGTTATGGCCGCGGTCGCGGAGGGGGCCACGCGGGCGGGCGGGCTCGTCATCGGGATTCGCCCGGACAGCGACCGGTCCGCCGCCTGCCGTGGCCTGTCCGCCGTCCTGTACACCGATATGGGCGAGGCCCGCAACGCGATCCTCGTGCAATCCGCCGACGCCGTGATCGTGATCGGTGGCTCGTGGGCCACCCTTTCCGAACTCGCTTTCGCTCACCACCGCGGCACCATTCCCGTCATCTCCCTCGGTGGCTGGCACATACACGACGCCGCCGGAAATCCCATCCCCGCAGCACAACTCGCCACCGACCCCGCCGACGCCGTCCATCGCGCACTCACCTGAGCCCCGAATCCATTCCCGCGTGCATCAACGGACGATGTCGCCATCGCCGACAAACAAGCACGGGTGTCCTACCGGGCATTGGCGCGAGACAGGTTCCAGCTCTGCCACGTGTCCCCGTCGAGACGCTCGCGGATCGGGCCGAGTATCTCAGCACGCTGTGGCTGTGGGAGTCGGTCGACGGCGGAGAGGACATCGGGCGAGAGTGCGCTGAGATAGTACGTGTCGAGATTCTTACCGTGTTCCCAGCGATCGATATTTCGTTCCGCGACAAGGCCTTCCGGGTTGAGCACGGCCAAGGCGAACAGCGTCGACATGGCGGTGCCGATGGCGGCGCGCGGCAGCCAGGTGCCGTCGAGGCGCAGCACCGCCACGATCATCAGCAGGTACACCAGGCCCAGCCAGAGTTCGCATACCTCGACCAGCACGCGCATAACGGTGAAGCCATAGGCCTGCTGGTAGGTCCACATGCGGCCGAGGGCGGAGGCGACGATGATCAGCGTCAACACCGCGATCGCGCACAGCAGGATGCGCAGCCACGCTCGGTCTACTGCGGATTCCTGCGCAGCCCAGCGCAACACGACAGCTATCACGGCGAGGGTGAGAATGGTGACGATCGAGAGCTGCCAGAATCCGCTGCGCGCGTATTCGGCGTAGGTCAGATTCGCCGTGCGCTGGACATAGTCGTCACCGCCGAACAAAGCGACGAACTGGGCACCGACGAACACCGCGAACAGGATGGTCAGCGCGCCCACCGGCAGTGCCCACTCCAACCGTCGCAGGCATCGCCCGGATGGTGCGCCTGTCGCGGCGGCTCGCGGGCCCGCCAGCAGATACATGGCCCCGACGCTGCCGAGACCGAGTAGCGCGAACAGCACGATCCACTGCACGACAGATGCCGCGTCGAACTGCGGCGTCACCGCGTCGAGAAGTTTCGCGAATGTCGCATCGGCACCGCCGAGCAATGGCACGAAAATCGCCAATAGTGCGAGCGTCACCGCAACCGATGTCCCGGCCCGCCACGACCGCCTCGCCTTGCCATCGCCGATCCGATCGAACGCCGAATAGATCCAGGGAATGCCCGCAATCGACTCGATCGGCACCGCGATCACGTCGTACCACGCGCTATAGACCGAGCGCCGCCCGACGACAGCCAACGACCCGGCCACCGCGGCCCCGACCACACACAGCGCGAACAACCAGCCCGCGGCCCGCACCGCCCCAACCGCCAGCAGCCCCAACGCCAGGGTCGTCCACCACACCCTGCCCCAATTGGCTGCGCGGACACCGAATCGCGATCCAGCTGGGTCGGCTCCCCCACTCCCGTCTTCCAGCGCGGTCGGACCGCCGGAACCGACCGGATCGGAGCTTCCCGCCGCACGCTTCGCCTCGGGAGAATGCGCCGAATCGGACGAATCCGGTAGCGACGACGACCCATCCCGGCCCGCCGCGCCATGATTGTCCGAATCAGCCCGATTCGGCTCCGTGCCAGCACCTTTGAGCAGCATCTGAGCGCCGTCGACCACGGGTGCCGACTGCCCGGGCTGAGGATCTGCCGTCGTCGAGCTGGGCGATTCAGTCGAGTCCGACGGTTTTGGTATCGACGTCGCAGCCGCACGCACCGAACCACTGCCGTTCACATCAGACGGCGCGCCGGCACCTTTGACCGACGTCCGGCGACCAGGTTCGTCACTAGCCGGACATGCTGGACCCGGCTCCATCGCCGGATCCGTTGTGGAGGTAGCCGCTCCGGCCGTACGCCGTGCGCGGCGGTCCACCGTGAAAACCGCGGCCGCTGCCACCGAACCGGCAAGTACCCAACCGATTCCCGGCCGATCCAGTGGGATGAACACCGCGCCCGCGAGACCTGCGATACCAGCGGCGGGCAAAACGCCGGGCGGGCAGGCGACGTGCCGCCACCTCGGCACTTGAACCGGCCACGGCCTTGCCGCGGGCAGTCCAGACCTCGGCGGCAGTGCACTCGCCGGTGGACCGATCAGCGCACTCGCCGGATTCGACCACACACTCGGTGAGCTCGGCGCATCCGCGGTCGGCTCCGATTTCGCCGCGGGTGGCGTAGGTGATCGGTGTTGCGATGGTTCGGGTTGGTCTGGCATGGATGTCCCCTCCTATGGGTGTGCGAGATCGTCCCGGGAACTCATTGGCCCGGGTCACGAAATAGTGGAATGGGTTAAGCGGCAGGGAGAGTCACGCGGATGCGCGAGCCCGGATCGGCGACGGCTATGGTGCCGCCGTGTAGGTCGACTATCCAGCGCGAGATGGCCAGCCCCAGGCCGGTACCGCCGCCGTCGCTGCGCCCGCCGCGGGTGAAGCGGTCGAAGATGGTGGCGCGCTCGGGGATCGGAATGCCCGGGCCTTGGTCTTGGACATCGATGACGAGACCGCCGCGGTCGGCGCGGGCCTCGATGCGGACTTCACCACCGGCGGGTCCGTGGCGGGCGGCGTTGTCGAGCAGGTTGAGCAGCACCTGGTGCAAACGTGCGCGGTCTGCGAAAACGCTTGCGCTGCTCGGTTGCACGTCGGTGCGGAAGCGCACGCCGCGCCCGAGCGCCGCCGCGGCCGCCTCGGCCTCGGCGACGACCTCGGCCAAAAGCGGTGTGACGCTGAGCTCTTCGCGGTCGAGCGCACGCGCGCCGGATTCGATGGTGGACAGGTCGAGCAGTTCGGAGACGAGTCGAGCGAGCCGTTCGGTTTGGGCGAGTGCGGTGCGCAGGGTTTTGTCGTCGGGTTCGGATACGCCGTCGACCATGTTCTCCAGCACCGCATTCAGCGCGGTGATCGGGGTGCGCAGTTCGTGGGAGACATTGGCGATCAGGTCGCGGCGCTGCTGGTCGGCGGCGGCCAGGTCGGCGGCCATCTGATTGAAGGCCGCCGCCAGTTGCCCGACCTCGTCACGGGAGCTGGCCCGCACCCGGCGGGTGTAATCGCCCTGCGCCATCCGCTTGGCCGCCGCCGTCATCTCGCGCAGCGGCCGCGTGGTGCCGTGCGCGAGGATCTGCGAGGTGATCAGCGCGATCACCGTGGCCGCGATCGTCGTCTTCGGCGGCAGCCACCCGATCCGCAGCCGAAAGAACCCGAATGCCACCCCGGCCGAGCCGAGCATCAGAATCGCGAACTTCAACTTGATCGAGGTGACGGGATCCAACGGCCGCGGCAGCACCTCCGCGACCGCGTCCGATATGCCACGCAGCTTTCGTGAAACCGTCGAGCGCCACCGCGGGTCCACGCTCGCGATCTCCTCGCTCATCGCGCGTCCAGCGCATAGCCGACACCGTGCACCGTTCGGATCACATCCGCGCCGAGCTTGCGGCGCAATGCCTTGATATGACTGTCGACCGCGCGGGTGCCCGCGGCATCGGCCCAGTCCCACACCTCCTCGAGCAAACGTTCCCGGGCCAGCACCACACGGGGACGTCGTGCCAGCCGAGCCAGCAGATCGAATTCGAGCGGGGTGAGTTGGGCCTCGATATCGGCGCGCCATACGCGACGCTGGTCCACGTCGATGCGGAGGTCGCCGACGATGATGGTGGCGCCATCGCGTTCGACTGCGCGGTCCATCCGGCGCAGCAGGGCATGCACTCGGGCGGTGAGGACACGAAGCGAGAACGGTTTGGTCAAGTAGTCGTCCGCGCCGACGCCGAGGCCGATGAGCTGATCGGTTTCGTCGGTGCGCGCGGTGAGCATGAGGACCGGAATCGGGCGCGCGGCCTGTATGCGGCGGCACACCTCGAGACCGTCGAAGCCGGGCAGCATCACATCCAGCACCACCAGATCGGGCACGACCGCCTCGGCCGCCGCGACCGCCCCGGGACCGTCATGCGCCAGATCGACGGTGAACCCCTCGGACCGCAGCCGCGCCGCCACCGATTCCGCGATGGTCACCTCATCGTCGACCACCAGAATTCGTCGCGCCGCCTGCCCATTGCCCGCCGCGTGCTGTTCCATGAACCGAAACCCTAGCCACCCGCTGTGGAGAGAACCCGCACCAATTGTGGAGATTCCGTGTGGGACGGCGGCGGCTCTACGGTCGAGTCGACGACATCGAACCGTGTCCCACCTGCAACGAAAGTGAATACCGAGAAGCGGTGGTCACGGCGGACAGTTAGCGACATGGTTGCCATCGGAAGGATCGGGATACGCGTGCTGGTGGCCGCGGTCATCGTGGTCATCGCTCCCTGTGGTAACGCGACGGCCGCCCAGATGGCGACAATGGGCGGCGGCTCGGGCATTGTGCTCGACGGCCGAGCGGTATGCACCCTCACCACGGTCGGCTACGACAGCGCCGACCGGATGGTCGGACTCACCGCCGGACACTGCGCCGAGCTCGGTATGCCTGTCCAGTCCGAGACACAACAGGCAGGTGTCATCGGCACCGTCGCCGCGGTCGACCACGACAACGACTTCGCCGTCATCGAATTCGACCGCACCAAGGTCACGCCGGTTCGCCAAGTGGCGCAGACCTTTATCAGCGGCATCGGCGTACCGCCGCGACCGGGCGATATCGTCTGCAAGAACGGCCGCACCTCCGGCTTCGACTGCGGCGTGGTGTGGGATACGCACGAGTGGTGGTTCCAGAGCCAGCTCTGCTCCAAGCCAGGCGATTCGGGCGGTCCGGTCACGCTCGGCGACCGCCTGGTCGGGATGAATATCGGGCATATCGGCGTCGTGGTGCTCGGCGTGACCGTCGTCGACGCTGCCTGCGGCACGGCGGTGGTGCACGATCCGGCCGTGGCGATCGAGATCGGCGTAATCCTGGGTTTGCTGGAACGGTCGGGTGGCGTCGGCGCCGGTTTCCGGCCGCTGTGAGATCACGGCTCACATTCGGGGCCGCCCGTTCGTGCACTCGATGCCGAAATGCGCCGACTGTCAAGCGAATACGGCGTCACCCTGCTCGACTCGAACCCATTGCCGCCACCACACCCGCTCGCGTATCGGCAGGCGCTACCCGTTCAGCTCGGCAAGTAAGAAGTCGCGGGCAACACGGATGCTCGTTCGAACTGCTCCTCGTAGACGGCGAAATGGGGGCCCGGAATAAGCGCCAACTGTTTGGGCTCCAGAGCCTCGGCATAGCTCTGCAGCGCGATATCGGTGGGCGTCAGAGTGTCTTGATCGGCGATCACCATCAGCAGTGGTGTCGGAGAAACCCGGCGCAGGAAGGCTTCCGGGGCGTAGGACTGGAATTTGTCGACGCTGGAGAGGGTGACCTCGTTGCGCCATGTGGGGATCCGCGGGCCATTGGCCATCAACCAGTTGTAGACCTCGACACCCGGCATGGCGACGAGTTCGGTGGGATCATCGGAGGCCGCCTTGATCATCTGATGCGGTTTGCCCGAGGCGCGGGCCTGCCGGTCCGCGGCGATGGCCGCGTGGACCGCGGGCAGCATGATCGAGGGGACCAAACTGCGGAAGTTGGCCCAGCCGTTGGTCAGTGGCACCTGCGACACGACCGCGCGCACGCGTCGATCGGTCGCCGCGACGACCAGCACGTGGCCGCCCGCGAAACTGGTTCCCCAGATGCCGATGCGTTCCGGATCGATGCCCTCCAGTGTCTGGGCGAAGGTGATCGCATCGCGGTAGCCCTCGATCTGGGCGACCGGGTCGACTTCGTAGCGGGGTTCACCATCGGAGGTCCCGAACCGGGGGTGGTCGTACACCAGACACGCCAGTCCTGCCTTGCTGAACACTTCGGCAAATGGGGCCACCCATTCCTTGACGCCCGCGAAGCCGTGCGTCATCACCACCAAAGGCACAGGGCCCGACGCCGCTTCCGGCCGGAAGAGCCAGCCACGTAATGTCACTGCGCCACTGGTGAATTCGATATCGACCGGCATTCGATGCCCTCCATTACTTCCGTCCTGTAACGAAGGTACGGCGCGGGTGGCGCGATGTCGAAGGGCGGTGCGGCGGGCTGGCTACCATGACGAGAATGCTGAGCAACGCACACATCGAAGCCCGCATACCCACCAAGGACCTCGCCCGAGCCCGCCGCTGGTACGCCGAGAAACTCGGTCTCGAACCGGTCGAGGAACGCGAGGGCGGCCTGCGTTACGAAGGTGCCTCGGGTGTCTTCTGCCTGTTCGCCTCCGCCGGTGCGTCCGATGGCTCGTTCACCCAGATGGGTTTCTACGTCGACGACATCGAGGCCACCGTCGCGGGTCTACGGTCCCGCGGCGTGGTGTTCGAGGAATACGACGGCACCGTGAACGGGATCATGGACATCGAGGGCAACTATCCGAGTAAGGGACGAGCCGAGCGGGGCGCTTGGTTCCGCGACAGCGAGGGCAACCTGCTCGGCATCGGTCAGGTCATCGCCTGATCGCGCGGCCTGTCTCCCACGAAGTTCCTGGCTGAGCTCATCTCTCTTCGGCCTCGAAGATCTCAGATCTGAGCGAACTTCTTCGCATCCTTGCGGACGCCGAACGAGGTGACGATCTCCATGATGCCCAGGATGATCAGCCACCACCCGGCGACCAACGCCAACGTCGCCACCGACGCGACCGGCCACACGATCAGCACCACACCGCCGATCGCGGTGATGATTCCGAAGAAACCCTCCCAGCCGCGGCCCGGTAGCGAGGGCTCGGAGATCGCCGCCATCAGCAGGGCGACACCACGGAACAGCCAGCCGATACCGATCCACAGGCCTAGCAACAGAATCGAGGCCAACTCGTCACGGAAGCAGAAGACACCGATGATGATCGACAACACACCACTGATGAAGGCGAGCACCCGGATTCCGGTGCTGGTGTGCGTGCCGAATGCGGCCACCAACTGCAGGAAGCCGCTCACCACCAGATAGATGCCGAAGATGATGCCCGCGGCCACCAGGGTCACATCGGGCCAGACCAGGATCATCACACCGAGGATCACCGACAGGATGCCGGTGACCAGAACCGTTTGCCACGCACTACGCGCAAGCGACTGCAGAGGACCCTCTAGCACGCTGTTTGTCGTCATGACGTGATGTTAGGTCGCACGGCAGCCGTTTTCTGGATATTTGCTGAACGAACGCACCGGACGGCCGCTAGGCGGGTGTCGCGATATTGACCATCCACGCGATGCCGAAGCGGTCCAGGCACATGCCGAATTCGTCGCCCCACATCTGCTTCTCCAACGGCACGGTGACCGTGCCACCGGCGCACAGCTTGTCCCAGTAGCCGCGCAGTTCGTCGCCGTCGTCACCGGACAGACTGATCGAAATGCTGCTTCCAGGTTTGTATTCCATACCCGGCGGGGTATCCGATGCCATCAGCGTGAATCCGCTCGGCGTCTCCAGCATGCCGTGCATGATCAGATGCGCGCCGGGCGCGTCCTTATCCCCCATATCCCCGAAAGTCTGCATGGTCAGCGTGCCGTCGAACACATCGCGATAGAACTCCAACGCGGTGCGCGCCGAGTCGGAAAAACTGATGTACGGGTTGAGTCGGGAGGTCATAGGAACGCTCCTTGGTGGTAGTTGGCCGCCATCGCCGAGGCTAGTCCTCCGACTCGGACAGTGGGCTCGATAACGGGGTACTCGCTCACGTTTATCGCCGAGAGGGCTCGGGTAGTCATCCCTAAGTGGCTCTCATCGTGTGCCCCCATGGGGTGAAGCGGGTTGGGTCGGGTTCGCGAGTCTCGGGTGGCTAGGAGAAGAGGGTGGCGGTTGTTCTCGTGCTGCAGGCACGTGGCCTCGGTGATCTACTCACCGCGGTTCCCGCGTTGCGCGCGCTGCGACGGGCGAAACCCCACGATCAGATAATCCTCGCCGCTCCGCACCGCTTGAAGCCGATCGTCGACCTCATCGCCTCCGTCGACTCCATGATCCCGACCGCCGACCTCGGTGACCTGCGCTGGGATGCCCCCGAACCCACGCTGGCGGTGAACCTGCACGGACCGAGCGCGGAGAGCATCGTCGCGCTCACCAAGACCGACCCCGGACGCATCCTCTCCTACCGCAATCCGGCCTTTCCGGAACTCGATGGCCCGGAATGGCAGACGGATATGCATCACGTCGAGCGCTGGTGTCATCTGCTCGAATCCGACGGCATCGTCGCCGATCGCCGCAATCTCGGACTCGTCCCCCCGGTCGCGACCACAAGTCGCCGCGATTGCGTTGCCGTGCACGTCGGCGCGGGCGCACCGGCTCGCCGCTGGCCGCCGGACCGGTTCGCCGCGGTCGTGCGGCATCTGCTTGTGCTCGGCCGCGAAGTGGTCCTCACCGGTGACCCGTCCGAGCGCGATACCGCGCTGAATATCGCCGCGCGCGCGGGCCTACCCGTGGGCCGGGTGCTCGCGGGTGAACAGAACCTCATCGAACTCGCCGCCACTGTCGCCGAGGCCGCGCTCGTCATCTGCGGTGATACCGGCGTCGCGCACCTGGCCACCGCCTTCGGGACCCGCACCGTATTGCTGTTCGGTCCGACACCGCCGCGCTGGGGTGGCCCGCCACCGCACCTGCTCGGCAGGCATGCGGTGCTGTGGGCCGGTCAGCTCGGCGATCCGATGGCCGATACGCCCGATCCCGGCTTGCTGCGGATCGGCGTCACCGAGGTGATCAGCGCGGTCGACAAGCAGCTCGCCAAGCGAGCATGGCCGGGTAACGGAAACAATCGCGGGCGAACGGCGTATCGCCGCGTGGGCTGAGCACTCAGGAGTTGCCCTCGGCGCGGGCACTGCTCAAGGCGGCGGCATAGGCCGCTAGCGCGCTGGGCCAGAACTGCTCCAGATAGTCGCGCGCGTCGCCGAGTCCGCGCGGATCCAAGAAGTACAGGCGCCGATTGCCGTCCGGGCGCATCATCACCAGCCGGGCCTCGCGCAGTACACGCAGATGCTGGGAGGCCGCCGAGCTGGTTACGCCGACGAGCTTCGCGAGATCGCCGACCGACATCGGCGCGGTCGGCAATGCCTCGAAAATGGCCCGGCGGGTCGGATCGGCGAGCGCTTCGATGGCCCGGACTCCATTAGTCGCCACTGAAACAGTGTGGGCGACCGACGTCCCGCGGGTCAATTCGGGCTGATACGACATTTCACCAGGTCTCCACGGCAACCACGCCGTGTCGTTATTCAGTTGTAATCAGTCAACTGGGCTTTCGTCGATCTATGACGGTTGCCACAGGATTGGGGCGCGTACATGGCGGTACCGTACGTTCTAGCCATGCCCGTGACCGTACCGTTACCTAATCGTCTCGGCGCGACCGGTTCCCGCCGCAACCGCGCCGCAGCCCGGGTGGTTGCCACTGCCGCGGTCGTCAGCGCCGCGATCGGCGTACTGGCCGCCGCGGACCCCGACGCATTGCCCGGAATCACCGGAAGGACCGACCAGGGCGGTGACGACGTCGCCTTCACCGCATTCACCCCGCCCGAGGCCCAGATGCCGCAGACCGTTCCCGAGGCCGTCAGCTGGGACCAGAACCGGATGGCCGCCGAAGCGGCGCGGCCGCGCACCGTTCGTCCCATCGCAGGCGTGCTGACCTCGAACTTCGGCATGCGCTGGGGCGCGTTGCACGCGGGCCTCGATTTCGCCGACCCCATCGGGACCCCGATCGCCGCGGTCACCGACGGCACCGTCATCGAGGCGGGTCCGGCCTCCGGCTTCGGCATGTGGGTGCGGGTGCAGCAGGACGACGGCACCATCGGCGTCTACGGCCATGTGAACGACATTCTCGCCACCGTGGGTCAGCAGGTGCGCGCGGGCGAGGTCATCGCCACCGTCGGCAACCGCGGCTTCTCCACCGGCCCGCACCTGCACTACGAAGTCCACTCGGGCGACGGCACTCCGATCGATCCGATGCCATGGCTCGGCGCGCGGGGGATCGCCGTCGGCTTCGCCCCGGAGTAGGCGCTCGGTATCCGATTCGGCCACCGGCGCATTCGCGATTCGATGAGGGGATAGCGAGTGCATCCGGTCGTTCTAGTACCTCGGTATCAGCCGCGAATGGCGCTGCGGCGGGACGTGGCCGTGCGTCGTCGGTTCCTACCGTCGGATCATGCCGACGATCGATACCCATACCGCCCCTGGCGGTTCCGCGCGCCACCGTCGTCCCGCCGTCGTCCCGGACCTGCCGCGCGGTGGACGCCTGCATCGTCCGCTGCTGTGGATGGTCGCCGCGATGGCCGCGCTGGTCCTGTTCTCGGCCGGTGGCATGGTATTCGACGACCGGATGCTGCTCGACGAATCCGTATGGCTCAAGCCGTTCAAGTTCGGGCTCGCGTTCGTGCTCTACGGGATCACCCTGGCATGGCTGCTGTCGTTGCCGCACAAGGGAAGCCGGGTCACCTGGTTGCTGGGTACGGTGTTCGCGATCACCGGATTCGTGGACGTCGGGTTCATCGTGGTGCAGGCCGCACGCGGCACCTACAGCCATTTCAACAGCGAGACCGACGCGGTGAATTCGATCGGTCAGATGGTGTTCGCGTCCGGTGTGCCCGGCTTGTTCTTCGCGAATCTGGTTATCGTGCTGATCCTTTCGTGGCAGCGCTTGGTGGACCGGCCGACCGCGCGCGCCATTCACGCCGGACTCGGCCTCGCCGTCGTCGGGATGGCGCTCGGGTACCTGATGGGGTTCACCGGGAAACAGTTGGTACGCGACGCCGACGGCAATGTGGTCGAGCTGGTGGCCGGACATACCGTGCTGGACAACCCGTCGCTGGTCGCACGTGACGGCGTCGGCGGTATGCCGATCACGCACTGGAGCACCATCGGCGGCGATCTGCGGATCCCGCATTTCCTTGGACTGCATGCCATTCAGGTGTTGCTGCTCGCCGTTGTCGCGCTGGCCTGGCTGGCGCCGCGCCACCCGTGGCTGCGGGCCGAACGCACCCGGGCCGCGCTGGTCGGTGTGCTCGCATCGGGCTATGCCGGGCTGCTCGCGATCGTATTCTGGCAGGCCATGCGGGCCCAGTCGCTGGTACATCCGGACGGTGCGACGCTGTTCGCTGTCGGTGTATTGATCTGGATGGTTGCACTGCTGACCCTCGGCGTCTACTGGCGGGCCCGCGCCGCGGCGGATCACCGCCGCAACGCCCCGGGCGCCGTGCGACTGTTCGCTGCCGGGACGCGCACCCACGGGTAGCAGCGGCGTTCGCTTCCCTGCGAAGAGATGGAGCGAAATCTCCAGTACGGTGGTCGAGCGCGCTGAGCGTGACCAGACCCCGCAACACTCGTTCGGAAGAGCCGAGAAAGGTTGTTCAATGGCCCTGACGAATACCTTCGCCGTCATCCAGACCGTCGTACTGGCCGCATGGTTCGGCGCCATGGTCTATTCGATTGTCGTGGTGCAGCAGTTCCAGCTGCGTGCCGCCGATCCGGATGAGTTCGAGGATGTCGGTCAGCTGATGGCCAGCGGCTCGCGGCGCAGGATTCTACGGCTGGCCGTCCTGATCGCGATCTCCGGAACCGGCCTCGCCATCAGCCGCGCCACCGACACCCCCGGACCGAGCACCGAGTGGATTGTCTTGATGTGTATCAAGCTGGTGCTGTTCGTTATTGCGTGCGGTGGGTTCGCGTACCAGTCATGGTGGGTGTGGCCGAAGCGGATCTTCGCACTCCCGGAAGAGATGCCGGGCGTGCGGCGGACATTTCTGATCACGTCGCTGGTGATGACGGTGGCACTGGGCCTGATACTGGCCATCGACGTGATCGCGGCGACCGCGTAGGGTCAGGCGCCGCCCGCCATCGCGGACAGAATGGTCACCGACGAGCCTTCCCGCACCACAGTTTCCAGTCCCTGCTCGGTCCGCACATCGTTGTCGTCGACGTAGACGTTCACGAACCGGTGCAACTTGCCGTCGGTGACGATGCGGCCCTGCAGGCTGTCGTACCTGGATTCCAGGTCGGCGATGATCGCGCCGACCGTTTCCCCCGACGCCTCGACTCGTTTCTCGCCGCCGGTGTGCCGACGCAGCACCGCTGGAATACTGACCGTAACCGTCATCGGAACGTATCCTTCCTGCACCATTTCGCAGATTCGCCTCGGATAGTACGCGGGCCCGCAATAATTCGGCACGGACTGCACGGTCGACATAGAGTCGAGCAAATGGCGTCGACCGGAGAGGAGCCGCTCGTGATCGACGAGTACGATGTTGTGGTCGTCGGCGGCAGCCTCGCCGGATGCGCGGCCGCAATCAACTTCGGACGCAGGGGCTTTCGCGTCGCCGTACTCGAGGCGCATCGTGACCCCGCCTTCTATAAGCGATTGTGCACGCACCTCATCCAGCCGACCTCGTTGCCCGCGGTTCAGCGCCTTGGCCTCGATGGTCCCATCGAGGCGGCGGGCGGCGTTCGGATGCACACATCGTTCTGGACGCCGGTCGGCTGGGCGCACGAGCACAGTGTCGCCGATCTCGATCGGCACGGTTACATCCTTCGTCGATCGGTGCTCGATCCGCTCATCCGTGAAATGGCTGCCGCGGCACCGGGTGTGGATCTCGTGCTCGGCGCCAAGGTGCGGGAACTACACCGGACAGGCGGCCGAATCGACGGCGTGGTGGCACACATCGATGGTGCTGAGCGGACGGTGCGCGGACGCCTGGTCATCGGTGCCGACGGCGTGAATTCCCGAATCGCCGAGGCCGGGGCATTGCCCGCGCGCTTGTCACCGAACCGGCGGGCGAGCTACTTCGCGTACTTCCGGAACGTGCCGATCCCGGAGGGCAACTTCCGGGTCTGGTTGATGCCCCCGGACGCGCTCGGCCTGATCAACTCCGATGACGGGCTCACGCTGGTGTCGATGCTGGTGGACAAGCAGCGCGTGCCCGACCTGCTCGAGGGCAGGGAGGACTACTTTCGACGCCGCTTCGCCGAACTCCCCGATCCACCGGATCTGTCTCGGGCAGAACGGGTTTCCGACATCATCGGAACGAAGGACCGGCCGAATGTGACACGGCTGCGGATCGTTCGCCCCGGTTTGGCGCTGGTCGGTGATGCCGCACTCGCCGCGGACCCGCTGCGCGGGGTCGGCTGCGGTTGGGCGATCGAGAGCGCCGAGTGGTTGGCCGACGCCACCGCCGATGCATTGGCCACCGGTGATCCGGACCTTCTGGATGCGGCATTGCGGCGGTACCAGCGCAGGCACCGGCGGCAGTTGTGGCCGCAGCAACTGGTGTTCAACCGCAATAGCCGCCAGGCGGCGCCACCACCGCCGGTGCGAAAGCTGCTGGCGACCGCGGCCGCGGATCCCTATGTGGCCGAGCGGTTCTGGCCCGTCATCCAGCGCACCGCGTCCGCCAAGACATTGCTGTCGCGGCGGGTGCTCGCGGCGGTGCGCCGGACCGGGGGCGGCCGACTCGATGGCTGGCGCATCCCCGAGCCCACCGCGTCATCGCGTCCCGAACTCTTCATCGACCAGGTCGAATAGTTCGTCGTCGGTGACGGAGTCCAGTTCCGACCGCGATTCGTCGGTCGTCCGACGTGCGCGCATCCCGCTTTCGAGGCGAGTCAGCGTGCGGCGGACCGACTCTCGTTCGGTCTGGTCCGACAGTGATCCGAGCAGTGCTTCGATCTGCTGGAGCGCGCCGCTGATCTGGGTCATCGGCGACGGCGCCGACGGGGGCACCAGGTTGGCCGAAATGTACTGCGCTACAGCCTTCGGCGTCGGATAGTCGAAGACGAGTGTTGACGGCAGGCGTAGCCCGGTGGCCTGCGCGAGCCGGTTGCGCAGTTCGACGGCGGCAAGCGAGTCCAGTCCGAGTCCGATGAATGTTGCCGCCGGGTCCACCCGGTCGGTATCGGCGACGATCGCAACATGTTCACCGACCATTGCCAGTACGGCGGCCGCGCGCGCATCGTCGTCCAGGCCCGCCACATGCGCTGCGAGTCCCGAACCGACTTGCGGTGCTTGCGGCGTCAGGTTTCGGAGCATGTCGTGGCCGGATCCGGTCCGCAGGACGGCCGGATTGATGCGTGCTGGCACCAGTACTGGTCGCTGCGCGGTCAGTGCGGTGTCGAATAGCGCGAGGGCGGCATCGGTGTCGAGCGGATTGATACCGACGCGCTGCCACCGGGCGAGATCTGCCGGGGACAGGCGAGCAGCCATACCCGCATCGGCCCATGGTCCCCACGCCAGCGACACTGCGGGCAGTCCCGCCGCATGTCGCGCTCGCGCCAACGCATCCAGCTCCGCGTTCGCCGCCGCGTAGTTGGCTTGTCCAAGTGTGCCGAGCGTTCCCGCGATGGAGGAAAACAGCACGAATGCCGACAGGTTCAATCTGCGGGTCAGCTCATCGAGAATCCTGGCACCATCAACTTTCGGTGCCCACACCCGCTCGAACTGTTCAGTCGTCAACGACGTGACCGTCGCGTCATCGAGCACACCAGCGGCGTGGATCACCGCCGTCACCGGCGGCTCGATACCTGCCAAAACAGTCGCCACCGCGTCCCGATCGGTCACATCACACGCCACCACACGAGCGGCCCCATCGATGTCGACAGCACTATGACCACTACGACGCAACAACACCAAATGCCGTACCCCATGCGCCCGGACCAGATGCCGCGCCACCAACACACCCACACCACCGGTACCACCGGTGATCAACACCGTGCCCCCACCCAAATCCGGCATCTCTCGTGGCGCTGCGGGCACACGCTGCAACCGCGGCACCGATGCCGCACCATCACGCCACAACACCTGCGAATACCCGGACGCGACAATCGCATCCCAATCCGTACTCTCGGGATCATCGGTATCGACCAACACGATCCGGCCCGGGAACTCCGCCTGCACCGACCGCACCAAACCCCACACACCCCCGACACCGTTTCGTGTCCACACCACTAAACGCGAATCCGACTCCCCCGCAACGAATTCCCGCACCGCGTCCAACACCGCAATAACATCTGTACCGCCATCCAACCGACGCATCGGCGACGACACCACCCCGGTCGGCAATTCCACACCGACCCAATCCAACTCGAACAGCGCGTCGTTGCGGGTGATGCGGCGGCCGGTCAACTGTGACGCATCGACGGAGCGATAGACGAGTTTGTCGATCGACAGCACCGGGGCACCGAACTCGTCGACCGCTGTGATGGTCCACGCCGACTCGCCGCCGACGGTGGCCCGTACCCGCAGCGCCGTCACTGCGCTCCGGTAGCGGCGGACGCCGTTCCAGCTGAACAACATTCGGCCACTGCCGGTGCCGTCGATCGAGACCATCGCACCGCCGTGCAACACGGCGTCGAAGAGGCCCGGATGCAGTCCGTAAGCGGTGACGTCGCGGTGGACCTCCGGATCCAGGGCGACCTCGACGTAAAGGTCGCCGTCCCGGAGCCACGCCGCTTGCGCACAGCGGACGGTGGGGCCGTAGTCGAACCCGACTTCGGCCAACCGACCGTAGATGTCGGCTACGCCGATCGGTTCCGCGCCATGCGGCGGCCAGGGGGTGAGGGCGTCGAAAGCGGTGAGGTCGCGATCGCGGGCAGGAGCGATCGAACCCGTGGCGTGGCGAGTCCAGTCGGCATCGTCGGTGTCGGGCCGTGAGTACACCGCGACCGGGCGTGCACCGGATTCGTCCGCGGCACCCACGGTCACCTGGATCTGCACTGCCTCATCGGATTCGAAAGTCAGCGGCACGCCGAGGGTGAGCTCGTCGAGGTATTCGCAATCGAGCTGTTCACCAGCGCGCAGAACCATTTCCACGAATGCTGTTCCGGGCACGACGACCACATCCAGCAGCAGGTGATCGGCAATCCACGGATGGGTTTGCACGGACATCCGACCGCCGAATATATGCTCGTCGGCTCCCGCCACCGCCAGCGTGCTGGTGAGAATCGGGTGGTCGAGCGGATTGGTGGCTGCGGCGGGTTGTGGGTCGAGCCAGTAGCGCTGGTGCTCGAACGGATAACCGGGCAGATCGACCCGCCGCGCGCCCTGACCGGCGAAGAACCGCGACCAGTCGACATCGACACCGACGCAATGCGCTTCGGCGACCGCGCGGACGAGAGTTTCGACCTGGCCACGCCCGCGACGCTGAGTCGCGACCACAGCTTCGGCATCGATCAGCCCCGCCAGCACCGCATCCGGACCGACCTCGACAAAACGAGTACCGCCCGCTTGTCGCAGCGCGGCGACACCGTCGGCGAAGCGGACCGGTTCACGCACCTGCCGCACCCAATACCCCGGATCCGCCAACAGGTCCGACTCGAGCTCGCCGGTCACATTCGACGCGATCGGGATACGGGGCCGCTGCCACGCGAGTTCCGCACACAGTGTGGCGAATTCATCGAGCATCGGCTCCATCAACACCGAATGGAACGCATGACTGACCGTCAGTCGGCGGGTGCGGCGGTCTGCCCAACGTGCTTCGAGTTCGGCGATGCCCGCCTCCGGACCTGATACCACGACCGACCCGGGAGCGTTGATCGCCGCGACCGAAACCTGATCAGGAAGGTCACCGATCTCGCCGACCCTCCCGACCTGACCCAGCCGCCCGGCGTCACCGGCATCACCGAACCCACCGGTCTCGTCGACCTCGTCGATCTGGACCGCCAGCATCGCCCCACCCGCAGGGAGCCCCGCCATCAAACGACCACGAGCACCCACCAAACGCACCGCATCATCCAGCGACAACACCCCCGCCACATGCGCGGCGGTGATCTCACCGACCGAATGCCCGATCACCAAATCCGGTATCACACCCCACGACCCGAGCAGACGCGTCAGCGCAACCTCGACCGCGAACACACCCAACTGCGTGTTGTCCGTGCGATCCAAATCGGTGCCGGATGCGAAAAGCCAGGCCGGATCACAAATCTCACGCACCACGTCCGCGAACACCGGAAACGCATCGAACAGCTCACGCCCCATCCCCGCGTACTGCGCACCCTGCCCCGGGAATACGAAAACCGTCTTCCCATCCACCACCCGCCGCACGGCAAGGTCAGTGACGGTATCGGCGGCTGACACCAATAATGTCGCGCGCCAATTCAAATGCGCCCGCGCGGTCGCGAGCTCGAAGCCCACATCGACAGCCGACTCCGCCGCTGTGCGTACGCGCTCGAGCAACGTCCGCACCGCCGCCTCGGATTTGCCCGACACCACCCACGGCACCACCGGCAATGGATTGCCCACGGCATCAGGTGAATCCGGCGCCTCCTCCACGATCAGATGCGCATTCGTCCCACTGATCCCGAACGATGAGACCGCCGCGCGCCGTCGCCCCCTCCGCTCCCACGGGCGCGATCGCGTCAACAGTTCGACTCGGCCCGAAGCCCAATCCACATGTGGGCTCGGCGCGTCCACATGCAGCGTCGAAGGCATCACCCCACGCCGCATCGACTCCACCATCTTGATCACACCGGCCACACCCGCGGCGCCGACCGTATGCCCGATATTCGACTTGATCGACCCCAGCCACACCGGCTCACTCCGACCCTGACCGTAGGTGGCGAGCAATGCCTGTGCCTCGATCGGATCGCCCAACCGGGTACCGGTGCCGTGCCCCTCCACCACATCAACGTCCGACGCCGACAAACCCGCGCTCGCCAGCGCGGCCCGAATCACCCGCTCCTGCGATGGACCATTCGGCGCCGTCAAACCATTCGACGCACCATCCTGATTCACCGCACTCCCACGAACCACACCGAGAATCCGATGACCACGCGAACGAGCATCCGAAAGACGCTCCAGCACAACCAAACCCGCCCCCTCGGCGAACCCGACACCATCGGCCGCCGCGCTGTAGGACTTGCTTCGACCATCCGGTGACAATCCCCGCTGCCGCGCGAAGTCCACAAAAAGATACGGCGATCCCCATACCGACACGCCACCCGCCAGCGCCATGGAGCAGTCGCCCGCGCGCAGGGCTTGGCAGGCCAGGTGCAGGGCCACGAGCGACGATGAGCACGCCGTATCCACCGTGACCGCGGGTCCCTCGAACCCGAAGATGTAGGCGAGCCGTCCGGACAGGACGCTCTGGGTGGTACCGGTGAGCCGGAAGCCCTCGAGGTCGCCGGATACGCGCGCGTGATAGTCGGAGATACTCGATCCGGCGAAAACGCCGACGTCGGTGCCGCGCAGAGCTTTCGGGTCGAGTCCGGCGTCCTGCATCGCGTCCCAGGCGACCTCGAGCAGCACCCGCTGCTGCGGATCCATCGCCGCCGCCTCACCCGAACCGATCCCGAAGAAACCCGCATCGAATCCGGCGACATCGTCGAGGAACGCGCTCTCCCGAATGTAGACGGTGCCCGGCACGTCCGGGTCCGGATCATAGAGCCGCTCGAGGTCCCAGCCGCGATCGGTCGGGAATCCCGACACCGCGTCGACGCCCCGGAATACGATGTCCCACAAGTCGTTCCGCGATCCGACGCCGCCCGGGAAGCGGCATCCGATGCCGACAATCGCGAGCGGCTCGTCGGCGCGGATCTGTTCCACTCGTTCGACGGGCGCGGTGCGGGCCGCGATGTTTCGCACGTTCCCGAGTAGGTACCGGGCCAGGGCCGTCGGCGTCGGGTAGTCGAAGACGAGGGTCGACGGCAGCCGCACGCCGGTCTCCTCGGTGAGCCGGTTGCGCAGTTCGACCGCGCCGAGGGAGTCCAGTCCGAGGTCGGCGAAGCTGCTCGCGGGGTCGATCCTGGTGCGTTTGTTGGTGACCACGCCGACGTGCGCACAGACGAGATCGACCATCGCGGCTTCGCGTTCGGCCTCGTCGAGCCCGGCCAGCCGTGCACGCGAGCCGGAGCCGCGCTCGCTGCGCGGCACCAAGCCGCTGAACACCTCCTGCTGTGCACGGTGCGGGTTGATCTGCGCGGCGATCAGCGCTGGTCTTTGCGTCGTCAGTGCGGCGTCGAATAGTGCGAGGGCCGCGTCGGTGTCCAATGGGGTGATACCGAAACGCTGCCACCGGGCCATGTCTGCCGGGGACAGGCGAGCAGCCATACCCGCATCAGCCCACGGCCCCCACGCCACCGACACCGCGGGCAGACCCGCCGCATGCCGCTCCCGCGCCAACGCATCCAACTCCGCATTCGCCGCCGCGTAGTTGGCTTGTCCAGGTGTGCCGAGGGTTGCGGCCATCGAGGAAAACAGCACGAACGCCGACAGGTTCAACTCACGGGTCAACTCATCGAGAATCCTCGCACCGTCAACCTTCGGCGCCCACACCCGCTTGAATTGCTCAGCCGTCAACGATGTGACAGTCGCGTCATCGAGCACACCGGCAGCGTGGATCACCGCAGTCACCGGCGGCTCGACACCTGCCAAAACACTCGCCACCGCGTCCCGATCGGTCACATCACAGGCCACCACACGAGCGGCCCCATCGACATCAGCGCTACCACCACGACGACTCAACAGCACCAAATGCCGTACCCCGTGCGCCTGTACCAGATGCCGTGCCAACACTGCACCCACACCACCGGTACCACCGGTGATCAACACCGTGCCCCTACCCCAATCCGGCATCTCTCGGGAGGGAACCGGCACCCGTACCAGCTGCGGCACCGACGCACCACCATTACGCCACTGCACCTGTGAATACCCGGACGCGACAATCGCATCCCAATCCGTACTCTCGGGATCATCGGTATCGACCAACACGATCCGGCCCGGGAACTCCGCCTGCACCGACCGCACCAAACCCCACACACCCCCGATTCGGTTTCGTGTCCACACCACTGAACGCGAATCCGACTCCCCCGCAACAAATTCCCGCACCCCATCCAACACCGCACCAACACCCGCACTACCATCCAACCGCCGCACCACGGCCGAGCCGGACCGACTCGGCAATTCCACACCGACCCAACCCAACTCGAACAGCGGAGTGCGCCCGCGGGAGTCGACATCGAAGGTGCGGAACACGATTTCGTCGATCGACAGCACCGGCCGACCCGAATCATCCACCGCGGCGATCGAGAAGCCTGCCGAGCCCGTCGGCGTCGAGCGGACCCGCAGCCGGGTCGCCCCGGTGGCGTAGCACCGGACGCCTGACCAGCTGAACAGCAGTCGGCCCTTGCCCGGCGGCAGATCCTCGGCGAGTGCGTACTGTGCGAATCCCGCGTGCAGCGCGAGGTCGAAAAGGGCCGGATGGATACCGTAACCGCTGGCGTCGCCGTGGAATTCGTCGGCGAGCGCCACTTCCGAGAAGATCTCGCCGTCACGGCGCCAGGCCGTCTCTATGCCGAGGAACGCCGGTCCGTAATCGAGGCCCGAGGCGTCGCTGATCCGTTGGACGATCCATTCCGGCGCGACGGTCTCGGAGTCGGTGGGCGGCCAGTGGGGTTCGCCGATAAGGCGTTGGAGTGAGCGATCAGTATCCGGCCCCGGGGTGGCTCCGGAGTAGGTCCCGCTGGCCGAGCGTATCCATTCATCGTGGTCGGTGAGCCGGAACGCGACCGTGAACGAGCGCCGACCGGTCTCGTCGGGTGCGTCGACCAGCAGTTGGAGTTCGACAGCGCCGGTGTCGGGCGGCAGGATGGGCGCCTCGTGGGTCAGCTCTTCGATTACGCCGCAACCGATCTCGGTCGCGGCGCGGGTGAGGAGTTCGACCGTCGCCGTCCCGGGCAGCACCGGGTTGCCCACGGAGATGTGGTCGCCGACCCATCGGTGCGTCGGCAGTGTGAATCGGCCGGTGAACAGCCATTCGTCGGCTCGAGCGAGCGAAACGGCGGCGGTGAGGATCGGGTGGTCGAACGCGCTGTCGGCGGGGCGTGTGGTCAGCCAGTAGCGTTGGTGCTCGAACGGATAGCCGGGCAGATCGGTCCGTTTCGCACCCTGACCGGCGAAGAACCGCGACCAGTCGACATCGACACCGACGCAATGCGCTTCGGCGACCGCACGAACGAGAGTTTCGACCTGGCCACGTCCGCGACGCTGAGTCGCGACCACCGCCTCCGCATCGATCAGCCCCGCCAGCACCGCATCCGGACCCACCTCGACGAACCGAGTTGCACCCGCCTGACGCAGCGCGGCGACACCGTCGGCGAACCGCACGGGTTCGCGCACCTGCCGCACCCAGTACGCCGGATCCGCCATCAGGTCCGACTCGAGCTCGCCGGTCACATTCGACGCGATCGGAATCTGCGGTGAATGCCACGCCAGTTCCGCACACACCGAGGCGAATTCATCGAGCATCGGCTCCATCAACACCGAATGAAACGCATGACTGACCGACAGCCGCCGACTGCGCCGATCAACCCAGCGTTTTTCGAGTTCGGCGATGCCCACCTCCGGGCCCGACACCACCACCGACCTTGGTGCATTGATCGCGGCCACTGAAACCCCATCCGGCAAGTCACCAACCATGCCGACCTGGTCGACCCCGGCGATTTCGCCGACCTGGCCGATCGCGCCTATCTTCTCGACCGCATCGATCTGGACCGCCAGCATCGCCCCACCCGCAGGGAGCCCCGCCATCAAACGACCACGAGCACCCACCAAACGCACCGCATCATCCAGCGACAACACCCCCGCCACATGCGCGGCGCTGATCTCACCAACCGAATGCCCGATCACCACATCAGGCACCACACCCCACGATCCGAGCAACCTCACCAACGCCACCTCGACCGCGAACACACCCAACTGCGTGTTGTCCGTGCGATCCAAATCAGTGTCGGGCGCGAAAAGCCATGCCGGATCACAGATCTCACGCACAGCATCCGCGAACACCTCGAACCGATCGAACAGCTCACGCCCCATCCCCGCGTACTGCGCACCCTGGCCGGGGAACACGAACACCGTCTTACCCGCTACCGCCTGCCGCGCGACAATGCCATCGACAACGGAGTCGGAACTCAATAGCGCTGCGCGCCAATCCAAATGCGCCCGCGCAGTCGCCAGCTCGAACCCGATGTCGACCGCCGACGCCTCCACCGTGCGGACCCGCTCCGACAAGGTCCGCACCGCCGCCTCGGATTTACCCGACACCACCCACGGCACCACCGGCAACGACGGATTCCCCACCACGTCAGGCGCAGGCGGCGCCTCCTCCACGATCAGGTGCGCGTTGGTCCCACTGATCCCGAACGACGACACCGCAGCCCGGCGCGGCCGACCCACCGACTCCCACGACCTTGCCTCGGTCAACAACCGCACATCCCCCACCGACCAATCCACACGCGAACTCGGCGCATCCACATGCAACGTCGCAGGCATCACCCCACGCCGCATGGCCTCGATCATCTTGACCACCCCGCGACCCCAGCGGCCGCCTGAGTGTGCCCCATATTCGACTTGATCGACCCCAACCACACCGGCTCACTCCGACCCTGACCATAGGTCGCCAACAACGCCTGCGCCTCGATCGGATCACCCAGCGTCGTACCAGTACCGTGGCCTTCCACCACATCAACATCCGACGCCGACAAACCAGCACTCGCCAACGCCGACCGAATCACCCGCTCCTGCGACGGACCATTCGGCGCCGTCAAACCATTCGACGCACCATCCTGATTCACCGCACTCCCACGAACCACACCCAAAACCCGATGACCATTAGCGCGAGCATCCGAAAGACGCTCCAACACAAGAAGACTCGCACCTTCCGACCAACCGACACCGTCGGCAGCCGCACTGAACGATTTGCACCGGCCGTCCGGAGCCAGACCGCGCTGCCGCGCGAACTCGACGAACAGGAACGGCGATGCCATAACCGCCACTCCGCCCGCCAAAGCGACCGAGCATTCCCCCGCGCGAACCGCGGCGCACGCCAGATGCAATGCCACCAGTGACGACGAACACGCCGTATCCACCGTCACCGCGGGACCTTCGAACCCGAAGACGTAGGCGGCTCGACCGGAGATCACACTCTGATGGCGGCCGGTCAGTCGGAGCCCTTCGGTGGCCGCCGAGTTCCCCTGATAGTCCGAATCGCTAGCACCGACGAACACACCGACCTCGGTGCCACGCAAGGCATTCGGGTCGAGTCCGGCGTCCTGCATCGCATCCCAGGCGACTTCCAGCAACACCCGCTGCTGCGGATCCATCGCCGCCGCCTCACCCGGACCGATCCCGAAGAAACCCGCATCGAATCCGGCGACATCGTCCAGGAATCCGCCACCGGAGGAGTACACCGTGCCGGGCTTGTCCATATCGGGGTCCAATAATCGGTCGAGATCCCACCCCCGATCGGTCGGCCATCCCGACACCGCGTCGATGCCACCGGCGACCATGTTCCACAGCGCATCCCGCGACGAAACTCCGCCAGGGAATCGACAGCCGACACCGACGATCGCGACGGGCTCATCGGAGCGGGTGGCGGCCGGTGTGTCGGGCGGGCGCGGCACGACGCCGGTGATGCGGTCCCGCACGAATCCGATGACCGCGGCTGGCGTCGGGTAGTCGTAGACCAAGGTGGCCGGGAGCGCGACCCCAGTTGCCCGGACAAGTCGGCTGTGGAGTTCGATCGCGCCCGCCGAGTCGAGCCCGAGATCCTTGAACGAGCGGCGGTCATCGACCTCGCCGCCCGACGGGTAGCCGAGGACGGCGGCAGTCTGTTCGACGACAATGGCACCGACGTCGGGATCGCGCTCGGTGCGCTCCCGGATCGGTGTGTCCGGCACGGGAGTTGCGGGGTCGGTGCAGACCGTGTCAGCGGTCGTGTCGAGCCAGTGGCGGTGGCGCTGGAATGCATAGGTCGGGAGGTCGGTGCGGTGCGCGCGATGTGGACCCCACCAAGTCTGCCAATCCACCGGCAGCCCGTTGGTATGGGCGGCGGCGAGGGCGGCGGTCAGCCGGTCGGTGCCGCCGTCTCCGCGTCGCAGCGTGTCGAGGATCGCCGCGGGCGTATCCGCGGCGATCTGCCGCATAGCCATGACGAGTCCCGGATTCGGAGACACCTCGACAAGTGTTCCGGCACCCGAATTCAGCACGGCGGCAACGGCTTCCGCGAAGCGGACAGGCTCGCGCAGGCCGCGGTACCAGTAGTCGCCGTCCAGCATCGCGGTGTCGATCGGCGCGCCGGTGATCGTCGATACCATCGCCACCCGACCGGACTGCGGCGCGATGTCCGCGAGGTCGGTGTGTATCCGCTCGCGCAGCCCCGCCACCTGTGGTGAATGTGACGCGTAGTCCACCGGGATGCGGCGGGCCCAGATGCCATCGCGCTCGCACTCGTCGACGAGAGTCCGGACCCGTTCCGGCTCACCCGATACGACAACCGATCCCGGCGCATTCACCGCCGCGACAACGACGCCATCCGGCAGTCGTCGCCGAATCTCATTCTCGCCCAGCGCGATCGCGGCCATCGCACCCCGGCCCGCCAACTGCCGCGCGATGGCTCGGGAGCGGAGCACGATCACGCGCGCCGCGTCGGCGACGGTCAGTCCACCGGCAACCGTTGCCGCGGCGATCTCACCCTGCGAATGCCCGACCACGATATCCGGCGTGACCCCGAACGCACCCCAGGTGGCGGCCAGCGACACCATGACCGCCCACAGCGCGGGCTGCACCACGTCGACACGGGCCAGCAGCGCCTCGTCACCGAGTGCCGCGCGCAACGACCAGTCCACACCTTCCACGGCCGCCAGCGCTGCTGCGCATTCGTTCATGGCGGCACCGAATTCGCCGACCGCATCCCATAATTCGAGTCCCATCCCGACCCATTGGCCACCCTGGCCAGGGAAAACGAAAACGGTCGGACCCGTCACAACCCGTCCGTAGATCGGACCGGGCGAACCGGCGGCCACCGCATCCAGTCCACTCAGCAGGGCGTCGCGATCCGCGCCGAGTACGGCAGCCCGCTCGGGTAGCGCGGCCCGCGTGGTCACCAGGGAGTATCCGATATCGGCGAGACCCACCGCGGGGTTCGCTTCCAGCCATGCCTGTAGGCGGCGCGCTTGTCCGCTCAAACCTGCGGTTCCGACCGCGGACAGCAGGAACGGCATTGTGCCACCGGAGGTTTCGCCGCTCGACTGGACTGCCGAGGGTGGTGCCTCTGCCAGGATCAGGTGGACATTCGAACCACCCATGCCGAACGACGACACACCCGCGCGGCGCATGCGCGGGCCGCGCAGCCACGGTTCGGCCGCATCGACAACGCGGATGCCGCACTCCGCCAATGGAATCCGTGGGTTCGGCGTAGCGTAGTTGAGACTCGGTGCGAGCGTGCCACGATCGAGACACAGCGCGGCTTTCACCAGGCCCGCGATCCCTGCGGCACCCTCGAGATGGCCGATATTGGTTTTGACCGACCCCACCCGCAAGGCATCGGCGCGGTGCTTGCCATACGCGGCGCCGAGGGCCGCGGCCTCGATCGGATCGCCGACGGGTGTGCCGGTCCCGTGCAGTTCGACGTAGTCGATGTCGGCGGGATCGAGTGCGGACCGCGTGAGCGCCCGGCGGATGACATCGGCTTGGGCGTCGCTGCTCGGTGCGGTCAGCCCGTGTTCTCCGCTGCCGGTGTTGATCGCACTGCCCTCGACGACCGCGTAGATCCGCCTGCCGTTGGCGAGTGCGTCGGCCAGGCGCTCGAGGACGACGATCGCGCCGCCCTCGCCACGCACGTGACCGTTGGCGCGGGCGTCGAAGGCGTAGCAGCGGCCATCGGGCGACAGTGCGCCGAATTCGGCCGCCATCGCGTTGCCGAACGGCGAGAGTATGAGGTTGACGCCGCCCGCGAGTGCGAGCTGCGATTCACCGCTGCCCAGGCTTTCACAGGCCAGATGCACGGCGGTGAGCGACGAAGACTGCCCGGTGTCGACGGCGAGACTGGGCGCGCTGAAACCGAGGGTCCGAGATATCCGGTTCGCGATGATCGAACGACCCAGCCCGGCGAACGTATGCCGGGTGACGGCCTCGGGTCCACGCCGAGCGACGAGGTCGGCGTAGTCGCCGCCCATCACGCCGATGAAGACGGCGGTGCGTGCGGGTGCGGTGTCCGGCGCGATCCGGGCGTCTTCCAGTGCCTCCCAACCCAATTCGAGCGCCAGGCGCTGCTGCGGGTCGATCGCGGCCGCTTCCTTCGGCGAGATGCCGAAGAACGCGTGATCGAACTGGTCCGCGCCGTCGACGAAGCCGCCGCGGGGCAGGCCGGCGGGCCGGTCCGCGGGGACCTCGCCGATCGTCTCGCGGCCGTCGCGCAATACCGACCACAACTCGTCCGGGCCGTATGCGCCGGGGAACCGACAGGCAATACCGACGACGGCAATGCCGGTGCGGGACTCGACCATCGAGTTCGACCTCCGTTCCACTCTCTAACCGAGGTCGAGCGCTTGCCGGACCGCTGCCTCAGACAACTTCGTTCAGTCGGATTCGGTGGCGTTGATGCGGACGGCCATATTCCCGCTGGGATGGGCGTTCTCGTGCAGCAGCTGGTGGAAGCGCCCGACATCCTCGATATCGCCGCACGCCGACAGACACGGCTGCAGCAGCCCGGCGTCGATCAACTTGATGACCTCGCGGTACTCGCGAAAGTTCGCGCCATGCGATCCCTGGAGGCGTTTGGACCGCATCCACAGGTGGCGCAGGTCCACGTCTCCGTTGTATCCGGTCGATCCGCCGCAGATCACCACCATGCCGCCGTTGTCGCACACATACATCGAGGTCGGCAGCGTGTCCTGTCCGCTGTGTTCGAGCACGACGCTCGGCAGCTGTTTTGTCCCGAGGATGTCCCAGATCGCCTTGCCGAATTTTCTTGCGCCACGCAGGAAGTGGTCCATCGCGGCGGTATCGGTGGTATCCGGGAGTCGGCCCCAGTGGTCGTATTCCGTCCGGTCGATGACGCCTGCCGCACCGAGCTCGAGGCAGAACTTCGCGCGTTCGTCCGACGATGCGACCGCGATCGGGATGGCGCCGACGATCCGAGACATCTGGATCGCCATCGAGCCGAGTCCGCCCGCGCCACCCCAGATCAAGACGACGTCGCCGGGGCGCACGGCATTGCCCGGCCATCCGAACAGCTGCCGGTAGGCAGTCGGCCCGGTGACCATGAAGCACGCGGCTTCCGCCCAGCTGAGCCGTTTCGGTTTGGGATGACACTGGAAGTCCGAGACCAGGCAGAACTGGGCGAACGACCCGTGGTTCGTCTCATATCCCCACGCGCGCATGCTCTTCGACACCGGATGATCGGTGCCGGTGCGCACGTCCTCGGCGAGTTCGTCCCATTGCCCGCCCGCCAACACGACGTGGTCACCCACCGCGACATTCGTGACGCCGGCGCCGACCGCCCAGACGATGCCCGAGCCCTCGGATCCGCCGACGTGGTAGTCCTCGGTGTGTCCGAGCTTCTGCCGCATCGAGATGACGTCGACCGGATAGCCGAGCGAGGCCCAAACGTTGTTGTAGTTGATGCCCGCGGCCATCACCCAGATCAGCACCTGCCCGGGACCGACAGCGGGTGTCTCGACAACCTCGGTGGCGAAGGCCTGCTCGGGCTCGCCGTACCGTTCCCGCCGAATCACCGACGCGTACATATACTTCGGCACTTGCCCGGCCGGGGGAACCTCACCGATCTCGTACAGATCCTTCACTCACACTCCATTCGGTTGGCGGACAAGGTAATCCACGTCAGGTGCTCGGCTCGGCGATCTGCGCCGCGAGGTGTCCGGCCAGCTCTACCGGCGTCGGGTGCTCCAGGATCATGCGGATCGGCATCTCCAACCCCGTCGCCGCGACGATCCGCTTGCGAATCTGCAGCCCCGAGATCGAGTCCATACCGAGCTCGAGGAACGGTGTCGTCGCCTCGATCTCGTCGACGGATTCGTAGCGCAGCACCGTCGCGATCTCGTTGCGGATCAGCTCGACGAGCAGCCGTTCCTGCTCGTCCCTCGACAGCTCGGACAGTTCCGAGAGCATCGAGCTGTGGTCCGGCACGCTCTGTTCGCGGTGCGAGCGCAAACGGCGGAATTCGGCCAGGTCCGCGAAGATCGCACCGGCCCGGGTACGGGCGAATACGGATTCGGGCTGCTCCCAGTCGATCTCGGCGACCAATGCCTCGGCCGCACCGGATTCCACGGCGTGCCGGATGGCGGTGACCGCGGTGTCGGGATCCATCGGTTTGGTGGCGATCTCGTTGCCGGGCCACGCGTCCCAGCCGATCGCCGTCGCGGCGAGCCCGCGCGACCGACGCCGTTGCGCTACCGCCGCCGCGAACGCGCTGGTGACCGCGGCACCGGCGCCACCCGATTCGCCCCACGCACCCGCGGCGGGCCCGAGCAGTACGAAGGCGTCGAGGTCGCGATCGGTGAGAAGTTCGTCCAGGTCCGCGATCGCGGACGTATCCCCGGGCTCGATATCATCCAGTGGCGCAACCGAATCGGGATGACCGATGTGGACAACGGCGGTGAGCTCGGCACCGAGGTCTTCGATCACCCGGCGCAGGTCGGCTCCGGACGCGGGCACGACACGCTGTGCGCCCGCATCGGTCAGCCAGCGCGCGACGTGGTCGGCGAGTTCGCCGGACGCGCCGGACACCAGTACGGTTCCGGTCGGACGCCAGGGGCGCGGCGGTTCGCCACCGGAGGTCCGGATGCGCTGCACCCGCCGGGCGAACACACCGTCGGACCGCACCGCGACTTGGTCGTCGTCACCGTGACTGATGATGGTGCACAGCGACGCCAGTACCTCGGCATCGAGCAACTCCGGCAGGTCGACCGATCCGCCCCAGCGCTCGGCGAATTCGATCGCCGCGACCCGGCCGATACCCCACAGCCGAGCTTGCCGCGGATCGGTCGCCGCATCGTCCGGGCCGACGGCGACGGCTGCGGTGGTCACACACCAGAGCGGTCGATCGAACCCGACCTCGTCGAGCCCCCGCAGCAGCCGCACCGTCGCGGGTACATCTCCCAGCAGCGACAGCATTCCCGCGGGCCGTTCGGCCGTCAGCGAATCACGCAGGCTCGCGGCGATATCCGTTCCCGATGCGTCGACGGGCAGCTCGATCGGACGGACGTCACCAAGGTGGTCACGCACTGCCGCGACGACAGCGGACACCCGCTCGTTGTCCATGCCAGCTGGCACGGCCACGTACCATGTGCCCCGCTTCGGTACGAGTGGACGCCGGGTGAGTCGCTCGAAGGTGATTCGGTAGCAACACTTTTCGGCTCTCGAGCCGCGATTCGCGCGCTGCCACCAGGATGCCAGTTGCGGCAGCACCGTCGCGAGCGCGTCGGAGTCCGCGCCGCCGAGCAGCGCCGCCAGCTCGTTCGTGTCGCCGCGCTCGACGAGTTTCCAGAACGTGCTCTCGGTCGGCTCGGTGCGCCGCCGCTCGGTACCGAATTCGTCGGGCAACCAATACCGCTGGCGCTGGAAAGGGTAGGTAGGCAGATCGGGGCGGTAGTGCGCGCCACCGGATGCGAACGCGGCGCGCCAGTCGACGGCGACGCCTTCCACATACAGCTCGGCGGCCGAGGTGTAGAACCGTGCCAGGCCGTCCTGTCCGCGCTGCAGCGTTCCGCCGGTCAGCACCTGGACCGACATGTCGCTGGCAACCTGATCGACGGCGGGCAGCAGTACCGGGTGCGGACCCGGTTCGACGAATGTGCGCCACCCGGCCCGGATCGCCGAACGCATCGCCGAATCGAAACGAACGGTGCTGCGCATATTGCGGAACCAGTACTGCGCGTCGAGCGCCGAGGTGTCCAGTTCGTCGCCGACGACCGTCGAATAGAACGGCACTTCGGCCGAGCGCGGGACCATCCCGGCGAACTGCGCGAGCACCTCGTCGCGGAACTTGTCCACAGCGGCGGAATGCCCGGCACCCGTGGCACCACGCACGTAGCGAACCCGGGCCCCGAGTTCGGTGAGTTCCTCGGCAAGTTCGGCCAATGCCGACGGCACCCCCGAAAGCGTCACGGCCTCAGGCGAATTCACGACGGCGACCGCGATGTCGTCGCCGAAGCGGCCGATCCGTTCCTCGAGTTCGGCACCGGTCAGGCCGACAACCGCCATCATCGTGCCGTTGGTCAACGTGGCAAGCAACCTGCTGCGGATCGCCACGATCTTCGCGGCATCCTCGAGCGATAACGCCCCGGCGACATATGCGGCCGCGACTTCGCCCTGTGAATGTCCCACGACCGCCGCGGGCACCACGCCGAACGACTTCCACAGCTCGGTCAGCGATACCATGATCGCGAACAGCGCGGGCTGGACGACATCGACCGTTTCCAGCGCCGGAGCACCCGGCTCCTCGCGCAGTACGGCGCGTACCGACCAGCCCGTCCACGGTTGCAGTGCCGCTTCGCATAAAGCCATCGACCGGGCGAACACCTCAGAGCTCGCCAGCAATTCACGCCCCATGCCGACCCACTGGCCCCCGTGCCCGGGGTAGATGAATACGGCCGGACCTCGATTCCGGGAAACGCCCAGCGCCACCCGCGGATCCGGTGCCCTGGTCCGGATCGCGTCGAGCCCAGCGGACAGATCCTGCGTCGCGCTGCCGATGATTACCGCGCGGTTCTTGAACGATGTCCGCGACGCCAGCGAGTATCCGGTGTCGACCGGGTCGGCCTTCGTCGCCGACAGCCAGTCCTGCAGCCGGACCGCCTGCGTCTCGAGTGCGGTCGCGGTCCTGGCCGACACCACCCACGGGACGACACCGACCGTGCCGCGCGTCGGCTCCGGCATTTCCGCCGGCGGCGGCGAGGAGACGATGACGTGGGCGTTCGTGCCGCTCACACCGAAAGACGACACCGCACCGATGCGCGGCCGATCCTCCTGCCACGCAATAGGTTCGGTCAGCAGCCGCAGCGCGCCCGAGGACCAGTCGATCTGCGACGACGGCTCTTGCGCGTGCAGGGTGGGCGGCAGGACGCCGTGGCGGATCGCCATCACCAGCTTGATCAGCCCCGCGATACCCGCGGCGGGACCGGCGTGGCCGATATTCGACTTGATGGAACCGAGGAACAGTGGCCGGTTCGGTTCGCGGGCCGGACCGTAGGCGGCCAACAGCGCCCCCGCTTCGATCGGATCACCGAGGGCCGTGCCGGTGCCGTGCGCCTCGACGACGTCGACGGCGGCGGGCGACAGCTGTGCGTTGGCCAGCGCGGCACGGATAACCTGTTGTTGGGCAACACCATTGGGTGCTGCCATACCGTTCGATGCGCCATCCTGGTTGATCGCGCTGCCGCGAATCACGGCGGCGATCGGATGGCCGTTGCGCCTGGCATCGGACAAGCGCTCGAGCAGCACGATCCCGATACCCTCACCCCAGCCGGTGCCGTCCGCGGCTTCGGCGAATGCCTTACATCGGCCGTCGGGCGCCGCGGCGAGCCGGGTCATGCCAAGCAGCATCGGCGTGGACATCACCAGGGTCCCGCCCGCGACGGCGAGATTCGATTCCCCGCTCCGAAGCGACTGGCAGGCTTGGTGAATCGCCACCAGTGAGGAGGAGCACGCCGTATCGACGGTGATCGCGGGGCCTTCCATACCGAACGCGTAGGCCAGCCGACCGGATAGCACGCTCGACATGCTGCCGGTCATCATGTGCGTCGCGTCGCTGTCGTCGGGGATGTACCGGATCGCCGCCTGGTCGTCGCCGTGGATGTGGCCGAGATCGTCGGCGGCCTCGTGCTCGTTGTCCGGGCCGGTCAGGATGTCGTTGTCGGTCTGCACGATCGAGGCCAGGTAGTCCAGGCCGGTGGCGCCCATGAAGACACCGGTCCGCGAGCCGCGGATATCGCTCGCGCGGATGCCCGCGCGTTCGAACGCCTCCCAGGTGACCTCGAGCAGCATGCGCTGCTGCGGATCCATCAACAGCGCCTCCCTGGGGGAGATGCCGAAGAAGTTCGAATCGAATCCGGCGATATCGGCGATGAACCCGCCCGACTGCGCGTAACCCTGCTCGAGATCGCTCGACTTGGTCGAGATGACCTCGTGCATCGACTCCCAACCGCGATCGCTCGGGTACGGACCGACCGCGTCGACCCCGGACGAGACCAATTCCCACATGTCATCCGGTGTCTGCACCCCGCCCGGATACCGGCACCCGATGGCGATAACGGCGATCGGCTCATGCGATCGTTCTTCGACTTCGGCGAGACGGCGACGAGACTCCTGCAAGTCCAAAGTGACTTTCCTGAGGTAGTGCCGCAGCCTCTCCTCGCTCGCAGTCATGATTTCCTTTCGCCAGCGGTCGATCGACGGCGAATCATGCAATTCGATTCACCACTTTTGTCATACTGCACGAGCCCGACCTGCGCGTCCAGGCCGAATGCCGCCACTGGTGACGACTACGAAAAGCCGAGCAGCCTTGGTATTCCAGTCGTTTTCAGCCCATGGCGTCGCGCCCTTCGTCGCCGAGTCCGAGGTCGCTATCGATGAATGCGAACAGTTCGTCATCGCTGGACGGAACGGTCGCCGCTCGCGCGCTGTCGAATCGCGCGGTCAACTGTCGTATTCGTCGGATCGCCTCGATATGCTCGCGGCTGTCGCTGTCGAATTCGGTCAGCGCGCTTTCGATTTCGTCGATCCGCGCCGCGAAATCGAACTTCGCGGTTTCCGAAATCGGCAGTGACATTTGGAAATGCCGCGCCACGGAGATCGGTGTCGGGTGGTCGAAGGCGACGGTCGCCGGGAGGGTGATACCGGTTGCCTGGGACAAGCGATTGCGAAGTTCCACCGCGGCAAGGGAATCGAAGCCGAGGTCCTGGAAGCTGAGGTCGGGATCGACCGCATCGGGGCCGGGGTGGCCGAGCACCGCGGCGACGTGGGTGCGCACCAGGTCCGACAGGACCCGCAACCGCTCCTCGTCGGACAGGCCCGCCAACCGCGCCGCCAGCGCGCTTGCCGCTTCGGCTGCCGCCGCGCCGTCCACCGCACCCGATGCGGGTGCGCGCACCAGCGCGCGCAGGATCGGCGGTACGAAACCCATTGCCGCTGCCTGCGCCTGCATGCCCGGCCGGTCCAGGCGAGCCACCGCGACGGCCGCGCGGTCCGCGGCCAGTGCCGCGTCCCATCGGGCGAGTGCCTGCGCCGACGTCATCGCGACGAGCCCACCCCGCCGTAGCCGCGCACGGTCGCTTGTCTCCAGGGCCCCGGCCATCCCACCGGCTAGATCCCAGAGTCCCCACGCCACCGATGTCGCGGGCAGTCCCTGTGCCCGCCGATGGTCGGCGAGCGCGTCCAGGAATACGTTGCCCGCCGCGTAATTCGCCTGTCCCGGCGCGCCGATGAGGCCCGCGACCGACGAGAACACCACGAAACCGGCCAGGGTCATGTCCTGGGTCAGCTCGTGCAGATGCCAGGCGCCTGCCGCCTTGGGTGCCAGCACCGCGTCCAGACGTTCCGGTGTCAGCGAGGTGAGGACGCCGTCGTCGAGCACACCGGCCGCGTGTACGACCGCGGTCAGCGGGTGCTGCGCGGGGACGGCAGCGAGCGCGCTCGCCACCGACGCCCGGTCCGTCACATCGCATGTCACCCACTCCACGCGCGCACCCGCCGCGGTCAATTCGGCGGTCAATTCGGCCGCGCCGTCGACGGCGGAACCACGACGCCCGACCATTACTACGCAACGCATGCCGCGCTCGGCGACCAGGTAGCGCGCCACCGCCGCACCGAGTGCGCCGCCACCGCCGGTGATCAGTACCGAGCCCATGCGATCCCAGGCAGACGCTGTCTCGCTCGGCTCGATGGGAATCAACCGTGGCGCGAGCACTCGTCCGTCCCGGACCGCGAGCTGCGACTCCGCACCTGCGGCCGCGACCGGCCACACTCGCCCGACGTCATCGTTGCCGTCGATGTCCACCAGCACGAACCGGCCCGGAAACTCGAGCTGCGCGCTGCGCACCATGCCCCATACCGGGGCCTCGGCGATACCCGGCACCGTTTCATCGGCACCCGCCGCGATCGCACCCTGGGTCACGACCACCAACGGCACTCTCGGCCCGGCTGACACCCAATCTTGAAGCAGCAGTAGCACTCTCGCCGCCAGCGCACGTGCCCGATCGGGAATCGTTCCCGCATCGGCCGGTCCAGCGCACGACACCACCACCGCCGACGGTGCGCGAGCGCCTTCGGCCAACGCGGTCACCACCGCACGCACATCGTCGAACCACCGCACGCCGACGCCGAGCTCGACCGGACCGCCGATCCCCCAGACCGCCCCGGAAACCCCGACGCCACCGACCACCGGTACCCAGTCGACGCCGTACATCGACTCGCGGCCGCCGATAGTGGCCGCCAACTGCTGCCGGGTCACTCCGACGACTGTGACGGCGTCGATGGTGATGATCGGCCTGCCCGCAGCGTCGGCGACGGCCACCGCCAGCCGATCGTCCACTCGGCGCAGCCGCACCCGCAGCCGGGACGACGTGGCTTCGCCCCACACCGATACGCCTTGGAACGAGAAAGGCAGCCAAACCAGGTCGGCGCCGGACACTTCCGACGACTTCGCCGCTTCCGCTACCGCCCACGCGTGCAGTGCCGCATCGAGCAACGCCGGATGCACGCCGAACCCGGACAGCTCGACACCCGCACCGGGCGGGACCTCGACCTCCGCGTACAGCTCGTCCGCACCGGTGCGCCAAACGCGTTGCACCCCACGGAAAGCCGGACCGTATCCGTAGCCGAGCACGGCCAGCCGCTCGTACCCACCGGCAACATCCGTCGGTTCGGCGCCGACCGGCGGCCACAGGTCCGGCTCCCCCGGCGTCGGAGCGGGTGCCGTCGTCAGCACGCCCGTCGCGTGTCGCACCCATCCCGCGAGCTCGCCATCGTCGGGGCATGAGTACACCGCGACCGACCGCTGCCCCGATTCGGGACCGACAACCACCCGCACCGCTACGGCCTGCTCGACCAGCAATGGCTCTTCGAGCACGATTTCCTGTACCCGTGCGCCGCCCGCCGACCGCGCCGCCGCCGACACCAGCTCGACCAGACCGGCACCGGGCAGCAGTACCGACCCGAATACCGAGTGATCGGTCAGCCACGGTTGCTCGGCTGCGGACAGGCGGCCGGTGAAAACCGTTTCGCCGCTGGGTATCTCGACCGTGGCACGTAGGATCGGATGCGGGATCCGGGCGAGGCCGAAGCTGCGTGCGTCCGCGATCGTAGTGGCGGGTGAGAGCCAATAGCGTTGCCGCTGAAACGGATACGTTGGCAGGTCCACTGCGCGGGCACCGGTTCCGGCGTAGAAGTGTGACCAGTTGACGTCGATACCGGCGCAATGCGCTTCGGCGACCGCACGGACAAGGGTTTCGACCTGGCCACGCCCGCGACGCTGAGTCGCGACCACCGCCTCGGCATCGATAAGCCCCGCCAGCACCGCATCCGGACCGACCTCGAGGAATCGCGACCCACCGGCCGCCCGAGAGGCGGCGATACCGTCGGCGAACCGGACCGGCTCACGCACCTGCCGCACCCAATACCCCGGATCCGCCAACAAGTCCGACTCGAGCTGCCCGGTCACATTCGACGCGATCGGGATCCGCGGCCGCTGGAAGGTCAAAGCCGCAACTATTCGGCGGAATTCGTCGAGCATCGGTTCCATCAACATCGAATGGAATGCGTGACTCACGGTCAGGCGACGGGTGCGCCGATCGGCCCAGCGTTTTTCGAGTTCGGCGATGCTCGCCTCCGGACCTGATACCACCACCGAACCTGGAGCGTTGATCGCCGCGACCGAAACCCCATCCGGCAAGTCGCCGACCTCGCCTGAGTTGCCAACCGCGTCGATTTCGTCGTATTTCTCGACTGCATCGATCTCAACTGCCAGCATCGCCCCACCCGCAGGGAGCCCCACCATCAAACGACCACGAGCACCCACCAAACACACCGCATCATCCAGCGACAACACCCCCGCCACATACGCGGCGGTGATCTCACCGACCGAATGCCCGATCACCAAATCAGGCACCACACCCCACGATTCGAGCAGACGCGTCAGCGCAACCTCGACCGCGAACACACCCAACTGCGTGTTATCCGTGCGATCCAAATCAGTGTCGACCCCGAAAAGCCATGCCGGATCACAGATCTCACGCACCGCCTCCGCGAACACCGGGAACGCGTCGAACAACTCACGCCCCATCCCCGCATACTGCCCACCCTGCCCAGGGAACACAAAAACCGTCTTACCCCCGACCACCCGGCGCGGAGTCACAGCATCCAGTTCGGATCGATCCAACACCGCAGCCCGCCACGGCAAATGCGCCCGCGTCGACGCCAACGAAAACCCCACATCCAACGCCGAGATCTCCCCCAACACCGATAGTCGATCCGCCTGTGCCACAACAGCCTCAGCAGAACGCCCAGAAATCAACCACGGCACCACCGCCGACCCCGCACCAGCCCGCAGCGACGATCCGGTATCCGCTTGTGGCGGCTCCCACGCGGTCCCCACCTTCCGCAACAGCGACTCGGTCCCCGGATTCAGCTGCGGCGACTCGGCCCCTGCCTGCGACGCCCGCCGAATCCCCGCCTGCGACGCCGACCCGACCCCAGCTTCCGACGACGCCCACTCCGCAGGAGCTTCCTCCACGATCATATGCGCATTCGTTCCACTGATCCCGAACGACGACACCGCAGCCCGTCGTGGCCGCCCCACCGACTCCCACGCACGAGCCTCGGTCAGCAATGCCACCCCACCAGAGTCCCAATCCACATGCGGCGACGGCGCATTCACGTGCAGACTGCGCGGCATCACTTCGTGCCGCATCGCTTCCACCATCTTGATCACACCCGCGACCCCCGCTGCCGCCTGCGTATGACCCATATTGGACTTGATCGACCCCAACCACACCGGCTCACTTCGCCCGTGCCCGTACGTGGCCAGCAGCGCCTGTGCCTCGATCGGATCACCCAGTGTCGTACCGGTGCCGTGGCCTTCCACCACGTCCACATCAGCGACCGACAACCGCGCGTTAGCCAACGCCGCCCGAATCACCCGCTCCTGCGACGGACCATTCGGCGCCGTCAGACCATTCGACGCACCATCCTGATTCACCGCACTCCCACGAACCACACCCAAAATACGGCGACCTGCCCGACGAGCGTCCGAAAGACGCTCCAAAACGAGCACCCCCGCACCCTCACCCCACCCGACACCATCAGCCGCCGCAGCGAACGACTTACACCGACCATCCGGCGCCAGACCACGCTGACGCGAAAACTCCACGAACACAGCCGGTGTCGCCAATACGGTCACGCCGCCCGCGAGAGCCATGCCGCAGTCGCGTGCCCGCAACGACTGACACGCCTGATGGATCGCGACCAGCGAGGAGGAGCATGCGGTGTCGACCGAGATCGCCGGGCCGACCAAACCCAGCGAATACGCGACCCGCCCCGAGACGACGCTCGCCATCCCGCCCGAACTCAGGTAACCCTCCAACTCGTCGCGGTGGTCGCTGGTCGCGGCGGCGAACCCGTAGTCGTGGTACATGACGCCCGCGAACACTCCGGTATCGCTGCCCCGCAAGGACATCGGGTCGATTCGCGCGTCCTCGAGCGCCGCCCAGGCCACCTCGAGCAGTACGCGCTGCTGCGGGTCCATCGCCAATGCCTCACGCGGTCCGATACCGAAGAATCCGGCGTCGAAGCTTCCGGGCTCGTCGAGGAATGCGCCGAAGCGGGTGTAGGACCTGCCGCGCGCTTGCGGATCCGGATCGAACAACCGCGCATCCCAGCCGCGATCGATCGGGAACTCGCCGACGACATCGCGGCCTTCGGCCACCAATTCCCACAATGCGTCCCGCGACTCGACGCCACCAGGAAAACGACATCCGACACCGACGATCGCGATCGGTTCGCTCAACTCGGCGGCGAGTTCCCGATTCTCGGCGCGGAGCCGTTCGGCTTCGGTGATCGACTTCCTGAGCGCTTCGACAAGCGGATCCTGTGCGTTCATCACGGTCAGCTTCCGTATCGGGAGGCGAGTTCGATCAACTGAGCGGCGTCCATATCGGCGATCGCGTCGGCTTCGGCCTGCGGCTCGTGGTCGGCGGTCTCGGCGGACGCCGCGGTGTCGGCAGCAAGTTCGGCGATGAGATCAGCGAGCCCGGCCCTGCGGATCCGATCGAGCGGAACCGTCCGCAGCGCCCGCCGGAGCTCGTCATCGCTCACGGTGACATCACCGCTGTTCGGTTCCACGACCAGCTGATCCAGCAGATACGTCGCGATCGCGGCCGGTGTCGGGTAATCGAAGACGACTGTGGCGGACAATGTGATCCCGGTGGCGTGGGCCAGGCTGTTGCGCAGTTCTATACCTGCCAGCGAGTCGAACCCGAGATCCTGGAACGACAATTCCGGATCGACCGCCTCGGGACCGGGATGGCCGAGAGCCGTGGCGGTCCGCGATCGCACCAGGTCGAGGACATACGCGTGCCGCTGCTCGGCGTTGAGCGGCACCAAATCCTTTGTGAGCGAAGACTTTCTCAAAGGATCGTCCGCAGTCGAGGATACGTTGATCAGCCGGTGCAGCATGGAATGCAACCGACCCGCACGCGCGCTCGCGCGCAGTCCGGGGAAATCTAGCTTCACCGGCGCGACCACCGGCTCGCCGGTCGCGATGGCGGCGTCGAACAAAGCCAGCCCCTCGGGAACCGACATGGCGTGCAGTCCCAGCCGATCCCGGATCACCCTGGCGACCCGCGTGAATGTCGCCGCGTCGGCCGCACCGGCCATACCCGCGGTTCGGTCCCACAGCCCCCAAGCGAGCGAAATGCCCGGCAGCCCTTGTGCCCGGCGGCTGCGCGCGAGTTCGTCGAGCACCGCGTTCGCCGCCGCGTAATTACCCTGCCCCGCGCCGCCGAGCAGCGGTGCCGCGGACGAGAACAGAACGAACGCCGACAACGCGCAGTCCCTGGTCGCCTCCTGCAGGTGCAGCGCCGCATCCACTTTGGGCCGCATGACCCGGTCGAGCTGATCGGCGGTGAGCGATTCGATCGTGGCGTCGGCCAGCACACCCGCGGCATGTACGACCGCGGTCAGCCGAGGTATCGATCCGATCAACGCCTGGACGGCCGCTCGGTCGGCAACGTCGGCCGCGACGATATCGACAGTGGCACCGCGGTTTTCGAGTTCGGTCCGCAGGTCGGCCACACCGTCGGCGGCTGGCCCCCGACGCGAAACCAGCACCAAGCTCCGCACGCCGTGCTCGGCGACGAGATGCCGGGCCAGGACCGCACCCAACCCGCCGGTACCGCCGGTGACCAGAACCGCGCCGTCGCCGAACGATATCGGAGCGTCACGCGTCGCGGTCTTGGTCAACCGCTGGGCATAAACCGTCTCGCCGCGCACCGCGAGCCGTGGCTCGACGGTCGCGAGCAGCGCGGGCCACGCGACAGGTTCGGGCCCGGTCAGGTCGACGCTCAGGAACCTGCCCGGATGCTCGGCCTGCGCGCTGCGAAGCAGACCCGACACCGCCGCGCCGACGAGATCGGCCGGTTCCGTATCGTCGACGGCCGCCGCGAAGCGGCTTGTCACGACCAATCGCGAACTCGCCGTGCGGGGTTCGGTCAGCCAGGTCTGTAGAAGTCGCAGCATCGACGCGACGCCCGCGCGCACCGCAGCGGGATCAGTGCCGGTGCCAGCGCGCGGCGCGGAGCAAACCACCACAGGTGGCCATACCGCGCCGCTGTCGACCGCGGCCACGAGCTCGTCGAGATCGGCATACTTGCCCCGCACCTCGACGGTCCCGTCGACAACCGCGTCACCGAGGAGCGCGACCACCGGTGTCGGCCGATCGGTTTCCGCCGGAAGCGATATCGGCTCCCAGGTGGGCGTCAACAGGATGTCGGCGGCACCGGCCGAGCGCAGCGCACCGGCGTCCGCGGGGCGAGAGTCGAGCGCGCCCATCGTCCACACGAGGCGGTTGTGCTCGTCGGTGGCGGTCAGCTCACGCATGCCTTCCGCGCCGACGCGCATGGTCACGCGCGCCGCCGACTGACCGGGGCGGTGCGCTTGGACATTCCGGAATGCGAACGGCAGCAACACCTTTCCCGGCTGAATTCGATCCCCGGCGCTTGCGATCGCGACATGGAAGGCCGCGTCGAACAACGCGGGATGGATGCCGAACCCCGACGCATCGCTCCCTGACGGCAGCGCGACTTCGAGCATGATCTCGTCGTCGCGGTGCCATGCGGCTCGGACGCCCTGGAAGGCGGGACCGTATTCGTATCCGAGGTCGGCCAGCTCGGCGTAGAGATCCGCGATGGGCACCGGTTCCGCATCGGTCGGAGGCCACGGTGCTTCCGGCAGTGGCATTCCCCCGGGATCAGCCGGTGCGATGGAGCCGACGGCGTGCCGGATCCAGGAGGTCGGTTCGCCGTCGATATCGGGCTTCGAATGGACTACGACGGCGCAGTGGCCGCGCTCGTCCGGCGCGGTGATCTCGAGCTGGACGGCTACCGCCACCCCGGTGTCGAAGACCAGCGGCGATTCGAGCACCAACTCCTCGATGCGAGGACAATCCACCAACCGCCCCGCCGCCGACACCAACTCCACCAGACCCGTACCAGGCAGCAGTACCGAACCGAACACGACATGATCAGCCAGCCACGGCTGCGACGTCACCGACAACCGACCGGTCACCACACGTTCGCCGGACCCAGCCAGCGACACCGTTGCCGACAACAGCGGATGATCGACACGTTCCAGCCCGAGCCCCCCGACATTGCCGACGGTAGTCGCCGGTGACAGCCAATAGCGTTGCCGCTGAAAGGCATAGGTCGGCAAGTCGATCTCTCTGGCACCGGTTCCGGCATAGAACTTCGCCCAGTCGACATCGACGCCGTGGCAGTGCGCATCCGCCACAAAGCGCACAAGTGTCGCGACCTGCGCGCGGCCACGCCGCTGGGCGGCCAATCCATCGACAGCGGCTGAGAAAACCGCATCCGGACCTACCTCGAGGAACCGGGTGCCACCGGCCTGCCGGAGCGCGGCGATGCCGTCGGCGAACCGGACCGGTTCGCGGACGTGTCGCACCCAATATCCCGGGTCGGCCATCAGGTCCGACTCGAGCTGGCCGGTCACATTCGACGCGATCGGGATACGGGGCGGCTGCCACCGGAATTCCGCACATACCGCGGCGAACTCGTCGAGCATGGGCTCCATCAATACCGAGTGGAATGCGTGACTCACGGTTAGTCGGCGGGTGCGGCGGTCTGCCCAGCGTGACTCGAGTTCGGCGATGCCCGCCTCCGGGCCTGATACCACCACCGAACCTGGAGCGTTGATCGCCGCCACCGAAACACCATCCGGCAGGTCACCGTCCACGCCGATCTCGCCGACTTCGCTCTCGACCGCATCGATCTCGACTGCCAGCATCGCCCCACCCGCAGGGAGCCCCGCCATCAAACGACCACGAGCAGTCACCAAACGCACCGCATCCTCCAGCGACAACACCCCCGCCACGTGTGCCGCGGTGATCTCACCAATCGAATGCCCGACCACCAAATCAGGTACCACCCCCCACGATTCGAGCAACCTCGTCAACGCAACCTCGATAGCGAAGATGCTCAACTGTGTGTTGTCGGTCCGATCCAGGTCGGTGTCGGATGCGAAAAGCCACCCCGGATCGCAAATCTCACGTACCGCCTCCGCGAACACCGGGAAGGTGTCGAACAACTCGCGCCCCATCCCCGCGTACTGCGCACCCTGCCCTGGGAACACGAACACCGTTTTACCGCCGACTACTCGTCGCGGTGTCACAGCACCCAACTCCGACCGATCCAAGACTGCCGCGCGCCACGGCAAATGTGCCCGCGTCGTCGCCAACGAAAACCCGACATCCAACGCCGAGATCTCGCCCAGCCCCGATAGTCGATTTGCTTGTGCCACAACAGCTTCAGCCGACCGACCAGAAATCAACCACGGCACCACCGCCAATCCGAGCCCAACATTGCGCGACGCCGACTCGGCCCCAGTTTCCGGCGACGGCAATCCGTCTCCAGCTTCCGGCGATGCCGATTCCACCGGAGCTTCCTCCACGATCACATGCGCATTCGTCCCACTGATCCCGAACGACGACACCCCAGCCCGCCGCGGCCGCCCCACCGACTCCCACGCACGAGCCTCGGTCAACAACGCCACACCACCAGAGTCCCAATCCACGTGCGAGCTCGGCGCATCCACGTGCAACGTCGCAGGCATCGTCTCGTGCCGCATGGCCTCGATCATCTTGATCACCCCGGCAACCCCCGCGGCCGCCTGAGTGTGCCCCATATTCGACTTGATCGACCCCAACCACACCGGCTCGCTGCGATCCCGCCCGTACGTGGCCAACAACGCCTGCGCCTCGATCGGATCACCCAACGCGGTACCGGTGCCATGCCCCTCGACGACATCCACATCGCCAGCCGTCAGCCCCGCATTCGCCAGCGCCGACCGAATCACCCGCTCCTGCGACGGACCATTCGGCGCCGTCAAACCATTCGACGCACCATCCTGATTCACCGCACTCCCACGAACCACACCGAGAATCCGATGACCGTTGGCCCGAGCATCGGACAACCGCTCCAGGACCAACATGCCGACGCCTTCACCCCAGGACACGCCATCGGCCGCATCCGCGAACGACTTACATCGACCGTCCGGCGCCAGACCACGCTGACGCGAAAACTCCAGGAACATCGCCGGTGTCGCCAGCACGGTCACGCCACCGGCCAATGCCAGCCCGCATTCCCCCATGCGCAGGGCTGTGCATGCCTGATGCAGGGTCACCAGTGACGACGAACATGCCGTGTCCACCGAGATCGCCGGTCCGACCAAGCCGAGGGAATAGGCGATACGCCCGGACACCACGCTGCCACCGCCACCCGCGCTCAGGTAACCCTCCAGCTCAGCGCTGCGGTCGCTGGTAGCGGCGGCGAATACGTAGTCGTGGTACATGACCCCGGCGAACACCCCGGTATCGCTGCCCCGCAACGAGATCGGATCGATGCGGGCGTCCTCGAGCGCCTCCCAGGCGACCTCCAGCAGCAACCGTTGTTGCGGATCCATCGCCAGCGCCTCACGCGGCCCGATCCCGAAGAACCCGGCATCGAAATCACCGGCGTCGTAGAGGAATCCACCGGCGCGGGTGTAGGACTTGCCGCGCACCTCGGGATCCGGGTCGAACAGTCCGTCGACATCCCAGCCTCGATCGCGCGGGAATTCGCCGATGACGTCGCGACCTTCGGCCACCAGCTCCCACAACGCTGCGCGCGACTCGACGCCGCCGGGAAAGCGGCAGCCCACACCGACGATCGCCACCGGCTCGCGGCCCTGCTCCTCGACCTCTTGGAGTCGACGCCGCAGATTGCGCAACTCCAGCCCGGAGCGCCTCAGGTAGTCGAGGTACTTGTCGTTGTCCATGGCTTCCTTTTCGGGGCGGCGCTAGCCGAGTTCGCCGTCGAGCAGTTCGAAAAGCTCGTCCTCGGACGCGCTTCGGATGTCGTCGTCACGGTCACCGATCGGTTCGGATCCTCCGTCCTCGAGGTCGGCGAGCAACCGGCGCAGGCGTTTCGCGGACCGGCGCCGGTCTTCGGTGGTTATCGGCATGGTGTCGAACCGGCTGGCGAGGGCTTCGAGCGCTTGCTCGAAGGAATGCTCGGTGTGTTCGGTCGACAGCTCCGCTGCGAGGTGCGCCGCGAGGGTCGTCGGGGTCGGGTAATCGAACGCCGCGGTCGCGGGTAGGGTGCGGCCGGACGCATGGGCGAGTCGGTTGCGCAATTCGACCGCGGCCAGTGAGTCGAATCCGAGCTCCTGGAAAGACAATTCGGGATCGACCGCGTCCGGGCCCGGATGGCCGAGCACCGCCGCCACCTGCGTGCACACCAGATCCGACAGCAAGCGCTGCCGCTCATCGCCGGACAGCCCGGAGAGCCGTTCGGCGAGCCGCGCCGCGGCCTGCGCGCTCGGGGCGCCGTCGAGACTCGGCGGTGCGGGCACACGGACGAGCCCGCGCAATATCGGCGGCACCGCCCCCAGCGCCGCTGCCTGGGATTGCATGCCGGGCCGGTCGAATCGTGCCGCCACGATCGCCGCGCGGCCATCGGTCATCGTCGCATCCCAGAGCGACAGTGCCTCCGATGGCGTCATCGCGGCCAGCCCGCCGCGGCGCAGCCGTTCCCGACCGGTCTTGTCGAGGCTGCCAGCCATCCCCTCGGTCAGGTCCCACAGTCCCCAAGCGACCGAACACCCCGGGAGACCGCGCGCCCGTCGGTATTCGGCGAGCGCATCCAAAAACGCGTTCGCCGCGGCGTAATTCGCCTGTCCCGGCGCCCCGATCGTGCCCGCCACCGACGAGAACAGCACAAACCCGGCCAGCTCGAGGTCACGCGTCAGTTCGTGCAGATGCCAGGCGCCATCCACCTTCGGTGCCAGCACCTGCTCGATTCGGTCCGGCGTCAGCGTCGCGAGCACGCCGTCGTCGAGGATGCCCGCCGCGTGCACGACAGCGGTCAATGGATGTGCCGCATCGATATTCGCGATGGTCTGTGCGATCGACGACCGGTCCGTCACGTCGCACGCCACCCATCGGACGTGTGCTCCATATTCGGCCAATTCGGCCGTCACCTGTCCCGCACTCTCGGTCGCATTGCCGCGCCTGCTCGCCAGCACCAGATGCCGCATGCCGTGCTGGCGCACCAGGTGACGTGCCACCGCGAGGCCGAGCGCGCCGCCACCGCCGGTGATCAACACTGTTCCGTCGGGGTCCCACCGCACGCCCGAATCCGGCTCGATATCGGCGGGCAGTAGGCGCGGCGACAGGACTCGTCCGTTCCGTACCGCCAGTTGCCATTCCGTACCCGACATCGCGATCGGCCAGACGTTTTCGGCGCCGGTACCGTCGATGTCGACGATTGCGAACCGACCTGGATATTCCAGCTGCGCGCTTCGCAACAGGCCCCACACCGCTGCCTGAGCGATACCGGGCAGCGTGTCGGCGGCACCGGTCGCGACCGCGCCCTCGGTGACGAGCACCAACGGGATCGACGCCAACTCGGCGTGCCGCACCCATTCCTGCAACACCTGCATCGTCGCCACCGCAATGTCCCGTGCCGCGACCGCGCCGACGCCCTTGCGGCACGGCAGTATGACGGCGAGGGGACCAGATGTATCCGGCATCGCGGCGGCCACGCTCGCGACGTCGGCGAACCATTGCACCGCCACTCCGAGATCCTGGGACGGATCGCCGATGCCCCACACCGATCCCGACAGCGTGGCCACGGCCGTTACCGGATGCCATGCCACAGCGAACAGCGCGTCGCGATTCCCCAAGGCCGCCAACTGTTTTCGCGATACCGCGGCCACACGCACCGATTCGATCGTCGCGAGTGGCTGCCCGACGCCGTCGGTCACAGTCGCGGCCAGATGATCGCCGTCGCGCCGTAGCCGCACCCGCAGCCGTGACGCGCCGGTGCGGGCAACCGATACGCCATGGAAGGCAAACGGCAGCAGCACCTTTCCCGGTTCGAGGAGATCGCCCGCGGCGGCAATCGCAACGTGGAATGCCGCATCCAGCAGCGCCGGGTGAACCCAACCGCCTGTTTCGAGCTCTGCCGATGGCGCCTCGATCTCGACGTAGATCTCGTCGCCGCGCTGCCAGGCGGCCTGGACGTTCCGAAAGGCGGGGCCGTACTCATATCCGAGGTCGGCCAGTGCGGCGTAGAGATCGGCCACCGGCACCGGCACCGCATCGGCCGGAGCCCACTGTGCTTGCGGCAACGCAGGGCGCACGGAACCGGCAGGTGCAACCGAACCGGTGGCGTGGCGGTTCCAGGATGACGGTTCATGGTCGCTATCGGGCCTGGCGTAGACGACCACCGCGCAGTGACCGCGCTCATCCGGTGCGGCGATTTCGAGCTGGATGGCCATCCCCACCCCCGCATCGAAGACCAGCGGCGATTCGAGCACCAACTCCTCGATGCGAGGACAATCCACCAACCGCCCCGCCACCGACACCAACTCCACCAGACCCGTACCGGGCAGCAGTACCGAACCGAACACGACATGATCAGCCAGCCAAGGCTGCGACACCACCGACAACCGACCGGTCACAACACACCCACCGGACCCGACCAACGACACCACCGTCGACAGCAATGGATGATCGACACATTCCTGCCCGAACCCGGCGGCATCAGCCACAGGCGCCGTCGGTGAGAGCCAATAGCGTTGCCGCTGAAACGCATACGTCGGCAAATCCACCCGCCGCGCACCCGTCCCGGCATAGAACTCGACCCAATCGACATCGACACCGGCGCAATGCGCTTCGGCGACCGCGCGGACAAGGGTTTCGACCTGATCACGCCCGCGACGCTGAGTCGCGACCACCGCCTCGGCATCGATAAGCCCTGCGAGTACGGCATCCGGTCCGATTTCGACGAATCGGGTGCCGCCCGCCTGCCGAAGCGTGCTGATGCCGTCGGCGAAGCGGACCGGCTCACGCACTTGGCGCACCCAGTACCTCGGATCCATCAGCAGGTCCGACTCCACCGCACCGGTCAGATTCGATGCGATCGGAATTTGCGGCGATTGGAGTGTCAAATCCGCCATCACACGGCGGAATTCATCGAGCATGGGTTCCATCAACACCGAGTGGAACGCGTGACTGACCGTCAGCCGACGGGTGCGCCGATTGGCCCAGCGTTTTTCGAGTTCGGCGATGCCCGCCTCCGGGCCCGACACCACGACCGACCCTGGAGCGTTGATCGCCGCGACCGAAACCGCATCCGGCAGGTCAACGAGCACGCCACTCTCGCCGACGGGGTCAACTTTATCGATGTTCTCGGATACATCTATCTCGACTGCCAGCATCGCTCCGCCCGCTGGGAGCCCCGCCATCAACCGGCCACGGGCACCCACCAAAAGCACCGCATCCTCGAGCGACAGCACACCCGCCACATATGCGGCGCTGATCTCACCGACCGAATGCCCGATCACCAAATCCGGTACGACGCCCCAGGATTCGAGCAGCCTCGTCAGTGCGACCTCTATGGCGAACACACCCAACTGTGTGTTGTCGGTACGGTCCAGGTCGGTGTCGGAATCGAATAACCAAGCCGGATCACACACCTGGCGAACTGATTCCGCGAACACCGGGAATGCCTCGAACAGTTCACGTCCCATCCCCGCGTACTGCGCACCCTGCCCCGTGAACACGAACACCGTCTTTCCAGCAACTACCCGGCGCGGCACAACAGCACCCAACTCCGACCGATCCAGCACCACCGCGCGCCACGGCAAATGCGCCCGCGTCGTCGCCAACGAAAACCCCACATCCAAAACCGACTCTGCCCCCAACCCGGACAGTCGATCCGCTTGTGCCACAACAGCTTCAGCCGAACGACCAGAGATCAGCCACGGCACCACCGCCGACCCGAGCCCAGCCCGCAGCGGCGATCCAGTATCCACTTGCGGCGGCGCCCCCCAGGTCCCCGCTTGCAGCAGCGACTCCGTCCTCGGTGCCAGCTGCGCCGATTCGGTCCCCGCCTGCGTCGCCCGCCGAGTTCCCGCCTGCGCCGCCGACTCGACCGGAGCTTCCTCCACGATCACATGCGCATTCGTTCCACTGATCCCGAACGACGACACCGCAGCCCGCCGTGGCCGCCCCACCGACTCCCACGCACGAGCCTCGGTCAGCAACGCCACCCCACCAGAGTCCCAATCCACATGCGAACTCGGCGCATCCACATGCAAGGTCGCAGGCATCACCCCACGCCGCATCGCCTCCACCATCTTGATCACACCCGCGACCCCTGCGGCCGCCTGACTATGACCCATGTTCGATTTGATCGACCCCAACCAGACCGGACGATTCCGATCCCGCCCGTATGTGGCCAACAACGCCTGCGCCTCGATCGGATCACCCAGTGTCGTACCGGTCCCGTGCCCCTCGACGACATCCACATCGCCAGCCGTCAGCCCCGCACTCGCCAATGCCGCCCGAATCACCCGCTCCTGCGACGGACCATTCGGCGCCGTCAAACCATTCGACGCACCATCCTGATTCACCGCACTCCCACGAACCACACCGAGAACCCGATGACCATTGGCAAGGGCATCCGAAAGACGCTCCAACACGAGCACCCCCGCCCCCTCACTCCAACCCACACCATCAGCCGACTCCGCATACGACTTACACCGACCATCCGCGGAAAGCGCTCGCTGCCTGGTGAATTCGATGAAGAGCCACGGCGTCGCCATCACCGTCACACCCCCGGCCAGCGCGACCGCGCACTCACCCCGCCGCAGCGCCACACACGCCTGATGGATCGCGACCAATGACGACGAGCACGCCGTATCCACCGATACCGCCGGTCCTTCGAGGCCGAGAACATAGGCGAGGCGGCCCGATACGAGTGATCCGGCGCCACCGACACCGGCGTAGTCATGATGCATGACACCGGTGAACACCCCGGAGTCGCTGCCCCGCAACGACATCGGGTCGATCCCCGCGTCCTCGAGCGCCTCCCAGGCCACCTCGAGCACGATTCGCTGTTGCGGGTCCATCGCCTCGGCCTCGCGCGGCCCGATCCCGAAGAAACCGGCATCGAAATCACCTGCGTCGTAAAGGAATCCGCCCGATCGGGTGAACGACCGACCCGCACCGCCGGTCGGGTCGTGCAGATCCGGACGCCAGCCTCGGTCTCGGGGGAACCCGTCGACGACGTCGCGTTTCGTCGCGACCAGCTCCCAAAGCGCCGCGCGGGAATTCACCTCGCCGGGATAGCGACAGCCCATGCCGACGATGGCGATCGGCTCGGCGTCACGGCGGCGCAGCGCCGCGATCTCCTTCTGCAGGTGCGCGTTCTCCTTGGCGGCGACGCGCAGCGCGTTCAGCAATTCGTCGGTCGAGGTCATGATTGCTCCCGGTCCGGTCGTTGCTGCGAAGTGAGGACGTGGCGGATCAGCTCGTCGGAATCCATATCGTCGATCGAGGGCTCGTCACCGGAATCGGCTTCGGCCGATTCGCTCGGCGTCGTCAGCCGCAGCAATGCGTCGAGGATGCCGCTGCTGCGCAGCGTGGCAATGGGAATCGTCGCGAGCCTGCGGCGGATATCGGCGTCGGTCGAGCGGTCCTCGCGCGGCTCGTCGCCGAATCCCAGGCTCTGCGCCAGCCATCCGGACAGTTTGGTGACCGTCGGGTAGTCGAATACCACCGCGACGCCCGCATTGAGGCCCGTGGCGGCTCTGAGCTTGTTCCTGAGTTCGATGGCGGCCAGTGAGTCGAAACCCAGCTCGCTGAACGCCGTGTCGGGATCGATATCCGACGCTGCGCCGTGCCCGAGTACGTCGGCGACCATTCCACGCATCAGCTCGCTCAAGTAGTCGCGGCGCGCACTGCTCGCCAGCGCGGCAAGTTTCGCGCGCACGTCCGGGGACGCGTGATCGGATTCTGCCCGCCGCCGGGCCGCGGCGGGCGCCAGCCCGCGCAGCAGCGCGGGCAACTCCCCGGTGCTGCGGCGCAGCGCCGACCGGTCGATATGTGCGGGCAGCACCATGGGATCGGATCCGGTGACCGCCGCGTCGAATAGCCGCATCGCGGTCTCGGGCGTCAGCGGCAGGATGCCGCTGCGGCGGATGCGCTGCAATTGTAGGTCGGTGAGCGCCAACCCCATTCGCGCGCCTTCCCATGGGCCCCACGCCATCGACGTCGCGGGCAGTCCGGCGGCCCGCCGATGCGCGGCGAGCGCGTCGAGGAATACGTTGGCCGCCGCGTAGCCGCCCTGTCCGATCGGCAGGATCAGCCCGCCGACCGACGAGAAGAGCACGAACAGCTCGAGATTCGCGTCCTTGGTCAGCTCGTGCAGGTGCCAGGCGCCATCGACCTTCGCCGCGAACACCGTGTCGAGTCGCTCGTCGGTGAGCGAGCCGACGACTCCGTCGTCGAGCACACCCGCCGTATGCACCACACCGACCAGCGGCCGGGTCGCGGGAATGCCGGAAAGCAACGCGCTCACCGCATCTCGATTCGCGATATCGCATGCGACGATATCCGCTTCGGCGCCGAGTGCGCGCAAACGGGCCAGCAGGTCGTCGGCGCCGGGCGCCGCGGCACCGCGACGGCCGACGAGCAGCAGGCGTCGCGCACCGTGCTCGCGCACCAGATGCTCGGCGACCTGTGCGCCGAGTGCGCCGGTGCCGCCAGTGACCAGCACGCTGCCAGCCGCCAGGTCCGGACCCGTTGTTTTCCGACCACCGACTGAGACGAGCCGAGGCATGAGGTATCGCCCTGCGCGGACAGCGATTTCGGGTTCGCCCGTGGCGACCAGCGCGCCGACCGGCACGTCGCTGTCGACGTCGGCGAGCACGATCCGGCCCGGTTGCTCGGCCTGTGCCGAGCGGATCAAGCCCCAAGCAGCCGCAGCCGCGAGATCCGCGACGTCCTCGCCGGGCAATGCCACCGCGCCGTCGGTCAGCACCAACAGGCGGCTGTCAGCGAATCTTTCCTCGCTCAGAAACGCCTGCAGGACAGCGAGCATCCGCCCGACCGTCGCGCGGACCTGCCCCGGCACCGCGCCTGATCCGCCTCCGCAACGAGCGACGACCACCGTGGCGACGTGGTCGGATGTCGCGGCCTCTTCCCACGGCTGCCACACGGTGCCCTCGTCGATTCCCGCATCGACCGGAACCCATTCGATTCGGAACAGCGAATCATGCTCTGGCGCTTCGCTGTTCAGCTGGTCAACCGAGACGGGGCGCGCGAGGATCCGGCTCGCGGACAACACCGGACGCCCGGCCTCGTCGGTGACAAGGACCGAGACACCCTCGCCACCGGTCGGATTGATGCGGACCCGGACCGCGCTCGGCCGGACCGCGTGCAAGGCGACATCTTGCCAGGCGAACGGCAGTGCGGTCACCTCACCGCGCACCGCGAGCAAGCCCGCGTGCAGTACCGCGTCCAGCAGTGCGGGATGGATACCGAACCCTTCGGGATCACCGGCGGCGGAGGGGAGCACGACCTCGGCACAGATCTCGTCGCCGGATCGCCACAGCCGTCGCACCCCGCGGAAGGCAGGACCGTAGCCGTACCCGCGCTCGGCCAGATGGTGGTAACCGGCGGTGACATCGAGAGCCGTCGCCCCCTCCGGCGGCCAAGCCGACGGGCGCGGCACCGACCCCGCCGTCGAATGCACCAGTGTTCCTTCGGCATGCAGCGTCCAGTCCCGCACTCGGTCGGCTCGCGAGTAGACCGCGATCGCGCGATGCCCGTCGGTGTCCGCGCCGTCGACGACGACCTGCAGCGCGACCCCGCCCGTCTCCGGAATCGGCAGCGGTGCCCGAATCGTCATGTCCTGCACCACGGAACAATCGACTTCGTCACCGGCGCGCACCATCAGTTCGACGAATCCGGCACCGGGCAGCAATGCGCGGCCGAAGATGCGGTGCTCGGCCAGCCACGGCTGCGATTGCAGCGAGAGCCGTCCGGTCAGTACGACGCCACCGGAGGCGGGCGATTCCACGACCGCGCCGACCAACGGGTGTCCGGAAGACTCGAGACCGGCGCCCGTCACGTCGCCACCCGTGGGCACCGCCCAGAAGCGTTGCCGCTGGAACGGATACAACGGCAGGTCGACGCGGCGCGCGTCGGTACCCGCGAAATAGCGGGTCCAGTCCACCGCACCACCGATGACGTCGAAGCGGCCGAGCCCGGTTAGCAGCGATTCGATCTCGTCGCCGTCGCCGCGCAGCAGCGGCACCGAGACGGCCTCGATATCCGCGGCGGCGATCATCGCGGTCAATGCGGCCCCCGGGCCCACCTCCACGAACCGTACCGCGCCGTCGGCGGCCGCGGTGGCGACACTGTCCGCGAACAGCACTGGTTGTCGCAACTGCCGTCGCCAGTATCGCGGAGTACCAAAATCCTCGGGCGCGAAATCGCCGGTCATGGTCGATACGACCGGCAACCGTCGTGGACCGACAGCGATGTCCGCGATGACGGCGGTGAACTCGTCGAGAATCGGATCCATGGCTGCCGAGTGGAAGGCATGGGAGACCGCGAGCCTGCTGGTCTTCCAGTCGCGACGGGCGCATTCCGCCGCTGTCGTCGCCAATCGGTCGGCATCGCCGGAGAGCACAACGGCGGCTGGTCCGTTCACCGCGGCGATCTCGACACCGCTCGGCAGCAGCGACAGCACTTCGCTCGCGCTCGCCGCGACGGCGAGCATCGCGCCGCCGGTGGGCAGTGCCCGCATCAGTCTGCCGCGCGCGGCGACGACCCGCGCGGCATCTTCCAGTGACAGCACCCCGGCAACGTGCGCGGCGGCAATCTCGCCGACCGAATGACCGAGGACGAGATCCGGCACCACGCCCCACGATTCGAGCAGCGCGGCCAGCGCGACCTCGATGGCGAACAAGCCGTTCTGCGCGAACATCGTCTGCGTCAGCGCCGGTTCGTCCGCACCCCAGAGCACGGGCCGCAACTCGGCGGACAGGTGCTGTTCGACGGCAGCGACCGCATTGTCGAACACCGTGCGGAATACCGGGAACGCCTCGTGCAGCCCGCGTCCCATGCCCAGCCGCTGTGCGCCCTGGCCCGGGAAAGCGAATGCCGTCTTCCCCGATATCGCTTGTCCCGCTATCGGATCCGCGAGCGCCGTAAGCAATTGCGCGCGGCTGGTGCCCACCGCGACGGCCCGGTGCTCGAGCCGAGCGCGGTCCGCGAGGGACACACCGATATCGGCCGGAGTGAGCTCCGGTGTGGCCACCACCCGGTCGCGAATCCGGTCCGCCTGCGCGGCCAGCGCTGCCGCGGTCCGCCCGGAGATCACCCACGGCACGACCGGCGGTGGCGGCCCCTGGCGGGCCGGGACCGGCTCGGCCGGTGGCTCTTCCAGGATCACATGGGCATTGGTGCCGCTGATGCCGAACGACGACACCGCGGCACGGCGCGGCTCCTCCCCCTTCGGCCACGGCTGCGATTCGGTGAGCAGCCGCACGGTTCCGGCGGACCAGTCGACGTGCGGGCTCGGCGCATCGACGTGCAGTGTCGAAGGCATCGAATGGTGCCGCATGGCCATCGCCATCTTGATCACGCCGGTGACGCCCGCGGCGGCTTGCGTGTGGCCGACGTTCGACTTGATCGAGCCCAGCCAGATCGGCCGATCCCGCTTCCTGCCGTACGTGGCGACGAGCGCGCGCGCTTCGATCGGGTCACCGAGCGTCGTTCCGGTGCCATGGCCCTCGACGAGGTCGATATCGTCGGCGCCCAGCCCGGCATTGGCCAGCGCGGCGCGGATCACCCGTTCCTGCGCTGGTCCGTTCGGTGCGGTCAGCCCGTTGCTGGTGCCGTCCTGATTCACCGCCGACCCGCGCACGAGCGCCAGGATGCGCCTGCCGTTGCGTCGGGCACTCGAAAGCCGTTCGACTACAACCATTGCCGCGCCTTCGGACCAGCCGACCCCGTCGGCCGAGGCGGCGTAGGACTTGCAGCGGCCGTCCGGCGAAAGCCCGCGCTGCCGCGACATTTCGACGAAGACACCTGGCGTCGCCATGACCGACACACCACCGACCAGAGCAAGACCGCACTCACCTGCCCGCAACGCCGCCACCGCCTGGTGCAGTGCCACCAGCGACGAGGAGCAGGCGGTGTCGACGGTGACTGCCGGACCGGTGAGGCCCAGCGCGTAGGCGACTCGGCCCGAGACGATCGAGCCGAGCTGGTTCATCTGCCCGTAGTCGTGGTACATCACACCCGCGAAAACACCGGTGTCGCTGCCTCGCAACGAGGTCGGATCGAGCCGCGCGTCCTCGAGCGCCTCCCATGAAACCTCGAGCAGCAACCGCTGCTGTGGGTCGGCGGCGAGGGCTTCGCGCGGGCTGATGCCGAAAAATCCGGCATCGAAATCGCCCGCGTCATAGAGGAACCCGCCCTCGCGCACATAGGACCGACCTACCGCGTCCGGGTCGGGATCATAGAGGTCGGGGTCCCAGCCGCGGTCGACCGGAAAGGCACCGATCGCGTCGCGGCCGTCGGCGACCAGGTCCCACAGCTGATCGCGCGAGGTCACACCGCCGGGCAGGCGGCAGGCGGCTCCGACAATCGCGATGGGTTCGGCGAGTGCGGCCGTCAACCGCTGATTCGCTGCCCGCAGTTCGTCGTTTTCCAGGACCGAGCGACGTAGCGCCTCGACCAACCGGGTATCCGAGCCGCTCATGCCGGACCGTCCGGATCACCCAGGACCATGCGGATCAGGCTCTCCTCATCCATATCTCGGATCTGCTCGGCCCGCTTGCCGACCACCTCGTCCGGTACGGTCGCGGCACCGGCCAAATCGAGCAACTGGTCGAGCAATCCGGCCGTGCGGAGCCGGTCGAGCGGAATCGCGCCGATCGCCGCACGGATCCGATCGTCGGTGTCCACGACCGGATCATCAGCACGCCCGGCGAATTCGGCGGCGAGGTATTCGCTGATCGCCGCGGGCGTCGGATAGTCGAAAACGACCGTGGCGGCAAGGTCGAGGCCGGTCGCCGCTCGCATCCGGTTGCGGAGCTGCACCGCCGCGAGCGAATCGAACCCCATCTCCTGGAACGGCCGATCCGGTGCGATCGCCGCCGGGCCCGGATGCCCGAGGACCGCCGCGGTGTGTGCGCGGACGAGTCGAAGGATCTCCGCACGGCGTTTCGCGGGTGAGAGACCGGCGAACATGGCCGCCGCGCGTGCGATGGGACGCTGTGTCGGCGCCAGCGCCGCGAAGATCGACGGTAGCTCGGTGCCGGGGTCCGCGGCCGCGAGATCCAGGCCGACGGGCACGACGACCGGCTGCCGCGCGTGCAGCGCCAGGTCGAAGGCGGCCAGCGCGGCCGCGGGGGGCAGATCACGAATACCATTGCGGGCGAGGCGTTTGCGTGCCGCGTCATCGAGTCGCCCGCTCATGCCGCTTTCCCACGGTCCGAATGCCATCGCGACACCGACCGCACCGTCTGCCCGGCGGTATGCCGCGAGCGCGTCGAGATAGGCGTTCGCGGCGGCGTAGTTGCCCTGTCCCGGAGCGCCCAGCACGCCCGCGGCCGACGATATGAGCACGAACATCGACAGGTTCGACCGCGCGGTCGCCTCGTGCAGATGCCATGCGCCCGACACCTTCGGCGCCAGGACCGCGTCGATTCGCTCCGGCGTCAGGGAGGTGATGACGCCGTCGTCCAGGACACCTGCGGCGTGGACCACGCCGATGAGCGGCCGTTCGGCGATGATCCCGGACACCAACCGTTGCACCGCATTCCGATCCGCGACGTCGCAGCGCTCGACCTGCACGAGCGCGCCCGCCGCGCGGAGTTCGTCGGCAACGCTCGTCGCCGCACCGCGACGGCTCGCCAGCACGATGTCGCGAACACCGTGCTTCGCGACGAGATGCCGTGCGACCGCGGTACCGAGATCTCCGGTGCCACCGGTGATCAGCACCGCCCCATCGGTCAGTGGCGCAGGTGACATCGACTCGGTCGGTGCCATCCGCACCAGGCGCGCTACCCGGATCACACCGCCGCGCACTATGATCTGCGGTTCTGCCGAGCCGACCACTCGCGCGACAGATTCGTTGTCGAGTTCTACGTCGATATCGGCGAGCACGAACCGACCCGGATGCTCCGCCTGCGCCGACCGCACCAGCCCCCACACGGCGGCACCGGCAAGGTCGATGACGCCCTCGCCGGGAAGGGCGACCGCACCGGAGGTGACCACGAGGAGCCGAGCACGCGCGTACCGATCGTCACTCGTGTACTCCTGCAATATCTTCAGGGCGGTCAGCGTCGCTGACCGCACATCGGACGGCAGCACTGGCGCGGTACGCCGGAAGTCCGCGACAACGACATCGGGCACCGTGTCGCCGCCCCACGCGCCCCAGGTCACCGGAGCGGCCGAGGGTGCATCGACCGGTCGCCAGTCGACCATATGCAGTGTCCGGTCGAGCCGATCGACCGACGCCCGGCGCAGCGTCGACGACCGCACCGACAGCACGGGGACATCCGCATCGTCGGTGATATCGATCGCCACGCTGCCCGGCCCCACGGGGGTGAGCCGAGCACGCACGGCACCACGGGCGACCGATCGCGCCACGACACCTTCCCAGGTGAACGGCACCATCGGTTCGAATTCGTCCGTGCCGCGTGCCAGCGCCTGTGTGTGCAGTACCGCATCGAGCAAAACCGGATGCATCGCGAATTGCTCGGCCCCGGAGCTGATTTCATCCGCCACTGCCTCGGCGAACCACACCTCGCCGTGCCGCCATACCCGACGCAGCCCGCGAAATGCGGGACCGTACTCGAGTCCCACGGCGGTGAGCCGGTCATAGATCCCGGTCGCGTCGACCTCGACCGCCCCGGCAGGTGGCCAGTCGCCGAATCCCGCGAAGTCCGCATCGGCTTGTTGCCGCGCGAGTACACCTTCCGCGTGGCACGTCCAGGCGCCAGCGGAGTTCGCATAGACCGCGAATGCCCGTTCGCCGGTTCCGTCATCGACACGCACCGATACCTGCACCGTGACCGAACCCGACGCCGGAATCGCCAGCGGCGTCAGCAGCGTCAGATCACGCACCACGGGGCACCCGCACGCCGCGCCCGCCCGCAGTGCCAGCTCCACGAAACCCGTTGCCGGATAAAGCACGTTGCCGAGAACGCGATGATCGGCCAGCCACGGCTGCGCCGCCGAGGACAGCTCTCCGGTGAGGCGCACCCCGCCGGTGTCGGGTTCCTCGAGCACCGCCGTCAGAACCGGATGCGACAGCCCGGCATCCGAGCCACCGTGCGGCGATGGTGTCAGCCAATAGCGCTGCCGATCGAAGGCATACAGCGGCAGGTCCACTCGGCGCGCACCGGTGCCTGCGAAGACGCCTTGCCAATCCACCGCGACACCCGCGGTGAACAACCGAGCGACCCCGGCCATGACCGACCGCACCTCGGACTGCTCGCGCCGCAGCAGCGCGACCGTCACCGCGGCTTCGGCATCGACCGTCCCGGCGACCATCGCCGAGGCCGAACTGCCCGGCCCGACCTCCACGAACCTGGTGCCACCGGCAGCCACCGCCGCCGCGACACCATCGCCGAATCGAACCGGCTCCCGAACCTGCCGCACCCAATAGTCCGGGTCGGTGAACAGCTCGGACTCGAACCGTCCGGTGACGTTGGACGCGATCGGTATCCGCGGCGGCCGAAACGTCAACTTCCGCAGCACAGTGCCGAATTCGGCCAGCATCGGCGCCATCGACTCGGAATGGAACGCATGCGACACGCGCAGTCGCCGCATGCGCCGGTCGGCCCACCGCGACTCGAGTTCGTCGATCGCGGCGGCCGGACCGGACACTACGACCGACCCGGGCGCATTCACCGCCGCCAGCGAAATCCGGCTCGGCAGCGCGCCGACCTCGTCGGTTTCCACGGCCAGCATCGCACCGTCCGCAGGCAGCGCCGCCATGAGCCGACCGCGCGCGGTCACCAATTCCACGGCGTCCTCGAGCGATAAGACCTCGGCGACATGGGCCGCGGTGATCTCACCGATCGAATGCCCGATCAGCAGATCCGGCCTGATGCCCCAGGATTCGAGCAGCCGGAACAAGGCGGTTTCGACCGCGAACAGTGCGAGCTGGGTATGGTCCGTTCGGTCGAGGTCGGTGCCGGGATCGAACAGCCATGCGGGGTCGCAGATCGCGCGAATCGCGTCCGCGAACACCGGAAACGTTTCGAACAGCTCCGCGGCCATCCCGACCCGCTGCGCACCCTGCCCGGGGAAGACGAATACCGTTTCGCCCGAAAGCCCACGCGCCGAGACGATTTCAGACAGCCTCCCGGCCAGTTCCGTCCGATCGGCGCCGACCACGACCGCGCGGTACTCGAGCCGTGCCCGACGGGCCAGGGCCGCGCCGACGTCGAGTGCCGACGCCTCGGGATTATCGGCCAGCCACCCGAGCAGCCGATCGACTTGCGCGGCAACGGCTCCCGTGGTCCGACCGGACAGCGCCCACGGCACCACCGGCAGCGACCGGGTCGATTCGGGTTCGGGCGCGGGCGTCGGCGCTTCCTCCACGATCACGTGCGCGTTGGTACCGCTGATCCCGAACGAGGACACCCCCGCACGCCGCGGCCGACCGTCCACCGACTCCCACGGTCGTGCTTCGGTCAGCAGCCTGATATTGCCTTCGCGCCAATCCACCTGTGACGACGGAGCATCCACATGCAGCGTGCGTGGCAGCACCCGATGCCGCATCGCCTCGACCATCTTGATCACGCCCGCCATACCGGCGGCGGCCTGCGAATGCGCGATATTCGACTTCACCGAGCCCAGCCACATCGGCTGCTCCCGGCCGCGGCCATAGGTGGCCAGCAGCGCCTGCGCCTCGATCGGATCGCCGAGCGTCGTTCCGGTGCCGTGCCCCTCGACAATGTCGACATCCGTCGGCGACAGTCCGGCATTCGCCAGCGCGGCTCGGATCACGCGTTCCTGCGACGGGCCGTTGGGCGCGGTCAGTCCGTTGCTGCCCCCATCCTGGTTGAGCGCACTGCCGCGGATAACGCCGAGCACCCGATGCCCGTTGGCTTCGGCGTCCGAGAGTCGTTCCAGGACAAGCACTCCGGCGCCTTCGCCCCACGACACGCCGTCGGCGGAATCGGCGAACGACTTACATCGGCCGTCGGGTGCGAGCCCCCGCTGTCGGCCGAAGTCGGTGAACATCGTCGGCATCGTCAACACAGTCACCCCACCCACCAGTGCCAGGCCACATTCGGCCGCCCGCAGTGCGGCGCACGCCTGATGGATCGCGACCAGCGACGACGAGCATGCGGTGTCGACGGATACCGCGGGCCCGACCAAGCCCAAGGTGTAGGCCACTCGACCGGACACGATGCTCGGCAGATTTCCGCTGATCCGGTAACCGTCGACCCCGTCGTCGTCATTGCCCAGTCCGTACACGCAGCCGCTGACACCGACGAAGACGCCGGTATCGCTGCCACGCAACGACATCGCGTCGATTCCGGCGTCCTCGAGCGCCTCCCAGACGACCTCGAGCAGGACCCGCTGTTGCGGGTCCATCGCCAGCGCCTCGCGCGGGCTGATCCGGAAGAACTCGGCATCGAATTGCGAAGCGTCATAGAGAAACGCACCGGCCCGGGTGTACGTTTTGCCGTGCGTGTCCGGGTCCGGGTCGTAGAGGTCGCCCCAGCCGCGGTCGGTCGGGAAATCGCCGACGACGTCGCGTTCGTCGGCAACCAGCTGCCACAGCGCCGCCCGCGATCCGACACCGCCCGGGAACCGACAGCCGACGCCGACGATCGCGATCGGGCCGTGCAACTGTTCGAACTGCTTGAGCCGCCTTTTCGTGCTCTGCAATTCGAGGGTCAGCCGCTTGAGGTAGGCAAGTGTCTTCTCGTCGCGATCGGTCACAGCTGTGCCTCGCTAGCGCTCGGCTCCGCTGCGACCGTTGGTGCCGTGCTGATGGTGCCCTCGCTCCGCTCGGTCACAGCTGCGCCTCGCTAGCGCTCGGCTCCGCTGCGACCGTTGGTGCTGTATTGATGGTGCCCTCGCTCCGCTCGGTCACTTCAGCTCCTCATCGATGAGTTCGAACATCTCGTCGAAGCCCGCCTCCTCGATCGCATCCGCGGAGATCGCGTCGCGCTGCACCGCGCCGTCGAGTTCGTTCAGCGCGCGGATGAGTCTGGCCGAGACCGCCTTTCGGGTGTCGTCGTCGAGCGATCGGTCACGCAGCAGAGCCAGGGTGCGATCCAGCGTCGACACGATCTCGCTGGCATCGTCGGCGCTGGTGTTTCCGAGCCGGGTCATCAGATACTCGGTGATGGCGGTCGGCGTCGGCTGATCGAAGACAGTGGTCGCCGGAAGCTGGAGCCCGGTCGCGGCCGCGAGGCGGTTGCGGAGTTCGACCGATGTCAGCGAATCGAAGCCGAGTTCACGGAAGTTCGCGTCGATATCGACCTGCTCGGGACCGCGATGCCCGAGTACGGCCGCGACCTGTGAGCGGACCAGTTCCAGCAACCGCTTGGCCTGCTGCTCGGGCGTCAACCCGGCGAGCCGCAACCCCTGATCCGCGACCGTGCCGGTGGCGGCGCTCGGCCGACCGCCCAGCAACCTGCGCAACATCGGATGCAGCGCGGCCACATCCACCGATCCGGCCGGATCGAACTCGGCCGCCACGACCGACGGTGCGGGCTGTCGGACCGCCGCATCGAACATCGCCAGCCCGGCTTCCACACTCAGCGGTGCCAGACCTTCTCGGCCGATCCGCGCGGTATTCACGGTGTCCAATGTGGCGCCCATCCCGGATTCGGCCGCCCACAGGCCCCAATCGATTGACACCGCCGCCAGCCCCGCCTGCTGTCGGAGAGCCGCCAGCTCGTCCAGAAAGGCATTCGCCGCCGCGTAATTCGCCTGTCCGGGCGAACCGAGCACACCGGCGACCGAGGAGAACAGCACGAACCACGCCAGATCCAGGTCGCGGGTCAGTTCGTGCAGGTGCAGGCCACCGTCGGCCTTGGGCGCCAGCACTTTCCGCAGTCGCGCCGGTGTCAGCGCCGCGACCATGCCGTCGTCGAGCACGCCTGCGGCATGCACCACGCCCGTCAATGGATGGGTGTCTGGAATTGCGGCCAGCATGCGTGCGCATGCGTCACGGTCTGCTACGTCGCATGCCACCACCTGCACGGCCGCGCCCGAAGCGGTCAATTCCGCCTGCAGCTCCATCGCTCCGGTCGCTT
>NZ_BDAZ01000046.1 GCF_001612725.1 Nocardia anaemiae NBRC 100462 | reverse complement strand
AGTGTTCGTTGATGTGACAACCAGCGACCAGGCCCAGGCCGACCCGAGCGCCGACTGGAGCTTCGAGACCAAGCAGATCCACGTCGGACAGGTACCGGACGGCACGACCAATGCCCGTGCCCTGCCGATCTACCAGACCACTTCCTACACCTTCCGGGATACCGCGCATGCGGCCGCGCTGTTCGGTCTCGCCGAACCGGGCAACATCTACACCCGCATCATGAATCCGACCCAGGATGCGGTGGAGCAGCGCATCGCGGCGTTGGAGGGCGGTGTCGCGGCGCTGCTGCTGGCATCCGGTCAGGCGGCGGAGACTTTCGCGATCCTGAATATCGCCGGTGCGGGCGATCACATCGTGTCCAGCCCGCGGCTGTACGGCGGTACCTACAACCTGTTCCGCTACTCGCTGCCGAAATTGGGCATCGAGGTCAGCTTCGTCGACGATCCGGATGATCTGGACCAGTGGCGCGCGGCGATCCGGCCGAATACCAAGGCGCTGTACGGCGAAACGATCTCCAATCCGCAGAATCACATCTTCGACATTCCCGGCATCGCCGAAATCGCCCATGCCGCAGGCGTTCCGCTGATTCTGGACAACACCGTCGCGACGCCGTATCTGATCCAGCCGCTCGCCCACGGTGCTGACATCGTGGTGCATTCGGCGACAAAATATCTGGGCGGACATGGTGCGGCCATCGCGGGTGTGATCGTCGACGGCGGCACCTTCGATTGGACCGGCGGCCGCTTCCCTGGTTTCACCACGCCGGACCCGAGCTACCACGGTGTGGTGTACGCCGACCTCGGCGCTCCCGCATATGCCCTCAAGGCCAGGGTGCAACTGCTGCGCGATCTCGGCTCGGCCGTCTCGCCGTTCAACGCCTTCCTGATCAGCCAGGGTCTGGAGACGCTGAGTCTGCGGATCGAACGGCATGTGCAGAACGCGAAGGCGGTGGCCGACTTCCTCGCGGCGCGTCCGGAGGTGACCTCGGTGTCCTACGCCGGGCTGCCGTCCTCGCCGTGGTACGAGCGCGGCCGCACCCTCGCGCCCAAGGGCGTCGGCGCGGTGATCGGCTTCGAATTGGCCGGTGGGGTCGATGCGGGTAAGCGTTTCGTCGAGGCGCTGACGCTGCACAGCCACGTCGCCAATATCGGCGATGTGCGTTCGCTGGTGATCCATCCGGCCTCGACCACCCATTCCCAGCTGACTCCGGAAGAGCAGTTGGCCGCGGGTGTCACCCCGGGCCTGGTCCGTCTCGCGGTCGGCATCGAGGGAATCGACGATATTCTCGCCGATCTTCGCGCCGGATTCGCGGCCGCTCAGTAGTCGACGTGTCACCCACTGTCAGTCGTGCCGCGGGGGTCGCATTGCGCGGTCTCGGCCGCAGTTTCGGCGCCCATACCGTCCTGCGCGATATCGAATTGGAGATCGCGCCGGGTGAGGTGATCGCGCTGGTCGGTCCGTCCGGCAGTGGGAAGTCGACACTGCTGCGGGTCATCGCCGGATTGGACGAGCCGACCGAGGGGGAGGTCGTGCTCGACGGTCGACCCATGCGCGGCATCGACCCGCGCTGCGCGGTGGTTTTCCAGGAGCCGCGGCTACTGCCGTGGCGCGATCTCGCGGGCAATGTCGCATTGGGTCTGCCGCCGACGATCTCGCGCACCGAAGGCGAGGCCGAGGTGCGGCGCGGGCTCGAGATCGTCGGCTTGGCCGGATTCGAGGGACATCGGCCGCGGCAGGTGTCCGGGGGTATGGCGCAGCGAACGGCATTGGCCCGTGCGCTGGTTCGGCATCCGGGCGTGCTGCTGCTCGATGAGCCGTTCGCGGCGCTGGATGCGCTGACCAGGCTGCGGATGCAGGACCTACTCGATGAGGTGCAGCGCGCCGCGGGCATCACGGTCGTACTCGTCACCCACGATGTGGACGAGGCGCTGCGCCTGGCCGACCGCGTCGTCGTACTCGAAACAGTCAGTGGTGAAACGGGTTTCACAATCGGGGCCGCCCTGGAGGTATCCGCCGATCGACCCCGCGATGATACCGACCCACGATTGGCCGCACTGCGGCTCGACCTATTGGAACGACTCGGCGTTCCGCGCCGCGCCACCGTCAAGGAGACACTCTGATGAGACGACCGACAATCGTCCTGGCAGCCGTCGCGGCGACGGTGGTGACGTTGCTTTCGGGCTGCGCGGAGGGCGAAAAGTCCGGTCCCAGTGGCGATGAGCTGCGGCTGGACTACGCCTACTACAACCCGCTGAGTTTGGTCATCCGGGACCAGCACCTGCTCGAGAAGTCCGGCGCCAAGGTGACCTGGGTGTTCTCCGCTGGCAGCAACAAGGCCAATGAAAGCCTGCGTGCCAATGCGATCGATGTGAATTCGACCGCGGGTTCGGCCGCACTGCTGGCAAAGGCCAACGGCACACCGCTGCAAAGCATCTCGGTCTACAGCAAGCCCGAATGGACCGCGCTGGTCGTCGCGAAGAATTCACCCATCACCTCGGTGGCCGAGTTGAAGGGTAAGAAGATCGCGGCGACGAAGGGCACCGACGCCTATTTCACACTGCTGCAAGCACTTCAGACGGCCGGTCTCACCGCCAAGGATGTGGAAGTGACCAACCTGCAGCACGCCGACGGCAAGACCGCACTCGAACGCGGCGATGTCGACGCCTGGGCGGGTTTGGACCCCTATATGGCGCAGACCCGTCAGGAGCAGGGTTCGCGATTGCTCTACCGCAACGCCAACTTTCAGACCTATGGCGTGCTCAATGCTCGCGCGGATTTCATCGCACAGCATCCCGACCGGGTCCAGACCGTGGTCAATGCCTATGAGCAGGCGCGAGTTTGGGCGCTGGAGCATCCGAACGAACTCGCGCAGCTGTTGGCGACGGAATCGAAGACTTCCCTCGATGTCGCGAAGGAAACCCTCGAGCGCACCGTGCTGAAGGTCGATCCGGTGCCGGGCGAGGTCCAGCGGGCGGTGCTCACCCCGATCGTGCCGATCATCGTGGCCGACGGTGACGTGCGATCGAAGGAAGCCGCCGAGACCGCACTCGGCGCGCTCTTCGAGCCGAAATTCGCACAGCAGGCCCTTCGGTGACGGTGACGCCGACCGCGCCGCCGCGCGTGGTGCGCCGGATCCGTTGGGATCGGGTGGCGCTCGGACTGGTTGTGCCTGTGCTGCTGCTATTGCTGTGGCAAGGGGTGACCTCGGCCGGACTGTATTCGTCGAGCCAGCTCGCTCCACCCGCGGAAGTGCTTGCCGCACTGCGGGAGTTGTTGCAGCGCGACGAACTGTGGAGCCATCTGGCCATCAGCATCCAGCGGGTGCTGCTCGGATTCGCCAGTGGCGCGCTCATCGCACTGATACTCGGTGCGGTGGTCGGGCTGTTCGATATCGCCCGGCTGCTGCTGGCGCCGACCGTGGGACTGTTCCGCACGGTGCCGTCGCTGGCGTGGGTGCCGCTGCTGCTGTTGTGGCTCGGCATCGGCGAGGAACCCAAGATCGTGCTGGTGGCCATCGGTGCGTTCTTCCCGATCTATACGACGACCGCTTCGGCTCTGTCGCAGGTCGATCCACACCTGACCGAACTCGGCCGGGCGTACGGACTGCACCGGGCCACGCTATTGTTCTCGATCCAATTGCCCGCGGTGGCACCGGCTGTCGTCAACGGCCTGCGACTCGGCCTGGCGAACGGCTGGCTGTTCCTGGTCGCGGCCGAGCTGATCGCCTCGTCGAAGGGACTCGGATTCCTGCTGATCGATAGCCAGAACAGCGGCCGCACCGACATCATGCTGCTGGCCATTGTGCTGCTGGCCCTGCTCGGCAAGATCAGCGACACCGTATTTGCCATCGCCGAAACGAAATTGATCGATAGCCGGTTCTGAAAACAACCAGGTCGCTTTCCGAATCCGCGCGGGCGGACTTGCATTCGAACTGATCGCAAACCTGTTCTGCGGGAGCGGAATACGGTTGTCTCGAGCAAATGAGCTCTGTACGACGTCGGCCGTTGAAAACAGTCACCGGAGTCAGCGGCGCGGTCAGCGTCTATGCGGCCGCGATCGATCCGCGCGAATCGACGGTCGCGTCCTCGATCGAGATCGCGAGAATCGCCGAGGACAATAAGTTCGACGCCCTGTTCGCCGCCGACCTGTTGAGCTTCGGCGCGCAGGGCGCGATCGGCGCGCAAGAGCCACTGATCTTCCTGTCCGCGCTGAGCGCGGTGACTTCGCACGTCGGCTTGATCGCCACGGTGACCAGCACCTTTCAGCACCCCTTCAATCTCGCCCGGCTGTTCGGAACGCTCGACCATGTGAGCAACGGCCGCGCGGCCTGGAATGTCGTCACGTCCTCGGTGGGAGAGGAGAATTACGGCGATCAGGATCTGCCGAGCCCGGAAGAGCGGTATGCGCGCGCGACCGAATCGCTCGAGGTCGTCAATGCGCTCTTCGACAGCTGGGAACCGGGCGCGCTGACCCCCGACGGGCACGGCGGCGCGGTCCTCGACGCGTCCAAGGTGCGCCAGATCGACTATGCGGGGCAATACTTCACGGTCCGGGGTCCGCTCAATATTCCGCCATTGCCGCAGCGCCGCCCGGTCCAATTCCAGGCCGGTCAATCGGCGGGCGGTATAGAACTCGGCGCGCGGTTCGCCGAGGTGGTCTTCACCTCGTTGCCGACCCTAGAAGACGCGGTGACCTATACCAAGACGATTCGCGCCCGTGCGACCGAACTCGGTCGCGCACAAGGACTACCGCTGATCATGAGTTCGTTCCATGCGACCTATGGGGCGACAGAGCGGGAGGCGCGCCGGTTGGTCCGCGAGGCGGCGGAAGCGACCGACTTCGATGCGGGGCGAATCCAATTGGCGGATATGTTGGGCGGCGGTATCGATCTTTCGGAGCTGCCCCTGGACCGGCCGATCCCGGAATCACTGCTGCCGGAGCTGAATTCGGTGAACCGCCGCCGTGGCAGGGTGCAGATCTTCACCAAGTTGGCGGCATCGGGACGCACGCTGCGCGAGCTGATCATCGCGGCGAAGGATACCGGCCACTGGGCGGCCGCCGGAACGCCGGAACAATTGGCCGATGCTGTCGAAGAGCGTTACCGCGCAGGTGTTCTCGATGTTCATCTCGTTGGGTGGGCTGGCCGATTCGCGAACTCGGGACTTCGTGACCAATGGACTTCTGCCCGAATTGCGCCGTCGCGGAATCGTCGGAAACGACTAATGTCGGTGCCACCTTCCGCGAGAATCTGGAACTGCCCCCGCTGCCCGAGCGATGAGTGCGCGGTCCACCCCCGGCATTACTGCGACAGGCTGAGCGGTTTCGGCGGCTAGTTGCGCGTTGCCTCGCGGCCGGTTGGTGCCTGCACCAGCGTCAACAGCGAGCGCTTGCGCAGGGTGAATCCCAATGTCTCGTACAGACTGATCGCCGTCGCGTTATGGGCGACGGCATGCAGGAACGGTGTCTCGCCACGCGCCCGGATGCGTGCACCGACCGCACGGGTCAGCCGGGATGCGAAACCGCGACCCCGGAATTCGGCATCGGTGCACACGGCGCTGATCTCGGTCCAGCCCGGCGGGTGCAGGCGCTCGCCCGCCATGGCCACCAGCTTGCCGTCCACCCGAATCCCCAGGTATGTGCCCATTTCAATGGTCCGAGGCGCATAGGGACCGGGTTCGGTGCGGGCGATCAGCTCCAGGATCTCGGGCACGTCCGCGGCCGTGAGCACGTCGAGATCCGGATCGTCGGCGACGCGGAGTGCGGTGCCGTCCATTTGCACCGAACCGAATTCGTCCAGCACCGTCCAGCCCTCCGGTGGCACATGACCGTGGCCACGCAGTGTGGTGCTGCCGCCCGGTCCGAGCAGCGTGGCCAGATCGGCCCAATCCTGTTCGTCCAGTACCGGGGGATGGCCGATAAACCTGGCGACCTCCGGGTCGTAGCGGCCGATGCGGCCCACCCAGCTGGCGAAGCGGCGATGCTCGCCGCGCAGCGATGCCCGCACCGGATCGTCGAGCGGGTGCAGTGAAGTATTGATGTCGATGGTCGACTCGGTGGTCATCGCGCATTCCTCCGCAACAGGGTCCGACCGGAGAACGTTAGCGAGGCGCACGAGTGTCGGCACCGGTTGCGCTCAGCGAAATTTCTATCCGGAGGCGGTCGTCGATTCCGCTCGCTCGCAGGGTATTTCCCAGCGCTCGAGCAGATCTCAATCGTTGACACCATCGGGTCGGTGCCGCCACGCATATCGCTGGCCACGCGATATGCGATCTGCGCCGAGTCGCGCCTGGCAGGTGGGATCCGACACTTCGGCGCGCTCGTCGCGGTTGCGCGCGTTGCAGCACACAACATTCGCGCATGCACAGGAACGGGAGACGATGGCACCGAAACAACTACACCTCGGCGTCGCGCTCGATGGAGCGGGCTGGCATCCGGCCGCGTGGCGGGAGCCGAACTCTCGACCCGCTGAGCTGTTCAGCCCCGGCTATTGGACCGATCTGGTCGGCACCGCGGAGCGTGGACTGCTCGATTTCGTCAGCATCGAAGACACCCTGCGGATTCCGGGTTCGCCGCACGAGCCTTCCGATGACGCCGTCGACCGGGTCCGGGCCAGGATCGACGCCAATCTGATCGCCGCGCGGGTCGCGCCGGTCACCCGGCACATCGGGCTCATTCCGACCGTGACGGTCACCCATACCGAACCGTTCCATGTCTCCAAGGCGATCGCCACCCTCGACTACACCTCGCGTGGCCGGGCTGGCTGGCAGGTGCGGGTATCCGGCAGCGCCGAGGAGGCCGCGCACTTCGGCCGACGCGACGTGCACGAACTGACGGCCGCCGATATCGCGGAAGCCGTTGCGTCGGGAGTATTTCCGAAGCAGGCGCACGAGCTGTTCGAGGAGGCCGCCGATGCGGTCGAGGTGGCGCGGCGGCTGTGGGACAGCTGGGAGGACGATGCGGAAATCCGCGATGTGGCGACCCGGCGTTTCATCGATCGCGACAAACTGCACTACATCGATTTCGAGGGCCGCTTCTTCAGCGTCCGTGGGCCGTCCATCACACCGCGTCCGCCCCAGGGGCAGCCGGTGGTCGCGGCGCTGGCACATGGTCCGCTGATCTACGAATTCGCCGCTCGCTCAGTGGATTTGGTTTTCGTCACGCCGAGCCGCGCGGATGGTCCTCATGCGCTCTTGGAGCAGGTTGCGGCGGCGGGAGCGCAACGCGTTGGCGAACCGCTGCGGGTCTATGCGGATATCGCCGTCTTCCTCGATAGCGACCAGGAGACGGGTCCGCAGCGCCTGGCCCGGCTGAACGAGCTCGTCGGTGCCGAATTCGTCTCGGACGCAGCGACTTTCGCGGGCAGTGCCGACGAACTCGCGGAGCTGCTCACCGCATGGGGCGAGCAGGGGATCGACGGCTTCCGGCTGCGACCTGGTGTCGCCGTCGATGATCTGGCCGCCATCACCGACCGGCTCGTTCCCGCCCTGCAACGCCGCGGCGTTTTCCGCACCGGCTATCCGGACGGTCCGCTGCGCGCGCTGCTCGGCTTGCCCACCGATGTTCCCAACCGTTACGCGACTGCCTGAGCGAGGTCAGCATGAGTACTCTACGTAAGCAGGTCATCCTGGGCGCCTACCTCGGCGGCGTCAATCACCACACCTCGTGGTGGCATCCCGAGGCGGGCAGCCAAATCGATTTCAGCAGTTTCGAACACACCGCGCGCACCGCCGAACGCGGCAGGTTCGACTTCTTCTTCCTCGCCGAAGGTCTGATCCTGCGCGAACGCGCGGGCAAGATCTTCGATCAGGACATCATCGGCCGCCCCGATACCTTCACCGTGCTCGCCTCGATCGCCGCGGTCACCGAACATCTCGGGCTGGCGGGCACGATCAACGCCACCTTCAACGAGCCCTATGAGCTGGCCCGCCAGCTCGCGAGTCTGGACCACCTGTCCGGTGGTCGCGCGGCCTGGAATGTGGTGACCTCCTTCGACGCCTTCACCGGCCAGAACTTCCGCCGCGGCGGGTTCCTCGATCCGGCCGACCGCTATGTGCGGGCCGAGGAGACGTTGAACGCCGTTCGCGCCCTGTGGGATTCGTGGGATGCCAGCGATATCGTCGCCGACAAGGAGTCCGGCCGGTTCCTGGCCCGCCCGGATGCCGGGGCATTCGCCTTCCACGGTCACCAATTCGATATCTCCGGGCGGTTCACCGTGCCGCGCAGCTCACAGGGACGGCCGGTGATTCTGCAGGCCGGTGTCTCACCGCAGGGCCGCGCCTTCGCCGCCGCCAATGCCGACGCCATCTTCTCCCCGTACGGCAAGCTGCCCGAGGCCGCGGACTTCTACCGCGATATCAAGGCACGAGCGGTCGCGGCCGGACGTGCGGCCGATGACATCAAGATCCTGCCGTCGGCGAGTTTCGTACTCGGCGATACCGAGGCCGAGGCGATCGAGAAGTTCCACACCGTGCGCAATGAGCAGGTCACCGGGCAGACCGCACTGATCCTGCTGGAACAGATCTGGAACCGCGACCTGTCCGGCTACGACCCGGAGGGCCCGGTACCCGATATCGATCCGGATCCCGATGCGCCGCCGATCATCCAAGGGCGGGCCTTCGTCCATCAGGACCGCTTCGCAACAGCTGAGCGCCTGCGCCAAGTGGCCGAGGCCAAGAAGCTCACCCTCCGTGAGGTCGTCATCGATCAGTTCGAACGCGGCCCCCTGGTGGGCACTCCCGCCCAGGTCGCCGAGCAGATCGATAGTTTCGTCCAGCACGACGGCTCCGACGGCTTCATCCTCGGTTCGCATCTGGTGCCTTGGGGCATCGACGAATTCGTCGACAAGGTGGTGCCGCTGCTGCAGGACCGCGGTGTCCTTCGGACCGAATACAGCGGAAACACGCTGCGCGACAACCTCGGTCTGCCGAACGTCCGGTCCACGATCGCTGCATGAATTCGATAAGATATGGGACTCATATCATCTCGGGTAGGATCGTACGCATGAGTGCAGATAGTTACCGTCGGACAACCAACACCATCAACAAGGTCATCGTCGGGCTACAGCGGATAGGCATCGCCTTCGGCCCGATGCAGCTGCTCACGGTCGCGGGGCGACGCAGCGGACAGTTGCGCACCTTCCCGATCGCGGTGAACAAGCTCGACAGCGGACGCTTCATCTTCCAGGCGTTCCCGAAGGCCGCGTGGGTCGCGAATGCCCGTGCGGCAGATATCGTTACGCTGACACGCGGCCGTAAGTCGTCGACGGCGCGCCTGGTCGAGGTGCCGGTGGACGAGCGCCCGCCGCTACTGCACGAATTGGTGTCGACGAGTCCGAAGAGTGTCGGCAAGCGCTTCGTCACCACCGGACTTGCCGATGCCGCCACTGCCGATGGTGTGGCCGCATCGGCGCATCGAATCGCGGTCTTCCGCGTCGTTCCGGTCTGACCGAGCGAATCACACATCTCGGCGAACCGTATCGGCCCCTCGCCTACGTATGATACGAAAACCGTATAAACGTAGGCGAGGTGGCGGAATGAGTTCAGCAACGGGTCGTACTTCGACGCGCAGCCGTCGGCGGTTGACGGCCGACGTGCGGGAAGCATTGCGTGACCTGAATATTCAGCTGTCGCTGCTCAATCGCCGTTTCGGTGGCCGGGTCGAACTCAAGGACGTCGACTGGACCTGTCTCGACCTGATCAACCGGCACGGCCCCATGTCCCCGACGGCATTGGCGCGCCGCGCCGGACTGCACCCCGCGACCATGACCGGAATCCTGGATCGCCTGCAGAAGGGCGGATGGATCGTCCGCGAACGTGACCCGGACTCCACGGACCGCCGCGCGGTCACCTTGCACCCTGTGCGCGAACGGAATTCCGAACTGTTCGAGCTGTTCTCCGGCATGAACAACCGCATGGACGAACTGTGCTCCCGCTACTCCGAGGCCGAACTCGAGGTGATCGCCGACTTCCTGCAGCGAACCGGCGTTGCGGGCCAGGAGTCCGCCCAGGAGTTGGCGGAGGGTTGAGCTCAGCCCGGCCCCGGCGCGCACGGAATGTGCGGCGCCAACGCCGCTGCCCGCGCCCTGCGGCTCCTGCACCACTGAACGGCGCACGCAGAGCCTGCCGCCACGGGAAATGAAGTGGCGATTCAGAAAGGCCGACCGACATGACGAAAGTTGAACTCGACGTCAGAGTCGAATACGGTGGCAATCTATATTGCCGTGGTAGACGAGGTGACCCGTGGACGCACGTAATCTGATCGACGAGTGGCTGGGGCTCGGTAGTCGCCAGGTCGCGACCAATGGCATCGAGTTGCGAGTTGTCGAGCACGGCGACGGTCCGGTGGTGGTGTTCTGCCATGGCTTTCCCGAGCTCGGATTCTCTTGGCGGCATCAGGTTTTCGCGCTTGCCGAGGCGGGGTTCCGGACGTTGACACCGGATATGCGCGGATACGGTGGCAGCTCTCGGCCGAGTCGGATCGAGGACTACGACATGGCCACGCTGTGCGCGGATCTCGTGGGACTGCTCGATGAGGTCGGTGTCGAGGATGCGATCTTCGTCGGCCATGACTGGGGTGCGTCGGTGGTGTGGCAGTTGGCCCTTCGGCATCCGGATCGGGTGCGGGCCGTTGCGGGGTTGAGTGTTCCGGCCACACCGCGGTCGGTCGCGCCGCCGTTGCCGATACTGCGGTCCCGGCTCGGCGACGATTTCTATATGTGTTGGTTCCAGGAACCGGGTCGTGCGGACGTGGAGCTCGCGTCGGATGTGCGTCGCACCCTGCTCCAGGACGATGTCGTCAGTGCCCGGGATCTATTGAGCGGCAACGGTTCCGAGCTGGCGGCTCCGGCCTGGCTGAGTGAGGACGAACTCGGTTACTACCTAGAGACTTTCACGGCCACCGGCTTCACCGGCGGACTCAACTACTACCGCAACCTCGACCGCAACTGGGAACAGAGCGCACACCTGGCCGATGCGAAGATCCATCAGCCCGCGCTGTTCATCGCCGGATCGGAGGATGCCGTCATCCGGTTCACCCCGATCGCCAAGATGGCTCACATCGTGTCCGATCTGCGGGCGTCCATTGTCCTGGACGGGGCCGGACACTGGATTCAACAGGAGCGTGCCGCCGAAGTCAGCGCCGCGCTGATCGACTTCGCCCGCAGCGTCGGCTGAAAGATCTACCCGACCACCTGCCGATAGCGTTCGGACAGCAGCTGTGGGAAGCCGAGGCCACCTTCGATCACCCGAATCGCCAATGGCGAACCGAGCGCCCGCAGGCGCGCACATCCGGCTTCGCCGATCGCTTCGTACGGATAGATCGAGAGTTCGTCGGTCCGGCTCTCGATCGCGCGGCGCCGCTCGCGGCCGTGCTCGCTCAGCGTGAGGGAATCGTCGACCAACCATCCCCGCTCACGAAGCCGACGCACACCGTCGGCCCAGTCTGCCTCGCTCCAGGATCGGCTGGCGCGCAACACTTCCGGCGATATCTCACCGGTCGCGCTGTGCGTGATCAGTGCCTCGATTCCGTCCAATCCCTCCGTCAGCAGCAGGGCGACGTGTGCGTCGCCGCGGTACTCCCGCAACAGTGTCTGTGCCTGCCACAGCACCAGATGCGGTTCGTCGGGCCACGGCAGCACGGCATGCGCCGCGAACAGCGGACGGCCCTGCGGACGTTCGCAAGCACGCTCGGCTGCTTGCCGGGCAAGCTCGGCGGCCGCACTGACCTCGGGGCCAGCGATGTCATCGCCCCATGCCTGCCGAAGCGAGCGATCGACAGCACGCATCCGAGCTCGGAAAACAGCTGCGGGAGAGGCGATTTCCCACGCGGCCGGGATGACGGCCCGCACCGCGGCCGGATTGAAATTGAAGAACGTGGCGATGGTGACCTCGGCAGGCATCGGTCCGAATGCCGCGGACCGGGACGCGAAGTACATCATGCGCGGATCCGCGATACCCAACTCGCGGTAGGCATCCGGGCCGTGCGGGGTGAAGTAGATCACCCCGTGTATCGGCTCGAGCGCGCGGAACGTCAGATGGGCACTGCGCGGGGAGACGGTAGTCAAAGGCGTTGCTCCGGTATCTCTACGATCGGATCACTTCTCGAAGTACCGGCGCGGATTGCGCACCAGAATGGCCTCGATATCGTCCTCGGTGAGTCCGCGGGCGATCAGTGCCGGGATCACATCTTCGCTGATGTGGCGGTAGTTCCACTTCGGTGCCACCTGCTTTTTGGCCTCCGGATCGAACCAGTCGATGTGGCACGCCGCATCGTGTGCGATAACGACCTTGTCCAGGTAGCCGCGCCGCACCAGTTCGACAATGGTGTCGATCCGATCCTCGAACGGCAGCAGGACATCGAGTCCGAATCGATCCATGCCGAGCAGGGATCCGGCGTCGGCGAGTTCGGTGAGGTAGTCGATGTCGGTGGTGTCGCCGGAGTGGCCGATCACCACGCGACTCAGGTCCGCGCCTTCCTCAGCGAGTACCCGCTGTGCCACCAGCCCGGATCGGGTGTGCGGGTTGGTGTGCACGGTGATCGGCGCACCTGTCTGCGCCGATGCCTGCCCGACTGCGCGCATGACCCGTTCGACACCGGGCGTCAGTCCGGGTTCCTCGATGGCGCACTTGAGGAATCCGGCACGGACACCGGTATCGGCGATGCCCTCGGTGAGGTCCTTGACGAACATTTCCACCATCGGCTCCGGGCGGTCGAACAGCAGACCCGGCCCGGTGTAATGGAATTGGAAGGGCAGGTCGTTGTAGGTGTAGATGCCGGTGGCGACGATGATCCGCAGATCCGTTCTGGCCGCGATCTTCTGGATGCGCGGCAGATAGCGGCCCAGCCCGAGCACGGTCGGGTCGAGGATGGTGTCGATGCCGAGGGATTTCAACTCGTCGAGCTGTTTTACGGCATCGTCGACCTGGGCGTCCTCGTCCCAGTCGGCGTAATTCTGCCGGAATTCCTCGCCGAGTACGAAGACGTGCTCGTGTACCAGGACACGGCCGAGTTCGGCGGAGTCGACGGTTCCGGTCGCGGTGGGGATTGCGGTCATCGGCTTGCCTTGTCTGTGAAGAGGTTCGGATCGAGAGCGCGTTTGAGGATCTTGCCGGTGGCGCCCTTGGGTAGCTGGTCGGTGAAGGCGAAGCGATGCGGCACCTTGTACGCGGAGAGCCGCTCCTTGGCCCAGACCCGCAGATCCGCCGCATCGAGTTCGACCCCGGGTGTGGCGGCGACGACCGCGCCGACCTCCTCGCCGTAGTGGTCGTCCGGAATACCGACGACCGCCACTTCGACGATGTCGGGATGCTGGTACAGCACTTCCTCGACCTCGCGCGGGTAGACGTTGTATCCGCCGCGAATGATGAGATCCTTTGCGCGGTCGACGATGTAGACGTAGCCGTCGGCATCCACCCGGCCCAGATCGCCGCTCTTCAACCAGCCGTCGGACAAATCGGCGGCGGTGGCATCCGGCCGGTTCCAGTACCCCTTCATAATGCTCGGGCCGCGCAGGAAGATCTCGCCGACGGTATCGGCGGGCAGCACGTTGCCATCGGGATCGCGCACCTCGATCGACGTTCCCGGCAGCGCGGCGCCGACCGATCCCACCCGCTGTTCGCGGTCCAGCGGGTTGTAGGTCGCCGCACCGGTGGATTCGGTGAGACCGTAGCCCTCGAGAATGGTGCAGCCGAAGCGATCCGAGAAGGCCCGGATCACCTCACCGGGCAGCGATGCCCCGCCGGAAGCGGCGAGCCGCAGACTCGCGAAATCCGCAGCGCCGTAGTCACCGGCCGCGTGCAGCATGGCGTTCCACATAGTCGGCACACCGGCGACGTGGGTGAGTTGCCGATCGCGGATCATCGCGATCATCGCCCGCGGTTCGAAGGGCGTCACCATGGCGAAGGATGCGCCCGCATGCAGTGCGGTGAGCAGGCACACCGCCTGCCCGTAGACGTGGAACAGCGGAAGTCCGGTGCCGAAGCGATCGTCCGGGCCGAGCCGCAGCTGATCGGTGAAGATCCGAGCGGTCTCGGTCAGATTGGCGACGGTGAGTTCGACGCCCTTCGGTTTGCCGGTGGTGCCGGAGGTGTAGAGCAGCACCGCGGTGTCGTCGGCGCGGCGGCGCACCGGTTCGGTCACGGGTTGCGTCGGCTCGGCATGCGCGCCCGGTGCGAGTACGAGCAACGGCAGCTTCCGTTCGGCGGCCGCTTCCCGTGCGGCCTGCTGCGCACTGTGCCAGACGATCACGGTACGCGCGCCGGAATCATCCAGTACATAACCGATTTCGGGCGCGGTGGCCATGGTGTTCATGGTGATGGCGATGGCGCCGATGAGCTGCGCGCCGAGATATGCGATGACGAATTCGGCGACGGTGGGCGCGACCAGCAGCACGCGGTCGCCCGCGGTGACACCGGATTCGCGGAGCAGGCCGCCGTAAGCCGCACTGCGCCTGGCCAGTTCGCCGTAGGACAGCTGAGTGTCCGCGGTGAGCAGCGCGGTGGCTTCGGGGCGTTCGGCGGCGTGCTGCCAGCATCGGTCGGCGACATTCGTCAGCTGATCCGATGTGGTCGGGGAAGCCGGATTCGCAGGCATGGCTTGCTCCAGATTCATGAGTGGAGGAGATCTGATGTGACCCAGGCCACGTCAGTGCGTCGGAGGCTACTTGAATTTGGCGTCATGTTCAATAGATGCTGTGCCGATCCTGGTTGCCCCAGCGGCGTCGTGGGGTCGCGGGAGCGGCGCGCGCTGTTACGATCCACCACGTCAGCGAGCCGGACGACAGCGAGTGAGGCAGTGAACGCCCAGGAAGCCACCGAGGACCAGCCCGGTCGGGTGCCCCCACGGAGTAAGCGTGGCATGCGCACCAGGTCCGCGCTGGTGACCGCGGCGCGTGAGGTGTTCGAACGCGACGGCTTCCTCGATGCCAGGATCAGTGATATCTCCAAGGCCGCCGGGGTCGCCTCCGGGTCCTTCTATACCTATTTCGACAGCAAGGAAGAGATCTTCACCGCGGTCGTCGAGCAGGTGCGCGAGGAAATGCTGCACCCGCACATCCGGGAGCGGGTCGGCATCGACGACCCGCGCGAACTGATCGCCGCCGCGAATCGCGAATATCTGCTCTCGTATCGGCGCAATGCGCGGCTGATGGCCGTGCTCGAGCAGGTGTCGAAGATCGACGAGAACTTCCGGGTGCTGCGGTTCGAACGCGCACTGGCATTCGTCGAGCGCAACGCCGAAATGATCCGGAATCTGCAGGACCGTGGCCTGGTGGACGCCGAGTTGGATGCCGAGGTCACCTCGCTGGCCCTGTCGAGCATGGTGAGCCGGATGGCGTATTTCGTCTTCGTCGAGGGGCGGAAGGTGTCCTTCGAAAAGCTGGTGAAAACGCTGAATCAGTTGTGGTTCAACGCCCTTCAGTTGAAAGAAGCTCACTGACCGAACCTCGGCCACGCGTCCGGTCGATGTGCGCCGATCATTCATGTGACCCGTATCACGTGACGTGCGAGCTCACTTGAACTTGACGTCGGAATCAAGTTCGGTGAGTCTGGGTCACGCAGGTCGGGCATCAGGAGAGGCTTACGTAATGGGTCGTTTCGACGGAAAGACGGCGATTGTCACCGGAGCCAGCCGCGGTATCGGGCTGGCCATCGCGCAGCGGCTGGTTGCCGACGGTGCGCGGGTCTGTGTGACCGCCCGCAAACAGGACGCGCTGGACGCGGTGGTCGCCGAACTCGGCGGACCCGAGCACGCCATCGCCGTCGCGGGACGAGCCGATGACGTCGAACATCAGACCGAGGCCATCGAGCGCACGCTGGCGACCTTCGGTTCGGTCGACTTCCTGGTCAACAATGCCGGTATCAACCCGGTATACGGGCCGATGGTCGAGCTCGACTTGGCCGCGGCCCGTAAAGTCTTCGAGGTGAACTGCCTCGCGGCGATCTCCTGGGTGCAGCAGACGCACAAGGCATGGCTGGGCGAGCACGGTGGCTCGGTGGTCAATGTCGCGTCGGTGGCCGGAATCAAGCCCGCGCCCGGCATCGGGTTCTACGGGGCGACCAAGGCGATGCTGGTGCACATCACCCAGGAACTCGCGGTCGAACTCGGCCCGTCGATCCGGGTGAACGCGATCGCGCCCGCTGTGGTCAAGACCCAATTCGCCACCGCACTCTATGACGGTCGCGAGGAGCAGGTCGCCTCGGCCTATCCGCTCAAGCGTCTCGGCGTACCCGAAGACATCGGCAGTGTCGCCGCCTTCCTGCTCTCCGAGGACGCGGCGTGGTTGACCGGCCAGCTGATCGTTGTCGACGGCGGTGTCACCCTGACTGGAGGCGTGGCGTGAAGGCTTGGCGGGTAACGGAATTGGGCGAACCGGCGCAGGTATTGCGACTGGTCGAACTGGCAGAGCCCGAGCCGGGTCCGGGCCAGGTGGTGGTGCGGACCCGCACCGCGGCCGCGAACTTCCCGGACGTGCTGATGTGCCGGGGCGAGTACCAGATCAAGCCGGAACTCCCGTTCACCCCCGGGGTGGAACTGTGCGGCGAGGTGGTCGCGGTCGGCGCCGACGTCGACGGCATCGCGATCGGCGATCGGGTGCTCGGCAGTACGGCGCTGCCCTGGGGCGGGTTCGCGGAACTGGCGGTCATGGACGCCGCTGATGTCTTTCCCGCTCCCGCCTCGCTCGACGACGCCGAGGCCGCCTCGCTCTTCATCGGCTACCAGACGGGCTGGTTCGGACTGCATCGGCGCGCTGGTCTGCGGGCGGGGGAGACGCTGCTGGTCCATGCGGCGGCCGGTGGCGTCGGCAGCGCGGCAGTGCAATTGGGTAAGGCGGCCGGAGCCCGGGTGATCGGGGTGGTCGGCAGCGCGGCCAAGGCCGAGGTCGCACGGGCACTCGGTGCCGACATCGTGGTGGATCGCAGCGCAACGGATTTCGTCTCGGTCGTGCGGGACGCGACCGACGGTCGCGGTGCGGACGTGGTGTACGACCCGGTCGGCGGTGAGGTGTATCAGCGGTCCACCAAGTGCGTCGCCTTCGAGGGACGCATCCTGGTCGTCGGTTTCGCGGGCGGGCAGATCCAGTCCGCCGCGCTGAATCACGCACTGGTGAAGAACTATTCGATCCTCGGCCTGCACTGGGGCCTGTACCGCGCCAAGGACCCACAGGCGGTACGCGACTGCCATCTGGAGTTGACCGGGCTGGCCGAGCGGGGTTCGGTGAAACCCCTGATCGGCGAGCGGCTGCCACTGGATAGCGTGGCTCACGGACTGCAGCGCCTCGCCGACGGCAAGACCGTCGGCCGTGTGGTCTTCGAACCATGAACGGTGCCAATCGAATTCGACAAGGAGAACCGTAATGAGCAGTGAGACAACCCGTACCGCCATCGTGACCGGCGCGGCGCGCGGAATCGGTGCGTCCGTCGCCAAGCGGCTGGCGGCGGACGGATTCGCGGTCGCCGTCCTGGATCTCGACGAGCAGGCCTGCAAAACCGTTGTCGCCGAGATCGAATCGGCCGGTGGCCGGGCGCTCGCGGTGGGTGCCAACGTCGCCGACGAACAGGCCGTGGCCTCGGCGGTCGAGCGGGTCGCCGCCGAACTGGGCGCGCCGACCGTCCTGGTGAACAATGCGGGCATCATCCGCGACAACATGCTGTACAAGATGAGTGTCGACGACTGGGACGCGGTCATGGGCGTGCACCTGCGCGGATCCTTCCTGATGAGCCGCGCGGCGCAGAAGTACATGACCGACGCGGGCTGGGGCCGCATCGTCAATCTCTCCAGCACCTCGGCGCTCGGCAATCGCGGCCAGGCCAACTACGCCGCGGCCAAGGCCGGATTGCAGGGATTCACCAAGACTCTGGCGATCGAACTCGGCAAATTCGGCGTGACGGTGAACGCGGTCGCGCCGGGATTCATCGAAACCGAGATGACCGTCGCAACCGCCGAGCGCATGGGTGTTCCGTTCGAGGAGTTCAGCAAGACCCTGGTAGCGCGGATTCCGGTGGGACGTGTCGGCAAGCCCGAGGATATCGCGCACACGGTGTCGTTCTTCGTCAGCGAGGGCGCGTCCTATGTCACCGGACAGGTGCTCTACGTCGCCGGTGCGCCGACGGTCTGAGGCGCGAACAATGAAGGTATTCAATGGAATCGGCGAACTCGAGCAGGCCGTCGGCACCCATCTCGGCTACAGCGAGTGGCACACCGTAACCCAGGAACAGATCGATCTGTTCGCCGAGGCGACCGGTGACCGGCAGTGGATTCACGTCGATCCGGAGCGGGCCGCGCAGGGACCGTTCGGTACGACGATCGCCCACGGCTATCTGACCCTGTCGCTATTGCCGCTGCTGGTCTCGCAGGTGTATCGCGTCGACGGGCTGAAGATGGGAATCAACTACGGCAGCAACAAGGTTCGCTTCCCGTCGCCGGTGCCATCGGGTAGTCGCGTGCGCGCGGGAGTTGAACTGGTCAAGCTCGAGCCGACCAAAGCGGGGGTCCAGGTGACGGCTCTGGTGACCATAGAACGCGAAGGTGGCGACAAGCCCGCCTGTATCGCCGAAGCGCTGTCGGTGCTCGTGCCCTGAGAGAAATAGCCGCCGGACATTGTGTATCCGGCGGTTATTTCGTTCGAGCGAATGCGCGAAACGGCCTGTCTCCATGGCAGTATCGGGAGACAGGCCGTTTTGTCTCAGAACCCGGCTTCGGTGGCGATGCGATCGGCGGTCCTGGTGAGTTCGTCGACCAGATCGGTAGTCGGAATGCCCGCCGCGGCGCGGTTGCGCGGGTCGTCGAGCCCGCGGCGGTACACACCCTCGGCAATGACCGCCAGTTTCCACAGACCGAGTGCGTGCCAGAACCCGAGTGCCTGCCGATCGCGTCCGGTGATCGCGAGATATTCCTCGACCAGTTCGGCGCGGGACGGAAAACCCGGCAGCATGCACATTTCCGTGCCGGGAATGGCGGCTTCGCCGGGCATCGGCCAGTAGGCGAGCAGACTGCCGATATCGGCCAGCGGATCGCCGAGGGTGCACAGCTCCCAGTCGAGTACGGCGGCGATCGCACCCGTCTCGGGTGTGGTGATCACATTGCGCAGGTTGTAATCGCCGTGCACGAGCGCGAGTTCGCGCTGTTCGGGAACAGCGGCGCGGAGCCGTTCGGTGAGGCGGTCCAGCAGCGGCAGGTCCCGCGTCTTCGATTTCTCCCACTGTGCCGACCATCGTTTGAGCTGTCGCTGCGCATACGGCTTGTGACTGGCCAGGTCGGTCAGCTCGGTGGCTTCCAAATCGACGGCGTGGATCTCGGCCAGCGTCCGCACCAGTGACAGCCCGGCGCTGCGACGCAGGTCGGCGCTGAGTCCATCGGCGGTCTCGACCCCGTCGATGACCAGTCCGTCGACGAATTCCATCAGCACGAGCGAGATTTCGCCCTCCTGCCGGACATCGTGGACCCGCGGCACCGGGACATCGGTCGGCGCGAGCGCCGCCATGACGCGAGCCTCCCGCGCCACATCATGCGCGGACGCCAGCAGGTGGCCGAGCGGCGGGCGGCGCAACACCCAACGCCGCCCGTCCGCATCGGTGATCAGGAAGGTCAGGTTGGACTGGCCGATCCCCACGCGTTCGGCCCGCACCGGAGTAGTACACGTCGAACCGAGCGAGGACACCCAGTCCGCGAACGCGGCCGCATCGATATCGAAGCCGGTCGCGTCCGCGGTGGGCTGAATGAGCCCGTTACTTGTCTGCATTCGTTCCTGTCCGTCCCTACGCCTACGCCCCGGCCCTGAACTTACCGAGTTCGGCGCGCGCGATGGCTCGTTTGTGTACTTCGTCCGGTCCGTCGGCCAGACGCAAGGTGCGCAGGTGTGCGTACATGCTGGCGAGCGGGAAATCGTCGGTGACACCGGCGCCGCCGTGCACCTGGATGGCGCGGTCCACGATCCGCAGCGCCATCTCCGGTGCGGCGATCTTGATCGCGGCGATCTCGACCTGGGCCGCCTTATTGCCGACGGTATCCATCATCCAGGCGGCCTTGAGCGTCAGCAGCCGCGCCTGCTCGATATCGATGCGGGCCTCGGCGATCCAGTCCTGGATATTGGCGCGCTCACTCAGCTTCTGCCCGAAGGTGATTCGTGATTCGGCGCGTGCGCACATCAGCTCCAGCGCGCGTTCGGCCATGCCGATGGCGCGCATGCAGTGGTGGATTCGGCCAGGGCCGAGTCGGGCCTGGCTGATCGCGAAACCCTCACCCTCGCCCTTCAATACATCGGTGACCGGAACCCGCACGTCGGTGAAATCGATCTCGGCGTGGCCCTCACGGTCGGCGTATCCGAAGACCGGCAGATTGCGCATGACCGTGACACCGGGCGCGTCGATGGGCACGACCATCATCGACTGCTGGCGATGCTTGGGTGCGTCCGGATCGGTCTTGCCCATCACGATGAGCACCTTGCAGTTCTTGTGCAATGCGTTGGAGGCGAACCACTTCCGGCCATTCAGCACATAGTGGTCGCCGTCGCGCGTCATGCTCAGCTGGATATTGGTGGCGTCGGAGCTGGCGACGGCGGGCTCGGTCATGGCGAAGGCGGAGCGAATGGTGCCGTTCAGCAGCGGTTCCAGCCAGCGCTCCTTGTGCTCCTCGGTGCCGAAGAGGGTGAACACCTCCATATTGCCGGTGTCGGGCGCCGAACAGTTGCACGCTTCCGGTGCCAGATGCGGGCTGCGGCCCATGATCTCGGCCAGCGGGGCGTATTCCAGATTGGTCAGGCCCGGACCCCATTCGGGATGCGGATGGAACAGATTCCACAGACCGCGGGCGCGGGCCTCGGTCTTGAGGTCCTCGACGATCTGCGGATGGTGGTGCGGATCGCCGGATGCCGCCATCTGCTTTTCGTATTCCGACTCGGCCGGGTATACGCATTCGTCCATGAAGGCGCGCAGATCGCGTTGATACCGTTGGCTGCGCTCGGACGTGCCGAACAGGTCCATCGAGGCTCCGATCGTTGGTGCGGGCGGTCGAAAAAGACTGCGCCGCAAGGTGGGTGGGTCAGCTGGGGGCTTGTAGTGCGGGCCACAGCAGGGCGGCCGTCGACGCCGCGTCGCGGTGCACGATGCCGCCGAGTCCGAGCAGTTCGGCCGCGGTGATGTTCTGTTCGAGGTCATCGACCATGATGGTCTGCTCGGGCGCGACACCGAGCCGTTCGCAGCCGACGAGATAGGCCCGGCGCGAGGGTTTGCGGGTGCCGATCTCCGCGGAGATGGTCACCGCGTCGAACATTGCCGGTAGGTCGAAGCCCGCGTAGCAGTCGTCGCCGAGCGAATTCGACAGCAGACCGACGCGATAGCCCGCCGCGCGGACACCTGCCACCAGCTCGATCATCTCCGGATCGGGAAGCAGCCGGGACTGGATGCGATCGACAAGGCCCTCATCGGCAATATCGACCCCGTGCGCGCGCAGCCGCCGCGCGAACCCGACCTCGAATTCACGCTGACCGATGCGCCCCTCCTCGTGATCCACCAGCAGCGCACTGCTTTCCGGATCGCGCGCGAGCAGCCGCAGCGGTAGCCGTGGGTCGCCGAGCTCCGCGCCGAACTCGGCGAAGGCGGCGAGTACGGCGGTGGTGAGCACGCCGCCGAAATCGAACAGCACGGCGGTGCGCCCGCTCATGACAGCGACCGCCGATACCGCTGCATGCCAGCGATCCACCGGTCGTGGTCGGAAGCCTTGCGCTGCAGGAATTCTCGGACTTCCGGATGTGGCAGCACGAGGAAACGTTCGGCCTCGATCGCCTCGATCACCCGATCGGCCACATCGAGGGGAGCCAGCACCGCCCCGGCTCCGGTGACGGCCCGGGTGGCCAGGTCACCGGCGGATCCGCCGTCCGTGCCGAGCCCGGTGAGCAGGGCGGTATCGACACCCATCGGACACAGACAGCTGACCCGCACACCCAGATCCCCGTAGGTCACTGCCAGCCATTCGGCGAAGCCGACCGCTGCGTGCTTGGAGACGGTGTAGGTGGCCGAACCGATCTGGGTGAGCAGCCCCGCCGCCGATGCGGTGCTCACGAAGTAGCCGCTACCGCGCTCCAGCCAGCCGGGGACTAGCAAGCGCGCCGCCCGCACGTGCGCAAGTGCGTTGACCTCCAGTGCTTGTTCCCACTGCGCGTCGGTGGCGTCCAAGCCGGGGCCGCCGCCGACACCGGCGTTCGCGAAGAACATGTCGACGGGGCCGAATTCTGTTGTGGCCGTGTCGATGAGCTTGCGCAGATCGGATTCGGATGCGGCGTCACCCGCCTGGCCGGACACATCGTCAGGAAATGCCTCGGCCAATTGCCGTGTCGTCGTCGCGAGCCGGTCCGCGTCGCGGTCGGTGATCAGGACCCTGGCGCCGTGTTCGAGCAGGCGTTGCGCGATGGCCGCACCGATGCCGCCCGCGGCGCCGGTCACGATCGCGATGGTGTTCTGCACGCGCATCAGTTCGCCTCGGCATTCAGCCGGACCAGCATCTTGCCGGTATTGGCACCGCGCAGCAGGCCGAGGAGGGCATCGACGGCGTTATCGATACCGGTCAGCACCGTGGTGGGGACGCGGAGACTACCGTCGCGCACCCAGTCCGCCGCGAGCGTCGCGTATTCCGGTGCCAGGTCACTGTGGTCGGTAACGATGAAGCCGCGCAACGACAGTCGGCGAACCACCGCCAGCGCCAGATTCTTCGGGCCGGGCGGCGGAGTTTCGGCGTTGTACCCGGCCACGGCTCCGCACAGTGCGATGCGGCCGAAGTCGCGCATCGCAGCGATCGCCGCCTGCAAATGGTCGCCGCCGACATTGTCGAAGTAGACGTCGATGCCGTCCGGGGCCGCCTCGCGCAACCGTTTCCCGAGGCTGCCCGCCCGGTAGTCGATCGCGGCGTCGTAGCCGAATTCCTCGACCAGCCGCCGTGCCTTCTCCGGACCGCCCGCCGACCCGATGATCCTGGACGCGCCGAAGTGTCTGGCCACCCGGCACGCGGCCAGACCGACAGCGCCCGCCGCACCCGAGATGAAGACGACATCACCCGGCCGGACCGGCGCGATTTCCTTCAGTCCCACATACGCCGTCAGCCCTGGGATGCCGAGCGGGCCGAGGTAGGCCTCGCCCGGGGCCAGCGCGGTGTCGACCACGCGCGCCTGCCGCGCCTCCAGCAGCGCGTACTCCCGCCAGCCGAGATCGTGCAGCACGGTCGCGCCGACTTCGATTCCCGGTACGCCCGAGGCGACGACGGTACCTACCGCGCCGCCGTCCATCGGCTTGTCGAGCCGGAACGGGGGGATGTAGGACTTCACGTCGTTCATGCGGTTGCGCATATAGGGATCGACGGACATCCAGTCGTTGCGAACCAGCAACTGCCCGCTGCCCGGATCCGGAACATCCGTGGTGACCATCCGGAAATCGGATGATGCGGGTTCGCCGGTGGGCCTGGCCACCAGATGTACCTCTCGGCTCTTCACGACCGGAGACCTCCATGTTCATGCGCGCTGACCGGGGCGTTCGTCAGGAACACCGACCTCAGGGGATCGAGTCCCGTACGGCTCCGACATTAATTGAAACTGACGTCGGATTCAATTGTGGTCTCGCGGTGTTGTCACGAGTAGGTGGGATATGTGCTGTTCTGCGGCTACGCGGAACAGCACATCGGTCCGGCCGGATCTCCGCTGATGTCGATCAGTATTCGAGTTCGGTCCAGGGAATGGTGATCGGGAACGGGAACTCGAAGTCGATGCCGTTGGGGTTGTCGTGGGTCCACTCGTCGATGAGAAGGTAGTTCGCCGGGCGCAGAGGGTGGACGCCTTCCGGGAGACTGCCGTGCGTGGTCTGGAGGGCGTACGCGCGAACCACCGCAATGGCGCTGGCCTCGCGGGCCAAGGTGACCTCCCAATACCAGGCAATTCCCGCGTTGGCGTAGCGGGCTTTCTTCGCTTCCATATCGGACTGGGTATTGGACGGGGACAACACTTCGCCGACGAGCAGTACGTCGCTCGCGCGGACGTCCTGGTAAGGGGATTCGAGACAGCGGTGCACAAGGAAGTCGGGTGTCACGAAGTCTGACTTCCCGGTCGTCCCGAAGAAGACATTGGTCTCGAGATTGGCGCGCCAGCAATGTGCGGTACGTGCCGACATGTCTTCGCGCGCGCAACGTTCGAAAGCGTTGGTCAATCGGCGCATGAACACCTGGTGTTCGCCTGGGCCGCGGCGAAGCCAGACCACGCGACCGTTCCACAGCTCGATCTGGTCGGCTATCTCTTCAGGAAGTCGTTCCAGTTCCTCCCAGGTCATGTACTCGGGGAGGTCGGGCCGCTCGAGGTGCGGAGTGGACATGCCGCAATGGTAGTGGTCGCGCCGGAACCCGCGTATTAATCGAGCAGCTCCGCGAGGGCCTCGCGTAGGTAATCGGCGATATCCCACACATCGGGCACGGCGTCGGGGCAGGCGAGGATGCCGAAGTCGAGGTGGCCGTCGTAAGACATCACGGTGATATTGAGGCCGCCGGAGAGTTCGGTGAGCACCGAGACCGGGTAGCTCGCGCTCACTCGGCTGCCTACGGCGTACAGCGGGAACTGTGGTCCCGGCACATTGGAGATGATCACATTGGCCAGCGGTAGCGCCGACGCCGATACCCGCAGCAGCGTGCGGGTGGCCAGGCCGTGCAGTAGCGGCGGGATCATCGATGTGGCCTCGTGCAGAACAGTCGGCGAGTTGGACCGGAACCGTTGTTTCACCTCGAGCAAGTTGCTGTGCAGTAGTTTCATCCGGTGCTGTGGTTCGGGTTCGTCGATCGGCAACTCGCACAGCATGATCGAGAACTGGTTTCCGGCGGTGCCGAGTTGTTCGGCGGTGCGGACGGAGGCCGGGACGGCGGCCAGCAGTGGCCGGTCGGCCGGTGCGTCGTGTTCGATGAGCCATCGGCGCAGCGCCGAGGTGCACAGGGCCATGACGACATCGTTGACGGTACCGCCGAAGCTATTCTTCACCGCCTTGACCTCGTCCAGCGACAGCGAGCTGTACGCGAAACTTCGATTGGCGGTAGTGGGGCCATTGAACGGCACCGCGGGGTGCTTCTTCCCGATATCGGCCAGCGTGCGCAGCAATGTGGGACCCATGTGCAGCGACGATCGCACGCGGTCGGACTGGCGGGTGAGGGCGTTCGGGACACTGCGAACGAGCATTTCGGCGGTACCGGGGGTGCGGTGCAGGCTTACCCCGTCGGCGGGGACCGGTGCCGAGTGTGGCTCGGCCGTGACATCGAGCAGTGCCGCCATGATTTCCGCCGCCGATACGCCGTCGATCACCGCGTGGTGCACCTTGGTGTAGAGCGCTTGGCGCCCATCGGGCAATCCCGAGATCAGTCGGCATTCCCAGAGCGGGCGGGTGCGGTCCAGCGGTATCGCGTGCATGCGGGAAACGAGCTCGGCCAGTTGTTCTTCGGTCGCCTCGTGGGGCAGGCGCGTTTCGCGGACGTGATATCCGAGATCGATATGGGCGCAATCCTCCCAATACGGCAGGTCGAGGCCGAACGGGACGGTGCGCAATCGCCACCGCAGTGGTGCGAGCATGGGCAGCCGATCGGCGATCAACCGACGCACGGCCGCGACGGTCAGCGGCTCGGCGGCGGGCTCCAGCACGGTGAGCGCACCGACATGCAGTGGCGTAGTGGGCGATTCGCCGTCGAGCAGTTGCAGGTCGAGCGAACTCAGTTGCCGCGGCGTCCGGTATTCATTCGACAGCGGGATAGTGACGTCGGACGCAACGGAATCCATGCGATCCGGGCTCGCGGCGTACTGTTCGCCCGGTGTCGTGATCCGGACATCGAGATGGCAGGCCGAAGCGGGGCCGGATGCCGTCGACTGGGCGGCAACCGATTCGTGGCATTGGAGATAGTCGAGGTCCGTCTGGTCCGTGCTGGTCATACGCGCTCCCATGTTGTCGCTGATGACTCGGAGACGACGCTGTCGATATCGAAGATGCGAAAGTCACGGTATTGCCAGAGTGTTCGGATCGTGTTGTGCCGCACTTGCGGGCGCGTTAAATCTGCGCAAACACGCGACAAGTGCCGTTGGGCATTCGAGGCATTACCCGTCGCGGGTTCCGATCGTGCGCTGCAGCAGGATGAAGGCGAGTAGCAGGACGCCGATGAAGATCTTGGTCCACCAGGAACTCAGGGTGCCTTCGAAGCTGATGATCGTTTGGATTACGCCGAGGGTCAGGACGCCGAGTACCGAGCCGAGGACGAATCCGGAGCCGCCGGTGAGCAGGGTGCCGCCGATGACGACTGCGGCGATGGCGTCGAGTTCCATGCCGACCGCGTGCAGGCTCCACCCGGACAAGGTGTAGAGCGTGAATAGGATGCCCGCGAGTGCCGAGCAGAAGCCGCTGATCGCGTACACGGCGACCTTGGTCCTGGCCACCGGCAGCCCCATCATGAGCGCCGACTGTTCGTTGCCGCCGATCGCATACGCGGTGCGACCGAGTCGGGTGTAGTGCAGAACGACGAACGCCGCGGCGAGGATCACCAGCGCGACGATCATGCTGACCGTCAGGAACACATCCCCGCCGAGCCGGAATCGACGCTGCGCCAGATCGGTATACACCGGATCGGTGATCGTGATGGAATCCGTGCTGATCACATAGGCCAGCCCGCGCGCGAGGAACATACCGGCCAGCGTCACGATGAACGGCTGGATCTCGAAGTAGTGGATGACCGCGCCCATCGCGGCTCCGAAGAGCGTGCCGCCGACCAACATCAGCGGCATGACCAGCAGCGGCGGCCACCCGTGCACGGTCACCAGCCAGGCCGAGACCACGGTGGACAGCGCCAGCACCGCACCGACGGACAGATCGATGCCGCCGGTGAGGATCACGAAGGTCGTCCCGACGGCGAGGACCAGCAGAAAGGCGTTGTCTATGAACAGGTTCACGAAAACCTGCGGGTAGCCGAATGCCGGATAACGGATCACCCCGACGCCGTAGATAACGGCGAACAGTGCCGCGGTCGCCAGCACCGGGATGTACCGGCTGCGGTGTCCGCGAATCGTTGTTCGGCGCAGTACAGGGGCCTTGGCCGCGGCCGCGGTCAGCGCGTTCATATGGTCGCCTCCGACGGTGTCGATGGGGTGCCGACCGGTTGACGGCGACGGCGGAAAACCTTGGCGCGGAACGCCGGTGACTGGATCAGGCACACCGCGATCACCACGACCGCCTTGGAGACCAGCGTCGTCTCCGGTGGCACCCCGACGGTGTAGATCGTGGTGGTGAGCGTCTGGATCACCAGCGCTCCGAGCACGGTGCCGCCGAGCTGAAAGCGTCCACCGGTCAGCGCGGTACCTCCGATGACGACCGCGAGAATCGCATCGAGTTCGATCCACAATCCGGCGTTATTACCGTCCGCCGCAGAGACATTCGAACTGATCATCAGCCCCGCGATCGCCGCGCAGCACGCACAGACCGCGTACGCGGCGACGATCAGACCACCCGCCCGGATGCCGACCAAACGCGCCGCCTCGGCGTTGCCGCCAACCGATTCCAACAGCAGCCCGAGCGCACTGCGCCGCAACAACATCGCCAGCCCGACGAACACGGCGGCGGCGACCAGGACGGGCACCGGCAACCCGAGTAGATAGCCACCACCGATGACCTTGTACGGCGGACTGTTGACCGTGATGATCTGTCCCGAGGTAATCAGCTGTGCGACACCACGTCCGGCCACCATCAGGATCAACGTCGCCACGATCGGCTGAATCCCGAAGCGCGCCACCAGCAGCCCGTTCCACAACCCGAGCGCCACCGCCACGCCCAACGCGATCAGCACGGCGATGACGACACCTCCGGCATCGGCCTGATCCGGCATATTGCTGATGTGCAGACAGGCCAGCGCACCCGCGATCGCCACGACCGTGCCGACCGACAGGTCGATGCCGCGCGTCGCGATGACCAGCGTCATGCCGAGCGAGATCAGCACCAGTGGTGCGCCGTAGCGCAGGATGTCGATCAGGCTGCCGTAGAGGTGTCCGTCCTGGATGCGGACCGAGAGGAAGCCGGGCGTGAACGCGACGTTGACGATCAGCAGTGCGATGAGCGCGGCCGCGGGCCAGAACAGATGGTTTCGGATGATCGTCATGAAATCGCCCCGCTCGCAATGGTTTCGGTGAGGCGGTCCATCGTCAAGGTGGCATCGTTGACCAGTTCGGCGACCAGCCGCCGATCGCGCAGGATCGCCACCTTGTGACTCAGCCGCAGCACTTCCTCGAGTTCGGCGGAGATGAACAGCACCGACATACCCTCCTCGGACAGCGAGATGACCAGCCGCTGGATTTCCGCCTTGGCACCGATATCGATGCCGCGGGTCGGCTCGTCGAGGATCAGCAGTTTCGGCCGGGTGGCCAGCCAGCGGGCCAGCAGCACCTTCTGCTGGTTGCCGCCGCTGAGGAATTTCACCGGCGTATCCGGGTCGGCTGGGACGATCCGCAGCGACGTGATGTACCCGGCGACGAGTTCGTCACGCTTGCGCGCGGACAGCGGTCGGGCCCAGCCGCGCGCGGCTTGGACCGCGAGCACGATATTGTCGCGCACCGACAGGTCGAGAATCAGGCCCTGGGATTTGCGGTCCTCGGGGCAGAAGGCGATCCGATGGTCGATCGCGGTGCGTGGGGAGCGCAGTGCCGTCGGTGCTCCGGACACGCGCAGATCCCCGGTGGACGCGCGGTCGGCACCGAAGAGCAGCCGTGCCACCTCGGTGCGACCGGAGCCGAGCAGCCCGGCCAATCCGACCACCTCGCCGTCGCGGACAGTGAGATCGAACGGCGCGACGGAATTGCGTCGCCCGCCGATCCCGGTGGCCTGCAGCAGCGGTTCGTGCCGCGCCACCACCTCGGGATCCGGTTTCTCGTGTTCGATCTCGTCGAGCGTGCTCAGCGCGGTACCGAGCATGTGCGCGATGAGATCCTTCTGGGTCAGCTGCGCCACCGGATACTCACCGACCAGGGTTCCGTTGCGCAGCACGGTGGCTCGGTCGCAGATCTCGAAGATCTGATCGAGGAAGTGGGTGACGAACCCGATGGCCACGCCCTCGGCGGCGAGCCTGCGCATCACCGCGAACAGTTGCTCGACCTCGCCGGTATCCAGCGACGAAGTGGGCTCATCCAGGATGAGGACCTTCGCATCCAGGTCGACGGCTCGGGCAATAGCGATAAGCTGTTGCACCGCAAGCGAATACGAGCCCAGTTGGGCAGCGACATCGATTTTCAGATGCAGTCTGTCCAGCAGCCGGGCCGCATCGCGACGCATAGCGGCGAAGCGGATCAACCCGGCCCGCCGCGGTTCCCGTCCGATATAGATATTCTCCGCGACCGACAGATTCGGGCACAGATTCACTTCCTGATAGACGGTGCTCACCCCGGCCCGCAGCGCCTGCTGCGGGCCGGTGAATCGCACTGGGCGGCCGTCGAGTTCGATGCTCCCGGCGTCGGCGTCGTGGATTCCGGTGAGCACCTTGATCAGGGTGGATTTGCCCGCACCGTTCTCACCGACGAGTGCGTGTATCTCGCCGGGGAACAGTCGCAGGTCCACCTCGGACAGCGCGGTGACACCCGCGAAACGCTTGACGATGCCCGACATCCGAAGTGCCGGTGTGACAGTCGGCTCCGACATGCACGCCCTCCGGCTCAGTACGTCCGGGTGGGCAGCGCCGCGGCGGCCTGGTCCTGGGTGTAGACGCCCTCGTCGGTGACGATCCGCTTGGGCGTCGGGTGACCCGCCACGACCTCCTTGGTGATGTCCATCAGCTTCGGGCCGAGCAGCGGATTGCATTCGACGACCACATTGATCTTGCCGTCGGCCATGGCCTGGAAGGCATCTCGGGTCCCGTCGATCGAGATGATCTTGATGTCCTTACCCGGCTTCAGCCCGGCCTCTTCGATCGCCTGGATCGCGCCGAGCGCCATATCGTCGTTGTGCGCGTAGAGCACGTTGATATCCCGGTGCGCGGCCAGGAACGCCTGCATGACCTCTTTACCCTTCGCGCGAGTGAACTCCGCGGTCTGCGATGCGATGATCTTGAACTTCGGGTCGGCGCCGATGACCTCCTGGAAACCCTTCTTCCGGTCGGTCGCGGGCGCGGATCCGGTGGTGCCCTGCAGTTCGGCGATATTCACGGTGTCATTCGAATTCTTGGTCGCGTCGACGAGCCAATTCGCCGCCCTGCGGCCCTCTTCGACGAAATCCGAGCCGAGGAAGGTTACATACAGCGAGGTGTCGGCCGAGTCGACCGCGCGGTCGGTGAGGATCACCGGAATCTTGGCGTCCTTGGCCTCCTTCAGGACGGTGTCCCATCCGGATGCGACGACGGGGGAGAAGGCGATGACGTCCACGCGTTGCTGGATGAAGGTGCGGATCGCCTTGATCTGGTTTTCCTGTTTCTGTTGGGCATCGGCGAATTTCAGCTGTATTCCGGCTGCGGCCGCGGCGTCCTGGATGGATTTCGTATTCGCGGTGCGCCAACCGCTTTCGGCGCCGACCTGGGAGAACCCGAGTACGGTCTGGTCGCTTCCCGAGCTGCCGCAGCCGACGGCCGTTGCTGCGGTGATGACAAGTGCGCTGGCGGTGATCAGAAGCCTCTTCAACACGATCAGGCTCTCCCTTGAATTGTGAAACGTGTTGCACCGAGGTGCGGTAGTCCTGTTAGTGTTAGCGCTCACATTCTTCTAGTCAAGAGCTCGGACGGTCGTAATCTGATGGCGACGACCGGATGTCGGTTGCCGAGGTCGGCACGGCAGTCGCGCCGTGCCGCGGCGATCGGCCGTGTGAGCGTTAACCTGAGGGAACCGGGACGAGACGCTTTGGAAGGTGGGATGTGAGGGACAGGGACGGATTTGCCGCCGGGGATACCTCAACGGCGGTTCGGCCGACGGGTACGCGCCCGGCGGTCATGACCGATGTCGCCAAACTCGCCGGAGTCTCCCATCAGACGGTGTCGCGGGTGCTCAACGGCAGCGCGAACGTGCGCGCGGAGACTCGTGAGCGGGTACTGCGCGCCGTCGAACAACTCGGCTACCGCCCCAACGCCATGGCCAGGGGGCTGGTCAGCAGGCGCTCGAATATGCTCGGCGTGGTCAGCTTCGACACCATCCTGTATGGACCGGCGTGCACCCTGCTCGGCATCGAACGTGCCGCTCGCACAGCGGGTTACGGTGTCAGCATCTTCGCGCTGGAGACGGTGGACCGCTCCAGTGTGCTGGCCGCCGCGAACAGTCTGGCCGATCAGGGCGTGGACGGGATCATCGTCATCGCCCCGCAGATGGCCGCCGCCGCGGCACTGCACAATCTGCCCGAACGCCTGCTCGCCGTCGCGGTCGAGGCAGGACAGGACAGTGGCTTGCCGTCGGTTTCGGTGGATCAGGTCGAGGGTGCCCGGCTGGCCGTGCAGCATCTGCTCGATCTGGGGCATCGCACGGTATGGCAGGTCGCCGGTCCCAGTGACTGGCTGGAGGCGCGCGATCGCATCGAGGGGTGGCGACGCACACTGGAGGCCGCAGGCGCACCGATTCCGCCGGTGATCGGCGGGGATTGGAGCGCGCACTCCGGCTACGAAGCGGGCCTGCTGCTCGCCGCGCAGCCCGATGTGACCGCGGTATTCGCGGCCAATGACCAGATGGCGCTCGGCATGCTGCGCGCCTTCACCGAACGCGGTATCCGGGTGCCCGCCGACATCTCGGTGGTCGGTTTCGACGATATTCCGGAGGCCGCCTACCTCTCGCCGCCGCTGACGACCGTCCGACAGGACTTCGACGAGGTGGGCCGCCGCAGCATGCAGATGTTGTTGCGGCTCTTGGAATTCGACGGCATCACCGCCGAACCGGCATCGCCTTCGGTGCTGCCGACGCTGGTCACGCGCGACAGCACGGCGGCACCGGCCCAGCGGTGAGGGGTCAGGCCGCCGCGCGCTTCTTGTTGTAGACGTCGAATGCCACGGCGGCCAGCAGCACCAGACCCTTGATGACCAACTGCCAGTCGCTGCCGACGCCGAGCATCGACATGCCGTTGTTCATCACGCCCATCACCAGCGCCCCGACGATCGCCCCAACGACCGTGCCGATACCGCCGCTGGCCGACGCGCCACCGACGAATGCCGCGGCGATGGCATCGAGTTCGAAGTTCTGTCCGGCCTTCGGAGTCGCCGCGCCGAGCCGGGCCGCGAAGATGACACCCGCCAATGCCGCGAGCACGCCCATATTGACGAAAACCCAGAACGTATTGGCCTTGGTATTCACCCCGGACAATTGTGCGGCCTTCTCATTGCCGCCGACGGCGTAGATCCGCCGCCCGATCACCGAGCGGTTCATGACGAACGAATACAGCACGATCAAAGCGATCAGAATGACGCCGATAATCGGAATCCCGTTGTAGGAAGCCAATACGAAGCTGAATGCCAGGATGACCGCGCCGAGCGCCGCCGACTTCGCGATGAACAACGAGCGCGGTCCGGCAGGCAGACCGTAGGAATTGCGGCGCTGGCGCACCCGCCATTGCGACCACACCAGCGCCGCGACCGCGAGCACGCCGATGAGCAGGGTCAAACCGTTCAGCTCACCCACACGCAGCCGAATGGCGACTCCGTTGAACCCGGCGAACTGAACGGCATGCAGCGGCAACCAATTCGGCAGATATCCGGCCGCGATATTCACGAAGCCCTGCGGGAACGGGCCGATCGACTGACCCTGGAGCACCAACTGCGCCAGACCACGGAACAGCAGCATGCCGCCCAGGGTGACGATGAACGCCGGAATTTTGACGTAGGCGATCCAATACCCCTGCCACGCACCGATGGCCGCGCCCATCGCGATGGCCGCAAGCACGACCACCGGCCACGGCCAATGCCATTGCACAATGGCGATACCGGTCACCGCGCCGACCAGCGCGCACAGTGATCCGACCGATAAGTCGATGTGTCCGTTGATGATCACCAGCATCATCCCGATGGCCAGCACCAGGATGTAGCCGTTCTGCAGGATGACATTCGTGACATTGAGCGGGGTCAACAGGCTGACGCCGTCGGAAAGCTTCGCCGTGGTGAGGATTTGGAACAGCAGCGTGATCACCACGAGCGCCACGATCATGCCGTATTGGCGCACATTGCCGCGCAGGGTCCGGCGAAGGGCGGCCAGCGCGCCGACCTGTTTCTGCTCGACGGCCTTCGCGATAACCTCGGTGGAGCCATCGTCCTCGAGCTTGTCCAGCAACGTCATTCGGGTACCGCCTCGGCCGTGGCGGTGCCGCGCGTCATCAGTTTCATGACAGCCTCCTGTGTGGCTTCGTGTTTCGGTAGTTCACCGGTTATCCGGCCCTGGCTCATCGCGTAGACGCGGTCGCACAGGCCGAGCAGTTCCGGCAGTTCCGAGGAGATGATCAGCACGCCCTTTCCGGCGGCGGCGAGCTGCTGAACGATCAGGTAGATCTCGTATTTGGCGCCGACGTCGATGCCGCGGGTCGGCTCGTCGAGGATCAGCAGATCGGGCTCGGTGAAGATCCATTTGCCGAGCACGACCTTCTGCTGGTTTCCGCCGGAGAGATTGCCCACCTTCTGGAATACCGTCGGGGTCTTCACTGTCAGCCGAGTGCGCAGACGCTCGGCTTCGACGATCTCGCGGTGGGTGTCGATGACGGTATGCCGGGAGACCGCGGGAAGATTGGCGAGGGTCATATTGCGGCGGATGTCTTCATCGAGGATCAATCCGTATTGCTTACGGTCCTCCGAGACATAGGCGATCCCGGCGCCGATAGCGTCATGTACCGACGAAATTTTCAGCACTGCACCGTCTTTGCGAATCGTGCCGCGAATATTGCGACCGTAGGACCGGCCGAAAACACTCATCGCCAATTCCGTGCGCCCGGCACCCATCAACCCGGCGATGCCGACGATTTCACCGCGCCGCACATTCAGCGCCGCATCCCGCACGATCCGGCGGTCGGCAATGGTCGGGTGGTCGACATTCCAATCGGCGATCTCGAAGAACACCTCGCCGATCTGCGGATCCGGCCGCGGCGGGAACCGGTGGTCGAGATCGCGCCCGACCATGCCCTTGATGATGCGATCCTCGGTTACCTCCGCGGCCGCCGCGTCCAGGGTCTCGATGGTCCGGCCGTCGCGCAGCACGGTGATCGAATCCGCGACGGCCAAAACCTCGTTCAGCTTGTGCGAGATAAGGATCGAGGTGATGCCCTGCTCACGCAGTTGCCGCAACAGCGCGAGCAGGCTCGCGCTGTCGGTCTCGTTGAGCGCCGCGGTCGGTTCGTCGAGAATGAGCAATCGCACCTGCTTGGACAGCGCCTTGGCGATCTCAACGAGTTGCTGTTTGCCGACGCCCAGAGCGGCGACCAGCGTTTCGGGATCCTCGACGAGACCGACCTGCCGCATCAGCAGCATTGCCTGCCGATTGGTCTCGTGCCAGTCGACGGTCCGGCTGCGCAGCCGTTCATTGCCGAGAAAGATGTTCTCCGCGATCGAAAGCTGCGGCACCAGCGCCAATTCCTGGTGAATGATCGCGATACCCGCCGCCTCGCTGCCGCGAATATCCTTGAACGCCACATCGGCACCGTCCATGAGCATCTGCCCGCTGTAGGAGCCGTGCGGGTAGACGCCGCTGACCACCTTCATGAGTGTGGATTTGCCCGCGCCGTTCTCGCCGACCAGAGCGTGGATTTCGCCGTCGGCCACCGCGAAGTCCACCGCGTCCAGCGCCTTCACACCCGGGAATTCCATGGTGATCCCGCGCATTTCGAGAATGTGCTTGGTCATGGGCACCTTCCGGTCGTCAGGCGAAGTCGCGCTCGGAGTAGTAGCCGGACTCGATCAGCACCTTGCGGTAGTTGTCCTTGTCGACCGAGACCGGCTGCAGCAGATACGACGGCACCTTCTTCGCGCCGTTGTCGTAGGAGGTGGTGTCATTGGTTTCCGGTGTGCCGCTGGTCAAGATCGCATTGACCATCTGAACGGCGCGTTTGGCGAGGTCGCGGGTGTCCTTGAAGACGGTCATGGTCTGCTCGCCCGCGATGATCGACTTCACCGACGCCTTCTCGGCATCCTGACCGGTGACCACCGGCATCTTCTTATCGCCCCTGCCGTAGCCGACCGCCTTGAGTGCCGAGACGATGCCGATGCTGAGACCGTCATAGGGGGACAGCACGGCATCGATATTCGCGGTGGAGTAGTTGGCGCTGAGCAGGTTCTCCATCCGGGACTGTGCGGTGGCGCCCTCCCAGCGCAGGGTGGTCACCTGGTCGACGGCGGTCTGTCCGGAGCGGACCACCAGCTTGCCGGAGTCCAGATAGGGCCGGATCACCGACATGGCGCCGTTGAAGAAGTAGTAGGTGTTGTTGTCGTCGGGGGAACCGGCGAACAGTTCGATCGAGAACGGGCCCTTGCCATCGCGCAGACCGAGTCGGTCGACGATGTAATTCGCTTCCAGCACACCGACTTTGAAGTTGTCGAAGGTGGCGTAGTAGTCGACGTTCGCGGTGTCGCGGATGAGCCGGTCGTAGGCGATTACCGCGATCTTGTTCGACTTGGCCTGCTGCAGCACGCCGGTGAGCGATTTGTTGTCGATCGCCGCGATCACCAGCGCCTTGACGCCCCGGGTGATCATGTTCTCGATCTGGGAGACCTGCGTCTCGATGACGTCCTCGGCGTACTGCAGATCGGTGTCGTAGCCGAGGTCCTTGAACTGCTTGACGATATTGTTGCCGTCGGCGACCCAGCGTTCGGAGGATTTCGTCGGCATGGCGATGCCGATCATGCCGCCGGTTCCGGACGAATTCCCGCTGTCCTCAACGGAACACGCGGCGGCGGCCAACAGCGCGGCGACACCGGCGGCTCCGGCGAAGAGTCCGCGTCGGTTGATGGTGGGCATGGCACAACTCCTTGACTAGACCTGGACGAACTCGATGCCGGTGAGCTGGCAGAAGACCTGCCAGTCGGCGGCGTGGTGGCCGATATTCATGACCTGGTGGTGCGGCCCACCCGCGGTGAGCCAGCCGTCCATGCAGGCGCGCACCCCGCTCGCGGGCCGGAACTGGCCGTAGGGCATTTCCAGGGCGGGCAGGTGCTGGCTGTCGAGCACGTCGCCCTCGGCCACCACCATGCGGAACTTTTCGCCGCCGAGTGAAACCAGGCAGGCCAGCGTCGCGGGTCCCGGCCGGTAGCGGAACAGGAAGGTCGGCGGTTCGTCGAGCTTGCCGATGCCGAGTTCACGCCGGATCAGCCGGACCGGTTCATCCTCGCGCGCGATGCGCCAATTCCCTTCGCCCATATGGCTCATCAGGATCGAGTCGGAGGGGAAGTCCATCGCGTACATCTCGGTGAAATGGCCGTCGCCGATGAGCTGATGTCCCGCGTAGACCATGGCGGCGGCCATCGCATCGCCCTCGGCGCCATAGCCGTACCCCTTGGCCATCAGGCTCGACGCCGCGGCCAGCGGCAGGCGCTGGAATCGGCCGTCTTCGCCGATCGCGTCGAAATGCGTCGAGTACGCACCGTAGCCGCGGTCGGTGAGAATGCGTTCGATGGCGATCTGCATCCGGGCGTGGTCTTCGCGTTCCGCTCCGGTCAGTGCCGGATCGATGGCGAATTCGCTGTCCTCCCAAGCCATCAGCGCCGCGACCTCGTCATCGGTTACCGCTTGGCTGCCGCGGTATAGGTCGCCGGGTGCCACGAAGCTGATCTCCGGACCGAGCGCCCGCAACAGCGCGTTCTCGTCGACGCGGATATCGCCCATATCGTTCATGGCATAGCCGAATACGCCGACCTTCAGCGACCGCCATGCGGTCACCGCGCGCGCGGCGCGTGCCCAACGGTCGACGCGCACCGCGAATTCCGGGCTTCTCCAGTCGTCGGTGACGACGGTGAACGGACGGTCGGCACGAACCATCGCATTCGCGGTGTCCTGAGCGCCGTGGATGCCCTGGTTGTAGGTCATATCGGCCATATCCCAGGCCGCGGTGACGTTCGGCTCGGGTTGAATATTGGCCAGTAGCACCGGAAGTCGGTTCTCGTTGAACAACCGCGCCACCCGCATCGCCGGGCCGTAGGTGAGCATCACCACCATGACGCCGTCGAGATCGGCATTGACGAATTCGCGCATGACCGCCTCGGCGTCGCGACGGTCCTTGACCGGGCGTCCGACGGTCCAGTCGGCGAGGTCGGCGAGTTGTTCGGCGATATCGTGGGCGTAGCGGTCCTGGCGCTCGGCGATGCCCGGGATCATGTCGTCGTAGAGGGCCTGCATGATGCCGAGTAGGCCGATGCGGGGTTTCGGATTCATCGAGGACGTACTCCTTTGTCGGCGGCCGGAATTCAGTGCTGGCCGTATACGTTCTGGTAGCGGTCGTGCAGGCTGTCCACATCGGCCTGCGCGATGGGGACCGGTTCACCGAGCTGGCGCGCGATGTGCACGGTGCGAGCCACGTCCTCGCACATGACGGCCGCCTTGACCGCGGCACGCGCGTCGCGCCCGACCGCGAAGACGCCGTGGTTGCGCATCAGGACGGCGGGGGAGCGGTGCCCCGACAGCGTCGCGACCACACCCCGGCCGATATCGTCGTTGCCGATGAGCGCGAACGGACCGACCGGAATTTCGCCGCCGAACTCATCGGCCATCGCGGTCAGCGCACACGGAATCGGTTCCGCGCGTGCGGCCCACGCGCTCGCGTAGGTCGAATGGGTATGCACCACACCGCCCACCTCGGGCATCGCCCGGTAGATATAGGCGTGTGCGGCGGTATCGCTGGACGGTGCCAGATCGCCTTCGACCAGCTTGCCGTCGAAATCGCAGACCACCATCGAATTCGCGGTGAGTTCGTCGTAGGACACCCCGCTCGGCTTGATGACCAGCAATTCCTCACCCGGCACCCGGGCGGAGACATTGCCAGCGGTCCACACCACCAGCCCCCAGCGCAGTAGTTCTCGATGCAGATCGACCAGCTGCTCACGCAACCCGGTAATGGCGGTTCGACTCATGCGGTGGCGACTTCCCTTCGTGCCTCGTTGCGGATGCGTCGCAGCCGGTGCAACACCTCGGTGCCGCCGCGGCCGAAATGGTCGTGGAGGGCCTGGTATTCGGCATAGATGGCGTCGTAGGCGGCGGCGCGGTCGGGATCGGGAAGGTAGGCGTTGCGGTGCACCCGACCCATCGCCTTGGCGGCGGCACGGACATCCGGGTAGGCCCCGGCGGCGACAGCGGCATGGATGGCCGAGCCGAGCGCCGGGCCCTGATCCGAGCCGATGATCGACAGCGGTAACCGCGTCACATCGGCGTAGATCTGCATCAGCAGCGAGTTCTTCAGCAGGCCACCGGCAATCACGAGTTCGCGAACGGGAACGCCTGCGGCATTGAAGGTTTCGATGATGGTGCGGGTGCCGAAGGCGGTGGCCTCCAGCAATGCGCGGTAGATGTCCTCGGGTTTCGTCGCGAGCGTGAGGCCGACCATGACCCCGGACAGATCGTGGTCGACGAGTACCGAACGGTTTCCGCTGTGCCAATCCAGCGCGACCAAGCCGTGCTCACCGACCCGCTGCCGCCGAGCCGACTCGGTCAGATATGCGTGGGCATCCAAGCCACACGCGGCGGCCTCGGCGTGATAGCTCCTCGGCAGCGACGAGTCGACGAACCACGCGAAGATATCGCCGACACCACTCTGTCCCGCCTCGTAACCCCAACTGCCACTGATGATTCCGCCATCCACCACGCCGCACATGCCAGGCACCTCGGCGAGGTGATCACTGTTCATGACATGGCAGGTGGAGGTGCCCATCACCGCGAGCAACTGTCCGTCCTCGACCGCCTGCGCGGCGGGCGCGGTGACATGTGCGTCGACATTGCCGACAGCGACCGCGATCCCGGGCCGCAGCCCCGTCCATCCCGCTGCCCGCTCGGTCAGGCCTCCGGCACGGCCACCGAGCGGGGACAGCGGGTGGACCAGCTTGCCGACCGCGAAATCGGCGAAGTCCGGATTCAGCGCGGCGAGGTAGTCGCGGCTCGGCCAGCTTCCGTCCTGGTGAATTCCCTTGTAACCGGCCGTGCAGACGTTGCGAGTCTCCCGGCCGCACAGCTGCCAGATGATCCAGTCCGCCGCCTCGATGAAACGCTCGGCCCTGGCGTAGATCTCCGGATCCTCTTCCAACATCTGCAGCGCCTTGGCGAACTCCCATTCCGCCGAGATCTTGCCGCCATACCGGTTGATCCATGGTTCGGCCCGTTCATGGGCGAGGGTATTGATCCGATCCGCCTGAGGCTGTGCCGCATGGTGCTTCCACAGCTTCGGATAGGCATGCGGACGCCCCGCGAACTCTGGCACCCGACACAGCGGTGTCCCGTCGGCGAGTGTCGGCAGCACCGTGCACGCCGTGAAATCCGTGGCGATTCCGATGACATCGCCCGGGTCGACACCCGAGTCCACCAGCGCCGCCGGTACCGCCGTCCGCAGCACATCGAGATAGTCCTCAGGGTCCTGCAGCGCCCAATCCGGCGGCAGCTCGACCCCTGTCGCGGGTAGCGCGCGATCGATGACGCCATGCCGGTATTCGCTTACCGCACTGGCGAACTCGGCCCCATCGCGCACCCTGACAACAACTGCCCGCCCGGACAACGTGCCGAAGTCGACACCCACCACATACGTGTCCGCCACTGTGACGCTCCTAACAATGTTAACGCAAACATTGTTAGCGCGAACATTTGCTCCGTGTCAAGGACTCGGTGGTTTCGTACGTTGTGATCGCTCACGTCGAGTCGCGGTTCGGCCCAGGTGACGGCGCCGAAAATTACCGGCGGCCGGGTACCGTGGCGATGCGTTGAGGATGCTCCGATCGCAAACGCCAGCTTCGCGCACGCAATCGCCCGGACGCCGACGGATCCGTACCGGACGTAACTCCTTCGCAGGCCCTGGGTAGTGGGGCGAGGGCTCAGATCAGCCCGCGCTTCTCCGCTTCTGCGTGGTTCTCGGCGGCATCAGCATCCGGGCGGCATTCCTTGACTGTGAACTCGGAAACCATAGCGGCCGACCAGGTTCGGCCGAATTCGTGGGGCGCGAACTACCGTGCGGCGACGGCGGTCGGCGCGGGCACGTCGTCGGTCCGATCCTGCGCGCTCACCGGCGGGTACGTCGGATACTCGATGCCCGAGATGTACTGCACGGTCCGCACAACCTGGCACGAATAGCCGAATTCGTTGTCGTACCAGAGGTACAGGATCGCGGTGTCGCCGTCGACGATGGTGGCGTTGGCATCGACGATGGAGGCCGCGCGGGAGCCGATGAAGTCGCTGGAGACCACATCGGTGGCCGCGGTGTAGTCGAGGTTGCGGCTCAACGGTCCGGCCAGCGAGACCTGACGCAGATATTCGAGCACCTCGCTCTTTGTTGTCTTGCGCTGCAGCTGCAGGTTGAGGATGGCGACCGAAACATCCGGTGTGGGAACGCGAATCGAACTGCCGGTGATCTTTGCCTTGAAGTCCGGCATCGCCTTGGCCACGGCGGACTGAGCGCCGGTTTCGGTGAGCACGAGGTTGAACGGGGCGGAGCGACCACGACGGTCGGCCTTGTGGAAGTTGTCCAGCAGGTTCTGGTCGTTGGTGAACGAATGCACCGTCTCCACGTGACCACGCACAATGCTGTACTCGTCGTCCATCGCCTTCAGCGGCGGCACGATCGCATTGGTCGTGCACGAGGCGCACGAGTAGATCCGCTCCGACAGATCCAGGTCGCGGTGGTTGACGCCGTGCACGATATTCGGGATGTCGCCCTTGCCGGGCGCGGTGAGCACAACCTTCGCGATACCGGGACGCAGGTGCTGCGACAGCCCGCTGCGGTCGCGCCACTTGCCGGTGTTGTCGATCAGGATCGCTTCGTTGATCCCGTACTCGGTGTAGTCGATCGTCGTCGGATCATCGCTGTAGATGAACTTGATGACATTGCCGTTCGCGATGATCGTGTCGTTCTCGGCGTCGACCTTGATCGTTCCATTGAACTGCCCGTGCACCGAATCCCGGCGCAGCAACGATGCCCGCTTGGCCAGATCACCCTCGCCACCCTTGCGCACCACCACGGCCCGCAGGTTCAGCCCGTTGCCGGACCCGACCTTCTCGATGAGCAGCCGAGTGACCAGACGACCGATCCGCCCGAAGCCGTACAGCACCACGTCCCGAGGGCCCTGCGGCTCGGCCTTGTTGCCATCGGTGACATCGGCCAACACCGCGGCGGTGAACTCCGGAATCGACAATCCGCGCTCGTCGGTGCGATAGGCCATCACCAGTCGACCGAGGTCGATCTTGCAAGCCCCCAGATCCAACCCGCTGAGCACTTCGAGGAACGGCAGCGTCTCCTCGACCGACAGTTCCTCACCCTCGATCTGCCGCGCGAACCGGTGCGTCCGCAGAATGCTGATCACCGACTTGTTCACCAGCGAACGGCTGTGCAGGAGGATGGTCACGCCCTTCTCGCGATACAGCCTGCCGATGATCGGAATCATCGCCTCCGCCGAGGCCTCGTGAGCGTTCCAGCGGTCAAGATGGTCGGTAGTCAACACAAGCCCCTTCGATCTGTACGGTGACCGATGCTATCGAGGCCTGCACTATCACAGGGCCCGGCTCCCCTCTTGTGAGATCCGAGTCAGGTGCTGGCCAGCCCACGGTCTCCGCCCGTAGAGCCGCGTCGGCAGCCGCTTGCCATCGCCCGAGTACTGCGAGAATCGTGGGCCTACCGAACCGTCGGTGGTGGTCGGCGCCATGGACATCCACCGACGAACGGGCGTGCCGGTATCCGCGGGCTGGGATCGAGATGACCACTATCGGCGACGCGGCTCGTAGCCGACGGCGGTGTCGTAGAATCCGATTTGTATTGGGTATTGCGGAAACTTCGACCACTATCGGGTCGGGTTGAACCAGTTCAGGTCGGCAGCGCATCAGGGCCCGACTACGGTGAATTTCTTTCAGGAAGGCACCATCATGCCCATCCAGCACATTGCCCGTTACCGCGGTCACTGCGGCGACGATGGCAGTCCTCGCATTCCCCGGCGGCGTCCTCCCCGTGTGCGATTCTGCGGCAATCGCGTCGGCGCAGGTGTTGCACGCCTCGCCCGCCGCGACAGCGCAAACCGAGTTCTACGCCGAGATGCGGACGCTATGGGGTCAGCACATGGACGGGACCTGGGCGGTCGTGGTCGCATTCGCCGACGACCCCGTCGCACTGCTGCCTCGTCTGGATCGACTGCTGCGCAACCAGGTCGACATCGGAAACGCGTTCGCACCGTACTACGGCCAGGAGGTCGCCCGGCAGCTCACCGGCCTGCTGACCATCCACATCTTGCAGGCGGTGCCAGTCCTCACCGCCACCAGGATCGGCTACAAACCAGCACTCGACAGGGCAGTCGCGGACTGGCATGCCAACGCTCGAGATATCGCCGACTTCTTCGCTGGGCTCAACCCCAACTGGCCGCAGCAGGACATGCGTGAGGCGCTGGGCATTCACATCGACCAGACCGTCGCGGACTCCGGCGCCGTCATCGGCGGCAGGAACAGCGAGGCGACCGCCACGTTCGACGAGGCCAAGGCGCACATGATGGGTTTCGCCGACGTCCTCAGCCAGGGCATCGTCACCCAGTTCCCGGACAGGTTCTGAATTCGCCTGCTCGCGGGCGCGGGTTGGAAGCGAGTACGGCCGTTAGCCAGACAAGTGGTCAGGGGACGGCACAATGGATGACATGTCAGTGGGTGGCGGGGACGCCACTTGGGGACCAGAGCAGACGTTCGGACGTTATCGGTTCCTGTCGCTGCTGGGTCAGGGCGGCATGGGCCAGGTGTGGCGGGCGCATGATTCGCTGACCAATCGGGTGGTGGCGCTGAAACTGTTGCCCGAGCGCTTCGCCGATGACGAGCAGCTGCGCGAGCGGTTCCGTCGGGAGTGCCGGGCGGTGGCACAGCTGACCGAGCCGCACGTGATCCCCATCCACGACTTCGGCGACATCGAAGGTCGGCTCTATCTGAACATGCGCTTGATCGAGGGCACCGACCTGCGCAAAGTGCTTTCGCGAGAAGGGGCCTTGTCGCCGCGGCGGGCAGTGGCGATCATCGCGCAGGTGGCAGGCGCGCTGCAGGCGGCCCACGATGCCGGGCTGGTTCATCGCGATGTCAAACCCACCAACATCCTGCTGGGGGCCGATGAGTTCGCCTACCTGATCGACTTCGGGATCGCCCACGCCGCCGACGACCGTACGCTGACCACGACCGGCGAGACCATCGGCACCGTCGCCTACATGGCGCCGGAGGAGATCGGCTCGGACGTCAAGGCCGATGCCCGAGTGGACGTGTACGCGTTGACGTGCGTGCTGCATGAGTGCCTGACCGGTCGGCCGCCGTTTGCGAGCACCTTGGGGATGCAGGGTGTGCTGGCCCATCACCTGCACACCCCGCCGCCGCGTCCCAGCACGACTACACCCGATGTACCGACTGCGTTCGATGCGGTCATCGCCAAGGGAATGGCCAAAGATCCCAACGACCGTTACCAGACCGTGCGCGAGCTGGCCGCGGCCGCCTGCGCGGCGGTGGGCGATTCCGCGGTCAGCACCACCGGGGGCGTGGCCGCGCGCCTCCGGCGGCGAATCAGATTGTCGCCCAAGGCCGCTGGGCTGCTCGCCGCCGCGGTCGCGGTGACGGTGGTGGCCGCCGTAGCTGTCGTCATCGGCGTCCAACGGGAATCAGGCGGCGGTGGCAACCCGCCCGCACCTATAGCCGGGGGCTACTCGCCACAGACTTCCCTGCCGTTCACCGACGTATCCCTCCCCACCGCCGTGGCGGTCGACGCTGCGGGCAACGTATACGTCACCGACATGGGTGACGATCGGGTGATGAAACTGGCGGCGGGCGCCTCGGCGCCGACCCCGCTGCCGTTCACCGGCCTGAAGAATCCCCAGGATCTGGCGGTCGACACGGCGGGCAACATATACGTCAGCGACACGAGTAACGATCGGGTGATGAAACTGGCGGCGGGCGCGTCGGCGCCGACTCCGCTGCCGTTCACCGGCCTGAAGGATCCGCGTGGTGTGGCGGTCGACAGGGCGGGAGACGTATATGTCGCCGACCGGGGTAACGACCGGGTGTTGAAATTGGCGGCGGGCGCGTCGGCGCCGACGACGCTGCCGTTGACGGGTCTGCAAGGTCCCGACGGTGTGGCGGTCGATACGGCGGGCAACGTATACGTCACCGAATTGGGTACCGAGCACGTGACAAGGTTGGCGGCGGGCGCGTCGGCACCGACCATATTCCCGTTCACCGGGCTCAAAGATCCCCAGGGTTTGGCAGTCGACACGGCCGGAGACGTATACGTCGTCGACTGGGGTAACAAATGGGTGGTGAGGTTGGCGGCGGGCGCGTCGACGCCGACCCCGCTGCCGTTCACCGGCCTGAAGAATCCCCAGGGTTTGGCGGTCGACACGGCGGGAGACGTATATGTCACCGACTTGGGCCCCGATCCGGTGGTGAAACTCCCCGTCGGTTGATCCACCCGGACTGCCCAAACGATCCAAGCGGTGCCGCGATCGGGAAGACACGGCGGCGTTCGCCTCACTGCATCCCATGACAAAGCTGCCTCACCGAATGGCTCCATGGCTATGCTGACACCGAACGCGAACCAGGAGAACAACATTGGCGAAGCTGCACCGGCCCGGGCGCCCCGACGACCTGCCGGATGCGCGACTCCTATGGGCGTGGTGGGCGGCCGTAGCGGTCGCGACCTACGACCGTGACGAGGAGCGCGAGCCGCCGCACCATTCCCGAACCGCGCACCGACAACGACCTCGCCGCCATGTTCGCACTGGCCAGCCGCGCCGGTCTCGACACTCCCAACTGGAACGGCACACTCGGTGTCCGCAGCTGAACCGGGTTGCCCGCTGTCGGATTCTGTATCCCGTTGGTAGTCAATGGGTGGACTCGGGCCCGTGCTCGGGTGCCGCCTGAAGTTCGGGGGCGGCCGCGGCCAGCAATGCGTCGCGGTCCCGGCTCAACGGAGGGTAGATACGCCGGGTGTTGATGGCGCGTTTGGTGTCTTTGGCCTCGACGCCGCGCGCCACCACGTGACGCTCCCAGCCCTCGGTGTACACCGCGCCTGCCGGTCCCAGATCGAGAACCGTTACATACCAAGGGATCTGCAACGGCTTCATAGGCTTGCCCAGAAGATCGCCGATGACGTTATATCCGGCCCATCGGCCCATCGGGCGGCTGTGCTGACAGGACATCACCGATATGTGTTCGTCGTCCATTTTCGCGGCGGCGACGTCACCGGCGGCGAATACCCCGGGCACACCGCAGACCCGTAGATAGTCGTCGACGGGGAGTCGACCCAGCCCGTCACGGTCGATCCCGAAATCGGCGGTCAACGGGTTGGCCCGCATGCCAGCACACCAGACGACGGTGGCGGCGGCCACCACCTCACCCGAGGAGAGCGTCACGCCGCGCTCATCGATGGCGACGACCCTGACACCCAACTTGGTCTCGATGCCGATGTGGGCCAGCGCAGCCTCGATGACCGGTCGCGCCGATGCGCCCATGTCCGAGCCGACGAAGGGGTTGTGGTCGATCAGGATGACCCGCGGTGCGACAGCACATGTCGCGAAGGCGTCGGCGAGTATCGCGGGCAGCTCAGTCGCCTCTTCGATCCCGGTCAAACCCGCCCCGACGACGACTACTGTCGCGGCCGCCGGGTCAGCGGGGCCCTTTCCAAGCCCGCGCAGGTGCGCTTGCAGTCTGGTCGCCGCGTCGTGGGTGTCGATGTCGAAACCGAACTCCCGCAGGCCAGGGATATCGGGCTTGACCACCTGGCTGCCCAACGCGAGCACCAGTCGGTCGTAGCCATGAGTCCCCGCGGTGGATTCCACCACCCGCGCAAGAGCATCAATCGCCGTCACTTCGCCGATAATGTGCTTGATTCCGACCGGATCGAGAAGAGCGCTCAGCGGGATGCGGGATGTGCTCAGATCGGTCTCATAGTCGCGCACGCGGATGTCGTGGTATGGCGTGGAACTGATCATCGTGACGTCGACGGTTCCGACCGCTACCCCGAGCTCGTCGAGCCGCCGCGCCGCCCCGAGAGCCGCCCACAGACCCGCGAACCCGGACCCGAGAACCACGACCCGCGAAGGATCCGTCACTGCAGCACGCTGCACCTCGTCATTCTATTTGTGTGCCTGGTGAGGTTGGTACCACTCGCGCGGGTTGCGCGAGCTCGTCGGCACGCGGCCGAGTGGGGCGCAGCTTCAGTCAGATGTAGCTTTGGTCGCCGCGCCCATAATCAGCGGTCGAACAATCGGGGGCATTCGACGCCACGACGTTTCCTGTACGTCTTCGAGCTCCAGGCCGGACGCTCGGATCAGGTCGAGGGTGGCGCGGTTGCAGTGGCAGCCCTCCGCGAACCGGCGCCACGGGCTGGCGAGGCGGTCCTGCCAATGGGCGAGTCGCGGCGATTCCGAACGCACGTGCTCGATGAACAGCAGCTGGCCGCCGGGGCGCAACACGCGCCCGATCTCCCGCAACACCGGATCAGGGTCGTCGACAGTACACAACACGAGCGTTGAGACGACCGTATCCACGGTTTCATCCTCGAACGGCAGTTGTTCCGCCGGTGCATCGAGCACACGTGCCTGACGTCGATTGCGATGCAGTCTCTGCGCCAACCGCGTACGCATCGCGGGCTCCGGTTCGGTCAGGATCAGTTCGTCGAGGCCGTCACGGTAGTACTCCAGGTTGAGCCCAGTACCGCTGCCGAGTTCGACAGTCCGTCCCCTCGCACGGCCGAGCAAATCCCGTCGCCGAGCGCCCATCCCTGACCTCTCGCCCATCCACAGCAGAGGGTCATACAGCGCCGCGAAAACCCGGGCCCACAGGTCCGAGCCGTTCACCGCTGCCGCTGGCACGGCGCCACTGCTCACAAGCTCGACGGTACGCCTGGCGGGCATCATCGTGCATATCCAGCTCGCCGAGCGGGGGGCTGCGGGAGGTTAGGCGGCAGCACTCGCGGAGTGGGTGCGCAGTCACGGCGAAGGCGGGCTCGCCGAATTTGCCGCGATCGCCGATCCCGAACGGCGGCTGCGCGAGCTGCTCATCACGGTCGTGCAGGCCGTCCAGCCGCTCGCGCCGTCGGTGCATCTGAGCCTGCTCGGCGACCGCAACGATCCCAGGGGCAGGGACGCGGTCGGCCGGGTGAACGGTGCCCGGCTGGAACTCATGACCCGCACTTACCGCGAACTCGGCCTGCTCCAGAGCGTGCGGAACATCGGGCGCGGATCGCCTACGCGGCCATCCTCGGCCTGCTACACCTGGCACAAACCGATGAAGATTCCCCGCGTCCTGCGGGACTCTCTCACGAAGCGACCGCGATCTTCGTGCCCTCATAACAGCACACGCAACAACGAGCCATCCACAAGCGGAACCACGCGTCAAGGCTGCACCACGAGGGGCTGACGACCATGCGCACTGGGCTGGCCTCGCCCTGGTGCCCTCACGAACCGGGTGTGGGCAAACGTCTGAAACCAGCTAACACTTGTCTAGCCGGTACCTCTTCGGTGGGCGCAGAGGGGTTCGAACCCCCGACCGCTGGTGTGTAAAAGCGCGCCGCCAGGCATCGGGTACCGATGTGGTTTTGCTCCGAGTTCCGGCCATATCGACGCGGTGACGCTGAATCGACCGATGGGGCGTGTGGCATCGAATGCGCCTGCCCGCGTGAGACTTTCGCCCGCTGGTCGATCATCGGCGGGGTGCACCGATGATCGCGCTCGGGTCGTTCATCGTGTTCGGTCTGCCGCTGATCGTGTTCATCGCGGCCCTCTGCTGGCCCGAGCGCATCGCGAAAGATCGCACGGTGGAAGCGATCCGGCAGCGTATCGAGAATGCGCGCCGACGGCCACGAGGTCTCGACCTCGACGGTGCAGCGGGCACTGCGACGGCGCAGGCTGCTGTTGCCGCGGCTATCGGGCCGACCGCAAGACATGGGTGCTCTTGCAGCGCAAGGTATTCCACGATCCATGGAGCGGAACCGAGTGTGGCAGACCGACTTCAGCGAGTTCGAAACGATCGGTGGTGGGCTCTGGTGGATCTGTGCGGTGATCGTCTACGCCACCAAGTACTGCATGGCCGCCAGCGAGGTCTTCTCGTCGGCGGAAACACGTAATCGCCTGCGACTAACTGTTTTTCGTTCCAGATGCGACGTACATGTCCAGCACCCAACAATGATGTCAGCGCGTAGGCGGCGCGAATGTCAAGAGGGGTTGCACCGTCGGTCAGGCAACGACGTGGCAGCTGTCAGCGGTCGTTCTCGGGGAGGATTCCGCAGGTGCTGCGCCGGGACATCGGGACAACACGGTTGCCGGTCGGGCGCTAATGGATCCATTCAGGCCGTCACAGCCGCCTGACCCCACCCCTCAAAGTGACCGAAACATTGCACCAACAAGTAACGGCACGTTTAATAGTGGAGCAACGGTGACGTAACTCACAGGCAATCTGGCCTTCCGGGCTGGCCGAGAGGAAGCCACATGCGACAGTATCTGCCGAGGCTTGATCCGGACTTCCGTCTTCGCTGGTCCAAGGCATGGGACCCGATGTGCTGGTCGCCGTGGGCCGTACTCGGACGATGTCGGGTCTGGGCCGCCGCCACCCGCCCCCGGCGCATCACCGTCCGTCTCCTCATCACCTTGCTGGTTCTGCTGGTGATCTGGCCCCTCTCGGGCGGTGCCGCCGCCGGGCGCGCGGACACGGTCGGCGGCGGCCGGAGCACATCCGCGATCGACGGACTGGCCTGGACGGATATCCGCGACTCGTCCGGAATTCCGTTGTCGAACTACCTGTTTGCGACCGACAGCAGCATTCTCAACCCGCGGGAGACGGCTTTTGCGATGGTGTTGGGCCTGCTCTTCACGGTGTACATGGTCATCGTGATCAGTGCGATTTGGCTGACCGGCTTCGTGGTGAGTTTTCGCTGGCTCGATTGGCTCAGCAAACCGTTGAATGCGGTCGCCGACGGCCTGAGGGATCAGATCGCGACCCCGATCATGCTGACCGTGGCGGTGTCTATCGGCGCATTCGTCGTCGCTTGGTTCGTCGTCCGCGGATACCACGCCAAGGCTGCACTACAGGTCGTGTTCATGCTGGCTGTAGCCGTGGTCGGCGTCGGCTATCTGGCGCATCCGCTTGCCGCTGTGTTGTCGTCGAACGGCCTTCTGGCCCAGGGGCGCGACGTCGGGATCTCGGTCGCGGCGGGGCTGAACGGCGAATCCAACGCGGACCCGAGAGCAATTGTCGCCGACCTGAACAGCACCGTGGCCGACAATTTCGCTCGACATCCGCTGCAGGTATGGAATTTCGGTCATGTCATCGACGATTCGCCGAGATGCCGTACAGCCTGGTCGTCCGGAACTCTAGCGGGCAGTGAATCGCAGGTCGCACGAGGCATGCGCGACTGCGGTGACGCCTACGCCTACGCCAAGATCAAGAATCCGAGTCCCGGGCAGATCGGCACCGGGCTGATACTTCTTATATTCGGCACCGTCCTCCTGCTGTTCATGTCCTATCTTTCGATCAAAATCTTCCTCGCCGCACTGTCGGCGGTCTTCCGCGCGATTTTCCTCATTCTCTGTTTCGCCGTGGGAGGTTTCATACCGGGCCTTCCTCAGACAATTCTGGTGCGCAACGCGGTCGGCATTGTAGGCGATACCGGGTCGCTGGTGGGCTACATCGTGTTCTTGGGCGGTTACTCCCTTGTGCTGGACGATATCTTCGAATCGGCACCGGGCAGTGGTACCGCCACCATCTTCGTCGGCGGGGTCGTGCTGATCGCAGGCTTCATACTGGTGCGACGTCTCGATCTCAACATGCTCGGTGCCCAGAGCCAGACCGTCGACAAGATTCGTGCGGTGCTCGAGGGCAGGCCGCCTGCCGGCGGGCCGGCTACCGACATCGGCGCGGCGGGCCTGCGCTACTCGCTGTCACCGGGCCATGCCATGGGAACGGCAATGCGTGGTATCGCCGAATTCAACGCGAACCCCGTAGCGTCATTTATGTTCCGTCGCCCATCACCGTTGACGTATTACTCCGGGCGCATGCAGGAAATGAATTACCTGAATTACGAATTGCTCCGAGGAAATGTACCGCCGCGGGCCGCCGGGAGCTGGATGGCGCGGCTCACCTTGGGAAAGAATGCGCACGATGCGGCCGCCAGGGCTGCCGCGGACGACTTCGGCGGCACCAACGCGCGAGCCGCTTCGGCAGCCATGACTACAATCCTCAGTCTCGGCGCCGACCGCGCCGACGCCATCGGTGCTCTCGCTGTCGCCCGCTTTCCCAACGAAATCCGCAGATGGGCGGCCGAGGCGCATGCCCGTACCATGCAGTCCGCCGATGACAATCCGGTGGAATACGGCCCGTTGAAAAGAGTTGCGGCCGCCTTGGACCTGGCCGAAAACTCCCGGCAATACGGCGCCGCCGAGCGAAACGCCCACAATGCCCAATTCGCGGAATCCGCGGCACTGTTCCACCGCCTCAGCCCCCGGCCCATGCGCAATCGCAGTGATGCGGATTGGGAAACCGATCCATTGGTTTGGGATACGGTGCGGCGGAACTATGCGACGTTCGATGATTTTCAGCGTGTCGTAACACCAGGAAGGTTTGCACAAGCCGATGAAGACACCCGCAGGTACATTGCGTACCGGCTTTCCCGGGATCTGGCCGAAACGGGAGAACGATATTACCGAACTCCGGACGATCAAAATCTCCGCCAGGAAGCGATACGGCAGAAGAATAGGGCCGTATATGTCGATCTGCAACTAGCTGGAACCAATATAGGGCCGTGGACGAACTAATTTCCATTGACAGGTTGGGTGATCGTCAAGTGACAACATCGCAAAAAGAAGTAATCCGGAGCCTCGTTCCCGCCCGAATGGACCGGCTGCCGTGGACGAAGTTCCATTGGCTCATCGTCGTCGGTCTCGGTGTGTCCTGGGTTTTGGACGGTATAGAGATCCAGATTGTCAGCAGCATGGGCGGGCCCCTGCAGCATGCAAGCACCCTACATCTGACAAGCGGGCAGGTCGGCGCGATGGCGTCGTGGTATCTGGCGGGCCAAGTCGTCGGCGCGCTCGTGTTCGGCCGGCTTACCGACCGGCTCGGCCGCAAGCGACTGTTCATCCTCACACTTGCGATCTACCTGGTCGGCAGTGGTCTCGCCGGGTTCGCCTGGAGTGCCTGGTCGCTGTATCTGTTCCGCTTCATCGCAGGCACGGGAATCGGCGGTGAATACACCGCGATCAACTCGGCCATCGACGAGATCATGCCTTCCAGGTATCGGGGCCGCGTGGACATCGCGATCAACGGGACCTATTGGGGCGGCGCGGCAATAGGCGCGGCGGCCAGCCTCATCCTGTTCAATGAGCGATTCATTCCAACCGAATGGGGATGGCGGCTCGGCTTCTTCATCGGACCCGTCCTCGGATTCATCATCATATTCGTGCGCCGCCACATTCCCGAAAGCCCGCGCTGGCTGCTCACCCACGGCCGGGCAGCCGAAGCCGAACGCACCGTCGATGAGATCGAAGCGCAGGTCCGCGGCCAAGGCGTCGAACTGCCTCCGGTCGATGACAGCAAAGCCCTCGACATCGTCGACACCGACCGGCTCTCCTATATTCAGATGGCTCGGATCTTCTTCGGCCGCTACCCTTCCCGGTCTTTTCTCGGCTTCACGATGATGGCAACGCAAGCATTCCTCTACAATGCAATCTTCTTCACCGTCGGTTTGGTGCTGATCAATTTCTACGACGTCCCAGCCGATCACACGGGATACTATTTCTTCCCGTTCGCCATCGGTAACTTGATCGGCCCATTGGTACTTGGCCCCCTCTTCGACAACATCGGTCGCCGGAAGATGATATGCGCGACCTACCTGGGCTCCGGTTTCCTGCTTTTCGTTTCCGCATGGGCATTCAATGCGGGCATTCTCGATGCCACCACCCAGACTCTCTTCTGGTGCGTCATCTTCTTCTTCGCCTCGGCGGGGGCGTCCTCTGCTTATCTCACGGTCAGCGAGATCTTCCCGCTGGAATTGCGCGGTCAAGCCATCTCGTTCTTCTTCGCCATCGCGCAGGGCGCCGGCGGGGTCGTAGCGCCGTTCCTCTTCGGGCATCTGGTAGGTGGCGCCGACAACCCGAGTCCCGACCGGTTCCCGCTCACGGTGGGGTACATCATCGGCGCCGGGTTCATGATCTTCGGTGGTCTGGTCGCCTGGTTCTTCGGCGTGAACGCCGAAGGTCAGTCCCTGGAGGACATCGCGGATCCGCTGTCCGTGGCGAAACCAACGGAACAACCTCCTTCCATGATCAGCGAGCCGTTAATGGATGGCACATCATCTATCGATCCAATGAGGAGGAACTAGCGCGATGGTGCAGCCAACTCCTTGGCGAGCGAGTCGAGACCGGCAGCTGCAGGCAGGCTCGACGAGAAGCTCTCCGGGCCGTGCCCGGAGGCGCCGGGTCGACCTCGCCAAACTCCGGATGGGGGTGCAACCACTGGCGACCCTGCTCCGTGACAACTGGGGTTTCCTGTGTGCCGCGATCGGGAGCATCATCACGTTCACCCTGTTGTTCAAACCGTGGCTCGCCACGGGCGGCCCCGACGGCACGATCTGGAGCAATGCCTTCGGCCAAACCCACATCACCACCACGCTCGTGGGTCTCTGGTCGAAGAATCCACCGTCCCACTCCAACCTCAGCGGCAAGTGGGCCATTCTCGCCAGCCTCGCGATCTTCCTGACCATCCTCGCCGCGTCGATCAATCTCTGGGCGCGCACCAAGGCCCTTGCCGGTTTGACGACCGTTTCCGCGGTGGCAGTGGCACTTTTCATCACGTTCACGCTGGTCTATCTCAACGGGAAGGGACCGGAGCTGCGCTCCATGATCGGCTCCGGCCCTCCGACCGACCTCGGGACCCAGGTCGGCTTCGTGATCCGATGGGCCTCGGGCAACGGACAATATCCAGTGCCGGGGCTACGGAAGGTCGAGTTCGAGACCGCGAAACTCACCGATACCGCGTGGCTGGCCGGTGCGACGGCGATATTCTCGGCCATCGCAGCCATCGCGCAATGGGTTCAGAGAATGAAGTCACGTCCCAGCACCGGCTTAGCGAAGGCTCTTGTTTCTGACCTAGCACTACCGCGACCGTCGCATCCTCCGCGCCCATGATCTTCTCCAGCAGCAGCAGCGTGGAGCAAACCGTGGAGCAGGCGCATGTTCCAGCCCGTCGCTTCGTGTCGTTGGCTGTCGGATACATGGGGCATCGGCGACTACTCCACCAAGGGGCCCTCGATCACCGTCGGCGGGACCTCTGGTGGCGGTACCGGCGCCGACTCCGTTGTCGTTCGTATCGACACCTCGGGGTGTCGCTTCCAGCTGGTCGACTCGTCTGCATCGGTGGCGGTCTACAGATCCGCGAGAACTGCACGGTACAAGTCATCGGACGGCGGTTCACGATGCGTGGTCGATGCGCGGGCGATGGGTGCCCGCGTGCACGAGCGATGCTCGTGGAACATTCGCGACCTTCGGTCGCGTGGCCCTAGTGGTGGGTCGGCCCGCATTGTGTTTCCGCGCCCCTCCAGTGTCAAGGGCGCCTGGCGGCGTCGCCTGCGCGGCCTGGCGGCCACCCACCTGGAGCCTCTACGCGAAAAAGGCAGGCCTTATCGGGCAGGCGGTGCCTGCCCGATACTCTGTGCAACCCGACCCACACCAGGGCCAAAGCAGACGGACAGATCCGCCGGTCTGTTCAGAGGAGGGAAAACTGCTCCTATCAGGAACTTCAGTTGTGGGCGCAGAGGGGTTCGAACCCCCGACCGCTGGTGTGTAAAACCAGAGCTCTACCACTGAGCTATACGCCCGGGATCCGTCGGTGGGTGACCGACGGGCCGGTCTAGGACTCTAGCGCGGCGAGCGCTTTCTCCCAAGCCGCCTGGTCACGGGGCTCTCCGGGGCCGTTCATTTCGGCGAAGCGGATGACGCCGTCGCGGTCGACGACGAAGGTGCCTCGGTTGGGGTAGCCGGATTTCTGGTTGAAGACGCCGTAGGACTGGGCGACGGCGCCGTGCGGCCAGAAGTCGGACAGCAGCGGGAAGATGTAGCCCTGTTCGGCGGCCCAGATTTTGTGGGTGGGCGGTGGGCCGACGGAGATGGCGAGGATTTCCGCGTCATCGTTCTGGAATTTGGGTAACTCGTCGCGGACCTTGCACAGCTCACCCTGGCAGATGCCGGTGAAGGCGAGCGGATAGAACACGATCAGCACGTTTTTCTTGCCCCGGTAGTTCGAGAGCGTGACGTCCTGGTTGTTCTGATCCTTGAGAGTGAAATCCGGCGCGAGCGTGCCGACTTCCAGCGGGCCAACCTCGACTGGCATCACTGATCCTCCTCGTGTCGGGCTACACCGGGCGGTGAAACACCGCCCGGCGAAACCATAGCGAAAGCGGTCAGCGCTGTTTCGAGGGTGCCTTGGGCTGCACGAGTCGGCTGCCGGACCAGGCACCGAGGCTGATCGCCGAGGTTTGTGTCAGACCCGCCGTGGGTGCTGCTTCTGCGATATCGCTTGGATCGACATGACCAGGTTGGCCGGTCTTAGGGGTGAGTACCCAGACGAAGCCTTCGTCGGCCAGTGGCGTGATGACATCCATCAGCTCATCGGCCAAGTCGCCATCGCCTTCTCGCCACCACAGCAGGACAGCGTCGACAACCTCGTCGGAGTCTTCGTCGACCATCTCCCCACCGCTGGCCTCTTCGACGTCGGCCCGCAGGTCGTCGTCGGTGTCCTCGTCCCAGCCCAGCTCCTGGACAACCATGCCGTGTGTAATGCCAAGCTTCTGAGCGTAGTTCTGCGCGTCCGCCGCGGCGACCACGGTGGTGTCCTCCTCAACTCCAGACAATAGGTAGTTGCAAGCGAACATGGTTATCGCCTCGAGCGCAAGCTGATCGGACGAAATACCCATGGAATGTCGCGTGACAACCTCGTGTCGTTGGCCGATTTTCGCCACCGGCACCCCGAATTCAGCGCTTCGGGCAGGCGTCCTTCACCGCGTTGCGCGCCTCGTTGACCCGCTTGCTCGCATCGTTGAGTGCGCCGACCGGAGCGGTGTAGGTCATCTTGCGGGTCTCCGCCGCGAGCTGGCGTGCGGCGGCGACGTATTCGGTGAACTTGGCCTGCAGGTCCGCGGGCAGCGCGCCGTTTGCGTTGTTCACCCCGGTCTCCACCTTGGTCGCGGCGTCTTCGAGGGTTTTGGCCGCGGTGTCGCGCTTGGCGTTGTAGTCTGCGGCGTTCGCATCGTGCGCGTCTACGAATTCGTTGTACTTCGAAACGCCCACACCTGTGGTTGTGGCGAACTGACCGCAGTTGTCACTGATCGCCTGGGCCTGGGCCGCCGCCTTGCGCGATGAGGTCGCCGCCGCGGAGGAGGAGGCCGCCTCGGTCTTGTAGGCGGCCAGCTCCGAGGTGTTCGGATTGGCAACGCCGTCAACGTGTTTCGCGCATCCCGCGATGGTCAGGCCGACCACGACCGCCGCTGCCGCGCACACCGCTGCGAACCCGCGTGGGTCCAGCACCTTCATCGTCCTCCGTGCCTCTCTGTGTCACCGGCGGTCCTCGACTCACGTTCCCTGCGGAACCGTACTGCAGATGTCCCTGACATGATGACCTGGGCCACATCTTCCGCAAGGATGGAGGTGCGCCCGGAACCTTTCGTAAAACGGGTGGTCCGCCAACCAAGTGTGCCGCCCGGGGAAACAGACGCCCATCAGCTTGTCCACCCCTGTACGAGGAGCAGATTTGACCGACCTGATCCACTCTTCCGCGCCAGCGAAATCCGTTGGCACCGACTCCGCGCCGCGCGATCCGAATGGATCGCAGGTGCCGCCTGCGGGCGGGCGGGTGCGGGTTATCCGCGAAGGGGTGGCGTCCTATCTACCGGACATCGACCCGGAGGAAACCTCCGAATGGCTCGAATCGTTCGACGACATGCTCGACCGGGAAGGTCCGGGCCGCGCGCGTTACCTCATGCTCCGGCTGTTGGAACGCGCCGGTGAGCGTAGGGTCGCCATTCCATCCCTGACCTCCACCGACTACGTCAACACCATCCCCACCGAGAACGAGCCGTGGTTCCCCGGCGACGAAGAGGTTGAGCGGCGCTTCCGTGCCTGGATCCGCTGGAACGCGGCGATCATGGTGCACCGGGCGCAACGTCCCGGCATCGGTGTCGGCGGCCATATTTCGACCTACGCCTCCTCGGCGGCGCTATACGAGGTCGGCTTCAACCACTTCTTCCGCGGTAAGGACCATCCCGGCGGCGGCGATTCGATCTTCATCCAGGGTCACGCCTCGCCTGGCATCTATGCTCGCGCCTTCCTCGAGGGCCGGTTGAGCACCGACCGGATGGACGGTTTCCGGCAGGAGTACAGCCATGGCGGTCCGGGCCACGGCCTGCCGTCGTATCCGCATCCGCGGTTGATGAACGACTTCTGGGAGTTCCCGACGGTGTCCATGGGCTTGGGCCCGATGAACGCCATCTACCAGGCGCGGTTCAACCACTACCTGCACGACCGCGGCATCAAGGACACCTCCGATCAGCACGTCTGGGCCTTCCTCGGCGACGGCGAGATGGACGAGCCGGAGTCGCGCGGTCTGATCCAGGTGGCCGCCAACGAGGGGCTGGACAACCTGACCTTCGTGATCAACTGCAACCTGCAGCGCCTCGACGGCCCGGTGCGCGGTAACGGCAAGATCATCCAGGAACTGGAGTCGTTCTTCCGTGGCGCGGGCTGGAATGTCATCAAGGTCATCTGGGGCCGGGAGTGGGACGCGCTGCTCGGAGCCGATCGCGACGGCGCGCTGGTGAACCTGATGAACACTACCGCCGACGGCGACTACCAGACCTACAAGGCCAATGACGGCGCGTACGTCCGCGACCACTTCTTCGGCCGCGATCCGCGCACCAAAGCCCTGGTGCAGGATCTCACCGATCAGGAGATCTGGAACCTCAAGCGCGGCGGTCACGACTACCGCAAGGTCTACGCCGCCTATGCGGCCGCGATGGCGCACAAGGGCCAGCCGACGGTGATCCTGGCCAAGACCATCAAAGGCTACACCCTCGGCAAGCACTTCGAGGGCCGAAATGCCACGCACCAGATGAAGAAGCTGACCCTGCAGGACCTCAAGGATTTCCGTGACCTGCAGCGGATTCCGATCTCCGATGCCGAACTGGAGAAGGATCCCTACCTGCCCCCGTACTACCACCCGGGTATGGAGGCACGCGAAATCCAGTACATGCTCGATCGCCGCAAGGCGCTCGGCGGCTTCCTGCCCGAACGACGCGCCGCGGCAAAGCCGCTGCAACTGCCCGGGGACGAGGCCTACAAGTCGGTGCGCAAGGGTTCCGGCAAGCAGAACGTGGCCACCACGATGGCCCTGGTTCGGCTCATGAAGGAGCTGCTGCGGGATAAGGAGATCGGCAAGCGGATCGTGCCGATCATTCCGGACGAGGCCCGTACGTTCGGTATGGACTCGTGGTTCCCTTCGTTGAAGATCTACAACCGCAATGGGCAGTTGTACACGTCGGTGGACGCGGAATTGATGCTTGCCTACAAAGAGAGTGCCGTCGGGCAGATTCTGCACGAGGGCATCAACGAGGCCGGATCGACCGCATCGTTCACCGCGGCGGGCACTTCGTACGCCACGCACGGCGAGCCGATGATCCCGCTGTACATCTTCTACTCGATGTTCGGATTCCAGCGCACCGGCGACGGATTGTGGGCGGCGGCAGACCAATTGGCCCGCGGCTTCGTGCTCGGCGCAACCGCCGGGCGAACCACGCTGACCGGTGAGGGGCTGCAGCACAACGACGGCCACTCGCTGCTGCTGGCCTCCACCAACCCGGCCGTGGTGACCTACGATCCGGCGTTCTCCTTCGAGATCGCGCATATCGTGCGCGATGGTCTGCGTCGCATGTACGGCGGCGGCACCCCGGAGCCGGGTCCCGGCGCACTGCCGGGCACGCATCCGCACGGTTCCGCGGGCGGCTTCGGTGGCGAGGACGTCTTCTACTACATCACCCTCTACAACGAGCCATATGTACAGCCCGCCGAGCCCGACGATCTCGATATCGCCGGACTGCTCAAAGGGCTCTATCTGTACAAGCGCGGCGGTGAGGGCAATGTGCGCGCTCAGATCCTGGTCTCGGGCGTCACGGTGCCCGACGGCGTGCGTGCCCAGGCGCTGCTCGCCGAGGAGTGGGGTGTGCAGGCCGATGTGTGGTCGGTGACCTCGTGGGGTGAGCTCCGCAAGGAGGCACTCGACAAGGAGGTCGCCCAGCTGCGCAATCCGGGTACCGATGCGGGCGTTCCGTACGTCACCCAGGCGCTGGCCGGGGTCGAGGGGCCGTATGTGGCCGCGACGGACTGGATGCGCGCGGTGCCGGATCAGGTGCGCAAGTGGGTGCCCGGCGACTTCACCACGCTCGGCACGGACGGTTTCGGTTTCTCCGATACCCGTCCCGCCGCGCGCCGGGTCTACAACGTCGACGCGCAGTCGATCGTGGTCGCGGCTCTGGCCGCGCTCGGCCGCACCGGCAAGATCGATCCGGTCAAGGCCGTCGAGGCTGCGGCCAAATACCGCATCGATGATGTCGACGCCGCGCCGAAGTCGGCTCCCGGCACCGAAGACGAACTCGCATAGCGGACGATTGGATGGTGGAACGTAAACCGCCGCGGCCGCGTCGGATCTCCGAAGGCTCCTCCGAGCACGAGGTGTATCTGCCGACGGGCGCGCTCTCCCCGAACCGGCAAACTCGCGACCCGCTGCCGGACACGCTGCTCAAACGCGTGAAGCAGTTCTCCGGACGCCTCTCCACCGAGGCGGTCGGGTCGATGCAGGATCGGTTGCCGTTCTTCGCCGATCTGGATGCCGCGCAACGCGCGGGCGTGCAGATGCTGGTGCAGACCGCGGTGGTGAACTTCCTGGAATGGCTACAGGACCCCGATAGCGATATCCGGTTCAGCCTGGACGCCTTCCAAGTGATCCCGCAGGATCTGGCGCGGCGGCTGACGCTGCGCCAGACCGTGGACATGGTTCGCGTGGCCATGGAGTTCTTCGAACAATGGCTGCCCGCGCTCGCGCGCAACGACCGGCAGCTGGTCGCACTCACCGAGGCGGTGTTGCGCTACGGGCGCGAGCTCGGATTCGCCGCCGCCTCGGTGTACGCGAGCGCCGCGGAATCACGTGGCGCATGGGATACCCGGCTCGAGGCATTGGTCGTGGACGCGGTCGTGCGCGGCGATACCGGCCCGGACATGTTGTCGCGGGCCGCGACCCTGAACTGGGATGCCACCGCCCCGGCGACGGTGCTGGTCGGCACGCCGCCGGGGGATCAGGGCGTCTCGATGGTCGGCTCGGTGCACACCATCGCCGCGCGGCACGGTCGCGCGGCGCTGGCCGTGGTCCAGGGTTCGCGGCTGGTGATGGTGGTCAGCGGGAATCTGGGCGATACGTCTTATGCCTCACCCTTTCTCGCGGATCTGCTGGCCGAGGTGTTCTCCGACGGTCCGGTGGTGATCGGCCCGACCATGCGCACGCTCGGTGCTGCGCATGCCAGCGCGGTGGAGGCGCTGGCCGGAATGGAGGCCGTTGTCGGCTGGCGCGGGGCCCCGCGGCCGGTGCACGCTGCGGAATTGTTACCGGAGCGAGCGCTGTTGGGTGACCGAGCTGCAATCGACGCGTTGAACGAGTATCTTGTCCTACCGTTGGCCGCCGCCGGATCGGCGCTGGCCGACACTCTCGAGGCCTATCTGGATTGCGGTGGCGCGGTCGAGACGTGTGCGCGTCAGCTGTACGTTCATCCAAATACGGTGCGCTATCGCCTCAAGCGGATAGCCGAGATCACGGGGCGTGATCCGATGAATCCGAGGGACGCATATGTGCTCCGGATCGCCGCCACAGTAGGTCGTTTGACACGAACCCGTAACGAATCGTCGACTCCTACCCCAGAAGTCACTCAATTCCCACTGAGTCACGAAGGCCTGTAACGCAGCCGTCGAAACGGTCGATCGGGACAACCCACATGCGCTTTTGTGGGACCCCCACAAAAGCGCTCCGAAAGGTTCATTCGCGTCGACATCTCGTGCGGCCCACCTCACAGTGTTTTCTTAGAGGTGTGATCGCGTTGTTCGCCCCAGGACAGGGGTCCCAGACACCCGGCATGCTCGCGCCTTGGCTCGACCTTCCCGGCGCGACTGACCGCCTCGCCCTCTGGTCCAAGGCCTCCGGCCTGGATCTGGTACGGCTCGGCACCACGGCTACGGCGGAGGAGATCACCGATACCGCCGTTACCCAGCCGCTCGTGGTCGCCGCCGCACTGCTGGCCTTCGCCGAAATCGAGTCGGATTCACTTCCGGCCGATACCATCGTCGCCGGACATTCGGTCGGTGAACTCGCCGCCGCCGCGGTCGCCGGAGTCATCTCCGCCGATGATGCGGTGCGACTGGCCGCCATCCGCGGTGCGGAGATGGCCAAGGCGTGCGCACTGGAGCCGACCGGCATGTCCGCGCTGCTCGGTGGCGATGAGGCCGCCGTGCTCGCCCGGCTCGAAGAGCTCGAACTCGTCCCGGCCAACCGCAATGCCGCGGGTCAGATCGTGGCCGCCGGACGTTTGACCGCCCTTGCGGAACTCGCCGCCAACCCGCCCGAGAAGGCGCGGGTGCGTGCGCTGCCCGTCGCGGGTGCGTTCCACACCGCGTTCATGGCCCCGGCTCAGGACGCTGTGACGGATGCCATATCCAAGATCGCACCGAACGAGCCGACCAGGACCCTGCTTTCGAACTTCGACGGCAAGCCGGTTACCTCAGGAGCCGATGCTGTCGCTAAGCTCGCGGCGCAGGTCACCCGGCCCGTCCGGTGGGACCTGTGCACCGAGACCGTCCGTGCCGCGGCGGTTTCGGCAGTGGCGGAGCTGCCGCCGGCGGGCACGCTCGTCGGCATCGCAAAACGGGAACTGAAGGGCACGCCAACATTGGCCCTGAAGACCCCCGAAGACCTCCCCGCGTTGGCCGGGCTCACCAATTCCGGCTAGCTTTCCCCCGCGACCGTGTAACCAAATGCACGATCGTGACCGAGCGGACGGTAACCATCGGCTCGCTCGATTCGAAAAACAACAGTGAAGCCCTACAAAGTAGATAAGAAGGGAGCCACGAAGTGGCCGCTCTGACCCAGGAACAAATCGTCGAGGAACTCGGCAAGATCATCGAAGAGGTGACCGGTATCGAGCCCTCCGAGGTGACGATCGAGAAGTCCTTCGTCGATGACCTGGACATCGACTCGCTGTCCATGGTCGAGATCGCGGTTCAGACCGAGGACAAGTACGGCGTCAAGATCCCGGACGAGGATCTGGCCAGCCTGAAGACGGTCGGCGACGCTGTCGCCTACATCCAGAAGCTCGAGGCCGAGAACGCTGAGGCGGCCGCGGAGCTCAAGGCCAAGTTCGACGCCGAGTAGGGCCGACACTGTGACCACTCCTTCCACCTTGAACGGGAACTTCCCCAACGTCGTCGTTACAAGCCTGGCGGCGACCACGTCGATCGCTGGTGATGTCGATGCGACGTGGAAGGGACTCCTCAACGGCGAGAGCGGAATCGACACTCTCGAGGACCCCTTCGTCGAGGAGTACGACCTTCCGGTCCGCATCGGCGGTCACCTGAAGGTCCGGCCAGAGGCCCTGCTGAGCCGTGTCGAATGTCGGCGCATGGCCTACGTCGAGCAGCTCGCGACCGTACTCGGTCGCGAGGTCTGGCAGAACGCGGGCAGCCCCGAGGTCGACCCGGAGCGGCTGGGTGTGGCGATCGGTACCGGGCTCGGTGGCGGTGACGCCCTCATCGACTCGGTCGACAAGCTGAAGAACGGTGGCTATCGCAAGATTTCGCCGCTGGCTGTTCAGATGGTCATGCCGAATGGTCCGTCGGCCGTCGTCGGTCTCGAATTGAAGGCCAGGGCAGGAGTGGTCACTCCGGTCTCGGCATGCTCATCGGGCTCCGAGGCCATCGCCAATGCGTGGCGAATGATCGTCATGGGTGACGCCGATATGGTCGTCACCGGTGGCGTGGAGGGTTTCATCGACGCGGTGCCGATCGCGGCATTCACCATGATGCGCGCGATGAGCACCCGCAATGACAACCCGAAGGGCGCTTCGCGTCCGTTCGACAAGGATCGCGACGGTTTCGTCTTCGGCGAGGCCGGTGCGTTGATGGTCATCGAGACCGAGGAGCACGCCAAGGCTCGTGGCGCGACGATCCATGCGCGCCTGCTGGGCGCCGGTATCACTTCCGACGGTTACCACCTGGTCGCACCGGATCCCACGGGTGACGGTGCCGCCCGGGCGATGACGCGGGCGATGCAGACCGCGGGTCTGACGCCCAAGGACATCACCCACATCAACGCGCATGCGACCGCTACCCCGATCGGCGATACCGCCGAGGCCAATGCGATCAACAAGGCCGTCGGTAACCACGCTTCGGTGTACGCGCCGAAATCCGCGCTGGGACATTCGATCGGCGCGGTTGGCGCACTGGAATCGATTCTGACCGTGCTCAGCATCCGGGACGGCCTCGTTCCGCCGACGCTGAACCTGGACAACCAGGATCCGGAGATCGATCTGGATGTGGTGCACGGCGAGGCCCGCCGTCAGGAGATCGAGTACGCCATCAACAACTCGTTCGGTTTCGGTGGGCACAATGTCGCGCTCGCCTTCGGTCGCGCATAGCCGCGCGGTATCTGATTCGGTCGGTGCGGAGCCCTCCGTGGCTACCCGAGCTGGTTCCTCCGGGGCTTGACCGCACAGACCGACAGACTGCAGACGAATCCCCGGTGGGGTCGACCAACGCCAGAATCGGTCGACCCCACCGGTGTTCGACATACGCAGCCGCGGTAGCGGCGCACGTCTTAGAGGTGAGGAGTAAACGCGATGACAATCATGGCTCCCGCGTTTCGACCAGAAACTGCAACCGATCCACGTGATCCGCTCGGTCGGCTCCAACGCTTCTTCGACCCCGGAACGGTTCTCCCGCTGCATCCGCGCGACAAGTCCGGTGTGCTCGCCGCGATCGGCGAGGTCGACGGCGTCCGCACCGTCGCCTACTGCTCCGATGCCACCGTCATGGGCGGCGCGATGGGTGTGGAGGGCTGCAAGCACATCGTCGACGCGATCGACACCGCTATCGATTCCGCCATTCCGGTGGTCGGCATCTGGCATTCCGGCGGCGCTCGACTGGCCGAGGGTGTCGAGGCGCTGCACGCGGTCGGTCTGGTCTTCGAGGCCATGGTTCGCGCATCCGGTCTGGTGCCGCAGATTTCGGTGGTGCTCGGCTTCGCGGCCGGTGGCGCCGCCTACGGTCCCGCTCTCACCGACATCGTGATCATGGCGCCCGAAGGTCGGATCTTCGTGACCGGTCCCGATGTGGTGCGCAGTGTGACCGGTGAGCAGGTCGATATGGCCACCCTGGGCGGTCCGGAGACGCACGGCAAGAAGTCCGGTGTCACGCACATCGTCGCCGATGACGAGGCCGATGCGCTGCATCGTGGTCGGCGCCTGGTCTCGATGTTCGCCGAACAGGGCGAATTCGATCTGGTCGCGGCCGCGCACGGTGATGTCGATCTGAAGGCGATGATGCCGGAATCGGCCAAGCGCGCCTACGACGTGAAGCCGATCGTCCACGAGCTGCTCGACAACGTCGACGGTGAGTCCTCGTTCGAGGAACTGCAGGCTGGTTACGCGCGCAGCATCGTCACCGGTCTCGGACGGCTCGGCGGGCGCACCGTTGGCGTGCTCGCCAATAACCCGATCCGCCTCGGTGGCTGCTTGAACTCCGAAAGTGCCGAGAAGGCAGCGCGTTTCGTGCGGTTGTGCGACGCGTTCGGCATTCCGCTTGTTGTGCTCACCGATGTGCCCGGGTACCTGCCCGGTGTCAGCATGGAGTGGGAAGGCGTGGTGCGACGCGGTGCGAAGCTGCTGCACGCATTCGCCGAGGCCCGGGTGCCGCGGGTCACGCTGGTCACCCGCAAGATCTACGGTGGCGCCTACATCGCGATGAATGCCCGTTCGCTCGGTGCGACCGCGGTGTATGCCTGGCCCGGTTCGGAGGTCGCCGTGATGGGCGCCAAGGCCGCGGTCGGCATCCTGCACAAGAAGGCCCTCGCGGCCGCGCCGGAGGAAGAGCGTGAGGCGCTGCACGAGCGTCTGACGGTCGAGCACGAGCGCATCGCCGGTGGTGTCGAGCGCGCGATCGCGATCGGCGTGGTGGACGAGGTCATCGATCCGGCCAAGACGCGCAGCATCATCGCCGCGGCATTGGCGGCGGCGCCGGTGCGCAAGAGTCACCACAAGAACATTCCGCTGTAATTCGGTTGGGAAAGCGGGTCTCGGGATTTCCCGGGGCCCGCTTTTCGTTCGTATTGTTCTGCTCGGCGGACGTGGGATGACAATCGGGTTTCCGCGCCGAAATAAAGTTGAAACTTCGGCGATACGAATAGCTCGTATGTTGCGCGCATGAGCGTGACGATCGAAACCACCGCAGCAGCCGACCCGGTGCGCAAACCGCCCTGGTACCGGTCGCTATTCCTGCAACTGCTGGTTGCGATCGTGGCCGGAATTCTGGTCGGCAAGCTGTGGCCCGGCTTCGGCGCGGATCTCAAACCGCTGGCCGACGGATTCATCAAGCTGATCAGAATGGTGATCGCGCCGATCATCTTCTGCACGGTGGTGCTCGGCATCGCCCATGTGGGCGATATGAAGGCGGTGGGGCGGATCGGTGTGAAGGCGCTGATCTACTTCGAGGCGATCACCACCTTCGCGCTGCTCTTCGGCTTGCTGGTCGGCAACCTGGTGAAGCCGGGTGCGGGCTTTCATGTCGACGCGCAGACCCTGGCGACCGGTGCCGAGAAGATCGCAAAGACAACCAAGAACGGCGAGCTGCCGCATACCGTCGACTTTGTGCTGAATATCATTCCGGCATCGGTGATTTCGGCATTCGCGGAGAATGCGCTGCTGCAGGTGTTGTTCTTCGCGGTGCTGTTCGGTTTGGCGCTGGCGAAGTTCGGCGAACACGGTCCGCCGGTGATTCTGGAGGCGGTCGATCACATCGGGAAGATCTTCTTCACGATCATCGGCTGGATCATGAAATTGGCGCCGCTGGGTGCGTTCGGGGCGATGGCCTATATCGTCGGGCAGTACGGACTTTCCGCACTCAGCAGCTATGGCAAGTTGATCGCCTGTTGTTATGGGGCGGCGGTGTTGTTCCTGCTGGTGCTCGCGGTGGTGGTGCGGATCTTCGCGGGGGTGAGCCTGTGGAAGCTCGTCAAATACATCAAGGATGAGCTGTTCCTCGCGCTGGGCACCGCGTCGACCGAGGTGGTGCTGCCGCGGATCATGATCAAGCTGACCGAGGCCGGTTGCTCCCGGGCGACCACCGGGCTGGTGATACCGACCGGATATTCGTTCAATCTCGATGGCGCGACGCTGTACTTGTCCATCTGCGTGCTGTTCTTGGCGCAGGCGCTCGGGGTGGATCTGAGTCTCGGCGAACAGATCACGGCGGTCGGCGTGCTGATGTTGACCTCGAAAGGTATGGCGGGCGTGCCGGGTTCGTCCTTCCTGGCGCTGTCGGCGACGATCACCGCGATCGGACACGGATCGATTCCGGTGGCCGCGGTCGCGCTGCTGCTCGGAGCCGATCGGCTGATGGATTCGATGCGAGTCACGGTGAATCTGCTCGGCAATTGCGTCGCGACATTCGTGGTCGCGAAGTGGGAGGGACAGTTGGATTCGGACCGAATGCGCAAGGTGCTCGACGGTGAAGAGGTGCCGCCATTGGAAGACAAGGACCCAATGGTCGCCTACTCGTCGGAAGAGGCATCAGCCTAGGGCGCGGTCGCATAACTAGTGAGTGCCTCGCACAGGCTATAGCTTGTGCGAGGGACTCATTGGATATGCGATAGCGTAATTACGAAGCGAGGCGGGCCTTTTCGGCGGGGTTGTCGCGGCTGACGCACTCTTGGTAGGGGTTGGGGGTGCCGATGTGTTCCTGGCAGTCCCAGGTGCTGGTGCCGATTGTGATGGGGACGACGTAGCCGACGTCCCACAGATCCGATTGCACGGCATAGGCATTGGTGACCGCGAGGGCGGTGGGGCAGGCGGCGTCGCCCTTGGTGGTCACGGCGAAGACGGCCAGGCCGAAGGGGCCCGCGCCGCAGGAGATCGTGGCGGGCTCGGGGACCGGCGGGGTAGTGACCGTGGTCGGCGGTTCGGTGGTCGGGGTTTGCGCATAAGTTGTGGTGGCGGATGTGGTTGTCGTGCGCGCGGTGGACGCGGTGGTGCTCGTGGCCTTGGTGTTGTCGTTGTCCGCCTTGTCGCAGGACGCCAAGCCGAGTGCCAGAACCGCGGCCGCGACGACTGTCGAGAGTGCACTGATGGAACGCATAAAAGCCGACCTCCTCGTTGTGCAATCAACGGCAGGGGTTACCGAACCACCCCCGATTCGTTCCGCCACCCTAGCGCGGTCGGCCAGCGCGCAGGCGATGTTCCGTCGGTGTGCTGATCGGGGCGGCCGAGTCCGGTCGGAAGGCCAGCTCGGCCGTCGATCAGTGCGGAACCGGTCATGCGTCGCTTGGGCAGCCGCCGCGCCCGGGACGACGCGAAACGGGTTGACCGCGTTAGCGCCTCGGTTGCGCTCTGACGAGGCAGAATCCCAGGCATGAATCCGGGCGAGCCCGCCGCGCGCGACCGCAAACGGCACGGTAGGCACTACACGCCACCCGCCCTGGCGCGCTTTCTCGCGCGGCGGCTGCTCGAATATGTGCCGGGTGGCGGGGTGTTGCGGGTGCTCGATCCGGCTTGTGGTGATGGTGAATTGCTGCTTGCGCTGGATGGGGTGGTGCGGGAGATGTTGCCGGGGGTGCGGGTGGAGTTGGTCGGGTACGACCTGGATGCGGCCGGGGTGGCGACGGCGCGCGAGCGGGCGGCGGCCGCCGGAGTCGCGGTCGAGTGGCATGTCGGGGATTTCCTGATCGAATCGGCGGGGATCGTTGCGGGATCGTTCGATGCGATCATCACCAATCCGCCGTATGTGCGGACCCAGCAGTTGGGTGGGAAGACCGCGCGGTTGCTCAGCAAGCAGTTCGGGTTGCAGGGGCGGATCGATCTCACCCATCCATTCGTCGCCGTTGCCCCGCGGCTGCTGCGGTCGGGTGGGGTGCTCGGGTTGCTGTGTGCCAACCGGTTTCTCACCACCAAGGCCGGTGCGAATATTCGGAGTCTGCTGCGCACCGAGTTGGCTCCGGTCGAACTGTACGACCTCGGCGATACGAAGTTGTTCGAGGCGGCGGTGCTGCCCGCGGTCACCATCGCCACTCGTACGGCATCGCAAGCGGTCTGCCGCTATGTTTCGGCCTACGAGGTGCAGGCTGTCGAAACCATCGGTGGGACCGATCTTTTCGAGGCACTGGCGGCCGAAACCAGTCACTGTGTGGAGCATGGTGGGCGCACTTTCGCGGTCGAGGTCGGTACGTTGGCGACCGGTGATCGGACGGTGATCGGTCGGGCTTGCGGCGATCGGATCATGGGGGATGGATCGATTCGAAGCGATCCGGTGGTTGCCTGGCGGATCGCCGACTCCGGCCAGAGTGATGAAGCGGATGGCCGTGACCGGGATGGGGACAGCGGCGCGTGGCGAATGTCCCGGCCGGATGTCGACAGGTGGCTGGCGGAGATAGAGGCCGGGACCTGGCGGACATTCGGTGCGGTTGGGCGGATTCGGGTGGGGATCAAGACGACCGCGGATCGGGTGTTCATTTCCGATCGGTGGGGCGAGGTGCGGCCGCGGCCGGAGGGGGAGCTGCTATTCGACTTGATCACCCATCAGGATGTCGATCCGTGGCGGATCTCGCGGGAGCGCGACGTGCGGGTGCTGTATCCGTATGACACGGCCCAGCCCGCCCGGACGCCGGTCGACCTGCGTGAGTTTCCCGGTGCGGCGGCATATTTGGAGTCACATCGGCAGACCTTGGCCGGTCGGAAATATCTGACCGACAGCGGCAGGGAATGGTTCGAGATCTGGGTGCCGCAGCGGCCGCATCTGTGGCGGGTGCCGAAGGTCGTCTTTCCCGATATCAGTGAGCGGGCGCGATTCGCCTTGGATCGGTCCGGGGCGGTGGTGAACGGCGATTGCTATTGGATGTCGCTGGCCGATCTCGGGGTGGACGGTGCCGCGGAGCGGTTGGCGTATTTGCTGATGGGCGTCGCGAATTCGGCGTTGGGCCTGCGGTTCTACGATGCGGTGTGCGGGAATCGGCTGTATTCGGGTAGGCGACGGTGGATCACCCAGTATGTGTCACGGTTGCCGCTGCCGGATCCGACCACGATGCGGGCGGGTGGAGTCGTCGAATTGGTGCGGGAATTCATCGACGACGGCCGGGTGCCCGACGCGAATTCGCTCCGGCTGCTCGATGAGTGGGTGGCGGCCGCGTTCGGCACCCGGGTATTCGAAATGCGTTGATCGCTATGCGGTGGCGCGGACGCCGACCATCGGCAGCAGGGTGCGTCGCGCGAAATCCCGACCCGCCGCCACGTCATCGATCGGAATGAGCCCGTCGGGCGTCAATGCCAGCGACAGTGCCAGCCGCGCCATGATCTCGGCGACGAGTTCGAAGTCGAAATCGTCATCCGCGCCGCTGCGGAGTTCGCGCAATTTCTCCGCCAGATAGGTGCGCCCGACCGCGAGGATCGGTCCGGCCTCGGTGGTCAATCGGGGCAGGATGAGATCGGGCTCGGTGCGCAGCAGCCGCCGCAACAGTTCGTTGCCCGCGATCGCGGTGATGACCGCGACGAAGATCTCGATCAGCTGTTCCTCGACGCCCTCGACCTTCTGCACCCGCTTATCGATCTCGGCGACGAAACGCTGCGCCTCGCGCACACTGACCGCCTCCACCAGATCGTTCTTCGATTCGAAGCGGCGATACAGGGTGGCCGGGCTGATTCCGGCGCGGCGGGCGATCTCGCCCATGCTGGTGCGTTTGATGCCGAAGTCCAGGAACGCCGACAGCGCGCTCTCCAGCAGCTTCTCGCCGTCGCTGACGGGCTTTTCCAGGATGCGCTGGAGGATGGGCGAAACGGTCGGCATCGAGGCTCCAGTCGAAATCGGCTCGGGACGCCGATGGTGCCTGGGCGTCGCGACGGTGCGGGTGCGTGCCGTTCATTATTTCACCGGGGTGCGGCGGTGCGACCGCGGATCGGCAGGAGACTCGACCGATGACAGTCAGGTGCGTGGCAAATTCAGTTCCGCCATCTCCTTTTCGATCGCATTGGCGGCGAAATCCACTCCACTGGAGCGCAACTCGTGCACCCGCCGCTCTAGCGCCTCGATCCCACCCGGTTGGGCCGCGATATCGGCCACGCTGATCCGCCCCGACGGCCGGTGCATACTCTGCTGCACGTACGCCACCGTGATACCTCCTACCTGCACGCTGCGCGGCCAACATCCCGGTGGGCTCGCCCTCCGTGCTACAGACCACTCGACAGCTGCGTCGGCGGGAGATCCCGGGACACCGGGCACGCTGGCAAAATGCTATCAGCGATTTAGTTTGGTCAATTGATCAGTGTGCTCTGTCTCACACCTGCTTCGCATCTCGATGGTTGGCCATGTTGTGTAGGTACACAGCGCCATTCAGCCGGATGCCGTCCTGCTCGGCCTCGCTCAACTCGCGACGCACCTTGCCGGGCACACCCGCGACCAGCGAACCGGGCGGAATCTGGGCGCCCTCGGGAATCAGGGCATTGGCGGCGATCAGACTGCCCGCGCCGATCACCGCGCCATTGAGCACCGTGGCGCCCATGCCGACGAGCACATCGTCGCCCACGATGCAGCCGTGCAGGATCGCATTGTGTCCCACCGAAACTCCGGTGCCGACGGTGAGCGGGAAGCCCGGATCGGCGTGCAGTACGCAGCCGTCCTGAATGTTGGTGCGCGCGCCGACGCTGATCGCTTCGAGGTCGCCGCGCAGCACCGCGCTGTACCAGATGCTCACCTCGGCGGCGAGTTGCACGCGTCCGATCACGGTGGCGTTCGGTGCGATCCACGCGGTTTCGTCGATTTCGGGTGTATGTCCGCTTACCTCGATCCTCATGCCGAAAACATAAGCGGCCGGATGCCAGCAGAGCTGGTGGGGGCCAAAACGGCTGGACGGAGGCTGCGGCGCGGGCGAACTGAGACGAGGCGGTCGGCGGCATCCGATCCGTCGCTGTTACTCCGCGGCCGCGTATTCGGGGACCGGCGTTCCCGCGAACAGCGCGCGATGGGCGGCCGGGCTGGTGCCGAGGATGCGGTGAAAGTGGTGGCGCAGGCTGACCGCGGTACCGAAGCCGGTTTCGGCGGCAATGCGATCCATGGTGTCGGTGGTGGACTCCAGGAGTAGTCGGGCGCGGTCGGTGCGTTGTTGCAGTAGCCATTGCTGCGGACTGGTCCCGGTGCGTTCGCGGAAACGGCGGGTGAAGGTGCGTCGGGACATGAGGGCGATGCGGGCCCAGTTGTCCAGGTCGATCGGCTCGCCGAGATTCGTTCGCGCCCAGACCATTGCGCGCTCGATCGGATCGTCGTCGGCGGCTTCGGGCACGGCGACCGGTATGTACTGGGCCTGCGATCCGCTGCGGTGCGGGGCGGTCACGAGCGATCTGGCCAGTTCGGTGGCGGCGCGGCTGCCCAGATCGTCGCGGACCAGGTGCAGGCAGCAATCGAGTGCGGCGGCGACGCCCGCGGAGGTCACGATATCGCCGAGGTCCGTCCAGAGGGTGTCGGCGCGAACCCGAACCCGCGGATAGGTCGCGGCCAATTCGGCGGCCGCGGCCCAGTGGGTGGTGACTTCCCGACCGTCCGCCAAGCCGCTCGCCGCCACCGCGAAGGAACCGAGGCACAGGCCGACGATCCGGGCACCTCTGGCATGTGCGGCATGGAGTGCGTCGCGCAGTTGCTCGGAGATGCCCATGCCGCGCTGCCAGCTCGGGATCACCACCAGGTCGGCGCGCTCGAAGGCGTCGAGTCCGGTCTGCACGACGATGTCGAAACCGGCCGGGGTCCGCAGCGTGCCGGGCTGTTCGGCACACACCTCGACGCGATAGTCGGGTGTCCCCTCGGTGCCGACCCGGCCGAAAACCAGTGTCGGCACCGACAGATGAAAGGGGATGACCCCATCGAAGGCCAGAGCGGCAACGGAACGCATGGCCCGATATTATCGCTACACGGCTCGCGGGCCACTATTGATCGAATATCGGGGCGACAAGTATTGATCCCATGACCGAGACGATCGCACGCACAACGTTCGAAGCCCTGCACATCGGCGGGCCCACCCTGCGCTTCCGGTACGGCACCCTAACGTGGCTGACCGATCCGACCTTCGACGCTCCAGGTGATTACCCGGGCCCGATCACACTGCACAAGCTCACCGGTCCGGCGGTTCCGGTGGAGCAGGTGGGACCGGTGGACGTCGTACTGCTCTCGCACGACCAGCACGACGACAATCTGGACCACTCCGGCCGCGAATTCCTGTCGACGGTGCCGACCGTGCTGTCCACCCCCGATGCGGCCGGTCGAATCGAAGGTGTTCGGGGACTGGCGAATTGGGAGACCGTCACACTGGGTGACGTGCGTGTGACCGCGGTGCCCGCGCTGCACGGGCCAGCGGGGTGCGAATCGCAGACCGGTGTGGTCACCGGGTTCGTATTGCAGTCCGAGGGGCTGCCGACCGTGTACGTCTCGGGTGACAATGCCTCGGTCGAGCTCGTCGAGCAAATCGTGGCGCGGATCGGCAGGATCGATATCGCGATCCTGTTCGCCGGTGCCGCGAATGTCGGCCGGTTCGGCGATATCGATCTCACGCTGAACGCGCGTACCGCGGTGCAGGCCGCCGAGGCGCTGGGTGATGCGGTGATCGTGCCGGTGCACGCCGAGGGGTGGGCGCACTTCAGTGAGACGCTCGAGCGCCTGGAGCGGAATTTCGGGTACGCCGGGCGGGGTGCGCAGCTTCGGATTCCGAAGCTGGGTGAGACGTTCACTGTGTGAGCGCCCTCGCAAACCGACGGCCCTGTTAGCGCGGCGTTCATGGCGCGGGGACCGTCGGTGGTCCACGATGGCGATATGAGGATCGCAGTTCCGCGGGAGGTCAAGGAGCAGGAGTTTCGGGTGGCGCTCACCCCGGCCGGTGCCGGGGAACTGGTGCGGCACGGGCATGAGGTGCTGATCCAGGCCGGTGCGGGGGTGGGGTCCGGATTCTCGGATGCGGACTATATCGCCGCGGGTGCGCGGATGGTGCCCGCCGCCGAGCAGCTGTGGTGGGAGGGCGAGTTGGTGCTGAAGGTCAAGGAGCCGATCGCCGAGGAATATCCGCGGCTGCGACCGGAGCAGGTGCTGTTCACCTATCTGCATCTGGCGGCGTCGCGCGAATGCACCGATGCGATTCTGCGGTCCGGAATCACCGCGATCGCCTATGAGACCGTGCGGGCGGCCGATGGGTCGCTGCCACTGCTCGCGCCGATGAGCGAGGTCGCGGGCAAGCTCGGCCCGCAGGTCGGCGCGTATCACCTGATGGCGCCGCTCGGCGGTGCCGGGCTATTGCTCGGCGGGGTGCCGGGGGTGCTTCCGGCCCATGTGGTGGTGCTCGGCGGTGGCGTCGCGGGGACGAACGCGGCCACCGTCGCGGCCGGGATGGGCGCGAAAGTCACTGTGCTGGATACGAATTTGACGCGACTGCGCGAGCTCGACGCGCGGTTCGAGGGGCGCGTCTCGACGGTGGCCTCGAATGCGGTCGAGATCGAGCGGGCCGTATTGGCGGCGGATCTGGTCATCGGCTCGGTGCTGGTGCCCGGAGCGCGGGCGCCGAAGTTGGTGTCCGAGGAACTGGTTCACGGTATGCGGCCCGGCTCGGTGCTGGTGGATATCGCCATCGATCAGGGCGGCTGTTTCGCCGGTTCGCATCCGACGACGCATGCGAATCCCACTTTCCGCGTGGCTGATTCGCTCTATTACTGTGTGGCGAATATGCCGGGCGCGGTGCCGCACACCGCGACCGTGGCGCTCACCAATGCCACCCTGCCGTATGTGCGGGCGATCGCCGATCACGGGTGGCGGGAGGCGTGCCGGTCGCATCCCGATCTGGCACACGGGGTCACCGCGGATAAAGGACGGTTGCTGTCGGCGGAGGTTGCGGCGGCGCACGGATATTCGATACCCGAACCGGTTGGGTTGGCTGGCTGACGTGGTGCGATTGCGCGGCCGCGCAATGAGAAGGGCGAAAGCGTGACTGCGGGATATCTGCGGCGGGCAGTGGTTATTGCCTTGTTCCTGGTGCTGTTTCCGTCGGTCGGTGCGGCGGTTGCGGCACCGGCGGCCGAGGGCGTCGATCCGGCGGCCGTTGATCGGTATATGTCCGAATACCTTTCCCGGACGCGGTTGCCGGGGGCCTCGATCGCCATTACCCACGGGAATCAGGTGGTGTACGTCGCGGGATACGGTCACGATTCGAGCGGTGCGGCGATCAGCGCGACCACGCGCATGCCGATCGCCTCGGTGAGCAAGTCCATGACGGCGTTGGCCGTGCTGCAGTTGGTCGATGCGGGCAAGGTGCGTCTCGACGCACCCGTGCGGGACTATGTCACCGACTTTCGGTTGGCCGATTCGCGCGGTGATCGGATCACGGTGCGGGAGTTGTTGAATCAGACGTCAGGAATGTCGGATACCGCATTTCCCGATCTGCGGCGGCCGCAGGCCGATTCGCTGGCCGGGGCGGTCGAGCGACTACATGCGGCGAAATTGGCCGCCGATCCTGGGACGGAATTCCACTATCACAACCCGAATTATCAGGTGGCTGCTCGGTTGGTCGAGGTGGTCAGCGGGGAACCGTTCGCGGACTATATGCGGCGAAATGTCTTCGGCCCCATCGGGATGCGCGAGAGTACGACGGTGAATTCGGCGCACGACGCCGAGGACGTGACGCACGGATACATTCGGGCATATGGCTTCGCGATACCGGTTGCCGAACCGGACTGGTTCGTCGGCGGTAGCCACGGTGTGATCACCACGGCCGCCGATCTGGCCGCGTGGCTGATCACCCAGAACAACGGCGGCGTGGCACCCGACGGGCACCGGGTGGTGTCGGCGGCGGCGGTTACCGAGATGCACACACCATCGGGAGTCGGCGACGATGACTACGGAATGGGTTGGCAGCGTACGCAATCCGATCAGATCGTGCACTACGGTGACTGGTTCACCTATACCGCCGCGCAGGTCCTGGTGCCCGACACCGGATACGGGATCGCCGTCATCGCCGATACCGGCTTGGCACTCGAGGACGATCCCAGGATCATCGCGCAGGGCCTGGTCGATCTCACCCGCGGCGACGCACCGGATGTGCACCGCCCATGGAGCGTCTACGCCGACTGGGGGATGGCGCTGCTGACGCTCGCGACGATTGTTGTCGCGGTGCTCTGCCTGGTGCGATCGCGGCGTTGGGCCGACCGGCAGACCGCCCGGCCCAGCTGGCTGATCGCCCTGCGCCAGTTGCCCTATCTCGCCGCGATACCGATCCTGATCGCGTTGCCGCAGCTCGCGGGTCTGGTCTTCCGTGGCCGAGCCGGAACCTTTCTCCAGGTGACTTACGTTTGGCCTGCTCTCGTGGTGTTTCTCGGTATTGCCGCGATCGCGGGCGTGTGCGTTCTCATTGCCCGCGCTGTCTGGCTCATTGTGTTGCGTAAGCGATCCGGGACCGATGTCGATCACGAAGCGCCGACGTCTCGAGCGCCCGCATAACCGACAGCAGCCCGCAGATCGAGATGTGCGGGCCGCCTGGATTATTCGGCGTTCGGACCGAGGTACCAGTCAGGGGCGCCCTCGGTGGGGAGGTCGTGCAGCTTGTCCGGGTTGCGGACCACATTGATGGCGACGATGCGGCCATTATCGATGGTGAAGGAGAAGACGCCGGTGTGGTTGCCGTCGAAGACCACCAGACCGGGCGCACCGTTGACCAGGACCGCACGGCCCCACGCGCCCACCGCGGACGGTGCGTGGTACCAGCCGAGCAGCATCTTCGCGATGAGTTCGGCGCCGCGCACGGGCTGACGGATGGCCGGGACCTTGCCGCCGCCGTCGGCGGTGAGGCTGACATTCGCGTCGAGCACGCCGAGCAGCGCGCTCAGATCACCGGAGCGCCAGGCCACCGCGAAGGCCGAGACGACCTTCTCCTGTTCGTCGGGTGAGGCGGGGAAGCGGGGCGTGCCGTCCTCTACGCGCTTGCGTGCCCGCGAGGCGAGCTGTCGCACCGCCGCCGGGGTGCGCCCGACGACCTCGGCGACCTCGGGACCGCTCATCCCGAAGACATCCTGCAATACGAATGCGGTGCGCTCGGCGGGCGAGAGGGATTCCAACACGACCAGCAGCGCCGTGGTGACGCGCTCGTCCTGGGTGATCCGATCGGCCGGATCGTCCCAGCTGGTGACCTCGGGCTCCGGCAGCCATTCACCGACATACTGCTCGCGCCGGGCGCGGGCCGAACCGAGCTGGTCGAGGGCCAGCCGCCCGGTGACGGTGGACAGCCAGGCCCGCAGATTCTCGATCGCGCCCGCGGTACCGGCCTCGTACTGGCGTTGCAGCCGCAGCCACGCGTCCTGCACTACATCGTCGGCATCGGTGAGACTGCCGAGCGTGCTGTAGGCGAGCCTGCGCAGATACGGCCGGTGCTCCTCGAAACGCCGAGCCAACTCGGCCTGGTCGATGGGTTCGGAGGAAGGCTGGTCTGCGGTCACTGGTCTCGCCGTTCGGTCGTACGGCCCCGTCAGGGGCAGCTTATGTGTCGTCATGGTGATGACGACGCAGGGCTAGCGAGTGTGACATCTCGGCTCGCACGGCGCGCTGGCGGGTTGCTCGCGGCGACCGGCTACCCTCGCCGGGTGCAGACGGGGACTTCCAGGGCGGCCGGGCTGGTGCTCGGATTCGCACTCGACCGCGCGTTCGGTGATCCGCGCCGATGGCACCCGGTGGCCGGATTCGGTACGGCGGCAAGTGCGCTGGAGCAGGTGACCTATACCGATCGGCGTTCGGCGGGGATCGTGCACGAACTGGTGTTGGTCGGTGCGACAACGGCGTTCGGCTTCGGGCTGCGGCGTAGTGGACTGGTCGCGACCGCGCTGGCGACATGGACGGTGCTCGGCGGGCGCAGCCTCGTGCGCGTCGGGCGGGAAATGGCCGACCGGCTCGAGTCCGGTGATGTGGACGGTGCGCGGGCGCTGCTGCCTGCGCTGTGCGGGCGGGATCCGGAGGTGCTCGATGCGGACGGATTGGCGCGTGCCGCATTGGAATCCATTGCCGAGAACACCTCGGATGCCACGGTCGCGCCGCTGCTGTGGGGTGCTGTCGCCGGGACGCCCGGACTGCTCGGGTATCGCGCGATCAACACACTCGACGCGATGATCGGCTACCGCAATGAGCGGTACCTGCGCTTCGGCTGGGCCGCCGCGCGCGTGGACGATCTGGCCAATCTGCTGCCCGCACGCATCACCGGCATGCTCACCGCCGCGTTCGCCCCTGCGGTGGGCGGTCATCCGGCGGACGTGCTGCACGCGTGGCGCCGAGACGCGGGCAAACATCCCAGCCCCAATGCCGGGGTCGTCGAGGCCGCGATGGCAGGTGCGCTAGGTGTCCGGCTCGGCGGGCGGACTCGATACCGGTACGGCACCGAACTGCGTCCAACCCTGGGGGACGGTCCCGCACCGCAGGTCGCGGATCTCCGGCGTGCTGTACGCATGTCGGAAGCGATCCAGGTCGGCGCGGTCGTGACCGCGGCGCTCTGGTCGATTCTGCGTCGCTGACCTTGGTAAGTGGCGTGTGCTTTCGCTTGGCGGCAATCACTTGATCGGCTCTGAAATCGCATGTGCGGACCCCGGTTCGGGGCCGGTGAACAGAATCCGTATCGATGGTCCCGCTGTGGTGGCCAGGTCCTTCGTCGAGCCGTCCGAGGATCCGCTCGCTGGAGCTGATCTCAGCCGATGCGGATCAGCGAGTGCCGCCGTAGCGGTCGGCAAGGCGCTGCTGGTTGGTGGATGCCGATGCGGGGGTTGGGGTTTCGGATGGGGTCGGTTCCGGGGTGGCCGTGGCTTTTTCCTTGCGGCGCTCGCGGATCTCGGCGTAGATGAAGTAGCCGAGACCGAGGGGAGCCATGATGCCGAAGGCCAGCCATTGCAGGCCGTAGGAGAGATAGGGACCCGCATCGAGTTGCGGGAGGGGAGTCGGGGTGAAGGCACCGGGCTGGTTTTCGCTCAGCTGCAGGTAGCCGCCGCGTTCGCCGGTCGGGATGACGGTGAGGGGCTGCTGCAGAACGGTCATCTCCTGGGTGGTGTCCACCGAATACACCTGGCGGTAGCCGTCCTGGACGGTCGGGTCCTTACCCGGCGTGACGCCCTCGGACATCCGGATGCGCGCCTCGATCTTCTGCGGTCCGGTGGGTGGGTCCGGAATCTGCGGTGGGCGGGAGCCGTCGACGGCCGCGACGAGGCCGCGATCGATGAGCAGGATGCGGCCGTCATCGAGTTTGAAGGTGGACAGCACCGAGTAGCCCGGCGCACCGTCGAGGTGGCGCAGACGGACCAGCACGGTCGAATTGGGCATATAGCTGCCCGTCGCCGTGACACGTCGCCATTCGGCGTGCGAATCGGTGCTCTGGTCGTCCAGGACCGTGGCGATATCGATCGGGGCCGCGTCCACCGAATCGGCGATCAGCTGGTTGCGGTGCGAGGTAGTGGTGTTCTTGCCGAGCTGCCAGGGTGCGAGCACGGTGAAGCAGAGGTAGGCGAAGGCCGCCACGAGTACGGCCAGGATCAGCCAACTCGGGCGCAGCAGGAAGGTCAGTCGGCGCATCACGGGCGTCCGTCGGAGACGTGAGAGACTGATTGGTCCGATTTTCCGCCGGACTCGACGGCGTTACCGATATCGCCGGTGCGTGCGGCGAGGGCGGTGCGGACCCAGTCCAACAGTCCCGGGATAGCGGCTGCGATCTGGTCGTGGACCAGGTCGAAGTCGGTGGTGTCGCCGTAGTACGGGTCGGGGACGTCGAGGGTGTCGGCGGCGGGGTCGAAGCTGCGGAGCAGGCGGCGGCGCTCCGACGGGATGCCGAGCGTGGCGAGGCGGCGTTCGTGGCCGGAGTCGAGGGCGATCAGCAGGTCGGCGTCGCGGTGTCGGTTGCCGAATTTCGCGGCGATATGGCCGGTCGGGTAGCCGTGGCGGCGCAGGGTGGCGTTCGTGCGGGCGTCGGCGTCATCTCCGGCGTGCCAGCCGTCGGTGCCCGCGCTGCTGACCCGCACGCGGTCGGCGAGTCCCGCGCGGGACAGGTGTACCGCGAACATCTTCTCCGCCATCGGCGATCGACAAATGTTGCCGGTACAGACGAACGACACGTGCAACTCACCCACGACAGCCATTCTGGCCGGTCGTCCCGATGGACCGCCACGTAGGGTGTTTTCCCGTGTCAGCCGAGCGAGTCGAGCACGCGGAACTGCGTCACCACGGTGACGTCGACGCGCGGCCCGGCATGCTCGATTTCGCGGTGAATGTGCAGGGCAGTGCGCCGCCGGACTGGCTGCGCAACCGTCTGGCCGCGCGACTGGACGACCTCGGCAGATATCCGAGCGCGGCCGACGAACTCGCCGCACGTACCGCGGTCGCGGCCCGGCACGGCCGCACCGCCGACGAAGTGCTGCTGCTGGCGGGCGCGGCCGAGGGCTTCGCAATGCTGCCCCGTCTCGCACCGCGACTGGCCGCGGTGCTGCACCCCTCGTTCACCGAACCCGAACTGGCGCTGCGCGACGCTGATATCCCGGTGACCCGAGTCGTCCTCGAACCGCCCTACACCCTCGACCCGGCGTTCGTCCCAACCGCCGCCGACCTGGTGGTGCTCGGCAACCCGACCAACCCCACCTCGGTCCTGCACCCTGCCGACACCATCCGCGCGCTACGTCGACCGGGCCGCATCATCGTGGTCGACGAGGCCTTCGCCGATGCGATTCCCGGCGAACCGCAGACACTGGCCGCTTCGCCCGCACCGGACATCCTCGTCCTGCGCAGCCTCACCAAAACCTGGGCGCTGGCGGGCCTGCGTTGCGGCTACTTCCTCGGTGCCCCCGAGCTGCTGGCACGCCTGAGTCACGGCCGCGCGCACTGGCCGCTCGGCACACTGCAACTCGAAGCGATCACCGCGACCGCCGCGCCGGATGTGGTCGCCGCGGCACAACGGCGAGCACACACGATCGCCGCCGAACGCGACTCGATGATCGAACGGCTGACCGCGCTTGGCATACACGTCCACACCCCCGCCGACGGACCATTCCTCTTGCTGCGCGCACCAGATGGTGAACTCTTGCGAAAACACCTGTCGGACCAGGGAATTGCGGTCCGCCGCGCAGACACCTTCCCGGGCCTCGGACCGGATTACCTGCGTGTCGCCGTCCGCGCTCGCGCCGAGGTCGATCGGTTGATTGCCGGAATCCAGGCGGCAGGGGTGTGATGTCGGCCCAGACGGATTGTCGTTGTGCTTCGTCCGTTCGTGCGGTGCGGCGCCAGCCATGGCGTGCCAGATTCGGATGCGACGGCAATCCCGGCCGCATGGAAGTATCTGCCCGTCACTGGTGCTGGAATTCGGACGGTGTGGTGTGACGGCGCTCGTCCCCGGCCGCCGGGTCTCGGCCGGTGATCTCGGTGTGGTCGGAAGTGGTCGGGAAACGGAGGTAGGCGGATGACAACGCTGGCGGATCTCATCGGGGTGCTGGACGCGGCTTATCCGCCGAAGTTGGCGGAGTCGTGGGATTCGGTGGGGTTGGTGTGCGGTGATCCGGGGGATGAGGTCGCTCGGGTGCTGTTCGCGGTGGATGCCACTGCCGCCGTGGTGGATGAGGCGATCGATTGGCGCGCACAGGCTCTGGTGGTGCATCATCCGCTGCTGCTGCGTGGGGTCGACACCGTCGCGGCCGATACGCCCAAAGGCGCTCTGCTGCACCGGCTCATCCGGTCCGGATGTGCCTTGTTCGCGGCGCATACCAATGCGGATTCCGCTGATCCGGGCGTTTCCGATGCGCTGGCCGACGCGCTCGGACTCACGGTCACCGGGCCTTTGGACTCGAAACCACAAGCCGCCATGGACAATTGGGTGGTACAAGTGCCGCGTTCGCATGCCGATGCGGTGCTGGCGGCACTGTTCGCGGCCGGTGCCGGTGGCAGCGAAAACTATCGTGACTGCGCCTTGCGGGTGTCGGGAGTCGGACAGTTTCGTCCGGTGGCGGGGGCCAATCCGACGATCGGCGCCATCGGGGAATTGCGGCAGGTCGACGAGGACCGCATCGAGGTGATCGCACCGCCATCGGCGCGCATGGCCGTGCTGGCGGCGCTGCGGTCGGCCCATCCCTACGAAGATCCCGCCTATCACGTCACCGAGCGCGCGGCGCTGCCGTCCGGGCTCGGCATCGGTCGGGTCGGCACCCTTGCGGAACCGGAGTCGTTGCGGGAGTTCACCTCTCGGGTCGCCGCCGCGTTGCCCGCGACCACCTGGGGTGTCCGTGCGGCCGGTGACCCGGACCGGATGATCCGGACCGTCGCGGTATGCGGCGGCGCTGGCGACTCCTATCTGAATGCGGCGGCGCGCCTCGGCGTCGACGCCTACGTCACCTCCGATCTGCGCCACCACCCGGTCGACGAACACCTGCGCCGCGGTGGCCCCGCGGTGATCGATGCCGCCCACTGGGCAACCGAATTCCCTTGGTGCGCACAGGCGCAGACAGCTGTCCGAATCGCGCTGCCCGACCTCGAAACCCGTATTTCCACGCTGCGCACCGACCCGTGGACGATCGCAGCCCCGTAACCCCGATCCCGAACCACCCAGTGCGACGGCGTGTTCGGGCGTGTTGGCCGACTTGGTATCTGGTTCAGGTGAGTTGACGCGCCCGCTCGGGGTACAACTACCGCATGAATTTCCCGGTGGACTTCGGGATCGTGCAGATCGGCCTGATGCTGATCATCCTGGTCGCGGTCGCGTTGCTGATATCGGCGCTCGTCATGGTGCGCAAGGTCGGATTGCGGGTTTTGCTCGGGCGCGGCGCGGGCGGACTAGCGCTGTTGGTCGTCGCGGTGCTACTGCTGTGGGTGATCACGCTCGTACAGACCTTCCTAGGACTGAGCGGGGAGGTCAAGGCGGCGCACGTGGTGGTGAATCAGGTTGCGGGCCAAGATCACCGGCTCGAGGTCGACCTCACCCTCTACGGTGACGAGCACCATCCCGACAAGCACGAGAAATATCAGGTCGAGGGTGACCTATGGGTGTTGCAGGCCAATATCGTCGAGTTGGAGCCCTGGGTGAATGCCCTCGGCTTCCATTCCGGCTACAAGGTCACCCGCCTCTACGGCCAACGCCTCGACGGCGTCGCCACCACCCAGAACCAGATCTTCGTCAACGGCGACGACCAGGACTTCTTCAACGATATGCGCAACCACAAATGGTGGACCGACCCCTTCGTCCGCTCCGCCTACGGCAACGCCGTCATCGCCACTCCCGGCACCTACGACGTCTTCATCTCCCGCGACGCCATCAAAACCCGCGCACCCGGCAGCTGACCACAGGCCGGACAAGACGGGCGCCACACCGCGCTGCTTGCGCGGTCGATGACGCACCGAGCACTCCCCTCGGACCGAATCACCGGCCAACCGGGGTACGGTTGAAGACTGGCATCGTCACCTCCCGTGGCTCGCGTGCCCCTCATCCGTCCACAGCGTCCAGGAGTTTGTCCGCGTTGAATGTCGAACCACCTGTCCAGGCCAAGCTGCTTCAGCTCGCCGCCGTCGACGCCGAACTGACGCGGATCGCGCATCGGCGCACCGTGTTGCCCGAGCAGCAGGAGGTGGCGCGGCTGGAGGCCGAGCGGAATGCGCACAAGGACGCGGCGGTGGCGGTCGAAATCTCGCTCGACGATCTGGACCGCGATATCCGCAAGCTGGAGGGTGAGGTCGACGCGGTGCGCAAGCGCGAGGAGCGCGACCGCGCCATGTTGACCGCTGGGTCGGTGGGCGCCAAACAGCTCTCGGAAATTCAGCATGAACTGGGCAGCCTGGAGCGGCGCCGTTCGGTGCTCGAGGACGAGCTGCTCGAGGTGATGGAGCGCCGCGAGGCCTCGGCATCCGATCACGATCACGCGGGTGCACGGCTCAGCAAGACCGAACAGGAGCTGGCCGATGCGCAGCGCCTGCGCGACGAGGCGCTCGCGGATCTCGATGTGGCACAGGGACGTTGCGATTCCGACCGCAAGGGTCTGGTCGCGCTGTTCCCGGACGAACTGCTGAGCATCTATGACCGGCAGCGCACCCAGCACGGCACCGGCGCCGCGCTGCTGCAGGCCCGCCGGTGCGGTGCGTGCCGGATCGAATTGGATCGCGGTGAGATCGCGCGGATCGCCAAGACCGCGCCGGATGTGATCGTCCGGTGTCCGGAATGCGGTGCGATCCTGGTGCGCACCAAGGAGTCGGGTTTGTGAGGTTTCCGGTGCGGGTACCAGTACTCGCGTCGGTCCGCTCCCAGCGACGGATGGTCGGCTGTCGAACAGGACGAGGGGAACAATGACCGAGCGCGAGGTGATCGTCGAGGCCGATGGCGGTTCCCGGGGCAATCCGGGCCCGGCCGGTTACGGCGCGGTCGTCTTCGCTGCCGATCACATCCGAATCCTCGCCGAACGCAGGGAATACCTCGGCATCACCACCAATAATGTCGCCGAATACCGCGGGCTCATCGCGGGTTTGGAGGCGGCGGCGGAGTTGGGCGCGCGCGTGGTGTCGGTGCGCATGGATTCCAAGCTGGTCGTCGAGCAGATGTCCGGACGCTGGAAGGTCAAACACGCGTCCATGATTCCGCTGGCCGACCGCGCCCGCAGGCTGGTCACCGGATTCGACGCCGTGACGTTCACCTGGATACCGCGCGCGGAGAACTCCCACGCCGATCGGCTGGCGAACGAGGCGATGGACGACGCAACGTTGATCGGCGAGGTGCATGCCGCCGAGCGGCAGTTACTCGATGCGGGCGCGGCCGCCGCAACCCTGGCGGAGGAGGTGCGCGAGGCCGAAGAACAGCTGCTCGGTTGGACCGACGAACCCCCCGCGTCCGTGCGCGGCGCCGAGGCTGAGCTGCCGAGCTGGATCGATGAAGCCAGGGACGCACAGTCGAGCGCGACCGATTCCCGAGCCGCCGCAGGCCCGACGCCGACCGCCGCCGAGAGGGCGCCCGGCTGGACCGGCGCGACCGGGCGCCCGACCCGCTTCCTGCTGCTGCGCCACGGCCAGACCACGCTCTCGATCGAGCGCCGCTACTCCGGTCGCGGCAACCCGCCGCTTACCGATCTCGGCCGTGAACAAGCCGCCCGCGCCGCGAAAATGCTCGCCGCGAAGGGCGGTATCGCCGCCGTGGTCACCTCCCCGCTCGGCCGAGCCCGCGAGACCGCCGAAGCCGCCGCCACCGCACTCGACGTGCCGATGCATGTCGTCGATGGCCTCACCGAAACCGACTTCGGCGCATGGGAGGGTCTCACCTTCCTGGAAGCGGCGCAACAAGATCCGCAGCTGCACGCCCGCTGGCTCGGCGATCCCTCGCTGCCCGCTCCGAACGGTGAGAGCTTCGATCAGGTCCGCGAACGGGTCGAGGCGGTCCGCCGCGATCTGGTCGCGCGGTATCCGGGCCAGAACATCGTGGTGGTCAGCCATGTGACGCCTATCAAGACCCTGCTGCAACTGGCGCTCGGCGTCGGCCCGTCGCTGCTGTATCGCCTGCACCTGGACCTGGCGTCGCTGTCGATCGCGGAGTTCTATCCGGACGGCGGTTCGTCGGTTCGGTTGGTCAACGATACGTCCTACCTCTGAGGGATTTGGGCATCGGACCAAACCAACAGGTTTGCGCGAACCGTGAATTATGGCCCATCGCAACGGGTTCGGCTTGCCGAAACGGCCCCTTTGGGTTGAATCTCACACGGTAACGTTTCAGACACGGTTATAGCGGTAGGCTTCGGATCGGTCAGGCACAGGCATCCCGCCCCGCCTGTCTGGTCGGGGATAACGAAGGTCTTCGAACAGTGCTGCTCGGGGGGATGAGAACCGGTGGGCAGCGTTGCTCGATGGTCGCTTCGAACGATGAAGTGTCCTGTGCGGTCGAGTGATTCGATGGAAGCGCAGGTTCGAATGAGTAGTCCGATCAAGGTTGTCGTGCTCGGTGCGGGGATCGGAGGGCTCACCACCGCCGCCGCATTGCGACAGGCGGGCTTCGCGGTCGAACTCTATGAAGCCGCACCCGAGCTGCGTGGCCAGGGATTCGGACTTTCGGTGCAGGCCAACGGAATCAAGGCACTGCGCGCTATCGGCCTCGGCATCGAGGAGGAGCTGTTCGAGCGCGGCGGCAAGGTCGAGACCTTCCGCTTCAACAACCCGGACGGCACGCCGATCCGAGTGCTTCCGGTGCACCGCCAGGACGAGCGGTTCGGCGCACCGAGTGTCGCGCTGCACCGCAAGGATCTGCACGCGGTCCTGCTGCGCGCTATCGGCGACACCCCGACTCATGTTGGCGCACAAGCGACTCGGTTCATCGATGACGGTGAGCACGTGCGCGTCGAATTCGCCGACGGCCGCATCGCCGAGGGTGATCTGCTGGTCGGCGCCGACGGCATCCACTCCGTGGTGCGTGCCCAATTGCATGGCCGCGCCGAACCGCGCCCCGGCAATTTCGTCGCCTGGCTGGCCTGCATCCCGTTCGAACATCCCGCCGTGCCGCGCGGCTACTCCGCGCACTATTGGGGCACCGGAATGCGTTTCGGCATCCACGACATCGGCCACGGCCGGGTGTACTGGTGGGGCACCATGACCATGCCGGGCGAGGAGGCCGCCGATTGGCGTGGCAGCAAGGAAGATCTGCGGCGGCTCTATGCCGATTGGGCGCCGGAGGTGCGTGCCTGCATCGATCAGACCGATTGGGCCGATGTGCTCGCCGTGCCCTGCCAGGACCGGCCGCCGCTGGACGGCTGGGGTCGCGGGCGGGTGACCCTGCTCGGTGATGCCGCCCATCCCATGCTGCCCAGCCTCGGCCAGGGTGCCAACTCCGCCATCGAGGACGCGGCCGTACTCGCCCACACGCTGAAGACCTCGCTGGATCCCGTTGCGGGACTGCGTCGTTACGAGCAGGTCCGCGCCGAGCGGACGGCCATGTTCGTCAACGGCTCGTGGTCCCTCGGCAAGATCGAACAGACGACCGATCCCAAGCTGGTCAAGGTGCGCGACACCTACTTCCGGCACGCTCCCACCGAATTCTTCCTGCGCGAATTGGGTAAGCCGATGTCGTTCCCGCCGCTGGCGGGACCGACCGCGCGGCTGCCGCGCGAGCTGTCCCCGGTGGAGCGCTGGCACTGGATCGCCGATCAGCTCGCGCCGCTGCATATTCTGGCCCGGGTGCGGGTGCACGGCTCGATTACCGCGGAGCAGGTGCGCACCGGTCTCGACGAAGTGCAGCATCGACATCCGCTGCTCGGTGTCGCGGTGGCAGCCGAACCAGACGGTACCGCACCGCGTTTCGTACCGGTGCCGACGCCGATTCCGCTGCGCGTTGTCGAATCCGCCGATCCGGACGCCTGGCTCACCGAGGTCGACGATGTCGAATTGCGCGAACCCTTCGACTGGCACTCCGGTCCGCTCGCGCGCGCGGTGCTCATCACGGATGCGACCGGTGCGTCCAGCGATTTGATCGTCACCCTGCACTATGCGATCGCCGACGGCGAGAGCGCGATGTCGGTGGCCAAACAGGTGCTCCAGGTCGCCGCGGGCGATGGCCTCGATCTCGAGCCCGCCCCGGTTCGGCCCGGCCCGGAGCAGCTGTTTCCAGCAAAGTTCCAGGGCGCCAAGGGTTTCGGCCGCACGCTCGGATCGCTGCTGCGCGACCAGAAGTCGCAGTTGAAGCGGCCGCGCCGAGTCGAGCCGACCGAACTCGCCCCGCCGTCGCGGCGACGCAGCCGGGTCGTGCACCGCGGTCTGGACGCCGATCAACTCGACGCATTGACCGCGGGTTGTGCGCGCAGCGGCGTCGGCCTGCAGGCCGCGCTCTCGGCGGCGCTGCTCATCGCGGCGGCCCGCGAGTCGGGCACCTATACCGAATCCTGGTACACCGTAGGCAGTTCGGTGAACTTCCGCGGCCACCTCGGTGGCGCGGTCGCCGATACCGAGGTAGGCACCTACCAGGGTATGATCGCGACCCCGGCGAAGTACGCGCCGTGGTCGTCGCTGTGGCAGATCGCCGACGAGATCGAGCGCGAGTACGGCGCACGGATGGACCGTCGCGACCATCTCGCGGCATTGAGCCTGCTGAAGGTCGCCGCGCCGAAGTCGGTGGCCGCCAGTGCATCCACGGTCAAGCTGATGGACACTCGCGGTCCAGGTCACCTGTGTATGACCTATCTGGGGCGCTACGCGTTCCCGGACAAGATCGGCGCGTGGCAGCTCTCGGGCGCGCAATTCGTCTCGGGCATGTCGGTGAGCGGCTTCATCATGGCCACCGCCAATGCCACGCACGGCGAATTGTCGTTCAACCTGGGCTATGTCGAGCCAGCGGTGTCGCGCGAGCGCGCCGAGCGTCTTGCCGATGAGAGTGTGCGCGCGTTGCTGTCGGTGATCTGACCGGCTCGCACCCATAAACGAGCGCGAATCCCGGCATCGATGTCGATGCCGGTAATTCGCGCTATCTGAAAACTGGATACAAGTGGTAACAGCTTTGCGTTTCGGCGTCATCAGGGGTGGGTCCTGGACAGTTTGCGCACGGCCTGTGCCGCGACTGTCGCGATAGGAGTGACTGTGACGTCGGAAACCAGCGCAAATCCCGAAAGACCCATCGAGGCATGGCCGGTCAGCGCATATCAGCGCGACGTACTCGGCTTGGCATTCCGGCTGGCGCCGGAACCCGTTGCTCAGCAGACCTACAGTCTGCGCATCGATGAGCCGCTGGATATCGAGCGGCTGCGCGCGTGCTGGCAGCGAGCGCTGCTGAGCGATGACGCATTGCGATTGCGCTTCGGCTTCGAGAACGGCGAATTCCGCCAATGGATTTCGAATGAGATTCCACCGGTCGAGGTCATCGACCTGACCGGCGCACCTGATCCGGAGGCCGCCACCCAGGAATGGCTGTGGCGTGAGGTCGGCGCGCCCGAGCGTCCGGATCGGCCCGCGCGGCTGGCCGCGGTGGTGGATCGGCCGGACCGGTTCTTCCTGTTCATCTCGTTCCATCACGCGCTGGCCGACGGCTACGGCATGAATCCGGTCATCGCCACGCTCGATACCAGCTACAAGATGAAAGACGTTCCGCTCGAACGGCTTGCGGTACCCGAGCCCGCCGACGAGCACACCGATCGTTCCGTGGCCACCTATCGGCGGATCGTCGAGGACGACGAGGCGTACCGGGCCTCCGACCAGTACACGGCCGATCGAGCCGGTCTGCTCGCCGCGCTCGACGGTGTCGAGCCCGCCCTGTTCCCCAACCGGACCAGCTCGCCGAGAATCGCCCGCGGCCACTACAACACGATGATCTCGGGGGAGTACCTCGATCGTGTCCGTGCCACCGGTGTGACCGTCTTCGCGTATCTGACCGCCGCGGTGGCAACCTATCTCGCGACGATCCACCGCACCGATGAGGTGGTGATCGGTGTCCCGATGCTGAACCGGCACTCCGCGCAGACCTATCGCACCCAGGGCCATCGCGCCAATGTCGTCCCGCTGCCGGTCCGCGTCGATCGCGACGTGCCGCTCAGGCAGATCGCGGAGCAGGTGACCCAGCAGATCAGAAAGCTCAAGAAGCATCAGCGCTTCCCGTACGGCGAGCTGACCCGCGCACTGAATCCGGACCCGGCCGCGCCGCCGCTCTACGACGTCGCTTTCTCCCACACCAAGCTGCCCGATGCCGATTACGTCCACGAACTGCTTTCGAAATGGACGGTGCACAATCCGGGTTCGGTGACCAACGCACTCACCATTGTCACTGCGGAAAACGGTCGAGACGGCTCGATCAGTCTCCAGTTGTTCTACGACACAGACATTTTCGACGCGAGCTTTCCGATCGAATCGGCACTGCGCAGCGTCGGCGAAATGCTGACCGCATCGCTGGACCAGCCGCAGACCCCGGTGGGTGCGCTGCCGCTGCTCTCGGAGCGGGCCAGTGCCGAAGTGACGGCTTTCGAGGCGGGGCCGCGCATCGAATTCCCGTACACCACCATTGATCGGCTCTTCACCGAAACGGCCGCCGATCATCCGGACCGGGTGGCGGTGGTGTCCGCCGACTCGGCCGAACTGAGCTACGCCCGATTGTCCGCTCTGGTGGACGGATTCGCGGCGCGTCTGCACGGGCTCGGCGTCACCGGCAACGAGTGCGTTCCGGTGGTTCTGCCGCGTTCGACCGACATGCTCATCGCGGTGCTCGGCATCCTGCGTGCCGGATGCGCCTACGTGCCACTCGATCCGGATTATCCGGCGGCGCGCATCGATACGGTTCTCGCGGACTGCGAAGCGCGGTTCGTGGTCGCCGGAAGTGAACATGCGCGCGTCTACCAGGACCTCGGCGTCACCCGTATCGAGGTTGCCGACACCGTGCCCGGCGCCGTCGAAAATGTCTCGCACCCACACGATTTGAGCTATCTCATCTACACGTCGGGCTCGACCGGCGTGCCCAAGGGCGTGATGGTCGAGCATCGTTCGGTAGTCAACCGGCTGACCTGGATGCAGCGCCGCTACCCGCTGCTCGCCGATGATGTCATCCTGCAGAAGACGCCCGTCACCTTCGATGTTTCGGTGTGGGAGCTGTTCTGGTGGGCGATCACCGGAGCCAAGGTGGCGCTGCTCGAGGTCGGCGGTGAGCGCGATCCGCGCCGCATTGTCGAGGCCGTCGAGGCGCATGCGGTGACCGTCATCCACTTCGTGCCGTCCATGCTGGCGGCCTTCGTGGACGAACTGGAGGCCGATCGCACAATCGTGCCGCGCATTGCCGCCCTGCGTCGGGTGTTCTGCAGCGGTGAGGCGCTGCCGCCCGTACTGGTCCGGCGCTTCCACGCTGCCTTCGCCGCGGTCGCGCGGCGAGCGCCGCAGTTGGTGAACCTCTACGGTCCGACCGAGGCCACCGTCGATGTCTCGTATTTCGACTGCCCGCACGAAGATTCGATCGATCTGGTGCCCATCGGCCGTCCGATCGACAATATCGATCTGCTGGTGCTCGATGAATCCGGACGCCGCATGCCCATCGGTGTACCCGGTGAACTCAATATCGCCGGAGTCGGCCTCGCCCGCGGCTACCGCGGCCGACCGGAGCTGACCGCGGCCGCGTTCGTCGACGATCTGACCGTGCCGGGCCGTCGTCGCTACCGCACCGGCGACCTGGCGCGCTGGCTGGCCGACGGCACCCTGGAATACCTGGGCCGCTTCGATGATCAGGTCAAGATCCGCGGCAACCGGATCACCCTCGGCGAGGTGCAGAACGCGATCCTCGGTTGCGCGGGTGTGCGCGCGGCGGTCGTTGTCGACGAGCAATCCGAGACGCAGGGACCGCATCTGGTCGGATATTTCGTCGGCGATGACGTGACCGGTGACGAGATCGCCGAACAGATCGCGATTCGCCTGCCGCGCTACATGCTTCCGACCCGCATGCTGCGCGTCGATCGTATTCCGTTGACTCCCAACGGCAAGACCGATCGCAAGGCACTGGCACGGGCGGCGGCTGTTTCGGAGCATGCGGATGTCGTCGGCGTGCCGGTCGAACCGCGGCTGGGTTCGATGGCCGCGCCTGCGGCGCGGACGCCGGTCGAGGCCGAACTGGCACAGGTCTGGCGGACCGTGCTCGGTATCGACTCCATCGGTGTACACGACAACTTCTTTACCCACGGCGGCGATTCCATACTCGCGCTATCTGTGCGCACCGCCGCCGAACGCGCCGGACTGTTCTTCGACGTGGATGCCTTCTATGCGCATCCGACCATTGCCGAATTGGCTCGCATCGTCTCGGATGGCCCGGACCGCAACCGGATTCGCATCGCCGATCCACTGGCTACGGTCCCGCTGATCGACCGCGCCGCACTGCATCAGGCCGAGGATGCCTTCCCGGCCACCGCACTGCAGCTCGGCATGCTGTTCCACAGCATCGAGCGCGCCGATTCGGTGACCTACAAGGACGTATTCCGCTATCGGTTCGAAATGCCCTGGGACTCCGCCCAATTCCACGCCGCCTTCGAGCGGCTGGTTCGCCGACAGCCCGCACTGCGGTCCTCGTTCGAGCTGAGCAGGTATTCGGTCCCGCTGCAGGTGGTGCACCGGGCGATCGAGTGCGAGCTGGAGGTCGTCGATGTCTCCGATCTCGATCCGGTGCTGGCCGATCAGGAGGTCGAGGACTACACGCGGGAGCGCAGGCGCGCCCGGTACGATCTCGCACGCGCCCCGCTACATGCCGTCCGGGTATTCCTGCGGCCGTCCGAAAGCGCCCTGCAGACTGTCGATCTGGTGTTCAGCTTCCACCACGCGATCCTCGACGGATGGAGTGTCGCGACCTCGGTGCTCGAACTGCTGGTCGACTACCTGAACAAGCTGGGAGTCATCGAAACCGGTGTCGATGACACGCCGCGGGCGGCCACCGTCCTCGCCGAGTACGCCCAGTCCGAAATCGCCGCAATGCACGATGATTCGGCCCGCGAGTACTGGCGCGAGGCGTTGGCCGGAGCCGACCCGACCGCGCTGACCGCCCTCGGCGTCCACGAGGGTGCGGGTGCGGAGGAACCGCGGGCCGCCGCCGCGGTGCCGCGTCGGCTGGCCGATCGGGTCACCGCATTCGCCGCCCGACACCAGGTCCCCGAGAAGGCGGTCTACCTGGCGGCGCACTGCCTGACGCTGCGCACGGTGACCGGCCGCGCCGATATCACCACCGGCGTGGTCAGCCACGGCCGACCGGATCGGGCGGGGGCCGAAAATATCGCGGGTCTGTTCCTGAACACGCTGCCGATACGGCTGGACGACACCGCCACCACCTGGCGCGCGGCCGTCGAGCAGATAGCGCGCCGGGATCGCGACGCCTACCCGAATCGGCGCTATCCACTGCGGTCGATCCTGGCCGATGGTGGGCCCACCTTCGAGACGGCATTCAACTTCATCAACTACCACCTGTTCGCGCCGATCCTCGGTGCGGACCGAGTCACCCTGCGCGACTTCGACGTTCGCGAGGACACCAACTTCCAGCTCTTGGTCACCGTGGCCCATGATCCACGCGACGGCCGAATGTGGTTGCGGGTCAACGGCGATCACACACTGACCAAGGATCAATGCGAGACCGTCGCGGTGACGCAGCTGCGCATATTGGCGGCGATCGTCGCGGATCCGGAGGCGGCGATCGATCGCGGCACCGGTCCGGCGACCGCGCGCGATGTCGGCACACTGGTCGCCGACGCGGCCGCGCTCAATCCACACACCATCGCTGTCCAGGGCGACGAATCCAGCATCACCTACGACGAACTGATCGAGCGCAGCGAACGACTCGCCTGGTGGCTTCATGGTTTGGGGATCGGATCCGGCGACCGGATCGGCATCCTGATGAGCCGTCGCCCGGAATTGGTGCTGCTGGTGCTGGCGCTCATGCGAATGGGTGCGGCCTGCGTGCCGCTCGATGTCAGCTATCCGCGGGCCCGGCTGAATCTCATGATCGACCGCGCCCGCCCGCACCGGGTGATCGCCGACGCCGCCTATGCCGAGATCGTCGACAATGTTCGACTGGTGCTGGATACGGCGGAGGTATTCGATCCGACCGCTGACAGTGACGTGGATTTCGCTGTCCCGGACTACATTTCGCCCGACGCGCTGGCCTATGTGCTGTTCACCTCCGGCTCCACCGGCGAGCCGAAGGGCGTTGCCATGCCACACCGCGGCCTGAGCACGCTGGTGGACTGGCAGAACCGCAGCCCATCGGGTATGAACCTGGCCAGTACATTGCAGTTGGCGCCATTGAGCTTCGATGTGTCGTTCCAGGAGATCTTCACGACCCTGGCCGCGGGTGCCACGCTGCGGGTGAGTTCGGCGGATTTGCGCTCGAATGTCGATGATCTGCTGAATATCGTTATCGCAGAAGGCATAGAGCGACTGTTCCTGCCCTATGTCGCACTGCAGGCCTTCGCGGAGGCCGTGGTCGCGCGGCGGAAGTTCCCGGTCGACCTCAAAGTTCTCGCGTCCTCCGGTGAGCAATTGCGCATCACCGACGAGATCCGCACACTGTGCAAAGTGGTGCCGGGGCTCTTGCTGGAAAATCAGTACGGCCCAACGGAATCGCACGTCGCGACCGTATTCACCCTCGCGGGCGCACCCGACGACTACCCGGCTCTGCCGCCCATCGGCCGCCCGGTCGACGGCGATACCGTCGAATTGCTCGACAGCGCTCTGCGTCCGGTGGCCGACGGTGTGATCGGTGAGATCTACCTCGGCGGCCGTTCCCTCGCTCGCGGCTACCAGGACCGGGCGGCGCTGACCGCACAGCGCTTCGTGGCTGCGCACGGCGGCGGAATTCTTTACCGCACGGGTGATCTCGGCGTGCGGCTGGCCTCCGGCGATCTGGTATGCCTCGGCCGCAGTGACAGTCAGGTCAAGATCCGCGGCTTCCGGGTCGAGCCCGCCGAGGTGGAGCTGTGCATCCTCGGCCTGGTCGAGAAGTATCCGACCATCACCGAGGCGGCCGTGGTGGCACGCGGATTCGGCGGTATCGATGGTGCGCTGATCGCCTTCCTGGTCGGCGATGCCGAGCAGACCGATCTGACCGCGCTGCGCCACGATCTACGCGGCGTACTGCCCACGCACATGGTGCCGTCCCGATTTGTCTTCCTCGACGAACTGCCCCGCACACCCAGCGGCAAGCGCGACGACGGCGCACTTCGCTCGATCGTCGAGTCGGCACCGGAATCGATTGGCGCACAACGTGAACCGGCCGACGATTTCGAGCATTCCGCGGTCGAACTGCTCGCCGAATACGCCGGACTGCGCTCGATCGGTCTCGACGACGACTTCTTCGCCGCGGGCGGCACCTCCATCGGCGCTATGCGCGTGGTGATGGGGTTGTCCCGGCGCTTCGGCACCGAAGTGCCCTTGGATTCGTTCATCGGCGCGCCGACGGCTGCCCAGCTCGCGGCGCTGATCCGGTCCGGAAATACCCGGCGCACCTTCGATCCATTGGTGCCGATCACCGTCGGCGGGCATAAGCCGCCGCTGTTCCTTGTACATCCGATCGGCGGAAATGTGCTGTGCTACTTGGCGCTTGCCCGCTATCTCGATCCCGATCGCGCCATCTACGGGCTGCAGGCCGCCGGTGCGGATGCGGGCAGTACGCCGGAGAAGACGATCGTCGGGATGGCCGAGTCGTATCTGGCGGCGGTGCGTCGCGTGTATCCGGAGGGTCCCTACCACCTGGCCGGGTGGTCCTTCGGGGGCAATGTCGCGCTCGAGATGGCGCGGCAACTGCCCGAGCGGGAGGTGGCCAGTGTGACGCTGCTGGACACCATGGCATTGCGTCTGCAGGCCCGCGAACCCATCGCCGAGGAGCAGCTCATTCGCTGGTTTTTCCTCGAATTGCTGTGGTACGCCCGCGGAAACAAGGCCGCGCTCGTCGATTTCGAGCCCGACGTGCACCGATCCGAGGAGCTCTTCGACGCGATGCTCGCCGAGTCGATCCGATCCGGCATCCTGCCCGCCGACAGTTCACCGCAGGCGATCCGGCGGCTCTACGAGGTGTTCTACGCCAACTACACGGCGTTGCTCGACTACCAGCTCGAACCGTATGACCGCGATTTCACCCTGCTGCGCGCCCAGGAGGGCCTCCCGCCGGGTGTGGATCTCGCGCACCAGGCCGTCGGCAGCATGTTCGACAGCGCGGACAACGGGTGGCGGCAGTACGCGGCCCGGCGCTTCACATTGGTCCCGGTGCCCGGTGACCACCTGCACATGATGACCGAACCGCACGTTCGCGAGGTAGCGGTGCAATTGGACTCGGCGCTCGCGGCGGCCGATCCGGATCCGGACCGGGAGCTCGGCGCCGAAATGCTCGACGCCTGATCGGTTTGCCCCCGACGGGAGCGGTTACCACGAACCGTGAACTAGAGTTCCGGAGTGGCCGCAGCTGTCGGGGGCGGCTCTCCGTCGTGTGTGGGCGATTGGCCGGCGCCTGTGTCGATTCCGATGTCGGCCAGCGCTTTTCGAGAAGGAGAGTAGTGCCGTGAAGTTGGGAATGATCGCGTTGTGCTCGGCCGCTGTGGGACTCGTTGGGGCCGGAACCGCGCAGGCGGCCGAAAATGCCGTGGTCGGCGGCAGTTCGGGCCTGGTCTTCGATAACAACGCCGCGTGCTCGCTGACCGCGATCGGCTATGACAGCGCCGGACGACTGGTCGGACTGACCGCGGGGCACTGCGCCCCGACCGGCGCGCGATTCGGTGCCGAGCGCTTCCTCGGTGCCGGTGTGATCGGCACGGTCGCCTACTCCGATGACGGCGAAGGCCTCGATTTCGCGGTGCTGCAATTCGATTCGGCCAAGGTCACGCCCGTGCGCGATGTCGGCCCGACCACCATCGCCGGATTCGGTACGGCGCCCGCGCCCGGCGAACCGGTGTGCACGAGCGGGCGCAGCAGCCGATTCGACTGCGGTGTGGTCTGGGGTTCGCTGGAGGGCACCACCATCAACCAGTCCTGTTCCAAGCCAGGCGATTCCGGTGGTCCGGTCACCGTCGGTGATCGACTGGTCGGCATGAATCAGGGGCGGCTGACCGGAATCAACGGCGTCGGATTCAATATTCCGTGTATCTTCCCGGCGATACCCATTCACTCACCGGCATTCTTCGCGCCCATCGATCAGATACTTCAGGCCGTGGACGCCACCGGCGGGGTCGGTAGCGGATTCCGACTCATCTGAGTTGCCGCGAGTCCGCGCAGTGCCGCGGTGGTGAATTCATCGAGTGGATAGAACAATTCGATCGCGAGTTCGGACAGCGTGACATCCGCGGGTGCGCCGAAGGTGGCCATGGTGCTGAACATGCGAAGTTCGCCGAACGGAGTTCGGATGCGCAGCGGGACCTCGAACGGATTGGGTTGTGCCGCATCGTCATCGGGCATATCGGTGAAATCCGGCGGTGGGGGATATGCGGCGACTTCGTCGTAGAGTGTCCGGAGCTCCGTGTCGCCGCTGGCGTTCACCTGGCGAGACAGCCGCTCCAAGAACAACTCTCGCACCTGGGTCAGGTTGGCGAGGCGGGCGGCGAGGCCGTCGGGGTGCAGCACCAGCCGGTAGACATTCGGTTGCGGCAGCATCAGCGCTTCGGGGATATCGGCCATGAACAGACCCATGGCGTTATTGCCGGTGACCACATTCCACAGTCGGTCCACCACGACCGCCGGATAGGGCTCGTGCGCGGTCAGCATGATGTCGAGTGCGGAACGGACCGAGGCCAGGCTCGCGTCGTCGAGACCGCTCTCCCGGTAGGCGGGTGCGTAGTCGGCGGCCAGCAGCAGGGTGTTGCGCTCGCGCAGCGGCACCTCCAGCGCCTCGCAGAGCCGCAGGATCATGGCACGGCTGGGTTTGGCCCGGCCGGTCTCCATATAGGAGATGTGGCGGGAGGAGCTGTTCGCGGCCAGCGCCAGATCGAGTTGGCTGAGTCTGCGCCGCTGCCGCCAGTCGCGCAGCAGTGCGCCGACCCGCGATTGTGTCCGATTTACCGCCACCTGGGCAGGTTAATCAGCGCCGTGTCCGCTCGGCCATGACCTCAGAGGTTATTGAGAGCTTGACCTCAGATCGGCATGGTCGGTGTCGTGAGCCGATCGATGAGAGGAAGAGCATGAGCACACTTGACGCGCGCACCGACTCCGGTTTTCTGCGCGCCGTGTTGCGCCTGGACGGCTGGGGTACCGGGGTATTCGGTGTCATCATGCTGGCCGGGGCGGCATCGTTGAGCGGACCGTTGGGACTGCCGACCACCTGGTCCATTCCCTTCGGCGTCGCGATGATCGGCGGCGGACTAGCGCTACTGCTCATCGCCGGGTACCCGGAACTCGTGCCGAGCCATGCGGTCGCCGCCATCGGGGTCAATGTGGTCTCGGCGCTGGCTTTAGTGCTGTTGGCGTTCTCGGGTCTGCTCGACTTGACCGGGCTCGGCGTCGCGTTCCTGCTGATCGGCGCGCTCTGGGTTGCGGTGTTCGCGGCGCTGGAGGTCAGCGGGGTGCGGCGGGCCGGGTTGTGAAGACCGGACTTCGGTGCGGTGTGGCAAGTGCGGATCTCATGACGGCTGGCGTTCGTCGAGAGGCCGAGCCGACGGCACCGCGATGAACATCTCCTTCTCCAGCCGCGGATCATCCTCGCCACAGCGCTGTCGGCGGCCGGTGAAGACGAAACCTGTTCGCAGATACAGCGCCTCGGCGGGCATGTTGCCCTCGACAACCCAGAGCCGAAGTTCGCTGTGACCATATGTCCTGGCCCAGTCCAAGGTGGCGGCCAGCAGGAGATCCGATGCCCCGGTGCCGCGTGCGCGCAGATTCACCCAGACCGACACCACGATCGGCGGACTGTCATCGGATTTTGTGACGATGCCCGCCGAGCCGACGACCCCGCCATCGCGCTCGGCGACGAACAGCAGCCGCGTACCCATCCACTGCCGCCACCGCGGTTCATCCCACCGCGCCGCCACCTCGAACGTCGAGGCGAATGTTCCCGGTGGCGATCCCGCCAGCGCGTCGAGCCGGATCTCTCGGGCGACCGTCCACTCGTCCCCGCCCAACTGCCGCACTCTCATCCGGCGATGGTGCACCGCTCCGCTACCTCGCGCAAACCGGTGCCTGCAACACCTACAGGGGATTCAGACTCGCTGTCAGCGTAGTCGGCCGCGACGGTTCGTCAGTCGTCCGTCGTGTATCGGTTGGTTGTGCAGTGATTCGGTTGTCTCGGTGTCGTGTTCGTGGGCGATATCCAGCATGGCGAGTCCGGTTTCGCGGATCAGTCCGTCCAGGTCGTCGAGCATCGCGGCGATCGCATCGCTGGCCGTTCGTAACTCGGCGGCACTCGGATCCGGCCGATCGAAAACCATGCGGAGCTTGTGCAGCCGCAGCCCGGTGTCGAAGAGGCGGCGCACCAGCCGATCGCTGGAATCGGCGAACGCGGTGGCGTTTCCGGATAGCTCCTTGGTGGGGCCGAATGATCGTCGCGGCCTACTACGCCACGTGCTTCGGCTGCTGCCGCGGGCGCCGGTCCGGGAGCTCGACCGCACATCGTCGGGCATCGAAAGTCCTCCTGAGTCGTTGATTCGTATTGGTTGGCCACGTTTCGGGACCCCGGAGACGTGGCCATTCTACTGCGCCCGATTTCGGCGGTACGAACGGCTCCTTCGGAAAACCGATACCTGTTTATCCTTCGTACCGTGTAATAGCTTGGTAGGCAACATGATCACCGCCTGTCCGGAAGTGAGGTGATCGATAGGGGCTGCTTCGGGCCGCGAAGTGGTGGACAATGGGGTATGGCAGTAGACGGTGTGCGGGAGTCACGCGAACTGTCGGTCGATACCGCACTGCACCTGCTCGGCACGATCGGATTCGGGCGTGTCGCGTTCTCGCGCTACGCCTTACCCGCGATTCGCCCGGTCAGCCACGCGATGGTCGAGGATCATCTGGTCATCTACGCCGACGCCGCGACGACCGGTTCGCTCGATCGTCAAGTCGTGGCCTACGAGGTGGACGCGATCGACCACCAAACCTCCCTCGGCTGGTGTGTGATCGTCACCGGCATCGCCGACACCGTGCGCGACCAACACGAAATCGTGCACTACCAACAGTTCTTGCCTCCTCGCACTGTCGGTGCCGGTGATCGGGTGACCAGAATCCTGCCCGATATCGTCACCGGAATCGAGTACGTTCGGCCGGAAGCAGTCGATGGGTAGTCGTTCACAGATTCGGAATCCTTTCGGGGAGTAGCGGTTCGAGTTTCGTCAAGAAGCGCGCGAAATGTGGATCGGCGTCGACGCGGTCGAAGGTTTCGATATCCCACCAGCGTGCCGCACCGAATTCGCCCGGGTCCAAGGTGTATTCGCGGGTGCGGTCGCCGCGGATGACGTACCAGAGGCTGACATCCTGGTGTCCGCTGTGCGTACCGACCGTCGTGGTGACGGTGAGGAACAGCGGTTCGGTTCCGATGACGGTGAATTCGGGATCGATGCCCAATTCCTCCGCGGCCTCGCGCCCGGCGGCGGCCAGCGGATGTTCTCCCGGCGAGATATGACCGCCGGTCGGCAGCCACAGTCCGGCCAGGAGATGGCGGCCGAGCAGGACGCTGCGCGCTCGCGGGTCCACGAGCACCACATACGAGACCAGATGACGTGCGGGAGTATCGGGTTTCACGCGACGGAACACATCGTCGGTCGAGGCCAGCCAGGCCCTGGTGTCCTCGATATGCTGCCGCTCGAGCGCATCGAGCGGCGTGATCGCGTCGACGATATCGGCGACGGTCGCGGTCGCGCGGTTCATGGCAGGCGACTGTAGTCGCGGGCACCGACAGGTTTCGCGCAGCGCGGACTATTACCGCGACGGTTCGAACTCCAGCAGCACTGGTCCCCGCGGAAGCGGGAAGAAACTGTGATGAGTTTCCGGGTCGACGGCAACCGTGTGCGCGCCGTCGGCGAGATGACTCGACCCGAGCGCGGTCGTATGCCCAGTACGCTGCTCGAACAGATTCACCCAACCGCTCTCGGCGGCCACATACAGCCGCTGAGCCGAGCCGTCATAGACCAGCACATCGGGAGTTTCGCCGACGCGGTTCTCGTCGACCACCTTCCGCTGGGTGAGATCGACCGTGACCAGACGGGCATTGTCCTCACACCCCACGAACATCAGCCGATCAGCGGTGTCCAGTGCCTGGCCGTGTGGTCCAGCGCAGCCCGGCACCGGAATCCGATCGGTCACCGCGAACGTCTCCGGATCAATGACCGCGAGATCGCCCTTGCCCTGCACGGCGACAACCATGCGATCGGCATCGGCGTCGTAGACCACATTGCCGACCTCCCCGCCCAATGACACCGTGCCACGGATGGTTCCGGTATCCGCATCGACGACCGTCTCGGTACCGGCGCGCTGATCGGTGGTCCACACCGCACCGCGTAGCGGATCGTAGGCGAGTCCGTCCGGATATTCGCCGGTCGGTGTGGTCCACAGGATCGTGCCGGTCTCCGCATCGATGGCCGCGAGCTGGTTGCGTCCCGTCGCGGTCGCGTAGGTGCGCCGCCGCTGTGGTACCGCCAGCACACCGTGCACGTCCGGCAAGTCCGAAATGGTGCGCACCACCCGATGCGCTCGAATATCGACCTCGACAACCGCGCCCGCACCCATATGCGCCACCCACAGCAGGCCGGATCCGGCATCGAGGCTCGTATAGTCGAATCGCACTGCCGTACCGGGCAAATCGAGCTGTCCGACCTGACGCAGCGGCAGTGCGTCGGACGGCGCGGAGGTACCGCACCCGGTCGCCACCATGACAACCGCGCAGGCAAGGACCATTCGCCACATCCGAGCCTCCCGTGGAGGTGATCGTGGGTTTCACGCTAGTCAACTCAGCACAGACCCGCGAGTTTGTAGAGCACCAGGGATCCGGCGACGGCCACATTGAGGCTGTGTCCGGTGCCGACCATCGGGATCTCGACGGCCATATCCAGCAGTTCCAGCCCTTCGGGTGGGATACCGGTGGACTCGTGGCCGAGCACGACGACGGTGCGTTTGCGGGCGACGGGCAGATCCGCGAGCCGAATGGACTCGTCGGTCAGCTCGACGCCCACTATCGCCGAACCCCCATCGCGCTGACGCTGCAGCCACCGATCGACCCGCCCGTCGATCCAATGCACGCACTGACGGTGCCGCAGCGTGTTGCCTTGGTTGAGCGCATCCGGCACCCACGGCCGCCGCGGCACCGCCATACACGCACCGACCGCATCACACGTGCGGAGCAAAGTGCCGAGGTTGACACCGTGCTTGGGCCAAAGCGGTGCCGCGAGTAGATGATTCCAACAGCCGTGCGAACGCGGACGGCGCTGGCGGCGGATCTCGGGGCGGGTACGCACCCGCGCCGCCGTCACCGGCGCGCGGGAATACCCTTCCCGAGGGGGCGGAAGTCTTGGCAGACAACGAATTCCATCACGGAGATGCTTCGCGGCGCATCCGAGCCATCGACGTGGGCGGTCATCCTGACAACCGACCGTATCGCCCCAGCGTACCGGTCCCGGGATCTTGTGCCGCGTCCAGATTGCTCGTGCGCTTTTCGAGCGCGTTCGTGATCAGTGCCCGAGCCGACCCCCCTGTGACGGATTGCCGGGCAAGTCTGTCGAACGCTCGGGCGTATACCGCAACCTCACGCGGTTGAGTGATGGTTTGCTCGGCACTGATGCCCTCGACCATGACGACGCGGTCATCGAACATAATGAAGTTCGGGGCCGTCAGCGGCGGCATGGCATGAGCCGGAATAATTCCGAACGCCACCCGCGGCAATCCCGTGACCGCAAGTAGCCGGTCCAACTGGCCCGCCATCACTTGGTCGTCGCCCACCGTCGTTGCGAGGACTTGCTCAGCGATGACGATCCGGAACTTCCGTTGCCCCTTGTAAAGAAACTGCTGCCGCTCCAGTCGCTGTGCTACGCCCGCCTCGACGTCATCGGGTATTCGCTCGAACTCGACGACATCCCGCAGGATCGCTTCGGCATACTCTGCTGTTTGCAGGATGCCGGGAACGATGGTCGGCTGATATATCCGTGTCAGCGTGGCCTTCTGGGCAAGCTTCACCGAGACCTGTTGCCGCTGTTTGGTTCCCGAACTCAGTAGACGCCGCCATTCGACGTACGCAATGTCAACCGCGTTCAGGGTGGCAATGAGATCGGCCAGTTGATCGGTCGCGCCCGCATGCTGGCAGTAGACCCTGAGATCTGCCTCTGAAGGGCTCCGTACGCCACGCTCGAATCGCGAGACCTTCGACTCGTGCCAGCCCGCCATCGAGGCGAGCTGGCGCGCGGTCAGTCCAGCATGTCGGCGGATTTCACGAAGTCGTCGACCGAGTGACTCACGTGCTTCGTGGACGCTATCGGTCACTGGTCGGCATGCACGCTTCTGAACTCCGAATACGGTGTTGCCAATTCCCAAAGCCGCAGTTTCACCGCTCGACAGTATCCCGCGATACCCGGATCAATGGTACTGACCGGTTCTCTGGGCTTGCCGTCTTCATCCGACACATTGAACACGACCAGTCGGCCGTCGAACAGCCACCAATCGTCGGTGGGCATTTCGTCGGACTCGACCAGATGCCGAGGTATATACCGAATGTCGTCACCAGCGTCGACGTTGTACTTGGTTACCGACAACAGCCACCGTTGGTAGTCGGTCAGCGGGACCGTGACCACGCGAATACGACTCATCGCGACGCCCCGCCCGGTTGTCTCCCGCACGAGCGCCCGCCACTCCGGCGACGGATCGGATGTATCGGGCTTGCCGTCCAAGAAACGGCGCAGGGGTTCGGACTCGTGCGGCTCCGCGTATACGTCCTTGAGCTCGAGGTGGAACGCTTCGCGCTGGCATTGACGGAACAGGTCAGGCCAAGGGTCGCCTTGCCGCAGTAGCACCGTAGAACGTCCTTTCTGACTTCGGAGTTTCGATAGCGGTCTCATCGTCGGCCAGGTCCAGCTCGACGAGCGTCTCCGAATCGGTGATCGGCCGACCCGTGAGAGTGAACGTTCCACGCCCGGTATCGGTCATCATCGCTCCGATGAACGTGTCCGGTTCAGCGAAACCGGTTAGCAGATGGGGGATTTCGACTGTTTCAGGTCGGCCGGTTCGCCATCCCGCTACCACGTATGAGTTGTCTTTGGCGAACAGCGACGGGCATCCGTTCCTATCCGAGCCGCCTTTGCCGAGGAACCGTAAGGACATGGTCGCGATCCTCTCTTGCTGGGTGCCGCGTTTGGCGGGCACTGCTTGTATGTTCCCTCGAGTCGGCATGTTTCGAGATAATTCTGACCAATCCTGGCAAATAGTGGCAAGTTCATGGCTTGCAAGGGCTTCCAGTTCGTAGCTTCGGACGTGGCCCCCGTGGCATGTGACGCCAACCGGTCACGGGTGCCTACTAATACCGCGACTACAGGAGTCGAGATGGACAGGCGTACACGACTGTTCGTGTTCCCAGGCGGGTTGTTGGAGGTCGCCGACTACGGCGCCGGGGACGGGGACGACGGTCCGGGGGTGTACCTGGAGTTGTGGTCTCCCGCCGATCGTGTGCTACCGCAACGGGTTCCGGGTGCTGCGGAGATAGCCCCGTCGAGTGGACCATTCGAGCCAGCCGGTGCCGAGACGTGCGCCACGGTGCTGCGACTGCTCCGAGCCCTGCCGTGATCGCGTTCGGTTGGGTCGTCGCGATCGGATTGCCGCTGGCGGTAACGGTCGGAGCGATCGTGTGGCCGGAACGGATACCGAAGGACCGCACCGTCAGGAGAATCCGCGAACGGATCGAACATGAGGACACGGGCGGGATGAAGCCCGACGCCTCACGGGAGTACTGATCGGCTCCCCGCTGGTCAGGGTTATTCGGAAAGGGAAAGGGTTGCGGTACAACTTTCTCGGCCAAGCGTCATCATCGCAGCGCTTGGCGCGATGCTGATTTTCGGCGCAGGCAGCAGATGGACGCGTCTCTCGGAATCTGACGAACCAAAGTCGTACGGCCATGTGGCCGTGATCTGAATTGGCCTTGGTCTTCGCCGGGGCTTGCTGCCGGTGTGGGGGCGGCCGGACTGCCGCTCGGCGGCGAGGTGCTCGAGCAGTTGGTACAGGTGGGCGACGTGATCAAGGTGCCGCTTGTGGAGACCTACCCATTGGGCGGCAATGCGTTTCGTGGACGTGGATGGTGCGTCGAGGAGAAGCGTCAGATGGGGTATCCGAAGCTGATCTTGCGGGTGGTGGGGTCGGCGGCGACTAGGCGGACCTGGACTTGTTCGCCTTCCGGGGGTGCGCCGATGCAGGGGCCGACTACCGGTGGGTCGGCGATGAAGACCTCGGCGGGGCGGGTGCCGTTGGCTTCGCGTACTACTACGGCTTCGAAGATCGCGCCGTTGCGTTCGGCGAGCAGGGTTGATTCGGTGAGGTCGATGCAGGCGCGTTCCACCTTGCCTGCGAGGCTGTCGCTGCGCTTCATCGACTCGGCGGTGGGGACCAGACCATCGCGGACCCATTGCGGGACTTCGGTTCCGGCGCATCGGGCGAGGCAGATCTCGGTGGCGAAACGGTCGGCGAGGCGGCGCAGCGGTGCGGTGACGTGTGCGTAGGGTGCGCCGATCGCGCTGTGCTGCAGGTTGTTCACGGTTTGCGGGTTACTCGTTGGCTTGGCACCGGTTCGCCCACCACCCGGCCCCGCGCTAACCACCCCACCTCTAGTGCCTGCCGAGCCCTTGCGGTCGACCGCGCCCGGGCCGCCTGACGTGGCGACGCCGCCGACAGAACCGGCCCTGTCCGGCCAGTCCGCGCCGCCCGGCGAGCCCACGCCACCCAGTGACTGGGAATCGCCTGCCGACCGCGAATCCCCCTCCAGCTCCGCACCGACCGCCGACCGCACACCGCCTGCCGATGGCGCACCCGCCGAACGACCCGCCCCAGACCCATTCGCCCCTGCGACAGCCCCATCGAGCACGGTATATCCGGCACCACGCAGCAACCCGGTCGCCTCGGACATCAACACCAACGTCGCAGGCGCATTCGGATCGAGCCCGGCCAACATCCGCCCAACGGATTGATCCGCAGGCCAGTCGACGCCCAGCGCCGCAGCAGTCCTGCGCATCGAATCGATCGCCGATTCAGCGGGCGGCGGCATGGTCCGCAGCAATGCGATCCGCTCACCGACACTGGGCGCACTGTCGGATGCACTGCCGTTCAACATGATTCGCGCCGCACACATGCCGGTCAGCAGGGAAATCTGTTCGTTCCAGTCATCGGCGGCGGTGCGCGGTTCCACTACCAGACGCCAGTGGCCGACGGCCTTGTCGTCACGGATAACGCTCTGGGCGGGCAGGCGCAGCCCGATCGCGCCGCGGGCCAGCCCGGCCTCGATGCGCCGCTTGCCGAATTCCGGCAGGGCCGCGATCGAGGGATGCAGGCGGTTCGCGTCGGCGTCGGCCTGGACGCTCGCGTAGTCGAGTCGAGCCCGCGAACGCACGGTCGCTCGGATCACCGAGAACCGCTGCGGTTCGGCGTTCTCATCGCATTCGATGGTCCACAGGGCGGCGGGCCTGTTCTGGTCGGGCAGCAGGCTCGCGGAATTCTCCGAAAGGATCGGCGGGTGCAGCGGCACGGTGCCGTCGGGGAGATAGAAGGTCTGGCCGCGCACGCCCGCTTCCCGGGCCAGCGGGCCCGCGGGATCTATTACGGCGCCGACATCGGCGATCGCGTAATGGACGGTGAAACCGGAAGAGGTGTGTTCGATATGCACCGCCTGGTCCAGATCCATGGCGCCGGGCGGGTCGATGGTGACGAATGGAATATCGGTGCGATCGGCGCGAGCGCCCGCGAACGCGTCGATCGCGTCGCGGGCCGCCGCGGTGGCCTCGGCGGGATACGCCGAGGCCAATCCGAATTCGGATCGAATGGCGCCGAAATCGACCGGCGCCGACACGATCCGCTGGTGGAGTTCCACGCTGTCGCAGTCGCTACTGCAGTGCCAGCATGGTGCCGTTCAATTCATTGAGCGGGCCGTACACGGTAAAGGTCACGCGTCCACCCGGGACGCTGGCGGAAACGTCCGCCGCGGCGTCCAGCGCCTGGCCGAATGAAGCCGCCGACGGATGCGGCAGACCGGCGATGGTCTGCCCGATGTGGTTCTGGTGCACCCAGGCGGTGTCGGCCGAGTTGAGATCGACCTGGACTCCACCCGCCAGTGGGGTGACCGCGACCGCCGAGGCGGACCCGGTTCCCAGCATGGCGAAAACCGATGCGGCCCCGGCGATCAGCGCACCGGCGACCAGTGAACGAACAATCCGCATAGAGTTGTGACCTGCTTCCGTGATCGAAGAATGTGAGTTTCGTGGCGGACCGGCATCGGGTCTTACCAACGGCGCCTACTCTATGACGTCGCTCACGTTCTAGGCCAGCTCCACCCGAATCGCCATGCCGGACACGCCGAACCCGGCGGCGTCACAGCCCGGCTGCTAGGGTTCCCCGGCGTGGCGGGATCGAGCTTTTCCCGCACATTCGCAAGTGACCCGTACGTCGACAATTGGGAGTTATCCACTGATGTCAACGATTCTTTTCGATTACCTGATGCCGCTGCTCGGTCCTGAGCAGGCGGCGTATTGGGCTCAGGTTTTCATGGTCAACCCGCTCTGACCTCACCGTCAACGATGCGGTCTTCGTCGCCTTCCGTTAACCACACGGGAGGCGACGTTTCCCAAGTGCCGCTAGCATCCCGCTGCGTGACCAGAACTACTGCCGCAATCGCGGCGAGCTCCGCTGTATTAGCCCTGCTCCTTGCCGGTTGCGGCGATGACAAAGACTCTTCCGCCGCGCCAGCTTCCGCGACGACCTCGGCGGCCAAGTCCGCGGGCGGCGAGACGTTGGACAACGTCAAGGCGGGGACGTTCGTCGTCAGCTACCGCAGCGCCTTCCCCAAGCTCGCCGAGGGCAAAGACGACACCAAGATCCGCGACATCCTGGTCGAGACCTGCAAGGACATCAAGGACGGCAAGGGCGAGGACGAGGTCGTCCAGAACGTAATCAAGCGCACGAAGGGCGCCACCACCGAGGCCTCCAAGGAAGAGGCCCAGGCGATCTATCAGATGGCGAAGATGCTCTGCTGAGCAGAAATTTCAATCCTTCAGCCACGGTAAGTAATTGGGCAGGTATTTCAATACATACCCCACGGTGATCATGATGATGATCGCGATCACGGGAATCAGTATGGACATCGGCCCGGCTTCCTTACGTTGTTCCGATGCGGTCGTGCGGCGCAATCACTGCCGTACCCGTATCGGTATACGCCCGTCGTGTTACGGGCGCATTCCATCTTGTTCGGCTACGGGCGTGTTGCTCTGACCCAGCGTGGGTGTCGGCTCGGGCGAGCTGATCTCCGGTGTGGATTCGGATGCGGTCGGGGTGGGCTCGGCCGCGGTGTCGGTGCTGGTCGTCCCGGACGGCGTACCGCGTTCCAGGAACCGCAGCAACTCCACCGGGAACGGCAGCACCAATGTCGAATTCTTTTCCGCCGCAACCTGAACCACGGTCTCCAGCAATCGCAGCTGCAGTGACGCGGGCGATTCCGCCATCTGCGCGCCCGCCTGCGCCAACTTCTTCGAGGCCTGCAATTCGCCCTCGGCGGAAATCACCCGCGCCCGCCGTTCCCGTTCCGCCTCGGCCTGCCGCGACATCGAGCGCTTCAGTGAATCCGGTATCGACACATCCTTGATCTCCACCCGATCGATATGGATGCCCCAGCTGAGCGCCGGGCTATCGATCATGATCTCCAACCCCTTGTTCAGCTCCTCACGATTGGACAACAGGCTGTCCAGATCACTCTTTCCGATGATCGAACGCAAGGACGTCTGCGCCACCTGCCCCACCGCGAACAAATAGTTCTGCACCTCGACTACCGCGCAGACCGGGTCGATCACCCGGAAATAGACCACGGCGTCGACGCGCACCGTCACATTGTCGCGGGTGATGCCGTCCTGCGCGGGTACCGGCATGGTGACGATCTGCGTGGAGACCTTGCGCATCCGGTCGATGAACGGAATCAGCATGCGCAGTCCGGGTTCTCGGGTTCCGACTACCCGGCCGAACCGGAACACCAGCCCCTTTTCGTATTGGGCGACTATGCGCGCGCTCATCGCGGTGAGCACCCCGCCCGCGATCGCCCCCACCCCGAAAATCGCCCCGATAACGGTAAGAATATCCATGGCTACACCCCGTGCGAAGTGCCTGACCGCGCCGAATTCCGGCTCGGCGGTCCACTTCCATCATGGCACCGGCGAGCACCGGATTGCAGGGGCGGACGAGTTGACCTGTAAGCCGGATCCTGTCCCCGGTTCACACCGGGTGACGGCCATCCATCTGGACACACCGTTGCCGGGTGCCTCGAGCGGTCCACCCGCAGGCTCGGGCGAGCAACCCTCGAACACCTGCGCAGCCGCACCGCCAACGATGCGACCTTCGACCTTGCTCCGGGCGGGGTTTACCTAGCCGCCCCGGTCACCCGGGGCGCTGGTGCGCTCTTACCGCACCGTTTCACCCTCACCGCACGATCCCGAGGGATCGTGGGCGGTCTGTTTTCTGTGGCACTTTCCCGCGGGTCACCCCGGGTTGCCGTTAGCAACCGCCCTGCTCTGTGGAGTCCGGACTTTCCTCGGCGACGGGCGGCGGCACGCACGTACCCGTTCCCATCACCGCGGCCGCCCGGCCAACTCGTCCGCAGCGTTTAGCCTACTTTGATCAAGGGGTACCTTGTTGACTGGCCTGACCTGGTGACCGGTCGGGGGGCAATAGTTCGGACCGAAACAGTACGGTGAGGTGCCATGGAACGTGTCGAGGTCAGTTTTCCCTCGGGTAGCGAGCACTGCGCTGCCTGGCTGTATCCCCCCGCTGGCATCCCCAAGCCCCGCCCGCTCGTTGTGATGGGGCATGGACTCGGCGCAAACCGGGAGATGGGTCTGGATAGGTACGCCCGGCGCTTCGCCGCCGCCGGAATGGGTGTGTTGGTATTCGATTACCGGCATTTCGGGGCCAGTCAAGGTGCGCCGCGTCAGCTACTACATATCGCCAGGCAGCGCGAGGACTGGCGCTCGGCCATCACTTACGCGCGTACCCTGCGCGGCTTCGACGCGACCCGAATTGCGCTGTGGGGCACCTCTTTCGGCGGCGGTCATGTGCTGTCCGTCGCGCCCGACGACGATTACATCGCCGCTGTCGTCGCCCAGGTACCGTTCACCAGCGGCTTGGCATCGGCGCTGGCGAAGGGCCCGACCAGCCTGACCAAGGTGGCCACCATCGCGGCCACCGATCTGCTCGTCGGCCCGATCCGGCGCAAGCCCGTTCGTGTCCGGTTGGCCGGTCGCAAGCGTTCGGCGGCGCTGATGAGCGCGCCGGATGCGCCGGAGGGTTACGGCAGACTCGCCGACGAGAGCGAGACCTACGAACCGAAAGTCGCTGCCCGCGTGGCATTCTCGACGCTGTTCGATTCTCCCGGCCGCCGGGCCAAGGCATTGAAGATGCCGGTCTTCTACGCGATCGCCGATAACGACACCATCGCGCCACCGAAGCCGACACTGCGTGCGGCCGAACGCACCAAGCATGCGATCGTAAAGCGTTATCCGGTAGGACATTTCGATGTCTACTTCGACGATATCTTCGAGCAGACGGTGTACGACCAGACCGAATTCCTGGTGTCGGTGCTGCGGCCTTAGTGCCACGTTCCGTGGTTTGGCGGTTATCGCGGCAGCGTCCTTCTCGGCGCGCAGTTCGCCATGGGCAGTCGCCTTCTTCGCTCCATTCAGATGTGAATCGGCGCCCCATCGGGGTATCGCCAAGAGGGATGAGGTCGGGCCATTCCTGACGGAGCAGTGCCCGGCAACGGCACGAAACCTCAGGAGGGCATCGTATGAGCAACGTTCGGCATCGCTGGATCACGATCGACGGCATCGAGACGTTCTACCGCGAGGCGGGGCCGCCCAACGGCCCGGTGCTGCTGCTACCGCATGGATACCCCTGCTCCTCGTTCGAGTTTCGAAATCTGATGCCTGCGCTGGCCGATCGCTGGCGCACGCTCGCGCCCGACCTGCCCGGCTTCGGATATTCCGCGGCACCGGAGAACTTCGCCTATACCTTCGACGGCTATTCGGAGTTCCTGCGCCGTTTCATTGACGTGCTCGATCTATCCGAGTACACGATTTACCTGCACGACTATGGTTCCCAGTTCGGACTGCGGCTCGCGATGGCGGCGCCGGAAAAGGTACGCGGGCTGATTGTGCAGAACGGCGACATCTACGAAGACCAGCACGGCCCGAAATACGCTCCACTGAAGCGGTTCTGGAACAATCCGACCGAGCAAGGCAAGGCCGAGCTGGCCGAAGCGGTCAGCGAGGAGGGATTCCGTCACGAGTTCGTCGGGGAATTGCCGGACGACCTGGTCGAGCGGGTCAGCCCGGACCTGTGGCGGCTCGCTTGGGCGGTAACCGATACGCCGCAGCGCCGCCAAAATCTGGTGAATTTGCTGGCCGATCAACGACATACGGTGGCGTCGTTTTCCAAGCAACAAGCCTATCTGCGCGAGCACCGTCCGCCGACGCTGATCGTCTGGGGCCGCCACGACGGCTACATGCCCCCCGGTGCCGCCCTCGCTTACCACCGCGATCATCCTGATGCCGAGCTGCATATTCTCGACGGCGGCCATTGGCTGCTGGAGACCCACCTCGACGAAGTGGTGCCTCTGATTCGGAACTTTCTCAGCGGCTATTCGCCATTCTGATCTTCGCCAGGTGGGCCGATTACGGACACGAACGCCGCCGCGGCGGGGTATTTGGCCAGCGCTTCGCCCGCGGCGACTTCCTCGGCGTCGGCCAGCAATTCGTAGATGGTGGCGTTGACGCCGGTGGCGTGGGTTTCGGCGGCGCGGGCCAGGATGGCTTCGCGGGATTCGACGGCGTCGCGGTGGTCGCCGAGTACGGTTTGTAGGCGCTTCGCTTCGGTGCCGAGATCCTTTGCGGCATCGCCGAGTACATCGATCGCGCCCTCGCACGAGTAACGCAGGCGTTTGGCGCCCTTGCGGATATCGTGCAGCAGTTCGACGCGCTCGGCGGGGGAGACGGCGGGTTCGGCGTAGACCAGTCGCCGTAGGCGCTTGTGATCTTTGCGCAGGATGCGTTCGAAGACTTCGGCGGCGGGCTGTTTCGATTTGTCGGCATCGATGGGCGGATTGGTGCGCCAGGCCGAAAGACGGTGGCGCAGTGCGTGATAGCGGTGGTGGTTGAGCGCGTCGAGAACCTCCGCATGCGCGGTCCGGTATCGGTCGCGTTCCGCATCGACCAGTTCGGTGCGCACGTACTCGGTGGTGCCGGGCACATAGGCGCTGCCCGCTGCCTTCGGCACGGCGGATTCCATTGCGAGCCGGGCGAATTCATCCTGCGGCGCGTGCGTGGCCAGCAATGCCGTGAACCGCTCCGCCCGCACTTCGGCATCGCGCGCCACGCCGAGCAGATCGGCCAGCCACTTCAGTTCGCGCTGCATCTCGGCGATCGGCGTGGCCTCGAAGAGCGTACGGTAGGAGCGCAGCACACTGCGCAATCTGCGTGTCGCGACCCGCATCTGGTGCACCGAATCCCAGGCGTCGGCGCGGACATCCGGTTCGGCGGCCAGCAGCCGGTCGACGTCGTCGCGCAGTGCCGCGACGACGGCGGTTCCGGCCGTGACCATGATCAGCTCACCTTCGCGAATCCATCGGTCGCCTCGACGAGATGGTGGGCGATTCCGGGTTCGGCCGCCGCATGACCGGCGTCGTCGACGATGTGCAGTACCGAACCGGGCCAGGCGCGATGCAGTTCCCATGCGCTGGTCGCCGGGCAGACGACATCGTGGCGTCCCTGCACGATGACGGCCGGGATATGCGCGATCTTGTCGAGATCGCGCAGCAGCTGTCCCTCGTCGAGGAATCCGCCGTTGATGAAGTAGTGGTTCTCGATCCTGGCGAATGCCAGGGCGAACCGCGGCTGGGCGCTCTCCTCCACCCGATCAGGGTGCGGCAGTAGCGAACTCGTCGCGCCCTCCCAGGTGGACCAGGCGATGGCGGCGGCCTCGGCGACCTGCTCGTCGGGGGAGTGCAGCAGCCGGTGATACGCCTGCACCAGATCGCTGTCGCGCTCGTCATGGGGCACCGGGGCCAGGAATTTCTCCCACTCGTCGGGGTAGATGCAGCCCGCGGCACCGTTGTAGTACCAGTCGATTTCCTTGCGCCGCAACAGGAAGATCCCGCGCAGCACCAGTTCGGTGACCCGCTCCGGATGCTGTTGCGCATAGGCGAGCGCCAGCGTGGAACCCCAGGAGCCGCCGAATACCTGCCAGCGATCGATGCCGAGATGGATGCGCAGCGCCTCGATATCGGCGATCAGGTGAGCGGTGGTATTGGTCGCCAGACTCGCCCCGTCCGCGATATGCGGGGTGGACCGTCCGCAACCGCGCTGATCCAACAGCACGATCCGGTAGGCGGCCGGATCGAAGAACTGTCGGTGGAACGGTTCGGTGCCGCCACCGGGTCCGCCGTGCAGGAACACCACGGGCTTACCGTCCGGATTTCCGCTGACCTCCCAGTACACGGCTTGGCCTGCGCCGACGTCGAGCATGCCGGTGTCGTACGGCTCGATCGCGGGGTAAAGAGTTCGCATCAGAAGGCGATTCCCGAAGCCAGATCGGGAAGTCCCAGCGCCTCGATCGCCTGCTGGTGCACATCGGCGCAGCTCTTGGTGGTGATCCGGTCGATCATCGCCTTATCGGCGAGCACATGGCCGTTGATGCCGCCATTGCGCAGCGCCCATTCGTGCACCAGTGCGTTGAGTCCGATGCGGCCCAACGTCGGACCCTGCACCCGCCAATTGGACAGCTCGGGGCGGATCATGTCGCACAGCTGGGTGGCCGACGCGTCGGAGATCTCCAGGGTCGTCGTCGGTGCGCTGGTGGTCTTGCCCGCGCTGGTGGCCGTCGCCGACCCGGTGGTCGAGCTCGAGCTGCCGGTGGGCGCCGGGCTGGAGTCGCTTCCGCAGGCGGTGAGCGCGACAGCGGCGAAAATACCCGCCACCACAAGCGTGCTGCGTGAAATCCAACGGGGTTGCGGCATCGGTACCTCTGCTCGTGTCGGCATTGTCGGCTTCGAGTCTGCCATTATTTGCCGCGCCTGGCCCGCACCAGTTTGCCGGACGACACTGATCAAACCCGGCTGAAGCCCGCGCGCAGATCGTCGAGCAAGCCGTGCAGGAAGCGCGCGAACCGCGGTGGCGACGCGTCGATGGTGCGCCAAGGATGCAGGGCGACCAGCGGTGCCAGCCGGTCGGCGAGGACGATTTCGGCGTCGGTAACGGCGCTGGCCTGCCGCCACCGGTCCAGGTATTCGGCACGGTGCGGACCACGCAGCACCCGCCAGGACAGCAGCGGGTGGGTGATCACGGCATCACCCCAGTCGAACAGCCTGTCCGAATCGGTGAACACATTGCCCGGCTGCAGATCATTGTGCTCGATGCTCAGCCTGCCGAATTCGGTGAGTGCCGCGGCGGCTTCGGTGATCGCCGCGCCGAGGCCGGGCACGCGCGGCTCGAAATGCCGATACACCGTGATCAGTTGGGGTGGTGGCAGATATGGTGTGCCGGTGTCGCGCAGTTCATCGATGTGATCGCCCATCGCGAACTGGAGCTCGGCGTAGCGGCGGACCAATTCGGTCCACGCGGCCGTGGAATCCCGCGCGGTGGCACCGCCGTCGGGACTGAGTATCCAGCCCCGATCCGGTTGCACCGCAAGCGGTTCGAGCACACTACCGGGCCGCAACCGGGCCAATGCCTGCAACAGCGGACCCTCGTGCGCACCGGCACGGGCGTTGGCCTTCAACCACATCGGACCCGCCTCGGTCGGTATGCGCACGATCAACGACCACGCCCGCCGTCGCGTTTCCTCCGGTGTCCCAACGATTTTCACGCCGTGATCGGTGAGAACGCCGGTGGCCCATTCGAGCATCGGTTGCACAGGTTGGCCGAGCAGCGCCGCTGGCGCGTGCACTGCTCGGCTCGTCATCGCGAACTCAGAAGCTGTGCTCGGGGCCCGGGAAGGTTCCGCGCCGTACCTCATCGGCGTAAGCTGCTGCGGCGCAACGCAATTCATCGCCGATCCGGCCGAACCGCTTGACGAACTTGGCGGTCTTGCCGCTGGTGTAGCCCGCCATATCCTGCCAAACCAGCACCTGCGCATCGCATTCGGCGCCCGCGCCGATGCCGACGGTCGGAATGGTCAGCTTGCGGGTCACCTGTCCGGCCAGTTCGGCGGGCACCATCTCCATCACCACGGAGAACGCACCGGCCTCCTGCACCGCGATGGCGTCGGCGATGAGCTGCTCGGCGCCGTCGCCACGTCCCTGCACCCGGAAACCGCCGAGGGTATTGACGCTCTGCGGAGTGAAACCGATATGCGCCATCACCGGGATACCGGCCGATGTGATCAGCGCGATCTGCTCGGCGACCCGCTCACCGCCCTCCAGCTTGACCGCGTGCGCACCGCCCTCCTTCATGAACCGGGTCGCGGTGGCCAGCCCCTGCTGCGGCGAGGATTCGTAGGTGCCGAACGGCAGATCGGCCACCACCAGCGCATGCGGTGCACCACGGACCACACCGCGCACCAGCGGGATGAGCTCGTCGACGGTGATCGGCACGGTGGTGTCGTAGCCGTAGACGACGTTGGCGGCGGAATCACCCACCAGCAGGACCGGAATTCCGGCCTCTTCGAAGATGCGAGCGGAGGAATAGTCGTAGGCGGTCAACATCGACCACTTCTCGCCATCGGTCTTCATCTGCTGCAGATGAGGTACCCGCGTCTTGCGCTTGGTCGGCTTGGCAGCCGCCGGGGCAGCGCCGTAGGCAGGGGTTTCCGATTCGGATACGGACATCATCGTCCCTTTCGTGGTTGTCGCCTCGAGGCCCGTGCGGGTCCCCGGGTTTGTGTGACGAATCCAGTGTGCACCGCCCGCGCGGCCCGTTTAAGGCCATAAGCGGTGCAATTGGTCACATCGCATGCCCCAGCGCGACGATTGGGGCAGGCATGCCAGGATCTTCCCCATGTCTGTGGTGCGGAGCGGGGCGCGTGGGGTGCTGGTCGCGGTGGCGTTGGCGTTGGTGGCGGCCGGATGCAGCGCGTCCGGGGACGAGGCGGGCAGTGCGATGCCCACCACGCCCGCAGGGCTCGAGAAGTTCTACAGCCAGACCGCGAACTGGGGCTCCTGCGACGATTTCGGGTCACCGGACGACCGCCTCGCCCCGAATACCGAATGCACTCGCATCACCGTGCCCGTCGACTACGCCAAGCCCGACGGCGCGACCGCGCAGATCGCGCTGGCCCGAATTCCGGCCAGCGGCAAGCGGATCGGCTCACTGCTGCTCAATCCGGGTGGGCCGGGTGTATCGGGTTTGTCGATGGCGGGCATCGCGGGCAAGACGCCGCTGGCCGAGCGTTTCGACCGGGTCGGTTTCGATCCACGCGGTGTCGGCTCCTCGATCCCGACCGTCGCCTGCCTGACCCCGCAGCAGAACGACGCCGAACGCGCCGAACCGCCGACCGACAACACCCCGGACGGCATCGCCAAGGCCGAAGACGAGAACCGTCAGTTCGTCGGCCACTGCGTCGAGCGCACCGGCACCGACTTCCTGGCCCATGTCGGCACCCGCGAGGTGGTACAGGACATGGACGTGATCCGCGCGGTCCTCGGCGATCCGAAGCTCAGTTATCTCGGCTACTCCTACGGCACCAAGCTCGGCTCCGCCTACGCCGAGAAGTTCCCGGACAATGTGCGCGCGCTGGTGCTCGACGGCGCGGTGGACTCCTCGCAGGATCCGATCCAGGAATCGCTGCGGCAGGCGGCCGGTTTCCAGCAGGCCTTCGAGGCCTACGCCGCGGAATGCGCCAAGCAGGCGGACTGCCCGCTCGGCACCGATCCGGCTCAGGCGGTCGCGAGGTTCCGCGCGCTGGTGAATCCGCTGGAGACCAAACCGGCCGCGACCACCGATCCGCGCGGACTCAGCTACGGCGACGCCATCACCGGCGTGCAGCAGGCGCTCTACTCCGATGATTTCTGGAAGGTGCTCACCATCGGCCTGTCCGAATTGCGCGACGGGCGTGGCGACACGCTGTTGAAGCTCGCCGATCTATACGACGGTCGCCGTGACGACGGCAGCTACGACAACACGCAGGAGGCCTTCAACGCCATCCGCTGCGTCGACGATCCGCCGATCAACGATCGCGCCGTGGCGGGCCGCCAGGACACCGAATACCGCAAGGCGGCGCCGTTCCTGGACGACGGCCGCGGCACCGGGACCGCACCGCTGGAATTGTGCGCCGTCTGGCCGGTGCCGAACACCAGCACGCCACACAAGGTTTCGGCGCCGGGTCTGCCGAAGACGGTGGTGGTGTCGACCACCGAGGATCCCGCGACGCCGTACCAGGCCGGTGTCGATCTGGCCGACCAGCTGGGCGCCGCGCTGATCACCTACAAGGGCACCCGACACACCGCGGCATTGGTCGCCGGTGACCAATGCCTCGACGACGCGGTGATCTCCTACCTCACCGATCTGAAGGTCCCCGCGGCCGGTCTGACCTGCTGACCCCCGCTCGCGCCGACGCCGCGCCGAAGCTCGGATCCGTCGTGCGCGGGATGCACTGTGCTGGTGGTTCACCCGCTCACAAGGCGATCTTGCACACCGTGCGATTGATTCCGAATGATGGGATTGCAATCCTAAGCGTGTATGTAACACGGATTTAACGCCGGGTGCTTACGCTCGGCGACATGGATCGCCAGAAGGAATTCGTGCTGCGGACGCTCGAAGAACGGGATATCCGCTTCGTGCGTCTCTGGTTCACCGATGTGTTGGGCTATCTGAAGTCCGTTGCCATCGCTCCGGCGGAGCTAGAGGGCGCCTTCGAAGAGGGCATCGGCTTCGACGGCTCGGCCATCGAGGGCTTCGCCCGGGTGTCCGAGGCCGATATGGTGGCGCGGCCGGATCCCTCGACCTTCCAGGTGCTGCCGTGGTCGACGAGCAAGGGCCACCAGCACTCCGCGCGCATGTTCTGCGATATCACCATGCCGGACGGTTCGCCGTCCTGGGCCGACCCACGGCATGTGCTGCGGCGTCAGCTCAACAAGGCCGGTGACGTCGGGTTCAGCTGCTATGTGCACCCGGAGATCGAATTCTTTCTGCTGGAGAACGGCCCGCAGGACGGCTCCATGCCGACCCCGGCCGATTCCGGCGGCTTCTTCGATCAGGCCGTGCACGATTCGGCCCCCAACTTCCGTCGCCACGCCATCGACGCGCTCGAGTCCATGGGCATCTCGGTGGAGTTCAGCCACCACGAGGGCGCCCCGGGGCAGCAGGAGATCGACCTGCGCTACGCCGACGCGCTGTCCATGGCCGACAACGTGATGACCTTCCGCTACCTGATCAAGGAAGTGGCCATCGACGAGGGCGTGCGCGCGACCTTCATGCCCAAGCCGTTCGCCCAGTACCCGGGCTCGGCCATGCACACCCATATGAGCCTGTTCGAGGGCGAGGCCAACGCCTTCCACGATGCCGACGATCCGCAGAATCTGTCGGTGACCGCACGGGCCTTCATCGCGGGCATCCTCGAGCACGCACCGGAGATCAGCGCGATCACCAACCAGTGGGTGAACTCCTACAAGCGACTCATCCATGGCGGCGAGGCGCCGACGGCGGCCTCATGGGGTCGGTCCAACCGTTCCGCGTTGGTGCGAGTGCCGATGTACACGCCGAACAAGTCCTCCTCGCGCCGCGTCGAGATCCGCAGCCCAGATTCGGCCTGCAACCCGTACCTGACCTTCGCCGTGCTGCTCGCGGCCGGTCTGCGTGGCATCGAGAAGGGCTACACGCTGCCGCCGGAGGCCGAGGACGACGTCTGGTCGCTGACCGCCGCCGAGCGGCGCGCCATGGGCTTCCGCGAGTTGCCCGGCACGCTCGACGAGGCGCTGCAGGCGATGGAACGCTCGGAATTGGTCGCCGAGACGCTCGGTGAGCACGTTTTCGACTTCTTCCTGCGCAATAAGCGCCGGGAATGGGCGGATTACCGCAGCCAGGTGACCCCGTACGAGCTGAAGGAGTACCTCGGCCTCTAGCCGGTTAAACCAGGCGGGTCGGCTACGTTTGCGACTCTTTCCACCCCGGCCGGGTGGAAAGCGATGATCGGCCAACTAAGTTGGACGTATGGTCCGGCCGCCGTCTGCTCGTTCAGCTGTCCCCGGTGTCGGTCGGCTCGGCTTACTCGAGCCGACCGCCGCCGCCTCCTTACGAGAGTTGGCTTGGGACAATATCGACAGCATTCCGGTGCTGTGGGCGCTGTCCCGCGCGCCGGATGCCGATCTCGCGCTGTTGACCCTGACACGATTGCGGACCGCCCTCGGCGACGACTGGTCCGAGCTCGATTCGACGCTGCGGACCGATACCGCCTTGCGCGGTAGGCTTTTCGCGCTTATCGGATCGTCGAGTGCGTTCGCCGATCATCTGGTCGCCGACCCGGCCGCATGGCGAATTCTGCTGCGGGACAAGCTACCCGCGCGCGAGGAGTTGATCGCCGACCTGTTGGACGCGGTGCGGGCCGTACCGGCCGAGAGTCCGCATGCGGATGCGGTGCTGTACCGGGCCGAGCTCTCCGGTGCGGAGGCAATTCCGCTGCTGCGCAAGCGATATCGCGATCAGCTCATGCTGCTGGCCGCACTGGATCTGGCGGCCACTGTGGAGAACGAGCCGGTGCTGCCGTATCAGGTGGTCGGTCGCCATCTCACCGATCTCGCCGATGCCGCATTGACCGCGGCGCTGGCGGTGGCGGTGACCCGGGTCTGCAAGGACGCGCCGGTGCCGGTGCGGCTGGCCGTGGTCGCCATGGGCAAGAGCGGTGCTTGCGAACTCAACTACGTCAGCGATGTCGATGTCGTCTTCGTGGCCGAACCGGCCGATGCCACCGCGACCCGGTTGGCCGCCGAGATGATGAGCGTGGGCAGCGCGGCCTTCTTCGAGGTCGACGCGGCACTGCGGCCCGAGGGTAAGGCGGGTGCGCTGGTGCGCACCCTGGACTCGCATATCGCGTACTACAAGCGCTGGGCCAGGACCTGGGAGTTCCAGGCGCTGCTCAAGGCCCGGCCGATGACCGGTGATCTGGCGCTGGGGGAGCAGTATCGCGATGCGCTGATGCCGATGGTGTGGACCGCCTCCGAGCGCCCCGACTTCGTCGCCGATGTGCAGGCGATGCGGCGCCGGGTGGAGGATCTGGTGCCCGCCGATCTGCGCGAGCGCGAACTCAAACTCGGCCACGGCAGCCTGCGCGATGTCGAATTCGCCGTCCAGCTGCTGCAATTGGTGCACGGCCGGGTGGACGAGACCCTGCACGTGCAGGGCACCGTCGAGGCGCTGACGGCATTGGCCGCCGGCGGGTACATCGGCCGCGACGATGCCGCGAACCTCACCGCCTCTTACGAATTCCTGCGCCTGCTCGAGCATCGGCTGCAGTTGCAGCGACTCAAGCGCACCCACACCCTGCCCGCCGCCGATGACGAGGAGGGCATGCGCTGGCTGGCGCGCGCGGCCCATATCCGCCCGGACGGACGGCAGGACGCGGTTGGCGTACTGAGCACCGAGATTCGCCGAAATTCAGTGCGGGTGCGACGATTACACGCCAAACTCTTCTATCGGCCGCTGCTCGAATCGGTGGTCAAGATGGATCCCGACGCGCTGCGGCTCAGTCCGGACGCGGCGATCCGGCAGTTGGCGGCGCTCGGCTACGCGGCGCCGGAAAACGCGCTGGGACATCTGAAAGCGCTCACCGGCGGGGTATCACGCAAGGGTCGGATTCAGGCGCTGCTCTTGCCAACCCTGCTCGAATGGCTCGGGGACACACCGAATCCCGACGCCGGGCTGCTCGCGTACCGGCGGGTCTCGGAGGGACTGGACGATCAGATCTGGTTCCTGCGCGAATTGCGCGATGAGGGCGCCATCGCGCAACGGTTGATGATCGTGCTCGGCTCCTCGGAATATCTGCCGGATCTGCTGATCAACGCACCGGACACGATCCGGATGTATGCCGACGGTCCGGGTGGGCCGCTGTTGCTCAGTCCGCAGCCGGAAGAAGTCGCACGCGGAATCCTTACCGCTGCGGCGCGCTACGACGACCCGAAACGTGCTGTGGCCGCAGCTCGTTCGCTGCGCCGACACGAATTGGCGCGGGTGGCCTCGGCCGATCTGCTCGGCATGTTGGATGTGCCGCAGGTGTGCCGGGCATTGTCCTCGGTGTGGGTCGCGGTGCTGGAAGCCGCACTGCGCGCGGTGATTCGGGCCAGTGAGGTCGAACTCGGGGCACCCGCACCGGCCGATTTCGCGGTGATCGGCATGGGACGACTGGGCGGCCTGGAACTCGGCTACGGCTCCGATGCCGATGTGTTGTTCGTCTGCGATCCGCGTCCCGGCGAGGACGAGACCAAGGCCGTGAAATGGGCGATCGGCGTCGCGGAGAAGGTGCAGCGGTTGCTCGGCGCGCCGAGTACCGATCCGCCGCTGCAGGTCGATGCCGGACTGCGACCGGAGGGTCGCAACGGCGCACTGGTGCGCACGCTGGCCGCCTATGCCGCCTACTACGAGCAGTGGGCGCAGCCGTGGGAGGTGCAGGCCCTGCTGCGTGCGCATCAGGTGGCCGGGGACCAGGACCTCGGTGTCCGGTTCCTGCGCACCATCGATAAGGTGCGCTATCCCGAGGGCGGGGTATCGGCGGAGGCGGTGCGGGAGATCCGCCGGATCAAGGCCAGGGTCGATGCCGAACGCCTGCCGCGCGGTGCGAATCCGGCGACCCACACCAAACTCGGGCGCGGTGGCCTCGCCGATATCGAATGGACCGTACAGCTGATGCAGCTGCGTTACGCCGACGATGTGCGCGCACTACACAACACCTCGACGCTGGAATGCCTCGATGTCATCGAGCAGACCAAATTGCTTGCCGTCGAAGATGTTTCGCTGCTACGCGAGGCCTGGATCACGGCGACCAGGGCGCGCAACGCACTGGTGCTCGTGCGTGGCAAGCCAGCCGATCAGCTGCCCGGCCCCGGCCGTCTACTATCGGCCGTCGCGCGGGTTGCGGGATGGCCCAACGATGACGGCAGCGAGTTCCTCGACAACTACATGCGCATCACCCGGCGGGCGAAAGCGGTGGTGGAGCGAGTCTTCGGTGGCTGAGCCGTGCCGACAGTAGTCGACAGATCGGCGGGCATGGCGGCCGATCTGTCGACTACCGTCGGCGAGTTCGTTCAGGGCAGGGGGATACCGGCGCGGTCGGCGCGCTTTCGGCCCCATTCGTAGAGGGCTGTCAATACCGGGACCAGGCTCCAGCCTTCCTCGGTCAGGTCGTATTCGACCTGGGGTGGCACGGTATCGAAGGTGGTGCGACGGATGAGGCCGTCGGACTCCAGGTCGCGCAGCTGCTGGACGAGCATTTTCTCGCTGGTGCTCGGCATCAGGCGGCGCAATTCGCCGTAGCGGCGCACGCCCTCCTTGAGGTGGGCCAGGATGACCGGCTTCCATTTGCCGTCGATGAGATCGACGGTCACCTCCACCGCGCAGTAATAGCGCTTATCCGGCATCGCTCGCCTCCGGTACTCACCAAAAAGTGCGTTCTTGTAACACTGTAATCATCGGGCTTACATGGAACTCGCACCGCGGCGCGGCCGCACCACATTCTGCAGACATGGAGTTCGATTACCCATGAAAGTCATCGTTTTCGACAGCTTCAAGCCCGGCGTGACGATGGAGACCATCACCCCTTATCTCCCCGAAGAGGTCGCCAATGTGTGGCGGCTGTGGAAGGCGGGCATCGTGCGCGAGAACTATGCGCGCGCCGACGAGCCGGGCGTAGTCATCGTATTCGAGGTCGACAGCGTCGAGGAGGCCAAGCGTTATGTCGAGGACTTCCCGCTGACCAAGGCCGGTCACCTGGAATGGACCTACGTTCCGGTGCAGGCGCCGCTGCCGCTGGAGGCGCTGATGGATCCGTCCGTCGATGTCGCCGAGCCCTACGATCGGACGAAGGCGGTGTCGGCCTGATGCAATACGCCTACGGTCTGAGCATTCCGCAGACCCTCGCCGATGCCTGCGATCCAACCAGGATGGCGCTGCTGATCTACGACATGCAGGTCGGCATCGTGCGGCAGTTGCCCGACGGCGACAAGATCGTCCAGGCCTGCGTGCAGCTGCGGGATGCCGCGCGGGAGAACGGTTTTCGCGTTTTCTACACCAGGCACATGTCGCTGCCGCCCGCGGCGGCCGGTGTTTCGCAACTGCGCACGGCCATGGAGTGGCAGCGGGTCGACAGTCCGAACGAGGTGCATTCCAGCTTCCCGCAGGGTTCGCCGCAATATCAGCTCGTCCCCGAGCTGTCGCCCGGTCCGAATGAGGTGGTCATCGATAAGATCACCATGTCCGCCTTCGCGGCGACGCCGCTCGATTTCGCCTTGCGCGACTTGGGCATCGACACCTTCGCCATTGCGGGCATCGCGCTCGAGGTCGGCATCGAACCCACCGTCCGGCACAGCCTGGACCTTGGCTATCTGCCGATTCTGGTGACCGATGCCTGTGGTGCGGGCCATCCGGACGCGGCCGAACGTTCCTTGGCCACATTGGCTTTCGCGGGCGGTTCGCTCACCACGGACGCCGCCGTGCTCGTCGAGCGGATGCACCGCCACTGAGCGGAAGCCGCGCCGGGCCGACCGCGGTCAGTACCTGAAACCGGCGCACGAATTCGCGCAGCGCAATGCGGTCCTCATCCTCGGGCGGGCGGTACCCCCGCTCGACGGTGACCGATACCGTGCTTCCCGCGCGCACCCGCAGCTCGTTCCAGCACCACGGCAGCACCGGTGTCAGCGCGGTGTGGCCGTTGCAGGTCACGGTGATCCGCGAGGTGAACCGGCCTGCGGTGGCGGCAAGATCTTCGGCCGCCTCGGCAGTGAGCGCCCCCGGCGCCGTGAATTCCTCGACATACATCGCGACCACCTCACTCTCTGTTGGCCAGTGTAGGGGGCTGTGGCATCCCCACGGGATCTCCACAATCGCCGCACCTGGTCTCCATCGCAGCCGGTTAGGGTCGGTGCATGCGTAAATGGGTGGACCGGGTGGTGCTCGGGCTGGGGTGGTGCGCCTTGATGGCGGGACTTCTCGGGGTGGTGCTGCATTTCGGGACGTGGCGGCGGCAGGCGTTGGTGCTGTTGGCGGCGGGTGCGTCGTATTTGATGCTCGGGGCGGTGTTGGGGCTGGTGTTGTTCCTGATCGCGCGGGGATGGAAGAGTGCGGCGGCCGCGGGGGTGATCGTCGCGGCGGTGTTGTGGACGCAGATGCCGATGTTCGTGCCGCAGGGACGGGCTGCGAGTGGGCCGGAAGTATCGGTCATGCAGTCGAACCTGTTATTCGGCAAAGCGGATGCGGCGGCGGTGGTTCGAGCAGTGCGGGAGAACCGGGTCGAGGTGCTCACCGTCGACGAGCTGACACCGGAAGTCGCGCAGCGACTCGCGGCGGCCGGAATCGATGAGTTACTGCCGCATCAGTTCCTACAATCCCGTGGGGGCGGCAACGGCACCGGAATCTACAGCCGATATCCATTGCGGGACACCGTGAAATACGATGGCTTCTGGATGAACAATCTGTCCGCCACGATGGAGCATCCACAGCGCGGGCCGGTCACGGTGTTCGCATTCCATCCGGTGCCACCCTCGGTCGACTTCCCGGCGTGGAGTTCGGAGCTCGACAAGATTCGCGAAATACTCGACGCACAGCAGGGTCCCGTGATTGTCGGCGCGGATTTCAATGCCACCCGCGATCATTCGGCATTCCGTGATCTGCTGCGCGGCCGGTTCGTCGCGGCGGCGGATCAGGCGGGTGCCGGGCCGCTGCTCACCTATCCGGCGGACCGCCGGTGGGGGCCGGTGATCGGCATCGACCACATTCTGGTCGCCGATGGCACGGCGGCCGACGTCCGCGCGCTCAGCATTCCCGGATCGGATCATCGCGCGATACTGGCGCAGGTGCGGTTGAACGCCTGACGCGGCGATAGCGCTCAGATGTATACGCGCGCAGGGTTTTCTGCGATTACCATGTGATCGCTCGATGGGCAGGAGTGCACCCATCGGGTCGGGTTCGCCGAGGACGGACCCACGGTGAGTTCGGGGAGGAAAGACCTGATGAGGACGAGACGGCTGCGGTTCGGGGGGGTCGCGGTATCGCTGTTGGTCGGCGCGGCGCTGGTCGGCTGCGATAGCAGGACCGCCCAGCAGGGTGCGAGCGCGGTGACCGCGGACAATCCGTGGGAGCTCACCGGCGCGGTCACCAACAACGGTCCGAGCGGCCCGCGCAAGGGCGTCCCGGACGCGGCGCTCACCGCGGAGAACGGCGACGGCGGCGCGGTCGACAAACTCGCTCTCAACACCATCGCCGATCTGGAAGATTTCTGGAAGACCGAGTACGGCAAGAATTTTCCCGGCACCTTCAAGCCGGTGAGCCGCTATATCTCCTGGGATGCCAAGGCCGCCAAGGAGCAGGCGGTCAAGTTCTGCAAGTCCAGCACCTATCACCTGGTCAATGCCGCCTACTGCAGCCTGGACCACACCATCGGTTGGGATCGTGGTGTGCTGTTACCGCTGCTGCAGGAGAAGTACAGCGATATGGCGATCGTGATGGTGCTCGCACACGAATACGGTCACTCCATCCAGGGCCAGGCCAAGATCGCCGGATTCTTCAGCGGTGCGCTGGTGAAGGAGCAGCAGGCCGACTGCCTGGCCGGTGCCTTCCTACGCCATGTGGCGGAAGGGAATTCGGCACATTTCACGCTGAATATGACCGACGGACTCAATGCGGTCCTCGGTGCCACCATCGCCGTGCGCGATACCGATCCGGACAACACGAAGAATGTGCACGGTTCCGCCTTCGAGCGGGTGACCGCGGTGCAGATCGGTTATACCGACGGCGCGCAGGGCTGCAAGAAGATCAACAAGAAGGAGATCGAGCAGCGTCGGGGCACGCTGCCGACGACATATGAGGACGGCGAACAGGACGCCCAGCTTCCGGTCGACATGGCATCGCTGACCAGCCTGAGCCAGGCGCTGGCGAAGATCTTCCCGCTGCGGCAGGCTCCGCAGTACGACTACAACGGGATCATCGCGAACTGCTCGAAAGTGACTGCCACCGAACCCGTCTCGTACTGCCCGAGTTCGAACAAGATCGGCACCGATGTGCCCGAACTCGCCGAACGCGGCGGGGCCATGAAGGGCGACGACGAACCGCTCTCGGCGGTGGTGGACGGTGACTACAACGCCTTCGCCGTGTTCATTTCGCGCTATGTCCTTGCGGTGCAACAGGAACGTAAGCTCTCGATCAGCGGAGCCGAGACCGCTGGATTGCGCACCGCATGCCTCACCGGCGTGGTGACGACCAAGCTGAGCGAGCCGGGCAGCGATCCACGGCTGTCGGCGAACGACCTCGACGAGGCGGTCTCCGGACTGCTCGCCGACGGTCTGGTCGCCGGCGATGTGGACGGCAAGGTGGTACCGAGCGGCTTCCAACGGTTGGAGGCGTTCCGCACCGGCGTCCTCGACGGCGAGCAGACCTGCCTGACGAACTACCGCTAGCGGCTCACCCGTCCGCTACGTGGGCCTGCAACCACTCCAGAACATCGGAGAGCACCTTGTCCTGTTCGGGTTCATTGAAGACCTCGTGGTAGAGGCCCTCGTAGCGGATCACCGTGAGGTCCTTGGAGCCCGCGCCCCGCTCGATCAGATCGGTGCTCGACGGCGCGGCGATGGCATCGGCGGTGCCGTGCAGTACCAGCAGCGGCACGGTGAGCTTGTCCAGACGGCTCTTGACGAACTCGGTGGCGTTCAGCATCTCCATACCGGTGCGGGCCGGGAGCTTGCCGCGGAAGACCAGCGGGTCGTTGTCGTAGGCGCGGACCACCTCGGGATCGCGGCTGATCATCGACGAATCCAGTTTCAGCACACCGATATTCGGCGCGACCCGGGACAGCAGCGGGCCGAGCAGTCGTTGTAGCGGATTGCCGACGGCGATATCCAGCGGCGGCGCCGACAATACGATGCCGTCGACATCGATCGGTGCCCGGACCGCCAGATACAGCGTGATCAGGCTGCCCATCGAATGCGCGAGCAGGAACCGCGGCACATCCGGATGTTCGCGGCTGGCGATCTTCAGCATCTCCGCGACATTGTCGGCCGAGGCCGCCATCGAACCGATATTCGCGTTATTGCCCGCCGACTTGCCATGGCCCAGATGGTCCAGCGCGTAGACCGCGAAACCGTTGTCCGCCAGGCGCTTTCCGACATGGGTGTAGCGGCCGGAATGTTCGGCGACGCCGTGCACGAGCACGATCACCGCGCGCGCAGTGGTATCGGGAAGCCATGCGCGCCAAGCGATTCGGCTACCGATGCCGTCGAATTCGCCCTCGGTGCCCGGTGTCGGCTCCAGGGGTTCGCCGGTCGTCGGATCGGTTGTCATGCATCGGCTCCTTGGGTACGTGGCGGCGCCGCCAGCTGATCGATCAGCCGCCGATTGAACTCGATGAGCCGAGCGTAGTTCACCAGCGAGATGCGCTCGTCGGTTCCGTGGATCGATTCCACATCGGCCTTGGTCAGCAGGATCGGGGCGAAGTTGCAGCGGGTCGCGGCGAGGTCGTCGTAGTGCCGGGAATCGGTGGCGCCGGGGACGATGCCGGTGGTGACCGCGATGCCAGGGACGACGGACTCGGCCAGGCGCGCGATCATGTCGAATGCCGGGCCGGGCGGCTTGCCGGGGGAGGGTTCGGAGGTCATGCCGACGAGTTCGATCCGCACGTCCGCGTCGCGCACGACCTTGCGGCAGTGTGCGAGCACCGACGCGACCGAATCACCGGGCAGGATGCGGAAATTTACCAGGGCCTCGGCCTGCTGTGGCAGCACATTCGGTTTGATGCCGCCGCGAATGACGGTCGGCGCGGTCGTGGTGCGCACCAGTGACTCGGTTTGCGGACGCGCCGCGAGCACCCGGGTGATCACCGGCGTGGCCAGCCCGGCGAACCTGAGCAGGCGGCGGCGATATTCGGGCATGACGTGGCGCAGCCTGGTGACCATGTCCGACACCACCGGCGTCAACCGCAAAGGCATCGGATGGTCCTGGATTCGGCCCACCGCGCGGGCGATCCGTCCGACCGCGGTCTGTTTTCCGGGCATGGACGAATGCCCGCCCACCGCCGAGACCGAAAGGCGAACGGTCGCATAGCCTTTCTCGCCAACCATGATCGAGGCGACCGGCCGGTCTATGCCGTCGGCGACGTCATCGAGAATGACACCGCCCTCATCGAGCAGGAGATCGGCGTGCACACCGGAGTCACGCAGCCGCTGCGCCATTCGCACCGCACCGTCATTGCCGAACACCTCCTCGTCGTGCCCGAAGGCCAGATAGATGGTGTGGCGCGGGCGAATTCCCGCGGCGATGGCGGATTCGACCGCTTCCATAATCGCGATCAAGCGACTCTTGTCGTCGATTGCGCCACGGCCCCAAATGAATTCGTCGTCCACCACGCCCGCGAACGGCGGATGCGTCCACCGCTGCAGATCATCGACCGGAACCACATCCTGATGGGCGAGCAGAATCGCCGACACCCGATCCGGTTCGACGCCCGGCCAGCGATACAGCCTGCTGTGCCCGAACCGCTCCAATTCCAGTTCCGCGTGGACCAGTGGGAACGACTGTTCCAGGTGCGCGCCCAGCCGGAGGAATTCGGCGTCGCCGGGTTCTGTGGGCTCCGCGGTATCGGATGGCTCATAGGAAACCGTCGCGCAGCGCAAGGCGTGCGCGAGTCGTTCGGCGACGGCCGAGTCGACGACAACCGGGGTGGTGTCGGTCTGTGCGGCGTTACCTGTCATCGGGTCTCATTGGGCAAATTCATGGGCATCACTGCATTGTTCAACACCTCGGGCCCGAGTGTGCGCACCTTCTGGACCCGCCACTTCGCCCAGGCCTCGCTGGTGCCGCCGGTGAGGTCGGGGGTGCGCGGGATGCTGAGCAGTGGCAGGTCCAAGCGGGCCGCGAGCACGGTGACCTGGGCATTTGCGGCGGCATGGGACCAGACGTCGTCGACGACATCGGTGATCCGGACGCCGAGGCGGTGCCCGGCAATGATCGGCCAGTCCTGCGCCAACAGCCTGATATCGGCGGTGTCGGCGACCGGAGCGATGCCGCGGGTGATGATGGTGCCGCGGCCGTCCGGGGCGATATCGAACAATTCGACCGCGACTGTCGCGGTCGGCGGACCCGACAGGCGCAGCGTTGCCGTCGGAATTCCGGAGATGTGCTGGGTGGTGCTCAGCGGTTCGGAAATGGACCAGATCTCGCGGTCGGGTCCGGGCAGCAGGCCGCGATCGGTATAGGTGCCGGTGCGCAGATCGATCGGAACCCGGCGTGAGTCGGTGGGCGGCCATGCGGTTTCGGAGCGCCAGCCGCCGTCGAATTGGCCGACCGTCACGCGCGGGCCTGGCACCTCGATATCGCGGTCGGCGACATGCTTATCGAAGAAGGCGAGCAGTTGGGTATCGAAGTCCGGTGCACCGCATTTGCTATCGCAATCGCTGTGGCCCCACTGGCCGAACCAGGCGCGATGATCGCCGGGCCCGAGCGCATTCCAGACGTCGAAGATGCGATATGCCCGGGTGTTGTAATCGAGAAAGCCCTGACCGACGAACAGCGGAATGGTATTGCCGCGCAACTCCTCCACGAGATCACGCTCGCGCCAGAACGGGGTGGTGGCGTCATGGTTGGTGGTGTTCGCCGCGTATTGCTCATAGCATCCGGCCGAAATCTGGACCGCATTGGACTGGTACTCGGGGGAGTCGTCGGGGCGGCCCGGCGTGGAGGCGATGAGCAGATGCTCGAAACCCGTCATTTCGGCCGGGCGAATGCCGCTCTCGGTGACCGGCTTTCCGGAGAACTTCCAGGCGACGCCCTGCATGTACATGTACGCGTACGGGTCGACATCCGGTCCGAACGCCGCGACGGCGGCCAGGCCATGGGGTTCGTCGGCCAGCGCCATCATCCCGGTCCAGGCCTCGTAGGAGGTGCCGATCATACCCACTCGACCGGTCGACCACGGCTGCCCCGCCGCCCACGCCACGGCGGTCGCCACATCCGAACGCTCGCCCGGTCCACCGAAATCCGGACATCCGGACGAGCCGCCGAAGCCGCGCAGATCCACGATGACGTAGGTATAGCCCGCGTTCAGGAACATCGCGACGTGCAGATCGTCAGTGGACGGACCGCCCTCGAGCCGCGGCACGCTCAGATACGCGGAATGCGAGCGATACGGGCTGACGGTCATGATCACCGGCGTGCGGGTGTCCGCGGAAATACCCTCGGGGCGCAAGATATCGGCGTGCAGCCGGGTGCCGTCCGGCGCGGTGATGAAGGTCTGCGACCACTGATACGGCACACCGACCGGGTCCGCGGCCGTCACCGGCGCCAGTACGCCGAGCATCAATACAACCCCGGCCAACCCGCGCAACAGCACCGAACCCACAGTCACCCGAGAACTATCGACCCCTGCTGGTCGATAGTCCAGCCCCCGGAACGGGGGTGCCGCTCAGCGCTCCGCGGTCGGACCGAGGACCGGCTTCAGATCCAGCACCGGTGTGCCGTCGATCGCTTCCAAACCGTGCACGGTGAGAGTCGTCCCAGCGATATCGACGATCGTGACCCGATGCAGCCCGATCGGATTCGGCCGATGCGGGGCGCGCGTCGCGAACACCCCGGTGACCGGGCGGGTGTGATCCCCGCGCGGATGCACCGCAAGCACCTCCCGATCCGCCTGGTGCAACCAGGTGAACACCAACACCTCATCGCCGGGCCGCAAGCCCGCCGTGCCCGCCGCGACCGCGGAATCGAGCACGATCTCGGCTGGCGGCGCGCCTTCGTCGCCTTGTTTCGGCGCATCCGCGGCATCGGTCAGCGGTGAGCGCACCCGGCCGATCGGGCGCAGGTCATAGGTCTCGGAGGTCATGGGGCAATCCTCGCTTACGGCTGCCTGAGCCCGAAGGCATTCGCGTGGGTGTCCTCGACCTGCCGTGCGTGAGAAACGACAGGCTATTCGCTTTCGCTATCGACCGGGCGAAGATCATGCTCCGGCAATAAGTTTCGGCTGGTGTCTGAGGCAGCGCGGCGTATGATCGGCCCAGTGCGAGTCCCCGGGGGGAATATGAGTGAGCCGGTGACCACGGATTGGGAGCCATTCGTGCGGTCACTGGCACAATGCCTTGCCGAACTACCTTCCCGGGCAACGCTGATCATCGCCGCGCCCGGCAATCGATACGTCCAATTCGTGCAATACGACATCAAACTGTCCGTCGAGCTGGCGGGCAATTCCTATCTCGCGCAGCCCATCTCGCCGACCGGAGAACGCACGCTGCGCGGTCTCGGCTGGCGCGAACCCGTCGCACGGCGTGAGATCGACAATTGGACCCGGACCCTGTTCTGGCCGCTGTCTTCGGATACCTTGCTCGGAGTCGCCCGCTCGGTGGCGGTCGGCCTGCGCGACGCGCTCGGCGTCGGCACGCCCGCGCAGCTGCGCGCTATGGGGTGGACCGAGAGCTCGGGTGAACTGGATCTCACCGCATTGGGCGAAATCGCGCGTCGCGGCGTGAACTGACGCGGTGCGGAGACCCGCCCGACGTGCCACTATTCTGTGAATATGGCAGTAGGCAAGGGCGGCACGCCGTCCAAGGAAGCGAAGGCCGCGGCGAAGGCGGCTCGCAAGCAGCAGTCGAAAGAACGCCGCCAACAGCTCTGGCAGGCGTTCCAGATGCAGCGCAAGGAAGACAAGCTGCTGCTGCCGCTGATGATCGGCGCCATCGTCGGCATCACGGTCGTATTCCTGGTGGTCGGCCTGATCTTCGGCCTGCAGTGGTACCTGCTGCCGCTCGGTCTGCTGCTCGGCGTGCTCGTCGCGTTCATCATCTTCGGACGTCGGGTGCAGCGCAATGTCTATGCCAAGGCCGAGGGCCAGGCGGGTGCGGCGGCCTGGGTGCTGGACAACCTGCAGGGCAAATGGCGGGTCAGCAATGGCGTCGCCGCGACCACTCAGTTGGACGCGGTGCATCGGGTGATCGGTCTGCCGGGCGTCATCCTGATCGGTGAGGGTTCCCCGCAGCGGTTGAAATCGCTACTGGCCCAGGAGAAGAAGCGCACCGCGCGGCTTATCGGCGACACCCCGATCTACGACATCATCATCGGCAACGACGAGGGCCAGATCCCACTGAAGGGGCTGCAGAAGCACCTCACCAAGCTGCCCCGCAATATCGATACGAAGCGCATGGACCTGATCGAGGGTCGTCTGTCCGCGCTGAGTTCGCGCAGCGGTCCCGCACTGCCCAAGGGTCCGATGCCCGCGGGCGCCAAGATGCGCGGAGTGCAGCGCACCATCCGTCGGCGCTGAACCTGTTTCGAGGCCCGCATCCCATGGGATGCGGGCCTTCGCATTTCT
>NZ_BDAZ01000045.1 GCF_001612725.1 Nocardia anaemiae NBRC 100462 | reverse complement strand
CACCGAGGCCGCGGCGCTGGCCGCGACCAATGGCGCGGGCGCAGGCTGGACCGCGACCGTCGGCGAGTCGGCCATTCCGGTCGAGGATCTGGCGGGTGCGCACGGGCAGGCGGCCAAACTCCAGGAATGGCTCAGCCTCGCGCTCGACGAACCGGAACTGCTCAAGGCACTGGGCGCCACACCGCATCTGGGGGTGTTGATCACCGGCCCGGCCGGGGTCGGCAAGGCAACGCTGGCGCGTGCGGTGGCCGCGCCGCGGCGCATTGTCGAACTGGATGGTCCGACGGTCGGCGCGGCCGAAAGCGGTGCGCGGTTGCGCGAGGTCGCGGCCGCGGTGGCCGAAATCGGTTGCGGGCGAGGCGGAATCCTGCTCGTCACCGATATCGACGCACTGCTGCCCGCACCGGCCGAGCCGGTCGCCACGCTGATCCTGGACCAGTTGCGCGCGGCGATCGCCGAACCCTGTGTGGCACTGCTGGCTACTACGGCGCATCCGGCCGGAATCGATCCGCGGCTGCGCGCACCCGATCTCTGTGACCGCGAACTCGCACTCGCGCTGCCGACCGCCGCCGTGCGCAAGGCACTGCTGGAGCAGCTGTTGCGCAAGGTACCGACCAAAGAGCTGAAGCTCGAGGAAATCGCCTCGCGTACACCGGGTTTCGTTGTCTCCGATCTGGCCGCGCTGTGTCGCGAGGCGGCGCTGCGCGCGGCTTCGCGGGCCAGTAGACAAAATTCGGAACCGGAGCTGACCCAACCAGACCTGCTCGGCGCCACCGAGGTGATCCGGCCGCTATCGCGTTCCGGCACCGAGGAACTCGCGATCGGCAGCCTCAGCCTCGATGACGTCGGGAACATGGTCGAAACCAAAGAGGCGCTCACCGAGACCGTGCTCTGGCCGCTGCGGCACCCGGATTCCTTTGCCCGCCTCGGCATTCGCCCACCGCGCGGCGTACTGCTCTACGGTCCACCCGGCTGCGGCAAGACCTTCCTGATCCGCGCGCTGGCCGGGACCGGTCAGCTCAGTGTGCATGCGGTCAAGGGTGCCGAATTGATGGACAAATGGGTCGGTGCCTCCGAGCGCGCGGTGCGCGAATTGTTCCAGCGCGCACGCGATTCCGCGCCGTCGCTGATCTTCCTGGACGAGGTGGACGCGCTCGCGCCACGCCGCGGTCGCAACAGCGATTCCGGCGTCGGTGACCGCGTGGTCGCGGCGCTGCTGACCGAACTCGACGGTGTGGAACCGCTGCGCGATGTGGTGGTGCTCGGTGCGACGAACCGTCCGGAGCTGATCGATCCCGCACTGCTTCGGCCTGGTCGATTGGAACGGCTGATCTTCGTGCCGCCGCCGGATGGCGAGGCCCGATTGGAGATCCTGCGGGCCGCCGGGAAATCGGTGCCGCTGGCCGCCGACGTCGACCTGGCCGCGCTCGCCGCCGACCTGGACGGCTATTCCGCGGCCGATTGCAGTGCTCTGCTGCGCGAAGCCGCACTGGCCGCGATGCGCCGGGATGTGGACGCCGCCGATGTCACCGCCGGGGATGTCGCCGCGGCCAGGGCTGCGGTGCGTCCGTCGCTCGATCCCGAGCAGGTCGAGTCGCTGCGCCAGTACGCGGACAGTCGCCGATAGCCGGTCGGCGCAATCTCGCGGTAATCGCTGTCTTCCTGCGTTTTCCGCAGGTCCGACATATTCGGGCAATATGGGCGCAATCACCAGATCCCGCGTCGAGCGCGGGTAAGTTCGACGGGGTGCGCAAGATCGGCGATGCGATCGATACGATCACGGCCTTCTTCGGGGCCGCGGTCGCGGGCGTCGCACTATTCCTGCCGATCACCTTCAGTTGGAGCGCCGAAAGCTCGCCGTATCGGTTGGCCAGTCTGAACAACAGCGTCCCGCGCGGCGCCGCGATCGGGGTGATCGTCGCGGTTGCCGTCGCGGTCCTGGTGATCACCTTCCACAAGCCGCTGGTGGCATGGGCGGCGGCGCTGTTCGGCGCGGTCGGCATGGACGTCAATCACTTTGCCGGACGCCATGTTTCCTCGGCCGACCTGCTGACAACGCAGAACTATCTGGACGCGATTATGGCCGGTGTGCTGCTCGGCGCGTTGGGCGCTGCGGTGCTGCGCCGACCGGGTCCGGCGGCCGGATTCGCGATCGGCGCCGCTGGCTTCTTCGTCTTCGGTGATCTCGCGGAACTGCTGGAGATCGCCCAGGACAATCCGTACGCGGTGCTCGAGACGCCGCCGCGCTGGCTCGTCAGTGTCTCGGTGATCCTGCTGATCCTCAGCACGCTGCGCAATCGGTCCGAGCCCGAGGAATCGAAGCCGGCGCGGATCACCGTCGAACTTCCGGTCACGCCGATCCTGGCCTCGATGGTGCTGGCACTGGTGATCCTGGCCATTACCGAATGGCTGGCGCGACAGCATCAACATGCGCCGAACGTCAGTCATGCGGTCGAGATCGGCATGGCGGTCGCCGCGACGGTCATCGCCGCCACCGCCGCGGCCATGCTGCTACCCGGGCGCGACGGCACCGGGGTGTATCTGGCGGTCAGTCTTGTCGCCGCCGCCGAAGCGATCGGCGGGGGTCCGCGGCCCGGGTGGAGCATCGCCGCGCTGATCGCGGTCACCGCGGTCGGACTGCTCATCGGGATCCGCCTGCCCTCGACTTTCATCGCCATCCTGCTGGTCACAGGACTCGCGGTATTCGCCCTGGTCAAACCCGCCGACGACCATCGCTACGTGACCGCGGCGGGCAGCGCGGCCCTGGCACTGACGGCCGGTTACTGCTGTGGCACCGCCCGGCCCCGATACGCACCGAGCGGGGTGCTCGCCCTGTCCGCGCTGTATCTGCCGTCGATCATCACCGCATTGCCGCACGACACCGACGAATGGCCGCTGAACGGGGCCGCCGACCATCAAGCGTTGGCCGGTCGGACCGCGCTCGCGATAGCCTGTGGTTCGGCCCTCGGATTGCTGGTACTGCGTCGATTCCGTCCGCGCAGCCGACCCAAGCCGGGGCAATCCGTCGACGACGAAACGTTAGCGGACATATAGCCGATCCGTGCGGGGATGGCATACGCCATATTCGCTCGGCCGACGAAAGTCCCAGGCTCCAAGTAGAATCATGCGGTATCACCCCGCCGCAACCACCCGACGGAGTGCAGTTTGCTCGGAATCCTGCTAGCGCTCGTGACAGCCGCATTCGCGGCACCGTTGTGCGTGCGGGCGTTGGGGCGCAATGGTTTCTACGTACTCGCACTCGTCCCTTTCGGCGGTCTCGGCTGGGTGATCGCGAATTGGGATCGGACACAGCGGGTTCGGGTCGGTTGGGCGCCGAGCATCGAGATGAATATCGAGCTGCGCTTCGATTCGCTCGCGGCGATCATGTCCGCGCTGGTGCTCGGTATCGGCGCGGTGATTCTGGCCTATTGCGCACGGTATTTCGAGGACGACGAACCGCGGCTGCCGGTGTTCGCGGCCCAGCTGGTCGCCTTCGCCGGTGCGATGTTCGGCCTGGTCACCAGCGATAATATGGTGCTGCTCTTCGTCTTCTGGGAAATGACGACGGTGTTGTCGTTCCTGCTGGTCGGCCACAATGCCGAACAGGCGGTGAGCAGGCGGGCCGCGATCCAGGCGCTCTTGGTGACCGGGGCGGGCGGACTCACGATGCTGGTCGGGATTGTCATCCTCGGTCAGGTGAGCGGCAGCTATCTGCTGTCTGATCTGCTCGCCGCGCCGCCGTCCGGTGTCGCGGTGGATGTCGCCGTGGCGCTGTTGCTGGTCGGGGCATTGAGCAAATCGGCGATCGTGCCGCTGCACTTCTGGCTGCCGGGTGCGATGGCGGCGCCGACACCGGTGAGCGCGTATCTGCATGCGGCGGCCATGGTGAAGGCAGGCATTTATCTGGTGGCGCGGCTGGCACCGGTATTCGCGGAAAGCCCAGCCTGGCATCCGCTGATCCTGACGCTCGGCCTGGCGTCGATGGTGCTGGCGGGGTTGCGGTCGTTGCAGGTGACGGATCTGAAGCTGGTGCTCGCCTTCGGGACGGTGAGCCAGTTGGGGTTCCTGATCATGCTGGTCGGGCTGGGGACGCCGGATGCGGCGCTGGCCGGGACGGTGTTGATCGTGGCGCATGCGCTGTTCAAGGCGTGTTTGTTCATGGTGGTCGGGATCATCGACCACGGGGCGGGTACGCGGGATCTGCGGGAGTTGTCGGGGCTGGGGCGGCGTGCGCCGGTGCTGTGCGGGGTTGCGGTGTTCGCGGCGCTCAGCATGGCCGGGATTCCGCCGTTGTTCGGGTTCGTCGGCAAGGAAACCGCGCTGGCCGCGGTGTTGGATGCGGATGTCCTCGCCGAACCGGCGAAGGCCGCGTTGGCCGTCGGTGTGGTGCTCGGGTCCATGCTGACCGTCGGCTATAGCATGCGGTTCATTTGGGGAGCATTCGCGGATCGGGAGCTGCCATCGGGTGGCGAGCACGCTGACGTGGACGGTGCTTCGGAAAACTGGCATGGGCCCGGAGCACTGTTCACCGCCGCGCCCACACTGCTGGCGGTGGGCAGCCTGATAGCCGGACTCTGCGCGCCATGGCTGGACGAACTGCTGAACCCCTACGCGAAAACCCTTCCCGGCGTGCTCGATTCACACCTCGCGCTCTGGCACGGATTCAATATCCCGCTGACGCTGACGATCCTGATCGTCCTCGCGGGCATCGTGGTGTTCCAATTGCGTGGTCGCATCGGCGAATCCGCGACCATGCTCGGCAATGCCGACCGCGCCTACGATGCCACCCTGCGGGCGATGGACCGGCTCTCGCTGCGGATGACGGGTGCGGTACAGCGCGGTTCGCTGCCGCTGAGTCAGGCGGCGATCCTGGTGACATTGATCCTGCTGCCGACGGTACTGCTCGCGGTCGGCACCCGCACCGGAGTTCGCCTGCGCCTGTGGGATTCGCCATTCCAGGCCGCCATCGGCGCGATCATGGCCGTCATGGCGCTGGCCGCGACGGTGCTGCGCAACCGGTTGGCCAGTGTGCTCGTCGTCGGCGTCACCGGATACGGCTGCGGTGTGATCTTCGCACTGCACGGTGCGCCCGATCTGGCGCTGACCCAATTCCTGGTCGAGACACTGACTTTGGTGTTCTTCGTACTGGTGCTGCGCGCCTTCCCCGCCGAAATCGACGAAAGCCGCACCGCCGCATTCAAAGTGCGTCGCGCGATTCTGTCCGCACTGGTCGGTGCGACGGTCGCGGCGCTGGCCGCCTTCGCGGTAGCCGCCCGCTCCAGCGAACCCGTCTGGCACCTGATCCCCGATGCCGCATACACATTCGGCGGCGGCAAGAACGCCGTCAATGTCCTGCTGGTAGATATCCGGGCCTGGGATACCCTCGGCGAGATCTCGGTGCTCGTGGTGGCCGCGACCGGTGTGGCGTCGCTGGTATTCCGCAGCCGACGGTTCGGCAGCGCCCCGCGGGCGGCGGACGCCCCGAACTACGACCCGGACCTGGTCAGCTGGTTGCCCGCCGGACGGCTGGTGGATCGGCGTGACCGATCGATGGTTCTGCAGGTCACCACCCGACTGGTCTTCCCGACCATCATGGTGCTGTCGGTGTACTTCTTCTTCTCCGGGCACAATGCGCCGGGCGGCGGGTTCGCGGGCGGGCTGACCGCCGGACTCGCACTGACCCTGCGCTACCTCGCGGGCGGCCGGTACGAACTCGGCGAGGCGCTGCCCGTGGATGCGGGGCATCTGCTCGGCGGCGGGCTGGCGCTTGCCGCCGGAACCGCGAGCACCTCACTGCTGCTCGGTGCGCCGCCGCTGTCCTCGGCGATCGTGCAGGTGACGCTGCCGGTGATCGGGCACATCAAGGTGGTCACCGCGCTGTTCTTCGATCTCGGTGTCTATCTCATCGTGGTCGGATTGGTCCTGGACGTGCTGCGCAGCCTCGGCGCGCGCCTGGACAGTGAGCTGGCCACCGACGAGGACGAATCCGCCTCGGTGCGAGGAGGTTTCCAGTGAGTGCGAATCTGACCCTGCTGATCCTGATCGGGATTCACGTCGCGTGCGGCGTCTATCTGATCCTCGAACGCGCGGTCTCGAAAATGCTGCTCGGCATGATCCTGTTCGGCAATGCGGTGAACCTGCTGATCCTGACCGTCGGCGGGCGGGACGGTCGGCCACCCATCCGGGGCGAGGGCGAGGATACGGCCGATCCGCTCGCCCAGGCCATGGTGCTCACCGCGATCGTGATCACCATGGGCCTGGCGGCCTTCGTGCTCGCCCTCGCCTATCGCTCTTACATTCTCACCACCACCGACACCGTGCAGAACGATCCGGAGGACGCCGAGGTCGCGGCCCGGCGCGAAGCAGAGGATCCGGAGCGTTGAGTCCGCTCACCACGCTCGCGCCGCTACCGGTCCTGGTGCCACTGCTCGGAGCGGCGGGCACGCTGGTGTTCGGGCGGCAGCCGCGCATCCAGCGCTTCGTCATGCTGTCGGTGCTGTCGGTCGTGGTGGTCATCTGCGGGGTGCTGCTGTACTTGGTCGATCGCGACGGAACCACCGCGCTGCAGGTCGGCGGCTGGGGGACACCGATCGGCATCACGCTGGTGCTGGACCGACTATCCGCGGCCATGCTGCTCGTCTCCGCGATCGTGCTGCTCGCGGTCTCGGTCTACGGTGCTGGCCAGAACATCCGCGACGGTGACGACCGCCAGCCGACCTCGATCTATCGCCCGACGTATCTGGTACTGACCGCTGGTGTTTCGGCCGCCTTCCTGGCCGGTGATCTGTTCAACCTGTTCGTCGGCTTCGAAATCCTGCTCGCCGCATCGTTCGTGCTGCTCACCGTCGGCGCGACGGCGGACCGGATCCGGGCCGGTATCGCGTATGTGATGGTCTCGATGGTGTCGTCGCTCATCTTCCTGACCGGTATCGCGCTGGCCTACGCGGCCACCGGAACACTGAACCTGGCGCAGCTCGCGGTGCGAATGGGTCAGGTGCCCAACGGCATTCGGATGGCGGTCTACGCGGTGCTGCTGGTCGCCTTCGGCATCAAGGCCGCGGTCTTCCCGCTGTCGAACTGGCTACCCGACTCCTACCCGACCGCACCAGCGCCGGTGACCGCCGTTTTCGCGGGCCTGCTGACGAAAGTCGGTGTATACGCGATCATCCGGACGCACTCGCTGCTGTTCCCGGACGGCGGATTCGACGATGTGCTGCTGGTCTGTGGTCTGCTCACCATGGTGGTCGGCATCTTCGGTGCGATCGCGCAGAGCGATATCCGACGCCTGCTGTCGTTCACCCTGGTAAGCCACATCGGCTACATGGTTTTCGGCATCGGACTCTCCACCGCCGCAGGCCTTTCCGGCGCGGTGTTCTATGTTGCGCACCACATTCTGGTGCAGACGGCGCTTTTCCTGGTGGTCGGACTGATCGAGCGGCAGGCGGGCTCGGTGTCGCTGCGGCGACTCGGTGGTTTGGCGGCGGTCAGTCCACTACTGGCGATCCTGTTCCTGGTGCCCGCCTTGAATCTCGGTGGCATACCGCCGTTCTCGGGATTCATCGGCAAGGTCGCACTGCTGCAGGCGGGTGCGGCGGCTGGCAGCGTGCTGGCCTGGGTGCTGGTCGCGGGTTCGGTGCTGACCAGTCTGCTGACGCTGTATGCCATGGCGCGGGTGTGGAGCAAGGCGTTCTGGCGGCCGCGCGTCGATGCGCCCGAGGGGCATCTCACCGCGGCGAAACCACCGACGCTGGTGGAGGATTCGACCGATGTGCTGTATGACGAACGCACCGATCCAGGACGGATGCCACTGCTGATGGTCGGTTCGACGGCGGCCCTCGTGGTGGTCGGTCTGTGCCTGACCGTATTCGCCGGTCCGCTTCTGCGCATTACCGACCGCGCCGCCGACGATCTGAGCAACCCCGCGGTGTATGTCGGTGCGGTGCTCGGCAATTCGTATACAGAGGCGAAGGGAACGGTCCGATGAACCAGCGCCGTACCCGAACCGCGTATGCGGCCCACCGGAGGGCTCGCGCATGAGTACCGGTATTGCGCGACGGCTCATCCCAGGCCGATCGACAGCCGTACGCATCGGCGTGTTGTCGTGGCTGACGGCCGTGTGGTTGACGCTGTGGGGCGATCTCAGTGTCGGCAATCTGCTGGCCGGTCTCGTCGTCGGCGCGCTGATCATGCTGACCTTGCCGCTGCCGCGCGTTCCGGTATCCGGGCGCATACATCCGCTGTCGCTGCTCGAATTGATCGTCGTCAGCTCGTATTACGCACTGGAATCCAGTCTGCAGGTGGCCTGGTTCGCGATCCGTCCGGCGCCGCCGCCGGTCTCCGGAGTGCTGCGGGTAAATCTGAGTGTGCGATCCGATCTGGTGCTGGTGCTGTGCGCCGATGTGCTCAATCTGATTCCGGGCACCATGGTGTTGGAGATCGACCGGCAGCGCTGCGTCTTCTATGTGCACGTGCTGGACGTGAGCAGCGAGCAGGCGGTCGACACGTTCTACCGGACCACCCGGCGGCTGGAACGGCTGCTCATCTCGTCGTTCGAACGCCCCACCGAATGGCGTTCGTCCCGAACAACTCCGGAGGTGCAGACGTGAACGTTGTCGCGATTGTGGCGGGCATCATGCTGATGGCCGCCGCGGTGATCGTCAGCTATCGCATCCTGGCCGGGCCGAGCACCCTGGACCGCGTTGTCGGCATCGATTCGCTGATGGCCATTGCCGCCTCCGGACTGGCGGTCTGGGCCGCCTACAGTGACGACACCACGGTCGTACCCGCGATCGTCGCGCTGGCACTGGTCGGCTTCCTCGGCTCCGCCGCGGTCTCCCGATTCCGCGTCCGGGATGACGTATGAATCTGTGGCACTTGGCCGCCGGGGCCCTCATCCTGACCGGGGCGACACTCGCGCTGACCGCATCGATCGCCATCGTGCGCTTTCCCGACACCCTCTCGCGCATGCACGCCGCCACCAAGCCCCAGGTGGTCGGCCTGATCCTGGTGCTGGAGGGTGCCGCGATCCAATTGCGCGGCCACGGCAATATCTGGATGCTGGTGCTGGTCGGGCTGTTCACCCTGCTCACCGCGCCGGTTATCGCGCATCTGATCGGCCGGACGGCCTATCGGGAGCAGCGCTACCGTGACGGACTACTGCGGGTGAACGAAATGCGGGACGACACGCCGTGAGTCGGGCCGCCTATTCGCGCTGAATCTGCGTGTTCAGGGGCTAGCGAGCCGCGCCGACCGGAATCTCTTCCGTCTCGACCACCGCAGCCCCGGCAAACCACGTCGCATGGAATGCCGCGGCCATCGCGGCCAGCAGCGCGAGCACCACAGTCCCCGCCAGCACCGGATATTCGGCCATCGACACCGCGAGATAGCGGAACGAGAGCAACAGCGCGCCGAGGATCACCGCGCCGAACAGCACCAACCGCACCCGGAACCAACCCCAACCACGTTCCGGATCGCGCAGCGCCGACTCGACCGTCAGGCACAGCACCGCACCGGCGACCAGATCGACGCCGTAGTGGTAGCCGAAGCCCAGCGTCGCCGTCAGCGTGGCGGCCAACCAGAACGCGCCGAGGCAGCGCAGCCACAGCGGAGCACGCGAACCATCGGTGTCCCGGCGGGTGTGCAAGAAGACCGACAGCGCCCAAGCCGTGTGCATCGATGGCACGCAGTTGCGTGGCGTGTAGGAATCGAAGGGCAGCGGCGTCGGATTGCGGTCGATCGGCGGGACGAAATCGGGCCAGAAGTTGCCCACCTGCATACCGTGACCGTCCGCGCCGTAGCCGAACATCGGGCCGACCACCGGGAAGATCACGTAGATGACCGGGCCGATCAGTCCGAGCACCAGGAAGGTGCGCACCAGGTAGTGCGTCGGCCACACACTGGTCGACACCACCCGACGCAGCTGCCACACCGCGACGACGATCGCCGCCACCGGCAATTCGATGTAAACCCAGTGCAGTACCGCGTAGACGACCGGTCCGAGCGCATCCACCACGCGACCCATCACCCAGGACGGATCACCTAGCGCATGATCGGCCAGCGCCACATAGACGTCGTAGACCTGCGGCCGAGTGACGACCGTAATGTGCAGCCACACATCACCGACCTTGGTGGCCAGCACCAGCAATGCGCCCAGCGCGGCGGCGTGCAGCGCATTGCGTCGCTCCACTCCGCTCCAGCGGAATCCCGCGACCAGCGCCAGACCGGTGAGCACGAGCGTAGGCCCATTGCCGATGGCGAAGGATTCGCCACTGAGCAGTCGAATACCCGCCCACACCACGTCGATACCCGCCGCGATGCCGACCGCGATTATCCTGCGGCGCTTGGCGATTCCGACCAGGGCCAGGATGAGTCCGGCCCACGGCACCGACATGGACTTGGGTGTGCCGACATAGTCGTGCCACAGACTGCCGAGCGGACCCTCGAAATCGTGCCCGATCGAACCCAGCTGTAGGGCGATGAGCAGTACCGGCACCGCCGCGATCGCGGCCACCGTCCAGATCCGCGAACGCGGCACGCGCACCCGCTCGGTATTCGATTTGCGGCGCTCCCGGGTCCCTCCGTGGTTACGCTCCGCTACCGCCTCCGGGCCCGTCGCTCGCGCCGCGGGGACGCTGCCACCTTTTTGACCCGGATCTTCGACAAGCACGTCGACCATAGTAAACGGCGGATGAACGCCATCCCCCTGACCAGCTGAACGTCAGCCGACCGTTCGACCAGGCAGAACTACTGGTCCAACTCCTTGACCAGGGCATCGACCACCGCGACCAGATCGCCCTGGGTGCTGGCGGCCACTTTGCGCTGGCGCTGATAGGACGCGCCGCGCTGTGGGATCTCGGCCACCAGCGCGAGTTCGTCCGCACAGCCGAGCCGCTTCGCGGTCGGTTCCAGCCGCTGCAGCAGATCCATCAGGTCATCTGTGACCAGCCGCTCATTGTTGTCATCGTCCACGACGACGATCGCATCGAGACCGTAACGGGCCGCGCGCCACTTGTTCTCCTGAACATGCCACGGCGGGATGGTCGGCAGCGTCTCGCCATTGTCCAGACGCTGATCGAGATCGACGATCAAACAGTGGATGAGCGCGGCCATGGCGGCCAGTTCCGCGCGGGTCGAGATGCCATCGCAGACGCGCACCTCGATGGTGCCCCATTTCGGCGCGGGCCGGATATCCCAGTGCATGCCGCCGAGCTGTTCGAAGACCCCGGTCTTCATCTCGTCATGCACGAAACGCTCGAATTGGGACCAGTTTTCGAATTGGAACGGCAGACCGGCGGTCGGCAGCTGCTGGAACATCAACGTCCGGTTGCTGGCGTAGCCGGTATCCGAGCCCGCCCACATCGGCGAGGACGCGGACAGCGACAGCAGATGCGGATAAGACAGCAGCAGCGAGTTCAGGATCGGAAAGACCTTCTCGGCGTGCGAAACTCCGACATGCACGTGGACGCCCCAGATCATCATCTGGCGGCCCCACCACTGGGTGCGGTCGATCAGTTCGTCGTAATGCGGTGAGCGCGTCAATTGTTGGGCCGACCACTGGGCGAACGGATGGGTGCCCGCGCAGAACAGATCGACGCCGAGCGGATCGGCGGCCCGGCGCACGGTATCCATGGTGCCGCGCAGATCGTCGACCGCCTCGCCGACGGTGTTGTGCACCCCGGTGACGAGTTCGACCGTATTGCGCAGCAATTCCTTGGTGACCTGCGGGGTTCCGTCGTAGGCGTGCAGATCGCCGAGCGAATCGAACACGGCCGCAGCGGTATTCGACAGATCGCGGGTCACCTTGTCGACGAGCGCGATCTCCCACTCGATACCGATGGTAGGCCGAGGTGACCCGGGGAAGGGAACCCGCGCGATTGCTGTCCCGGCCATATCGGTGACCTTGCTACTGGATTACACCGCAGGCGATGCGACCACCCGCGTCGCCGGTCGCCAGTGTGGTGTCGTCCGGACCGGCAACGCCGTCGGCGCGGACATAACGGTTGGGGATATTGCCGAAGTTGTCGGCATCGGCGTGGATCATCAGGGCCTTGCCCTTGATGTCCTCCAGCGTCACCGCATCGGTGGTGGTGACCAGTTTGGCCGAACCGTCGGCCCGGACCTCGAGCGAGGTCAGATCGCCGCTGGCCGGATGGGCATTGGCGCTGCCGACCTGCAGGTGTCCACCGGCCGACAGGAAGTCACCCGCGGGCCCGCCGGTGGGTGCGACCGAATTGGGCTCGCACTTGCCGACCTGGTGTACGTGCAGGCCGTGGAAACCGGGGCGCAGGCCGTGTGCCTCGATGCTGACCTGCAGGTGGTTGCCGTCCTTGGTGATATTCGCGACGGCGACCGACGACCCCGACGGGTCCTTCAGGTCGACCTTCACCCCGGCGTTGGCATTCGGGGCGCCCGTCTCGGTGCCGAATTCGCTGGCAGGCGGGGCAGAGGCACCGGTCCACACCGGCGGCGTAGTTCCCTGGACGTCGCTCGACTCCTGGCTGTTCGTGCAGGCGGCGAGCCCGAAGACCGCGACAGCGAGCACCGGGGTCACAGTCCGCCAGGACGGGCGACGAGTTGTGGACGGGGCCATCGGGGGAACTCCTTTACGAGTACCGAGTTTACGAGTAAAGCTGGGTGGACACGTTCGTTACCGGACAAGATGATGCCACGCCCGCCGTGTCGCACCCGTGACCGGGCCGTGTCGCGAGCCCCCGCACTGGTCAGTTACCCGTGACAACCACCGTCACACCTGAACCCGACCCACCGGAGCGCAACTCGGCGGTCGCGCCCAGTTCATCGGCTATGGCCAGTGCGGCTTCCTTCTCGCCGGGGTTATTGCCGTAGTACACAGTCGTATTCGTGATATTCGGGCCGGGATAGTTGCCGACCTCGGCAACGTTCCAGCCGCTGGCGGTGAGCTCGCTCGCGGTGCGCGCGGCCAGTCCGGCAACTGTGCTGTTGTTCAGAACATGGACCGGCACAGCGCGATTCGCCGTAGTGGTAGCCGCCGACGTCGTGGTCGACGGTTTCGTGGTGGCCGAGGCCGAACTTGTCAGTGCCGAACTCGTGGCCCGCACCGGCGAGTTGGTCGTCGCGACCGCCGTGGTGGCGGCGGCCTGACTCGTCGTACTCGACGCATCACCCGCCCCCGAGGTATCGGAATCCGAACTCGATAACGACATCGCGCCGAGCCCCGCGAAAACGATGGCCAGCGCGATCAACACCATCGCCAGCGCGCGCAACGGCGGCCCGCCGGAGGTGGGATTCGGGTAGCTCACGTTTAGAACCCTATCCGCAAACCGGGCCCCATGGTCGTTGCGCAGGCTCCGGTTTTACGGCGGCGCGTCATACCTGGAAGCCGAGCCTCCGAGCGGCTCGCGCCTTCTGCCTGCTCGCTCGCAGTCGGCGCAACCGCTTCACCAGCATGGGATCGGCGGCCAGTGCCTCCGGCCGATCCACCACCGCATTGAGTACCTGGTAGTACCTGGTCGGCGACATGCCGAACAGTTCACGAATGGCCTCTTCTTTGGCCCCGGCGTACTTCCACCATTGCCGTTCGAAGGCCAGGATGTCATGTTCGCGACGGCTCAGACCGTCACCATCGACCTGCGGGGCTGCCGTGACATCTTCGCTCGCAGAAGGGCCGTCCTGGATCGCGGAAAGATTCGGTGCCGCTGCGCCGTCCATCTTGCTCCCTCGCCGAGTAACCACCAGACGAAAATGATGCTTGTAGGTCGCGGATCATTCAACCATGGGCCGCGGGATTGCCCCAGCACCGTCGCGGCGTGTTCGCTACCGGTCGGTAGCGAGTCGCGACCACCGGCGATCGCGGCGGCTGCGACCCCGGCGAGCCCATCGGCAATAATTGCCCCCATGGCAATCCTCCCCATCGTGATCGTCGGCGACCCGGTTCTGCACAATCCGACCGAGCAGGTCACCCAGACGCCGGAGGAACTGGCCGGGCTGATCGCGGATATGTACGAAACGCTCGATGCCGCCAACGGCGTCGGACTGGCCGCGAACCAGGTCGGCGTGCCGCTGCGGCTGTTCGTCTACGACTGCCCGGATATCGATGACAAGGGTTCGGCCGTGCGACGCAAGGGCGCGGTGATCAATCCGGTGCTGGAGACCTCGGAGATTCCGGAGACCATGCCGGATCCCGACGACAATGACGAGGGCTGCCTGTCGGTGCCCGGTGAACAGTTCCCCACCGGCCGCGCCGAATGGGCCCGCGTCACCGGAACCGATGAGCACGGCGAGCCGGTGGAGATCGAGGGCAAGGGTTTCTTCGCCCGCATGCTGCAGCACGAGGTCGGGCATCTCGACGGTTTCCTGTACGTGGATGTGCTGATCGGCCGCAATGCCCGCGCGGCCAAGAAGGCGATCAAGCGAAATGGTTGGGGCACACCGGGTCTCAGCTGGATTCCGGGTACGGTGCCCGATCCGTTCGGCCACGATGACTGATCCTGCGGGTGATTCGGCACTGCCCGATATCCCGCTGGGTCGGCGTGTGGTGCTGCGGTACCGGTTGCCAGCGGGTTATCCACAACCGCTCACAGATGTGATCGGCGAACTGATCTCGCTGGACCCGCCTACCGTGCGGGCTGCGGACGGGCAGGTCGTCGCGGTGGCGGTGGATCGCGTCGTCGCGATGAAAGCGTTGGGGCCGAGGCCGATTCGCACCAGGGAGATCCGGGCGCTGGAGGCCGCGGCGGCGTATGGCTGGCCGGGTATCGAACAGGGTTGGATCGACGGCTGGCTGTTACGGGCCGGAAACGGCTACACCAACCGCGCCAATTCCGCTGTGCCGCTCGGCAGTTCGGATGGTCCGGCGGCATTGGGCGCGGACACGCTGCGGCGAATCGGCGAGTGGTATACCGCGCACGGTCTGCCGGTGCAGATCGCGCTGCCGGATCGGCTCGCTTCGCTGCCGCCGGGCTGGCAGAGTTGGCGCGAAACCCGGCTGCTTGCGATCGATATCGAGAATTTCGTACTGCCACAGGGACCGCGGATGGTGCGCATCGTGCCCGCACCCGATGACGCCTGGTTGTCGATGCACCGCTACAGCGGCGAAGATCCTGCCACCCAGCCGGTTTCGCCGCCGCCGGTGGTCGAGGTGCTGACGGCCGTGCACGACGGCGAAGTGGGTTTCGCCTCGCTCGGATTGCCGCAGCCCATCGCGATCGGGCGCGGCGCGCTCACCACCGCACCGGACGGTCGCCACTGGATCGGGCTGACCTGCGTCGCGGTGGCGGCCGAACATCGCAGGCACGGACTGGGTTCGCTGATCTGCGCGGAGCTGATCCGCTGGGGCGCGGATCGTGGCGCCACCCACGCCTATCTCCAGGTCGAGGCCGAGAACACCGCGGCCATCGCGATGTATCACGAGTTGGGCTTCCTCGACCACCACACCTACCGCTATGCCGCACCGGACGGCTCTCGCTGACCGACTCCGCCTGCGGTACAACAGACCTATAGCCATTGCGAAGGAAGGCATCCGTGCGTCTCGCGACCTGGAACGTCAATTCGATCCGCTCCCGCCTCGACCGGGTCGCGGACTTCCTCGACCGCCAGGACATCGATGTGCTCGCGATGCAGGAGACCAAATGCCGCGACGACCAGTTCCCGTTCGAGCGCTTCGACGAACTCGGCTACGAGGTCGCCCACATCGGGTTGAACCAGTGGAACGGCGTAGCCATCGCCTCGCGCATCGGCCTCGATGATGTCGAAGCGGCCTTCCCCAACCAGCCCGGCTTCGACAAGGATGCGGGCGAAGCGCTGATCAGCGCCCCGATCGTGGAATCGCGCGCACTCGGGGCGACCTGTGGCGGGGTCCGGGTGTGGAGCCTGTACGTCCCGAACGGCCGTACCCTGCACGACCCGCACTACGCCTACAAACTGGAATGGCTTGGCGCCCTGCGCGCTAACGGCGCCCGGTGGCTCGCCGAGCATCCGGAGGCACAGATCGCGCTGGTCGGCGACTGGAATATCGCCCCGACCGACGACGATGTCTGGTCCGTCGAATTCTTCGCGAACAAAACCCACACCTCCCGACCCGAACGCGATGCCTTCGACGCCATCGTCGCAACCGGCTTCGCCGATGTAGTGCGCCCCTACGCCCCCGGCCCCGGCGTCTACACCTACTGGGACTACACCCAACTGCGCTTCCCCCGAAAAGAAGGTATGCGCATCGATTTCATCCTCGCCTCCCCCGCACTCGCAAACCGCGCGAAGGACGGGTTCATCGACCGCGAGGAACGAAAAGGCAAGAGCCCCAGCGACCACGCCCCGGTAATCGCCGAATTCACCGACTAGGAGCGAGACCGCTCAGCGCACCCAGGCCTTCAGCGGCTCGGTGTCCAACTCGACATCTACGGGTGCCGGAATCTTCACTGTGGCACCGAACGGCACCGTCAGCATCCGCTCGTAACGCCCGCCCCGAGGCTCGCTGTGGACGGTGATCTCACATGAATCCCGGTCGATCAGTAGGTACACGGGTATGCCGGTGTCGGCATAGGCGCGCGGTTTCTCCTGTCGATCGCGCCGCACGGTGTCCTGATCGTCGGAAGTCACTTCGACAACCATGAGAACTGGTCCAGGGTCGGCCCATTCTCCTTGGCCAACGAAGGCATCGGCATCGGCCAAGGCACCATCGGGCCGAGCGCGCCCCTTGCGATATCGGTCGACTCTCAATCCCTGCTCAGGAGTCAGGAAGAGTTCGGGACGGAACAGCACGAAGACGCGGATCAACCACTGCATGATCCGACCGTGGTCCCCGTCCGGCATCGGCTTGGCCCCCAGCTGTTCGTCGATGAATTCGAGTCGCACACCCTCCGCAACACGATCGGCCGCCCGGGCGAGTTCCTCGAACTCCTCGGTCGTCATGAGTGACTCGGCCACGGCGGTCATGTCCTAACAATATGGGGGCGCTGGCAATCGGCGGGGATCATGCGCGAGACAAAAACAGAATATCGTCGTCCAAACGGCGAGTCGCTTCACTACCCGGTCTAGCGCGTGTCATGAACCGCAGTACCCAAGGCGCAGACCGATCAAGCCCGGTACCAGGGCTAACTCAGCGAACAACGCTGATACCTTGGTGCCCATGGGTAGCGAGACGGCGGTGCGGCCACGGCAGCGGGCACAGCATTTGGGCCCGGAGCGTCGCCGCCCGCAAGTGCTCGACACCGCGCTGGCGATCGCCGTCGAGCACGGCGTCGCAGCGGTCACCATGGCCGCGATCGCCGAGCGGATGAATGTGACCAGGCCCGTGGTGTACGCCTGCTTCCCGGATCGCGTCGAGTTGATCGAGGCGCTCATCCAGCGCGAGGAGAGCTTCCTGGTCGGCGGAGTGCTCGAGGTGCTGCCGCCGCGCGCTGTCGACGCGGGTGAGGCCGTTTTCGTCGACGGTTTCCGCGCGCTGCTGGAGAAGGCGGCCGAGCGACCGGATGCGTGGCGACTGCTGTACGGCAATCCCGATCCGGCCGTTGCGGATTCGTTCGGGCGCGGTCGCAAGCTGGCCATCGAGCGCTGCACAACACTGCTGCGACCGACACTGCGCGCGTGGGGTACCGAGGACGCCGAGCGCAAGTTGCCGGTGCTGGTCGAACTGTGGGTGTCCGCTGGCGAGGGTGCGGTGCGCACGCTGCTGGCGGGCGAGGGCGGTTGGGATCCGCAGAGCCTCGGGGCCTTCGTCGGGGCGGCGGTGTATCGCGCATTGCGGCATGCCTGACAATTGTTCAGCACTTCACCCCATCGCTAGGCGAAATGCCGCAGAAGTCGGCAGTGGGCCGACAAAATGTCCACCGTACCGGCTCCCGCAGCACTACGATGGAGGCAAATCCAGCGGTCCAGCCGGAGGTGCGGTCATGGCGTTCTATCGGCAGGTGGGTGCGGTGCCGCCGAAGCGACACACCCAGCATCGAGACGACCAGGGACGGCTCTATTACGAAGAGCTGATGGGCGAGGAGGGCTTCTCCGGCGATTCCTCGCTGCTGTATCACCGCGGCCTGCCGCCCGCCATTGTCGATTCGACGGTATGGGAGCTGCCGGATCAGACCCTTATCCCGAATCATCCACTGCGCCATCGACATCTGCGCCTGCACAAGCTCTTCCCTGGCGACACCCCGGCCGGAACCGATCCGGTCACCGGCCGCCGACTGCTGCTCGGCAATGCCGACGTACGGATCTCCTATGTGGTGGCCAAGGGCGCGTCACCGCTGTACCGCAATGCGATCGGCGACGAACTGGTGTACGTGGAATCCGGTGCGGCCGTTGTCGAAACGGTCTTCGGCACCATCCCGGCCCGCCAGGGCGACCAGGTGCTGATTCCGCGCGCGACCACGCACCGCTGGCTACCGAGCGGCCCGGAACCCTTGCGCGCGTGTGTGATCGAGGCATCCAGCCACATCACCCCACCGAAGCGGTATCTGTCGAAATTCGGTCAGCTGCTGGAGAATTCGCCGTACTGCGAGCGGGATCTGCACGGCCCGGGGGAACCGCTGATCGCCACCGGAACCGATATCGAAGTGCTGGTGAAGCACCGTCCGGGCGGCCAGGTGGTCGGCACCCGGATGATCTACGCGACGCATCCGTTCGATGTGGTCGGCTGGGACGGCTGCCTGTATCCGCTCACCTTCAATATCGCCGATTTCGAACCGCTCACCGGCCGGGTGCACCAGCCGCCGCCCGCCCATCAGGCATTCGAGGGCATCAATTTCGTGGTGTGCAATTTCGTACCGCGCAAGGTCGACTACCACCCGCTCTCGATTCCGGTGCCGTACTACCACTCCAATGTCGACAGCGACGAGATCATGTTCTACTGCGGCGGAAACTACGAGGCGCGCAGGGGGTCCGGCATCGGACAGGGCTCGGTATCGGTACATCCCGGCGGTTATGCGCACGGTCCGCAGCCGGGCGCGTACGAGCGCAGTATCGGCATCGATTACTTCGACGAACTCGCCGTCATGGTCGATACCTTCCGACCGCTCGAACTCGGCGAAGGCGCGCTGGCCTGCGAGGATCCCGGCTATGCGTGGACCTGGTCCGGTCGCGGACCGCAGTCCGACGGCCATCGGCGACCGAATCAGCGCTCGCACGCGAACCAGCGCCGTGGGCCCGCATGAAGACCCGTATCGAAGTTCCCGCCAACCCCCTCTTCGGTCCGGAAAATCTGCCCTACGGCGTCTTCGCACCGGAAGGGCAGGACTTCCGGGTCGGCGCGCGGATCGGCGAGCAGGTCATCGATCTGGCTGCGGCACTGGATGATCCGGTATTCGCCGCGCCGAGCCTCAATGCGTTCATGGCGGCGGGGCCACGCCGATGGCGGGAAGTGCGCAACCGGCTCCGCGAGCTGATCGATGACGAAATCCCCAGGGACGCAGTGCATCAACTGCACGATGTGCGCACCAAACTGCCGGTCACGATCGGCGACTACGTCGATTTCTACGCCAGCATCGACCACGCGACGAACCTCGGCAGGCTGTTCCGCCCCGATGCCGAACCGCTGCTACCCAATTGGCGGCATCTGCCGGTCGGATATCACGGACGTGCGGGCACCGTCGTCGTCTCCGGCACCGATATTGTGCGGCCGTGCGGCCAACGCCGAACCGCCTCCGGCGCACCGGATTTCGGGCCGTCGCAACGTCTCGATATCGAGGCCGAGCTCGGATTCGTGGTCGGGGTCGGATCCGAGCTCGGCACTCCCATCGAAATCGACCAGTTCGCCGAGCACGTCTTCGGCGTCGCGCTGGTGAACGATTGGTCCGCACGCGATATCCAGGCCTGGGAGTATCAGCCGCTCGGACCGTTCCTGGGCAAATCCTTCGCGACCTCGCTCTCGGCCTGGATAACGCCGCTGGCCGCCTTGGAGACCGCCCGCATACCGCTGCCAGCGCAAAAACCCGAACCACTGCCCTACCTGCGGGGCAGCCAGCACTGGGGATTCGATATCGACCTGGCCGTGCAGTGGAACGGCCAAACCGTCTCGCACCCACCGTATTCCCGGATGTACTGGTCACCCGCGCAGATGCTGGCGCATCTCACCGCGAACGGCGCGGCCACTCGAACCGGCGATCTCTACGCCTCCGGAACCATCTCGGGACCGGCACCGGATGAGCGCGGTTCATTCATCGAATTGTCCTGGGGCGGAGCCGAACCCGTCACGGTGAACGGGCTGCACCGAACCTTCCTGGAGGACGGCGACGAGGTGGTCATCACCGCATCGGCGCCGGGTTCGGATACCCGACGCATCGGCCTCGGTGAGGTTCGCGGGCGCATCTGGCATGCGCGCGACTGAGCGTTCAACGCGCGACAGTTCGAACACCCGCATCGACAATGGCGATGAACCGCTGCAGATCCTCGATCAGCGTATCGACCATATCGGGAGCGCCACCGTCGACATGATGGTGCAGCCAGTCCGCGACCAATTCGAACATGCCGCCAATGGTGGCCAGTGCCAAGGTGATTCGCCTGCGCTGCTCATCCGGATCCGAGGATGCCGCACCCGACCACTGCTGATCCAGAAAGGCCGCCGCCCAACGCCGATTACTGCGCCGTTGCTGCTCCACCGCCGGTGAGATGCCGCCCGCCTCACCGAATGTCACCTTGGCCAGCCGCGGATCGTCGGCAATGGCGTGCACGAAGGCCGCGATAATGGCCTGCGCGCGCTGCGGCCACGGCAGTTCGGCGGATGCGGTGGCCGCCTCGATGGCCCGCCGCTGAACCTGCTCGGTGATGTGGGTGAGCAGCGCGACGTAGCACGCTTCCTTGCTGTCGAAATGATCGTAGAAACCCTTGGTTCCGACGAATGCGCGCTGACAGATCTGTTCGATCGATGTACCCGAAAAGCTTTGCTCGGCAAATAGTTCGGTGGCCGCGTCGAGCAATTGGCTGCGCCGTTGCGCGCTGCGCTGCTCGGCATCGAGGCCACGGATGCGGCGCCGCGCCGGAGTCGGATCGGGCCGCGCGGCGGATTTGCTGCGGGTCATACCTCGACCCTAGTCGGAGCTGTTTCAGAAAGACATCTTGTTGGCAATAGGAAGTCGTGTTGTAATCACTGTCACGTCGATGAGGAAGGGGCAGACGTGCCAGTGATCAATGGGGATCCGAAACGTCGGCGCGGTTTGCGCGCGACCGTCGCGCTGGTATCGGTGACGACGGCATTGATGGCCGCAGGGGTCACGGCCACGCCCGCCAGCGCCGTGCCTGTGCCGCAACAGGATTCGTTCTATCAACCGCCGGACGGCTTCGAGGCGCAGGAAGTCGGCACGATTCTGCGCTCGCGCGAGGTACATCTCGCGGTGCTGACCGTGCTGCCGCTGAACATTCGATCGTGGCAGTTGCTCTACCGCAGCACCGATCTGTTCGGTCAGCCGACGGCCGCCGTCACCACGGTCATCCTGCCCGTCGGCGCGGATCCGAACCGGTCGCGTCCGCTGGTCTCGCTGCAGTTCTACTACGACAGCGCCAGCATCGCCTGTTCGCCGTCATTCGTGCTACAGCAGGGCGCCGGACTGCCGGGTGTCGAAGGCATCCATTCACAGAGTGAACTGATCGCGATCGCCGCGCTGATCAGTCAGGGTTGGGCCATTTCGGTGCCGGATTACGAGGGCCTCAACGGGCATCTGGCGGTGGCCGAGGAGCCGGGATATATGACACTGGACGGCATTCGGGCCGCCGAGCGATTCGAACCGCTCGGCCTCGACGGCGCGAATACCCCGGTGGCGCTGTGGGGTTACTCCGGCGGTGGCATGGGCAGCGGATGGGCCGCGGAAATGCAAACCAGCTATGCGCCGGAGTTGAATGTGAAGGGCGCCGCGCTCGGTGCGCCGGTTTCGGATGTCGAATCCCTGCTGCACGTCAATGGATCCATGTTTTCCAGCCTCATCGGCATCGGCGTCTCCTCGCTCTACAACGCCTACCCGAAGTTCCGTGAGGTGACCGATCAGTACCTCACGCCCGAAGGCAAGGCGCTGATGAACAGGACCAACTCGCAGTGCCTGCCACGCAATGCGCTGACCCAGATGTTCACCGATTACCAACGGATACTGACGATTCCGATCGCGCAGTACCTCGCACTACCGGAAATTCGCGAGGTTTTCGACGCGACCGTGCTCGGCAGGCACACCCCGACCGCGCCGCTGTTCATCTATCAGGGCGTGCTGGACGAGGCCGTCCCGATCTGGACCACCGATCGCCTGAACCAGCGGTGGTGCGCGGACGGCGCGTCGATCGTCTACAAGCGCGACCACCTCAGCGAGCACCTGACCCTCCCGTCGCTCGGCATGGCCGACACCTTCAACTGGTTGAAGGCCCGCCTGGCCCCCAACGCACCGGATCAGGTCGGCTGCCGCACCGAGAACGTGGTTTCCATGCTCGCCGATTTCAATGCCCTGCTCACCCAGATCGAGATCAATCTCAACGCGACCTTCGGGGCCCTCGGTTTCCCGATCGGACCGCGCGAACGCTGAGCTCGCAACTGGTCGACATCGATTGTGCGAATCCACTCCTGAGCGGCGGATTCTTCGTGTATCTTCCTGAATGAAGCCCCGGACCACCCCTTGGTCCGGGGCTATCGCCATTTTTACGACACGACCGGCAGGTACACCTGCGCGCCGTGGTCGGCGAATTCGGCGGACTTCTCCGCCATACCGGCTTTCAGCGCTTCGGTCTCGGTAAGTCCTTGGCGCGCGGCGTATTCCCGCACGTCGGCGGAGATGCGCATGGAGCAGAACTTCGGTCCGCACATGGAGCAGAAGTGCGCGGTCTTGGCGGGTTCGGCGGGGAGGGTTTCGTCGTGGTACTCGCGGGCGGTATCCGGATCGAGCGAGAGCGCGAACTGGTCGCGCCAGCGGAATTCGAACCGGGCCTTGGACAACTCGTTATCGCGGTCCTGCGCGCGCGGATGGCCTTTGGCGAGGTCGGCGGCGTGCGCGGCGATCTTGTAGGTGATCACGCCGACCTTGACGTCGTCGCGGTTGGGCAGGCCGAGGTGTTCCTTGGGAGTGACGTAGCAGAGCATGGCGGTGCCCGCCTGGGCGATGATCGCCGCGCCGATGGCCGAGGTGATGTGGTCGTAGGCCGGTGCGATATCGGTGGCCAGCGGGCCGAGGGTGTAGAACGGCGCCTCCTCACACAGCTCCTCTTCCAGCCGTACGTTCTCCACGATCTTGTGCATCGGCACGTGACCGGGCCCCTCGATCATGACCTGCACACCATGCGATTTCGCGATCTTGGTCAGCTCACCGAGGGTGCGCAGCTCGGCGAACTGGGCCTCGTCATTGGCATCGGCGATGGAGCCGGGACGCAGACCGTCACCGAGGGAGAAGGTCACGTCGTACTTCGCCAGGATCTCGCAGAGTTCGGCGAAGTTGGTGTACAGGAACGACTCCTGATGATGCGCCAAACACCATGCGGCCATGATGGATCCGCCGCGCGAGACGATGCCGGTGACCCGCTTGGCGGTCAGCGGCACATAGCGCAGCAGCACACCGGCGTGCACGGTCATATAGTCGACGCCCTGCTCGCACTGCTCGATCACGGTGTCGCGGTAGATCTCCCAGGTGAGCGCGGTCGGATCACCGTTCACCTTCTCCAACGCCTGATAGATCGGCACGGTGCCGACCGGGACGGGCGAGTTGCGCAGGATCCATTCGCGCGTCTCGTGAATGTTCTTGCCGGTGGACAGGTCCATGATGGTGTCCGCGCCCCAGCGGGTGGCCCACACCATCTTCTCCACCTCCTCCGCGATCGAGGAGGACACGGCCGAATTGCCGATATTGGCATTGATCTTCACCAGGAACTTCTTGCCGATAATGGTCGGCTCCAGCTCCGGATGCTTGTGGTTGGCCGGGATGACCGCGCGCCCCGCGGCGACCTCGTCGCGTACCAGCTCCGGCGTGACGCCCTCGCGTGCGGCGATGAAGCGCATCTCGGGGGTGATGATGCCCCGGCGTGCCCAGGCCAGCTGGGTCGGCGGACCGTCGACCTCGGGCTTTGTCCAGCGGTCGCGCAACTTCGGTAGACCGGCCTCGAGATCGATGGTCGCCGTTTCGTCGGTGTACGGGCCCGAGGTGTCGTAGACGTCGAAGTGCTCACCATTGGTCAGATTGATCCGACGCACCGGAATGCGCAGGTCATCGACCTCTTGATAGTGCTTGACGCTGCCTTCGATCGGTCCGGTGGTCACGGAATCGACAGGTGTGCCCATGAATTTCCTCCCTACGCCGGCATTACCCGGTCAGGTTCATACGGTCGACAGCCCTGAACGCCCGAATGGGCTAGCCGTCCTCTCAGCCCGCTGGTGCGAGCCCCCGTTGGTGTGTGAATTTTCCCGCCCGACGATACCTTTCCATCTGCGCGCCCCGCCGGGCGATCGGAGGAACATACAGCGAACCGCCCGAGGCGCGAACGGGCGCCGGTAGATTCCTCAGGGTGAAATTCACCCTGGAGGTAGATCTGGACGTCCTGCCCGAAGGCGTGGCGGCACCGGCCGATCTCGCCGACGAGCTCGGCCGGATCCTGCGCTATTGGGGCGGCAATATGAAGCACTACCAGATCACCGAGGGTGACAGCTCCGCGATCTACAACTCCGGATACCGCGAGGTCGGCTCCTGGCAGATCAGCTGATCTTGCCCTCGTAAGCGTCGCGCATGCCTTGCAGATCGATCTTCTGCATTCCGAGCATCGCCTGCATGGCGCGGTTCGCGGCCGCGCGATCGGTACTGTTCAGCAGGCTGTCGGCTTCGACGGGCCAGATCTGCCAGGGAATACCGTATTTGTCGTTGAGCCAACCACATTCGATCGGCTGGCCGCCGTCGGCGAGCAGTGCCGTCCACAGCCGGTCGACCTCGTCCTGGCTCTCGCAGTTGACCAGCAGCGACATCGCGTGGGTGTAGTGGTAGTCGCCGCCGCCGTTGATGGCGGTGAACTTCTGTCCGTTGAGTTCGAAATCGACGAGCATGGTGAGCCCGGCTTCGCGCGGCCCCACCTCGGAGTAGGGCACGACATTGGTGATCTTGGAATCCTCGAACAGCGAGCAGTAGAACTCGGCGGCCTCCTCGGCCTGAGTGTCGTACCAGAGGTTCGTGACGATCTTCTGCATGGTGGTCCTCCCGATCGGTGTGCCTGTGTTAGTGCCGACGGTGCTGGCGGACGGAATTCATCGCCCGTCAGTAGGACTGGAGCTCGATCAGGGTACCTGCCGGATCGCGCAGGTGGGCCGAGCGCAGGTTCGGGCCCCAGTTCGGTCGATCGGCCGCGGCCGCGGCCAGCGTCGCGCCGTTGCGCAGGCACAGGTCGAGGCCCGCGTCGACGTCGGGCACTCGGCAGACGAACATCACGGCGTCTTGCGCGGGTGCGGCGGTGACGGGCAGTTCGGTGGTGCCGACGACTTCGGACATCGCGCCGCGGTCGAAGAGCACGAGTACCGCTTGGTCGTCGACATCCCAGTTCGCGTAGGGGCCCGCCGCGGTTCCTTTGATCAGCTTCGCGCCGATGAGCTGCGGCAGGACGGCATTGTAGAAGTCGAAGCATTCGGCGAAATGAGTGACGAGCAATCTCGGGTACAGGGCGTCCACGCTGTCTCCTCTTTTAGTAGGTGCTGACCTATCATAGGTTTCACCCTATAATTTGCGCATGGATTCCGCGCGCGCACTTCCGCCGAGCCTGCTCGGGCTCGAGACCTATCTGCTGTCCCGGGTGGGCAAGCTCGCGCGGGGACGGCTCGCCGATCGGCTCGCGGAGCGCGGACTTCGGCTGTGGCATATGGCCGTACTCGCCGCACTCGCCGATTTCGGGCCGCATGCGCAGCGCGATCTGGGGATTCGGCTCGATATCCATCCGAGCGATGTGGCGAAGATCGTCGACGAATTGGCCAGCGCCGGTCAGGTCGAACGCACGCGCGATCCAGCTGATCGTCGTCGAATATCGGTGCGGATCACCAGGGCCGGTCGGACTTTGCTGCGGACCCTCGACAAGGAGGCGGGCCGAATACGAGATGAGATTCTCGCTCCGCTCCGTCCGGAGGAGCGAAAAATGCTGGGGGACATGTTGATTCGGCTGTTCGAGCACACGCACCCGGATGCCGTATCGGACTGATTCACGGCACCAACCACACCGCCACTGCCGCGACGAGATGTGCGAGGTGTCGTCAGCCCTTCCCGCAATCAGCCGCTAGGCGCGGCGCGAGGTCGCCGCGACCGTTCCGTCCCACTAGCAGCAGGTGCCCACACAGCACCGCAAGACCGTCGGGATATCGGTTGACTCGTTGATCTAGCACTGCTAGATTCTCTAACAACGCTACAAGCAGAGAACGGAAGAACTCATGATCACCACTGTCATCCAGGTCGTCGCCATCGTCTCGATCCTGGCCAACGCCGTCGTCTACGGCACCGACGCCTGCTTCGCCCTGATCACACGGTCGGTGTACGACAAGCTGGACGACCGGACCGTGACCATGTCGGCGGGGTGGGGGCACTACTACGGTGACCGCAGGATGCCGATCGTCGGCATCAGCGGTGTGGTAACCGCCGTTGCGGCAACGGCTCTCGCGGCCATCGGCGGCCACGCGGCGGCGGCGATCGCGGCGGGTATCGCCGTGGTGGCGCTGGTGACCTGGCTCGGAATCTATGTTCGGGTCGCGAAGCCGGTGAACACCCAGCAGACCGCTGCCGCGCACTCCGGCGTCATTCCGGCGAATGCCCGTGCGCTGCAGGATAAGTGGAACAGCGTCATCAATGGCCGGGTAGCGCTGCAGTTCATCGCCGTCGCCGCACTCTGCGCCGTGATTGCTCTCGCCTGACGCAGCCCGATCGAATACCCTGTGTCGGCCGCACATTGTAAAGTGCGGCCGACACAGGGGTTTTCGTTTGCCACCACACATCAGCGGATCGAAATATGGTGCCTAACGGATGGTTTGGTCGATCAACCTGCGCGCAGCCCGATCGGTGCGCTCCACATCACCGGTGATCAGTCGATCCTGGATGATGCCGCGCAGCCCCGAAACCAATAGTGTGGCAACGACTTCCGGGTCATCGATGGATTCGATTCGACGCAGGGCATCGGTCAGCGTGCCGATGAAGGTCGCGATCGCGGCATTCGCATATTCGGCATAGGGACTACCCGGCACGCACGCCGCCCCCAGCACCTGCAACAGCACCCGCACACTCGTCGTGGCCTCCCCCGCGATATTCACCGCACAGAATTCGGCGAGCCGCTCGCGCAGCGAAGCCGCATCCCGGACCCCCGCGAAGACCGCGGCAATATCCGGACGCTGCGTTGTCAGCGCCTGTACCAGCAGTTCTTCCTTGGTGTTGAAGTAGTGGATCAGCATGCGCGAGCTGGTACCGAGTTCCGCGGCGAGCGGGCGCAGCGACAGATCGCCGAGGCCGTGGGCGGCGATGTATTCGACGACACCGGCCAGCAGGTCGGCGCGTTTCGCGTGGTCGAGGGGACGGGCCATGAGTTGACTGTAGCGATTGGTACAGGTATTCATGACATCGTGACTGTAACAATCGCTTCAGAAACTCGCCCGGCCGTCGTGGTCACCGCGGTCGCCGCGACCACATCGCTCGCCGATGACGTCGACGCGACCTGGTCCGGGCTGCTCGCCGGGCGCAGCGGCATCGGCATGCTCGCGGACGATTTCGTGGCCGAATACGATCTGCCGGTCCGCATCGGCGGCAAGTTGAAGTCACAGCCGGGTGATCAGCTCACCCGCGTCGAACAGCGCCGCCACTCCTATGTCGAGCAGATGGCCCTGGTGCTCGGCCGCCAGGTCTGGCGTAAGGCGGGTGCGCCCGAGGTGGAGGGCGAGCGGCTCGCGGTCGTCATCGGCACCGGTCTCGGCGGCGGCGATGCGCTGATCAATGCCGTCGATTCGATGCGCGACGGCGGCTATCGCAAGGTGTCGCCGATGTCGGTGCCGATGGTGATGCCGAATGGTCCGGCCGCGACGGTCGGGCTCGAAATCGGTGCCAAGGCAGGGGTTTTCGCGCCCGTCTCGGCCTGCTCATCCGGTTCGGAGGCGATCGCGCACGGCTGGCGGCTGATCACCACCGGCGAGGCCGATGTCGTGGTGGCCGGTGGTGTCGAGGGGCATATCGATGCGGTGCCGATCGCGAGTTTCGCCATGATGCGGGCGATGAGCACGCGCAATGACGAACCGGAGCGGGCATCGCGACCATTCGACCGGGATCGCGACGGGTTCGTCTTCGGTGAGGCGGGGGCGCTTCTGGTGCTGGAGTCCGAGCGGCATGCGCGGGCGCGCGGCGCGCGGATTCACGGCCGCGTGCTCGGCGCTGGGATCACCTCCGACGCCTATCACATCGTCGCCTCGGAACCGGAAGGCATCGGTGCGGCGCGCGCCATGCGCAAGGCGATATGCACTGCCGGACTTCGGGTTTCGGATATTCAGCACGTCAATGCGCACGCCACCTCGACCTCGATCGGTGACGCGTCGGAAGCCAATGCCATCACCGCGGTCACCCCGGAGGCCTCGGTCTACGCGCCCAAATCCGCACTCGGCCATTCGATCGGCGCGGTCGGTGCGCTCGAATCGATCCTCACCATGTTGACACTGCGCGACCAAATCGTCCCGCCCACATTGAATCTCGACAATCGGGATCTGGGGATCGACCTCGATATCGTGGCGGGCACGCCCCGCGAGCAGCGCATCGATTTCGCACTCAACAACTCGTTCGGCTTCGGCGGCCACAATGTCGCCCTCACCTTCGGCCGGGCATAGCGGTGGCGGCCGATCGCCGCCGAGTAGCGTCGTAGCAGAATCGTTAACCGTACGAACAACCCAGCGGAACGGGACAACGACGTGACCGACGCCTTCTACATCCCAGATCCGGCGAATCCGAATCGGTTCGTCTCTACCGAACTGACCCGCGGTCCGTGGTCACCCGACGCCCAGCATGCCGGACCACCATCGGCGCTACTCGGGCACGCCATCGAGCGGTGTGAGCCGCGAGCCGGATTCCAGATCGGGCGGGTCGCGGTGGAAATCCTTGGCCCGGTTCCCTTGGAGCCGCTGACGGTGACGGCCCGGGTGGGCCGCCCGGGACGCAGTGTGGAGCTGATCGAGGCGACCCTGTCCACCGATCACGGACCGGTCATGCGAGCGAATGCCTGGCGATTCAAGCTCGCCGAGCCGGAACTCGAACTGCCCGAGCAGTTCCTGCCGAGCGGTGTCCGTCCCGGACCGGATCAGGCGGTGACCTCGCACTTTCCGTCGACGCAGTCCATCGGGTTTCACACCGGTATCGACTACCGCTTCGTCACCGGGTCCTTCGAAGATCCCGGCCCGGCGATCTGCTGGATCCGGCTGAAGTATCCGATCGTCGCGGGTACCACGCCGAGTCCGCTGGAACGTACTCTCGCCGCGGCGGATTCGGGCAATGGTGTCAGCCGGGTGCTGGATTGGCACCAATACCTGTTCATCAATACCGATCTCACCGTCACCCTGCACCGACAGCCGGTCGGCGAATGGGTCTGCCTGGATGCCGCGACCTATCCGCAACCGCACGGCATCGGCTTGGCCGAGTCGTCGCTCTTCGATGAAAAGGGCCCGCTCGGCCGAAGCACCCAGACGCTGTTTCTGGCACCGCGCTAGCTCGGCTGCATCCGGCCCCTACCGGAGCGGGTTGCGCGGCAGATCCAAGCGGGCAACCCGGTCCGAAACTTCGCAGGTCGAGACCTCAGACGGCATGTTGCTGAGCAATCGCCGCATGTGAAACCATAAATGTGATTCGGTCGACCCAAGAACCCGGGCGCGGGAAGGAGTCGACGATGTTGATGCGCTTCCGACTGGCCCCGGACCAACTCGCCGCGGCCTTGTCCATCGCCGAGCTGAAGGCTGGACCGCAGTCCGCCCTGCCGCTGACGACCCCGCCGAACGACCCGGTGGCGGCGCTGCGGGACACCGGACTGCTCGAAGCGGACGACCGACTCACCGGACCCGCGACGGGAGCACTACGGATCGCCGCCGAGCCCGCCCACACCACCGCCATCACCGCCAACCACGTCGGGCAGGACCACTGGACAGCTGCGCTGGTGCTGCGCGGGGACGAAGACGACACCTTCGTCATGCAGACCGAGACCGACGGCGGCTTCGACTTCACCGTCGTGCCAACGCTCACCCAGGCCACCATGCTGGTCGACCAGCTGCTCGATCTCAGTTCCTACGGCCCCGGATTCGCATCACCGCCGATCGACCTCGATCTCATCACATTCGCCGCACTGCTCGCCGCCGCCGATGCGGCCCAAGAGGCCCGCCTGGCCGGGGTCCTGCGTCGAAACGTCGCGCCCGGACCACTCGAACTGCGGGCGCTCGAGCTGGAGGAGCAACTCGCCAAGGGGCTGGCCTCCGGCGACACCCGTTGGGCCTTGTCCGCCGCACAGGGCGCGACACCGATATCACTCGCGGCGGCGGCCGGTCGGATGCCGGAGGGACTGGCCAGGCTGGCGTCGCTCGGCCTTGTTCGACTGGAGGCGCTCGGTAGCTACCGATTCACCGATGCCGGAATCGCGGTGGCGCGGTCGTTCGGTCAACTGTTGACGATCGGGAGAATTGTCGTAATGTCAAGTGCGGCAACGAAACAGGACACACTCGCCCATTTCACGGTGTTCCGTTCCACGTTCTCGACCCGGTTCGCATGCTGGCGCGAGCTGACGGCGCGCAACCCGCGTGCCGAATTATTCGAGACCACAACCGAAGTCGCGCTCCGACTGGTGCGCGATGTGCTGGATCCCGCCGTGGTCAAGCCGTTCGCCGGTGGCATACCGGCATTGGACGCATCCGCCGTACCCACGGATATCGTGCCGGAGGTCCAGCGCGGCGGCACACCGGCATTTCATCCGACCCACCAGGTGCCCGCCAACGGCATGCCCGCATGGGCCACTCCCGACTCGACTCGACCACCCGTCGCCCGCATCGATCCGCGCGTCGAACTCCAGATCCTGGAGCGCTCCGGCGACTGGGCACATATCGCCTGCAACAACGGCTGGACCGCATGGGTCGACGGCCGCGCCATCGAACCCCTCGCCGCCCTCTGGTACCCGACCCACCTGGTGCCCGAGGGCGGGTTGGACGCCTGGGCCGCGCCCGATCCGAGCCTCGATCCGATCTCGAGCATCGATCCCGGCGTCGAACTGCAGATCCTCGGCCGCGCCGGGGACTGGGCGCAAATCGCCTGCAACAACGGCTGGACCGCATGGGTCGACGGCCGCGCGATCCGCCCCCTGTCCCGTCCCGGCGCACCATGGACATCCACCGCCTGAGCCGTAGCAGATCTCATCGGCGTTACTCGCGCGGTTGCCAGCGCCATGCGAATTCGCCCGCCTGCGGCGGCGGACCGGGCAGTTCACCTTTTCCGGAGAGACCCGCGATCAACATGGCCAGCACGCGCCTGCGTAGTTCCGCGGTTCGGGCCTGGTCCGGCATGGCGATGGCCGCGCACGCTTCCAGGACTAGACCGAGGTCGTTGGCATTGACATCCGCGCGCAGCCGACCGGACGCGTGAGCCCGCCGCACCAGTTCTTCGGTGACCTCACCCGAATGCGTGACATCCGGAAGAATCGACTCATCCGGGGTGAAAGTGCCAGCCAGATGTACCGCCAACGAGTGCACATCCGCGTCGACTACCCGTTCCAGGAATCCGACCAGACCGCGCCAGCCGTCCGAATCCTCCAGTGCGGCATCTGCTTCGGCGTTATAGCGGCGTAGACCTTGTTGGCAGAGGGTGCGCAGCAGCACCTCCTTGCTCGGATAGCGGCGATAGAGGGCGCTGATGCCCACTCCCGCGCGCTCGGCGACGGCGGCGATGGGGGCATTGGCATCGGCGAGGAAGACCGCGCGGGCGGCCTCGAGGATGAGCCCATCATTGCGGGCGGCCTGCGCCTTGCGCCCGGGCAGACCCTTTTGAGCTGGGGTATCGGCTGTTTTCGGCATGAGTTCAGAATAGCACTTGAAACGGAATGATCCGTTCTGATACTGTTTAAACAGAACGAAGCATTCCGTTTCACAAGGAGTAGAAATGAACGCCATCACCCCCTTCACCATCCACATCGACCAGGCCGAGCTGGACGACCTGCAGAACCGGCTGGCCCGCACCCGCTGGGCAGATCAGATTCCGGGTTCGGATGACACCTACGGGGTGAGCGTGGATCGGGTGCGGCATCTGGTGAACTACTGGCGCGACGGGTTCGACTGGCGCGAGATCGAGGCGAAACTGAACGCCTACCCGCAGTTCAGCACCGAGATCGACGGGCAGAACATCCACTTCCTGCACGTGAAGGCGCGGCAGGACAACGCCTTTCCGCTGATCCTGACCCACGGGTGGCCCGGCACGTTCGTCGAATTCCTGGGTGTCATCGAGCCGTTGACGGCGGCCGGATTCGATTTGGTCATTCCGTCGGTGCCGGGCTACGGATTCTCCGGTCCGACAACGGAATCCGGCTGGAACGATCAGCGCATCGCCAAGGCCTGGGCCGAGCTGATGCGGCGGCTCGGGTATGCGAAGTACGGCGCCGTCGGCAATGACGGTGGCGCGCAGATCTCGCCGGAACTCGGTCGGGTGGCGCCGGAAAGCGTTGTCGGCATTCAGGTTTCGCAGGTGTACTCGTTCCCGTCGGGCGATCCGGCGGAACTGGCCGACCTCACCGAGGACGAGCAGCAGTCACTGGCGACGCTGGATTGGTTCGTCAAAAACAAGATGGGCTTCAATATCCTGCAGTCGCAGCAGCCGCAGACGCTGGCGCATGCGCTGATGGATTCGCCGACCGGGCTGGTCGGCTGGAACAGCCAGCTGCTCGGTCCGGACCTGGACGACGAATTCGTGCTCACGAATATCGCGATCCATTGGCTCACCGGCACCGCTGGTTCCGCGATTCGGCACTACTTCGAGAAGGCCAAGGCGCAGCAGCCGACCGAACCGACCACGGTGCCGCTGGCATTGTCCGGATCGAACGGTGATTTCCACGGAATCCGCCGGTTCGCCGACCGCGATCACGCCAATATCGTGTCCTGGAAGACCCATGACGTGTACACCCACTACCTGCACCACGCCGCGCCCGCCTTGATGGCCGGTGAGATCACAGAGTTCTTCGCCCAGTACCGCTGATCAGCTCAGTACCGCTGTTCATCAGCCCGCGTCCCGGTTTCGGGGCGCGGGCGTAGACACGTGCGTATGTTCTCGAGACGCACGGCCATGGTTCGTCTCGTTCTCCGTTGATGTACTGGATTCACCAACAGCACAACAACTTTCAACACAGGAGAACATCATGCGCATCACAGTCTTCGGAGCCACTGGCACCGTCGGTCGGCTGGTCGTCGAGCAGGCGCTCGAACAGGGCCACGAGGTCACCGCCTTTACTCGCAATGCGGCGAGTGTGCAGCAGCGGCACGAGCGGCTGCACATCGTCGAGGGCGATGTGCTCGATACGAATTCGGTGGAGCGGGCCGTTGCCGGACAGGACGCGATACTGATCTCGCTGGGCGCGGGCCGCAAGGGCGTCATCCGGGCCGAAGGCACCCGTGCGGTGCTCGAGGCGATGAACCGGACCGGGGTGCGGCGCCTGATCTGCCAGACCACCCTCGGCGTCGGCGACAGCCGCGGCAACCTGAACTTCCTCTGGAAGTACGTGATGTTCGGTATGCTGCTGCGCGCGGCCTACGCCGACCACGTCGAGCAGGAAAAATACGTCCGCGCCAGCAACCTCGACTGGACCATCGTCCGCCCGAGCGCCTTCACCGACGGCCCCCGCACCGACGCCTACCGCCAAGGCTTCCCCGCCGACGCCAAGGGCCTGTCCCTCAAAATTGCCCGCGCCGACATCGCCGCCTTCATGCTCACCCAACTCACCGACCCCACCTACATCCACCAGTCCCCCGGCATCTCCAACTAGTGACCGGAAATGTACTGGTGGCGGGCGCTCGACGTTTGCCCTGCATGGAGAGCAGCTGTCCAGGTCAGTGCTGGTGGAGGGCGCCCCAGGAGGGGAAGGGGTCGGGGTAGGTGGTCCAGGTGGTGGGGCCCGCGCTGAGTTCGTCGTCGGTGAGGAGGGCGGTATCGAGGAGGGTCCGGATGTGGGTGGTGTCGAGTTTTATGCCGATGAAGACTATTTCCTGGCCTGCGGGGACTTCGAGGGCGGACCACCAGGCGGCGGGTTCGAAGGTCAGGTTGGGCCCGGCTTGGGACCAGATGGCGGCGAGTTCGGGGCGGCTGGCGAGCCAGCAGAAACCCTTGCTGCGCAACATGCCTCGGAGTTGGGCGAGGACGTCGGCGAGGCGTTCCGGGTGGAAGGGGCGCTCGGCGGTGTAGGTGAGGCTGCGGATGCCGTATTCCTCGGTTTCCGGGGTATGGCCGCCCGCCAGTTCCTCGGCCCAGCCATCGGATTCGGCGGCGACGACGGGGTTGTAGCGGCCGGTCGCGAGGACTTCCGCGAGATCGACCGCTCCTTTCTCGGTGCGCAGCACGTGAGCGCGCGGATTCAGCCGTCGCACAGTGGCTTCCACGGTTCCTGCGGCATTGGCACTGACCAGGTCGGTCTTATTGATCAGCAGGACATCGGCGAATTCGACCTGATCGACGAGCAAGTCGGCGATGGTGCGCGTATCGCCTTCGCCCGCTTCGAGATTCCGCTCGGCGAGGGCCTGCCCGCGGGCGATTTCGGCGAGGAAGGTCGAGGCGTCCACCACGGTGACCATGGTGTCCAGCCGAGCGATATCGCCGAGTTTGAAGCCGTCCTCGAATTCCCAGTCGAAGGTCGCGGCGACCGGCATCGGCTCGGAGATGCCCGTCGATTCGATGACCAACTGATCGAAGCGGCCCTCGCGAGCGAGCCTGCCCACCGCCTCGATCAGATCCTCGCGCAGTGTGCAGCAGATGCAGCCATTGGTCAGTTCGACCAACTTCTCCTCGGTGCGATCGAGGTGGCCCTGCCCGGCGACCAGCGCGGCATCGATATTGACCTCGCTCATGTCATTGACGATGACCGCGACGCGGCGACCGTCCCGATTGGCCAGGATGTGGTTGAGCAGGGTCGTCTTGCCCGCGCCCAGGAAGCCGGAGAGCACGGTGACGGGCAGCAGGTCAGGGGGCGATGAAGTGGTCACTCCTTAATGATAATGGTTTTCATTTAGATACATTCAGGCGGCCGCCGATTTCACCGCAAGGCCGATCTCGCGACGCAGTGCGGCGAACTCAGGAGAGGCGCGCAGTTCGTCCGCGTCGACACCGGTGCGCGGCAGGTCCACCGGGAGGTCGAGGGCGATCCGCCCCGGCCGTTTGGTGAGCACCACCACCCGCGAACCGAGGAAGGCCGCCTCATCCGCGCTATGGGTGACGAAGACCGCGGTGCGCCCCTGTCCCACGCGGCGCAGATCGTCTTGCAGACGTTCCCTGGTGAGGGCGTCGAGTGCGGCGAATGGTTCGTCGAGCAGCAGCAGCGAGTGCTCGGCCGCGAGTGCTCGGGCGATGGCGACGCGCTGCTGTTGTCCGCCGGATATTTCCCAGATCCGGCGGCCCGCAGTGCCGTCGAGTCCGACCCGGTGCAGCAGGTCCACTCGGCGCTCAGCACGTCGATCACGCTGCACCCCTGCGTATTTCAATGCCAGATCGATATTGCCGCCGACGGTCTTCCATGGAAACAGCCGCGGCTGCTGGAAGACCATGCCGCCGGATCTACCCGGCACCGGTGTCGCGCCGGAGACCTCGATACTGCCCTCGGTCGCGGTTTCGAAGCCCGCGATCAGGCGAAGCAGGGTGCTTTTGCCGCAGCCGGATGCGCCTACGAGGACCAGGAATTCGCCCGGCGGCACGTCGAGATCGATCGGCCCGACCGCGGTGACCGCTTGCGCGCCGCGGCCGTAGCGGTGCGAGACATTGCGAATTACGATGCCACCCTCAGTGATCGGCAGTTCAGCCGTCACCGTGAGTTCTTCAGCTGCCGAGGACACTGGGCAATCCCTTGACATAGATGCCGTCTCGAATCGCCTCCTGCGACGGCGCAGCCGGAATCTGCTTCTGCGCCACCAGGAATTCGGCCGCACTCCGCAGACTCACCGCGATATCGCCGACCGCGCCCTCGGTGCCGAGCCACTCCTTGGAGGTGAGCTGTTCCTTTGTCAGGAATACGCCCTGCCCCAACTGCTGCGCGGCATCCTGCGTGCTGAGACCGATTTCGGCCGATACCGCCTTCGCCGCCTCGTCGGGACGGTTCTTGATCGTGTCCAGTGCGCGTGCCTGCACCTTGCGCCAGGTATCGACCACATCGGGATGGGCTTGGGCGAATTCCTTGGAGACCACGCCCAGGTCGAGGGTCGGCTTGCCCGCGGTCGCGAGTTCGCGACTGGTGATCAGGGTTTTGCCGCTCTTGCGCAGCTGGTCCAGGGTGGGCAGCCAGGTGTAGACGGCATCGACATCGCCGCGCTCCCAGGCCGCCAGCGATGCCTGCGGTTGCAGATCGACGAGCTTGACATCATTGGCGCTCAACCTGTTTCGATCCAGCGCGGCGAGCAGGCTGTAGTGCGCGGTCGAGGCGAAGGCGGTGCCGATGCGCTTGCCCTTCAGGTCGGCGATCGATTCGATGCCGGTTCCATTGCGCGCCACTAGCGCTTCATTGTCGCCCGCGACATCGAGCACGAAGGCGACCTGATACGGAATATTCAGCGGCGCGGACAGACCGCGGGCCACCGGGCTGGAACCCAATGCGCCGAAGTCGACCTGTTCGGCGATGAAGGCGGTGTTCACATCGGCGCCGGAGTCGAATTTCGTCCATTTGATGTTGTAGCCGGGCAGTTCGGTCTCCAGCCACCGATTGTTCTTCACGACCAGGTCACCGCTCGGAAAGCTTTGGTACGCAATGCGAATGGTCGGCTTGCTGGCATCGGTGCCGGAGTGGTCGACGGCGCATCCGGCGAAGGCCACCGCACCGATGGCCGCGGCGGCCACCGCGCGCACGACGCGTCTGGAAAACGACTGGGAACTCATATCTTTCCTCTCCACGGCACCGCGCGGCGTTCCACCGCGCGCAGCAGGCCATCGATGACCAATCCCGAAATTCCGATCGCGGCAATGCCGACCAGCACAACGGGGGTGTTGTTGTAATTGCTCGCGTCCTTCACCACGCCGCCGATGCCGGGCAGGCCGTTGAACAGCTCCGCGGCGACGACCGACGAATACGCCATGCCGACCGCGAGCCGCACACCGGTGAAGGTTTCGGGCAGCGCGGCCGGGAACACCACATCGCGAATCACCTGCGCGCGAGTCGCGCCCAGCGCTCGCGCGGACTCGACCAATCCGATCGGCGCGGCCGCCACCGCCGTTGTGGTGGCAATCGCCGCCGCGGGCAGTGCCGCGAGCGCCAGCAGGGTGACCTTCGGCGCTTCGTCGATGCCGAGCCAGATCACCAGCAGGAAGAAGTAGGCCAGCGGCGGCAGGGTTCGCAGGAAGGTGAGCCACGGCTCGAGAATGCTGCGCAACCAGCCGATGGTTCCCATGGCGACACCGAGCGCGACACCGATAGCGACACCGACCACGACGCCCGCGAGCACCCGACGCAGCGTCATATAAAGGTGTTCCCACAGCAGATAGCCCTGGTAACCACGAACGCCGTCGTGCGTCGTCGAAAGGTCTATGGCCGCCCGCCACACCGTAATCGGATGCGGCACAAAGGTTTCGCTCCAGATTCCGGCCGCCGCGACGAGTTGCCACACGATCAGGAAGACGGCAACCGACAATAGCGGCAATAGATTTCGGGTGAAGCGGTGCACACGGACCGGTTCAGTGGATACCGCCATCAGGACGACACGACTTCCAGACGCCCGACTTCCGGCTTTTCGCCGGTGCGGACATAGCGCGCGGTGGTGAGCCACGCGTCCTCGCACCCTGCGTCGGTCGGGGTCAGGACCGCGTCGAAGCCGAGCGTCTCGGCGGCCGTCGCGAGCTGACCGAGGTAGTCCGCGATGGGCGGACGCTCGCCCGCGCAGTGCGTTGCGTTCGCACCGTGACCACCGACGACAGTGCGGCTGTCGCCATTGGTCGACAGAAACCAGTGCAGGGTGAGGGACACTCCTACGATCCAACGCGCATACCGGTGCACCGCACAGGTATGCGATCGGGCAGATCGGAATGGTCGGGGCGACGCTGAGTAGGGTCTGGGATGTGAAATTCCTGCCGCTCGTGCCCGACGGGCAGACCCCGGTTCGCGTCCTCACTATCGCCGGGACCGACTCCGGCGGCGGCGCGGGCATCCAGGCCGATTCGCGAACCATGGCTCTGTGCGGGGTGCACGCTTGTGTGGCCGTGGCCGCGGTGACGGTGCAGAACTCGGTCGGGGTGAGCGGGTTCCACGAGATTCCGCCGCAGGTCGTGGCCGACCAGGTGCGGTCCGTGGTCGGGGATATCGGGGTCGGGGCGGCCAAGACCGGCATGTTGGCCTCTACCGCGATCATCGAGTCGGTCGCGGCGGTGTGTCAGGAAGTCGGGATCGGCAGGGATCGGACGCCGCTGGTGGTCGATCCGGTCGCGGCATCCATGCACGGCGATCCGCTGCTGCACGAGGAGGCGCTGGACGCGGTGCGGCACACGCTGATTCCGCTGGCCACGGTGGTGACACCGAATCTCGACGAGGTACGGCTGATCACCGGAATCGAGGTCGTCGACGATGCTTCGGCGCGGCAGGCGGCGCAGGCGCTGCACAAGCTCGGGGCGCAATGGGCGATCGTCAAGGGCGGCCATCTGCGATCCTCGACCGTGAGCACCGATCTGCTCTTCGACGGCGATCGTTTCCTGGAATTCACCGCCCCGCGAATCACCACCGGCAACGACCACGGCGGCGGCGACACCTTGGCCGCGGCCATCGCATGCGCCCTCGCCAACGGTTACTCGGTTCCCGATGCCGTCGAATTCGCCAAGGACTGGACCTACCGCTGCCTGGCCGCCTCGTATGACCTCGGCGCAGGCCACGGCCCCGTCTCCCCGCTCTGGCGTCTGTCCCATTCCTGACCGCCGAAACTTGTCGGTGGGTGGGGTCATACTGTGGGCATCGCAGACACCGTTGGCCTCGACGATGCGGTTGACGAGAACGATGTGGTTCGAAGTGGATGCGAGAGCCGACCGCTAATGGCGCGCTCGCGGTCGGTGCCACCGGTGGGTACAGATCAGTCGCTGGCGAATGCGAGGTGCAGCGGTTGGTCCGCGTCGATGCGGATGCCGTTGAGCCGCGCATTGGCCTCGGCCAGTGCGGAGATGATCTCGGCCAGGTAGGCGACGAATTTCTCGCTGGGCATTGTGTGTGCCTGTAGCCGGTTCACGCCCAGCCACCAGTCGGTGGCCGAGGCCACCGCACCGAATACCGAATAGTTGACGAGTTCGACGCTGGACACTTCGACGGATTTGTCGGCGAGCAGTCCGGTGAACAGGTCCGCGGCCCGCTTGGCCGATTGCCGAGCCGACTGCAGTGCCCGCTCGGATTCATCGGCCCGCTGCGTGAAGTGGCTGTGCAGCATGAACCGGAAGACATTGGGGTGCTCGGATACCACGAGCACATATTCGGCCGCGCCCCGTCGAATCAATTCGCGCGCCGAATCATTGGTCAGATCGGCACTGGAAACGATCCGCTCCCACAGCATGTCGCGCACCCGGTCGACGATCGCGTTGTACAGATCCGTCTTATCCTCGAAGTGCCGATAAAGCTTCGGCTTGGCCGCCCCGGCCTCCTTGGCGATATCCCCCATGCTCACCTCGGGCCCGAATTTGTCCAGCGCCCGAAACGCCGCATCCACGAACTCGGCCCGAACCTTCACCCGGTGCTCGCGCCACCGCTCGGTCCGAGCATCGACCCGCCTGGGCGTCCCCGCATCTACTCCCCGCCCACTGCGCATCACGAATCCGACCGTACCAACCCCCGCCGCGCACCTCAGCGGACCCGTTTGCCGAAACGGCAACAAAGTTGGCGTTATGGCGGGTCGGTCATACATCATCCGAACAGGGCCGAGATACGCGATATCGATGGGAGCGACACATGGGCGAGGGCACCGCAACCGGCACCCAGGAGTTCTGGGAGGGGTTTTATCAGGATCGGGATCAGATTTGGACCGGCAATCCCAATCCGCTGTTGGTGCGTGAGGCCGCGGAGCTCGAGCCGGGGACCGCATTGGACCTCGGCTGTGGTGAGGGTGCGGACGCTGTTTGGCTTGCGGCACGGGGATGGCGGGTCACCGCGGTCGATGTGTCCGTGACAGCGCTGCGGCGAGCGGCAGTGCATGCCGACGAGGCAGGTGTCGGGGAGCGCATCACGTTCGCCGAACACGATCTGGCGCAATCGTTTCCGGACGGTGAGTTCGATCTGGTTTCGGCGCAGTTCTTCCATTCACCGGTGGCGCAGGACGACGAGCGGACGAAGGTTTTGCGGCGGGCCGCGGAGGCGGTGGGTGTCGGCGGGGTTTTGCTGATCGCGGGGCATGCGGGGTGGCCTTCGTTTATCGAGGACCGCCATGACGTGCATTTCCCGACCATGGATGAGGTCATCGACGGACTTGCGCTCGGGACGGACTGGCACGTCGAGACCAAGGACGCGGTCGAGCGGGAAGTAACCGGGCCGGAGGGGCAGGTGGGGCTTCGTACCGACACCGTGCTGCGGATCCGGCGAGTGCGCTAGCCGCAGTCCCCAGGAACCTCACAGGTAGGGCCCAGCCAGGGGCCAGCGCGGTTCGCGAGGGTAGTCACCATGACCGAATCGACGACCGCCGCGCACCGGGCGGAAATGACCGAAACGGTGATCACGCCCGTGCTGGACGTCGTGATCCCCGTCTACAACGAAGAGGCCGACCTGGGCGTCTGTGTGCGACGGCTGCACGCTTACCTGCGCGACGGATTCCCGTTCCCGGCCCGGATCACCGTAGCCGACAACGCGAGCACCGACGACACCATGCAGGTGGCCCAGCTGCTCGCGGACGAACTCGATGACGTGCGGGTCGTGCACCTCGACGCGAAGGGCCGGGGCCGTGCGCTGCGCGCGGTGTGGGAGCACTCCGACGCCCAGGTCGTCGCGTACATGGACGTGGATCTGTCCACCGACCTGAATGCGCTGCTGCCCTTGGTCGCTCCGCTGATCTCGGGCCACTCCGATCTGGCCATCGGCACCCGGCTCGACGCGGCGTCGCGAGTCGTGCGCGGACCCAAGCGCGAAATCATCTCGCGCTGCTACAACCTGATCCTGAAAGCCTCTCTGCAGGCGCGCTTTTCGGATGCCCAGTGCGGTTTCAAGGCGATGCGCACCGATGTGGCGCGGCGACTGCTGCCGCTGGTGCAAGACGGTGAATGGTTCTTCGATACCGAACTCTTGGTGCTCGCCGAGCGGGCCGGACTGCGCATCCACGAAGTGCCGGTCGACTGGATCGACGATCCGGACAGCCGGGTCGACATCATCGACACCGCGCGCAAGGACCTGCTCGGCGTGTGGCGACTGCTGCGCGGGCTGACCACCGGCGCGCTGCCGTTGGACGAGCTGCGCCGCTCGGTCGGACGGGAACCACTGGTGCCAGGTGTGCCGTTGGGGATGGTCGGGCAAGTGGTGCGGTTCGCGATAGTCGGCGTGATCTCCACGCTCGCCTACATGCTGCTGTACCTGGTGTTGCAGCCCATGACCGGCGCGCAGGTGGCGAACTTCGTCGCGCTGCTGATCACCGCGATCGGCAATACCGCCGCCAACCGCGCCTTCACCTTCGGGGTGCGTGGATCGAATGGCGTTGTGTCGCACCAATTCCAAGGTCTGCTGATATTCGGCTTCGGCCTATTGGTCACCAGCGGCTCGTTGTTCGCCTTGCACCGATGGGCCCCCGACGCCGCCGTGCATCTGGAATTGTTCGTACTCGTGGTTGCCAATCTCATTGCCACGCTGATCCGATTCGTCGGTCTGCGATGGGTCTTCCGTAACCCGACGGCCACCCGCACGGCGCTGGTCACCGAGGGCGGACAGCAGTGACGGCTACGCTCACGGCACCGTCGACAGCGGTACCGCCGCAATCGCGCCGCAAGCGCGAGATCGGCTGGGAATACCCCGCATTGGCGGTACTGCTGCTCGGCACCGGAATCGCCTACCTGTGCAACCTCAGTGCCAGCGGTTGGGCGAATTCCTTCTATTCCGCCGCGGTACAGGCGGGTTCGAGTTCCTGGAAGGCCTTCTTCTTCGGCTCCTCGGATGCCGCGAACTCGATCACCGTCGACAAACCACCGGCCTCGCTGTGGTTGATGGAACTATCGGTGCGGGCGTTCGGACTGAATTCCTGGACCATCCTGGTTCCGGAGGTACTGCTCGGCGTCGCGTCGGTGGCACTGCTATGGGCGACGGTGCGCAGGCCATTCGGCCCCGCGGCCGGACTCATCGCCGGACTGGCGCTCGCGGTGACGCCCGTCGCCGCACTGATGTTCCGGTTCAACAACCCGGATGCGCTGCTGGTATTCCTGATGATCGCGGCGGCCTGGGCGATGACCAGGGCGGTCGAGGACGGGCGAACCCGCTGGCTGGTGCTCACCGGTGTCTTCATCGGATTCGGGTTCCTCACCAAGCAATTGCAGGTATTGCTGGTGGTGCCGACGCTGGCGTTGACCTATCTGTTCGCGGGTCCACCCAAGCTCGGCAAGCGAATCCTGCAGCTGCTCGCGGCGGGGTTGTCGATGATCGTCGCGGCGGGTTGGTGGCTGCTCACGGTCGAACTGTGGCCCGCGTCTTCGCGGCCATGGATCGGTGGGTCACATGATAATTCGATCGTCGAACTCACCCTCGGCTACAACGGGCTCGGCCGGTTGAACGGCAACGAACGCGGCAGCGTCACGCCTGGCGGTGGCGATATGCCGCGCGGTGGCGGCGGCAGCATGTGGGGCAGCACCGGGATCACCCGGATGTTCGAACCTGCGCAGGGCGGTCAGATCGCCTGGCTCATCCCCGCCGCATTGGTCGCGCTCGTGGCGGGAATTCTCTTGCGCGGCAAGGCTGCTCGCACCGATGGACGGCGCGCGGCACTGATCCTGTGGGGTGGCTGGCTACTGGTGACCGGCCTGACCTTCAGCTTCATGGCGGGCATCTTCCACCAGTACTACACGGTGGCACTGGCTCCGGCGGTCGCCGCACTGGTCGGTATCGGCGCGGTTCAGCTGTGGCGGGATCGGCACCGCCTGTGGGTCCGGTTGTTCGCGGGGCTCGGGGTCGGCCTGACCACGGCGACGTCGTGGATGTTGCTGTCGCGCAGTTCGAGCTTCGTGCCGTGGCTGCGCTGGGCGGTGCTGGTGGTCGGTGTGCTCGCGACCATCGCGGTGCTGTTGCCCGCACCGCGGAAGCTGGCGCTGGTCGCGGCCGTGGCCGCCGCATTCACCGGATTGGCCGGGCCCGTCGCGTACTCGGCCCAGACCATTTCGACCGGACACGAGGGCGGGATCCCGTCGGCGGGACCGAATGTCGGGCGGTTCGGCATGTTCGGACCTCCACCCTGGGCCGAAGCCAACTCCGAAGGCGGCTTCGGTGGCGGTATGCCGGGTGGACGGAATGCGAATGGCGCTGCACGCAATGGCGCTAGGGAACAAGGCATTGGCGAAGCAGGCAATCCGATGATGGGCGGCCCAGCCGGTGGTCTGCTCGGCGCGAGCAGGCCGAGCGAGAAGGTCATCGCACTGCTGGAAAACAATGGCTCCGACTACACCTGGGTCGCCGCCGCCACCGGCTCCAACAGCGCCGCCGGATTCCAGCTGGCCACCGAACTGCCGGTCATGCCGGTCGGCGGCTTCAACGGCAGCGATCCGTCACCGACGTTGGACCAGTTCAAGCAGTATGTCGCCGATGGAAAGATCCACTACTTCATCGGCAGTGGCAATCGCGGCGGTGCGGAGGGCGGATTCGGTTTCGGCCGCTCCGGCACCAGCAGCGAGATCAGCAAGTGGGTGGAAGAGCACTTCACCGCGACCGAAGTCGACGGCATCACCCTCTACGACCTGACCGCCCACTGATCACACCCCTTGCAGGAACCCGCGGATCCCGAGAACCACTGTGGGACTGCGCACGGCAATTCGCCCGGTGGACACGCACCGGGCGAATTGCGTTGTGGTCACGCGTATGTCGCTTCGAGCCACTCGGCGAACGTCGGACCCGCCAACTCGGCATGCGCACCCGGCAGCAGCCCACCGTTCTCGAACTGCTCGTGATCCGGGTTCGCCGGATCACTCGACTCGATCACCTGCGCGGGCGCACCGCGCTTTGCCGCGAGCAGCCCGGCCGCACCCGCCATCGTCTCCGGCTGCGGACCCGCGATTTCCGGGAACGGCCGGTCGAGCGAGTCCGGCAGCGGATGCACTGCCAATGCCACCAGTGCCTCGGCCACCGCACGCGCCGCAACCAGCTGGGTGCGCATCTTCGGCAGATAAGCGACGTCGCCTTGGGTTCCCCACTGCATCATCACCTCGACCAACTCGTGGAACTGCGCGGCCCGCAGAATCTGCACCGGCAGCGGCCCTTCCAGCAGCGCGGCCTCATGCGCAAGCTTCGCGGCGTTGTATCCGGCACGCGATCCGTCGATGCCGATAATGGACACCACGACCAGCCGCTCGACACCGGCCTTCTGCCCCGCCTCGTGCAGGTTGCGCGCCGCGGCCCGGAAGAATTCGGTCGCGATGGTCTGGTCCGCGGACGGTGTACTGGACGCATCGATGACGACGTCCACACCATCGAGTGCTTCCACCAGGCCGACGCCGGTCTCGATATCCACCCCGTTCGCGCGGGAGAAGGCGACGACCTCGTGTCCCTGCTCGTTCAGCACATCCACCACATGTCGGCCCAGCCGTCCGGTCGCTCCGGCCACCGCGATCATCTTGATATTCGACATGATTCCCGCTCCCTTTTTCGCTGCGTTGTTCCGCTTTCACAGTGCTGACGACGCGGGCGGCACGAGTGTGACATGGCGTTTCGGACTGTTCCTCGAGATTCCTTTACCTGCTTCCTCGAAATCCTCTTAATGCGACATTCATCCGAAACCCTTTCGCGCGCCGCGAACTCCGGGAATGATGAGCCAGTTGCGCCAAACTTTCGAACCATCAGGAAAAACGTGAGAAGCATTTCGAGATTCGTTCTGACCGTCATCGGTGCGCTGGTCGCCATCGCGCTCACCGTCGGCTTCGCCTCGACCGCATCGGCCGCACCGGGCGAATCACCGGAGCCGACCGCACCGGTCGCGACCGCGCCGATCGCCGCGGCAGCCGAACCGACCCCGCAGGCCAACCTTATCGGGCAGTGCCTGGCTCCCGGTGACACCATCGAAGTCAGGACGCTGGTCGGCGGTCTGCTCGGCGCCACCATCGGCGGCATCGCGGGTCTGCCGCTTTTCTTCGTCGGCGCGATTCCGGGACTGGTCATCGGCGGCATCCTCGGCGTCCTCATCGGTTCCACCTCCTACGCGGTCGATGAAGGGCACATGCAGCAGCAAGGCCTCTGCTAATCCGACGAAAGGGCGGCGTGTAGTGTGGCCGCCCATTGCGCCACGATCTGCTTGCGGCGCGCCGAGTCATCGGTCAGGACGTCGGCCAGACCCAGTCCGCGAGCCATGTCGAGAGTTGCCTGGACGAGGTGATGGGCGACCGGATCAGCGTCGTCCACGCCCAACGCTTCCACGGCCCGCCGATGCGATATGCGACCGAATTTGGCCTCCAGCGGCACAATTCGCTCCCGCAGCGCCGGATCGGCGGCCGCATGCGTCCACACCTGCAGCGCCGCCTTGAACAGCGGGCTGGTGTAGGAGTCGACCAGCCCTGCCACCACTGCCTCGGTGCGCTCGACCCCTCCGGCCAGCGCCGCCACCGCCAGCGCCTCGTCATTGGACTGCTGGGTGCGGCTGTCGAACATGTACTCGAGTGCGGCGGTGATCAGGTCTTCCCTGGTCGGGAAATGATGCTGGGCCGCACCGCGCGACACCCCCGCCCGTTCCGCCACGACCGAGACCGTGGCCGCCGCCCAGCCCATTTCAGCAAGACAGTCGATGGTCGCCTCGAGCAGGCGCTGTCGGGTGGCCCGGCTGCGGTCCTGCTTGGGTTCGTGGGGTGTCACCATCGGCTCGCTCCGAACAGGCTGGCGGCTTTGGTCATCGGCGATGTCACGGCGCTATTCTGCCCAGGTCGGTGGACGTCGCTGCAAGAAGGCCAGCATGCCCTCCTGTACCTCCGGGGTGCCGAAGAAGCTCGCGGAACGATTCGCCAGCTCCTCGGCGGAGCCGTCGAACTCCGCCAGGATGCCCGCATTGACCAGCCGCTTGGCCTCGGCGAGCCCCTGCGGGGAGCCCTTGCGCAGCTCCGAGCACAGCCGGACCACCTCGGCCGCCGGATCGTCGGCGGTGATCGTGACCAGGCCGATCTGCTCGGCGATATCGGCACCGAATTTCTCGCCGGTGAGGTAGTAGCGACTGGCCGCGCGCGGACTGAGCCGCGGCAGCAGGGTGAGCGAAATCATGAACGGCGCCAACCCGATTCGCACCTCGGTGAGCGCGAAACTGCAACCGGGACCGGCCACCACGATGTCACAGGCGGCGACGATACCCATACCGCCCGCGCGCACATTGCCGTCGATCCGGGCAATGATCGGCTTCGGCGTTTCGACGAGTCGACGCAGTACGCCGATCATCACCCGGGTGCGTTCGTCGGCGGCCGCCGCCGGATCGGCATTGCTGGCCTCGCTGAGGTCCGCGCCCGCGCAGAAGGTATTGCCGGTGTGCGCGAGCACGATGCCGCGGACGGCGGGATCGGCCGCGGCATCATCGAGGCCACCCAGCAGCTCGGCGACCAACCGCGATGACAGTGCGTTGCGGTTGTGCGGCGAATCGAGGGTCAGTGTGGCGAACCCGTCGCGCACCTCGTACCGCACATACGGAGCGGTAGATGTTTCAGGCATCGAGCCTCCTCTGGGTCAGTACGACTTGGGCAGGCCGAGGGAGTACTGGGCGACAAAGTTGAGCACCATCTCCCGGCTGACCGGCGCGATGCGGCCGATGCGGGCCGCGGCGAGCATGGCGGCCAGTCCGTACTCCCTGGTGAGGCCCGCGCCACCGTGGGTCTGGATGGCCTGATCGAGTGCCTTGATACTGGCCTCCGCCGCAGCGTATTTCGCCATATTCGCCGCCTCGGCCGCACCCATCTCATCGCCCGCGTCGTAGAGGGTGGCGGCCTTCTGCATCATCAGTTTGGCCAGCTCCACCTCGACCTTCACCGCGGCGAGCGGATGCGAAATACCTTGGTGCGCACCGATCGGCGTCTTCCACACGGTGCGTTCCTTGGCGTATTCGACGGCACGATCGATGGCGTAGCGCCCCATGCCGACGGCCATGGCCGCGCCCATGATGCGCTCCGGGTTGAGACCCGCGAACAGCTGCATCAGTGCGGCATCTTCCTTGCCTACCAAGGCATCCGACGGCAGGCGCACGTCATCGAGGAAGAGGGTGAACTGGTGGTCCGGCTCGATGATGTCCATTTCCTGCGGCGTCTTGACGAAGCCGGGGGCGTCGGTGGGCACGATGAACAGCGCGGGCTTGAGCTTGCCGGTCTTGTGGTCCTCGGTGCGCGACACGATGAGCACGGCCTCGGCCTGATCCACGCCGGAAATGAAGATCTTGCGGCCGTTGAGTATCCAGTCGTCACCGTCACGCCGCGCGGTGGTGGTGATCTGGTGCGAATTGGAACCGGCGTCGGGTTCGGTAATGCCGAAGACCATCTTGGCGGTGCCGTCGGCGAGTTTGGGCAGCCACTGCTGCTTCTGCTCGTCGGTGCCGTATTTGGTGATGATGGTGCCGCAGATGGCCGGTGAGACCACCATCAGCAGCAGGCCCGCGCCCTGTGCGGACAGCTCCTCCATGACCAGCGCGAGCTCGTACATGCCCGCGCCACCGCCGCCGTACTCCTCGGGCAGATTCACCCCAAGGAAGCCGAGTTTGCCTGCCTCATCCCACAATTCGGTGAGCGGCTCGTTCTTACGCGCCTTCGGCAGCACGTAATCGCGGAAGCCGTATTTCGCGGCGAGCGCGGCGACCGCGGACCGTAGCGCCTTCTGCTCTTCGGTTTCGATGAAACTCATCAGTTCTCCTGGGATTCGGTGGGATCGACGACGGCGAGCACTGCGCCGACATCGACCTGCTGGCCGACGGTGACATTGAGGGCGCTGAGCACGCCCGCGGCGGGCGCCGAGATGGTGTGCTCCATCTTCATGGCCTCCAGCCACAGAATCGGCTGGCCCTGTTCGACGGCGCTGCCGACCTGCGCGCCGATGCGAATCACGCTGCCCGGCATGGGCGCGAGCAGTGAACCGTGCGCTACCTGGTCGGCCGGATCGCTGAAACGCGGCAGTCTGCGCACCGCCACCGGTCCGAGCGGTGAGTCGACGCAGACCAGATCGGCGTAGCGGGCGATGTCGAATTGCCTACGCACCAGGCCGCGTTCGCCGGGAACCGAGAGGACCACGCGCTCGGGACCCATTTCCACCAGTTCGAGGCCATCATGACCGTAAACCGTGACACCGGTTCGGGTGAAGCGGTAGCCGATGTCATGCGTTCCGCTGGTTCGGCTTTCGTACGACTTGTGCTGCGACTGGGACGGCAGATTTCGCCAGCCCGCGGGCAGCCCGCCGCCGACCCTGGCCGCCTTACGGTTCGCTGCGGCATCCGCGAGCGCGGCGGCGACAATGGACAGCGCCTCATCGGATTCGGACGCCAAAGGCGCTGCGAGGGAATCCAATCCGTGCGTCCCGAAGAATGCGGTATCGGTGTCCCCGGCCAGGAAGGCGGGGTGGCGCAGTACGCGTACCAGTAGATCGCGGTTGGTCACCAGACCGTGAATCTTGGCTCGCTGCAGGGCCGTTGCCAATAGCCGTGCCGCGTCACCGCGGGTCTCGGCGTAGGAGATGACCTTCGCGAGCATCGGGTCGTAGTGCACGCCGACAACCGAACCGTCCACCACACCGGTATCCAGGCGTACGCCCGGACGGTCGAGAATATCGAATTCGGTTATTACCGAGGGGATATCGATCCGGTGCACCGTCCCGCTCTGGGGCTGCCACTCGTGCGCGGGATCCTCGGCATACAGCCGCACCTCGATCGAATGCCCACGCAGCGGTGGCGGTGCGGAAGCCAACTCGCCGCCAGCCGCGATCTCGAGCTGGGTCCGTACCAGATCCAGTCCGGTTGTGCATTCGGTGACCGGATGTTCCACCTGCAGCCGGGTATTCATCTCCAGGAAGAAGAACTCGCCCGCCTCGTCGGCGAGGAATTCCACCGTCCCGGCACCGGTGTAGCCGATCGCACCGGCCGCCAGCTTGGCCGCCTCGAACAGCCGCTCACGCATGCTCTGTCCATCGGCCATGCGCGCGGGCCCTGCGTGCGCGCGTACATCTTGCGGAGTACCGCTTCGACGCCCCCCGCCGCGTGCCTCCTGGCCTGACGCGCGCATGGCGTCGATGCGCTCGACCAGCGGCGACGGCGCCTCCTCGACCACCTTCTGGTGGCGGCGCTGAATGGAGCACTCCCGCTCACCGACGGCCCAGATGGTGCCGTGGGTATCCGCCATGACCTGGACCTCGATATGTCGGCCGGTCTCCAGGTACCGCTCGCAGAACACCGTCGGGTCGCCGAATGCCGATTCGGCCTCCCTGCGCGCGGCGGCGATCTGCGGTTCCAGATCGGCGAGATCGCGCACCACGCGCATACCACGCCCGCCACCACCGGCGGAGGCCTTGATGAGCACCGGCAGCTGCGCCGCGGTGACCTCGGCCGGGTCGAGTTCGGCGAGTACCGGGACTCCGGCCGCATCCATCAACTTCTTGGCTGCGACCTTCGAACCCATCTGCTCGATGGCCTCGACCGGCGGGCCGATCCACACCAGTCCGGCCGCCAGCACGGCTCGTGCGAATTCCGCATTCTCGGAAAGGAATCCGTAACCGGGATGGATGGCGTCGGCACCGGTGGCCAAGGCCGCCTCGATGATCAGCTCGCCGCGCAGGTACGTCTCCGCAGGTGTATTGCCAGGAAGACGGACCGCCGCATCGGCTTCGGCGACATACGGTGCCCTGGCATCCGCATCGGAATAGACCGCGACGGTGCCGATACCCATGCGACGACAAGTCGCGAAGACCCGACGGGCGATCTCACCGCGATTGGCCACCAGAACAGTGGTAATGCGCCCACCCGTCACCCGACCGCCACCCCTCATCGAATCGCTGCGCGATGCTGTCATCTCGGCCCTCACATCCGGAAGACGCCGAAGCCATCGGCGCCCTTGACTGGGGCATTGTGAATGGCCGACAACGCCATTCCCAATACCGTGCGGGTATCACGGGGATCGATCACTCCGTCGTCGTACAGCCGCCCCGACATGAACATCGGCAGCGACTCGGCCTCGATCTGCGCCTCCACCATCGCGCGCATCCCGGCATCGGCCTCCTCGTCGAACGGAATGCCCTTGGACTCGGCGGCCGCCCGCCCAACGATCGAGATCACACCGGCGAGCTGCGCGCCACCCATCACAGCGGATTTAGCACTGGGCCAAGCGAAGACGAACCGCGGGTCGTAGGCGCGACCACACATGCCGTAATGGCCCGCACCGTAAGACGCCCCCATCAACAGCGAAATATGCGGCACCTTGGAATTCGAGACCGCGTTGATCATCATCGCGCCGTGTTTGATGATGCCCTTCTGCTCGAACTCCTTGCCGACCATGTAGCCGGTGGTGTTGTGCAGGAACAGCAGTGGGGTATTCGACTGGTTGGCCAGCTGGATGAACTGGGTCGCCTTCTGCGATTCCTCCGAGAACAGCACACCGCGCGCATTGGCGAGGATGCCGACCGGATATCCGTGCAGTTCCGCCCACCCGGTGACCAGGCTGCTGCCGTACAGCGGTTTGAATTCGTCGAAATCGGAGCCGTCGACCACGCGGGCGATCACCTCCCGCGGATCGAACGGGATCTTCAGATCGGACGGGACGATGCCGAGCAGATCCTCCTGGTCGTACCGCGGCTCGATCACCTCGGCGCGTGGCGCCGGACCCTGCTTCTTCCAGTTCAGCCGCTTGATAATGGATCGGCCGATGCGGATGGCGTCTTGCTCGTCGACCGCCAGATAATCGGCCAGACCCGAGACGCGCGCGTGCATATCCGCGCCACCGAGCGATTCGTCATCGGATTCCTCACCGGTGGCCATCTTGACCAGCGGCGGTCCGCCGAGGAATACCTTGGAGCGTTCCTTGATCATCACCGTGTAGTCGGACATGCCCGGGATATACGCGCCACCGGCGGTGGAATTGCCGAAAACCAATGCGATGGTGGGGATTCCGGCCGCCGACGCCCTGGTGAGGTCGCGGAACATCCGTCCGCCGGGTACGAAGACTTCCTTCTGCGTCGGCAGATCCGCGCCGCCGGATTCGACGAGTCCGATTACCGGTAGCCGGTTCTGCATGACAATGTCGTTCATGCGCAGGTTCTTGCGCAACGTCCACGGATTCGAGGTGCCGCCGCGCACCGTGGGATCCGGCGCGACGATCATGCATTCGACGCCCTCGACAATGCCGATACCGCAAACAACGCTCGCCCCGACGTGAAAGTCGCTGCCCCATGCGGCAAGTGGGCAGAGCTCCAGGAATGGCGAATCCTCGTCGATTAGCAGTTCGATGCGCTCACGCGCGGTCAACTTGCCGCGCTGGCGATGCCGGGCCAGCTTATCCGGCCCACCGCCCGCGATGGCCTTGGCGAATTCTGCCTCCACCTCGGCGAGTTTGGTGGTCATGGCCTCGGCCGCGGCCGCGTACTCCGGCGATGCGGTATCGAGGGTGGTGCGTAATGTCGTCAAGACTGGTACCCCAATCGCTTAGCCGCCAGGCCGGTCAGGATTTCGGTTGTGCCACCGCCGATGCCGAGAATGCGGATATCGCGGTACTGCCGCTCGACCTCGGATTCGCGCATATAGCCGAGGCCGCCGAACAGTTGTACGGCCTGATTGGCCACCCATTCGGCCGCCTCCACGGCGGTGTTCTTGGCGAAACACACCTCGGCGATCAAATCGGCTTCGCCTTCGGCGCTGCGCCGCACCACATCTCGGGTGTAGACGCGGGCCACGTCGATGCGGCGGGCCATTTCCGTCACCGTATTCTGCACGGCCTGCCTGCTGATCAGCGGGCGGCCGAAGGTCTCCCGGTTGCGCACCCAGTCCAGGGTCAGGTCCAGGCATCGCTGGGCCTGCGAATACGCCTGCACCGCGAGCCCGACCCGCTCGCTGACGAAGGCACCGGCGATCTGATAGAAGCCGGAATTCTCCGGTCCGACCAGATTCTCCACCGGCACCCGTACATCCACATAGGACAGTTCGGCGGTATCGGAGGCCCGCCAGCCCATCTTGTCCAGCTTGCGGCTGACCGTGAAGCCGGGCATGCCCTTCTCCACCACAAGCAGCGAAATCCCGCCGGAGCCGGGGCCGCCCGTGCGCACGGCGGTCACCACGAAATCGGCGCGCACACCCGAGGTGATGTAAGTCTTGGCGCCATTGACGATGTAGTGGTCGCCATCGCGGCGCGCGGTGGTGGTGAGGTGGCCGACATCGGAGCCGCCGCCCGGTTCGGTAATGGCGAGCGAGCCGATCTTCTCCCCGGCCAGTGTCGGGCGGGCGAAGCGCTCGATCAGGTCTTCATTGCCCGATGCGATGATGTGCGGTACCGCGATACCGCAGGTGAACAGCGAGGCGAACAGGCCGCCGGAACAACCGGCCTGGTGCATCTCCTCACAGACGATCATGGCGTCGATACCGTCACCACCGGAGCCGCCCGCGGATTCCGGGAATTGGATACCGAGCAGGCCGAGTGCGCCAGCCCGCTTGTGCAGTTCACGTGGGATCTCGCCGTCGCGCTCCCAGGCATCGAGGTACGGGAGAACTTCTCGCTCGACGAAACCCCTTACAGTGGCACGCAATTCGCGCCGCTCCGGCGTATTCCACGGACTCATAGCAACTCCAATGGGATATCAACATGACGCGAGCGCAGCCATTCGCCGACCCCCTTGGCCTGCGGATCGAAGCGCGCCTGATAGGCCACACCCTGTCCGAGCAGACCTTCGATAATGAAGTTCACGGCACGCAGATTCGGCAGTACGTGCCGGGTCACGGTCAGCGGCGCGGCCTCGGGCAGCAGCTCCTTGATCCGCGCCACCGTCAGCGTATGCGCAAGCCAGCGCCACTGTTCATCGGTGCGAACCCACACGCCGATATTGGCATTGCCGCCCTTGTCGCCGCTGCGGGCCAGCGCGATCGTGCCGAGCGGCGCTCGGCGAGTTCCATTGGTGGACAATGGCTCCGGCAGTTCCGGCTCGGCCACCTCCGCCAATTCGAGAGTGTCCGACGCGGGCGCGATATCGACGCGCGCGCCCTGCGGCAGCACCGCCGCATGCGGCACCTCGGCGGCATCGACGAATCCCGGCGTGTACACGCCGTACGGCGAACCATTGCCGGGCAGGCTGGTGAAGGTCGTCCCCGGATAACTGGCCAATGCCAGCTCGACCGCGACATTGGAGAAGGAGCGGCCGACCTTGTTCGGATCCGGATCGCGCACCACGCAGCGCAGCAGAGCGCTTGCCTGCTCCTCGGTTTCGGCATCCGGCCGGTCGAGCCGCGCGAGCGTCCAGGTCAGTTCCGCGGGCCGCACCGGCAGCCAGGACTCCAGCTGTCGTTGCGCCAGTTCGGCTTTCGCCTCGATATCGAGTCCGGTCAGCACGAACTCCATCTCATTGCGGAAACCACCGAGGGTATTGAGCGACACCTTGAGCTGCGGCGGCGGCGCTTCACCGGTCACACCGCTGATCAACACCCGATCCGGACCTTCGTGGCTCAGCTCGATACTGTCCAGCCGCGTGGTGACATCCGGCCCCGCGTAACGCGCCCCCTGGATCTCGTACATCAACTGTGCCGCAACGGTATCCACCGTAACCGCACCGCCCGTGCCCTGGTGCTTCGTGATGACGCTGCTGCCATCCCTGCGCACTTCGGCAATCGGGAAACCGGGCCGTCCCAGATCGGCCAGTTCGGTGAAGAAGGCGAAGTTGCCGCCGGTGGCCTGGGTACTGCACTCGATCACATGTCCGGCCACCACGGCACCGGCCAACTGGTCGTAATCGGTTCGCCCCCAACCGAAATGAGCGGCCGCCGGGCCGACGATCACCGAAGCGTCGGTGACCCGACCGGTGACCACGATATCCGCGCCCGCATTCAAGCATTCGACGATGCCCCAGGCACCGAGATAGGCATTGGCGGTCAGCGGCGACCCGAGGCCGAGCTCGCCCGCCCGGCTGAGCAAGTCGTCACCTTCGACATGCGCGACCTTGGCATCCAGTCCGAGATCAGCGGCAACCTTGCGGAGCTTCTCCGCGAGCCCGGCCGGGTTGAGGCCGCCCGCATTGGTGACGATCTGAACATTGCGTTCCAGTGCCAGGCCGAGGCAGTCCTCGATCTGCCGGACGAAGGTCTTGGCATAGCCGAGGCTGGGATCCTTCATCCGGTCCCGGCCGAGGATCAGCATGGTCAGCTCGGCAAGATAGTCCCCGGTGAGCACATCGAGCTGCCCGCCCTCGAGCATCTCCCGCATGGCACTGAGCCGATCACCGTAGAACCCGGAACAGTTGCCGATTCGGATCAGCTCCGGATCGGCGGCCAGCATAGTCATCAGCTGGAAGGCCCTCCTGTGCGGCGAACCGTCCCGGCGCGCCGCGTTGCGCCGCCGGTGGAGTCCGCGTTCCGGCTCCAGCATCACACCGGATCCAGAAAAAAGCAAGCACGCGTGCTTGTTAATTGCCGATCGCCTGCGAGGCAGAATGACCAGATGTCGTCCGTCATCCTGTTCGCGCTGGCCGGGTTCCTGCTGGGCGGGGCCTACTCCACCCGGAAGACCGCCCGCCCCCTCGCCATCGCCCTAGTGGTACTCGCCGTACTCGCCGCCGCGGGAGCGGTCGCCTGGTTGATGTAGGCACGACCACGGAGCAGTCTCCCGAACTCCACCAACAGCTGGACAGATGATCACGTGGAACTGGCGGTTGGGACTTCTCACGTTTTGCCGCCATGGTGTCCACGTGATCATCAGTCCAGCTGGGCGTTTAGGGCACCATGAGCGAATACGGCGGGCTGCAGGCGGGGCGAATCCAATACAGCTCAGTTCGCCGAGAGGCGGAAGATGCGTAGATCCTCTGGTACGCCGCTCAGGGGAGCGGCGAAGAAACTGCGCCGATACGGCTTGACCGAGAAGCCGAGTTCGTCGAGTGTGTCCGGCGCGAGGGACTGCAATGTCGCATGCGAAAGCATGGTGTTGCCGTTGCCACCGGCCTCCATCACGCGAGCGGCGATCGTCACGTCCACGCCGAGCCAGTCGCCGCCGATTTCGCGCGGCGAGCCGGTGTGCAGACCGATGCGCATCTGCGGGCGATAACCGCGCACACTGACGTCGGCGAGATTCTGTTTGGCCTGCACAGCGGCGCGCAGCGCGCGATCGGCCGAGGTGAATACGGCCATCACGCCGTCGCCCATGCGCTTGACCACCTGACCGCCGCGATCGGCGATCGGCGGCTCGATGGCCTTGGCAACCCCGCGCAACAATTCGAGGGTCGCCTCATCGCCTGCCGAGAGCGACCAACTGGAGAATGCCACCAGGTCGGTGAACATCACAGTTATTTCTTCGCTACCTCGACCGCGGCCGACGCGCTCCAACATGGCCTGCCAGACCTGCAGTGCGCCGAACCCGATTTCGCGGGCCGCGCTAGGCGTATCGCCGACCAACTTATCCGCCGCGCGGGCCACCGCGCGGGCGCCGCCGGGACCCGAAACCGAAAGCGGGTCACCGAAAGACGGGTCACCGGGCAGTTGTTCGCGTGCCTTGCGCAGCACGCCGATGAAGTCGGGCCGCTGGTTCGCGGCATTCATCAAGGCGGAGAACTGCCCGCGTCGAATTCCCGAGCCGGGACGACGAGCGGATCGGTCCGCATCGGCGGGCACCAACGGTATGGTCACCTCGGACGGAGCGCCCCCGTTGTCTTCCTGCCCCATCCCCGGCTCAGCACCGCCGGAAGGTGTTTCGGTCACGCCCCGAGCGTATCTCAGCCGACCAACCGTCGGCGGGTTACTTATTGTCGCCACCTGCGCCCCCTCGATCAGACTGAGCGGGCACTTCGACGGGTCCGCCAATGGATAACTCACTGATTGCTGAAACCCCGAGCGTAGCCAGGGTTGATTCCGGATGGAAGCGGTGCCGGTCATAGTTTCCGGGATGTTCACACGTCGCCCGGATTGTCCCGATACATACACCGACCCGGTGTGGAAGGGGATCGCACACCGGGCCGATGTCGCATCATCTGCCGGGCAGTGGCAGACGATGCGCGGGGTGCCCGGACCTCCCGACAAGGTCGGCACCCATCACCCGAGCGGCGAGGGAGGGCAACTCGGGCAGTTCCATCATGCGTCGCGTTGGTTGACCATTACCAGTGCGGCGCCGAAGACAATTGCGACGAAAACCGCGAAGTAGAGCAGGCCGCCCCACGGTCCCCAGTGCCAGTTCGCCGTCGATTCAGAGGCGCTGTAGAAGTGGCTCGCATTCGCGAAGGGCAGGAACGGCTGCACATTGCGCCCGAAGCTGCCGAAGGCGCCGAGCAGCGGCTCGATCAGCAGCGGCCACAGCACGATCAGCGAAATCGCCGCGGCCGACTGCCGGACCAGTACACCGATGCCGACCGCGAGGATCACGCCGAGGAACGTATAGATCGGAATGCCGTAGATCTCACGCCAGGCATCACCGCCGGACAGCGTCAGATTGTTGGCCGCATCACCACCGATTGCCTTGGCAATCGCATAGGCGGCGAAGGCCAGCACGATGGTGAGCACCGCGCCGTACACGCCGACCAGACCCGCCTTGGTGGCGATCACCTTGGCGCGATGCGGTGTCGCCTGGAAGGTGGTCCGGATGATGCCGAAGCGGTATTCGCTGGTCACCGTCAAGGTGGCCATGATCATCAGGACCATGACGCCGAATCCGCTGATCCCGCCGACCGCCGTGGACACGGTGAGATCGAGCGCATTCTCCTTGCCAGAAGACGAGCGGGCCACCGCCGCGAACAGCGCGGCCAGGCCGAGGGCGAGCACCACCACGATCGCCGAGCACCACCATGGCGACCTGGTCGAGGTGAGCTTGATCCGTTCCGCTGCCAACACGCCCATCAGAGCGCACCTCCCATCACCTGGTCGAAGCCTTCGCCGTGGTACTGCACCGCGCCACCGGTCATCCGCATGAAGGCCTCCTCCAGCGAGGCCCGCTGCGGCGCCAATTCGTACAGCGTGATCTCGTTGGCACCGGCCAGCTTGCCGACCGCGTCACTGGTCACTCCGGCCACGACCAATGCGGCGCCGTCTTGGCCGACGACACCGTCCTCCCGGACGGTCATGCCATTGGAGGTGAGCAGGCTGCGCAGCTGCTCGAGCTGCGGACTGCGCACGCGCACCGACTGTTCCGAGGCGCGCTCGATGAATTCCTGGGTGGTCGAATCGGAAATCAGCTGACCGCGTCCGATGACGACCAGATGCTCTGCGGTCTGGGCCATTTCGGAGAGCAGATGACTGGAGACCAGCACGGTCCGGCCCTCGGCCGCGAGCCGCTGCATGAAGCGGCGGATCCAGAGGATGCCCTCGGGGTCCAGGCCATTCACGGGCTCGTCGAACAGCAGCACCGGCGGATCGCCGAGCAGTGCACCGGCCAGGCCGAGCCGCTGCGACATGCCAAGGGAGTAGCCACCGGCCGTCTTGCCCGCTACCTCGGACAACCCGACCAGCCGCAGCACCTCGTCCACCCGGGATATGGCGATGCCGTTGGAGGCGGCCATCCACTGCAGATGCGCGCGGGCCGAACGGTTCGGATGCACCCACTTGGCATCCAGCAGCGCACCGACGGCGCGCAGCGGATGTTCCAGCTCGTGGTACGGCTTGCCATTGATCAACGCGGTGCCCGCGGTGGGCTTGTCCAGCCCGAGGATCATCCGCATGGTGGTGGATTTACCAGCGCCGTTCGGCCCAAGAAAGCCCGTCACCTGTCCGGGTCGAACAGTGAAGGAGAGATCTTGAACCGCGACGGTCTGCCCGAAATGCTTGGTCAGGCCTCTCAGCTCGATCATGGTGACCAGCTTTCCTCATTACGCGGCCATGCGCGTCATTAAATGGTGCCTAGTTCGATCATCCTCGAGGATGACCAGGGATGCGGTCGGCCCCGAGTCGCCATCAGGGAATCCCCCTGAGCGGTGCCCCCGTTAACGAGCACAGGCGCCGAGCGGGCCGCCACATAACAGCCGCTGTCAGTGGACTGTAGGCCGTCCCCTCGCCGATCACGGTAGCCGGGCCAACACCATGCCGGAGTCGACCGGGGCCTTGTCTACTCGTCATCGCGCTCATGGGTCGGCCAGGCCACCGCCGCGACCGGCACCCAGCGGAAACCGGCCGCCACAGCCAACTCGAACGCAACTGTCCCGCTCACGACCGCGCCTCGCCGACGCTCGGCTCTATCGCATGCTGTGCTGATGGTGCTCACTGACCGCGGCGGTCCGACCGCCGCCCACCGATGGAACGACAGCCGTGGCAGCACGGTCTCCACATCGGCCACACTCATGATCGCGCTCACCGCAAACACATTCAGGCGTTAGAGTGCTCGGCCTCGCCGCCACCGCCAGCGCGCGGATCGCGTCGACCACGATGCACTCGGCAGTCTCGGAGCGATTGAAGAAGCGTCGCATATCCACTGAGTACCTCGCACAGGCTATAGCTTGTGCGAGGTGCTCACTGGATATGCGACGGCTCAGGGCGGGGACTCAGCGCGCTGGTGAGGACGCCTGGGCCCAGAAGCGTTTGGGAATGCGTCCCGCTCGACGCGCCAGGTGACCGGCATTGACCGCATCCTTCATGGCGGCGGCCATGAGGGCCGGGTGTTGGGCGCGGGTGACGGCGGTGGCGAGTAGGACGGCAGAGCAGCCGAGTTCCATGGCCAGTGCGGCGTCGCTTGCGGTGCCGATGCCCGCGTCGAGGATGACCGGGACGCCCGCGGCCGCCACGATCATCTCGATATTGTGCGGATTGCCGATGCCGAGTCCGGTGCCGATCGGGGCGCCGAGCGGCATGACGGCGGCGCAGCCCGCATCCTCGAGTCGGCGGGCCAGGATCGGGTCGTCGGTGGTGTACGGCAGTACGACGAATCCGGCGTCGACCAATTGCTCTGCGGCGGTGAGCAATTCGATCGGGTCCGGGAGCAGGGTGCGGTCGTCGGCGATCACCTCGAGTTTGACCCAGTTGGTGTCGAGCGCCTCGGCGGCCAGTTGCGCGGTGAGCACGGCCTCGGCAGCAGTGTGACAGCCCGCGGTATTGGGCAGTGGCGTGATCTCGAGGCGCTTGAGCAAGTCGAGCACGCCGGTCCCGCCGACGGCATCGACCCGGCGCATGGCGACCGTGGTCAGCTCGGTGCCCGAGGCGATCAGCGCCTCCTCCAGCACCGCGAGATTCTCGGCGCCGCCGGTGCCCATGATGAGGCGGGAACCGAACCGCTTGCCCGCGATCTCCAGTGTGTCAGGGGTTTCCAGTGCGTCAGCCACCCTGAACCGCCGTCAGCACTTCGATCTCCCAGCCGCGACCGACCGGCTCGTCCCAGCGGGACTTCGGGAAAACCGCACCGTCCACCGCGAGCGCGACGCCCTGCGACGGCAGCCCGAGACGGTCGAGAAGTTCACGCACCGTGAGGGATCGGTCGAATTCGTGGTCCTGCCCGTTCACCGTGACACCGATGGGGACCGAGGTCATCGAACTCCTCCTGCAGATCTAGCGAGTGACGACGGGTGCGCCGTCGAAAAACGTTGCGGGTCGGCGGCTTTCGCGTCATCGAGCAGTGCGCCGTCGAGCAGGCTCAGCACCGCGTCGACGGTGAGCGGTACCGCGAGCATGCCGTTGCGGCCGTGTCCGGTGGCGGCCACGACTCGGTCGGTGAGCCGCCCGATAAGGGGCAGGTTGTCGGGGGTGCCCGGCCTGGAACCCGCACTGGCCTCGGCCAATTCGTATTCGCCGATACCGGGCAGCACCGCCTCGGCGTCGGCGATCAGGTCGCGGACCCCGGCGACTGTCACCGTTGTGTCGAAGCCCGCCTCGTATTGTGTTGCGCCGACGACGATTCCGTCCGCACGCGGCACCAGATAGACCTGCCTGCCGTGCACGCGCGCGCGAATCACGCGCCGCGGCGGGGGTGTCGCGCCCGGACGATGACGCAGCCGCAGGATTTCGCCCTTCACCGGGCGGACCGGAAGGTCGGGCCACAGGCGCGACGATGCCGCGCCCGCGGCGAGCACGATCTGGTCGTACGGCAGCGCGTCGACCGAGTCGACCGTTTCGGCGCGCACCGCGACTCCGGCTGTGCCGCAAGCTTTTTGGAGTGCGTCCAGCAGTCGTCGGTTATCGATGGCGGGCTCGGCGGTGGCGCGGAGACCGGCGCGCACGGTGCGTGCCAGCGCGGGTTCGAGGGCTCGTACACCGGCTCGGTCGAGCACCTCGAGCTCATGGCCGCGCGCACCGACCCATTCGGCTACCGTGCGCAGGTCGGCGGCGTCCGCGCCATCCAACGCGACGGTCAGGGTTTCGTCGGCGACGAATACCGCTACACCGGCCGTCGATTCGAGGCGGGCGGCGAATTCGGGCCAGCGGGCCAGCGAGGCCGCGCCGAATTCCAAGACCAGATCCTCCCCCGGCCAGCCCTCGGACAGTGGTGCGAGCATTCCCCCGGCAACCCAGGAGGCGCCGGAGCCGACGGCGGGATCGAATAGGGTGACCGACCAGCCCGCCTCGGCCGCCCGCCAGGCGGCGGCGAGTCCGATGGCGCCGCCACCGACGACCGCCAGAGTCCGCATCAGATCCACCTGCCTCACTATTCGCATCCCCACGGTAGCGCGACTACGGTCGAGCAGGTGCAACCCTCCCACCCGTTCCGGTCTCTACCGCCCAGAGAGCGTTTGGCTACCGCCCGGCTGTATCTGTGCACGGACGCACGCAGGGAGAAGGGCGACCTGGCCAAGTTCGCCGAGGCCGCGTTCGCGGGCGGTGTCGACATCATTCAGCTCAGGGATAAGGGCTCTCCCGGTGAGGCGAAGTTCGGCCCGCTCGAGGCCAAGGCCGAAATCGGCGCACTCGCCGAATTGAAGGCCGCGGCCCGCAGGCACGGCGGACTGATCGGGGTGAACGACCGCGCCGATATCGCATTCGCCGCCGGAGCCGATGTGCTGCACCTGGGACAGAACGATCTGCCGCCGTGGTACGCGCGGCGCATTCTCGGCCCCGATGTGGTGATCGGGCGCTCCACCAACAATCGGGCGCAAGCCGGGCTCGCCGCGATCGACGAACACATCGACTACTTCTGCACCGGCCCGGTGTGGGCGACACCGACCAAGCCCGGACGTCAGGCGGCGGGCCTGGACCTGGTGCGCTCCACCGCCGACGCCCACCCCACCCGCCCGTGGTTCGCAATCGGCGGCATCGACGCCGAGCGCCTACCCGAGGTGCTCGCCGCCGGAGCCCAGCGCGTTGTCGTGGTGCGCGCGATCACCGAAGCGCGCGATCCGGAGGCGGCGGCGCGTCAGCTGAAGACCGCACTTCTGCAAAACGCTCAATTCGGCTGAGACTCGCCCATCTTCAGGACAGCACCTGAACTCGGGTAAGCGCCAAGATCGAATCGTTCGAATCCGCATCCGGCCGCACGGCATCCGTCGAATCCATATCCGCATCGACGATGCGGGCGTAGGCACCAGGTCCTTCCGGATCGGCGTGCAACCAGACGAAGCCCTGATCGGCGAGGTCGACGGTGCGGGGCAGCGCGGCCGCGACGGTACCGGCGTCGTCCACGTCGATGTCGTCGAGGCAGACGCGCGCCGGAGCGGCCCGCAGCGCGGGCCAGGAGAGGGCGAAGCCGGGGTGCAGCGGATGGCTGTCGACCTCCTGCTCGGGAACCCAGGCCAACGCACTGCTTTCCCGGTTGCGACTGGTCGGCAGCGTCATCACCGCATCGGCGACCACGGTGGTGTACGTCCAGCCACTCAGTGCCGTCGCGGTGATTCGCTCGCCGCGCACCCGAACATCGGCCGGATCGATACCCGCTTCCTCCCAAGCCTCGCGGACCGCCGCGTGCACCGGGGTCTCGTGGCTGTCGCGGGCGCCGCCGGGCAGCGCCCAGGTGCCGCCCTGATGACTCCAGGGCGCGCGGTGCTGCAACAACACCGCCGAACCGCCGCCCGCGAGCGGTGCGCGCAGCAGCAGTCCAGCGGCCCCGAAGCGGCCCCAATGCCGCAATCCGTCCGGGCCGTGTGACCAACCGTCACCGTCACCACGCATCTGGTTACCATCCTCATCTAGCCGTTGCGCGGTTGTTTCACACGCCACGGCGCCGGTAAGACCACAATAAGCTCCGAGCAGGAGCACATGTGCGCACCAACCGGGGAGGTGGAGATGGCAGCGCTCGACTCGACGACGGCCCCGCGGCCGCCGTCGGTCACGGCCGATGTCGGGCCCGAGCGGCTGGACGTGCCGCGCGAGGCCGGGCTACGCGCCCATCTGGACCTGGCCAACCTACGAACCTTCGCGCTATCGACCCCGGGTCGGCTCATCGCCATCGGACTGCTGCTCATCGGCCTGTGCCTGGCCGCGGGCATGATGACCGCCGCGACGGTGAGCGATCGCCAGCAGTCGCTGGACATCCTGCTCGACGACACCGAGCCGGACGCGAACTCCTCCCATCACCTCTACACCTCGCTGTCCATCGCCGATGCCGCGGCGAGTACCGCGTTCATCGCGGGCGGTCTGGAACCGGAGACGGTGCGCGACCGCTACAGCCAGGCGCTGGGCGAGGCGTCCGCGGAATTGGTGACGCAATCGGGGCACGCGGCTGGACAGGCCACCGATGACGATCCGGATACCCGGCTGCGTACGGGCATCGCCACCGGCCTGCCGGTCTACTCTGGTCTGGTCGAAACCGCCCGTGCGAACAATCGCAACGGGTACCCGGTCGGCGCCGCGTATTTGAGCGAGGCATCGAATCAGATGCAGACCGTCCTGCTGCCGATGGCCGCACAGCTGCAGAGTCACCGCTCCGACGCCGTGAGCGCGGCCCAGCGGCATCACGTGCAGCCGCCGTGGTCCGCGATCGGCCTATTGATCCTGGCGTTGGGAGCGTTGGTCTGGGCGCAGTTCGATTTGTCGAAGCGCTGGCACCGGGTACTCAATCCGGGACTGCTGCTCGCTTCGGCCGGGATGCTGATCCTGTTGGCGTGGACGCTGATCGCCGGATCCGTCTCGGCCGCGGAGATGATCGGCGGCCGCGATCACGGCGCGGTGCCGAGTTCTCGGTTGACCGAGAGCCGCATTCTGACCCAGCAGGCGCGTTCGGCGGAGACACTGAAGCTGGTGCGCCGCGACGCCACCGGCGACTACGACCGCACCTACGAGTCCAGCGTCACCCGGCTCAACGAACTGCTCAGCGGCTATCCGTCCGACGCACCCGAGGCCGATGAGATCGCGAAGGCCCGTGAGGCACTCACCCGTTGGCGAGCGGCTCATCAACGCATGAACGATGCCCTCGCCCACGGCGATTTCGTCGGCGCGGCGACCGCGACGACCGGACCGGGCTCGGCGGACGCCACGGCGCAAGTGGAATCGCTGGACCGAGCACTGGGAGTGGGCCTGGATGCGACGCGCGAGACGTTGCGCGACAACATCTCCGGCGCGGCCAGGTCACTGGACTTCCTGGCGCCGGGCGCGATGGTGCTCGGCATATTGGCCGCGGCCTATGTCGGCCTCGGTATCTGGCCGCGACTTCGGGAGTACCGATGAACCGCGTGCGCGGACTGCTCGCCGCGCTCGCCGCAACCGCTCTGCTCGCCGGGTGCGCGGCGGGCTCGGACACGATCGATACCAAGACCACCAAGTACACCGAACCGCCGCTGCCCGCCAAAGCCGTTGCGATACCGACGGATTCACCAATTCCACCGGAACGTGACGAGCAATGCGGCGATCCGACCGCGAGTCTGCGACCTACCGGAGCGGGTGCGGCCGCCCACGGACCGACCATCGATGCGATTCGCGCCCGCGGGCGGCTGGTGGTCGGATTGGATACCGGCAGTAACCTTTTCAGCTTCCGAGATCCGGTCAGCGGCACGATTGTCGGATTCGATGCCGATATCGCCAGGGAGGTCGCCCGGGATCTGCTCGGTAGTCCAGACCAGATCGAATACCGCAGTCTCGGATCCGCCGAGCGTGAATCCGCGCTGCAGAATCATGTCGTCGATATCGTCGCCAAGACGATGACGATCAATTGCGAACGGCGGCAGAAGGTCTCCTTCTCGACCGTCTATCTGCGGGCCAATCAGCGTGTGCTCGCGGTGAAGAACTCCGGTATCCGAAGTCTGGCCGATCTGGCCGGTAAGCGGGTGTGCATCGTCTCCGGCACCACCTCGCTGGACCACATGCGCCGCGAGCAGCCCGCCGCGACCATCCTCACGGTGCCGACGTGGGCGGACTGTCTGGTCGTGCTGCAGCAGCGTCAAGTCGACGCGATCAGCACCGACGACGCCGTTCTCGCTGGACTCGGTGTACAGGACTCGGCGTACACCGAGTTGGTCGGCCCCAGCATCAGCGTCGAGCCCTACGGAATCGGAATCCCCAAGGGCAACGACGATCTGGTCCGCTTCGTCAACGGCACGCTGGAGCGCATCCGCAACGACGGCACCTGGGCCCGGCTGTATCAGCAGTACCTCATCGCACTCGGGCCGGAACCAGCCCCGCCCGCGCCGACCTATCAGGACTGACGGCGATGACATCACCGCACGATGCCGCCGATTCGACCGAGAGCGAAAATGTCAGCGCCGCTTCCGATGAAACGGTTCGTCACCAGTCCTCCGCCGAAACGATCCGTGACCACCGCGCCTCCCACGAGACCCGCCGCCGAACCGCCTCCGGCGAAACCGTCCGCGGCGACAATATGGCCGCCGAATTCACCGTTGGCGCATGGAACGCGCCGGAGCCCACCTCAGCCGCGATCGTGCGCACCTCCGGTCGCAGCGTGCGCACCGCGCGGTCGCGACCGACGACGCGCAAACTCGGCGCCGGACTGGTCACCATTCCGAATATCCCGCCCGCCGATCCACGCACCGCGGTGCTCGCCGATCCCGTTGTCTCCGAGGGCAGACGCTTCTGCTGGCGCTGCGGCAATCCGGTCGGCCGTGCCACCGCGACCCGTCCCGCGAGAACCGCTGGTACCTGCGAAACCTGCGGTGCGCCATATGATTTCCGCCCGTCGCTGCACGAGGGCGATATGGTGTCGAGCCAGTACGAAGTCCAGGGCTGCATCGCGCACGGCGGCCTCGGCTGGATCTACCTCGCGATCGACCGCAATGTCAGCGACCGCTGGGTGGTGCTGAAGGGCCTGCTGCACGCGGGCGATACCGAGGCCCAAGCGGTGGCGGTGGCCGAACGCCAATTCCTCGCCGAGGTGGCACATCCGAGCATCGTCAAGATCCACAACTTCGTCGAGCACACCGGCCCGGACGGCGAGTCCATCGGCTACATCGTCATGGAGTACGTCGGCGGTCGCTCCCTGCGCGATATTCTCGACACCTACCCGCGGCCGCAGCGGATGCCGGTCCCCGAGGCGATCGCGTATCTGCTGGAGATCCTGCCCGCGCTGGAGTATCTGCATTCGATCGGGTTGACCTACAACGACCTCAAACCCGACAACATCATGGTCACCGAGGATCAGGTCAAACTCATCGACCTCGGTGCCGTCGCCACCATCGACGCATACGGAAACCTATACGGCACCAGGGGTTTTCAGGCTCCCGAGATAGCCAGGACCGGGCCGACGGTGGCCTCGGACATCTACACCGTCGGGCGGACGCTTGCCGTGCTGACGCTGAGCATGCCGATGGAGCAGGGCCGCTATCTCGACGGCATTCCCGATCCCGCCGACCATCCGGTGCTCCAACGCTACGAGTTCTTCCATCGCCTGCTGCTCTGTGCGACCGATCCCGATCCCGAGCGCCGCTTCCCCTCCGCACGCGTCATGTCCGCCCAGCTGGCGGGTGTATTGCGCGAGATTATCGCCATGGACACCGGTGCCGAACATCCACAGCTGTCCACAGTTTTCAGTCCACAGCGGGGCAGCTTCGGCACCGAGGAGTTGATCAGTCAGACCGACGCGTATGCCGACGGCATCGCCAGAAGCAACCTGCTGCGCGCCAGCGAAGTGGCTGCGGCACTTCCGGTTCCACTCATCGATCCGACCGACGCATCCGTGCCGGTGCTCGCGGCCGTGGCACATCCGGAGCCGAACGACGCGCTCGCGGCGTTGCAGGAGGCACATGAGCGCGCCGCGGCCGATCCGGAAAAACCCCAGGAGACACGGGATCTGGAGCTGACGCTGGCCGAGGCCAGGCTCCGGCTCGAACTCGGCGAATCGGCGGCGGTGCTGCATATGCTGTCGCGACTGCCCAGCGATCACGATTGGCGCATCGACTGGTATCTCGGCTACGCCCAGCTGCTGGAGCTGGATTACGAACAGGCCTACAACAGCTTCGATGCGGTGCTGCGAGTGCTGCCCGGTGAGATCGCACCCAAGCTCGCACTCGCGGCGACCGCGGAACTCGTTCTGCAGCACTGGGATTCGGCCGACCACGAACAATGGCGAGCCTATGCGGAGCAGTTCTACGCCACCGTGTGGCGCACCGACCGCGCGGTGGTGAGCGCCGCATTCGGCCTGGCCAGGCAGTCGGCCGCGGCGGGCCAGGTCGACGAGGCCGTGCGCGCGCTCGATGAGGTGCCCGCCACCTCCCGGCACTACACAACGGCCCGGATGACCGCGGTATGGCTGCTGCTCACCGCCGCGCCGATCGCCGAACTCCCCGAATCCACACTGCACATTTCGGCCGCACGTGTTGCCAGCCTGCCCAGCGGGGAGAGCCGCGCTACCCAGATGCGCGTGCTCGTCCTCGGTGCCGCGCTGGCCTGGCTGCAATCGGGCAATACGCCCGCGAGCGACGAGGCCACCCTCTTCGGCGCGCCGTTCGCCGAGCGCGAGCTGCGCGCGGGCACCGAGGCCGGACTGCGCGCCCTGGCCCGCACCGCCCCCGGTCGCAATCACCGCTACGCCCTCGTCGACCTCGCGAACTCGATCCGAGCAAAGACCTGGATATAGGTTCGAAGCCGGACGACTGGTTCCGCAGGGACATGGGTAACTCGCCGGACCGGAACCGAGCGACCCTCGCAACCGTCGGCCCGCGCCGATAATCCCCCGCCTTCCAACGACCGGCAGCGCAACGCAAAACCCGGCCGGGAGGGAATCCGGCCGGGCTCGGATCGCGATTCGCGGAGCAGTCGGCACGCCGATAATCCCCGGTGTTCCGCGCTCGGCCCGCCCCGGGGGCAGCCGGAGCGGGCACATCGGGAGCGGCGAGGGCGTCGCGGTCCCGATAGCGGCGGAGGTCCGGCCCCGGTTTCGGCGTCCGGCGCGAACCTGATCCGACACCAATACTGCCGCAGCGACTGTGAGGATTCCGTGAGGTTTTCTAGGGTCGCTCAATCAGTACGCTGAGCTGCGACAACGCCGAGCGCGGCCTGTGCGATCGCCAATTCCTCATTGGTCGGCACGACAAGCACGGCCACCTCGGCCCCCGGTGCGGAGATATGCCGGGCGGCACGCTCCCTGGCGGTATTGCGGTCCGGATCGACTTCGATGCCGAAGCGGGACAGTCCGGCGAGCGCGTCGGCGCGGACCTGCGGACTGTTCTCGCCGACACCCGCGGTGAAGGTGATGGCGTCGACGCCGCCGAGCTCGATCAGATACGCGCCGAGATAGCGGCGCAGCCGGTGGATGTACACGTCATAGGCCAAGCGGGCCGCGGCATCGCCCGCGTCGATCAGCCGCTGCAACTCACGGAAATCGTTGACACCCGACAGGCCCTTGAGTCCGGCGTTGCGGTTCAGCATTTCGTCGATCTGGTCGACATCCATGCGGGCCGCACGGACCAGATGCGCGATGATCCCCGGATCGAGATCGCCGCCCCTGGTGCCCATCACCAGCCCCTCCAGCGGGGTAAGGCCCATGGTGGTGTCGATCGGATGGCCGCCGCGGATGGCCGATGCCGATGCGCCGTTGCCGAGGTGGAAGACGATCTGATTCAGGTCGGCGGGATCTCGGTCGAGCAGCGCGGCGACCCGGCCGGAGACGTACTCGTGTGACGTGCCGTGAAAGCCGTACTTCCGAATACCATGCGCGGCAGCGAGTTTCGCGTCGATGGCGTACGTCTTGGCGGCATCGGGCAAGCCGTGGAAGAACGCGGTATCGAAGACCGCCACCTGCGGGACGCCGGGCAGCAGTTCGCGCGCACTCTCGATGCCCGCGACATTCGCCGGATTATGCAGCGGCGCAAGCGAAGACAGATCGGAGATGGCGGCGACCACGGCATCATCGATGAGCGTCGGCCGATAGAACACCTCGCCGCCGTGCACAACTCGGTGCCCGACCGCGCGCACACCGGCTGCGGCGAGATCGTGGCCGGATTCGGCGAACACATCGAAGACCAGCCGCAACCCCGCCGTGTGATCGGCGATCGGCTCGCGACGTTCGACGGTTCGGCCGTCGACCTGATGCTCGATCCCGGCCTGCTCCTCGCCGATCCGATCGACCATGCCGAATGCCGCGACCACGCCGGACTCTGGCTCGAGCAGTTGGTATTTGATCGACGACGAGCCGGAATTGATCACCAACACCAGATCATCGTGGCCACCGCCGCTTATCGAATCGCTCCGCGATGCCGCGTTCATATCTGCACCTCCTGCATCACGCGCGTGTCCCGCACTCGGTCCGCAACCGCGAATCCGGGCGCATTGTTCCGCCGTGTGCCACACCGCACATCAGCCCTCCTGCGCCTGGATCGCGGTGATGGCAACGGTGTTGACGATGTCGGCGACGAGCGCACCGCGGGACAGGTCGTTGACCGGCTTGCGCAGTCCCTGCAGCACCGGGCCGATGGCGATCGCACCGGCGCTGCGCTGGACCGCCTTGTAGGTGTTGTTACCGGTGTTGAGGTCGGGAAACACGAAGACCGTCGCGCGCCCGGCCACTTCGGAGTCCGGGAGTTTGGTGGTGGCCACGGTGGGTTCGATCGCGGCGTCGTACTGGATCGGGCCCTCCACCAGCAGTTCCGGCGCGCGCTCGCGGACCAGTTTGGTCGCGACGCGCACCTTGTCCACGTCGACGCCGCTGCCGGATTCACCGGTCGAGTAGGACAGCATCGCGACGCGCGGGTCGATGCCGAAGCGGGCCGCGGTGTGCGCGGAGGAGATCGCGATATCGGCCAGTTGCTCCGAGGTCGGATCGGGCACGACGGCGCAGTCGCCATAGGCGAGCACCCGATCGGCCAGGCACATGAGGAACACACTGGAGACGGTGGAGACACCCGGCACGGTCTTGATGATCTCGAAGGACGGCCGGATGGTGTGCGCGGTGGTATGCGCGGCACCGGAGACCATGCCGTCGGCAATGCCCTTGTGCACCATCATGGTGCCGAAATACGAGATATCGGCCATGGTTTCGCGGGCCCGCTCCAGCGTCATGCCCTTGTGCTTGCGCAATTCGGTGTATTCGGCCGCGAATTCGTCGAGGTAACCGGAGGTGCGCGGGTCGAGTACCCGCGCGGCCGAGATATCGACGCCCAGTTCCGCGGCGCGGGCGCGCACGGCCGACTCGTCACCGAGGATGACCAGTTCCGCGATTTTGCGCTGCAGTACCCGACCGGCGGCGCGCAGAATCCGGTCGTCGTCGCCCTCCGGCAGCACGATGGTCTTGCGGTCGGCCCTGGCGCGTTCGATCAGCTGATATTCGAACATCTGCGGCGTCACCACCGAGGTATCCGGAATCTCGATGCGCCGCAACAACTCCGACGCCTCGACATGCTGTTCCATCAGGGCCAACGCGGTATCGACCTTGCGCGGGCTGCCCGCGGACATACGGCCGCGGGTGCGGTAGGCGGCGCTCGCGGTGTCGTAGGTGCCCAACTCGGTGGTGAGGATCGGCAGCTTGGGTTTGAGGCCGTTCATCAACCGGGCGATGGCCGGATGCGGCAGCATACCGCCGTTCATGATGATGCCCGACAGCGACGGAAAGCCTTCCGCCTCATGCGCATTCACGACGCTGAGCAAAACGTCGGAGCGATCGCCCGGCGCGATGACGACGACGCCGTCGACCAACCGCTCCAGAATATGTTCGGCCGTCATGCCGCCGACCATGATCTTCAGCGCCTCGCGCTGCAGCAATTCCACATCGCCGCTGTATATTTCGCCGTCGATCGCGGTACACAGCTCGGCCATGGTAGGCGAAATGAGCAGTGGCACTTCAGGTAACGTCCAGGACGGTACATCGAAGCCCTTCAGTGCAGCGCGGACTTCATCCAATTGCTCCGGCTCGCAACGGTTCGCGATGATGGACATCAGATGCGCATGTTCGAGAGAAAGCTCATGCGCGCACAATTCGGCCAGCTGCTTGACCTCGTCCGGCGTGCGGCCAGCACCGCGCACCACCAGCAGAACGGGCGCGCCGAGGTTCACCGCGATACGGGCATTGAAGCGCAACTCGCTCGGGCTGGCCACATCGGTGTAATCGCTGCCGACGATCACCACCGCGTCACACAGCTTCGCGACCTCATGGAACCGCATCACGATCTCGCTGATCGCGGCATCCGGATCCGCGTGCACCTGCTCGTAGGTGACGCCGATGGCCTGCGCGTAGTCGATATCGGCGGTGCTGTGCTCGAGCAGCAGTTCCAGGATGTAGTCCGGCTCGGTGGTGGAGCGGGTGATCGGCCGGAATACGCCGACCCGGGCGGTGGTCGCGCACAGCATCTGGAGCATGCCGAGGGCCACCGTCGATTTTCCGGTGTCACCCTCCGGAGATGCGATGTACACAGCGGATGGAGCGGTATCGGCCATGTTCGAGAGCTTAGTGAACCGGCGGCTACCTGGACCGTTCGGCGAGACAGCGATCACGAATTCCGATTCGCGCCGATCCGGATATAGTCCGGGCATGGCTGAGCAATTCCCGAAGCGGCAGTGGGGTTCGAACACCAATTTTCTTGCCCGCCTAGCGACCAAGCTCGCTTCGACCAAACCCGGGTCGTGGCTGATTCGGAAGGTCACCCCGCTGGATCGGGCCATACTCGAGCGCACGAATGCCAAGTACACCCTCCTCGGCCCGATCGGCGCCCCGGTCATGTTGCTGACCACCACCGGCCGCAAATCCGGTGCGCCGCGCACCCAACCACTGCTCTGCCTGCACGACGGCGACACCATCTACGTGATCGGCAGCAACTTCGGCCAGCACAAGCACCCGGCCTGGACCACCAACCTGCTGGCGAACCCGAACGCCACCGTCGCCATCGCGGGCCAACGCATCCCCGTCCGCGCCACCCTGGTGGAATCCGATAAAGACGATCTGTTCGCCCGCTTCGTCGAAATCACCAGCGCCTACAGCGTCTACCGCACCCGCACCGCCCGGGACCTCCGCATCTTCGCCCTCACCCGCGCCTGACCATTCCGCACCATCCCGATGAGTTGCGGATTTCGCAGGGCCACGCTGAGTCCGAGCCGACCAGCGCACCGAGACCAGTCGAATGGCCGCGGCGGAGTTCGTCGCGGTTCGACTCGCCTCGCGGATCCTTCCGCCGAGCCGACCGGCCATTGCGGAACCGAACATGGCGCGATCAGGCCGAGCACGACGGGACCGTCCGAACACGACGCGACCGGCCGAGCACGACGGGACCGTCCGAACACGACGCGACCCGACCACAACTCGGCCGTGCTCGAGGTAGAGCACATAGCCGCCGAGCGGATCACCGTGCGCGACGAGCACACCCTCGTCGCCGCGAACACGCCGGGACCGACCGAACACGACGCGACCGAACACGACGATCCGACCAAGCGCGGCGGGACCGACCGAATATGGCGCGATCCGACCGAACACAACGCGACCCGACCGAACACAACACGACGATCCGACCAAGCGCGGCGGGGACCGACCGAATATGACGGGACCCGACCGAACACGGCGCGACCCGACCAAGCGCGCCGGAGCTGACCGAACACGGCGGGTGGGCTGACGATGCTCGGTCGGTACGACCGGTTGCGGGTCTGCCGAGAGCGCGGATTCCAGGTTGCGCTAGAACAGCTCGCGGAAACGGGATTGGCCCGACTGTGGTGTCCGGCCGAATATCGACGGTTGGGAGCCAACGATATTCAGCCGGGACGACCGCCGGGTCGGAGCGGTTCGGCTCAGCCCAGGGCGCGGAGGCGGGGGGCCAGGTCGCGCTGGAAGAGGTCGAGGAAGCGGGACTGGTCGTGGCCGGGGGCGTGGAAGACCAGGTGGTTGAGTCCGGCATCGAGGTAGGGCTTGATCTGTTCGACGGCCTGGTCCGGATCGTTGGCGACAATCCAGCGCTTGGCGATCTGCTCGATCGGGAGGGCGTCGGCGGCGGCCTCCATTTCGATCGGGTCGGTAATAGAGTGCTTCTGCTCGGCGGTCAGCGAGAGCGGGGCCCAGAAGCGCGTATTCTCCAGCGCCAGTTCGGGATCGGTGTCGTAGGAGATCTTGATCTCGATCATCCGGTCGATCTGCTCGATGGTGCGTCCGGCCTTGGCGGCGCCCTCCGCGACGGCGGGCATCAACTTCTCGGTGTAGAGGTCCATGCCCTTGCCGGAGGTACAGATGAAACCGTCACCCGCGCGGCCCGCATAGCGCGCGACCAGCGGCCCGCCCGCGGCGATGTAGATCGGGATGCCGCCCTTGGGCACGTCGTAGATGGACGCGCCGACGGTCTTGTAGTACTCGCCGTCGAAGTCGGTGCGCTCACCGGTCCACAGTGCGCGCATGAGGTCGACGGATTCGCGCAGCCGGGCGAAACGCTCCTTGAATTCCGGCCATTCGCCGGTGTAGCCGGTGGCGATCTCATTGAGCGCCTCACCGCTGCCGACACCGAGCATGATCCGGTCCGGGTACAGACAACCCATGCTCGCGAAGGCCTGTGCGATCACGGCGGGGTTGTAGCGGAAGGTCGGGGTGAGCACCGAGGTGCCGAGTTGGATGCGCTTGGTGCGCTCGCCGACCGCGGCCATCCAGGCCAGCGAGAACGGCGCGTGTCCGCCCTTGTGCCGCCACGGCTGGAAATGGTCGCTCACGGTCGCGCTGTCGAGGCCGTGTTCCTCGGCCGCCACCGCGATTTCCACCAATTCTCGCGGTCCGAACTGTTCTGCCGACGCCTTGTATCCGAGCTTCAGATCACCCATATGCGCCACTCCTGTCGCTTCGCTCAACGGTCCGTGCGGGAGGTTCCGCACACCGTCGGCCGCCTGAATCCCGCGACCGCATCCCGGTACAACCGCAAGGGCGACACGGGAGTTCCCGGGCCGCGATCGGCCTACCTGAGCGCTGCGCGATCGGTTCTCACACGGCCTCCCCTCGACCATAGTCAGCCCGCCCCCACATCCAAGGTCGCCCCCTGCTGTCGCATACCCAGTGGGCATCGCGCACAACTCATAGCTTCTGCGAGGTCCGCACTGGATATGCGACAGCAGAGTCCGTGCGGTGTGGGGATGGTCGCATCGGAGTTGGTATCCGCGCGCGGAGTCGGCGGATAGCCGACAATTGACTCGTGAGCACACCAGATGAGCCGATCCTGTCCTACCTCACCGATATGGATGGGGTGTTGGTGCACGAAGACCATCTGGTGCCCGGCGCCGACAAGTTCCTTGCCGAGCTGCGCAGCAAGGAGATTCCGTTCCTTGTGCTCACCAATAACTCCATCCGCACGCCGCGCGATCTGCAGGCCCGCCTGCGCCACACCGGACTCGACATTCCGGAGGAGGCGATCTGGACCTCGGCGCTGGCCACCGCGACCTTCCTCAATGACCAGCGCCCCAATGGAACCGCCTATGTGGTCGGCGAATCCGGTCTCACCACCGCACTGCACGAAATCGGCTATGTGCTGACCGATAGCGATCCGGACTATGTGGTGCTCGGCGAAACCCGCACCTACTCCTTCGAAGCGATCACCACCGCGATCCGCCTGGTAGACCGGGGCGCACGCTTCATCGCCACCAACCCGGACGCGACCGGACCGTCGCGCGAGGGCCTGCTCCCCGCGACCGGCTCGGTCGCCGCGCTGATCACCCGCGCGACCGGCAGGGAGCCGTACTACGTAGGCAAGCCGAACCCGCTCATGATGCGCTCGGCCCTACGCCGAATCGGCGCCCATTCCCAGTCGACGGTGATGATCGGCGACCGAATGGACACCGATATCGTCTCGGGTCTCGAGGCGGGCATGCGCACCGTTCTGGTCACCACCGGCATCTCCACCCGTGAATCCGTCGAGCAATTCCCCTACCGCCCCACCATGGTCGTCGACTCGGTAGCCGACCTGGTCGGCCGAACCGACAAACCCTTCGCCTGACCGGAGAATCAAGATCAGATGGCACTGGTGGCGGAGGCTTCTCGCGTTTTGCCGCCTTGATTTCCACGTGATCATCCGTCCAGTTATGACTCAGGGGCGGGTGTGATTGCGTCCAGGGCGGCGGAGAGTTGGGTCATGAGTTGTACGGTGCGGGCTAGTTGGTCGGCGCCGAGTTGGTCGGTCAGGCGCTTCGCCATGACCGCGTGGTGTGGGTTGATGCGTTTGATCGCCGCGCGACCCGCGTCGGTCACCGCGACGAGTTTGGCTCGGCGGTGCGCCGGATTCGGCTGGAACTCGGCAAGTCCCTTGTCCACCAGCAGGTCCGCGATTCGCTGCACACTCTGCCGGGTGATCCCCATGGCTCGGGCGATTCCGGCCACCGGCAGCGGTTCGCGCAGTACCGCGCCGAGCACCTGCCACCACGCCGCCGTGATTCCGCCGGGTGCGGCCAATTCCTCTGCGATGGTGAGGAATTGACCGTTCAGCTGGAATGAGGTGATGGCGACCGCGGCGAAGAGTTCCTGCTCGGGCGTGTCGGTCATATCGGAACTCCGGTTCTGCGCGCTTCGGCGATCATCCGCGAATTCTTCCTCACACGGAAGCGGTGGCCCGCTGCGCCTCGTACTCGGAAAGCTCGGCGAATGCCGCCGGATCGCTCTGACCGAACAAGCGGTACCACGCGTCGAGCACATGCGGTTCATAGACATCGAGCCTGCGCAGCACCTCGCGAGCGAATTCGAACGGCGCGGTCGGGCCCGCCGTGATGAGATCGCCGTCCAGCACCGCCGCCTGGTCCAGATAGCGATCACCTCCCGAATATCCGCTGTAGGCAAGGTATTCCGCGGCGGCACCGGTATGCGCGTGGCCATCGAGCAGGCCCGCTTTCGCCAATCCGAAAGTGGCACCGCAGATCGCCGCGACCGGGACCCTCGCGTCCAGGAACTCCCGCGCCTTGTGCGCGAAGGGCTCGAGTTCCCCCGTCTCCCAGGTGTCGGCACCCGGCAGGATCAGCATCGCGCTCGCGGCGGGCGTGAGATCGGCGAGCACCATATCCGGCACGATGCGCATCCCGCCCGTCGTAGTGATCGGATCGGCGGTGAACCCAACGGTCTGCACCCGGAAGGTTCCCGGCGCCTTCTGCCAGAGGGGGCGATTGATATGCGCGGTCGCCGCGCCGACCTCCCAGTCGGCGAGCGTGTCGTAAACAGCCATGTGAACTATTTGCGTAGCCATGACAGTATGCTGTCATGTATGACAGCATACTGTCAATGATGTCCGCGTTCGATCTTCGCCAGATGCGCGATATTGGCGCGATCCTCCGCATCCGCACTCGGTTCACCGCCGAACCACGCGTCCAGAATCTCCGTCAGCTCCGCCCGGGAAGTCGAACGCAGGCTCAGGGCAAGCACATTCGCGTCATTCCATTTCCGCGCACCAGCCGCCGTCGCCGCATCCGTACACAGCGCGGCCCTGATCCCCGCCACCTTGTTGGCGGCAATGGAAGCCCCCGTCCCCGTCCAACAGCACACCACACCCTGCTCCGCCCGCCCCTCGGCCACATCCCTGGCCGCCGCCTCACTGGCCCAAGCCCAGTCATCGCGCTCGCTATCCGACAACGCCCCGTGCACCACCGTCTCGAACCCCCGCCGCCCGAGCTCCACCACCAGCTCCTCGGCCACCCCAACCCGCTCATCCGCCGCAACCGAAATTCGCATACCCCAAGCGTAATAACGCCCGCACCACACAACCGGGGAAAATGGCGAGTGCCCGTCCCCGGTTCCGAGGACGGGCCACCACGCCGCTCACCAGGCGACAGGGCCGAGGCGGTCGATGAAGATCCCGGTCGGGCCGTCGGCGTCGATCGTCGCGAGTTCGACGATCGAGTCGGTCCCCTCGGTGACCGTCAGTTGGCCGGTGTGATTGTTCATATCAGTGGCGGCGAACTTACGATTCGCGACCTCGCCGGGAGTGGCGACATTGAACTTGATCTTCGGAAGCGCCTGGGCGTAACGCACGGTAATCATGTTCAGCGCCGCTTTCGACGAGCTGTAGGCGAGTTCGTGCATCTTCGAGACGGGCTGATCCGGATCGGTCACGACCGCGAACGAACCGCCACCGCTGGACACCATCACCACCCGCGGATTGTCCGCCGCCTGCAACAGTGGCAGAAACGCATGCGTGACCCGAATCGGCCCGTACACATTGGTGTCGTAGACGGAGTGAATCTCGTCAGCCGTCGCGTCCGCGGGCGCGACAATATTTCCTGGCGCACCGGCGTTATTGATCAGCACATCCAGCCGGTCGGTGTGCTTGCGAACGAGCCGCACCGCGTCGGCCACCGACTCGTCCGAGGTCACGTTCAGCGGGACCATGACTACCTTCACCCCATCAGCGGCGAGCTTGTCCGCGGCCGCCTGTCCCCGAGCTTCGTCGCGCGAGCCGAGGAATACCGTCCACCCCTGTTCCCCGAGCCGCCGCGCCGCTTCGAGACCGAGTCCCTTGTTGGCTCCGGTGATCAATACTGTGGTCTGTTCTGTGTTCGTCATGCCCACTGAGACGCTCGCTCCCGCGTCGGCTGTGACAACCTGTGAGCGGCCTCACATATAGCGGGAATTCATGGGAGTAGGCCAGAATCCTGGCAGCGTGACAAGACGCGGAAAGCGGAGGGACCGGCAGTGTCAGCTTGGGGTGAGGTCGTTGTCGGCCTGGTAATTCTGGTCGGGTTGGTCGGGATCATCGTCCCGATTCTGCCGGGGGCCATCCTGATCTTCGGGGCGATCGCGGTGTGGGCGTTCATGACCGGGGGCACCACGGCGTGGATCGTAGTCGCCATCGGCACAGCCTTCTTGGTGCTGTCCGGCGTCATCAAATACACCTGGCCGGGGCGGAAGATGAAGGATGCGGGCGTATCCAATCGCGCGCTGTTCGTCGGCGCGATCTTCGGAATCGTGGGCTTCTTCCTCATCCCCGTGGTCGGGTTGTTCGTGGGATTCGTTCTCGGCGTATACCTTTCGGAGCTGCAGCGGCTCCGCGACAACCAACCCGCTTGGCAGGCAACGGTTCACGCGCTCAAAGGCGTCGGATTATCGATGCTGATCGAGCTCTTCGGTGCGCTGTTGGCCACGGGCGTGTGGGTCATCGGCGCGATCATCGCCTGATCGTCAGCGTCAGTGCGCGCCGCCCCATTACCAAGGGCATCACACGCTGCGGCCCCGCTCACTCGATGATCGGGAATGGAATCGTATCCGCTGGTTCGGGTAGCTGATCGCGCCGCAGCGGCAACGTCGGCTGTTCGGTGCGGTGGATCGGCAGCGTCGGCATCGGATCGGCCGCAATCGCACGTTCGCGGGCGGGCAGTCGATAGAACGCCCGCGCATTGTCCTCCAGCACCTTGAACATATCGGTGCCGACCACATCGCAGATCAGATCGACATCGGAATCCTCGAACGGCCGCCCGGCCCTGGTGCCGGGCAGATCGGTACCGAACATCAGCGCCTCGGGATTGACCGCGTGGATCCGGCGCAGCGTGTCGGACACCTTCATCTGCACGCGCCCGAAACCTGTCGCCTTCACCCGCGCCCCGCGATCCACCAGATCCAGCAGATAGGGCAGGCCCTCCTCGGACATGCCGAGATGGTCGATGGAGAGCACCGGCAGCTTCGAGATCACCGGCTCCATCGAGCTGAGCATAGTGCCGTCGATATACACCTCGACATGCCAGCCGACGAGGTCGTGCGCACGCAATGCCTGCAGCGTCATCGCGGTGATATCCGCGGCCGCGCGCTTGACATTGAACCGCAGCCCCCGCACCCCGATCCGGTCGAGTTCGATGATCTCTTCGTCGGTGGTGTCCGGGTCCAGCGCGGTGACGCCGACCCACCCCTCGCCGAGCTCCGCCAGCGCCGCTCTCAGGTAGGTCTGATCGGTGCCTTGGAAGGATCCGCTGACCACGGCGCCACCGCCGACATCGAAGCGCGACATACGCTTTCGATAATCGGAGATGGTGAACGGGTCGGGCAGGTAGCCCTCGTTCTCGGCCAGCGGGAACCGCGGGTCGAAGATGTGGAGATGGGCATCGAACACTTGTACAGAATGCCTCAGTGACGGAATTTCCGCTGCCACGGACCCGACAGATTTCGTGCCGTCGCGGCCGTGTCGGTTTGTCGAGTACCACAGGAGGTAACGCTCACCCCCTGCGGCACTCGCCCTAGACCTTGTGCGGCTCGCTGGCGCGCAGCATGTCCTCGCGCTCGACGACCTTGACGCGCTCGCGGCCCTCCGGCTCGCCGAGGGCGCGCTCGTGCGCGTCGAGGCGGTACCAGCCCTGCCAGGTGGTGAACGGGATGCCCTTGCCCTCGAGGAAGTCGGTGACCGCGTCCAGTTCCGGCTTGGCGGCCGGGGTGAAGTTCACGCTGTCGTCGAGCAGGCAGGCCACGGTCTCGTTGGCGTCGCCCTTGGTGTGGCCGATCAGGCCGACCGGACCCCGCTTGATCCAGCCGGTGACATAGGTGGCGGGCAGATAGCGGTCCGCACCGTCGGCGTCCTCGTCGGCGAGGACGCGTCCGGCCTCGTTCGGGATGACACCGGCCTGATCGTCGAACGGCAGGTTGGTGAGGTTCTGCGACAGGTAGCCGACGGCGCGGTAGACGGCCTGGACGTCCCAGTCCTTGAACACGCCTGTGCCCTTGACATTGCCGGTGCCGTCGAGCTGGGTGCGCTCGGTGCGCAGACCAACGACCCTGCCGTCCTCACCGAGGATCTCGGCCGGGGATTCGAAGAAGTGCAGGAACAGCTTGTGCGGACGGTTGCCGACGTCGCGGATGGCCCACTGCTCCAGCGTGTTGGCGATCATGTCGACCTGCTTGGAGTGCCGACGCGCGGCCTCGGAGCCCTCGTCGTAGTCGATGTCCTCGGGATCGACGATGACCTCGATGGTCGGGGAATGGTCGAGTTCGCGCAGCTCGAGCGGGGTGAACTTGGCCTGCGCCGGGCCGCGGCGCCCGAAGACGTGCACCTCGATCGCCTTATTGGCCTTCAGGCCGTTGTAGACGTTCGGCGGGATCTCGGTCGGCAACAGTTCGTCGCCGGTCTTGGCCAGCACCCGCGCCACGTCGAGCGCGACATTGCCGACGCCGAGGACCGCGACCTTCTCCGCCTCCAGCGGCCAGGTGCGCGGCACGTCCGGATGGCCGTCGTACCAGGAGACGAAGTCCGCTGCGCCGTAGCTGCCGTCCAGGTCGATGCCCGGGATCGGCAGCGCGCGGTCGGCGTTGGCGCCGGTGGAGAAGATCACCGCGTCGTAGAACGTGCGCAGATCGTCGAGGGTGATGTCGGTGCCGTAGTCGATATTGCCGAGCAGGCGGACCTGCGGCTTGTCCAGCACCTTGTGCAGGGCGGTGATGATGCCCTTGATGCGCGGATGGTCCGGCGCGACGCCGTAGCGGATCAACCCGAACGGCGCGGGCATGCGCTCGTACAGGTCGATGCTCACCTCGGCATCGGACTTCATCAACGCGTCGGCGGCGTAGATACCGGCCGGTCCCGCGCCCACGATCGCGATGCGAAGCGGGCGAGTCGCTGCACTGTCTTCGGTCATCTTTACGCGCACCCTTATGGTCGAAACAATTAACGGCGTCAGTCTTAGCTTAGGCTAACTAGACGCACCCTCTCGATCGCATCTGCCGATGCGAACAGGCGGCCATCTCGGCTATGACAGCCACGCCGCAGTCTGGCGATTCTATCGGTGGCACTGCGCGCACCCTGCGGCGGTGCGTACACCGGGTGTTTGCTGCCCCGGTCCACCTACCCGTGACTACCCGCTCTGCGGGCTTCTATCGGATCCGTGCGTCGCCGGTATCGGGGCCGAATGCCGGATACCACCGCCCACCAGGGATGATCGACCCATGACAGAGCAGCAGGGCGCCGATGAAGAACCCGTAATCGAGGTCGATCAGACCGATCGTCGCTCCATCGCGCCGTTCATCGCGGCGGCCGTCTTCGCCGCTGTCGTGCTGCTCGCGATCGTGCTCGGTGCGGTGCTCTCGCCCGCTGAGAAAAATGTCACAGAATCGGACAAGATCGCGGCGGCGGTGCAGCGCTATGCGGAGGCCCGCGCCACCACCGACAACACGCCGCCGCCCGGCGTGGCGTGTTCGGGATTCGACGAGAGCAAGACGCCGCTCGCCGGTCAGTTCGGCGGGGCCGCGGCCGGAAAGTCGATCAAGGTGACCAAGATTGAGAATGCGATGGTCGACGGCGATAAGGCCAAGGCGACGGTGACCATCGCCATCGACGGGCGGGAGACCCCGGCGACCTGGAATCTGACCCGCTCACAAGACCGCTGGATCGTCTGCGGTTGATTGCTTATGCGGGACGCGAAATGGGGTTTGACATGGCGGCCCCTGCCCAGGCAATCTCATTTTCAGGTCATGAGTACCAGTGCCAAGCCCCGGCTGGCTGGTCGGCAACCCTCCTCCGCGGTGGGGTGCTCCGGGTGACGACCTGGCCGCGACCCAATCCCAGGTGCGGCAAGCGTGGATTCACAGGAGGATCGCATGACATATGCCGGTGACATCACCCCACAGCAGGCGTGGGAGCTGTTGCAGGACAATCCCGAAGCCGTCTTGGTAGACGTGCGCACCGAGGCCGAATGGCGCTTCGTCGGTGTGCCGGATACGAGTTCGATCGACCGGCCGACGGTGCTGATCGAATGGGTCGACAGCAACGGCGCCCGCAACGGTGAGTTCGTCGAGCAGCTGAGCAAGGCGCTGGAGGGTCGCGATCCGGCGGCGCCGGTCGTCTTCCTCTGTCGCTCCGGACAGCGTTCGGTCGGTGCGGCCGTGGCCGCGACCGGGGCTGGTATCGCCCCGTCGTTCAATGTGCTGGAGGGCTTCGAAGGCCCGATCGATGAGTACGGGCATCGCGGCGGCTCCGGCTGGCGCGCCATCGGCTTGCCGTGGCGGCAGTCATGATCACCGGTGGTGCGTTCGACAAGCCGCTGCCCGAAGGCGTCGGCCCCGCGACGCTCGGCGTGCGAGGTGGCCTGCGCCGTTCGGGATTCGAGGAAACCGCCGAGGCGCTGTATCTGTCCTCCGGTTTCGTCTATGAGAGCGCCGAGGCGGCCGAGGCCGCGTTCACCGGCGATATCGAACATTTCGTCTACTCCCGCTACGGCAACCCGACGGTCGCCATGTTCGAGGAGCGGCTGCGGCTGATCGACGGCGCCGAAGCATGTTTCGCGACCGCGAGCGGTATGTCGGCCGTATTCACCGCGCTCGGTGCGCTTTTGGGCGCGGGCGACCGGCTTGTGGCCGCGCGCAGCCTGTTCGGCTCGTGCTTCGTGGTGTGCAACGAGATTCTGCCGCGCTGGGGTGTGGAGACCGTCTTCGTCGACGGCGATGATCTGGATCAGTGGGAGCAGGCACTTTCGGTGCCGACCCAGGCCGTGTTCTTCGAGACACCGGCCAATCCGATGCAGACCCTGGTTGACGTGCGTCGGGTGACCGAACTCGCGCATGCCGCGGGCGCGAAAGTGGTGCTGGACAACGTCTTTGCCACGCCGCTGCTGCAGCGCGGTTTCGAACTCGGTGCCGATGTGCTGGTGTATTCGGGCACCAAGCACATCGATGGTCAGGGCCGGGTGCTCGGTGGTGCGATCCTCGGCGCCCAGGACTACATCGACGGTCCGGTGAAAACCCTTATGCGCCATACCGGTCCGGCGCTGAGCCCGTTCAATGCGTGGACCCTGCTCAAGGGTTTGGAGACCATGCCGCTGCGGGTGCGTCATTCGACCGAATCCGCACTGCGCATCGCGCGATTCCTCGAGGGCAACAAATCCGTCTCGTGGGTGCGCTACCCCTACCTGGAGTCGCATCCGCAGCACGACCTGGCGACCAGCCAGATGAGCGGCGGCGGCACCGTGGTCACCTTCGAACTGAACGCGCCCGAGGACGAGGCCAAGAAGCGCGCCTTCGAGGTCCTCAACCGCCTGCGCGTCATCGATATCTCCAACAACCTCGGCGACTCCAAAACCCTCATCACCCACCCGGCCACGACAACTCACCGCGCCATGGGCCCCGAAGGCCGCGCCACCATCGGACTATCCGACGGCGTCGTGCGCATCTCGGTGGGACTGGAGGATGTCGAGGATCTGCTGGGCGATTTGGACTTCGCGCTGAGTTAGTTGGTCTGCGAGGCGCGGCCGCATGGTTGCGGTCGATGACATGGTCTGTAGCTGTCCCTGCCTGATCGACTGCGAGGCGATCCATGCCCTTTTTCCGTGGGCCGGGCTCGTCAGCACCGGGGAAGGCGACCGCTTTTCGCGGTATCGGGAGATGATGGCGGAGGCACGTCGACGGCCGTAGTGAGCATCGCCACCGGTGCTGTATCGAATTCTTGCAGGGGTGATCCAGCAGGCTCGAACGCAGCGATCAGCCGGAAGGCTCGGTGCCGGGCGGAATCATCTGCGCGCGTGCGGCTTGCAACCGCTCGCGCTCGGCCGGGCTCATCGCCGCGAAGGCCGCCTCCCGCCGTTTCGTCAATGCCGCAAGCTCTTCCGGACTCAACTGCCGCGTGTGTTCTTCGCGCTGCCGCTTCAGCCGAGCGAATTCCTCTGGAGTCAGTGGTTGGTTCATCGTGATGGTCTCCTCGATCAATCGCAGAAATTCCGACGTCGATGGCTCGACCGCGTGGTCGAGGCTGTCGAGCACAGCGAGCAAGCGGGTACGCAGTCCGGTGGCCCGGGTGATGCGGTCCTCGACCAGCACCAGCTGCTGCCGTACGAGGTCGCGCGGATCCTGATCGGGTTCGGCGTGGAGGACGGCCACGATATCCTCGAGCCCAAATCCGAAGCCCCGCAATGCCACGATGCGATGCAGCCGCCGGACATCGGCCCGGGTGTAGCACCGGTGTCCGCCCGATGTCCGCGACGACGGCACCAGTAGCCCGAGCCGGTCGTAATGGTGCAGTGTCCGCACCGTCACGCCGGATTCCCTGGCGAGTTCTCCGACCCGCCACACCCGCTCGGCCAACGTGCCCTCCTCTCGATGTGCACCAACCACGCTAAAACCTGACGTAACGTCGGATTCAAGTGTCATTTGGATCACGGGTCCGAGGGGTTGTCGTTGGGCCGCAAGCGATGTCGTGGAAGGCGGCGCGGAGTAGGGCGGTGATGCGCTCGGGCTCGGCGTCGCGCAGTCCGTCCAGTTGGAGTAGGTGCCGACCGATGACGGTCCCGATGGTGATCGCGCCGATCAGTCCGGCGCGCAAGTCCGCATCGTCGTCGGCCAGGTGCTGGGCGGCTTGCCGCTGCCGGGACACCATGGCGAATTGGACTTCGGCGGCGGCGTCGGGGTGGGTGAACATGGAGCGGATCGCGGCGAGTGCGTCCGTGGGCTGTTGGGCGAGCTTGGTTTCGAGTGCGGCGAGCAGTTGGTCGGCCGCCTGTTCGGGAGTCCCGGTGACCAGGTCTTCCTGTTCGAAGCCGGAAGCCTGGGCGAAGAGATTGTCCTTCGACCCGAAATAGCGCATTACCAGCCCGGGATCGGCCTGCGCCTCGGCGGCGATCGCGCGGATGGTGGCCCGGTCGTAGCCGACCTCTGCGAATAACCGCCGGGCCGCGTCCAGGATTCGGGATTGTGTGCTCTGCCGTTGCTCGGCGCGGCTGCGAGGGCGAGAATTCATGCGCTCAGTCTACGGCCGTTGACCGAAACGAACCGTCATGCTAATTTCGGTCTACAACCGTTGACTGAAAAGAAGGTGGATCGTCATGTGGCACACGATTCTGTTGTCCGCCCTGGCCGGACTGTTCGGCGCGAACGCGGTACCGCATTTCGTCAAAGGCATGGTCGGCGAACAGTTTCCGAATGTGTGGGGTAACGATCCGCTGCGCAATGCGGTGGCCGGGACGTTCGGAATCGCACTCGCGGTCGTCATCGGATACTGGGCCGACCTGCCCGCGCACGCCTACGCCGGTATCGGCGGCGCCTTGGTGGGCGCGCTGCCGATGGCGGTATTCCATGGACGCGGTGGGGCGTATCGGCTCAACTCCGCCTTGGGCCTCGCGAACCCGTCTCGGGTATAGGTTCGGCGTTATTGTCATACTGTCAATACAGCCTCGGGTCGCCCCGGGGAGCGCTGGATCAACGACGAACCGAGGTAGGGCGTGAGCACACCATCCACCGCCGAGCAGGGCCCGCTCGCGGGCATCAAGGTCATCGAACTTGCCGGTATCGGCCCAGGACCGCATGCGGCACTGCTGCTGGCCGATCTCGGCGCCGATGTGGTGCGGGTACAGCGGCCCAATATGCTGCCCGGCTTCATGGAGCGGCCACAGTGGCGCGGGCGCACCATCGTCGAGGCGAATCTGAAGGATCCGGCGGATATCGAGAAGGTGCTCGCACTCGCCGAGAAGGCCGATGTGCTGATCGAGGGTTTCCGGCCGGGCGTCACCGAGCGCATGGGCCTCGGCCCGGATGCCGTGCACGCGCGCAATCCGCGGTTGGTCTACGGCCGGATGACCGGCTGGGGTCAGGACGGCCCGCTGGCCGACCGCGCTGGACACGACATCAACTACATCTCGCTGACCGGTGTGCTGCACGCCATCGGCCGCAAGGGTGAGCGCCCGGTGCCGCCGCTGAATATGGTCGGCGACTTCGGTGGCGGCTCGATGTTCCTGGTGTTCGGCATTCTCGCGGCGCTGGTCGAACGGGAGAGTTCTGGTAAGGGGCAGGTCATCGATTCGGCGATGATCGATGGGGCGCTTGCGCTTTCGCACATGATCTGGGGTATGCGCGGCATGGGCCTGTGGTCGGATGAGCGCGGCACCAACCTGCTCGATACCGGTATGGCGTTCTACGACACGTACGAAACCTCGGACGGCAAGTACATGGCGGTCGGGGCGATCGAGCCGCAGTTCTACGCGGAACTGTTGCAGGGCTTGGAGATCAGCCCCGAGGGTCTGCCGATGCAGCTCGATCCGAATGGTCAGGATCAGCTGAAAAAGCTGTTCTCGGAAAAGTTCAAGACCAAGACCCGCGACGAGTGGGCCGCGATCTTCGACGGCACCGATGCGTGCACGACGCCGGTGCTGACTTTCACTGAGGCAGAACAGAATCCGCACATCGTCGCGCGCACGGGATTGATCGAGATCGACGGTGTCGTCCAGCACGCACCAGCGCCCCGCTTCTCCCGCACCCCCGCAGGTACGCCCACCCCACCGCCCAACGAGGCCACACCGATCGAATCCGTCTGGGCGGACTGACGACTCGTCGCCAGAACCGCCCGCCCCGCACTCCAACTGCTCCCACACACCAATTCACGCGCCGCGCATGTTTTCGCCCGCGAATGCATGCGCGCCGCGAGAATGCGAACGTGCCCATAAGAGTCCGGGCGCGCTCACAAGAGTCCAGGCACCCACAAGAACGCGGGCGCACGGGCAGATGCGTACGCGACGAGAGTGCGTGTCCCGGCAAGAATTCGGGCACGTCATGCGAGTCCTGGCAGGCGCCAAGAGTCCCGTCCGCCACCGCAGTTCGGGCACCGGGCCAGAATCCGGGCACACGCAAGAATGCAGGCGCACGCCAAGAACGCGGACCCACGGGAAAGATGCGCAGGCGACGAGAGTGCATGCGCGCGGCAAGGATCCAGCCCACCACAAGAACGCGGACACGCCACCAGAGCACGGGCACACGCCAAGGGTCCGGGCGCCCCACAACGGTCCGCACACACGGCAAGAATGCGGGCCCGCGGCAAGATGCGTACGCGGCGCGTATGCGTGCGCGCCGTGAGAAAGGGCGCGGCGCTGGCCCGTGGCTTCCCTGCGCTAGTTCCGTGTCCATTCCGGCTGGGCGAAATGCGCGATTCGGGCGGCGGCGGGGGCTCGGCCGAGCAGGACGACTTCACGGAACTGCCACAGCATGGCACCGGTCGGTGCGTGAATGGTCATGTTCTCGGCGAGGCGCATCTGCAGTAGACCAGGGCCGTCGTAACCGACCGAAGGGGCATCGGAGCGCAGATCCTTTTGTCGCACCGCATCTTTCGGATGCACCCAATGCGGGACATCGTCGGCGGCCAGCCGGGCGAGAGCCACTTGATGAACCGAGTCGACCTCGTCCGGACTGGGGCGCAGCTCGGACGCGTCGGCCAGAGCCGCCACGATCGGGGTGATGACGAAGCCCGATGCGGCGGGGAAATCGTCGAGCCTGCCGAGCAGATCGGCCGGGCTGGCGGTCAGTCCCAGTTCCTCGCGCAGCTCACGGATTGCCGCCTGCTCAATGGTTTCCCCGTCGTCGAGCCGTCCACCCGGCAACGCCCATTGCCCGGCATTCCGCCCGCGATACGCACGCCTGATGACCATCACCGACAGCGGCCCTGCGTGTGCCACCACACACAGCAACACCGCCGCGCGACGGATTCCCGGCGCATCCGCGACCTCGGTATGCGGGAACTCACCCAACCGCGCCCGCGCGAGCACACGAAAGTCCTCGACACTCTCCGGGACACTCGGTCCCGCACTAGGCCCCATACCTCGATCTTGCCCTACATCAGCGATCGGCTGCCGCATACCGAGTCACTACCTCGCAAACCGTATACCTTGTGCGAGACAGCCATTCGCTATGCGACAGCTATCAGTAGCAGGTGAGGGGCTGGAGGGGGTCGGCGGCGCGGGGAGTGAGGGCTTCGTAGGCGGCGGCGATCGATTTGACCGCCAGGCGGAGTTCGGGTTCGGGGTGGGTGAAGGGAAGGCGGATGAAGCGTTCGAAGGCGCCCTGAACGCCGAACCGCGGTCCTGCGGCGAGCAATACGCCGTGATTGGGGGCGGTGGCGGCCAGAGCCGTCGAGACCGGGGCGGGTAGTTGCGCCCAGACGGACATGCCGCCGTCCCCGACGATCGTGCGCCAGTCCGGAAGCTCTTCGCCGAGCGCGGTGAGCAGGGCCGCACGCTGGGCGTGGAGTTGGTCGCGACGGCGGGTGAGGATGGTGTCGGCGTTCTCCAGAAGGTGGATGGTGGCCAACTGGTCCATGACAGGGGTGCCGAGGTCGACGGTGGAGCGGATGCCGAGGAGTTTGGTGATCAGCGACTGGTTGGTGCGAATCCAGCCGACGCGCAGACCACCCCAGAAGGATTTCGATGCCGAGCCGATGGAGATGATCTCGCTGCCCTTGGCGAAGGCCGCGACCGGCGGAGGCGCGGTCCGGTCGGTCAAACTCAGGTCCACCATCGACTCGTCGATCACCACGGTCATCCGGGTTTCGCGGGCGATGGCGGCCAGTTCGGCGCGGCCGTCGGCGTCGAGCAGCAGGCCGGTCGGGTTGTTGAAGTCCGGCACCAGGTAGGCCAGGGTGGCCGCGGTTTGCCTTGCGGCACTGCGGATTCCGTCGAGATCCCAGCCCGACTCCGGGGTTTCCGGGCGCAGCGGCACCGGCACCGGGCGAGCGCCGACATCGCGGATAGCCTCGATGGCATTGGGATAGGTCGGGTGGTCGATGAGGACGCGGGCCGCGGGCGCGGTCAACACATTGAGCAACAGGCGCAGGCCGTGCTGGGCACCGAGGGTGACCAGGATCTGGTCCGGTTGGGTGGGCAGGCCACGCTCGGTGTAGCGGCGGGCCAGTGCCTCGCGCAGCGCGAGCACACCGACCGGATCCATACCGTGCGTGCCGAGGTAGGCCGGAAGGCCTTGCAGCGCAACGGAGTACGCCTCCTGCATTTCCAAGGGCGCAGCCATGGCGGCATAGGTCATATCAATGGTCGGCAGTTCCGGTTGCGCCATCATCGCGAGGATGCTGCGGGCCGGTTTGGTGCCGTCGTGCTGCACGTCGCGCGGGAGGGCGACGGTGCTGCGTGAGCCCTGACGGCTGATCAGATAGCCGTGTTCGCGCAGCAGACTGTAGGTGGAGGTAATGGTGGTGCGGCTGACGCCGAGGGTGGCGGCGAGGTCGCGCTCACTGGGCAGCGCGACGCCGAGCGGTGCGCGGCCGTCGTGGATGAGCAGGCGAATGCCTTCGGCGAGAGCAAGATAGGCCGGACGCGTCGTGCGGCGCTCCCCGGATTCGCCGTTCTCGTCCGCACTGCGCCAACTGCCCAGATCACGGGCAAGGCTGGCGGCACCGATAACTCTCGTCGACATAAAGTCCAGTATTAGCCAAGTGGATATTTAATAGCAAGGCCAGTGCGCGCACGCTGACTGCTATGACCGCCCTCGCCACCTTGCTCGTCATCGCCGCCTTCGCCTATCTCGTGCACCGGTTCGCACCGCGCCGCCCGAGGGAGGCCTTCCACCTCGAACGGTTCCACGCGCCGGGGCCATTGACCGACTGGTCGCCGTCCTACTACGAAAACCAGCGCCAATACGCGGATCTCGCCGCGATCTACGGCCGCGACGATGTGCCGGATCCGGATGCTCCCGCCCTCGCACGGCCGGAACGGACCGCGCAGCGCCGTATCTCGAACCCGAGTTGCGGAGCCGTCAAGCCGACCATCGGCGGAGTCCAGGCCAGTTTCTGAGAACTGGACTGGTCTGCTCCAAGATGTCGGCCCCGGAGTGCACACTGACCGCATGAGTGCTTCCGCTCGACCGGTCACCGGGTCGGCGCTGTTCGAAACCGCGATCGGCACCTGCGCGATCGCCTGGACCGACGAGTTCGTCTTCCGCTTCGGCCTGCCGGAGGCGAGCCCCGCCGCGACGCGGACCCGGATCATGCGTCGCAGCAGCCGAATTCCGGACTCGGATGAGATCCCGGAGGACGAACCCACCGGCCCTATCGCCGATGCCATCACACGCATCCAGGCCCACCTCGCTGGCGAACTCGACGATCTGCGCTGGATCCCCGTGAGCACCAAGGGAATTCCGGAATTCCACCGCGCCGTCTACGAGGTGACCCGCGCCATCGATCCTGGCCACACCCTCAGCTACGGCCAGGTCGCCGACCGCATCGGCGCACCGGGCGCGGCCCAAGCCGTCGGCCAAGCCCTCGGCCGCAACCCGATCCCCCTGATCATCCCCTGCCACCGAGTCCTCGCCGCCGACCACGCCCTCACCGGCTTCTCCGCCCCGGGCGGCATCAGCACAAAACAGCGCCTCCTGGAGATCGAACGCACCCCTGGCTTCGGCGAACCCACCCTCTTCTAACCCGTCGCCCATGTCTATGAGAGGCGTGGCAGCGGCCGGGCTGATCGCGGCGTGCCCGATCGTCGAACCCGAGTTCTTCTGTTGTGCGCGTTCGGCGGCAGACCGGGATCAGCCGCATCAGTGGCTGGGCTCCCAGAAGACCATCGATCGGGCATAGTCGGAGCATGACCGACAATCGACCGGCGCTGGCTGTCGCACTGGATTTGGAGCCGCATCCGGAAGGCGGGCGGTATCGGCAAACCTGGCGTAGTGCTACGGAATTCACGCCGGAGGGCTACCCGGGGCCGCGGGCCAGTGCGACCGGGATCTACTTCTTATTGATGCCGGGTGAGAAGTCGGCACCGCATACCGTGCGCTCGGATGAGGTGTGGTTGTGGCATCGGGGTGGGGCGCTGGTGCTCGACATCGGGGGCGAGGAGATTGTCCTCGGGCCCGATGTCGAGCACGGGCAGGTGTTGCAGGCGGTGGTGCCGGGCGGGACCAGTCAGGCCGCGCGGCCAGCTGGCGATGAATACGTGCTGGTCAGCTGCATCGTCGCGCCGGGATTCGACTTCGCCGACTTCACCCTGGACTGATCAGTCGATTTCCAGCAGACCCTCGTCGACGGCCCATTTGATCGTCTTCTCCAGTTGCGCACAGGTTTCCGGACGCCCCGGTCCGTAACCCTGCGCGCTGAGTCTGGCGAAGACCGGGCAGCGCGCGGCCGGATTCTCGGTCCACTGCACCGAGGTCTGGTGCGACGAACTCTTGCGCACCAGCACCTCGCTCTGGCATGACTGACACCGCAGCGGCGTCAGACCCTCCTCCAGATAGCGCTGCTTGTCGACGGCGGTCTGGGCCTGCACCTCGGCCCGCCGCGCCGGTTGGTCGGCGAAGTCGGGTGCTTTCGCCCAGGTCGGCGCCATCAGACTCCTGCTTCCGCTTCCGTTTCCCGCTTGCGCCGCAGATTCTCGGCGACCTCGGCCTCCCACGCCTCGTTCGCCTTGGTGGTATCCACCTCGAATTCGAAGCGCTGGGTCATCTTGTCGGTCACATCGGCCAGATCCACATAGAACTGGTCGTACCAGCGACGCAGCTGGTAGACCGGGCCGTCCTCCTCGCAGAGCAGCGGATTCTCGACCTTGGACTTGTGCTTCCAGATCTCGACATCCTGGAGGAACCCGACGCTGATGCCTTCGGTCATCTTCGCGGCCAGCTTGTCGGCCATCTCACCGTCGACGCCCTTCGGCTTCTCCAGCGAGACACCCCACTGCAGCACGAACGAATCCTGCGTCACCGGGTAGTGGCAGTTGATCAGGACGCTCTTGACCTCGTATCCGCTGTAGATATTGACCAGCGGGTTGATCATGTAAGAGGGCCCGAAGTACGACGCTTCCGACTTCAGCAGGGTGTCGCCGCCGTACTTGGAGGCCATGCCGATATCGGGACGACCCTTGGTCTCCAGGAACTGGGTGGCGATATGCCCCTCGAAGACGTTCTTGAAGTACGTCGGGAAGGCGAAGTGGATATAGAAGAAGTGCGCCATATCCACCACGTTGTCGATGATCTCGCGGCAGTTCGCGCCCTCGATCAGCAGGGAGTTCCAGGTCCATTCGGTCCACCCGCTGTCGAGCTGTTCGCTCGGGTTGCCATCCGCGTCGGTGTACGGGCCGACGATGTGCGGAATGGTCACCTCCGGCGGCGGCTGGCTGCCCTCGACATCGTGCCAGACGAACAGCTGCCCGTTGCGCTCGAGCGTGGTCCACTTGCGGGTCCGCGCCAGCGGCGGCACGCGCCGCGCATAGGGAATCGCGGTGCATTTGCCGCTGGTTCCGGACCAGCGCCAATCGTGGAACGGGCAGGCGATGTCGCCGTCTTTGACCTCGCCCATGCTCAGGTCGCCACCCATATGCCTGCAGTAGGCGTCCAGCACTCGGAGTTCGTCATTGCTGTCGACCCAGACGACGAGCTTGGTTCCGAACACCTCGACCGCGTGCGGCTTGCCGTCCCGGAACGACTTCGCCAAACCGAGGCAATGCCATCCCCGCGCGTATCGGGTGGGCGCGGAGCCCACGTCGAGCTCGCGAACCTTCGCACCGCTCCCCTGTGGGGTAACTGCCATCGCGATTCCTCCTCCTTCTGTACTAGAACACGTTACAAAAATGTCGCGTTCCACGCCAGCGATTCCGTCGACCACCTGCGAATCGGTGACGAATGCCCGGTATGGTCACCCGTTCTCGACAGAAATAAGAACCTGTTCTAGTCTCAGAGGCAAATGAGTACCGGTTACCAATCCGACCAGGCAGGAGCGGCTCCCGCGATGACGCAAGAAGTGACCGAACGGGTCGAAGCACTGTTGCCGACACTGCGCGAGCGCGCGCAGGAGGCCGAGGACCTGCGGCGCATCCCCGACGAATCGATGAAGGCCCTGCAGGAGACCGGCTTCTTCCGCCTGCTGCAGCCCAAGCAGTGGGGTGGCCACGCGGCCGATCCGGTCGTGTTCTACGACACGGTTCGCAAGCTCGCCAGCGCATGCGGCTCCACCGGCTGGGTGGCGGGCATCGTCGGCGTGCACAATTGGCACCTCGCGCTGTTCGACCAGCAGGCGCAGGAGGATGTGTGGGGCGAGGACAACGAGGTCCGGATCTCCTCGTCGTACGCTCCGATGGGCGCGGGCACGGTCGTCGACGGCGGCTATATCGTCAAGGGCGCGTGGGCCTGGTCGTCGGGCTCGGATCACGCCACCTGGGCGGTGCTCGGCGGTCCGGTGATCAAGGACGGCAAGCCGGTCGACTTCGGCAGCTTCCTGATCCCCCGCAGCGACTACCGCATCGATGATGTGTGGAATGTGGTCGGCCTGCGCGGCACCGGCTCCAATACCGTTGTGGTGGAGGATGTTTTCGTGCCGAAGCATCGGTTCCTCAGCTTCCGCGCGATGAGCGAGCTGAAATCCCCCGGCCTGGCCCAGAACACCGATCCGGTGTACAAGATGCCTTGGGGCACGATCCATCCCACCACCATCTCCACGCCGATCGTCGGCATGGCTTACGGCGCGTACGCCGCCCATGTCGAGCACCAGGGCAAGCGGGTGCGCGCGGCCTACGCCGGTGAGAAGGCCAAGGACGATCCGTTCACCAAGGTGCGCGTCGCCGAGGCCTCCAGCGATATCGATGCGGCCTGGCGTCAGCTGTCGGGCAATGTCGCCGACGAATACGCACTGCTGGTGGCGGGCAAGGAGATTCCGTTCGACCTGCGGGTGCGGGCCCGCCGCGACCAGGTGCGCGCGACCGGCCGGGCGATCGCATCCATCGATAAGCTCTTCGAGGCCTCCGGCGCCACCGCGCTCGCGAACGGCACTCCGCTGCAACGCTTCTGGCGTGACGCGCACGCCGGTCGGGTGCACGCGGCCAATGATCCCGAGCGCGCCTATGTCATGTACGGCACGCACGAATTCGGGCTTCCGGTTACCGACGGCATGGTCTAGCTGTGACAGCGACTACCGAACTCACCTACCAATCGACCTCGCGATACGCGCAGGTGCGGCCCGATCTGCGCCTGCACTATCACGAGGCCGGAGTGGGCAACGGCCCGACGATCGTGCTGCTGCACGGCGGCGGGCCCGGCGCCTCCTCGTGGTCCAACTTCGCCCGCAATATCCCGGTGCTGGCGCGCGAGTTCCACGTGCTCGCCGTGGATCAGCCGGGCTTCGGACTCTCGGATAAGCCGACCGAGCATCCGCAGTACTTCGTGCACAGCGCCTCGGCGCTGAAGGATCTGCTCGATGCGCTCGAGATCACCGGACGCGTGCACCTGCTGGGCAATTCGCTCGGCGGGGGTACCGCGGTGCGATTCGCGCTGGACTACCCGGATCGGGCGGGCAAGCTGGTGCTGATGGGTCCGGGCGGGTTGAGCGTCAACCTGTTCGCCCCGGATCCGACCGAGGGCGTGAAGAACCTCGCGAAGTTCAATTACGAGCCGACCAGGGAAAACCTGGAGGCATTCCTGCGGATCATGGTCTTCGATCAGTCGCTGATCACCGACGAGCTGATCGATGAGCGCTTCGCCTCGGCGAGTACGCCCGAGGCGCTGGCCGCGACCAGGGCGATGGGCAAGTCCTTCGCCGGAGCCGATTTCGAGCAGGGCATGATCTGGCGCGATGCCTATAAGCTGCGCCAGCCGGTGCTGCTCATCTGGGGCCGGGAAGATCGGGTGAATCCACTCGACGGCGCGCTGGTCGCGACGAAGATGATTCCACGGGTGCAGCTGCACGTCTTCGGCGGTTGCGGGCACTGGGCCCAGCTGGAGAAGTTCGACGAATTCAACCGGCTGGCAACGGATTTCCTTGCCGGTGTGAAGGAGAAGTGATGGGCATTCGATCACTGGCGTATCTGCGCATCGAGGCCACCGATATGGCGGCCTGGCGTGAATACGGCCTCAAGGTGCTCGGCATGGTCGAGGGCAAGGGCAGCAATCCCGAGGCGCTGTATCTGCGCATGGACGATTTCCCGGCTCGACTCGTCATCTCGCCGGGTGAGAAGGATCAGCTGCAGGTCTCCGGCTGGGAGACGGCCAATGCCGCTGAGCTGCAAGACATTCGGGACCGGCTGGATGCGGCTGGAGTGCCGTTCAAGGAAGGCACCGCACAGGAGAAGGCCGATCGACGGGTCTACGAGCTGATCTCGTTCGAGGATCCCTCGGGCAACACCCTGGAGGCGTTTCACGGTGCGGCGCTGGAACACCGGCGCGTGGTCAGCCCCTACGGACACCGATTCGTCACGGGCGAACAAGGGCTCGGCCATGTGGTGCTCAGCACCTCCGACGATGCGGCCGCGCTGACCTTCTACCGCGACGTACTCGGCTTCCGGCTGCGCGATTCGATGCGGCTGCCACCGCAGATGGTCGGGCGGCCCGCCGACGGTGAACCGGCCTGGCTGCGCTTCTTCGGCTGCAACCCGCGCCATCACTCGCTGGCCTTCCTGCCCATGCCGACCCCGAGCGGCATCGTGCACCTGATGCTCGAGGTGGAGGGTTCCGACGATGTCGGGCTCTGCCTGGATCGCGCACTGCGCAAGAAGGTGAAGATGTCGGCGACGCTGGGTCGGCACGTCAACGACAAGATGCTGTCCTTCTATATGAAGACACCGGGCGGCTTCGACGTCGAATTCGGTTGTGAAGGTTTGGAAGTCGACGACGAGGACTGGATCGCGCGCGAGTCCACCGCGGTCAGCCTGTGGGGTCACGACTTCACGGTCGGACAGCGGCAGCAGTAGCGATGCGTGACAGGGCGAGCGGGGAGACGATGACGACCGACGAATATCCGGCGATCGACGGACGACAGTTCCGAAATGTATTGGGGCAGTTCTGCACCGGGATCACGGTGATCACCACCTTCGATGCCGACGCCCCGATCGGGTTCGCCTGCCAATCCTTCGCCGCCCTGTCCCTCGACCCGCCGCTCGTGCTGTTCTGCCCGACCAAGACCTCCCGGTCCTGGGCGGCCATCGAACAGTCCGGCGGCTTCTGTGTGAATGTCCTTGCCGAGGAACAGCAGCAACTGTGTGCCCGCTTCGGTTCCCGCGAACCGGATAAGTTCGCCGAAACCAAATGGCACACTTCGGAACTGGAGCTCCCGCTCCTGGACGACGCGTTGGCTACCATCCAGTGCAAGGTGGACAGCGTCGTCGACGGCGGCGATCACTACATCGTGATCGGCCGAGTGCTGGCCCTGTCGGAGTCGACCAGCTCCGGCAGGCCGCTGCTGTTCTATCGCGGCCAGTACACCGCCATCGAGCCGGATAAGACCGTACCGGCCCCCTGGCGGCACGACCTGGAGCATTTCCTCACCACGACGACGCTGGACACCTGGCTCTGAAAATATGGCCCCGCCCGGAATCACCTGGGCGGGGCCATATTTCACTCCGCAGGACGCGTGCTGCGGAAGGTGAGGGCGACGACGAAGGTCAGCGCGGCGATGACCACGGCACCCGCGAAGGCGGCCGTGATGCCGCTGACCAGGGCGTGGTGTGCCGAACCTCCGGCATCGCGGGCGGCGGTGCCGAAGATGGTAACCAGAATGGCGAGGCCGAGGGAGGCGCCGGTCTGCTGCAGGGTCTGCAGTGCGCCACCAGCGGCACCGGCCTCGGTCGGCGCAACGCTCGACATGATGATCACATTGAGCGGTGAAAAGGCGAGGCCGATACCGCCTCCCATCAGGATCATGGCGATGAACAGCATCGGGAAATAGGCGGTGTCGACCGTCAGTCGGGTCAGCAGCACCAGACCGGCCGCCATCAGCAGCGTGCCGATTACCGTCACCGGCTTCGGACCGAAGCGCGGCAGCAGGCGCGGGATCAGCCGGATCATGGTGAACATCAGCAGCGCGGTCGGCAAGAAGGCGAAACCTGTTGCCAGCGCACTCAATCCGCGCACTTCCTGCAGGTACTGGGTGAGGAAGAAGAACATCGACATACCGGCCATCGGGCCGAGGAACATATTGGCGTAGGCCGCGGCGCGGTTGCGATCGACGAACAGCCGCAGCGGCAGCAGGGGCTGGGCCGTGCGTGCCTCGATGGTCAGGAAGGCGGCGATCAATACCGCGCCGACAGCGAGCCAGATATCGGTGCCCGCATCGCTCCAGCCGTGTGATGCGGCGCTGATGAAGCCGTACACCAGCGCGGCGACACCGCCGGTCGCGGTCACCGCACCAGGCAGGTCGAGGCGGGCGGGCTGACGTGCGGCATCCGGCAGATAGCGCAGCGCGAGGACGACCACGGCCAGGCCGAAGGGCACATTGATGAACAGCGCGGAGCGCCAGCTCAGCCATTCGGTCAGCAGGCCGCCGACGATGAGACCGATCGCGAAGCCCGCACTGGACATGCCGGAGAACAGCGCGAGCACCCGCATCCGGGCCTTGGGTTCGCTGAATGTGGTGGTCAGCAGCGCGAGAGTGCTGGGACCGGCCATGGCACCGCCGATGCCCTGCACAACTCGGGCGATGAGCAGCCAGGTGGCCGACGGCGCCAGCCCGCCCGCCAGCGAGGCCAGCGTGAACAGTGCCGTACCGGCGATGAAGAGGTTGCGACGGCCGAACAGATCGCCCGCGCGGCCGCCGAGCAGCAGCAGACCGCCGAAGACCAGGGTGTAGGCGTTCATCACCCAGGCCAGGTTGGTCGCGCTGAAGTGCAGATCGGTGCGGATGCGCGGCAGCGCGACATTCATCACGGTGATGTCGAGGATGATCATCAATTGGCAGGTCAGCAGCGTGACCAGCACAATGCCGGATCGCAGCCGACCGGCGCTGGAGATTGCGGGCACACGAGTGTCCGCGGACATGGTGGTGGACAAAGAACGCTCCATCGAGTGGGACTCAAACGGAGGGAGCCTCCGCTTCCGATAGAGCTATCATATGGAGGGTTCCTCCAGTTACGCAAGCCTATCTGGAGGGTCCTTCCGTTTTCCAGTGGAGGGAACATGACAGCACCGTCAACCGGACGGCCGATGCGCGCGGACGCCCGGCGCAACTACGAGCGGATCGTGACATCCGCTCGGGAGGCATTCGCCGAAGAAGGTCCGGATTCCGCACTGGAAGAGATCGCCCGCCGCGCCGGAGTCGGCATCGGCACGCTCTATCGGCACTTCCCGAGCCGCGAGGTGCTGGTTGAGGCGGTATACCGTTCCAACATTGAACAATTGAGCGCCCGCGCTCACCAGCTGCTCGAAACCCATTCGGCCGCCGAGGCATTGGAAACGTGGCTGCGCGAACAGGTGCAGTGGGTGATGAACAACCGCAGCCTCGCGACCACCTTGAAGGCAGGGATGGACAAGGGCTCGCCGACCTTCACCCTGTGTCGATCGTTGATCACCGATGCGGCGGCCGCGCTGCTGCATGCGGCGCAGGATTCGGGCGATATCCGTCGCGACATCGAGCCCCGCGATCTGCTCAGATTCGGCCACGGCATCGGGATCGCCTGCGAAACGGTTCCCGAAGCGGCCCCTCGGATGCTCGATGTGACGCTGGACGGTATGCGCGCGCGCAATTGAGTGGCGGAAAGCCGAGGTGTCGATCCCCATCCCATTCGCATGGGACTAGCCGTTTTCAAGACGGTGACGGACGCCGGTCCGCATGACTTTCCGGGTGCGGAAAGACGAGGGCACGATCCCCAAGGCCGCTGGCCTCGATTCGCTTAGCAAGCGATCCCAGACACCCGTCTGGCCGACTTTCCCGGTGTGCGCCCGGTAGGGATCGAACCTACGACCTTCGGATTAAAAGTCCGCAGCTCTACCAGCTGAGCTACAGGCGCATCGCGACCTCGACGGGAATCGAACCCGCGTCGTTCTGATCGACAATCAGAGTGCTCGACCAACAGAGCACGAGGCCATATACCCGTTGAGAGAATTGAACTCCCATCTCCTCCGTATCAGAGAGGCGCTCTGCACCATTGAGCTAAACGGGCGTGACGCAGATCGGAATCGAACCGACGTGGTCCCTGAATGAAAGTCAGGTTGCCCATACCAACAGAGCAACTGCGCCGAAATGAAGAAGGGCCGCTACCCGGCATTTGCCCGGTGCGGCCCGATGACACGACGTTCATGTCATGGTCCGCAACTCTTATCGGACGAAATACTCTGCGAGAGAGCACTTTCCAAGGCAGCATCGAACAAGCGCTCACGCTCATCGAATTTCGCCTTGGTGGTCATTGCGGGTCCTTCCCTTGAACTTCGGTGCACTCACCGTATGCACCACCGCACCCGATCGCAACCGAATTAAATCGCCAGCGCGGGCCGGAATATGCTGTCGCACAACGAATGGCTACCTCGCATAGGTTGTACCCTCTGCGAAGTAATCGTTGGATATGCGGGAGCCTCGTTACGCATGTGACGCGACCGCGACGACGCGGACGATAGGGGCCGCGAGTCGCGATCGGTGCGCGGCCAGCGGAGCGGAGCGGCGGCGTATCGCAGCTGATACTGGGCGCTATGGGAGCGAGGTGCAGGAGGCGGCATCCGGCAATTCCTCTGCCAGGAAGACGGTTTGGGCCATCATCTTGAAGCCGGACATCTGTTCACGGAAGACCTCGATGGACTCTTCCGGGTGGACCGAGTCGATGACGGCGTGCGGGCCGATGGCATTGAACTGATGGCTCACGCCGCGCGGGATCTGCATATCGACAAAGGAGCAGGGCGGGACGATCAGGTTGTATCTGGTGCGGAGCAGGTCGGGTGGGGTGTCGGGGAGCTCGTCCTCGAATTGCTCGGGCGCGAAGGGCGTGACGCCTTCCACATCGGTTACGCGGAAAGGCGAGAGGCTGCTGACCCGGATGTGGGTGTCCGGACCGGTCATCATGCGAACGAAGCGCAGGCCGGTGTGCAGATGCATGCGCGAGCAGATGCCGCGTTCGGCGGCATTGTAGAAATCCATGATGTAGCGATCGGCGAAGAAGCCGTCGAAGGGCGACTCGATCATGTAGACGTCGCCCTCTTCGAAGGTCTGGGAGCGGATGATGCCATCCGCGTCGGGTGCGGTCGCGACGCGGCTGGCCTTCGCATTCCGGACTATCTGAGCGAAGGCCTGGACGACCACCGCGGCGACCTCCGCCGGGAACTGTGCGACGGGTGTGACGACATTACGGCCCGCGTCGACGAATTCGGCAAGATCGTGGATCTCGTTCTCGTCGTCCGCGTGGTGCTTGATTCGGGGATCGGACATTCGGCTCCTAGGTACTCATGGTCCGACTTCGAAGGACCGCAGCCACAGTTCCAACGACAGCACCAGCCACAACTTGCCGCCCTGCCGCGGCAGCAGCGCACCGTCGCCGCGCAGCCACGAGCGAATGGTGTCCTCGCGGAACAGGCCGCGCGCCCGTGCGGACGAGCCGAGCAGCAGATCGTGTCCGAGCTCGCGCAGCGGCCCAGAGAGCCACTGCTGCACGGGAACTCGCATACCGCTCTTCGGACGGTCCACGATGGTCGCCGGAAGTAGGTCGCGCACAGCCTGTTTGAGTATCCACTTCTCGCTGGTACCCGCCAGCTTGAACCGTCCTGGTACGCGGAAGGCGTGGTCGATGACGGCGCGGTCGAACAGCGGCGCGCGGCCCTCCAAACCGCTTGCGGCGGTGAGACGTTCGACCTTGGTGAGGATATGGTGTGCGCCTTTTGTGCGCAGGTTGGTGTGCAGCAGTTGGTTCAGCAGGCCGGTCATCCGGCCCTGGCGCAGGTAGGGCGAGAGCAGATCGGTCATCGGTGGTGCGTCTGCCAGTGCGGTCAGGACGTCGGGGCTCAGTAGTACCGGCAGGTCGCTGTAGCACTTGCGGTAACTGTCCAGATAGGCCAGCGCTCTGGCGTCCGGAGACGGGTCGTCGCGGGATAATTCGAAGATGAGCATCGGCAGGTTTTTCGGACCGCCGAAAACCGGATCGCCACCCTCGCCATTGAGGACGACCCGAATGCCGTCTGCCGCAACGGCTTCCGCGAGCATCAGATTGGGCACAGTGAGCGGGTCGCCGACCGGGCAGTCCAGCAGCGATACCGTCTCCGCCAGTCGCGACGCGACCGTTTCACCGGGCACGGTGAGCACTCGATGATCGGTATTGCAGTGTGCGGCAACGAGCCCGGAGTACGCGAGTTCATTCGGGGTTGTTCCGCCGAAGCTGATGGAATACGAGCGGACGCGCTGATCGTGCAGTTTCGCGGCGAGGGCGGTGACAAGACTGCTGTCGATGCCGCCGGAGAGCAGCACTGCGACCGGCTCGCCCGCTGGCAGTCGCCTCGCGACCGCGTCCTCGAGCAGCCCGCGGAGTTCGAGTGCGTGCTCGGCGGCCGATCGGGCATCCTCGACTTCGATTGGCTCCCAGTAGGTTTCCTCGGTCATCGAACCATCGCCGTGCAGGCGAACACAGCGTCCCGGCAGGACCTCGTGGACGCCGCGCAGCAGGGTCTCGCGGCCCGGCAGGTAGGCGAAGGTGAGGAAGGAGCGAACCGCGGGTAGATGCAGGCCCGTCCGCAGCGTGGGCCATCGGTGCAATGCGCGAAGCGAGGTGGACGCGGCCCAGCCATTGGCTGCGCGGGCGTGGAAGAGCGTGCGGGTGCCGACGTGATCGCGGATCAAAACCAGATCGTCGCCGTCCGCGATGGCGAGTGCGAACATGCCGTCGGCGGCGGCGATTCCGTCGAGTCCGAAGCGGGCGTAGCAGTGCAAAAGCAGTTCACCGTCCGCGCAGTTCGGCCGCACGTCCGCGCCGAGTCGGGCACGCAGCCGGGCCGCGTTGAACAGCGTGACCTCACCGACGGCCGTCAGCTCACCAACGGTGAACGGACCTGCCGCAATGCCCGGCCCATCGAGCAAACCGAGCGCGTGACCGGCCAGCACCGAAACCGGTTTGCCGCCAACCGCTCGCACTTGACCGGCCGGATCGTCCGGAGTCGAGAATGCACACCAACGAGACATCGTTTCCCTCAGCCGAAATCGCCGCCGTCGTCCCCGCCGTCATCGTCCCAACCGCCGTAATCGCTGTCCCCGTCGCCGGAACCGGACGACTGCGCTGCCGCCTGTCGGCGCAACTCCTCCTCTTCCTCGGCGGTCAGCGAAGTCGGCGGCATGATCAACGCGCCGAGCAGCGCACCGCCCGCCACCGCGGCCAGAATGCCGCCGAGCCGACCACCGAACGAGGAGCGATTGACGGTCAATACCCCGTCACCCCACAGCGTCCGCCCGAACCCCGCCTCCCTGCCGTAGACGACGGATCCGTTGTGGTACACGCGCTTGACGATCTTCGGCCCGAGCCCCTCATCGGTCCCCGAATTCCCCCGATCATCGCGCCAGGACACCACCCCCTGCGCACCGCGCGTCCGCCACTCCTGCCGCCCATCGGCATACCGCCGATGCACAGACTCGTCAGCAAGCAATTCATCGGTATACGTGATCTGCCGATGCTCCGGCACAACAATTCCCTTTCATGCAGCAGGCCAAGTCGACATGCCCGCATTCCGAGCACAGCACAGTTCGATCGAATCTTCGCGTCGAGGCCCTCGCGCGGCACGCGGCGCAAACCAAACTGCGCGCAATACGGAACGGGCCGCAACGCACCCAGTCCCGTGCTGCGACCATTCGGCAGCCAGATCCTCGAGAGCGGGTGGCATTGCGAGGGGCTGCGGCATGATGCTGAGGGACCTCATGCGGTGGGCCAGGTCATGAAGCCCGTGGTTCGGGCGCGGCGCAGTTCGGGCAGGGCCGTTCGGGGTGGGTGAATGTCGCGGACGAGGCGGTGCACGGTGCGCAGTAGCGATGCCGGGCGCACAGCTTCGACCTCGACGAACCGGCCGTGGTGTAGCCATGCGCGTTCCCATGAGTCCAGTTGCGTTGCCCGGGTACTCGGCTCGAGGGCGTACAAACCTGCGCGCTCCCCCGAATCCATGCGCGCGGCCCCAGCGCGCGGCTCATCGCGCTCGCGCGGATCCACCTGCGCCGCGAGGGAAGTCGGTATCGGGGCGCGGAGGTGGGGGAGGTGGAGGGTGGCCACTTGGCGTGGACGTAGGCCCAAGGGGACTACTCGTAGCTTCTCCGGGATTTCGGTGAGGTCGGTGAGCCGGGCTGGGAAGGTGAGGCCGTGGGGGCTGGCGTCGTGCAGGAGGTAGATGGTGCCGTCGGCTCGGGTGAGCATTTGGGCGATGCCGGGGTCGAGCGGGAGTTCGGACGCGCTGAGTACGGGGCAGGCGGATTCCATGGGTAATCCGTTGGCGCGCAGCATTTGTGCGATCGCGTCGGACTCGCAGACGAGTAGGCGGGGTAAGCCGTAGTCGAAGAGGTCGGGTTCGGGGGTGTGGAGTCCGGCGCGGGTGGTGCGGGGCGGGGTGGGGATAAGTAGGCCCGGGAACTCCAGGCGGTCGAGGGCGGCGCGGAAGGTGGCGTAGCTCAGTGGTGCCGGGACCGTGAAGGTGAACCGGCGCGGCGCTCGATGCATCGGCGTGAGCAGGCGGCAGAGCTCGTAGTAGAGCTGGCGCTCGGTGAATCGGATGCCGCTCGGGGCGGCGGCGCGGTCGACGGCGACGCGTAGTAGCCGATCGAGCATGTGCTGCTTCACCGGCTCGGCCACGTGAGGAAACCTATCTCGCGGGCGCGGCGGCGATCCGGATCGGCCGCATCCGCTATCCGCTCGACCGCTCGCTCCAGCACCGTGAGCAGCTTCGCGGGTGGGATCGCGGCGATCGGCGACCACCACCCCTCGGCGAGCCACTGGATCTCCGCCGCCGACAACGGTTCCCCATGCAGAAATGCGGTGTCCTGCGGCAGTGGCCGCGGGTCCCGCAACCGCAGCGCCGACGCATTGCCCAGTACCGCCCGCGGCGACAGGCCGACCACCACGGCCCTGGCCCCGAGTGCGACGCGGGCCTTCCCCGCCATCGCGATCCCCGGCATGCTGGCATCGTGCAGCACGATCACTGGCACATCCGACGGCAGCCGGTCGATGCGGTCGGACAACGCCATGGACCAGGTCTGCGACACATTGTTGGCGGCAAGGCAGGCGAGCACACTGCGATCCGGGCACAACACCGCGAATCGTGGCCGCTGCACCGCCGGTGGTTTCACCAGATCTTCATCGACCGCGCTGGGCGGCAGCGCACCGTAAATCGATGTCCACCGACCGATTACATCCCGACGAAAGGTGCTGTACAACACCGGCATCGGTACTGTGGCCCGGCGCAGGAACCAGGGCCGTGCCGCTCCCATCGCGAAAATGGCCAGCACCAAAACCGGCACGCCGAGCGGAATCACCGCAGCGGCCGGTGCCGCACCGCTCACCATCAGGAGAATGGCGATAGCCACGACGGCCACGCCGACTCCGATACGCGCTCTTTTGAACCCGCGCTCCACATCCGGAATCTTCTTGCGCCCGGCCGCGTACCACAGCTGTAACAGCGTGTACCGCAGCCCACGTCCGTCACCGAGCCGCTCGGCCAGCTTGCGCACCCGAATATCGTGCAGCCCGAGCGGACTTTCCTTCGGTTCGAGTGCGAACTCCCGCCTACACGTCGAACAGCGCCGACCGCCGCGCTGTTTGCGCAACAGATTCGCATTGCAATGCGGACAGATCACAATTCATGATCGCCGATTCCCCACCCCTCCGGAACCCCGAATTCGAATGTTCACCTGCCGCATATCCAGTGGGTACCGCGCACAAGGTAGAACCTGTGCGAGGCACTCACCGGATATGCGACAGCGCACTCACCGCCATGCCGAGCGTTCGACTGTGTTCTGAGCCGCGACTGTTCACCGCGAGCGTTGGTGCCGAACGGAGGCCCCATCGTCACTGAGCACTTCACCGCGCTCTGAGGCTGGCGCATGTCCAATGGGCATCGCGCACAAGGTAGAACCTGTGCGAGGTACCCACTGGATATGCGACAGCGCATTCGACCCAAAGTGGTCGCGGCCTTTTCGGCACCGGATCAAGCCGATACGGACGCCTCGCGCTGGAGTTCGAGTGCGATATCGATCAACTGGTCCTCCTGGCCGCCGACCAACTTGCGCTTGCCCGCGCGCACCAGCATTTCGGCCGCCGAGACCCCATAGCGTTCGGCCTGACGCTCGGCATGCTTGAGGAAGCTGGAGTACACACCCGCGTACCCCATCATCAGTGCCTGTCGGTCCAGCAGGCATTCCTGCGGCATGACGGGCCGTACCACGTCCTCGGCGGCATCGGCGATCGCGAAGAAATCGATACCGGTCTTGATACCGAGCTTGTCGCAGACACCGATGAACGCCTCGACGGGCGTATTACCCGCACCCGCGCCGAATCGCCTTGCGCTGCCGTCGATTTGCTTCGCACCGGCACGAACGGCGTAGACCGAGTTGGCGACCGCCAGGTCCAGGTTCTCGTGCCCGTGGAAGCCGACTTGGGCGTCATCACCGAGTTCGGCGACCAGCGCCGCCACCCGGTCCGAAACCTGTTCGAGCACAAGCGCACCCGCGGAGTCCACCACGTAGACGCACTGGCATCCGGCATCGGCCATGATGCGCGCCTGCTTGGCCAGCGCCTCCGGCGGCTGGGTGTGCGACATCATCAGAAAGCCGACGGTTTCCAGCCCCAGCTCCCGTGCCAGACCGAAGTGCTGGATCGATACGTCCGCCTCGGTGCAGTGCGTGGCGATGCGGCAGATCGACGCACCGTTGTCCTGGGAGATCTTGATGTCCTCCTTGACACCCACGCCCGGCAGCATGAGCACCGCGATCTTGGCCTGCTTCGCCGTCTCCGCGGCGATCTTGACCAGCTCCTGCTCGGGAGTGTGCGAGAAGCCGTAATTGAACGACGAGCCGCCGAGGCCGTCGCCGTGCGTCACCTCGATGACCGGCACACCGGCGCCGTCGAGCGCGGTCACGATATTGCGCACATCGTCGGCGGTGAACTGGTGGCGCTTGTGATGCGAGCCGTCACGCAGCGACGTGTCGGTGACGCGGATGTCGAGTTCTGCGGAATATGCCATGGTTGAGCTCCTTTACACCCGGGCCGACAGAATCTGCTGTGCCATGACCTCGCCGACCTGGGTGGCGGCCGCGGTCATGATGTCGAGGTTGCCCGCGTACGGCGGCAGGAAATCGCCCGCGCCTTCGACCTCGACGAAGACCGAAACCTTCGCCATCCCACCGGAAACCACCGACGGCGGGTCGAATTGCGGGTCGTTCAGCAGCCGGTAGCCGGGCACGTACTTCTGGATATCGGCGACCATCCGGTGGATGGAATCGGCGATCGCATCGGTATCGGCATCCTCGGGAATCGCGCAGAAGATGGTGTCGCGCATGATCATCGGCGGTTCGGCCGGGTTCAGAATGATGATGGCCTTGCCGCGCTGCGCGCCGCCGATGGTTTCCACACCACGCGAGGTGGTCTTGGTGAATTCATCGATATTGGCGCGGGTGCCCGGTCCGGCGGACACCGACGATACCGAGGCGACGATTTCGGCGTAGGCCACCGGCACCACCCGCGATACCGCCGCGACGATCGGAATGGTGGCCTGACCACCGCAGGTGATCATATTGACATTCGGCGCATCGAGATTCGCCCCGACCAGATTCACCGGCGGCACCACGGCGGGCCCGACTGCGGCGGGGGTGAGATCGACCGCGCGAATTCCGGCCTCGGCGTACTTCGGCGCGGCCGCCCGATGCACATATGCCGAGGTCGCCTCGAATACCAGATCCGGCAATTCCGACTGCGCGAGCAACCAGTCCACGCCCTCGTGCGAGGTTTCCAGCCCGAGCCCGCGGGCGCGCTTCAAACCCTCGCTCTCCGGGTCGATTCCGATCATCCACTTCGGTTGCACCGTGGTCGAGCGCAGCAGTTTGTACAGCAGATCGGTGCTGATATTGCCGGATCCGACGATCGCGGCGGTGACGGTCCCCGTTTCGGACACGGCAAGCCTCCTATTTGAATTGCAAACGGACAGAACCGAGTCCGGCGAACTCGGCATGGAACGAATCACCCGCGCGGGCATCGATGGCGCGGGTGCAGGAACCGGGCAGCACAATGTCGCCCGCCTTCAACCGCACCCCGAAACTGGCGACCTTGCGGGCCAACCAGGCCACCGCGATCACCGGATCGCCGAGCACCGCATCGCTGCGCCCCTCGGCGACCACCTCGCCATTGCGGGTGAGTACGGCGTCGATGGCCTTGATATCCAGGTCTTTCGGTGCGACCCGCGCCGCACCGAGCACGAAACCGGCCGATGACGCGTTATCGGAAATGGTGTCGGCCAGCCCGATCTTCCAATCCTTGATCCGCGAATCGATCAGCTCGATGGACGGCGCGTAGGCGACCGTCGCGGCGAGCACATCGGCCTCGGTGCATTCCGCGCCGGGCAGATCCGCGCCGAGCACGAAGCCGACCTCGACCTCGACGCGCGGAATCAGATAGCGCGAGGTCTCGACCGGAACATCCTCGAAGACCTCCATATCCGCGAGCAGATGACCGTAATCGGGTTCGTCGACCCCCATCATCTGCTGCATGGCCAGCGACGAAAGTCCGACCTTGTGCCCGACCACCTTCGCGCCGTTATCGAGTTTGCGCCGAATATTGATCAGCTGGATCTCGTAGGCGTCGACGACATCGATATCGGGATGCATGGCGATGAGCGGGTCGATGCCGACCCGATCGCGTTCGGCGGCCTCGAGTTCATCGGCCAATTCGATTCGTACCGGGTCGGACAGCACGCTAGTTTCCTTCCACTGTTGTCGCTTCGGGCACCGCTGCCCGCGAAAGCACTTCGGCGCCTGCCGCGAATCTGCCCGCACGCCGACCGGAGAAAATGCAGTCGGCCAGGGACAATCCACTGACATAGGAGTCCGAGCAGATGCCGACCGCCGTCCGACCGGCCGCGTACAGGCCGGGAATATCGGTTCCGGCAGCGGATTTCACCGCTCCGGTGTGCTCATCTACGACGACACCGCCGAGGGTGAGCATCGGGCACGGATTGACAACGCTCGGTTTGATACCCACATCCAACAACCAGAACGGCCCGGCTCCCACCGTTTTGGTGAATTCGGCGGGCTTGCCGACCGGATCGGGCGCACCGCTCGCGATGGCGGCATTGTGCTCAGCGACGGTGGCACGCAACCCGTCGGCATTGATACCGGCCTTAGCCGCGACGGCATCCAGAGTTTCGCCACGCACGGCGTTGCGCCGCATGGCTTCGAACTGTCCGCGCTGGAACCAGGCCGACTGGGTCCGAATCTGCGAGATCGCGGTGCGCATGAGCTCGTCGTCGGCGAGCAGCCAACCCTTGCCGCCGTGTTCGGTGATCAGCGCGTGGCCGACCGCCGCACCGTAGCGAGTCTCATCGATAACCCGGCGTCCGTCCGCATCGACGAGCACTGAACCGGTAAAAGCACTGGGCGGCAAGATGAATCGCCATGCCGAAATATTGCCCATCCGATCCGTCGCCGCACCGACCTGCTCGGCCATCCGAATGCCGCTGCCGTCATCACCGGTGGTGCCGAGCGCGAGTCCGCCGCGGTATTGCGGCCCGTACTCGCGCAGCATCTCCCGATTCGCGATGAATCCGCCCGCGCTGAGCACCACACCGCGACGGGCCTGAATCCGAATCCTGGTGCCGTAACGGCGATCCAGCTTCGCGAGCTGACGCTCCATCGCCTTGCGCAGCGGCGGATAGTAGATGCCGGGCTTCGCCGCGATTTTCGCCAACCGGGTGTAGCGATCCCGGACCCGCCCGGGTGCGTCGCGTAGTGACTCACATTCGACGCCGGTCACGGTGCCGTTGTCATCGGTGATCAATCGCGTTGCCTGCGTGAGGGTTTCGACGCGAACCCCGCGTCGCGACGCCGAAGCTGCGAGCGGCCCGGTGAGCTTCTTCCCGGACGTGCCCTTGCCCTTGACCCGATGTCCGCGCTGCGCGGGCGTGGCGACCTCGCGACCGTAACCGGAGACCTCACTACCGGAGTAGTAGAGGTAGTAGCTGTCATTCGGATACGAGGTCTTGTACGGACACAGCGACGCCTCGAACGGCACCCCGTGCCCCTTCAGCCATTCGATCATCGCCGGACTCTCGGCCACGAACCGCCGCAGTGTCTCGGGCGTGACCGCCGTGCCGACCTCACGCTCCAGATAGGCCAGCATCTGCTCGGGCGTATCGTGCACCCCGGCCTCGTGCTGTACCGAGGTACCGCCGCCCGCGTAGATGATGCCACCGGACAACGCCGACGCCCCGCCTCCGGCGAAACGCTCCAGCACCAGCACCTGCGCACCCGCATCGGTCGCTTCCAGCGCGGCCGCGGCCCCCGCCGCGCCGTAGCCTACGACGACCACGTCGGCGGTCAGGTCCCAATCGCCGCTGGCGATTGCTCGCTGGTCGCTCGAAACAACACCGCCCATGTACATCACTCCGGTCAGAAACTGAAACAAGTTTTCTCGACGAATGGAACGTCGAGCGCGTCTTCTGCCACTCAACATAGACCAAATGCGGTCCCATTCTATAACGTGTTCTACATGACTGATCCGGTTAACGATCCGCACAGCTACGACGTGGTGGTGGTCGGCAGCGGTGCTGCCGGGATGACCGCCGCCCTCGCCGCAGCCCACCACGGCCTGAGCGCGGTGATCATTGAGAAAGCCGCGCACTACGGCGGGTCGACCGCACGCTCCGGTGGAGGCGTGTGGATCCCCGGCAACAAGGCGCTCAAAGCCTCCGGCCGTCCCGATGACCGCGAGGACGCCCGCACCTACCTGCACAGCATCATCGGCGACGTGGTCCCGAAGGACCGGATCGACACCTACATCGACCGTGGTGCGGAGGCGTTCGACTTCGTCCTCGACCACACCCCGCTGAAGATGAAGTGGGTGCCCGGCTACTCCGATTACTACCCGGAAGCCCCCGGCGGACTCGGCCAGGGCCGCTCGTGCGAACCCGCGCCGTTCAACGCCAAGATCCTCGGCGAGGAGCGGTTCAACCTGGAGCCGCCGTATGCCAAGGCACCGCTCAATGTGGTCGTCATGCAGGCCGACTTCGTCCGGCTCAACCTGATCCGTCGCCATCCCAAGGGCATCATGCGGGCCATGCGAGTGGGCGCGCGCACCTACTTCGCCAAGTGGACCGGCAAGCACATCCTCGGCATGGGCCAGGCGATTATCGCCGCCATGCGCAAGGGGCTCATGGACGCGAATGTGCCGCTGCTGCTGAATACTCCGCTGACCAAGCTCATTGTGGACAACGGCGTGGTCACCGGTGTCGAGGCCGAGCACAACGGCGAGACCGTGCGGTTCACCGCAAAATACGGTGTGGTGCTCGCCAGCGGCGGCTTCGAGCACAACGCCGAGATGCGCACCAAATACCAGCGCCAGCCCATCACCACCGAGTGGACCACCGGCGCCGCCGCCAATACCGGCGACGGCATCAACGCCGGGATGGAAGTCGGCGGCGCGGTCGACTTCATGGAGGACGCCTGGTGGGGGCCGACCATCTTCAAGGGCGGCAGGCCGTGGTTCGCGCTGGCCGAGCGGAATCTGCCCGGCACCATCATGGTCAACGCCGACGGTAAGCGATTCGGAAATGAGTCCGCTCCTTACGTCGAGGCGGTGCACACCATGTACGGCGGCGAATACGGGCAGGGTGCGGGTCCGGGCGAGAACATCCCGGCATGGCTGGTGTTCGACCAGCGCTACCGGAACCGCTACATCTTCGCCGGATTGCAGCCTGGTCAGCGGTTTCCGTCCCGCTGGATGGAAAACGACCTGATTGTCAAGGCCGATAGCCTCACCGAACTGGCCGACAAGATCGGCGTGCCCGCCGAGAATCTGACCGCGACCGTCGAGCGGTTCAACACGTTCGCCGAGACCGGTAAGGACGAGGATTTCGGCCGCGGCAACAGCCACTACGACCGGTACTACGGCGACCCGACCGTCAAGCCCAACCCATGCCTGGCCGGTCTGGTACATGGCCCGTTCTACGCCGCCAAGATCGTGCCGGGCGACCTCGGCACCAAGGGCGGTCTGGTCGCCGATACCGCCGGGCGGGTGCTGCGCGAGGACGGCAGCGTGATCGAGGGCCTGTACGCCTCCGGCAATAGCGCGACCCCGGTGATGGGTCACACCTACGCGGGCCCCGGCGCGACCATCGGCCCCGCGATCACCTTCGGTTACCTGGCGGTGCTCGATATCGCCGAACGCAAGAAGCAGCAGTCGGCCAAGGCCTCCGCCGAGGCATAGGCGAGGCGGGGTGGCGTCCCACCGAGCGGACGCCACCTTGCCCGCCGCGACCCGGCCGCCGCACGATCGATCCGAGGCAATCGCCACAACGGCCTCGGATCCTCCACAAGCATTCACAAGGAGAACTCGATGCCCATCGACCCGAAAATCGCACTCGGCGCGGAACTCCCGAGCGGGGAGTTCACCTGGACGCCGTCCGAAGTGCAGCTGTACCACTTGGGCCTCGGGGCGGGCACACGCTGGACCGATCCGGCCGAACTACGCTACGTCGACGACCGCGACCCGCAGGTGCTGCCGACCTTCGCGACCGTGGCGCCCACCTTCCACGAAACCGAGCCGCCGAAGGTGCGGTTCCCCGGCATAGATATCGATCTGGCGAAGGTCGTGCACGGCCACCAGGAGATCGAAGTGCACCGCCCGATTCCGGCCGCGGGCAAGGCGACCATCACCAGGCGCATCACCGAACTCTGGGATAAAGGCTCCGCCGCCGTCGTCGTGCAGGAACATGCGATCACCGGTTCCGACGGCGCACCGCTCTGGACCGCACGCTCATCCATCTTCGCCAAGGGTGAGGGCGGCTTCGGCGGCGAACGCGGCCCGAGCACCAAGGCCGAACTCCCCGACCGCGCACCGGATTTCGACGTCACCACGCCCACCCTCCCCCAGCAGGCCCTGCTGTACCGCATGTGCGGCGACCGCAACCCGCTGCACTCGGATCCCGAATTCGCCCGCGCCGCAGGCTTCCCCGACCCCATCCTGCACGGCCTGTGCACCTACGGCATCGTCTGCAAAACCGCCACCGACACCGTGCTCGATTCGGATGCGAGCCGCGTCACCGGCTTCCGCGCCCGCTTCGCCGGTGTCCTCTACCCCGGCGAAACCATCCGCACCCGAATCTGGCGCACCGACGGCGAGCTCACCATCAGCGCCACCGTCGCCGACCGCGCCGACGCCCCCGTCCTCGCGGACGTCATCCTGCGCCACACCTGAGCGCTGGACATTTGATCACCATGCGGCATGGCCTCAGCTGGGTGCCGCCGTGTTGCGGGGACGTTTGGTTGCTATGCCCTGGATTATCAGGGCGTATAGCAGGGTTATCAGGATGGGGGCGGCGATCGGGACCCATGCCAAGCGCAATGGGAGCAGTGCCGCGCCGACGGCCACCGCGGCGAAGGCCACCGCACCGATGACGGAGGGCACCGTGGTCGGCACGACTCCAACCGGCGCGGACACGGTCGCGGTATTCAGCAGATAGGCCGTGGCCACCAAACCTGTTGCGGCAGCGGCGAGTACACCGGTGTCGGCTGCGGCGAGCACCCCGATCGCGAGGAGCACCGCACCGACCGCGGGCAGTCGGAACCACCAGCCCGCCACCACCAGTGCCACCGCCGGAAGACCCGCCCATGGCGTCATCAACGTCACCGAGGTCACCAGTAGGACCCCGGACAGAATGGCGAGGAATCGAATCATCGGCGCACCCTTACGGTTCGGCGATGATCGGGGATCAATCGCATGACCTGATCCAGTCGGGCGCCCTCGGTCCAGGCCACGATATCGACGCCGACGGTTCCCATATCCCGATACATCGAGGCGCGCTCCAGATTCCACATCCGAGCCAGGGTCGGATCGAGATGTTCGTGGAAGGGGGTACCGCGCAGGACATCGACGACCACGACCACATGTCCACGCTTGCGCAGATCGATCAATGCCAGCGCGAACTGGGTGTCCAGCAGTGTGGAGAAGGCGACGATGATCGCGCCGAGCGGTACGGCAGCGTGCGGGGCCAAGGTGCCGGTGGTCGGAATGTGCTCATCGCCGACATCCAGCACGGTATCCACGATCCGATAGAACTGCCGCCGCCCGATATCGGGCCGCAGCCAGCGCGGGGACTGGCCGAGACAGACCACCGCGGTGCGGTCACCGGCCTGCAAGGTCGACTGCACCACCTGCGCCGCGCCGCGCACCGACAGCTCGAGCGAATCGGTGGCCGGACCCGGCGCCTGCTGCGAAGTATCCACCAGCACAACCACATCCGCGGATCGGTTGGTCAGCCGCTCGGTGACATATAGTCGCCCGCGCCGCGCGCTCACCGGCCAGTTCACGATGCGCAGCTGATCACCGGGTGCGTAGGCGCGGATGTCGGCGTACTCCACACCGGGACCGTGCTTGCGGGTGAGATGGGTGCCGAGCCGTTCGGGAAGTTCGGTGCGGGGCAACTTCATTCGCTGTGGATCGGTGATCGGATAGACGAACAGTTGTCCCGCGGGCAGCACCGCGGAGGCCACGGACAGTCCCGCCGGGCTCAGCGCGGTGACCCGCACCGAGAGCGGATAGCGACCCCAGCGGTCCGCCGTCAGAGCCAACCGCAACCCGGCGGGCGCCGTCCCGGAATCGATCGCCTCCTCGATCTCGATTCCGAGTCCCGCGAACTTCTCCGGTTTCAACCGAAGCAACGCGTGCCCCGATTCTACGAAGGCGCCGATCGTCGTAACGATCTCCTCGGTCTCGAAACACCGCAGCGTGCCGCCGCCGTCCACCTGGATGCGGGTCCTGGACTGCTGCCACGGCGCGGTGGCGAGCACACCGAGCAGCGGCGCCGCGAAGACGACCAACTGCCAGCGCCCGAGCACCACCGCGAGTAGCAGCGCCACGGCCGCGCCCACCGCCAGCATGAACACCAATGGCGCTGGACGCCAATGCAATTCGGCCTCGACGGCGGCGCTCATATCCCGATGCCTTGCCCCGCCCGCCATCGGCTCGTCCCTGGTCGGCGGCCGCGCCGCGGCGGCATTGGCCGCCGCGATCCCCTGGATGACGGGGGCGGTGGCATCCGGCCGGGTCATGCCCTTTCCCGCCGGGTCATGTCACCGACGCGCGCGGAACCGGCAGACGGCGCAGCAATTCGGTGATCACGTCTTCGCCGCGGATCCGGCGCACCCACATCTCGGGCCGCAAGGTGATGCGGTGTGCCATGGCCGGAACCGCGAGCGCCTTGACGTCTTCGGGAATCACATAGTCGCGCCCGAGCAGCAGCGCACGGGCCCGCGACATCTGCACCAGATCGAGTTCGGCGCGCGGACTCGCACCAACCTCGACCTGCGGATGCGCACGCGTCGCACCGGCCAGCGAGACGACATAGCTGACCACATCCGGATGTACCGTGACGAATTCGACGGACTGCCGCATCTCCAGCAGGCCGTTCGCATCCACCACCTGCACCACCTGCGGCGTCGCCGAACCGCGCTCCAAACGGCGGCGGATCATCTGGCGTTCGTCGTTCTCGGACAGATAGCCCAGCCGCAGCTGCATGGCGAACCGGTCCAGCTGCGCCTCCGGCAGCGGATAGGTGCCCTCGTACTCGATCGGGTTATCGGTGGCGAGCACGATGAAAGGCTGTGGCAGTTGGAACGTTTCGCCATCGATGCTGACCTGGCCCTCGGCCATCGCCTCGAGCAGTGCGGCCTGGGTCTTCGGTGGGGTCCGGTTGATCTCGTCGGCCAGCAGCACATTGGTGAACACCGGTCCGCGCCGGAAATTGAAGCGGCCCGATGACATGTCGTAGATGGTGGAGCCGAGCAGGTCGGCGGGGAGCAGGTCGGGCGTGAATTGCACGCGGGTGAATTCCAGGCCGAGCGCGGCGGCGAAGGACCTGGCGATGAGCGTCTTGCCGAGTCCGGGCAGATCCTCGATCAGAATGTGACCGCCCGCAAGTACGGCGATCATGATCAGCTGCAACTCATCCCGCTTGCCGACGATCACCCGGGACAGTTCCCGGAGCACCGCCTCGCTGCGCTGGATGGTCGTGTCCATCGGCATCGTCATATGTCTACTCGCACTTGCTCAAACCATTCTCCTCGACGACTCGATTACATCTTTTGCAAGCAGCGCAGGATTTCGTCCAGCGCGGCCCGCCCCGGTGCGGGAGTCGTCTGATCCCGCAGCGCCGAGTTGGCCGGATCGACCCAGCGCCACAGCTCGGGGCCGAATTGCAGAATTCCGGCGGCCTCGGTCGCCTTGCGGTTCTTGGCGACCCGCAGGCCGGTGGACAACTCGAACTCCTTGGCCAGCAGCGGACGCAGATGCCGATCCCAGTCGGCTCGGGTGCCGTCCGCGCGATCGGCGAGCATTTCCGCTCTGGCATGCCAGTGCCGCAGCATCTCCGCCGGACCGTTGTCGATCTCGTCCGGTCCGGTCTCGGTTTTCAAGGCCGATCGACCGGTCAACGACCAGACGAGCTGAATCATGGCCAGCGCCACCGGAACTCCTGCGGCGATGAGCAACGCGCCGCGGGCCTTGCCGAGGGTGATGAGCTCGATCAGCACGATGAGGATCAGCGCACCGATCACGATCGCGCGGTTCATACCATCTCCCCTTGCAGATCGGCCAGCACGATACGCAGCAGCTGTTCGGCCCGCATCCGCTGCCACTCCAGCATCGAATGCGGACTGAACCTGGCCTCCTCGAAGAGCGCGACCAATTCCCTTGCGGATGCGTCGTGCAGCGCGCCGCGCTCGAAGGCCCTGGCCAGCACCTCCATCGGGGTATCCGAAGCCAGTGGTGCGGCCGCGCGATCGAAGGACAGCCCGCGTTCCATCGCGACATAACAGGCGATGATGGCCTCGCGCGGATCCTGGCCGGGCACATTCATCGCGGCCAGACCCATCTCGGCCGCCCTGGCCAGCGAACCCGCGACGGTCGGTGCGGCCGGGGGCACCGGAACCGGCACCGCGCGCGGCCTGCGCTGCCCCGCCACCGCGACCATGATCAGCCCGATCAATGCCCCGCCGACCAGTACGGCGGCGGCGACGATGGCCACCAATAGCGCCGTACCGGTGAGATGCTGCGTGGGTGCGGCGTCGGGGGTCGCTGGGGCGGTGACCGTCTCCTGCGGGGTATGGGTGGTGGTGGCGCGCGGCGCCGACGACGGCGTTGGTGCACCCTCGCGACCGAATCCTACGAAGAAGATCGCCGATGCCGCCGCGATGATCAAGGAGACGACCGCCAGTGCGGCCAGCACCAGTAGGCCGGTTCGGCCGAGCAGTCCAGGTCGGCGTTCGGAATCACGATCCACCTCCGGCATCGCCAGCGGCAGTCGATGCTGGCTGGCAATCACTCCGGCGATCAGGATCACCATCGATACCGTGAGCAGTACCGGCATCAATACCACCGAAATCGCCGATGGCACCGCGCGGTGATCGCCGGAATCATGGGCCCCGGGAATGTGGCCGCGCAGCGCGATCGCGGCACACGCCAGCAGCGTGATCAGCACGATCACGCGCGATATCGGCGCTCCCGCCCTGGCCACTTGCTACCACCACATCTGAGTACAGCTCTGAACAGGCACATAGTTACATGCCGAGTGGTCCGCTCGGGAGTGAATCGAATACTTAGGATCGCCTCCTTTTTATCCGTAACCGGCCGTCCAATTACCCGGTGCGCGGCTAGTGGAGCACAGCGGATTCGGGCTGGCGCAGTTCGCTGAGGCGGCTTGCGGTCCGGGCCAGGTCGGGGACGGCGGGCACGTCGGCTACCAGGTCGGATAGCGAGGTATGGGCCTCGATGGTGAGTTCGATATCGGCGTCGTAGAGCACGTCGACCAGGTTGACCAAGCGCATGGCCCAGTCGGGCGGGACCGCACGCAGCGGTGGGACGTCGCGCAGGATCCATCGGCGAAAGCGGTGTGCGAGTTCGATGTAGTCCGAGGCGGCGGTGGCGGTGCCACACAGGGCGGCGAAGTCGAAGGTGATGGCGGAACCGTCGACGGCGATGGCGTGGATATCGCGGATGCCCGACACGACAACCTGTGTGGTGTCGACGTCGCTCGCGTCGTCGATGCGATAGCACCCGGAGGTGAAACCGGTGCCGCCGTGTGCGGTGCGGGTGCGGTAGTCGAGCGGGCCGTCGACGGAGACGGTATCCAGATGCGCGCGGATGCGCGCGATGGTCGGCAGGAAGCGGTCGTGGAACAGCGGGTTGGGCAGCAGCTGTTCGGGAGGGTAATTCGAGGTCACCACCAGGACGATGCGGCGGGCGAACAGGGCATCGAGCATGCGGGCGATCAGCATGGCGTCACCGATATCGTGCACGTGGAATTCATCGAAGCAGACCAGTTCGGTATGGCCGAGCAGATTGTCGATGGCCTTGTCGATAGAGCCCGATTCGTGTGCCGCAGTGTGCAATTGGGCGAATAAGTTGTGGAAGTGGAAGCGGCGCTTGCGGTTCGACGCTATGCGAGTGAAGAAGTCGTCCATCAGCATCGTTTTGCCGCGACCGGGTCTGCCGTGCAGATAGATGCCGCGGTGCCGCTTCATCGGCCTGCCGTGCCGGTCGAGCAGTTCGAGCAGACGCGCGCGAGCCCGGAGTTGGTCGCCATCCAGTGTGACGCTGTCTTCCATAACACCCTCCTGATCCTCTACAGTTGTAGAGGGTCAGCGATGCGGCGGCCAGAGAAGGTGATGATGTCCACAACCGACCGACGCGCGGCACTCGTCGATGCCGCCATCGATGTGATTGCCGCCCAAGGCATTCGAGCGCTCACCCACCGCGCGCTGGATACCGCCCTCGAGCTACCCGGCGGCTCGGCCTCCTATTACTTCCGCACCAAACGCGCGCTCATCGAGGCCATCGCGGACCGGATCACCACCCGCTCCCGCGACGACTTCACCGCCGCCGAACTCGCCCCGTCGGCACCGATCGACCCCGATGGCATTGCGCAGGCCATCGCGAGCTGGCTCGACCGGCTACTCGTCGACCGTCGCAACCACCTGATCGCCCGGCACGCGCTGATCATCGATCTGATCGGCGACACCGAGTTGCACGGGCGGCTGGCACACAGCCTGTTTTCGACCGAGCGGGCGCGAGAACTATTTCACGCCTTGGATTTTCCCGATCCCGATGCGGCCGCCGCCAACTTCATCGCGGTGGTCGAAGGCTTGGTCTTCGATAGGTTCGCGGGCGCACGGGCGCACGTTCCGGCAGGTACCCGGGACAGCGTCGACCAACTCGCTGCCACGCTGTACCGCCATCTCACCCCGTAGCTACGTCGCCCAGCCCAACTCGCTGTAGGGCGTACCCATGGTGAGCCCACGGATTCCAGCAGCGGAGTAGCGGATCAGCGACTCCTCCGGCAGCGCATCGAGCGAAAACCATTGCAGCCCATAGCTCTTGTCCGGCTCGCGATTCACCGGCTCACCCGTCCAGCGCAGCGCATGAAAGAACAGCCCGAGCCGGGCTTCCCGACCGGAGCTGGTCACGTGCGCGGTATGCACCAACCGCAGATCTGCCGGATCGATGACAATCCCGATCTCCTCCCCCGCCTCACGCGCGGCGGCAGCGGTGGCGGATTCGCCGGACTCCAGCTTCCCCGCGGGCAGATGCCACAGCCCGTCGAACTCGTCCGCACTGCGCCGCCTGCTGAGCAGCACCGCACCGTCGCGCACGAGCAGAATATGCACGTCGACTAGATGACGCTCGGTCATCAGACTCCTCCCGTGCTGCGCCCCTCCAACCTTCGCCGACAGTGCTGGCGGGCAGCGAGCCATATCAAACATGCCATACACGCCAGATGTCGCTCGGTATACTAGGCGGTATGACCGCAACGACCATCAAGGTGCCGAAGGCAACCCGCGACCGGCTGCACCGGCTAGCGGCGGCGCACGGGTTGACGCTTGCACAGCAAATCGACCGACTGATCGACGAGAGCGCGACGAAACCTCGCCCAACGATCGGAGGCTACCGCAGCGACCGACCACTCAACGCAGCAGAGATCGACGAGGAGCTGGCCCGAGGCTTCGGCGAGTGACCGCACTCATCATTGACACAAGCGCCATTCTGGCCTCATTCGACGAGGCGTATCCCGAGCATCCAGCAATCGCGCACATCCTTCGCGATGCCGATGACCTGCTGATTGTTTCGCCATTCATCGTTGCCGAAGCCGACTACATGCTGTCGTCGCGGCTTGGAGCCGATGCCGCGCACACATTCGGCCAGGATATCGTGACAGGCGCTTATGAGCTGGCTGAGTGGACTGCCGAGGACCACGCCGTCGCGTTGGCAATCACACGTCAATTCAACGGGCCGAAGGATTACATCGGAATCGCCGACGCATCGAACGTCGTACTAGCAGACCGTTACCGCACCACCGCGATGGTGACCCTGGACCAGCGGCACTTTCGCCAACTCCGCCCGCTCTGGGGTGCTGATCATTTCACTCTGCTCCCCTACGACGCCGACTGATCACCCCTCGGGATTCGCATCACTCCTCGATCCATAACCGACCAGGGCATGCGGCCGACGGATCTCGGCGAATACCGAAGTCGTCAGTTCACGCTGAGCACCAACCCCGAGGTCGGGACGCCCGTACCGGCGGTGACCAGGATGTTCTCCACATTGTCCACCGGATTGACGGAGGTGCCGCGGATCTGCCGGACCGCCTCGGCGATCCCGTTCATACCGTGGATATAGGCCTCGCCGAGCTGTCCGCCGTGGGTATTTAGCGGCAGGCGGCCGCCGATTTCGATGGCGCCGTCGGCAATGAAATCCTTTGCTTCGCCGCGGCCGCAGAAACCGAGTTCCTCCAGTTGCATGAGGACGAACGGGGTGAAGTGGTCGTAGAGGATGGCGGCCTGCATATCCGCCGGACGCAAACCACTCTGCTCCCAGAGCTGGTCGCCGACCAGCCCCATCTCGGGCAGACCGGTAAGTGCATCGCGGTAATAGCTGGTCATTACATACTGGTCCGCACCGGAACCCTGTGCGGCGGCGGCGATTACCGCCGGACGCTGCGGCAGATCCCGGGCGCGCTCGACGCTGGTGACCACGATCGCGACACCGCCGTCGGACTCCTGGCAGCAGTCGAGCAGATGCAGCGGTTCGGCGATCCAGCGCGAATTCTGGTGATCCTCCAGGGTGATCGGCTTGCCATAGAAGAAGGCGGCCGGATTCACCGCGGCATGTTTGCGGTCGGCGACGGCAACGCGGCCGAAGTCCGCGCTCGTCGCGCCGTACACGTGCATATACCTACGGGCGACCATCGCGACCTGCGCGGCCGGTGTCCCCAACCCCTGTGGATAGGACCAGCCCGCATCGATGCCCGACGAGGTCGGCGCGGTAGCCAGCGCGGTGGAGAACTGGCCGAAGCGCGATACCGAACGCTCGTTGAAGGCACGGTAGGCGACGACCACATCCGCGACGCCGGTGGCGACCGCCATGGCCGCCTGCTGAATGGTGGCGCAGGCCGCACCGCCGCCGTATCCGATGTGGCTGAAGAACTTCAGCTGCGGAATACCGACCGCACGTGCCACCGCCGCCTGGGTATTGGTATCCATGGTGAAGGTGGTCAGGCCGTCCACATCGGCCGGTGTGAGGCCCGCGTCGGCGAGCGCCGCGGTGACCGCCTCGGCGGCCAAACGCAATTCGCTGCGGCCCGAGTCCTTGGAGAAGTCGGTGGCGCCGATGCCGACAATGGCGGCGCGGCCGGAAATCCCGGTGGTGTTGTCAGCGGTCATCATGGCCTCCGCAGTGCGATAACGGCTTTCGCCGTGATGTGGTCACCGAGGCTGTCGCGGCCGACGATATCGATATGGATGTCATCACCCTGGATCGCGGAGACGGTGCCGGACAGTGTCAGGGTGTCACCGGCATACAGCGGCACACCCAGGCGCAGCGCGACGGATTTGACGATGGCGCGCGGTCCGGCCCAGTCGGTGACGAAGCGCTGCACCAGCCCGGTATCGGTGAGGATATTGACGAAAATGTCCTTGGAACCGCGGGCGACCGCCTTGTCCCTGTCGTGGTGCACGTCCTGAAAGTCCCTGGTGGCCACGGCGGTACTGATCACAAAGGTGGGATCGGCGGTGATGACCAACTCGGGCAGCGCGGTGCCGACCGCTACCGCGGCCGGTTCGACGTCGGTCATGCGATCACCCGCCAAACCGGCAGTACGGCATCGTCGTCGAGCTTCTCGAACTCCACCCGCACCGGCAGGCCGATCTTCACATCGGCCGGATCGACGCCGCGCAGCTCACCGAGCATCCGCACACCTTCTTCCAATTCGACCAGCGCGACCACGAAAGGCAGTTGCCGCCCAGGCACTTTCGGCGCGTGATGCACCACGTAACTGAAAACCTCGCCGCGTCCCGAGGCGACGACATAGTCGGTCTGCTCCGACTTGTCCTGCCACAGCGCCGGAATCGGCGGATGCCGCAGCGTGCCATCCGGCAGCCGCTGGATCCGCAACTCCCCGAGCTTGGTGCCCTCCCAGAAGAATTCGGTATCCCAGGAGACCAGCGGTTTGACCCGTTCGCCCGCAGGGGCTTTCGGCGCGGTGCCGGTTCCCGGCGCGAATTTCAGTAGCCGGAAAAGCATTTCGGCGACGATCTCATCGCCGACGTGCCAGCTGGTCTGGAAGGTGACGAACCAGCCCTCGCCCAGCGCCGTCTTCTTCGGACCGCGGATCTCGGACAGCCTGCTGGTCACCGAGATCTGCTCGCCGACATTCACATACCGGTGATAGGTCTGCTGACAGTCCGTGGCGACCACGGAGGTGTAGCCCGCGCTGTCGAGCAGCTCGGTCACCTGCGCCATCGGATCGTCGGCCGGACGAGAACCATTGAGCCCGAACATGGTCCACACCTGCGCCATGGCCGGTGGGGCAACGATGCCGGGATGTCCGGCGGCACGGGCAGCGTCCTCGTCGACGTAGATCGGGTTCCGGTCCCCGAGCGCCTCCACCCAATTGTTGATCATCGGCTGGTTCACCGGGTCACGCCCGAGGCGTGGCGCGCAATCACCCGCCGCGATGATCTTCTCGGCGGCTTCGGTAATCGCTTCCGGAGTCATGGTTTCCGGCACGCGGGGCTCCTTGTAGTCGTGGCGTACCGCGCAATGGCGCGCGGATTCATCGAGGTACCCGAGGCAGTTTCAGCCCGGAGGAGGCGACCAGTTCGCGCATCACCTCATTGACACCGCCGCCGAAGGTCACCACCAGATTCTGTTTGGTTCTGCGGTCCAGCCAGGTCAGCAGTTCCGCGGTGTCCGGATCGGCCGGATCGCCGTAGTGTCCGACGATCTCCTCGGCCAACCGGCCCGCCTCCTGCAGCGATTCGGTCGAGTACACCTTGGTGGCCGAGGCATCGGCGATAACCGTGGCCTGGTCACCGTCGACGGTCGCCGCGACCTGCCAATTCAATAGTTCGTTGAGCCGAACCATGGCGTGGATGCGACCGAGCGAGCGGCGCACATCGGCCTCGGCGAGCACACCGCGCGACTGCGCCCATTCGCGCGCCCGGTCGTAGAGCTGTTCGATCTTGCCGGACGGGCCGAGGCTCACCCGCTCGTGGTTGAGCTGGGTGGTGATCAGTCGCCAGCCCTTGTTCTCCTCGCCCACCAGCATGTTCGCGGGCACCCGGACATTGTCGAAGTACGTCGCGTTGGTGTGGTGCGCGCCGTCGCAGGTGATGATCGGGGTCCAGGAGTAGCCCGGATCCTTGGTGTCCACGATCAGGATCGTGATGCCACGGTGCCGCGATTCGACCGAGCCGGTGCGGCAGGCCAGCCAGACATAGTCGGCCTCATGCGCACCGGTGGTGAAGATCTTCTGCCCGTTGACGATCCAGTCGCCGGATTCGTCGCGCACCGCACTCGTGCGCAGCGAAGCGAGGTCGGTGCCCGCCTCCGGTTCGGAGTAACCGATCGCGAAATGGATATCGCCGGAAAGGATTCCGGGCAGGAACTTCGCCTTCTGCTCGTCGGTGCCGAAGCTCTGCAGCGTTGGTCCGACCGTCAGCAAGGTGACCAGCGGCAGCGGAACGTCCGCGCGCACCGCCTCGTTGAAGAAGATCTGCTGCTCCATCGGCCCGAAACCCTGGCCGCCGAACTCCTTCGGCCAACCGACCCCGAGCCAACCATCCGCACCCATTCGGCGCACCACCGCGCGGTAGGCATCGCCGTGGCGGTTGACCGCCATCTCGGCCTCCTCCTCGGGAGTAACGAGATCGGCGAAGTACGCACGCAATTCATCGCGCAGCTTGCGCTGCTCCGCGGTCAGGTCGATGAACATCTGGCCCCCAATCGATCGAGACGCAACGATTCGCCGCCGAGCCAGCGGGCGATGTCCTTGGCCTGTGAGTAGTAGCGGTGCATCGGATGGGTCACATCGACCCCGAGGCCACCGTGCAGGTGATGGCATTTCTGCATGGCGGCGGGCAGTTCCGAGGCCACGGTGTAGGCGAGCACATCGAGGTCGTCATCGATGCGCTCCTGATGCTGCGGCGTCGAATCGGACTGTGCCAGTGCCCAGTTCGCCGAAACGGCGGCGGCGTGCAGGGTTCGCGAGACGACATACACATCGGCGATCTGCTGCGCGACCGCCTGGAATTCGGCGAGCGGCCGATTGAACTGACGACGGGTCCGCAGGTGCTCGGCGGTGAGCACGAGCACACCTTTGAGCAGTCCGTCCGCGGTCGCGCCGATCGATGCGACGGCCAGCCGGTGCAGGTCGGCGATGTCGCCGGGCAGCAGTTGCTGGGCCGGAATCTCGACCTGGTCCAGGCGCACCGAACATTCCGGAATCCCGCCGGAAACCGGTGACGGCGTCAAGGTGAGCGCGGCCGCATCCGAATCCACCAGTGCGATACCGGAATTCGTCGGAATCAATAGCCAACGCGCCTGCTCCGCATACGGCACCGCCACCTTGTGACCGGTGATGCGCACGGTGTCGCCATCGGAAACCGCTGTGGTCTCCGGTTTGACCACGAACGGGTTCGCACGCTCGCTGAGGGCAGCGGTGAGCACCGCGCCCTTGGCGACCTCTGGATAGACCCGCTCGGCGACACTGTCCGGCAAGGCGGCAAGCAGCGGCAGCAGGCCGAAGCCGAGTGTCGGCAGTGCGGGTGCCGCCACCGCTTCGGCAGCAAGTTCGGTCAAGAGGACCGAGACCTCCGGCAGGCCCATGCCGTCACCGCCGAACCGTTCCGGCAGCGCGAGCGAGAGCAGTCCGGTCTCGATCAGACTCGGCCACAGCTCGATATCACGTGCCGGTTCACGTTCCAGCAAACTCACGACGACCTCGGCCACTGCGTCCTGGCCCTCGTCCCGGGTGAAGTCCACGCTTTACTCCCAGTTATTCGGTCGACTAGCTGTCGGTATCGCGAGGCAGTCCGAGAATTCGCTCACCGGCCACGGTCAACAGAATCTGCTCGGTTCCACCAGCAATCGACAAACAGCGCGTAAGCAGGAACTCCTTTACCACTTCCGAGTCCTGCGCACCGGTTGGACCTGCCGTCTCCACCGCGAATTCGGCCACTGCCTGGCGGTGCCGGACACCGACGAGCTTGCGCACACTGCTCTGCGCTCCCGGATCACCGCCCGCCAGCATCCGAACCGCGGCACGCTGTTCCAGCAATAATCCAGCGATCGCATCGGCGACGAAGCCGCCGAGCCGATCGTTCAATAGCTCGGCACCCGGCCCGCTGGCGGGCAGTTTGGCGATGAGCTCCTCCAGCACCGGCCCGATCCCATTGCCGCCCATGGCGACTCGTTCGGTCGACAGTGTCGAGCGGGCGATCTTCCAGCCGTTGTTCAGCGCGCCGACCAGACAGTCGTCGGGTACGAACACATCGTCGAGGAAGACCTCGCTGAAACGCGCCTCCCCGGTGATCTGCACCAGCGGCCGCACCTCGAGTCCGGCGCTGCGCATATCGACGAGGAAGTAGCTGATACCGCGATGCTTCGGCGCGTCCGGATCGGTGCGGGCCAGGCAGATCGCCCAGTTCGCCCGATCACCCAGCGATGTCCACACCTTCTGCCCGCGCAGCACCCAGCCGCCGTCCACCTTCTTGGCGGTGGTGCGCAGCGCGGCCAGATCCGAACCGGCCTCCGGCTCGCTGAACAGCTGACACCAGACCACCTCGCCGCGCAGCGTCGGCCACGCGAAGCGGTCGATCTGCTCCTGTGTGCCGTGCTGCAGCAGGGTCGGAATGGCCCAGCCGCCGATCGCCAGATCCGGCGACTCCAAGCCCGCGCGTCGCAGTTCCTCCGAAATGACCAGGCCCGTCATGGGATTCGCGCCGCGCCCGTATGGTGCGGGCCAGTGCGGCATGGCGAGCCCCGCGTCGACCAGCGCATCGCGGCGCTGATCGACCGGCAGCGCGGCGATCGCGGCCACCTCGGCGGCCAGCTCGTTCGCATTGCCGCCGGTGAGCTCGACACCGGCTGTGTCCGATTCGCGATCCCCTCCGTGGTTACGTTTCGCCGCCTCCTCCGGGGACACCGCTTGCGCCGCAGAGGCGAACACCCGGTCCGCGCCAGTGGTTCGACGCTGCCCCGCCCGGGTCAGTTCGGTAACCCGAGCCCGCCAGCGCGCCGATCCTCCGAGCAGCTGCCGCAGTGCGGTGGCCCGGCGCAGATAGAAGTGCGCGTCGTGCTCCCAGGTGAAACCGATACCACCGAGCACCTGGATGCAGTCCTTGGCGGTCTCCACCGCGGCGTCCAGCGATATCGCGGCGGCGATGGCGGCCGCGATGGGCAGTTCCGCACCGCCCTCGTCGACGGCGGCCGCGGCATCGGCCGCGACGGAGCGGATCAGCTCGGCCCGGCACAGCATCCACGCGCAAATGTGTTTCAGCGCTTGGAAAGAGCCGATCTTGCGACCGAATTGCTCACGCACCTTGGCGTATTCGACCGCTGTCTCCAGACACCAGCCCGCCACACCGGCGAGTTCGGCCGAAACGAGTACCGCGAGAAGATCTTCCACCGCATGCGGCGAGACGAACACCCGGTCCGCGGGCACATGCACCTCGGCGCAATGCACACGCGCCAGTGGCGTACTCGAGTCAGCGGGCGTCAGCGCCTCGACCCGCAGGCCGTCGGCATCGGGCCCGATCACGCACCAGCGCAACCCATCCGGAGTCATCACCGGCAACAGCACCGAGGTACCCGTCGCGGCGCCGAGTACCGATTCCCAGACACCCGTGAGCAACAACTCATCGGATGCGGCCGGTACGCTCACTATCTCCCCGACAACGAAGTCGAGCGCGACCCCGCACGGCATATCCTCGGCGAGCGCGCCCGCGGTGACCAGATTCGCCAATGCGGTGGACAGCACCGGCCCACCGACCAGATCGTGCGCCGCCTGTTCGACCAATACCGCGAGGTCGGCGACGGATCCACCGTGGCCACCTGCCGCTTCGGCAATGGCGACCCGGAAAATTCCGAAGTCGGCCAGCCCCGGCCAATATGCGCGCCAGAAGTCCGTCGGCTCGTCCCGCATTGTTGCAATCGGACGTACCGATCCAGCCCATCCGCGCATCGACTCCTGAACGGCTTTATGCTCGTCAGTGGTGGCGATGGTCACAGTCCGTACCGCCTTTCCGGCGTGACTCCCACACCTAGAACATGTTCTAATATCCTAGCTGGGCGGAAGTCAAGAGACGACCGATGCCCGTTGCCGGAATGCAGGAAAGGACTCTCATCAATGGCCAGTCCCTCCCGATCGCAGCCAGCCGATTCGAATGCGGCCGGGCGAGCATCGGCTACCGCGACGGTCACGACGCTGAGCGAGGACGAGCTCAGCTCGGCCGCGCAGCGGGAACGGCGTAAGCGAATTCTGGACGCGACGCTCGCACTGGCCTCCAAAGGCGGTTACGACGCCGTCCAGATGCGCGCGGTTGCCGAACGCGCAGATGTCGCGGTCGGCACGCTCTACCGGTATTTCCCGTCCAAGGTGCATCTGCTCGTTTCCGCGCTGTCGCGGGAATTCGAGCAGATCGAGGGCAAACGCAAACCACTTGCCGGTCAGACGCCGAACGAGCGCATGCATCTGCTGCTGACCCAGATCACCCGGATGATGCAGCGCGACCCATTGCTCACCGAGGCGATGACGCGCGCATTCATGTTCGCCGACGCCTCGGCCGCCGCGGAGGTCGACCGTGTCGGCAAGGTGATGGACCGGGTATTCGCCAGGGCCATGAACGACGGCGAGCCCACCGAACGCCAGTTGGCGATCGCGCGGGTGATAAGCGATGTCTGGTTGTCGAATCTGGTCGCCTGGCTGACCAGACGCGCCTCGGCCACCGATGTGACCGAGCGACTGGAACTGACCGTGGATCTATTGCTCGGCGACAATGGCGGTAGCCGTTAGCTATTGCGGGCAGGTCGCTCGGAAAGGTCAGTAGCTGGGACCGATCAGCTCATGCCCGGCAAATCGACCGGGCCTGTCGCGCAGCATCAATCGGATCCGCCGACGTGAGCCTGCACACGCTGGTGGTTGTGTAAAAACGCGTCAGCTGGGCAGATCCAATACGGGGCGGCTAGACGCGTGCGCAATCATGCGCACGCCACGCGGCGCGCTTCGGTGCGGCAAATTCAACACAGTATTGTCACGCGTGCCCCTGAAAAAACTCCTCCGATCACTAGGTTGGATGCGTGAGCGCACAGGATCTGCCACTCGAACTTCGCCGTGCACTGTCGACGGTCGCGCGCGTGCCACGGCTTTTGGTCGCATCGGACTACGACGGGACGATCGCACCCATCGTGTCCGACCCGGCGAAGGCCTTTCCGCATCGGGAATCGGTAAGCGCGCTACGAGCGCTGGCCGGTCTCACCGGAACGACCGCCGCCGTGATCTCCGGCCGTGCACTGCGAGATCTCGCGGCATTGTCGCGACTTCCGGTCGAGGTGCAACTTATCGGTAGTCATGGTTCGGAATTCGATGTGGGTTTCGTGCACGCCATCGACAATGACGCCAAACAACTGCTGGTCGAAGTACAGACCAGTCTGACGCAGATCGCCGCGGAAAATCCCGGCGCCAGCGTCGAGCTGAAACCGGCCAGCGTCGCATTGCATGTGCGCAATGCGAGTCCGGAAATCGGGCTACGCGCGCTGAAAGCGGTGCGCCAAGGCCCGGCCTGCTGGGTCGGCGTGCAGGTGACCGAGGGCAAATCGGTGATCGAACTGGCGGTGATCCAGACCGATAAGGGCGTCGCGCTGGATACCGTCCGGCATCAGGAGGGCGCGTCGGCCGCGGTGTTCTTCGGCGACGACGTCACCGATGAGAAGGCCTTCCGGATGCTGTCCGGACCGGATGTCGGCATCAAGGTCGGCGAGGGCGAGAGCCTGGCCAAATTCCGGGTGGACAGCACCGAGGCGGTGTCCTGGGCGCTGGCCTACCTGCTCGAGGAGCGGCGCACCTGGCTGGCGGGTGCGAGCGCGCCGCGCATCGAGCGGCTGAGCATGCTGGCCAGTCCGCGCTCGGTGGCGCTGCTCACACCCGATGCGACCGTCACCTGGTTCTGCCATCCCGAACCGGATTCGGCCGCGGTCTTCGCCCATCTGCTCGGCGGACCGCAGGCCGGACATTTCACCATCGAACCGGAACGTCCCGGGCTGCCGCTCTCGCAGCGCTATATCGACGGCACCATGACCGTCGAAACCCGCTGGGCCAGTCTGCAAGTGGTGGACTATCTGCCGCACGATGTGGCACCGACCCGCACCGACCTGACCCGGGTGATCACCGGCGATGCGAAGGCCGTCGTAACCTTCGCGCCCCGACCGGAATTCGGCCAGGTGCCGGTCAGCATCGAAATCGAATCGAACGGCCTGCGTGTGGTCGGCACCAATGACCCGATGGTGCTGCGCTCGCCCGGCGTGCACTGGCAGATCCAGTCCGACGGCATGCACAGCTCCGCGCGCGCTGTCGTCGATCCGTCCCGCGGCCCCATCGTACTGGAAATGCGCTGCGGCACTCAGGATCTCGCGCCCGCAATGGTCAGCGAGCCGGAGCGACGCAGGGATGCCGAGGACTACTGGTCGAAGTGGGCGGCCAAACTGCAACTGCCGCCGCTTAAGCCGGATCTGATGAAGCGTTCGGCGCTCACACTGCGCGGGCTGGTGCACGCGCCGTCGGGTTCCATCCTGGCCGCGGCCACCACCTCGCTGCCGGAAGATATCGGCGGCGTACGCAACTGGGACTACCGCTACTGCTGGCTGCGTGATGCCGCGCTAACCTCGCAGGCATTGGTTTCGCTCGGCTCGCTGACCGAGGCCGAGGAATTCCTCGGCTGGGTGCACCGGGTGCTGGAGACGCTGCCCGGCCCGGAGCGCCTGCACCCGCTGTACACGCTCTACGGCGAAACCCTGCCGCCGGAGGCCTCGATCGATCAGCTGCCCGGCTATGCGGGTTCGCGTCCGGTACGCGTCGGCAACGCCGCGAATATGCAAGTGCAGCTGGACGTTTTCGGTCCGATTGTCGATCTCATCGCAACGCTGGCGCACGGCCGTGAGGCGAAGGGACTGACCGATCCGGCCAAGGCACTGCCCGACGCCGACTGGGAACTGGTGCACGCCATGGTCTCCGCGGTGCAGCGTCGCTGGCAGGAACCCGACCACGGCATCTGGGAGATCCGCGGCAATCCGCGCCATCATGTGTACTCGAAGGTGATGGGCTGGCTGACCGTGGACCGGGCGATCACGCTCGCGCAGCGGTTCCAGCGTCAGATCGATCCGGTCTGGGTCACCTTGCGCGAGACCATCGCCGACGAGGTGAAGTCCAAGGGCTGGAACGATGACGTGCAGTCCTACACCGCCGCCTACGACGGCACCGATCTGGACGCGGCCACCCTGCACATCGGCCTCAGCGGACTGATCGAACCGTCGGATCCGCGTTTCGCGGCGACGGTTGTCGCCACCGAGGCGGAGCTGCGCAGCGGTTCGACGGTGTACCGGTACCACCACGACGACGGCCTGCCCGGCGGCGAGGGCGGCTTCCACCTCTGCGCGGCCTGGTTGGTCGAGGCGTATCTGCTGATCGGTAAGCGCTCGGATGCCGAGGCGCTGTTCGCGCAGCTGGTCGATGTCGCCGGACCGACCGGTCTGCTCAGCGAGGAGTACGACCCGGTCGCCGAACGCTCGCTCGGCAATCATCCACAGGCCTACAGCCATCTCGGCCTGCTGCGCTGTGCACAGCTGTTGGGCAAGCCGGTGGAAGCGTTCGTCTGAGCCGACCACCGCGCACCGGGCCCGCGAACCGATCGGTTCGCGGGCCCGGTCCGTATCCGCGGCCGAAGTGATCCGGCAAACATCGACTCGTGCCGAGCAGGGCCTGCTGCTACAGTTCAAATGGTAACGATTTCCATTATGATCTAGAGCACGCTCAGATCTGCCGCACTGCCAGGAGTAACCCCCGCGTGAGCACACGAATTGCCATAAAATTCGCCGGTATCGCCGTGGGGGTGGCCACCGCTGCGGCCCTCACCGCATGCGGTAGCTCGAAGGCTTCGGATAAGCCGAACGTCGTCGCCTCCACCAACGTCTGGGGCAATATCGCGGCAACCATCGCGGGCCCGGACGCCTCGGTGACCTCGCTCATCACCGACCCCGCCGCCGACCCGCATTCGCACGAAACCTCGGCGACGGAATCGGCAAGGATCAGCGACGCCGATCTGGTCGTCTTCAATGGCGGTGGCTACGACGAGTTCATCGAGAAGGCGATCCAGGGCAAGGACAAGCGCACCGTCGACGCATTCGAATCCCGCAGCGATAAGAGCGACGAGAACGAGCACGTCTTCTATGACATGAGCACGGTGAGCACGGTCGCCGACCGGATCGCGAGCAGTCTCGGCGAGATCGACTCCGCCCACGCCACTGCCTACACCGACCGAGCCGCCGCGTTCAAGAGCCAGCTGGCCGCGATCACCGCCATCGCAACCAAGATCGCGGGTGAGCACCCCAAGACGCCGGTGCTGCAGACGGAACCGCTGGCGCACTATCTGCTGGTCGCCGCCGGAACCCAGGATCTGACCCCGCACGAATTCCAGGAGGCGATCGAGCAGGAGACCGATCCCGCCCCCGCCGCCGTCGCCGCCACCCAGGATCTGCTGACCGGTAAGAAGGTCCGCGCGCTGGTCTACAACATCCAGACCGAGGACAAGATCACCAAGGATTTGCGGGCGCTCGCGCAGTCGAACGGTCTACCCATTGTCGAGGTGACCGAAACGCTGCCCGACGGTGTGGATTACATTCAGTGGCAGACCAAGAACGCCCAGGCACTGGCCGCGGCGCTGGGCTGATCGAAATCGCATGACTATGGGAGCAGCGCTGACCACCGAAGACACCGAGAAGGTGGAGCGGCAGTCTGCTACCCGCTCCGCCGCCGTCAAGCTCGATTCCGCCCGCTTGGCATTCGGCGAACGCACGCTGTGGCAGGGGTTGGATCTCGAGATCGCACCCGGTGAATTCGTCGCGGTTCTCGGGCCGAACGGGTCGGGTAAGACCTCGCTGCTGAAGGTGCTGCTCGGTCAGCTGGCGCTCAGCTCCGGCACCGCCGATGTCGCGGGCGGACCCGCACGCGCTGGCAATTCCGATATCGGCTATGTGCCGCAACAGAAGACGATCGATGCGGGTGTGCAGCTGCGCGGGGTCGATCTGGTCGGACTCGGTGTGGACGGGCACCGCTGGGGCCTCGGAGTGCGCCGTCGCGCCGAGCGCAAGCGCAAGGTCCGCGCGGCCATTGCCGATGTCGGCGCGGAGAAATTCGCTTACGCGCCACTGGAATCCATGTCCGGCGGTGAGCAGCAGCGGCTGCGAGTCGCGCAGGCGTTGGTCGGCGATCCCAAGGTGCTGCTCTGCGATGAACCGCTGCTGAGCCTCGATCTGGCAAATCAGCGGTTGGTTTCCGAGCTGATCGATCGACGCAGGCGAACACATGGCACCGCAGTGCTTTTCGTGACGCACGAGATCAATCCCATTCTGCCGCTGGTGGATCGGGTGCTGTATCTGGTCGACGGGAAATTCCGGATCGGTACGCCCGACGAGGTGATGACCTCGGCGGTGCTCTCGGAGCTGTACCAGACCGAGGTCGATGTGCTGCGGGTGCGCGGGCGGCTGGTCGTCGTCGGCACCGGCGACACCATGGACGCACTCGGCGCGGCCGGGGCCCAACACTGCCACGGCGCAACGCTCTCCGATGAGCTGCCCGAATCGAGCGGGGTTCGTTCGTGATCGACAAGCTGTCCGATGTCGTCACGAAGATGTTCGACTTCAGCACCACCGCAGACCTGCTTTCCTACTCCTTCGTTCAGCAGGCGGTATTCGCGGCCGCGCTGCTCGGACTGCTGGCGGGTGTGATCGGGCCATTGATCATCAGCAGGCAGATGTCGTTCGCGGTGCACGGCACCAGCGAGCTCTCGCTGACCGGTGCGGCCGCCGCGCTGCTCGCCGGAATCGGGGTCGGGCTGGGTGCGATCGTCGGCTCGGTGGTGGCGGCGGTGCTGTTCGGTCTGCTCGGAACCAAAGCCAGAGAACGCGATTCGGTGATCGCGGTGGTGCTGTCGTTCGGGCTCGGGCTGTCGGTGCTGTTCCTGTGGCTCGGTCCCGAACGCGCCGGATCGAAATTCTCGCTGCTGACCGGTCAGGTGGTCAGCGTCGGCTACAACGGGCTGGCACTGCTGCTGACCTGCACTGTTTTAGTGCTGGCCGTACTTGCGGTGGTGTACCGGCCGCTGCTTTTCGCGAGTTCGGATCCCGAGGTCGCCCTCGCACGCGGGGTTCCGGTGCGGGCGCTTTCGGTGGTGTTCGCGGTCATGCTCGGCATTACCGCGGCCTTCGGTGTGCAGATCGTGGGCGCGCTGCTGGTGCTCGCGCTGCTCATCACCCCTGCTGCCGCGGCGGCGCAGTTGACCGCGAATCCGGTGCGCGCCACGGTGTTCGCGGTGCTGTTCGCGGAGACGGCCGCGGTGGGCGGCATCCTGCTGTCACTCGCACCCGGCGTCCCGGTCTCCACCTTCGTCACCACCATCTCCTTCCTCATCTACCTGGTCTGCCGAGTCGTCGGCCCGCGCCGCCGCCAGGCCGCCCGAGCCCGCTGACCCCGCACAGGCGATCGCGCGCCTGTGCAGATTCCGGGCGCGGGAGCGAGCACCTGGCCGGTGGGCGGTGATCAGACCGTGAACAGGGCGATCAGGACCACTATCGAACCGCCGAAGACGATGACGTGGCGCAGGTTCTGCAGGTGCGGGAGCACCCAGCGGGGGAAGGCGGCACCGGCCGCGTCGAGGAAGCTCTGGACGTCGATGCGGGCCAGTTCCGGGTCACCCTTGTGGGCGAAGGCGGCCCGGACGCTCTTGGCCGCGGTCAGGTTGCTGTACACGATCGCGACATTGCCGAGCAGCACCAGCACCTGGCAGACCAAGGTCAGCGTCCGTCCCCAGTCGTTGCCCGCCAGATTCAGCGCGGCGATTCCGGTCATCACCAGTGCGATCCCGACCGGTGCCCAGGTCTCGTGGCCACCGGCGTCGAACCGCAGACCGTTCTCCTCGAGTACGCCGTGGCGCACACCCTGACGAGTGAGCTCGGCATCGGCGGCGGCCTTCGCGGCGGCCCCATAGCGGTGGCGCACCAGCGGGATGCTGACGAAGGCGAAGGCGATCAGCAGCTGGGCGACGGCGGCGATGGTCATCATGGGGGTTTCTCCTCATCGGGTCGAGTCGGCTCCTCGAATGACCGAACGATCTCTCGCCACGCTGATAGCGCACTGACACCTGACCGGCCCGCGCTGATATCGAACATCAGCGCAGGTCAGCAAGGCTCTGGCCAGCTAGAGAACGCATTTGACGGCAGTCGCCTTCAGTCGTGCACCCCCGGTTTCGTATGCTCGACCCACGCGCCCCATCGAACGAATGGTGATCAATGATCGACTTCACGATTCCCGCCGAACTCGCCGCCGAACGCGACCGGGTCCGCCAGTTCGTCATCGACAAGATCGTCCCCTTCGAGCGCGATCCGCGACTCACCTCGCACGGGCCCAGCGACGAACTGCGCCAGGAACTCGTCGAACTGGCCCGCGCGGAAAAACTGCTCACCGTGCAGGCCCCGGAATCTCTCGGCGGGCGCGGCCTCACCCATATCGAGCAGGCGGTGATCTACGAGGCGGCGGGCTGGTCCACCCTCGGCCCGGTCGCCATGAACTGCGCCGCACCCGATGAGGGCAATATGTTCCTGCTCTCCAAAATCGCCAACCCGGAGCAGGTCGAGCGCCACCTCGCGCCCGCGGTCGCCGGACACCGCCGCACCGTCTTCGCCATGACCGAACCGGACGGCGCGGGTTCGGATCCGAACCAGCTGGCCACCGAGGCCATCTTCGACGGCGAGAACTTCACCATCAACGGCCGCAAATGGCTCATCACCGGCGCGGACGGCGCGAAGACCTGGATCATCATGGCGCGCGTCGCACCGAACCCGCATGTCCCCGACGGTCCGACGCTGTTCCTGACCGAGGGCGACCAGCCCGGCATCATCATCGAACGCACCATGAACACCATGGACCGCAACTACGTCGGCGGCCACGGCGTGGTGCGCTTCGAGAATCTGGTGCTGCCGAAGACAGCGCTGCTCGGCGAGACCGGTCAGGCGCTGCGCTACGCCCAACTGCGCCTGGCCCCGGCCCGGCTCACCCACTGCATGCGCTGGCTCGGCGCGGCCGAACGCGCACAATCCATCGCCGTCGAATACGCCAGGACCCGCACCGCCTTCGGCAAGCCGATCGGCGACCACGAGGGCGTTTCGTTCATGTTGGCCGACAACGAGATCGCACTGCACCAGTGCCGCCTCACCATCTGGCACGCCTGCTGGCTGATGGACCAGGGCGAGAAGGCCAGGCACGAGAGCTCGATCGCCAAGGCATACGTCTCCGAGGAGCTGTTCAAGGTCGCCGACCGCTGCGTACAGGTGCTCGGCGGCATCGGCATCAGCGATGAGACGGTCGTCGAAATGATCTTCCGCGACATGCGCGCCTTCCGCCTCTACGACGGTCCGACCGAGGTGCACAAGTACGCCATCGGCCGCCATGTGTTGCGGTGTTGAATTTGCGGCGCCTACGGCGCCGCGTGTTCGCGGCCCCCTGGTGTCTCGCGTCCGAGCCGTCGAGACTCGCGACTTCGTCGCATGCGCTTCGACGACTCGGCTGTGTCAATGGCCGCGCCTTCGCGCGACGCGAGACGGGCCGCGAACTCCTCGCTCGTAAGACTCGCTCCGTGGTGGTCGGGGATGGCGGAGGCGTTCGGCACCCGGTGCACCGGTGCCAGATAGTCGAGACTCGCGCCTGCGGCGCATGCGCTTCGACGACTCGGCTGTGTCAATGGCCGCGCCTTCGCGCGGACGCGAAACGGGCCGCGAACTCCTCGCTCGTAAGACTCGCTCCGTACGGGGTGATCAGTGCTTGTACGGCCTTTGTCAGGCCGGGCACGCAGCCGGGCGGGTCGACTAACATGCCTGGCATGAGTTCGGAACTGCTCGTCGATGTCTCCGCGGGCATCGCCGTCCTCACCCTCAATAGACCCGCACAGCAAAATGCCGTCACCCCGGCCATGGCCGCCGAATTGAGTGCGGCGCTCCAGCGTTGCGATGTCGAGGATGCGATTCGCGCGGTCGTCATCACCGGCACGGCGCCCGCGTTCTGCGCGGGCGCGGATCTGTCCAACCGGGTCGGCGAGGTCAGCGCGACCATCGAACCGGCGCCGTGGCGGGTGCGCAAGCCGGTGATCGCGGCGGTGAACGGACACGCGGTCGGCATCGGACTCGCACTGGCCCTGCAATGCGATCTGCGGTACATGGCACGCGACGCGGTGTACGGACTCAATCAGGTGCGTCGAGGTGTACTAGCCGACGGCTACGCGCACTGGACGCTGCCACGGTTGGTCGGCATGGCCAATGCCGCCGACATCATGCTGACCGGTCGCACCTTCGACGGCGACGAGGCCAAGGCGATGGGGCTGGCCAATGGCTGCCTGCCCGGGGGCGAGGTGCTGCCGACGGCACTCGCCATCGCCCATGACATCGCGAACGGGGCGGCGCCGCTGCCGGTGGCACTGTCGAAGCGGCTGCTATGGGAGAGCCTCGGCATGAGCCCGGCCATGGTCGGACAACTGGAGACCGATCTGAACGCGCACGTCAGCAAGAGCATCGACGGCGGTGAGGCGATGGCGGCCTTCCGGGATCGCCGCCAGCCCAACTGGACCGGCAGCATCAGCGAGGAATGGCCCGCATGGGACAGCAAGGGTGACAAGCAACCGCCCAGCCTGGACTGACCCGCTCGTTTACGCGCGGCCGCCGATCAGGATGAGCAGGAACACGATCGCCATGCAGACCATGAGGATCGTGCCGATGACACCGAGGACATAGCCGACCAGCACCTGCGCGCGGCCGCTGTAACCACCGTGGGATTCCTCGATCTGGTCGAGCGCGCGTCTTCCGAGCGCCCAGGCCACCGGTCCCAGCGCACCGCAGCAGAACAGACTCGCCGCGCCGAGCGCGAGCACCGCCGTCGCATGCGGATGCTCGATCGTCTCCTGGGGAGCCTGATTCGGGATGACCACGAGTCGAATTCTACGGGGCCGGAGTCGATTTGCGGTTCAACCCCGGCGGCCGATTTGCCCGATGGCTGATTCCCCGTCCGCCCGTTGCGGTTCGAACAGGCGACCAGCCGCGGTACTCAGACTCGACGCTGGCGCGCGATCTCGGAGAGTACGACACCCGCCGCGACGGAAGCGTTCAACGATTCCACCGGCCCCGCCATCGGGATGCCCAGGATCGAATCACACGTCTCGCGAACCAACCGAGACAGGCCCTTCCCCTCCGAGCCGACCACGACCACGGTGGGGATGCGGCCGTCGAAATCGTCGATGGTGGTGTCACCACCCGCGTCGAGACCGACGATCTGGAATCCCTGCGACGCCCAATCCTTCAGCGTACGAGTGAGATTCGTCGCGCGCGCGACCGGAAGCCGGGCCGCGGCACCGGCACTGGTCCGCCAGGCCACCGCGGTAACGCTCGCGCTGCGCCGCTGCGGAATCAGCACACCCTGGCCACCGAAGGCGGCCACCGAACGGATCACCGCACCGAGATTGCGCGGATCGGAAATATTGTCCAGCGCGACCAGCAGGGCGGGTTCGGCCGAATCATGGACCAGCGCGACCAGATCATCCGGATGGGCATACCGATACGGCGGCACCTGCAGCGCAACACCCTGATGTAGTCCGTTGGCACTCAACCGATCCAATTCGGTGCGCGGCACCTCGAGAATCGAAATGCCCGCATCCGCGGCGATTTTCACACTTTCGGTGAGCCGGTCGTCGTTCTCGGTGCCCACCGCGACATACAGCGCGGTCGCGGGCACACCGGCCCGCAGACATTCGACGACCGGATTGCGGCCGAGCACCATCTCCGGACCGTCGTCGCTCTTGCGTCCGGCCCCACCGCGCGGACCGGGCCTGCCTTGCGCCGCGGCCTTCGACTTGGCGGCCGCGCGCTTGGCGGCCGGATGTTTGGTGCGTGCCTCGGCGGGCGGGGTCGCACCGCGCGGCTCCAGACCGCGCCGACGCTGCCCACCGGAGCCGACGACCGCACCCTTCTTGGTGCCACCCTTACGAATCGCGCCGCGACGCTGCGAATTACCTGCCATCAGTTCGCCTTTCCACGCTGTACCGCGCCCGGCGAATGCTGTGCCGCGCCCAACGACCATTCCGGACCCTGCGGGGTATCGGTCACTTCGATTCCCGCCGCCTGCAACCGGTCCCGCGCCGCATCCGCGCTGGCCCAGTCCTTCGCGGCGCGCGCCTGCTGGCGGCGGTCGAGTTCGGCACGCACCAGGACGTCCAGGGCATCCAACGCGACCGAATTGTCCTGTGGGGTGTACCACTGCGGGTCGAACGGGCAGACGCCGAGGATATTCAGCATGGCCCGGACCTGCCCGGCCAACTCGACCGCCTCATCGATCGCACCCGATTCCAGCGCCTTATTGCCCTCGTGTACAACGCGATGCACCTCGGCCAGGGCCCGCGGAATCGCCAGATCGTCGTCGAGCGCCTCGGCGAACGCATCGGTCCATTTGCCGACCGCGATCTCACCGGCCCGCTCGGCCACCCGGTGCACGAACGCCTCGATCCGCTGATACGAGGCGGCGGCATCGTAGAGCGCCTTATCCGAGTACTCCAGCATCGAGCGGTAGTGCGCGCTGCCCAGATAGAACCGAAGTTCAACGGCCCGAACCTTTTTCAGCACATTCGGCACCGAGAGCACATTGCCGAGCGACTTGGACATCTTCTCCCCGCCCATCGTCACCCAGCCGTTGTGCAGCCAGTACTGCGCGAAACCGGCACCGGCCGCCTTGGACTGGGCAATCTCGTTCTCATGGTGCGGGAACACCAAATCCATTCCGCCGCAATGGATATCGAATTCGGAGCCGAGGTAGAACTCGGCCATGGCGGAGCATTCCAGATGCCAGCCGGGGCGACCGGGACCCCACGGCGAAGGCCAGGTCGGCTCGCCGGGTTTGGCCGCCTTCCACAGCGTGAAGTCGCGCGGATCGCGCTTGCCCTCACCCGCGCTCTCGCCCTGGTGCACGTCATCGAGTTTGTGCCCGGACAGGCTGCCGTATTCCGGATAGCTGACCACGTCGAAGTAGACGTTGCCCGCGGAGGCATAGGCGTGCCCGCGTTCGATCAGCCGCTGCATCAGATCGATCATCTGGGTGATGTGGCCGGTCGCGCGCGGCTCCACCGAAGGCGGCAGTACGCCGAGGGTTTGATAGGCCATGTCGAAGGCGCGCTCGTAGGTCGACGCCCACTCCCACCAGGGCCGACCCGCTTCGGCGGCCTTGGTCAGTATCTTGTCCTCGATATCGGTGACATTGCGGATGAACCACACGTCGTAGTCGTGGGCGAGCAGCCAGCGCCGTAGTACGTCGAATGCGACTCCGCTGCGCACGTGACCGATATGCGGTTCCCCCTGCACGGTGGCGCCACAGAGGTACACCGACGCACGGCCGGGGACCAATGGCGCGAAATCGCGCATGGTCCGCGTGTCGGTGTCAAAAAGGCGCAGAGTCACGGAAGTCGATCCTAGCTGGTAGATAAGGCCGTTCATGGAGCGGCTCAGGTCGGCGGAAGCTGGATCAGCGACACTCTTGTAGCAGGGCGGTAGCCACTGCCGCAATGCCCTCACCGCGGCCGGTCAACCCGAGGCCGTCGGTGGTGGTGCCCGACACCGAAACCGGGGCGCCGAGCAGTTCGCCGAGTACCTCTTGGGCCTCGGCGCGACGCGGCCCGATCTTCGGCCGATTGCCGATCACCTGGACCGCCGCGTTGACAATTTCGAAGTCCGCTTCGTCGAGCAGCCTTCGCACTTCTTTGAGCATGGCCGCACCGGAGACACCGGCCCATTCCGGCCGTCCGGTACCGAAGACCGCACCGACATCGCCGAGTCCGGCCGCGGACAGCAGCGCATCGCACAGCGCGTGCGCGGCGACATCGCCGTCGGAATGTCCGGCGCAGCCGTCGTCGCCGTCGAAGAGCAGCCCCGCCATCCAGCACGGCCTACCCGCCTCGATGGGATGAACATCGCTGCCGATGCCGACGCGCATGCTCATGGCTGTGTTGAACGTTCGCTCGCTGCGCTCACTCATGCCAGCCCCGCCGTCCGCGCGCCCTCGAGCACGGCGTTCGCCAGCACCAGATCGAGCCGGGTGGTGATCTTGAAAGCCATGGGGTCGCCCGCGATGGTGCGCACCCGGGTGCCGAGCAGTTCGACCAGACCGGCGTCGTCGGTGGCCTGCAGCCGCTCGTCGGCATAGGCCGCGCGCAGCAGGTCGGCGGCGAAACCCTGTGGAGTCTGGATGGCGCGCAGACCGGCGCGGTCGGGCGTGCCGGTGACCTCGCCACGCGCGTCGACGGATTTGATGGTGTCGACCACCGGCAATGCGGGCACGACGGCCTCGGCACCCGCGCGCAGTTCCGCGACGACCCGGGCGATCAGCTCGGGCGGGGTCAATGCGCGGGCGGCGTCGTGCACGAGGAAGTGGGCGGCATCGGGAGCGGCGGCGATACCGCAGCGCACCGAATCGGTGCGCTCGGCGCCGCCGATGACCACGCGCACCGACTCCGAGGGCGGCAGCAGGGCAACGGCGCTCTCGACGAGTTCAGTGGGGACCATCACGATGATCCGGTCGACCGCCCCGGAGGCGATCAGGCCGTCGACGGCCAGCCGGACCATAGGTGTGCCGCCGACCGTGACGAACGCCTTGGGTGTCGATTCACCCAGACGAACGCCGCGACCGGCGGCAGGCACCAACGCAACGACGGATCCGTCGCTGTTAGAAACGTTCACGGTCAGGAAGCCGCGGCGAGAACCTCATCGAGGAGCGTCTCCGCCTTGCCGTCATCGGTCCCCTCGGCGAGCGCGAGCTCACCGACGAGAATCTGACGGGCCTTGGCCAGCATCCGCTTCTCACCCGCAGACAGACCGCGGTCCTGCTCCCGACGCCACAGGTCGCGAACGACCTCGGCCACCTTGTTCACATCGCCGGAGGCGAGCTTCTCCAGGTTGGCCTTGTAGCGGCGAGACCAGTTAGTCGGTTCTTCGGTGTGCGGCGCACGCAGCACCTGGAAGACTCGGTCGAGACCCTCCTGGCCGACGACGTCGCGCACGCCGACATATTCGGCGTTCTCTGCGGGAACGCGAACAGTCAGGTCACCTTGGGCGACCTTCAGGACCAGATACTCTTTCTGCACACCCTTGATGGTGCGAGTCTCGATTGCTTCGATCAGCGCCGCTCCGTGGTGGGGGTAAACGACGGTGTCTCCGACCTTAAAAATCATGTGTCCCGTGCCCCTTTCGATGTTCACAGTTTAACATGCGACTCGGTAACGGCGCGATCAACTGTGCAGGTCAGGGCCACAACGAGGCAACCCCGGGGGTTGACAGAACCGGCGCGGTGTGCATTGCGTTGTGCCAGAACAGGTTATCGACCGGCGCGAATAGCACACCGGACGGTCCGCGAGCCCAGCAGCGTGTCCGCAACCGCGCCGCCTTCTCGGAAAACCGTTACCCAACGGATGCCGAGCAACGGGGTGTCCGAACCATCCAGCCCTGGGGACCCACCA
>NZ_BDAZ01000044.1 GCF_001612725.1 Nocardia anaemiae NBRC 100462 | reverse complement strand
CCCGCTCACCCGTCGGCGCGACCCGCCGCGTCCGCGCCCAGCCCCACCGGGCCAGCACGCCAGTACCGCAAGCCGGACAACAGATCTCACCCGCCACCAGACGGGCCTCGACGCAAACCTGATCGACCTCTACCGTGACCATCAGTGCCTCTCGCACTACGCACGGCATCCCCGGCAGGCCCGCCAAGACCATCCGCCGGGATGTCGTGCACCAACAGTGCTCGTCACCCTGACGGTGCAGACGATTCCCGATCAATCCCCCCAAGGTGCCGACCACCCCATCGGCAACCTCAATGACGCCTCGCGCCACCGTGATCGGCATCCCCAATGACGCTCAACACACGCCCCATCGTGGACCGACCACTCAACCCGTCCGAGATCCCGGTCCGCTACATCAAGGTCCCCCGCCGACGTTGGTGGTAGGCGCCTCTCGCATCACGCCAGCCGTATGTCGGGGCGTAGTAGGCCGAGTTGGCCCATCCCTCTTCGACGACCAAGTCGATGATGTGCTGGGCGATTGGTCGTGTTGACTCGATCCTGACATCCATTCGGAAACTTTCGGCGCCGACAGAACGGCGCGCGATCATGCCGTACTCAATACAAAGGATGCGGCTCGTCGCTATCGTTGAAGCGGAAACCGGGGACGCCCTGTGCGTCGTCGCAGCTTGTGCGCGAGGGGGCTGGGGTGTCAGCAGGAACGTCGTCGGGCTTGTTGGACAAGGTGCGAGCGCAATCGGTGTTCAAGCACCAGATCCTCGACAGTTACATCACACCCTTCGTGAGGATGACGGGGAGTCGACCACAGGCCGGAATCCGTCTTGGGGAACAGAACCGAGTTGTCCTCCTTGACGGGTTCGCCGGCCGCGGTCGGTACCCAGACGGCAAGCCCGCCTCGGCTGAGTACATGCTCCTGGCGGCGCAGAAGGCGAGGAGCACGCTGTCGGTTGAAGTCGTTCTCGTTGAGAAGTATCGCCCGTCGTACGAAAACCTCACGCAGGTGACTGCCGAGTACTGTGCCCGTGGAGTAGTTGCTGACGCCCACCATGGACAGGTCGAGCAACATCTCGACGATGTGGTGAATCGGGCGGCAGGCGTGCCGTTGTTCCTATTCCTTGACCCCTGTGGCCGCAACGTCCCTTTTGAGGTGCTGGTTCAGGCACTGAGAAAGCGTCGGTCCAAGTGGCCACCGACGGAGGCGCTGTTGAACATCAGTGCTGATCTGACCCGTCGAGCCGCAGGTGTTGCCATAAAGGAAGAGCTGAGCAGTCATGCGGTGCTCGGACATGTCGACACGATGTGCGGCGGGGATTGGTGGCGTCAGCGGGCAATGGAAGCGCGTGTTGCCTCCGGGGAGGAGTCCTGGGAGGCGGCCGCTGAAGCAGTCGTTCAGGGGTACGCCACACTGCTTGGTACGACAGCTCAAATGCATTCGGTTGTCGTTCCAGTTCGGCGACAACAGCATCATCAGCCGATCTACCACTTAGTGTTTCTGACCAGGAGTGATTACGGGCTATGGGTCTTCGGCGATGCTGTGGCTACAGCACGGCAGAAATGGCTCGAAGTCCTCGGGCCCTCTGACTCGGAGCGAGCCGAGATGCTCTTCGATGTCGGTGTCGACTACCAGATCAGAACCGAGCAGGAGGCCGGGCTGCAGGCGATCAAGGCAAATCTTCTTAATCTGGCCGATCATCACAACCGTGCGCAGCTGGTCCAACATACGACGGAAGTGTTCGGATCCTATTACGGTGTGGCGCAGGAGAAGCTGGTTCGTAGAGCTGCGCGCGAACTCGACAAGCAGGGGCTGATCACCCTTGACGCGACCGCGAACCAGTTGCGCAACTGGGTGATCGGACCTAGGCAATAACCGTAGACATGGCTGGCATGCTGTCCCAGAGTCGGCCGTCGAGTTCCCGGCCCATCGCTTTCGGTGTCCGCCCGCCCCACTGCTTGAAGAAGAACGGCACGTTGGCCTCATCGCAGGCGTCGCGAATACCACGCACCCACACCGGATCTACCGGGCGGTGACCCACGCCGGACTCACCGCCAGCGATCACCCACCCGATGCCATCGAGCACCAGCCCATCAAGTGAGCCAAGCAGGGGCTCGCACGACAAGAACCGTACGGCCGCGGGCACACTTCTCAGATGGTCGACTCGATCCAGATAATCGGCGTTCTCGACCGAAACCCCCATCCAGACGTTGCGAGGCCACTCCAATTGCTCGGCAAGGCGTTTCAACCGCAGCGATCGTTTGGTGAGCACCTGATAGGTGTGCTGAGGAGTCTCCCTCATCACGTCGAATACGTCGCGGATGAAGCTGATCGGTACCTTCGCATGGAATAGGTCGGACATGCTGTTGACGAACACCACGCGGGGGCTACGCCAGCGCAGCGGAATATCAAGCGCTGCTGGGTGGATCGTGACTCCGAAGCCTGGTCCGGAAGTGCGAGGATCGCCATCGTTCTGATACTTGTCCGCGCCCATCGACTTCAGTCGCTTCGCCAGAGTCATCGCGTAGCAGTGGTCACACCCGAGTGAGACGCGATCGCACCCGGTGACTGGGTTCCATGTCGCCTCGGTCCATTCGATACTCGACTTGTCCGCCATGACACCTCCCTCTCGAATTGGTCTTGACAGTACCTTCGTAACGACGCTGTGTAGTGGTTGACCGCGATCTCGAAGTGCGACGACGGCACCTGACGCCTGTGACCCCAACGAGGTCCCGACAAATTGCCCACCAGCCGAGTCATTCGAAATTGTGTTCGAGTTTTGAGAGTAGTCCACCCTGGCCCATTTCCGCTGATGGATAGCGGTTTTCCGATTGCCGTTGACAGAATCTCATCGTGTTGAGTAGTCGCGATCGACCGTAGTGAACTCGTCCGGGGCGCTGTCGGTCCGCGCCAGGACTGCTACCGGAAGACCATTGAGCAGCTGAAGTTGACCAGCCTTCACGCCATGGGGATTCCTTCGTGCAAGTGGCGGAATGATGAGACGTCATCGTAGACCGATCGACGCTGGCTATCTCAATCGAACTCGGGTGATTCGATCTTGAACTCGTCCGGGTAAAGCCTCAGAGGACTAGGCGGGTGATCTTCCGATATCGGCAGCAGCGGGTAGTCCGACGGGCGAAGTTGTCGGGGGCGGTAACTCCCGCCGAAGACGAGCATGACTGATCCGCCTACGCCGTTCTGTCCTCGTGTCGGGTTGGCGCGTCGACCTGCATTGAGCAGTTCACGGATGTCCCGTCCGTCGTTCCCCACAATGATCGTGCCATCATGAAAGAACTGCACGAAGGTGCCATTGTCAGCGCCGACGGTTGCAGCTAGCTCATGCGTGAGTGCGGGATTGGTCGCGATCTCGAAGTCAGGGCGTTGCTGGCCGCGCGTTGGCCCTGGCACATCGAGCTGTTCACCAATTCTGATTCGAACCATTTCGCCGAGCGCGGTGGGTCGTTCCCGGTGCCCGACTATCCATAGATGTGTTGTCGACCAGATCTTGACGCGGCCGTCGTGGAACAGGGAAACCCGGTCCCCGTGAGCGTTGCCGATCAGGTGCTTTTTGTTGTTACTGGACACCACTGCCGCCACGGAAGAGTTCGGCTGTTTCGGCGGGCCAAAAATGCTGTGGGCCTGGCCAAGCCTGGCAGATCATCTCGGTGAGGTGCGCGGACCGATTGAAGATGTCGGCTTCGGTCCAAGCATCTGGATGTGCATCGAGCAGTTCCTTGTTCAGGACCAGAACGCTGAACTTGCTCAGAAGCGAGTGCTTACCCATGCCCGCCTCTTTGCCAGTTGGAGCCACTTGCATTGCCTGCTCGTCGGTCCATGGACGGTGCGACAGCGACCCGTTGAGCTTCTGGGTGACCAAGGTTAGGTTGCCGAGCGTGTTGACCAACCGGTCGCGAGCACCTGCGGCCTTGTCGTCGAGGGGTGGTTGGCCATCCCAGAACTTGCGCCAGGCTTTTGGCATCACGTGTTCAATCTGCAACGCATTGTCGATGCTGATTCTTTCGTGACGTTCTGTGCGGAGCAGGTGTTCGACGCCTTCGAGGACGACCCGCAACCTTGCTTGTCGGATATTGCCGTACATGCGAAGACCGGGAAGTGCTTGCCGAAGCTCCTCATCGGTTGGCCAGCGCCTAGTCTCCGCCGTCTGCGCTGAAAGGTAGCGCGACACTAGGGTGCCAACTTCTTGGGGCGGAACTCCCTCGACGATGCCGAGAGTGGAGACCATCAGGCGGTTGACGTCGCTGCTGGTGTAGCGAAGTAGGGTCCGGCGAATCACCCAGCTCTCCAACGCAGTGAGCGCCAGCTCGACTTGTTCGTCGGGAATACGGTGATTGTCGGAGAGCAACCACATCAGAAGTGGCGTGGTGGCGGCGAGTTCGAACTCTTGGATGACCCGCCGATAGAACTGGCCGACCACGGTCGAGGTCGGCATCTCGGCCAACGACCGAAACTGCTCTGCGTCACGCTGCAGCTGAGTGAGCAGTTCCTCGGCAGACTCCACGGTGGCCATCTGCGTATCGACGTACTCGGTGAAGCGACGGAACGTCTCATCGACCAAGATCTCGTCGCGAGTCCGCATCGTCAACCAATATTGCAAGAACACGTCAATCCGCGAACGCAGGTGCCGCCCCTGCGCAATCTCTTCACGCCACCAGTCGTCATCGAATTCCAGCCAGAACCGGTCCGGCCATGTATTCACATCGGCGTGCAACTGCTCGCCCCGTTGGAAGATCCAGTTCTTGATCAGGTCAGCTTTGAGCAGTGGAGTGCCACGGTCGTTGAGCGTCTCGAAGATCAGCTGATCGTCGTCATGGCCAGACAGGTTTATCGCTACGACGAGAAGACGAAATTGCAGGACATCCGTGAGTGCCTGTACCCGCTCGGACTGCGTCCCCACCAGGTCTTGGTCACTGTCATCGCGCACGCCAGCGATCCAGATGTGGATCTCGTTGCTGAAGAAGCGATGTGCTTCGACGACGCGGTGATCGTCATAGGCGCCGACGTCCGCACCGGACATGACCGCAGAGAAAGCATCACGATCCGAGCGGGACGGGCGCAGCTTGAATTGCTCGGGCTTGTTGCGAAACCTCTTGGCGGAGTTGACAGTCAACTCCGCCAGTGCCTCACCCTCGTCCTCGTACCCCAGATCCGCCAGCACCTTCTGCGCCGCATCAAGTAGCACCTGCAGCGTCGTCGTTCGCTGCTGGCCGTCGATCACCGAATGCCGTGTGACATCACCAGTGCTGGCGGGCTTCGACTTGAAGACGATCGCACCGAGGAAATGCCCGCTAATCGCATCCAAGGCGTCTTGGTCATCACCTGCGACCAAGACCTTATCGACTACGCGAAGCACGTCCTGCCACAACGGTGCCCACTGATCCTCCTCCGACCACACGTAAGGTCGCTGAAAGACCGGTATCTCGTAGTGAACCGCACTGTCGAACAACGCTTTTGGTGCTAGCGCATCCGCTTTCATCAGGCCGAACTCCTCATCCCAACCATGCCCACCGGGTGTGCCCAGCATAGGACGATGACCGGGCCCCCTGAGGGACATCGTGTGGAGATATACAGGCGGTCCGGTGGGCTGGCTCGGCTCAGCCTGACGGAGGACGGTCTCGCAGAACTTGTACTCGCAGCAAACGACACCAGCCGGGCACTCGTCGTTATATCGCTGATGCTGATGACGTGCTTTCCGAAATCGCGCAGCGTCTGCACCAGTGAGGTGAAGTCGCTGTTGCCTGTCAACAGCACGAAGATTCCGATGCCCGCGGGGGCGATCAGGGTCTCCGTGGCGTCGACCGCCAGCCGCATGTCCACAGCGTTCTTGTGGCTGCCCGACGGGAACCGGCCGAGCTGGATTAGGTCGATGCCGTTCTCACGTATACCCGCTCGCACTGCCCAATCGCTCATCGCGCCAATCCGCATACGCCCGACGGACCGACGCGTTGCCGAACCCTCGACAAAGCAATCGCAAAGTAGATGACGGCATCGCCTTGTCACCCAGTCCGTTTCGATTAGCCCGGAGCACAAGGTTCTCGAAGTCCAGGAAGACGGCAACAGCGTCGTTCGTCACGTCCGTACCTCGCCAAATCACGCCTCATGGTCCGCCCCCAGGCTGGTGGTGTTGATCCCTGAGTGTAGTTCGCGGAGAGTGCGTCACGGAGCCTGTCGGATCGCGTCATCACCGGCTGGCCTGGCTACATTTTGCCAGTACAGAATTCGCTGGCGAGAGAGACTGTATGGCCGAAGGTGGCCGAATTGACTGTGCCCGATAGTCTGCTCTGGAGTCGGCCGAGCGGGCTGAGTAGTGCGCGGAGGGGTGGTACCACGTGGCGGATGAGACCAACATTCTCGATCAGCTGATCGGCCAAGTCGGGGACGACTCTCTCCGAAGCCGACTGGCCCGCGAGGTCGAGCTGCTACGCGGTTCGCGCCGCTTTGGACTGGTCTTCGACCGTCATCTGCCCGAGTCCGTACGATTGGCCGACTACCCAATCCGTAAGGGAATCCGAGTAACCCTCCGAGACGAATCCACCATCGCGACATGGACTGTCCTCGGGTTCACCAACAACACCCGCGCGGTCGCGATCCTCGACGGAGATGGCGGCGAGCGGCCCGTGAACGATCTCGTGGTGGTCCGCGAGTTCGGTGAACCGATCTATCCGGGCTTGGCATCCGTTGAAAGGATCCAACGCGGCCCTGCCGAGGCTCCGTGGCACATCGTCATCAACGGCGAGAACTTCCACGCCCTCCAGGCACTTCGCTCGACCCACCGCGCCAAGGTCGACCTGATCTACATTGACCCGCCATACAACACAGGTAACGACGGCTGGATATACAACGACCGGTATGTCGACCAAAACGACCGCGCCAAATCCTCGAAGTGGCTGTCATTCCTGGAACGTCGGCTTCTCATCGCCCGTGACCTTCTGAAGCCGACCGGCGTAATAATTGCAGCCATCGGCGACGACGAACACCATCGTCTCCGAATGCTTTTTGATCAGGTATTTGAGCCTCAGAACTTCCTTTCAGATGTGGTTTGGCAAGGCGGCCGAAAGAATGATTCCCGCTATGTTTCAAATGGTGCCGATTACATGCTCGTCTACGCTCGAGACGAGTCCTCCCTAGCCGCAGCTGGAGTGCGGTGGTTCGACAGAAAGCCGGGAGTGGACGATGCGCTCGCAGCAGCCGAGCGGGCGTGGGCGGAGTCGGGACATGACTACCAATTGGCAACGACCAACTTCCGTTCCTGGCTCCGCGAAAATAAATCAAAACTTGCAGACGGCGTCGCTCGCTATAACGCAATAGATTCATCTGGCCGCGTCTACTTTGCCGGCGACCTAAGTAGCCCAAATCCGCGCGAGAATCTGCGGTACAGCGTGCCCCATCCCATTACCGATGTTCCGGTAAAGATGCATCCCAATGGATGGCGATACAGTCCGGAGGTTATGGGCCGACTAATTTCCGAAGACCGAGTTTTGTTCGGCGCGGACCACTCCGCAACTGCATATTTCAAGCGCTATCTCGACGAACAGACCGAGGAAACAGTAAGCTCGGTTTTCGAGCGAGACAGGCGAGCGTCGAGGGCGCATCTGAAATCAATTCTTGGGGAAGTCAGATTTCCGAACCCAAAGGATCACGAAGTCCTCATGCGCTGGATTGGAATCGCAGCGCCCTCAAATGCCGTTATCGTCGACTTTTTCGCCGGTTCGGGGACAACCGCGGAGGCTGTCATGTGTCTGAACGACGAGGACGGGGGCACTCGCCAGTCGATTGTCGTGACCAATAACGAGGTGGGCGCTAAGGAAGCGAAGGGCCTGCGCGCGGCCGGGCACCACCCGGGCGACCGGGAGTGGGAGGCGAAAGGCGTCTTTGAGCACGTCTGCCGCCCTCGCATCTCCACGGTAGCGACCGGCAAGCGCCCCGACGGTTCGTCGTACTCCGACGGCTTAGCGGCGAACGTTGAGTTCTTCAACTTGACCTACCTCGACCCAGGCCGGGTGCGGCGCGGCTCGGAGTATGCGGCAGTTGCTCCGCTGATGTGGCTCGAAGGCGGCGCACAGGGTGACCGGATCGCGGCAATACCCGAGGATGGTTGGGCGCTGACTGAGTCGTACGGCGTGCTGTTCTCGGTCGACGCTCTGAAGCCGTTTGCTTCTGCGGTCGCTGAGGCAGCCACGACTACTGCGGTGCCGCAGGTTTTGTTCGTCATCACCGACTCCCCAGCGGAGTACCAGGCAGCTGTAGAGCAACTCCCGGTCGGCATCGACACGGTGCAGCTGTATACGGACTACTTGTCGAATTACACCATCAACATCGATGGGGGAGCCCGGTGAAGTTCACGCTCGAGGACTACCAGAGTAGGGCCGTCGATGGAGTCATGTCATCCCTCGCGAAAGCCCGCGCCGGCTATGTCGAGGACGGTGAACTGACCGCGGTCGGATTGACGGCACCGACTGGCGCAGGCAAGACGGTGATCGCCACCGCGGTCCTCGAAGATCTATACTTCGGCACACCGACTCGCGAGCCGAATCCCGACCTGACGGTGCTGTGGCTGACGGATGATCGGGCGCTGAACGCCCAGACGATCGGCAAGATACTACAGGCGTCTGGCGGCCGGATCGATGCCAACCGGGTGCGGTTTCTCAGTGAGACCGATGAGCGGACGCTCGAACCCGGCTACATCTACTTCGTGCACATCCAGGCGCTGCAGAAGAATTCGACCCTGCATGCGGTGCGGGCAGACGGCACCAAGAATGACAAGCGCACCTTCGGCGCCTGGGACATGATCGCCAATACGATCAAGGACCGGGGTGCAGACTTCCTCGTCATCTGGGACGAAGCGCACCGCGGATCAGGCACTACCAAGACAGAGCGAAAGTCCATCGCGGGAACCATCGTTAGCGGCGGCCTGACCAACATCGGCACTGTTCAGCCAGCCGCCCCGGTAGTGCTTGGAATCTCTGCAACACCGGACCGGTTCCAGTCGGCAATGTCGGCCGCAGGGCGGACAATTCGGCTGGCTGAGGTACCGCCAGGCGATGTCAGGGAGTCAGGTCTACTCAAAGACCGAATTCTACTTCGAAACATTGCAGAATCGCAGTCGGCAGACAACACGATGCTCGGTCTCGCGGTTCAGGATTTGAAGGCAGCCGACCACGCCTGGCGCACTCATCATCAGAATACGGGCGACCGGTTGGTGGAGCCGCTGCTGGTGGTACAGGTTGAACCAAAAGTGACCCAGTCGCGATTGGCCGAGATTCTCTCCGTCGTCGAAACGACCTGGCCAGAGCTCACGGACTATGCCGTCGCCCATGCGTTCGGCGACCCTCACGGACCGCTGAAGGTCGGCGACCGACAGGTGCGCTACCTGCCACCGGAGGCAATTTCCGCCGACGATCGGGCTCGCGTGATCCTGTTCAAGTCGGCTTTAACGACCGGCTGGGATTGTCCACGCGCCGAGGTGCTGGTGTCCTTCCAGGGAAAGGAGTCCTACACCGAGATCGCCCAGCTGATCGGTCGACTGGTTCGGACACCGCTCGCGAAACGTGTCGATGGAGGCGACGATCGCCTCAACGAGGTCGTTGCGTACCTTCCGGGCTTCAGAACCGAGCACGTTGTCCGCGTCGTCAACGCGCTCACCGAGGACGAGAACGTCAAGGTCGAGATAATGATCACGCCCGAAATCTGTGGTCGCTCCACGAAGGTTCCGGGCACACTCTTTGACCTGCTCGACACGCTTCCGTCCTTCACGCGTCCGAAAGCAACGTTCTCGACCCGAACAGCGCAGTTGATGCGTCTGGCAGCGGCTCTCAACGAGCATGGCCTCGTGCCGAGCGCGTCCAGCAAGGCCCGTGCTTGGGTCGTTGACCAGATGCGGGCCGCTGACAGTCAGCGCAAAGAGGAGATCGACGCCAAGGTCAAGGACATCCTGGCACTGACCGTCGGCACTACGGTGGTCAACTATGGCGCGGCGATCATGCTCAGCGTCGGAGAAGAGGAAGCGCCTACCTCCGAGCGGGACCTGGATGGCTATTACAACCGAGCTGTGCGACTGCTTCCAGATGGTTCGGCAGCCTGGTATTACAACGACCTGTGTGACCGGGATTACGACGAAGTAGACGCGGGTGTACGGGTCACAGCTATGGCGCAGCTTGGATTCAAGAGCCTCGTGGAGGAGCAGGCGGCCGAACTGATCGAAGCTTGGCGCGACCAGCATCGCTCGGCCGTATCGCGCATGCCGCGGCCGGTGCGTGATCTGATAGAGCCTCTGTGGTACCTCGGCACCTCACCGATGCACCCGACCACCGTCGAAGCTCGCGAGGCCTATCCGGCATCGACCGAGAAGATCAAAGGCAACACGACTGAGACGGTCAGGACGTACACGGACCACCTCTATGTGATCCCAGAAGGCAGGCCCAACGCTGGCCGATTCCCAGTCGACACTTCGCGATCGTCGTGGGAGGAAGCCGTGCTGGAGGCGGAACTCGACGCCAAGACGGTTGTCGGGTGGTATCGGAACCCGTCGTCAGGGCGCAACGCACTCGCCGTTCCCTACGAATTCGGGGACAAGCACCAACTCATGCACCCCGACTTCTTGTTCTGGCATGACGACGGCGACAGCGACTATGTCATGGATATCGTCGACCCGCATCGACACGATCTTGCTGACACGTCTGCCAAATGGGCGGCGCTGGCCCGGTATGCACAGGACCACTGCGACCGAGTTCGACGATGCCTTGCGGTCATCAAGGTTGGTGACAAGCTGCGGGCGCTGGACCTCACCGCCAACGACATTGCAGACAAAATTGGTGTTGCCACCAACAAGAGCCTGGTCGAGGCAGTATTTGAGGGTGAGGGGATGGACTACCCATAATCTGGTCACGGCTGGGACGCGTTTTCACTGCTGAGGCGGTTGGGTGAACGTGTCCATGCTGGCCAGGCTGCCGTTCCAGCGCTTCGGCCTTGCTCGGTCTGGCTGGTGAACCCGCTGCTGCTTGGGTGTTTACGCCACACCAATTCTGTTGCACTGCAATGCATTCGGCCGGATTCTGCCGAAGATTTAGTAGCCGTGGACTTCACCACCACATTGGCGCAGGTGAAGCCTGTTACTCCGGTTCGCAACAACGAGTCTGAGGTCAAGTGTGGTTGAGATGAGGTTGTCAGTGCCCGCGGTGACGCACCGAACCGAAGCCTGCTGCGATCGGCGCAACCGGTGGGACAGCCATAACAATCGGAAGACCAGGGCACCCAACTAGCAGAATTCGAACGAATGGCGGCGAACTCCGCGCCAGGGGCGACCGCGGTGCACACGCACGCGCTGATCGGATCGGGCTATTCGCTGTGCTCATTTAGTTCTCCGGGTCTGTTGTGAAGCCTGTTCAAGCAGGTTTAGTTCGCAAGCAAGAGCTCTCCCCCGCACTTGCTGGATCAGTACCTCGCTGGATTCCTCTCATCGAAGCCACGACTCCATATGGCGACCTATCGAAGCGCCCTGGCCGTTCCGCAAATGCGATCCCAGGCTGGTCGAATTATGCGCGATTCCGGTGAAGAATGCCGTATAGGCGCCGGGTAGTCGCAGATCACGGGCCACACATAGGGAGGGTGATACCCCTTAGATCGGACGCCCCCTTTTCATCTCGGTACTCGTCGAGAATGCAGACGTTCACCCAACACCGCGACGAGCCCACAACGACGGCTCGAAGCCAGATTGTTTCCCAGGCCCACACTGGGTCATCGGGCATATAGTACGTTCGCGGACATATAGTCGCCGAAGTGGCTGGGGCGAAACCGGCGAACAAGAGTTGGCGGTTCGCCCAGAAAGCGATACTGGTCCGGCTCCAGAAACGGGCTCACAGAGTGGGGGTCCACACTCGGTCAGCTTCTACGAAATGAATTTCGTCGCGCGGCACAGCCAATTAGGTTGGTGTGCCGACTGGGAGCCATCGAAAACTCCAGTTGACGGGAACCACGCACGGAGTACTGGCGCAAACGCGGGTCGTTTCGGTCTCGCCCGCTATGACTCGGCCTGTAACTCAATGGCCTGTATCAGGCCATTGGAAGTAGACTTTATCGCCCCGTCGATGCATACCCATAAGATTTTCAGTCATATGGGCAGCCTAAAGGCTCGGTGCCTATAGCACCCACTATGAGAAAACGCCTACCTTCTACATTCGGCCTGACCTGGACTTTCGTTTCGCACAGGCATCTGCATAGCTCGTCCGGTAGCCCAGAGGCTCCATCGAGGACAAAACGACCAGCGCGTGTCAGCGGAACCAGTCATTGCTCGCGAACGACGGGTCCGCAAAACCAGCAGTAAGGCAACCGGGTATCGGGGTACTTGAGGTAGAGGTCGTAGCTCGCTCGGGTTCGGGAGCCGATACCGTCGACGTGGTGGGGCTCGATTAGGTACTCGACCGCGACGGGAACGATCGTCGTCGCGTGCCATGTGGTGAGAAGCTCGTCGTCGGTGTCGTAGACGTCGATCCAGGACATCGTGCCATTCGGCAACACCGCTCCGATGGGCTCGAACCGTTGGGTGAACGCTGCACCTCGGCTGAGCACGAGCGTGTACCGGTTCGGCCGGTATCCGAGGTATTCGGGCATCGGCGGTGCTCCTATCCGAGGAGGAACCAGGGCCACCAATGGTTGGTGCCGCAGTTGGTGGCGCTGATGAATGGTGGTGGGGCTCCGTAGCCGGGGCCGTTGCCGCCGCCGTCGAGGCCGCGGCTCCAGTAGTAGGGGTGGCCGGGTTGAGTTCCCCAGGGCTGGTTGATGACCCAGCGGGCGACGGTGGCGAGTTTGTAGCCGCTGAGGCCGATGTAGTTGGTGAGGAATCCGACGCCGTAGATGTCGCCTTGGCGGGCGTTGATGGTGGGGATGTCGAAGCGGTATTGGGTGGAGGCGGCGTTGAGGACGGTTTTGATGTCGCCGCTGTCCCAGATCAGTATCAGGTCACCGCTGTTGGGGTCGAGGCTGTAGATGGCGACGAAAGCGTTGTTGACGAACGACCATCCGGCCGGGCCGATGATGAGCCCGACTTGCCGGTATTCACGGTCACGGATGGCGCGGATCATCCCGATTTCGATTGCGCCGGTGGCGGGTTGGTAGAACGGTGGTTCGTTGAGTACGCCGTTGCTGTCGGGTTGGCGGGCGAGCAGGGCGAGGGGGAAGGTGGTGTCGTCGGTGGCGGTGAGGTTGGCCCACAGTGGGATGTCGGTGGGGATTTCGTCGTAGGTGGGTCGTTGTTGGATGGGTTGGCGGACTTCGCGGCGGTGGGTGTCTTGTGCGCCGGTGAACGCTCCGATGACTCCGGAGCGGATGGCGGCTTTGGCGTCTTCGGGTGTTTGGTCTTGGTAACGCCGGAACGCCCCGAGGTTCCAGGAACCCTCGGGGGTCGGCTTGTTCGGTGTGGTCACCGGTCGTGGTCACAGTTCGTTTTCGAGCCATGCCGGAATCGCCGGGGTATCAGGTGGTTCCACGCCGGGCACATGTTGGCGCAGCTGGGAGGTGACCTCATCGCTGTGGCGCAGCAGCTGCCGGATCAACCGCAGCGCGTCACGGAAACGTTCACCGTCGCTGCGGGATTGGCGTTCGAGCTCGGTGACGCGGGTACGGAGTTTGCGGAGCTCCCCGGCTTGGCGGGCGGTCACGGCACCGATCACCGTGGCGACCGCTACGCCGAGGGCTTGGATGAGGTCGGCGGTCAGCCATTCCATCGGTTACTGCTTGCGGTGACGCCCGGCAGACGGGTCGGTGTCGAGGCGTTCGAGGACGGTCTGGATCTTGTCCTGGATCTCGCCGAGCTCGGCGGTGACGCCGTCAATCTTGTCGTGTGCGGACGCGACCGAGTCGACCATCGACTTGCCGTCGAGCTGGGTCCATCCGGTGGGGGTCAGGTCGGGGCCGGGCTGGTGGCGGGAGTCGGGTCCGGCGAGTTGGTCGACGACCCAGGAGGCGTGTAGGTCGATGCTGGCCAGTAGTTCGGCGACGGTGACTTCGTTGCCGTCTTTGTTGGTGATCATGTCGGTGAGTTGCATGTCGGGTTCCTTCCTGAACAGGTGAGCGAGCTGGTCTCGCCCACCGCGGATGGCGTTGACGTCGATGAGTTGGCCGCCGATGGTGGCGGTGGAGGAGAACTGGAGGATGGCGATGTCTTTGCCGCCCATTGGTTTCCATCCGGGGTGGTCGTCTCCGGGGTAGAGCTGGGCGGGGGTTCCGGTGCCGTTGACGTAGGAGGAGTTCCAGATCGGCACCGGCAATTCGGTGAGGTCGGGTGAGCCCATGTGGTCGCGCCAGTACCAGCGCGGCAAATAGATCGGCAACAACTTGAAGCCTCGTGCGGTCAAGGCGTCGACGCGGGCGAGGAGGTCTTCGATACTGGGTGTGCCTTTGAGGTCTTCGTAGTCGATCTGGATCGGCACGTCGGTATCGCCGACGTAGGTAAGGGCGGCGTCGGCTTCGACTGTCTGCGCGGTGTCGAGGCGGCAGTAGATGTAGCCGCCCCAGAACTGGAAGTGGGTGGCCATCTGTTCGCGGGCTCGGGGCCACAACGGATCCGGCCAGTTGCCTTCGCAGATTTTGTGGGTGGCGAAGCTCATACCTCCGGCCGCCGCGAGCGCGAAGTCGAATGTGTTCTGGTGGTTGCTGACATCGATACCGAATTCCGTCATTGCGATTCCTTCCGGTGATGGAGGCGCCGCGCCGGAGGGCAGCGGCGGGATCGAGGACCACAGAGCCAGCTGAACGGCACTCGGCACGTATCCGAATCGGGCTGGTGCACAGGATTTTTCGATGCCGCGTCAGGTGTGCTGGTAGCGCGACAGGATCACTGGGCGGGCTTTGCCGAAGTGGCGTTCGATGGCCAATACTCGGTCGCGTTCGTCGGGGGTGGCGCGGCGCAGGTAGGCCAGGACGGCTTTGACGCCACGGCGGGTCGGATCGAACAGCGGCGGTGGATCGTTGGACGCCAATGCCTCGTTAGATACTGCGGTGGTGACCGGCAGCATCGGGGCGGGCGGCTCGTCTGCGACCGTGCCGGTCAACCCGAGCGCGGCCGCCAGTTGCTGCCGTTGGCGCAGTGGGAGTTCGGCAACGAACTGTCGGATGTCGAAAACGTCTTCGGGGTCGGGATCATCGATGTCGGCCCAGGTGCCGGGCGAAGCCAGCCAGTGTGGGTCACCCGCACGCGGTGGCCGGTATTTGATGACCGGATCTTCGACGGGGCGTGCGCCACAGTCCCATAACCGGCGTGAGACCTGCCGCAGGTGCTGGATCGGCAGCAGTAGCGGCGCGCCTTTCAATCCGGGTAGTCCGACGAGCATCCAGAGGAAGGCTTCTTCGGGGTCGGTGGGGTCGCAGTTGTCTCGGGTAGGGAACTGTCCGTCGGAAGACACCGGTACATCACCCGACCTCGGTTCGCTGCGGATGTGTGGACCCCTGCCATTCGATGGGGGCGATCGATCCCAACGCCACCGCGCCGCGACTTGTTCGGCACCGCGAGAGCCGGAGTCACCCTGATTTCCTGTAATGCCCAGTGGCGGACGATTGGCGACGGCGGCAAATAAGGTCGGTCAAGGGGCCAGCCAAGGTAGTCAGTGACCGGCCCATCGTGACCGCATGCCTCCATCACCGGACCAGTCGACGGGGCGAACACCGCCGTCGACACCAGCGCTCGATGTGAACGCTTTAGTAGGCTCTGCGGGTGCACATCGTCGAGATAAAGCTCGAGGGCATTCGCGGATTTCCCTCCGGCAGAAGCGCAGCCTCGCTCGCTTTCGCGCGGAAGGACGGCACCCTGCCGCGCTGGATCGTTATCGCGGGTCGTAACGGTTCTGGAAAATCGACGTTTCTGCAGGCAATCGCGCTGGCGATTGCGGGACCGTCCGTAGCTAGGCTTCTGGCCGAGACTTTCCGGGGCTGGATTCGCGATGGTGAATCGCAAGCCCGTGCCGCAGTGAAGCTTCGCTTTGGCGACGAGGACGGATTCGCCGCCGGCCGCAAACCCACCTTCGATCCGTGGGCTGCGATGGAATGGGAGCGGGCCGACGGACCCGAACCGACTGTGACGAGGGCCGTGGTCGGGGGGAACTGGACGCCCGCGCGTGGCCCCTGGGCCGAGAATCCGCGTGGGTGGTTCACCGCAGGATATGGGCCCTTCCGGCGGCTGTCTCCCGCACCGACTGAGGCGCAACGGCTGATGATGTCGCCTGGCCGCCCGGCCGCTCTGGCAAGTCTGTTTCGCGAGGATGCGTCGCTGTCGGAATCGGTTGTGTGGCTTCAGCAGATCTATCTCCGTCGCCTTGAAGGGCGCCCGGAGGCGGAGGCCACTGAACAACTCGTCCTGAAACTGCTGGACGACGGATTGCTGCCTGAGGGAATGCGCGTCGAGAAGGTCGATTCGGAGGGGCTATGGGTGCGCACCCCCGAGGGTCGGGCCCTTGCGCTGGCGTCACTCAGCGACGGCTATCGGACTGTCGCCGGCCTGGTCCTCGATCTGATCAAGCAGCTGGTGTCGGCCTTCGATTCTGTCGCAATAGACGAGGGTCCGGACGGGCATGTCAGAGTGCTGCACGAGGGGGTGGTCCTGATCGATGAAATCGATGTCCACCTGCATATCGAATGGCAGAAACGAATCGGGTTCTGGCTGAAGGATCATTTCCCGAAGATGCAGTTTCTCGTTACAACGCATAGTCCCTTCATCTGCCAGGCTGCCGATGAGGGCGGACTGGTCCGCCTGTCGCCTGCATGGGAGGACGACTCGGGGGCGGAGATACTCAAGGGTGAGGACTTCAACCGGGTCGTGAACGGTAGTGTCGACGAAGCCGTGCTGACCGATCTGTTCGGATTGGACAGTGTGCTGTCCGAATCGGCACGCGATTCGCGGCAGCAGCTGGCCGTGATCGAAGCGGCCGCGCTGACGCGTGAACTGACGCCTGGGGAGCGGGAGACTCTCGACGAGTTGCGGTCCAAGGTGCCCACCAGTCAGTCCGACCGCGCGATACAGCTGCTTATGATGCATGAACGGCGCAACGACAGGTGATCCTTATTACCCGTGACGAATTGTCGTCGCGAACGAAGCGTACCCTGCGTGGCCGACAAGAGCGGGTCGATGCCGCGGCCGATCCGGTCAAGGCGGCGACAGCTTCCTGGCGCAGTTTTGCAGGAAATGCCCGAGAGGAAGTTCTGCGCGTTCTGCGAGACATGTGCTCGGGTCTGGAGCGTTGTATGTACTGTGAGGACAGCCAGGGCACTGATATCGATCATTTTCGCCCGAAGGCGACCTATCCCGAGTCGTCTTTCACGTGGGAGAACTATATTCTCGCGTGCTCGCGCTGCAACAGCAACCACAAACGGAACCGCTTCCCCGTGCGCGAGGGTCGGGAACTTCTGATCAATCCGACTAGCACCGACCCGTTCCGCCACCTAGCGCTCTCGCTGACCACGGGCTTCTATGTCGGCCTCGACGACATCGGCGAGACATCCATCGACGTATACGGACTGAATCGCGATGTCTGTGTCCGCGGACGCCGAACCGCGTGGATCGCTCTGTGCGCACTAATCCGGGACTACGAGAAATCCGCCGCGACGTCCCGCACGGAAATCCTGGAAACCTGCGCGCGATTCCCTTTCCAGGGCGTCCGATACTGGCTGGCCAAGGTACTTGCTATAGGAGACCGGACCCGGACGGTCCCCGAAGACGTGCGGGAAATTGTCGAGAAATACCGCGAATTACTACCATAGGGTTGTTCAATCGGTCCTAGATCAGCCAATTAAGAGATAGAACCTAGACCGCATAAAGGCTCTGACGCCCACTGCAAACGCACTGTAGCGGCCGCATACCGTTCATTGGTCAGTCGCGGCTTGGGTATGGGGAGTTGTTCGCGGTTGGATCAGATTGAAGACTGGTCAGCACACAGTGGTCGTAGGCGATCGGATGATGCTGTCAGGCAAGCACTCCGAGTTCGTGGACGCCTGAGACGAGGTCGGTGACGATGTCGAGGGTGCGTTGGCCGCGGTCGCGGTTGTTGGTGGGGTCGCCGATGATGGGTTTCCATTCGGGAAATTGGTCGCGGTCCCAGGCGAGGGTGAGTTCGCGGACGCGGTCGATGCGGATGGTGTAGGTGTCATCGCCGGGGGCGGTGGCGCCGACGCGGTCGCCGAGGAACCAGTGCCCGGTCTCGCCGATGACGTAGGGTGCGCCGTCGCGGACAGTGATTTCGTGGGAGAACCAGGATCTGGTGTCGTGGAAGCCTTTACGTAGGGCCATCATCGCGGCGATTGTGTAGGCACGGCCGGGTGAGTCGGCCATGTACTCGAAGAACCGGGACCAGCCTGAGTTGCGTTCTCGTGCCGCTGATTTGACTGCGTGCCAGGCGAGCAGTGTTCCTTGGTAGAGGGGGCGGAGCATGGCGTCGGTGGCTCCGCCGACTGGTGGGACGCCGATCATGGCGGCGACGAGGTCGCCGGCCATTTGGACTCCGGCGGAGATGGTTTCGTCGGCATGTTCGGGTTATGGGTGCCCCACCCCAGCTGTGGGGTGGGGCACCCACAACCCCCGGCATCGAGGACCCTCCGGTCACGACTTGCACTGCGGTGGAAGCGGTCTCGGTGAACTTGGAGGTTTCGATACCGGTGTCGGGGCCGTCGAAGTACACCGCGAACGGCGTGCTCACCTGCGTGCGGCGCATTCCGGGGATCAGGTAGTCGGCGGGAATGACCGGGTCAGTGATGGGTTCTTCGATGCTGTCGATGAAGTCTTCGCTGAACTTGGCGACAGTGCGCGCGAGGCCGTCGAAGGGGTTGCCTCCGTTGCTGGTGTCGCTGTAATAGCCCGAGGTGTTGATGATGTCGATGACGAGGACCCCGTGGCGCAGTTGGGGTGCTCCGGGCCATGGGGGTGGGTCGCCTTCGAGCCAGCGGCGGCACCGTACTGATAGTTCTGCGTCTTCGAGGATGTCGCGGGCCATGTCGTGCCAGTACTTGAACCGCGAATGCGGTGTCGCCCACAGGGTTCCGGCGGCGAGGTCTTCGGCGAAGCTGGTCGGGGCGACGACGACCGACCACTGCGACATGTCCAGTCCGACCGCACCCAGCCAGGAGGCCGGATCTAGGGGATCGTCGGGTAGCTGCCAGCCGTGCTGCTGCACCTGCTCACGCAAAACGTTCAAAAACAGCGGCAGTTTCAACGCCCACCGTGCTGGACCGGGGACGGGGCCGAAGGATCTGGGGATCTGGACTGAGGCGTCGAAGAAGGGGTTTGACCAGATCAGGTAGTGCTTGAGGTGCTGAAAATCGTGGACGAACCGCAGCGTGAGGACTTGGGTGCCGTCGGCGCGTCGTTCGATGGAGTGGTCGTGTAGGCGTCCGGACCAGCGGGCACCGGTCTTGTCGCAGGTGATGTGGATGTTGCGGCCTTCACCGGCCTCGACGCGGGCGCGGGTGCGCCACACCCATTTCGCGAGTGGGTCATCGAGGGGTATTTCGAGCAGGGCGGTGCCGGTGTCGTTGTCGACCCAGGTGAACTCGGCGCGGTATTCCGAGCACACGACCCCGGCCAACCGCCAGTGCCCGTCCCACAGCCGCACCAGCGGCCGCGACTGGCGTTCGAGGTCGTCGGCGCGTTCCGCGGCGAGGGTGGCTTCCCAGATGGCCTCGCACTGCTGCGCGAGGCTCATGGCGTCGAGGTCGACGCTCACCGCAGCCCCCACGCCCGGCTCCACAACCGCGGCTGACGCAACTCAGCCCGCGCACCACCGGCCGGGGCGTCTTCGACGCTGATCGGCAGCAAGGTGGGTGGGGTGCGTGGCGGGATGCGGTGCATGAAGTGCAGCCCGCCGAGGCGGCCGACGAGGTTGGTGCCGCCCAGGTCTCGCACGTACAGCCGTGCGGGGTCCAGGTCGATGCGGGCTCCGCCTTCGCGATCGCCGAGCATCGGCAGGGTGATCATGCGGTTGGCGTAGGGCCCGGCGGGTGCGCGCCGGTACTTCTTGCCGCGCCAGGACACGTCCGGGACCCGCCAGCGCCCGCGGGTGAGCACCCACTTCTGCGCCATCTCGACATCGGTGGGGTTGGAGACCTCGATGAACCCTTCGCTCGTCCCTTCCCCGGTTTCCCAGGAGGTGACCTTGATGGGTTCTTCCCACATCGGCTGCGCGGCCGTAACGGCCATCGGCACCACCGATTTCCGAAGCAGGTGCGGGTCACGCTCGGATTCGAACTCGATGCTCTTATCCAGGGCCAGCCAGAGCCAGCGGGTGGAGCGGTCGGTGCTGATCTGCATTTTCGTCAGCGTGGCGTCGGGATCCCAGGCATCGAGTTCGTAGTCCCAGGCGTTGCGCCACGCCGAATCGCGTTGCTCCCATTCCTCGGGATCGGTGCCATGGATGTTCACCGCGAAGGTGATATCCCGCTTGAGATAGCGTTTGCCCTGATACGTCGCGCCACGCTGATAGACCGACGACTTGTAGCTGGTGGTGACCGGGGCGTCGTTGATGCCCTTGGGGCTGGTGGCCAGGGTGATAACGTCACGGTCGGCCTCAGGGCCGTTGATGATCCAGTGCGAGTCGTCGACCCCGAAGACCTCGACCATTACTGAATCCGGGTGCACCACAACCGATGTCACCTCCTGGCCGTGTGCTGCAGCGCGCGCAGGTCCGCAATCTGCAAGGCGCGCCGGTACCCTTCGTCCACGTCGCGGGTCTGCACGGTGATGTGGGTGGAGTTGTCGATGTTCGATACCGGCGCCGCGGCCGGGGTGAGGGTCGGTGCAGGTGGCGGCGCGACCTGGTTCATCAGCGACTGGTAGTCGGCGGCCCCCGCTGTGCGGGCGGCCTTGGTGGCCTCGAACACCTCATAAGCACGCTGGTAGTCCTCCAGCGCACGGACCCGATCCGAATTCAGCAGGTTCGGAGCGCCGATCACCGACAGCGCGTCATCGACCTGGCTATCGAGGAAGCTCTTGCCAGCGCTGGCGAACGCATCGGAAGCTTTCTGCCCCAGCGATTCCCACGTATCCAGTCCCAGGCCCTTGCGGGCAGGGTCCGCCAATCCCGGCTGTTGTTGGCCCGGCACCGGGAGGGCGAGGGAGTCGATGAGTTCACGGAACCAACGCCATTCCTCGTTGGTGAGGACGGCTTCGGGCTTGCCCGAGGTGTTCCAACCCAGCGTGCCGGGCTCCCACATGCCGCCGGTGTCGTAGCCGTGGCCGTGGCCCCACATCTGCGAGAGGTCCATGCCGTAGCGGGATTTGTAGTAGCGCAGCGCGGCGACCATGTTCGCCAACGGATCGCGGCGGTCATCGGGAAGCGATGGGTCTCGGTGTGCGGCAAAGGTTCCCGGAATGATCTGCAACAACCCGACGCCTGCGGATTCCCCGGTGCCGTTGATATCGACGATCTGCTGGGCGATATCGGGGTTGCCACCGGATTCGGACTGGATCTGGGAGAGCATGATGTCGACTTGGCCGGGATCGAATCCCTCCCTCTTGAGCGCTTCGATCGCCATCGCCCGCCACCGCTGCACACTTTCTCCAGGCGGCAGCGCGGGGATCGGTTCACCGGTCCCGGCGCGCAAGCTGGCGGAGTGCCCGGCGATGACCTGGGCGGCGGAGTCGGTGACTTGCTGCATCACCGCACGCGGTAGCTGCCCGATCCCGCCACCGAAGTCGGGGACGGCATCGGCCAGGGCCTGAACCGGAGTGAGGAACAGCTCCGCGATCTTGTCGCGTAATCCGCTGGTGACCGAGGCGAACCGGTCGCCCACCCAGTCGGCGACCGACCCGAACAGGCTGCCGCCGTCACGCAAGCGCGGCAGCTGCCCGGCGAGTGCGGAGCGACGTAGTCGCAGCATCGCGGCGTGGCCGCCGACCGCGTCGACTTCGGCGCCGGTCCAGACGTGCTCGTCACGAGACAGCAAGGCGGGCACCGAATCCGAGGTCCGCGATCCCGGCCCGGTAACTCTGCCCTCGGTCGTGGCCGGTCCACCGGTGGCACGCTTGGTGACCTGGATGAGTGGTACGTCTGTAGTCCATTCCGGCAGTACTGGGATGACCGTGCGGATGGCGTTCCAGGCGTTGCGGAAGCCGCCGTTCACGACGTGCTCGATGACGAAGTTGATGGGTGTGGCCATCTTCTCGCGCAGCCCGTCCCAGGTATCCCCGATACCAGTGACGATTTCCGACACCCGGGTGCGCAGGGAATCCAGGGAGTCACCGAAACCGGTGAGGCTCGATGCGCCGCCCGATAGCGCGCCGGGGAGGTGGTCGGCGAGCCATTCGCGGATCTTGTCGAATGCCTCGGGCACCTGGCTGAGTTTGTCGAGCAGGGTGAACAGTGCGCCCTGGAAGATGTTGATGCCGCTGATGTCTCGGATCAGGTCCAAGAACTCATACAGCTTCTCGGCGGCGCGTCCGATAAAGACGGCGAGGCTGGCGAGGTTGGTGACGGTGGTGCGGACGTCTTCCCAGAAATCCTTCATCGCTTGGCGGCCCTCGGGTGAGTTCAGCCAGGTGGAGAACCGGTCGAGGTTGCGCACCAGGGAATCGATCATCGACTCCCCCGACGGCTCGGCGGTGGTGATGAGCCCGGCCAGGGCTTTGCCGATCGATTTCGCCAGCTCCCAAACACGCCCAAGGGCGTCGAGGGAATCTTTGAGGAAGTCCCGGAATTTCTGCTGCCCGTCACTGCTTTCCGCCCAGGCCCGGAAGCTCGCCATGGACTCGGCGAAGCTCTTGCTCGCATCCGGTAGGAACTCCGAACCGACTCCAGCCAGCGACAACAGCCCCTGCACCAGGTCGTTGACGCCGTCGATCAGAGGGCCGATCGCGGCCTCGGCGTTGACGAAAATCTTGGCGAGCTTGTCCCCCGTCGCCGGGGTCGACAGGTCATCGAGGACACGACGCAAGCCAGCGTTGATCGCGGTCGCGATGCCCGCCAGACCGTCACGGACACGGCCCAGTTGGGCATCGGCGAGGTGGACGACCGAGTCTCCGAGCCCATCGAATAGTGGCTGTTGTACCGCCATCCGGAACCCGGTCCACGCTGTGCCGAGTCCGCGGATCTTGGTGACGAAATCTTGTGCGGACGGGGACAGTTTCGCCATCGCCCGCTCGAATGCCTGCGTGGCAGACGACATTTGCGAGGTAGCGTCCGTGACCGCCGTTTGGGCGTCGGCGAGTTGGGTTTCGGCGTCGGTGAGGCGTTCGCGCGCGGCCACGACTTCGTCGCTGCCCTCGATACCTTTGGCCTGGGCGTCGGCGAGTTGTTCGTCGATGTCCGCGCGCCGCGCCCGCGTCTCGAGCAGGGTCTGTTCGGCGTCGGCGATGCGCTGGTTGGCGCGCGCGTACTCAAGGGGATCGGTTGATTGCAGCTGCGCCAGATCGCGACGCGCTTCGGCGATCGACAACAGGGCGTCGCCTTCGTTGAGGGCGGCGCCGCGGGCTTGAAGTTCCAAGTCCCGCAACCGTTTCGACGCTTCGCCGTAGGCGTTGTTGAGTGCCTTACGGGCCGTCTCGACTGCTTTGGTGGCTTGCTGCTCACTGCGCTGGGCGGCGGCGATGGCCTTCGTGCGGGTTTCGGCGTCTTGGCCCGCGGTCTCCGACATCTGTTTCGCGGCGGCGAAGGCGTCCTTGACTCCCGAGACACCGACAGCGATGGTCGCGATCCCCGCTGCCGCGGCCGCCGCGGCAGCGGGCAGTAACCCGAGGGTGCCTGCGGCTTGCGCGGCGACCGCGACCAGCGGGAACAGCGACCCCAGGACCAGCCCGAGCAGCGCCACCTTCAGTGCGCCAGCGGCGGCCGATGCCAGGGTCATCGCTGAGCCGAGCCGTCCCATCGACATTCCGGCCGGTCCCGTCGCGCCACGCAGCTGCGCGAGTAGTTGCAGCAACAGCAACAGTTGGGATTGGTCGATCTCGATGCGGATGCGGATGACCCGGTTGCGGAACGGCGCGAGCGCAGTATTCAGGCGGGCGGCGAACCCGGTCAGATCCGGTTCCACCTGCACCTTCACGGTGAGGTTGCGCATCCGTGACAGCCGGGTCCGCAGCTCGGTGGTGAACCCGCCCAGATCCGGGACCACTTGTACACCGAAGGTGGCGCGGATGCGTTGCAGCTGGGTCCGCAGACTGGTGATGAAGTCCCGTGCCAGCTGCGGGACGACGCTCAGGCGGGCCGAGCCTGCGGAATAGGACTGCGCCACAGGTTCACCGCCTTTCCTACACCTGAACCCCCAACCGGGCAAGGACATCCAGGACCTGGTCCCGGTCGGCACGCGCACGCGCCTGCGCCTCGGCAGTGGTCGGACGCGGCTCCGGCGGTAGGGGTGCGGCGGGGCTGTCGGCGAACACCGAGGCGACGACGCGGATTAGTTCCTTGGTGATCTCGATATGCCGCAACGCCAGCAATGCGGGCAGGTCGTAATGCAGCGGTGAAAGCGGTTGCGGCTCGGTGTCTTCCTCAACCTCTTGCTGAGCGCGCAGTTCCCCAAGCTCGGGGTCCATCAGCAGGGCGGCTTGGTAGTGCGACCACATCGGCATCCGGCGGAGCAGCCGGATCAGCTGTGACCATGGGCGTTCGCCACGCATGTAGTCCAGGAGGTCCCAGCCTCGGGTGAACAGGTCGGCCTCGATCTGCTCACCGAAGTCCTCGATGAGCAGCACGAGGCCGCTCAGCCCCCCGGTAGATCACCTGCCTGTTTCGGGTCTGGCAGGGAGTTGAAGTGGGTGTTGATGGCATCGAACAACGGCCACAACACCTCGGCGGGTTCGTCTTTCACCACCGCCCACACCGCTTCGAACCCGTCCCCACATAACGCCTCGAACAACTCCCGGATCCGCCCTGCGGGCATGTCCTGCCCGTCCAGCAGTGCCGCCAAGGTGAGCACCTGCCACACCGTGTCGGGTTCGTGGATCGGTGTCGCAGGTGTGGTGCCGTCGAACATGTAGGGGCGCTTGCGTTTCCGTCGCCGGGTTGCTCTGGCTTCGTCGCGCATCTGCAACCAGGTCGACTTCGCCGGCGTGTTGGTGTCGGGGTTCTTGCGGCGCGGTTTGCGCCGTCTCGCCGAGTTCGCCACTTTATGCCACCTTCTGTGGTGTGCCCGCGGTCCCGCTGGCGCCTGCGGGCGGTGGTGTCGCGGGTGGGGTGGCGATGGTGAAGCCCATCGGGATCACGAGGTCACCGACGCCGGGACCGCACAGGACGTTGCGCATCGAGTAGCCGAGCTTGTCATCGACGGTGGCCTTGACCGTGATCGGCCACGACGCGACCTGTTCGGCGTTCCATTGCTGCTGACCGACCTCGGTCACGCTGGCGCGTGGCATCACCCGCAGCACCCATTTCTCGCGCGCGCCGACACCGTCGACGAACAAGAAGATGACCCGGTAGTGGATTGTGTCTGGGGAGACCGGCTCGTTCCACGACAGTTCCTTGGTCACCGCGTCGGCCTTCACATCGGCGAGGCTGCGACCCGAAACCAGTTCCAGCACTGGGCGTTTGAACTCTTGGGCGGTGAACCCGACGCTCATGTCGCGTTTGACGATGTCCGAGCGCGTCGGTTCGAGCCAGCCCCAGCTCTCGGTTTCCGAGAGCTGCTGCTCGGGCCGGAACTGCGGCCCACCGGATTTGTCGATCAATCCGAGCGACGAATACCCCTCCAGCGACTGGAACTTCGCCGACGCCCCCGCGGTGAACGCGATCGGCACTTCAACGGTCATCGGCGCGACAAGCACCGCCCCTTTGAGCGGTTTGAACAGCAGATCCTTGTTCGCGTTGACGATCTGCTCGAAGGTGGCTACGGCCATCAGGAATCCCTCACTCCCGCGAACGCGCCGTTGCCTCCCACCTCAGCGGGTGGGCGGCAGCGGCGGCGATGGTCAGGCCGCTTCGGCCGGATCTGTTCCTGGGGCGGGGGCGGGCTCCTCCGAACCCGGCGCCGGGGTGGGCTGTTCGGTGCCCGGCTCCTGCGGGTTCTGTGGCTGTTCACCACCGGGTGCCAAGGCGTCGGCGACCACGTCGTCGAGGGCCTGGACCCGCTGCTTGAGCGCGGTGAAGTCCAGCTGTTCACCGCCACCGGATGCGACCAGGTCTTCCAGGCGGCCGATCTCGGCGACGATTTCCCCGCGCGCCTTGTCCAGCTGGGTGGCCAGAGCGTCGATGGTGTCTTGCTGTGCCATAACGGTTCTCCTTATTTCTTCGAGGTGATCACCCTGGTTGGTGATCGTGATGTGCCATATCGACATGGCGGTCCCTCCTTTGTCGGTAGGGAGTACTGGGTGGGCGACCGGCTGGATCTCGGTGTGTCCGATCCGATTCCAGAGTCCGGTCCCGCTTGGTGCGGTGTGGCTGCGCGACTTCGTCGCCTAGCAGGTGGGCATTTGAGGTGCATCGATGACTGATCGGGAGCCGAGCCAAGTCGACGTCGCTGGGGGCTTTCCGGCGGGACAACCGGTCGAGGTGCCTGTCACCTTCTCGTGGCCACGCGATGTCGCATACGTCAAACCGGGTGCGAATACGGTGGTGCGGACGCTACTGCTTGCGCTCGTCGACTGCCTGCGCTCGTCGACTGCCTGCGCTCGTCGACTACGAGGTGTCGAAACTTCCTGAGCGACGGCCAGATCCGGACTCGGAGACCGCGCAAAAGCCGTGGCAGATCATCGCCTGCTACGAGCTGTTGGACAAGACGCGGCGAGCACCGAGCGGCGACGGGCCGCTCGCCGTTTGGTTCTGGCGTAAACAAGCGATTGACTCGGTCGCCGCAGGCCGTGGCGTTGGAGTCTCGGGATACTTTTGCCCCATCATCGAGCGTGGCATGATCGCATAGCACGCAGACCGGAGGGGGCGCGGTGCGACCAGGTGATCGGCGGGATGGTGTTGCCGCGGTGGCCGATGCGACTGGGTTGGTGATCGATGCAGCCCTGGTGCTGCAAGCATTAACCCATCGTTCCTTCGCGTACGAGCACGCCGGACAGGTCGACAGTGAGCGTCTGGAGTTCCTCGGCAGTGCCATGGTGTCACTGGGAGTCTCCGAGGTGTTGTATGACAGAAATAGTCACCTCCAGGAGGGCCAGCTGGAGAAGCTGCGTACGGCGGTGATCAACATGCATTCGGTCGCTGATGTCGCGCGCCGTTGCGTGCCCGGCGGCTTGGGGCGATACATACGGCTGGGTCGTGGTGAAGCCGCTACCGGCGGGCGAGACAAGGACAGCATCCTCGCCGGTGCGTTGAAGGCGATCGTCGGTGCCGTCTATCTGCAGCACGGCATCGATACCGCATCGCGGTTGGTCGCAGCATGGTTCGAGCGGGCGATTGCAGCGGCGACGCAGGACCCCGGCGGTGGTCCGGATTGGAAGACGAACCTGCAGGAGCTGACGGCAAGCCGGCAACTGGGTATGCCGCAGTACACGGTGTGGGATCGAGGGCCGCAGCATGAGCGGCGTTTTACTGCCACGGTCTTGGTGGGTGGCGCGGTCGTCGGTGAAGGAGAGGGCGGTAGCAAGAAGCAGGCTCAGCAGTATGCCGCGCAACAGGCTTGTATCACGCTGGGCGGCGCGAATCTGGGCTAGCCGAGCCGACGCCAGGATGCGATAATCGGCGTTGTCCTCGCCATCTGTCTCTTCTCTGTGGGGGTGGCCGTTACACGGCCACTGTTGTAGAGCTCCGCGCAGCTGGCGTTGTTTCTTCGCATGCCAGGAGAACAACGCTGATGTCTGCGCCTATGGCCCTGTTGTCGATCACCTCGGTAGCCTTTGCCGTCTCGGTTGTCCTACGCACGTCGATTGATGCCTTCGCGATCCTTCTCGCGACGGTCGTCTCCTTGTTCACGGGTGAACTTCGAGCCCGCCGCGCGATAACCGTCTTGCGGCTGCTGCTCAACGCTCGCGCGACCCGGCGATCACGCATCCACCGTGCGCTGAGCGCGGCTGAAGGTCCTTCGACGTCGCCGCGACCATGATTACGTCAGGGATGCCGTATCCCGCAGACGGCGTTCACGAACCGCTACTGCGTTGATCACGATGTATGCGCCAGAACACTTCAACGGTCTGGCTGCAACGACCGAAATGACAACTGGTAGACAGCTGTTTGTTTGTGGTCGCTGGGATCGGGCATGGAAGTGTCTTGGCCACCGGTGATCTCGCGAGCGGTGTCGATCAGAACACCATCGACGAGGGTGCATCCGGATTCGGTGATGCGTTGGCGACAGGCTTCTTTCATGCGTTCGGCCTGTTCGTCGGTGCTGGCGTAGTTGTCGACGCGCACGATAGGTCGGTCGGTGACGCCGTCTTCGGCGCCACCGATGCGGCGAACGAGGTTGTAGGGCAATGGTTGTCCTTGCCGCTTCGTCTTGACCGTCGGCGCGATCGGTGTCAGCAGCGTGATGAGCACTTCGTGCACGTTCGGGTAGGCGGGCATCACAGGCCCTCGATCATGTGTACGAAGTCGGCCATGACGTGTTCGGCGGCGTTGTGTCGGGTGCCTTCTTCGCGGTAGCGGGCGTAATGGGTGTAGGCGTAGACCACGCCGAATTGCTGCCCTTCACCTGGGTCGACATAGCCGATGACGGAGGTGGCGTTGCGGCCGGTGCGTCGGTGGGATCGGGTGCGCCAGTAGTCCGCGCCGACCTCGACGATGTGTTGCAGAATCTCGCGGGTGTCCTCGCCGACGTCGATAGCGAGGTCGAGGGTGTTGCCGGTGGGGTCGTAGTCCACGAAACCTCCTACGGTGGTTTTAGAATCCACGGCTCAGGCGGAGTCGTCTGCCGGGTGACCAACTGGTGAATGGGTTGCGCGGAGTCAGGATCGCGCCGACGATTCGGAACGGTTCGCCATCGACTTTCACCCGGTCGGTGGGCAGGACATCGGAGCCGAGCGGTGCGGTGACTTGGGCTGCGATTTCGATGGTTTCGCCGTCGATGTATTCCTCGCTGGTGTTCCAGGAGATCGCGCAGGGGCCGATGGTGTGGCTGGGGTGGGCGTAGCGGTCGAGGAGTTGACCGTGTTCGTCGCGCAGGTCGCCGTAGGCGTCGGGTTCGCCTTCGCGGTAAATCTCGAGCATCACCCCGTACGGGTAGTCCGGTGTGGTCATCAGCAGATGAGTGGTCGCCCGCTGGCCAATCCTGCGTTGCGGAGCACGAGAACGGCTTCGTGGCACAGGCGTTCGGCTGCCCGCTGGATCGTGGCGGGGTCGGGGCGGCTGTAGGTGACCGATCCGCCGTCGGCGCTCTGGCTGGCGACTACTGTCCGTAGTCCGGCGGTCGAGGGATCGATTCCGGCGTCCACCCATGCGATGACTTGCAAACGGGTTGCCTCGCGAAGCGCTTCGCGCAGGTCATCATCGGCAGGCAGGCCCGCGGGGGTGATGTCGTAGAGGTCGTTGCTGGTGATATCGCGGATACGGGTGGAGGCCGCCGCGATCAGGGCTGTGGCGTTGCTGGGGATGGGGTCGAGACGGCCGGTGAGGTCAGCGGGGGTGGCGTAGACGAGCATCACGCGTCCGCTGTTCCAGCCTTGGTGGCGTCTTTGCCTGCGACGGTGCGCTTCCCGGTCGCGGCGCCGGTTTCACTCGCCGGGCTGGTGCCCGCGTCCGGAGTGGGTGTCGGATTCGGGGCGGGTGCCGGTGCGGGTGCGGTGGTGGCGTTGGGGCCCTTGAGCAGGACAGCGCGGGCGGGGTCGAGGCATGTGACGCCGTAGAGGGTGTCGACGGAGATCACGGTGGTCTTGTGCCGGATGTCGTAGTCCATGGCCACACGCATCGACAGGCCCTTGTATTCGACGGTGTACACGTCGGCGCCGGGCGGTAGCTCCATCGGTGCGGACGCGAAAGCGAAAGCGGTCGAGTGGAAAGCGACTCCGACCTCGGTGCTCGGATCGCCCGGTGCCGGGTTGGGTGCGGGCTGGCCGACGTTCTGGGTCCAGAAGGCGTCGAAGCCGACGATCTGCTGCCCGATGGAGCCCTGCCGCAGCGCCGCAGTGGAATTGGATTTGTCGGCGTGCAGCAGCAGTGGTTTGCCGAGCCAGCGTGCCTTCGTGGTCGGACCGACCACAGCGCGCCGCCCGGGTGCGGGGACGCTGTTGATGTCGAGCAGGCGTCCAGCCTCGATCAGGTTCTCGGGGTTCTCCCACGCGCGGCCGGTGCCGGCTTCCATGGGTTCGGCTCCGCAGTGCTGGGTGACTTGGCTGCGCAGCGACAGGATGTCGCGGTCGACCTTCTGGGAGATCGCTTCCATGGCGGGGCGCAGGATCTGTTCGTCGAAGCTTTCGATGTCTAGGGTGAGTTCCTCGCTGGTGACTTCGACGGAGACGTCCGCGATGGTGTCCAGGACGACGGGGATCTTGGATTCGGTGGTGTCCTGGATGACGATCCCTCGGGCGCGGTCGAAGGTGGTGGCTTCGAAGCGCGGGGGCCGTTTGACGTTGACGGTGTTACCGACCTTTTGTGGCCCGAAGTCGCTGGAGACGTCGCGGTAGACCAGCGGCAGCATGACGGTCAGCTCATATAGGTTGGCCAAGCCGCGACGCGCCAGGATGTCGGGGGTGAGGAAGATGTTGGGCACGGCGGTCTCCTAGGTGCGCGAGTCGGCGATCGAGTCACGGACTTTGCGGCGGATGGCCTCGATGTCGTCCTCCACAGCCGGGGCAGGTGGGGTGGCGTTGGCTGCGCTGAACTCCCCACCCGAGCGTGGAACCGGCGGGGTGTTGGCGAGTTTCGGGTTGGTGGTGATGGCGTCGGCAACCAACGCGTCGACTTGAGTAGTGAAATCAGTTGCGTCCGCGTCGAGTTCGTCGAGAACGCCGAGCCCACGCAGGTAAGGGACCAACAGCTTGTGGTCGCCGTGGTGAGTGTCGGCGGCCGAGGCAATGGCGTCTTTGATGCGGTAGTCGCGCAGCTTGCGGTCCGAGGCGCTGGCGCGGTCGGTGAGTTCGGCGATGACCTGCTCGGGATCGGTGTTCTCATCGGCGACCAAACCGAGAGCGCGCCCGATCTCCTGCACCATGGCGTCGCGGGCTTCCTGGGCCGCCTGATCGAGCGCGGCCGTAGCACCGTTGCGAGCGTCTTCCAGGTCGCGGCGCAGTTCAGCGATCACTGCCGACAGCGCAACAGGGTCCAGGTCCTCGGGCGGGTCTGATGCAGGCCGCTGCGGGGCTTGTTCGCTCGGCGGGGCTGGATCCAGTTGTGGAGGCGGATCGCTTGCCTCAGTTGGCGGTGTGGGTTCGTCGGGCATAGGTTGCTTCCTCACAGCGATGAATGCGCGTTTCGGTTACTGAAACTGTTCGAGCGCGACGGAATCCGGGCTCATTCGGATCAGGTTGCGGAATAGCGTGTGGCCGCGGGTGTTTCGATGAGGTTCGGCCGTGTCGCCTGGCTGCGGATGCGTCCTTCGACTTCACCGCGGATGCGGTCGACTTCGTCGTTGACGTCGTCACCGGACCAGTTCGGGTTGCGTTCGCGCACAGCCTGTTCGGTGGAGATCAGGTCCGTGGTCTTGAGGGCGGCGAGCCGTTGAGCTGTCTCGAGCGGCGGAGCTTGCGCGCGGACGGGCCAGCGCACTTCAGGGTTGGCTTTGAGTTCGATTCGGCTGCCGAAGTGGATGCGGTCGAGTTCGGTGATAGTCCGCGCGAGTGGGGCGAGTTCGGCTTTCCAGTAGTTGATTTTCTGGTCGCGGGTGGCTTCGGAGAGTTTGTCGCGGGAGTTGACCTCGGTGGCGGTGACAAGTCCGGCGGTGCGGGCGTCGCCGAAGGTGGAGGCGGATAGACCGGCGCCGCGCAGGATGAGTTCGGTGATCTCGGTGGCGGTTTCGCGGTGTTCTTGCCAGCGGATGGTGAACTGCTGCGGGATGATCGGCGGGCTTCCGTCCTTGAGGCTGCCCAACGCCGCACCTGGTAGGGCGGTATAGATGGCTTGTTCGGAGTCGAAGACCGCACCAGAGCCGGGGCCGCGGGTCTGGGTGACGGATTTGTCGACGAACAACCGGCTGCGTCCGAGGTCGATATCGCGCATCCACGCCGACCATGTCTCATCCAGGGCGTCCAGGAGCGGTTCCTGGCCTTCGAGGTCCGACCGTCCCAGTTGTGCGAGTCCTGGGGTGTGGCGCCAGATTCGGTTGAACCGCAGGTTCGGCACATAGCGTGCGGTGAGGGTGTTCACGCCGGTGGTGATGGCGGATTCGGAGTCGACAAGTGGTGCGGCCCAAGCGGTGTCGGGGTGCTCGATCAGCGGGCGGCGCTGCCCGAGCCGATCACGGCCGCCGAGGTAGAGGCCGTGGTAGATGCGGCCAGGCGCGTGATGCTCGAGGTGTCGCCACACCACACCATTGGACTTGTCTTCGGCGACGACCTGCCAAAACGTAACCCCGACAAGGCGGTCGTAGCGCCAGGACGGGACCGCGCAGTCGGCCGCCATCTTCGCGATGTTGACGTGGTCGCTGATGGTCTGGTCCCACCATGCCCGCAGATACACCCCGCCGAACACAGAGGCGAGTTCGCCGGCCTCGAGCAAGGTGGCGGCGGTGTCGGCTCCGCCGAGCAGCAGCTCCAGGCGGGCTTGGGCGGTTTTGCGGTCCCCGCGGGCGTCGTCCTCACCGATGACGAACCGCGGAGGTTGGGAGAACAGCAGACTCGACGAGCCGCGCGTGAGGTCCGCGGCCAGCGGAACGTGCAGCCGTTTGGCCGCTTGTGGGTTGGGGCGGCCCCAGAAGAATCGGGCGATGCGCCCGACGAGACCGCCGGAGAACTGGGCGGGCCGATACGCCGGGTAGCGGCGGTAGATATCGGTGAGGCGGTCGGTGTCGCCTGTGTACCAGGCATCCCACACCGCCATGGCCTTGTGTGCTTGGTCGAATGGTGGTGGCGGCCAGGAGATATTCGCGTCAGGCAGCATCAGGCACCTCGTCGAATCCGATCAGCGGACGCCACAACCGTTCGGTGGTGATCACCGCATACCGCAGGGCGTCGATGCCGTGGTCGTTGACTTTGATGGGTGCGTCCTGGCCTTCCTCGGTCGCGGTGGTCGACCACGAGTAGCCGGGGATCTCCAGCAACAGCGCTGGGCAGCGGGTGGAGATCCGAAGCAGGCCACGGGCGAACAGCATCGCCAAAACTCGTAGCCCGTAGAGGACGTCGTTGTCGGCGGCCGCGGTTTCGATGCCGTCGGCGTCGAGCTGTACCCGCAGCGACGCGGCCGATGGGTCGGCGATCACGTGCTCGGCGCGCATGCGGGACTGGCGCAGATCCGGTAGGTGAGCTTCGGCCAGCCACGCGCGCAGGTCGGCCGATAGTTCGGCGTCGGTCTTGCGCCTGCTCATGGTCGTTGGTTCGTACCGGTATTCGTCGACGGCGTAGAGGACACCGTCGACTCCGAGGCCCAGGAGCACGGCGTGGGTGGGGTTGGTGGTGCCGTAGTCGATGCCTATCGCGATCAGCTTGCGCATCAACGGCAGTGCCGCCCAGTCGATGACGTGCTGGTCGGTCCAGGAGTCGAACACGCTGCCGTCCGCGGCAACCCAGTGGCCCAAAATGAAGCGGCGGTACCACAGACCCGAGTACTCCCGCTTGTACTGAAGTTTACGTTTCTCCGACAGGGCGGGGTTGTCATCGAGCTCGAAATGCCATGTCCGCCAATCCGGCAATAGCTGCTCGCCGTCGGCGTCGAGCTTGTCGATGCGATCGAGGAACTCCCGTTTGAGCCAGTGCACCGGGTTGTCGGGGTTCGTGGAGCCGAACAGGCGGGCGTCGTCGAGGCTCATGCGACCGAGTAGTTGGCGGAAGAAGTCCGGGCGGATGACGGTGATCTCATCGACGTAGGCCCCGGCCACAGTCAGTCCACGCAGCGACATTTCGGCTTTGGCGTCGCTGGCGCCGAGCATGTAGACGCGGCGGCCGAGGATGGTCGCGGTCGGTGCGCCCAGGGTGTAGGACACCCGCCCGGCGAGGTGCCCGAACAGGGCGGGGTCACGCATGGGTTCGATGACGTTGCGGGCCAGTGATTCCCGGGTGCGCCCGACCATGACGAACTGCCCACCGCTGGGTGGGTTCGACAGGAAGATCAGCCAGCACAGAATCGAGGCGATCGTCTTTCCGCTGCGGATCGCGCCTTCCCAGATGTTGCAGCGGGCGCTGGCCTGCACGATTGACACTGCTTGTTTGCGGGAGATCGGCAGTTCATCGAGCACGCTCACTGCGGCGGCCCCAGTTCGTCCTCACCGCCCAGATCGCCGACCAGGGCGTCCTCGGCTGGATCGTCGCTGGCTTGGTCGGCCTCGACGGCGGCGGTGAGTTTGCCGAACAGATCTGCCAGCATCGAGCGGTCACCTGCGACGGTGTCATTGCTCTGGCTGGTCAGCAGGTCCGACAGACTGCGCAGAGCTAGTGACAGGGCGGTGTAGCCGTCGCGGACATCACGCAGCGGTGGTAGCGGCAACGTCACCGGGATCAGTGAGTCCACGCCGCGCTCGTAGGTGGTGACCGGACTCCACAACCGTTGGTGCAACGCGGGGATCTGTTGCTCGATCATCTCCGCCAGATCCAAGCGGCGGCGCTTGAGCTGCTCGAGGCGCGCGGCACTCGCCTCGGCGGTCTGGGATTCGTCGAAGCGCAGCTCGAGCTTGCGGGCCCAATAGGTGATGGCGCTGCGCGTGACCCCGAGGATATCGGCGATCTCGTTGCGGCCCTTACCTTGTGCGTGCAGCTCGACAATGCGCTGCCGGTCGGCATCGGTGATCTTGCCGGGTCGGGATCCCCCGCCCCGGGCAGCGGTGCGCGGACGGGGCGGGTCGGTCCTTTTCGGTCGGGCCATCAGGAGCGGAACCGGGCCGCCCACGCAGCGATCTTGCGGTCGGCGCGGTCGCGTACCGCGCTGATCGGGTTGGGTACCGGCGCGCCGGAGGCGGCATCGATCACCAGCAACCCGGTCTCGCCAAGGATGACCGTCGCTTCCTGGAACTCCGCCAATGCCTCGCAGTAGCACGCGAACTCGACCACGTTGGCCGGATTCAGCTCCGTATGAGGTGCGAGCTGCTCCCACAGGACGCGGGCCTGCTCGGTCAGCCACGGCGGCGGATCGGTCTTCCACGCCGACACCGACATCGGCTGCGTCCGGTGACGCAGCGAGATCACCGGATAGTCCGGTGCAGCCATATCGGGTCACCTCCTCGGTGCGATATCTCCCCACCTGCGTGAGGCGCTGGTCGTACTCCGGCAGCAGAGCATCGTGCACACCAAGCGCGGGCGTGGTGGCCCCGACTGGCGGGGCCACCGCGGTCGGGGGTTATGAGCCGGAGGTGGAGGCCGCGCCACGTGACCCGGCGATCCTGCTGCGGGCCCGCTGTCCGGCGGCGCGGATCACGGTGCCCAGGCGGCGACCTGCTGCTGCGAAGCGATTCATTTCCTACCTCCCTCCCGAAGGATTGTTGGTGGCACAAGAAAGCCCCGACAGAAAGCTCTTGACATCTGCCGGGGCCTTCGTGCGATCAACGGTCGCGGTTACTGTCCGTCGAGTTCGACGCCCAGGATTCGGGCTACTTTTTCTCCGTCGAGATATTTGTCGCCGAGTTCGATCAGCTCGGCCTTTCGAAGGAACTCGTCTTTCTGCTCGCGGGTCCGGAAGCAGACCGCGACCCAGAATTCGGAGTCATTCATAGCGGCGAATTTCTCGGCCCACTGCTTACTCGCTCCGGACAAACCTTTGCCAAGGGCGTCGAGTTCAGCTTTCACATCGGCCTCGAGGTTGCCCGTCGAAAAGTCGCGGACCTCGGCGAGCGGATCGGGGTGCGGCTGGCGTCGCAATGCGTCGGCGATATCTTCGCGGGACGCTTTGACTTTCGATTTTCCAGCTTTCAGGATGGCGAGGACGTCATCAGGGAGCGGCATTCATGACCTCCGCACGGAAGATTTCGAGATCGGCGAGTGGAAACCACGACAGAATCGTCAGGTAGTCGTCGGGGTAGTGGGTACGGATCGGGCCCAGATAGTCGTAGCGGATGCCGTCGAGGGACCGTTTGAACATCCGGTAATCGGGGCCGAGTTCGACCCCACCTTGTTTGATCCGCGCCCAAACTTCCTTGGTTTCCCAGTCCCAGATCGGGGACTGGCGCCGGGTGCGGTGCTTGACCGCTCCCCACCGTTTGATCGCGAGCATCCGGGTTGCGGAGTCGGCCGCGCGGACACCGTCGAGGATCCAGGTGTCCGGGGTAGCGAACGCCTCGCGCATCAGCTGATCCCATTCCTCACGGGTGGGTACCCACAGGTCGGCGGCCTCGATGATCGCGCACCGCTCCGGTGGTTGAAACACCAAGTTGGACAACATCCTCCAGAACGCATCCGCGGGCAGATCGATGATCCTGGTCCCGAAATACTGCTCGTAGCGGTCGAGGTCGTCGCGGATGAAACCCAGGCCCGGGACGATGGACTTGTGGATCGGGATCACCTGGATATCGCGGTCGGCCAGTTCGAGCCATACGGCGACGGAGTCCTTGCCGCGGCTGAAGTTGAGGATCACCGGCTTACCGGCTTCGGCGAGCCCATCCAGCAGCTGGGTGGAGGTGGGATATCCGGGAAGGCTGATCACCGGCGTTCCCCTGTCCTGGATAGATCAGGTGGTCGGCCGGCACTGTGCCAGGGTGAACCTGATGTCATATGAAATCCTCACTCTGCATGAGTTCCTGTGCAGCCCTGGGAGGCAGGGCTCAATGGGCAGGCTAGATGCCACCCACTACAGACCCAGCACACCCACACAGTTAGCCCTCTGAGCCATTTTGCAGCCCAAATTGCCCTTGGTGGCACATAGACCTACCTCTGAGCAATCCCAGACCATACAGGGATTTGGCAGACTTTTTGAGATGATTTGAATTCACCACTTGCACATCAGAGTTGAGTGTGATTTCTTGGGTGTGGAAGTGCTTTATCAGACTTCATTCACCACTGGGCACCTACCACTGACTTTCGGTAGGGTCGCCCCAACAATCAGCCTATTGGTACGGTTTATTCATATCGTCTTCTGGGTGAATTCGGCATTCCGGTGACAGCGGAGCTATGCCAAATTACGGGGGAAGTCGCACGCAGTTTTACCCGCTCGCGTGGCTCCCGCATGCCGTTTTGACAATTCCACAGTGTGAACTCATGCAAGACAGGATATTTCTGTCTTTTTCGTTCCTATGGCCAACTATTGGCCATAGTTGTTCAACTGGGAGAATACATGTCCACTCGCAAGAGCACCCGCACGCGCAGCACCGGCCCGAAGACGGCCGCGCCGAGCAAGGCTCAGCCCAATCAGGGCGAGCCGCGCAAGGCCGACCCGACGCCGGAACCGGTGCAGGGCAAGCAGAATCCGTTCTGCGGCACGTGTGGCTCCCGGATCGCACCGGAGGAGAACGACCCATTCCTGGGATCGGCTCTGCTCTATGACGATTCGGGTTACGCGAATCTGATGGGTGCGTTGTTCCTTTGTGGCTGGCAGTCGCAGACCTTGCAGAAGGTCGTCGACGGTCGGCCGACGGTCACCGTCGTCGGGACCCCCGTCGACGCCGATGGACAGGCCCTGCGCAACCGCAAGATCGTCACTGCGACATGGCATCACCGCACCGACATCGGGTGGGTGCAGGTCGCTGAGCTGTGCGGTTACAGCCGCCCGGACGGCACCGGATTCCAGAACCGCACCGCCGAGCAGCTGACCGAATATGTCGGTCGCAACCTCGCCGAATGGGTGCTCGCACCCATCGACGAAGAAGAGGCTGCGCCCAAGCCTGCTGGCAAGGGCAAGCGGAGCACCGGCAAGACCAGCTCGAAAGCGCAGGCCAGGCCGACACCGGAGGAGGGCACCGAGAACAAGCCGGAGACGGCTGCCCCGGAACCCACCATCGACCCGGAATCCAAAGGGCTGCCCAGCGGTTCGACACCACCACCGCAGGACCCTGCCCCGGCCCCCGACCAAGAGGCGGAGGACGAGCAGGAATCGGTGGAACCCGATCCCGGCGGCAGTGGCCTCGACACCGAGGACGCCGCCGCAGGCGTGGAGGAAGAAGTGATCGACGAAGGCGTGGCCGCCTGACAACCGGCCTTGCCGGTCGAAGGCCCGGTTCGAGACAGGCCGTAACTGTCTCGAGCCGGGCTCCACTCATCCAATCAGCTCCGGGAGAGGAAAACCATGGAATCCGAGCAGGATTCGATATCCACCGAGAAGATCATGCGGCGGGTGCGCGGGCTTTTCGCCAAGGCGGATGGCACCGACAACCAGGCTGAGGCCGACACGTTCCGGGCGAAAGCTTACGAACTGCTGGCCAAGCACAACCTCGATGAGATGCGGGTACGGGCCTCCGGCCAGCAGAGCGGGCAGTCGGCGCGCGACAATCAGATCATCGTCGTGCGCTTCGACATCCCGGTCCGGTACCGGGAGCAGCGGATCTTGTTGCTCGCCGCGGTGAACAACGCGCTGCACAACAGGGGCGTCGACTGCGGTAGCGGTGTGCAGCGGATTATCGGTGTGCGCCGCAACGTCGAACGAGCCCGGTTCTTGTACAGCCTGCTGACGCCGCAAATGCTGTCCGCGACAGGCAAGTACGTGCCGGATGACCCGTTCGATCATGCCGCTGTTGTTCGTGAACGTCAGTCGTTCATGGGCGGGTTCGCGGCCATGGTCCATCAGCGGCTCGCCGAGGCCGAAGCCAACGCGATCCGCGATGCGGGCAAACCGGCCGAGGTGGCAATCCGCGAGGACGAGCAACGCACGCAGGCCGCGTTCAACAAGAAGTGGCCGAAAACGGTCAAACGCTCTGTCGCGCACCGCAACAGCGGTGCCGGGTTCGATGCCGGTATCCGCAGCGCCAACGCCGCTGATGTCGGACACACCCGCGTCGCGGGAGGCAGGCGAGCCCTCGGCTCGTAACCGATCATCCCCGGCCATCACATTGTGGTGGCCGGGGATCCCAGCGAAACAGGCAACCGGAACGCCAAACAGCGAAATGACTACGGCGAGACGTCGTTCTCGCCCGTTCTGCTCCCCGCGGTGCAACACCGTGGGGTTTCAAGGGAAGGAAACGGATCAATTGAGTGAGGAACGCACGCCGTGCCGGGAGAGCATCGAATTGCGGTGCGCGGGCTGTGGCGAGGTCGTCTCGTGTGAGGGTAACGGCGGTAGGTCGATCATCTCCGACCTGCTGACCGAAACCAGTCTCGGTTTCGCGGATCTGATCTCGGCACTGATGCTGTCGGGGTGGGAGGTCAACCTCAGCCAGCTCGTGGTCGACGGGAACCCGCGGATCACGCTGATGGGTACTCCGGTCAACGAGTTCGGTCGACCGCGCCTGGACAAACGCGATGTCACTGCGCTGTGGGAACATCGCCCCGAGGGGTGGGGCGCCGCAGCACACAGCACCGGTTTTCAGGCGATCGGTGGCGGGCTGTTCCGGCCCGCGACCGCGCCTGAGCTGGCAATGCTGGTGATGGATAGCCCCGCAGTGTGGGTGTATCGCCCGCGCTGAACGAGGTGAATGTGTGACGACGAGAGCGCCGATCCCGCTAGCACGGGTCGGCGCTCTCGTCGTCTGGCCAGCTATTCGGGGAATGCGGAGGCGGTGATAAGCAATTCGAATCCCCACGCCGCCAACCATGCTGTGCGGCCTCGCGGCACGGCAGCCGACTCTGCCCGGATGGCCTGCACCGCAGCCTGTTTGAACCCCAATCGAGGATGTAGGCCCAATAGCTCTCGCACCCAGGCGGGATCGAATTCCGACAGGCGGGCACCGGTCAGTTCCAGCGATGTTCCGGCCGCGACGAACCCGGCCGGGTCCGACAGATCGGCGCTGGCGCCGGGGGTCATGTGCCCGGCTATTGCCGCAGCGAGGTCTTGTGCCCGCGCTGGCGCCTCACCGGCTGCAAGGGTGATCGCGATGGCGCGGCGGGCACCGGTGACGGCGAAACAGCAACCCGCAGTGGGATGTTCGAGCGCTATGTCGTGCAGCAGACACGACGCGTACGCGAGTTCGTCGTCGTAGTCGGCACCATCGACGGCAGCCAGCACCCGAGCGAACCAATACGTGCGATAGGAGTGCTCGAGCAGCGTCGGTGACAACACCGTGCGGGCTTCGCGCTCCGCTTCGCGCACAAGTTTCGTGTCAGGCAGACGCGCGTCGGCCAACTCGAGCCGCGCGGAGCCACGGTAGCCGGTCCGTGCTCGCAGGGCATCGATCACCAGCCCTGGCATCATGCCGAGCATCACCCCGGTCAGCTGACGGCGCTGTGCGCTGGTGAGATTGCCGCCGGTGTTCTGCGCCCAAGCCCAGTCGAGCCCAGCTGGAGCAGCCATATGCGCCTCCTTGAGGTGGCAGGCGAGCTCGCCCGCTCGCAGGTCTGAAGACCACAAATCAGCTGGAGAGCTGGACTCATCCAATGGATCAAGGCCGTCACATCGGACGGCACTTCATGACTCCTGCTGCACCGCAGCAGGTTCCGCGAACAACACGTTCGCGGGCCGGGTCCCGGCCAGCTAGCACCTGGCCGGGCCTCGGATTTGTTTCACCACATCTACGGGAGACACAACGATGAGCGACCCATGCATCGTGGGCAGACTCGGCGGCGAGAAAGCCACCGGCGTCTACATCCACGTCGATGGCAACCCGCAAGCGATGTTGCCCCGCCTGGGGCAGCTGGTGGCCCGCGACGGCATCGAGACCGTCCTGGCCACCCTCGCGCGACGCCGCTACGGGTGGGCGTATCTGTGGCCCGAGCTCGATGAAGGCGACGCCGAAACCAACCTCGGCGTTCCTTTACACAAGGGCAAGGTGATCGAGGGCTACGGCTTCTCCTACACCATCGGACCGCCCATGCACGGCTACAACCTCGACGATGCTCGCACGCATCCGCTGATCGGATGGGCCTACTTCATCGACCCGGCAGGCGGAGACATCCACTGGTGGGACACCCGCCCTGCCGCGCCCGACACCTGTCACGTCGCGACCGTTTGGGGGCGCGCATGAGCGTCGACGAATTACCCGAGGGGGTGTGGCGGCGCGACCGGATCGAACACGGCTGGCGGTACTGGGGAACCGGATACCGCCGCTACAGCGAACCGGATGCCTTCCGCGCCAACCTCAACACGGCGATCCACGAAATGACTTGGCACCCAGCCGTGAGCACGGCTCTGCCGTTGTGGCCGGGCCTCGGTCTGCAGGAGATCCGTCGACGGGGCAAGTTCGACTTCGTCGCAGGTCTCGGAATCAGTCCGACACCACTGGAATACCCCGAGGACACCGATCTGGCGGCCTATCTTGAGCAGGGCATCGACCCACAGTGGTCGACCTACTCGATGCTGGGGATCAAAGAGTTGACCCGCGAAGGATGGAAGCTGTCCTACTTCCTGGATCGAGGAATCGAGATCGGCGTTGTCGCTTTCGATCTCACCCACGAAACCAGGCCCGAGGGCCTGAGCCTGTTGTGCGCGCTGGACCGGCACGACGAATGCCCGGGATCGGTCCGACCGCGCCGGTGGATGCTGAACCCCCAGCCGTGCGCGTGCGATTGCGGATGCCAGCAACGATCACGGCGGCGGAGCGCCGATGATCGAACCGATCAGGTTGCCGAGAAACTCGAGGACCTGAAGCCAGATGACAAGGCTGGGACCGTAACTCACGAGGAACCTCCAGAACCGGAGTAGTAAGGCGGGAGAACGACAGAACCCCCGACGATGGCGAGGGGTGGAAAGGCCATACCGTCGGGGGTCCTGTTGAACGAAACGTCAGCAGCGGAAGGGGATTTCGGCACACTACTGGCGCGAAACCGACGCTAGCTGTCCACAAGCACCCGGTGCAAGGGCCGCAACCAGGCAATTGACATACCCTGCGTTGCCATGGTGTACCAGCGCGGAACATGTGGGAGAGTTTCGACAAGACAGAGATCTGGCCAGGTCAACGGCGCTCGAATTGCCCTCTACGACAGCAGTTCGGGTAGGTCGGCCAGGGTGCACTTCGGACTTGCGTGGCGACGCCAGACACTCAGCTGATCACCCAGCCACTGGTCACCGAGACGATCGAAGGGGCATTTCCCGAGCAAGTCGACACGACAGTCAACGATCAGCTGTGGTGCCCGCTCATGCGGACCTGAACTGGTCCGACCTCACCGAACCCGACTGCCGGATTCCCGATTGGGAAGACCTCGGCCTCGCCCCGCAAGGCCCTCGACGCCGCTCTACTCTAACTGCATATTCCGTACAAAGAGTGGTTCCGCCATGGGAGAACTGCTCTGGCAGGGCTGTTGTTCACTGCGGCCTGACAGCGATTGGTCCCAACACGTCGCGACCGTCGCCTTCTATGCCCTCGGATTCCTCACGACACCCGTAAATGACAGGAGCGCTAGCGCGGCGAGGCCCCAGGCCAGAAAGCGGAGCAGGAGGAAAATGAACATCCATGCCCATTGTCCCCAATCTGACGGTGCTGCCACCCATGAATCCTTCATTCCTAGCGATGCAAATGGGAGAAAGCTATCTATCACGACACGTAAGGAGCTCGACCATCCGAGATTTACCGCTCCGCCCGGTAACGTCCCCGCAGGCGGTTTTGGTGCAAATATCGCGCCCCCGTAGTGCAGAATAACTGTCGCCAGCACGGTTACCAATGCTAGCCAAATAATGGCTAGCCATGCGGAATAGCCATAACCGACTAGCAGTCCGTACGCGGCGCGTGACCATCGAGTCGGCGACATCCTCGGCAGTTCCCTGGTCAAGCGTTTTTCCAGCTCAATTAGCGCCCGCCGCCGGCACGGTAGGTCACCCACAGAGGTGCAGTACGTTGCCAGTTGGACGTAACTTCGGGGGGAAAACGGGCGAACGGTACCCAACGCTTCTAGAAAGTCGTTCGGCTGGATGTTCATCAGCCGCGTGTAGGTCATGCCTTCGAGCGCGAATTCGTACCGAGTGAGAATATCCTTGCTGATCGATAACTGCGTGCATGAGACCATGCGAAGATTACATTCACCGTCTGCCGAGAAGCTCTCTATAGATGGAGACGAAAGGTACAATGTTCCTTTGATGTTTGTGCTCGCGAGCGCAAGTGCACCATCGAATAGGTTGTCGGCGTACTGCCAGCCCATACTCGCTCTGGAGCGGAAAGTGGCACCGTACAATCGAACGTGGCGAGCTACCGTCATGCCTACCGCGTACATGCCACCGTCGACCATTGAGTTCTGAAGGAACATATCGCCGATCTTCGCCCGAAAGATCTCAATGGCCATCGTTCCAGCTTTTTCTTCCGGCGCACTCACGGAACCATCGCGTAGATTGAACGCTGCAGTGATAGTGGCCCCTATGCCATATATACCGCGCTTTGCGTGGAAACCTCCGCGCATAATTAGGTTTCCATCTATGACCGCGCTACGAATATTCAGTGTTTGGAGCCACGATCCTTCGAGATTGACATCACCGACCGGCCTAGCGCCTGCCAGGTCGATGTCGCCCTCTATATGGCACTGCTGAAGTGCTAGCTCGCCTGTCCAGGCGAGGCGTGACAAGTCGAGATCACCCTTCACATAAAGCCCCGTCAGGAGCAAGCCCCGATGGTGAAGTGGCCCATACTTGCCAGATAGCGCCTCGTAGATCAGCTCACCATCGATCTGGTTGCTTGACTCCGGTTCAGTTGGGCGTTGCTGCGACGCAACTAGTTCCGTCCCTGTCAAGGCAGCCTGGATGACCTGCTGACGCAAACTGGGGCTGCGCCAGCGGTTCAGCAACTGTTGGGCCATGTCCGTCATAGCGTCCATCGTCACACCCAGCCGTAGCGACACGGTCCGAATTCGACGAACGTGGTCGGGATCGTAAACCTTTGCAGGTGAGGGTGCTCGGGGATTAGCGGTTGGTTTGGCGGTGGGCGCTCAGGGCTGTCGGCGTTCACGTCGCCGGGACATCGATCAGTCTCGCCGTCGTGGATTCGACTGTGGGCGATATGTCGGCCGACGCCGTTGCAACCCTAAAAGCGTCTACAACCCTGGAGCTTTAGGATCCCAGAAGTTGTGGCCACTTCCGCCGTTCTGACCTGCGGGTGTTCGAGTTGTCTCGGACGGTGGCCACTGACGACAGTTTCATTTCTCGAGCCATTCCTCGAGAATCGGTATCGGCGAGATAACCACGGGCCGAGGCGGTCGACCATCCGCTTCTCCCGCATGTCACGCGTTCGGCGGTGGGGATCGGCTGCGCAGGGCCGGGCGTCAGGGCAAGCGTGCACCGTGCTGAGCGCCGAGGGCGCGGGTAATAGCAAGCAAGAGACTGAGATTCGCGACCCGGGAGGTCGACACGGCGATCCACTTCCGCCGCTTGCCGCGTTTCCGTATTACCACGGAACCGTTGGAGAATGCCATTTCTTCGAGATCCGGCCATGCCAGGAAATTGCGTGCCCAATACACGCCGTTGACGTCTACGGACAGCAGGCCGCAGCCGACTTTCTCGCCGCGTTGCAACGCCTGCTCGGCGAGCGGGATCTGCGCCGCCGTGACCAGCGGGTCAACCGTCGCAGCGAAACGTTCCAGCCCGCTGAAACAGGCAACTTTGCTGCTGTGCTGTCCATCCCGCGAGATGTCGAACCTCCGGCCGTCCCGCAGGGTAAACCAGAAACTGTGCGTGGTTGTGGTGAATCCGCTGGCCGTAACCGTACGGTGCGATGATTGGGTGAACTCCGCGATGTCGGCCCAGCGGAACTGATCCAGCCGTTCGGTTTCCCAGCCGTCGACGCTGTGTTTATTCTTGCGGCGACGCTGCCAGATCACGCCGTTCTGGTAGACGAACACCCCATTGCGGTCATCATTGCTCGCCTTGTGCGATGCCCGCATCAGAGCTGCGGTCACCCCGGAGCCGGTCGCGTCGGAAGATTCCGGGAATGCGGCGATCAGCTGCCCTAGGCCGGCTGCATCGACAGCGTGCGCGACCTCGACAGGAATGCTGGTGATGTCGCTCATATTCTCCCCGTACGGCGAAACAGACTGCACTGTAACACAATTCATAAGCTATCAGCCGCCCATAGGGCGGTCGCAGACGCACAGCGATCGGGCGTCGTCATCCCAAGGTCCATGTCGCGATAGCCCCGCGGGCTCACAGCTTATCCGAGCGGCGGTGATCGCCTGCCCGGCCAGGAGACACACATACACAGCTTTCGAACGGAAGATCGCCAAGGTATGCGCCCTCTAGCCCGAATCCTACTGTCCTGGAACGCAACTGGCGACTGGCCACCAACCCGTAGGTGGAGGAAGTGGAATCTCAAAGATATGACTGCTCAAATCTGGAGATGTCGTCTCAGGCGGAGCCGAGTATCGCCGTCACGAAATTGGACGTCGGCGGTGACATCGAATGCACCCCATGCGACTAATTCCAGGCCGAAGTCGGTGGCACGATCCGTGACGGTTCGCTCGCTGGGCTGAAATGTTTCGTGCAGGTGGTAGGTCACCGCCGACACCCGATCGAGGTCACTGCCGTGCAGTCCTTCGAGCGCGACGCGGATCAGATAGTACCGTCGACCACCGTGGTCGGATCGCGGGTGCCGATGCGCTGTGTGTGTCAATCGGATCCGCGATGGTGCCGGGCTTACTTTCGATTGTTGTCTGGGGTGGCGTCTTCTCGGGTTTCGTGCCAGGGCGAGATTACCGATAGTTCGCGTATTAGAGGACTCCGGGGATGGCAGACCGCGGCGACGCATGGCTCGCGTCAAATGTTCGTGGATTCGTGTCAGAGTGACGAATTCGACGTCGTCGTCGGGCCCTTCTCGCAGGAGCTTGACCAACTCTCCGGTGTAAGCCGTGTTTGGCTCGTCGGCTGGCGAGTAAGAGGGGCTGTTCGCCGGTGATGAGGCCAGTACGCATGTACCGCGTACCTCGATTTGTCCTCGCACCAACGCGTTCCGGTCGCTCATGGCACCGATGGCCAATCCGGAGAAGCAGCAATCGAGGATCAAGACCTTGTTGCGGGCGCGCGCTGCGGCCAGTTCGCTGCGGAGCCGGGCGAAATCGAGCGCGGTCCAGGCGACGAGTTCCCTGCTCGTTTCCGGGAGCGACAAGTAGAGGTCGGCATTTGGTCCGATCAGACCATGCCCTGCGTAGTAGACCAATAAGGTGTCGTCGGCGTCGCTGATAGCCGCGCTCAGTTTCCGACCGATCGTGGCTTGGTCCTTATCGAGAAGAAGTGTGCAGTTGCCGGCGATCAGGCCCGTTCCCGATCGACTTGTCATGATCTCTGCGACGTCTGCGAGGTTCTTTTCCACTGCTGGCAAGTCCGCCAAGCCTGGGTCGTCGAACCTGCTCGAACCTAACAACACCGCACGAGAGTGCTGAGGATCGGGCATTCGCACGTTGGAGTCCACCACGTATCGGTCGAAGTCGTCTTCGAATGGACCCGGCCGGGCGCCCATGTCGACTAGTTCCTCTCGTGCTCCACGATCTGCCGGATGATCTCGGACACCTCAGAAGGTGGAGTGTCCCTCAACGACAGCTTGGCAGAACGTCCGTCGCTATTGGTCAACTCGATCTCCACCGAGGGGCGGCGGTGACGAATCCACACCGACAGTGACGAGACGAGCGCCGCGCCCGCGCCCTGGGCGCCCAGCACGACGATCAACACATCGGTGATTCCCCCCATCTGTCCGGGCAACGGCGCCCGCGTGACCGCCGAGAGGCGGCCAGACAACTCATCCTCTCGGCTCAACCACTGCTTCAACTCGACCAGTGCCGCAGCGGCGTTATCGCCGGCCAGCTGAATCCGCACCTCCACACGCGCCCCTTCCCGATACCTCACAGTGACACCAAGGGTGCCACAGGCCAGCACCGAGGCTGGCCAGGGTGGAATCTCCCGTCTCAGAACCCATCTGGGTCACGATCATGTGCCTTCGCGAACGCGGAACGAGTCATGCGCGCCGTTGATGTGGCGGAATGCCCACAACCCCGTAACAACATCCAACGTCGTTGGCGACTCCGGAATCTCAGCTCAATAGCCAACATGTGGACAGGCCCGCTGAGATTCGGACACGCGAACTGAGGTTCTACACGCATGTAGGGTCTCAAAATTCGCGTCTACCGGTTGATTGACATGGTCGTTTCTGTTTGTCTCACGTAGTGGCCAGCGACTCTTGCCTCACCCGCCAACCGAATCCTCCTGCACTGGACCGCAACTGGCGACGATCATCCGCCAACTGGTCAGCGCAGGGAGCAGAATCTCGAAATCGTGGCCCAACTAGCCAAGCCGTGGCCAATCATCCTGCGCTTTGGCCACTATTCTGAGACCCTACAGCGCTACCAGTGGTCTCAGGCTGCGGCGAACTCTCCGTCGCGGACACCTGCGACGAACGCAACCCACTCGGCGGCTGTGTAAGTGAGTGTGGTGCCGTCGGCGGCATGCACAGTCACTTCGCCGGAACCATGGCGAGTGATGATCGGCAGGTCACGCCACGCGTCCGGCTCCATCCCGTTTGCTGCCCGAAGGAATGCGTTCCAGTCCTCGGCCACGATTGCAATCGTGGGCTGCGCTGTGGGGTCGTTCGCCGGATCGTGGAGGTACTTGCTGTCACGGATGAGCACAAGGTCGCCGTCGAACTTCACTTCGACACACGACTGCGTTTCCGACGACCGAGAAGACTTGAACCAGCCTGTAGTACCCGCGAAATTCGACCCGCTCATACCAATGACTCTAGCCCACCGGCAATCGCCCGAATCCGGTCCAGCGTGGCTTCTCGACCCATCGCTTGGGCCATTGCTCTGTCGTGGATCACACCGAGATCGCGGACCCGCGTCTCCTTGTCCCGATCCTCGAGCAACTCACCCATGACCGAGGACTCATGCCAGCCGAGCGTTGGCAGACGAGGATTCGCGAAATCGATAAGGTGGAACGTCGCGCCGCTGAAGATCGAGCGTTCAGTGGCGGTGAACGGCATCAGCCGAACGTCGATCGTGTCTTGATGCGTTTCGATCAGGTCAGCGAGATGAAGCAGCTGCCGGTAGAGGACACCTGGGCCACCGATCTGTTGAACCAGGGCAGCCTCACCGATCACAGCCGATAGCTTCATCGGATCTTCTCCTTCGAGCCGATGTTGGCGACGCATTCGGACTTCGACACGTTGCTCGACCTCGACGGGCAGTACCGTGGCCACTCCGGCGACCATCAACGCGCGCACGTACTCCTCGGACTGGAGTAGCCCCGGCATCAGCACACTCTCGTAGGTCCGGACACGCTCGGCCCCGTACTCCATACCGTAGAAGCGCAATAGTTCCGGGCCGAACAACGCCGAGAACTTCGACCACCAGCCGCGCTCCTTCGCCGCAGACCGTAACGCAATGAGTTCATTGCGCTCATCGGCGTCGAATTCGAAGACCGTCATCAGCATATCCAGCTTGTCCTCGGCAGGAATTCGGCGATCGCCCTCGATCAAAACCCAGTAGCCACGCGAAAGCCCGACCTCTGTAACGATCGTCTTCATATCGATCCCAAGCTGCTCACGCCGTTCGCGGAGCCGAAGCGTCAGCTCCCAGCTCGCCACAACCGGTGATACGGGTGCCATTGGCGAACTCCTTTCGTTGTGGCCAGCACGATACCTCAACCAGGAACAAACCAGTACAGCATCCAGCATTGCGTCTGTAACTGTTACAAGTTATCTTCAGATGCACCACAGTCGGAGCGTCAAGCCTGGATGCTCTGTATAGGTCTCCAGCCCGATGCGCAGATGAGGTAGTGGGCATGTCGATCGAAGACGACGAGAAACCGTTGATGACCAGCGTCAGAACCCTGCATCAGGCGAGAAACGTCGGACAGGGCGGCTGGGTTGTGAGTTTTCTGCCTGGTCGGACCTTCTCCCAAGACCAAGCGATCGCCGCGCTACGCGCGGCCGACGAGTGGGCCGCGATGCAGGCATGTGCGAGTCTCCTCGGCCTGACCGCGCTCGAACTTGCGGGAATGGTGGCGACCGAGTGCACCTGGCCGCCACCCAAGCAACCGCGATCAAGCCGATCGCGTACCCGTTTCTGGAGGGGGATTTCCCGATGATGCATGGGCAAGCGCTGCAGCGTGCGTCGGTGATCGTGTCGTTCAGTGCTGGTGCGGCGCGGGGTCGTCGTGTGGCGGCCGAGACGCGGAAGGCGTCGAGACCACACCTGTCGGTGGTACCGCAGCCCGGTGGGCGTCACCGGATGGAGCGGTGATGTTCGAGAGCTGCCACAGCGCCCATGAGGTAGCCCACGTGTATCGCGGGTTGGGGTTCACGGTGTCGTGTTCATTCGAGCGCGTGTCGGTGATTGCGACGACGGCGTTGGGTGCGGTGGCGATGCCTGCCAGTCTCGGCAAGCAGGTCCGTGAGGAGCTTCTCGAGGAAACCCGGTCCGTGTCGGTGCCGATCATCAGTTACTCACGACCGAATCGTGAGTGGATCTTCCTCGTCGGACCGGCGTGGGGCGGCAGACTCAGCGTGCACACGCTGGCCCAATTGGAGGAACGCGGCGTGCGGATCCTCGCGTCCGGCGAACGAGTCTGGCTCCCGATGACCGACCATCCGACCGGATGGTTCTGGGTGTCGCAGCCCTCGACTGCGCATTCATTGCCGTCTCGTACCAGCGTGGTATCCGCTGCTCGCCGGTTCGTCAGCCCGGCACGGTCTGCTGCGGTGTGGCGGTGAGCCATGCACACCGTTGCAAGTTCGGTTGGGGTCGCAGCGGTTTCGGATGGTTCCGAACCTGGCGCGGTAGCGCTGTTCCTGTCGGGTGAGGCGATGTTGTCGGCGATCCGAGGGCATCACGTAGGAGTCCATCCACTGGCGAAGCTGGCACACGAGTTCGGTGTCATGTACCAGCGGCGTCTGGCCGCCATCGGGAGTGAGTGTTGTTGCCGCAGGGATGAACTCGTACTCGCGGTGGATGTGTGGGTTACCGATCACCTGCCGATCCCGCATCCGGCCGCGAGCATGCACACCGAGACGTTGGGACCGGTGATAGCCCGGTTGGCTGAGGCTCAGGTCCACGCCTACCACCTGCTGATGACGATCGATCCCGCCGACCCGTCCGTGCATGCTGCCTGGTACCGGCTGGCGGAGCTTGTCGATGGCTACACCGATCTGACCACCGACGTCGCGCGGCGAGCGCGGCGACTTCCAGTCTTGGGGGATCACTGGTGACCCCCACTGGACTCCCCGACAAGGATTCGGTGCTGGCAGCCTGCCGAGGGTTCCCGAACATGACCGATCATCCGATGCTGGATGCGGCCGGGGAACTCGCGATACTGCATCAGACCCGCGAACGCACGCCGCTGTGCGCACTCGAGGACATCGACTGGCAGCGCACCCGTGTAATGCTCGCCATCGACCGATGGGTAGTTGCAGCCACCCCGATCCCGTTCCCGGCTGCGCGCCTGGCCGCCCACACCATGGGCCAGGTCATCGACCAGCTCGCGGAGCTGACCGTGCACACGCATATCGCGCTCGCCGACGCACCGGACGGACTGTTCTACGAGGCCTCGCTGTGGCTGGCCGAGGCCGCGAGCGCGTATCAGGCCCTCGCCGACGAACTCGCCTGCGGCATCCGCCGACTACCCCAGCACGTCAAGCCTTAGTGGACAGCACTGTCCCCCAAAGCATTTCCACCCACCATCGCCGATCGTCCCGTGAAAGGGAGTGCACTGCCCCATGTTCAATGACCGGTACTGCGACAAGACGCGCGTCTCGCACTACTTCCAAACCGATCCCGTGTCGGCGAGGCTCGCGCTTCGTCTGAACTGGCGACGCTGGATTCAACCACGTCGACCGCAGAGGCTCGATATCTCGGGTCGCGCCACACCTCGCCACCACCAGGCCACACCCAGGTACACCGCAGCGGTCGATGGCTTCGTACGGCTGTATGCCGATTGCGGGCGCGCGAAGTTCAACGGCGAGAACCAATTGATCAGCGTGACGTGCCCCGCCGTGCTGTGCGGCTCGGTCCCGGTGTCCGACAACCGGATCGGCGAACACCGCACATGGGACGCCCAACCGTGCCGGTGGGTCGGAGCGGTGATCATCGACGACACCGTCCCTGCGGCACGGGCGATCTCATGAACACGCCAACAGCCGTCGATCCTGACGACAGTGCGTACCTGCACGACTGCCTCACAGACCCGGGCGTGCTCGACGAGAACGACGCGATACGCGCCATGAGCATCCACCACATCTGCCCACCCCAATGTCTGGTTCTCGGGCGGGCGCTGGATGCCCTCAGCACGGAATACACCTCGATCGCCACCCCACATGCCCAGTCCAACGCCGCCGGCCCCACGCAGCGATCCGTGACCACTCCCATGCGACCAGAGCGATCCAACCAACTGGATCACCACCTCGCCGACCAACTCCAGAAACTGGAGAAACTCCGAGTGCACATCGAGGAGGCGAAATGATCACCCCGACAACGATCTTCGAGCGCGCACCGAGGCAAGTCGCGCACTGGATCACGCCGGATACAGCCTGCGCCCATCGAACCGCGATTCCGCAGGACCGTCGACAAGGACAGCGGCCACCGCGAGCACAAGGTTCGGCGACCGCAGATTCCGGCTGGTTGGCCCACGCGGTGAGGCAGTCGTGAGGACACCGCTGCCGTCCAAGGACATGATCTTGCAGGCCTGCGCTGGAACGGTGACTATCCAGCATCCGGTCCTGCAAGGTGCCTACGAACTGGCCAGCTTGCACGAGGCCCGTCTGGACGAGAACACCGATATCGGCGCGATCGACCGCGAGCGCGATCGATTGGTGTCCCGCATCGACAGCTGGGTGAGCGCCGATCAGCCGCCTGCCTTTGATGCCGCGTGCCAACACACCGAGACGGTCGGCATGGTGATCGACCGGCTCGCTCAGTTCTCGGTTGATGCCCGCGTCGCGTCCAAGCAAGGCACGTCGACACTGGAGTTTCGCTACACCCAGCATCGCCTCACCGAGCTCGCCTTGGGCTATAGCGATCTGTGCTTCGAGATCGCGGCCGGAACCCGCCGACTGCCGGACTTCTCATTCCCTGTGGCGGAAGGAGATTCGGCCGAGCCGGATCGGAAGTGCGGGCCGTAGTCGGAGCCGCAGCTGTGGTCTCAGCGCGGCTGCTGTCTACGCTGGGCAACCGTGAGCGTCGATGAGACCCCGAAGCAGCGTTTCCTCGTGTGCCACGACTATGGGATGGGCGGTCTCTGGTGGTGGGTTCACGCGCGTTCGGCCCGCGAGATCGCCGAAACCTTCGCGGAGACCATAGTCATCGAGGATCCGCAACGGTTGGCAGCTGCCCGGGAATGGGACGTGGACGAGGTCGATATCGACGATCCCGCCGACTCGGTATTGCGAGATCTTCGGGCTCGGCGGGACGTCCAGCGGAATCTGGCGGGTTTCGGGACTATGGCAGATCGCACGTTGCTGTACACCCGCCAGCGCTGGGACGGCGCCGACGGCGTTCCAGCCGCCGACTATCTGACCGAGATCACTAACGGCTACCGCACCCGCCAGGTAGAAGTACGCAGCACCGGCGAAGCGGTCCGCGCCGGTCTCGACGACTTCCCTCTCAACCCGCCGATCGACATGTGGGATCCATACCTGTCCGACCGCGAGATCACAGCGATGGAGTTCGAAAAGGCTTGGGACACTGCGACTCCCGCGCCGTAGAACTGGTACCGACTACTGGAAACTAATCATCAGGGCTTTCCGACAAACCTTCAAGGATGTGGGCCTGGACGATCCGCCCCATCCGCCCAACGATTCATGTGAGTGCTGGAGATGTGGGGCGAGATGTAGTCAGAGGTGATCGAGCGCGGCGCGGTTATGCAGCTCGTTGGCTATAATCTCTGCTGATGCCGGGATGACGAGGGTGTCGTTGTCGTCGACGGTGAACAGGTAACGGCCGGCAGCTGGATGGTCTTGGCGGATGTCGATCCAGCTCAGATATTCGGGTGGATGTGGTCGCGGTTCATGAAGAAAACGTTCGATGCGCAAGTGCCCCTCGACATTACGGGGTAGCCGCAGCAAGGTGCGAATGCGTTCTTCGACGGGGCGGTCGCCGGTGGAGGCGTTCTTCCACGAACTGGGTGGCTGCTGTCCCCGGACTCGCGGTGTGTAACCAGCCATCTGTCCGACAGCGCCTACCTGCGCAGGTGGCATCGTGGCGGCGATGTGTCTGCCGAGGTTCTGACGCCGGGTGACAACCAGCTTGATATCGCCGCCGAAATCGGTTGTCGCGCCCGGTTTCTGAAACAGCACGACGCCAAGGTCGGCGACGGCCGCAGCAAGGGATCGGATTCGCTTATGCGAGTTGAGGGATCGGCCTTTACACACGATCCGCAGATCGGGGTTGGCGAGGACCCTTAGCGGTCCGGTGAGGTCAGGGTCGCCACGGTGTGGGTATCGAGCGCCGATCTGGGCGAGCAGCTGCCGGTATTCGTCGTGGGTGGTTACTGATTCGATGATGCGGATGGGGTCCGGGTACTCATCGAGGCCGGTTTCGGCCCACACCCACGCGAATTCGTCCGGAGTGAAGGTCCAGACAGTCTGTGTCTTCACTGGCTCGAGCCTGGGCCCGCTGTCTCGGATCGCTCGGATGTCCGATCATCGGCGGCAGTGGCGTCCACGCCAGAATCGGGGTTGTCCGCGGTGGTGTCCATATCCCAACCGTATTCGGAGAGAAGATCATCCAACGCGGGGCCCGCGCCGGAGAATTCGGCGGGTTTCGCCCCGCTGGAAGCGGTTGTTGGGTTCACGGCGGCAGTGTTGTCCCCGGGCGCGGGTACCGTCTCTGTCTGCGGGCCACCCGCGCTCATGCTGGGTATTGCCTCGGTTTGTGCGCCACGACCTGGTGTGCTCGGTGTCGAGGATCCCTGCTCTGTTCGGGCCTCGGCCGGTGTGTATCCGGTTGGCGCGGTGTTCATCTCAGCGGGTGAGGCGCTGAAGTTGTGCGAGCGTGGGGGCGGGGTCCACGTCGGCTCGGCGGTGAACAGCGGATCGCTATCGGGAACGAAGCCCTCGCCGATCACCTCGACCGGTGTGTCCAAACCCTCGGTCCAATCCGATGCGACACCACGCAGGTAGTCCGGTGAGTGGTGGGTGCCGTCGTCTTCACCGTCTTTGCGCCGACCCGCTGCACCGGGCGCCCCAGTCGAGCCGATACCGGAACGAGCAGACGACCCGCCTGCGGCTCGTGAGGTTCCCGCTGCGGGTGCTGCTACACCGGGTACCCCGGGAACCGAACTACCGGGCCCACCCAGGCGGGATGTGGTGCCCGGCCCGCCGAGCGTATTGCGGTTCGTGCCGTGTCCGGCATCGGCGGGGGTGCCCGAACCCGGCCCACTGCCCGTCGACGTCGGAGCATTTCCGAGGCCGGCCGCGGTGGTTGTTGTACTGGGATTATTCGGAATCCCGGAAGTGCTGGCGGTGTTGGTGCCTGCTGGTGTTGTCGTGGTCGGACTGGAGTCAGAGGGTGCCGCGGCGCTCGGCGTTGTCGGCTGTTGGGAACCGGTGTCCTCTGCCCCGGTCGTGCTCGACGCGTTGGCTCTAGAGCCATCGGTGTTGGAACCATTTCCCACACCGGGCCCTTGATCGCCGCCGAGTTCGGGCACGGTGAGATAGGTCGGCACGCCCGAACCTGCTGGTGGGAAGTTGCCCTTGTACACGCTGTTCAAAGCTCGGATAGCGGCCTGGCGTGCTTCTTCCCGCGCGTCGTCGAGCTGATCGGAGTAGCTGGGGTTGACCAAGCCCGGCAGCACGGACTGTTGAGTGTTGTCAGGATCCGGACCGACTGTCACCGTCGTCGGGGGCGCGGGCACCGCGAGCCGGACGGCTTCGGCCGCCCACGCGAGCGAGTCGAGTCGACCACTGAGCGACTCGAATACCCGCGCAACCTGATTGGCGACCTTCGAATACTGCTCCGACGCCGTCTGCGCGGCCGAACCGCTGGCACCTTGCCACAGGCCGTTGCCGAAGATCCGGTTCATCCCCATGAGGTTGAACGTTGAGGCGTTCGCCAGTTCCGAATAGCAGTCGAACAAGGTCTGTCGCAGGGTTTTCAATCCCGCTGCGTCCATGCCGCCGCCATCGGCACCGCCATGTACCGCGGCGTACATGGCCTCGAGGGTCATACCTTCGAAGTGCTCTTCGGTGCGCACGAAATCCGGGTCTGTACCCGCACCAAGATCACCCAGCTCGGTGTCCGCGCGCCCGGTCCTGGCCTGAGCGTCCGCGGCCTTCTGCACAGCAGCCTGGGTATCACGCTGATCCAGCAGATCCTGAATGCCGGGAATAGCCTGCGCGGGCTTGTCGCTATCGCTCATTTTGGTTCCCCCTGGATGAGCCCCGAAGCCGATACATGAGGCGAGCCAGCCTAACACGCACCGCCCATCCATCGCGGCCAAGGAATCAACCGAAAACCCAACTGGGCAAAGCGTTCTCGACACACCTCAGGTGCTGGCGCAGGTGTTAGTGTGGCCTGGTCGTGAGTCGGTTCCAATCGCCACCCGGGGGAGCTATGGGAACGTTGAAAGCCGATCTGGAAATCCTCGAGCAACTCGCAACCAAGCTGCACAACCTCGCCGACGAAGCCGCCAAAGTGCGACCCAAGCGACCCATCGGCCCCCACACCAGCCCGGTCCTGGTCTCGGTCACCGTCGGTGAACAAATCACCACCGACCTGCTCATGCACACGCTGCTGCCCACCGTGAAAGAACGGCTCGGCGAAACCGGCGATGTCATGGCCAACGTCGCCCGCGAATACAAGAACGCCGACGACAACAACGCCGACCAGATCATGAACATCTACCGCCAAGCCACCGGCGACTGGAACGCGTAAGGCCGCAACGCATGGACCCGCGGACCTTCATCAACACCGCCAAACCGGAAATGCTCACCGAACTCGGCGACGCATGGATCGCCATCGGCGCCGACTTCGAGGAACTCTTCGCCCAATACGTCGACGCCGTCACCAAAGTCAACGGAACCCACTGGGAAGGCCGCTGCGCCGACACCGCCCAAGCCCGCGCGCTCGCCGACCAGAAAACAATGCAAACCCTCGCCGACAAGCTCGACGCCCTCGGCCAACGCGCCAAACAAGGCTACGACGAAATCAACGCCCCACTACGCCGCGCACGCGGAGCCCTCACCGAAGCCCAGAACCGCCGCTACCTCATCGGCAGAACCCTCTCCCTCACCCACCCCGACGCGAACCCCTCGGCCGAAGAATCCCAGAAACTGCTGGACCTGCAAGCCGAACTCAACGACGCCGTCCGCACCACCATGCAAGCCGACATCGCGGTCCGCAACGACCTCAACGCCGCCCGCGCCGACCTGCGCGCCTCCTTCATCTCCGCCGCCGCGCTCGGCGGCGACCAAGCCAACAGTGACGGCAAGCAACTCGCCGACGACCCGTCGAAGCTGAGTCCCGAAGCAGTCCAACGCATTACCGAAGCCGGACACCTCACCCCCGACCAGATCGCCGCACTCCAGCGCGGCGACACCACAACCATCCCCGCATCCCAAATGGAATACCTGAACCAGATCAGCCGATCCCTCGACAGCAAGAGCACGACCGAAATCCAGCAGATCATGAACAAGCTGCCACCAGACGCGCAAAAGGCCCTGGCGAACTCGTTCCAGATCATCTCCAACCCCTCGGTCAACGCGGGCCCGGTTGCCGCCGATGACAAGCAGCTCCCCAACAGCGGCAAGGGCGGCCTCAGTCAAATACCGAAGTCTATGCAGAACGTGCTCACCAATCACTACGACGTGTCACAGGGCAAGCCTGCTCCCAACATCGGCGGCCTCGGCCTGTCGAAGGTGACCGAGATGATCAGCCAGGCCGACATGGGCTCGATGCCCGGCAGTGAGATCAACAAATCCCTGCTGCAACGGGCCGCGGAGATAGCCCCCCAAGTCGACTCCCACACGCTGATATCGACCGACCACCGTGACGGATCAGCTGATGGACTCGTTCAGCGCATGGTCGAGGTAGCTGGCCAGGACAAGGGGGCCGTGCACGACATCCTGCACGGCGACGGCCTCGAGCCGGGCAACACCACGAACAAGGTCCTCGATCCGCTGATGCGGCATCACTGGAACGACGATGGTACGGCCGTCGGAAAGATGCTGTCCTGGATCGAAACCGATGCAACCTCACCTGATCACAACACCTCCATGCGCGCCGGAGAGGCCGCCTCCGGTCTCGCGGAATACATCGCGAAGGGACCGGCGGACCTGCTCCACGTTGATGGAGGCAAGTCACACTCGCTCGGCGACATCAATCCGCATGCGGTGCAAGGAATTTCCTCCGCGCTGAGTCCATACATCGCGAACTTGGCAGGCGTAGACGGCGACAAATACCTCAACACCCCCGGATTCAAAGCTCCAGATGACGTAAATGATGTCTACCGCGAAGGTGCTCAGAAAATCTTTGCGGTGATCGATTCCGACAAGGACGCCGCGATCCAGTTCAATGCCCGAGCCCTCGATACCGCTGGACAGTTACAAGCATTATGGACCCAGTCAGTTCTATCGGACCCGGATAATTCCGAAAATGGCTTAGCAACAGGTTCTGGGATTATCTTGGGGCTCGTCGACAAGGGGATCGAGACCGAAATTGGCGCACGGGGTGTAACTGGAGTCGGTGATGCGATTCATGAATTTGCCGACAAGGGTGCAGCCTACGACGGGTTCAAGGGTGCCGTAACCAGCGGCGTGAAGATGATACCCGTGGTGAAAGACCTCTTCGGTCCGGTAATCGACATGAGCAACAGCTATGCAAAGATGAACCTGATCGGAATGTCATACAATCCACCCGCAATCGGCAGCTCGCACGTCGACAATTCTCATGAATTCTTCCCTGCGCGCCAGTTCTACCAGGTAGCCCAGGTGATACAGGCGCAGAATGGCTTCCTGCCGCACGATCCTCGATACAGCAATCTATTCGAGTCCGACGGCAACCTGAAAGATTACCAGCACAGCGTCGGCGCTGCTGGCAATGCAGTCGAACTCCACAGCGATTTGATGAACATCTTGAAAACCTATAAAGGCGGGGCTCTGAAGGACGAACTGCAAAACATGTCGACCCTGGTGCTTCAAGGGCGAGACGGTGTCAGATGAATGCCATCATTCAACTTATGGAGGCTCCGAGGCGTAAGAAGCGAAGCTTGAATCGGACAATGGCGGTCTGCCTAGCGGTCGCTGCAACGGCGCTGATCGCGGGTTGCGACAACGGCAATAATGACAATGACGCACCACATGCACCTCGGCACACCTTAAAGGAGTTTTGTGATCCGCTGGTGGAGTTCTTCCAGACTGAGCTTCATATCGGGGGGTTTCGATCCGTGGATGGCCCTGCTGCGGATAAATTGATGGAGAAGGGAAGCTATTGCATCTTCTCTTCAAAAACTACATGGAGTGGTGGTGCGTGGATTACTCCCCTGCTTGACGACGGGGCGTCGGTCGAACGCGAATACCGGGAGCAGCATGGCTACGAGCCCCTCGCCGGGCATTCCACTGAGGTCTGGATCAAAGATGGCCGCCTGAAGCCGAGTGGTGCGTTGGGTATTGCTACAGAGGTTGGCAAATGGAATGGAACGATTGAAGTTGTCAACGGGGCGGAAACTCTGACGATCACGGATGAACAGATCGGAACTCTTGCCGAACTTATAATCCGCCTCACCCGCGATATGGGCAACTAGCGGCCTATTTGTTGCGCGGAAGTGCTGATTCGATTACCTCGGCGATCTCCTGGACGTGATCACAAGCTCGCCAGTCTGTCAGCGCCGCCGAACTGTCCAACCTCACATTGATGGTTGCATCGGGGCCATTCATCACGACGTAGCAAGCTTCTTCTGCTGGCCTACGATAAGTGAGCGCCTCACGGCTATTTACCTTTATTTCGGATGCGGCAGATCCTTCGCGTGTACGGAATTCGTCAACGGGAATATTGCCTGAAGTGATCGTTAACGACCCCACTGAAAGAGTCTGGCCGCGAACGTCTTGTTTTCGATCGAAGGTGCAACCGATGAACGCGTAATTATCGTGAATCTGGTCAGCTCTCTCACGAGTCCCTGGATCGAATCCTGCCGTCGTTATGGTTGCATCGTCGATTTCGGTGCATGGATCGAATGCAACTGGACTGCGACTATTTTTGGGCTGGGTAGGTGCAGCTTTCACCGAAACAGCGTTGCTAGGCTTCTGGGTCGTCGCCGCGGTCACATCTGCCGTTCCGTCACTCTCGCGGCCTGTGCAGCCTGCCGACAGGATGGCGATAGAGGCCAAGGCCAGAGCGGTTCGGGTATGTTTCATTGAAGTCCGTTGTTTGTGACCGACGATTCTTCAAGGATCTTTATCCTGTTTGCGTTAGCTAGATCAGCTTCCGAGATCAGCTTCCCAGCGCGCAAGTACGCTTCTTGCAGTCGCATGGCACCATCTATCAGCTGGTTTATCACTTCGACGCCGTCGGCCGCCTTCTTCGAAAAGCCGTCACGAAGTTGCAGAGCGGATGGGAAACCGCCGAAGCCCTGTAGATCGTTCATGCTACCCAGCTTCTTGCGGATGCCCTTCAGCCTGTCGATCATTTGGTCGTACAGCTGCACCGCCTCGCGGACGGCCCGCTCATCGAACTGGATGACTCCGGCACGGGCGGCCTCGTTAAACGCCGCGATCTGGGCTCGGCCGTAGTCGATTTGCGTCGTCGCCATCGCTGCCCCCATTCGAGTGTCTTGAGCGAGGGTATCAGCTCATGCCGCCGACGAGTTCTGGCCGAATGCGCGTACGACTTGCGGCTGCGACAACGCGCGTGCCACCGCCGAAGAGCTCGTCCGGCTCTACAACCAGCTTCCCGGGTAGCCATGGTCATCTCCCGTGAGCGCGGCGCGGTGATCTTGCGTCAGGCTCTTACTCCAGGACGCCCGCAGGGAGTTGGCATCCAAGCGCTGCGGCGAGGAGCCGGTAGTGGGTCGGCGCCCAGCCGGTGCGACAGGACTGGCAGATGCAACCGTCTGCGGTAATCTGCAGTGCGGCTTGGCGGACGGGTTCACCGGTGGCGTCCGGGCGGTGGACGGTGCGGACTCCGCAGGCGGGGCAGGGCGCGACGAGTTCCCAGTGACGCTTCGGTTCGAGTAGCGCTTCGCCGCTGTTGGCCCAGCGTTGAAGTTCGGTGATCCAGTGGTGCAGGGCTTCGGAGTTTGCGGGTGTCCACCGCATTGCGGCGAGTTGGTTGAGGCGTCGCACTGTGTCGGGTTGGCCGTTGTCGGCACCGGCGTCCGGGCACCAGGACCCCACGGTGGTGTCGACCTCGGTGAGCCAGTCCAGGCCCTCGACCCAGGCCGGGGGCAGGCTGCGTGGTCGCAGCATGCCGCCGCTTCCTAGTCGCGCGGCAAGTTCGGCACGGACGCTGTCGTACACCGATTCTCGGTAGCCGCTGTGGGTTTCACCGTCAGCGTCGGTGTGAGTGTGGTAGCGGTGGCCGATGAGGTCGTGAACGGCGTCTTCGAGGTCGCGGGTCAGACCTAGTGCGGGTTCGATGTCGGTCATCCGCCTGAATCCCCCTGTGCCACTTTACCGCTCACCATGTTGTCTACTGTAGCGCGCTTCGATAGATAACATGGTGATGCGCCAACGTGACCCGCCATACGCTGCAGTATCCGTGTTCGCGCTTCTCCGCTGTGCGGTGCACTCCAACATGTTTCACCGACTGGCTGCCGGTCGGTCAGCTGGCGCGATAGAAGTCGGCTTGCAGCGCGGCGAGTTGCGTGCGCTGGTGAACGCACGCCTGTTCGACCCATTGCTCCAGCACCGCGACGACTTCGGCTTCGTCGCTCAGATAACAGAGCTGCCTGCCCTGCACTGGGTCGAGGCCGAGCAGTTCCCAGGCCAGCACCGGGATTGATCGCACCTCACCTTGCCATGTCACCATTCCGGGCAATGGCCCCCACACGGCGCCGCTGAGCTCGACCGTCCACCCGGCCACGCAGTGCGCTACTCCTTCCGCGCGGTCCTCCCGCCACACGGATTGGTCGTGTAAATGCGGTTTGGTCCGCAGCGTGTTGAGTAGGAGCCGGGCGAGCGGCAAGTTCAATAGGACCGGTCTTCGGATTTGCACAACGAACCCCCTTTTTGGCCGAGTCGAGTCGGCCATTGTCGGTCGACCCGCGGGTGCCGCCGAAATGTCGGCGCCGCGGGCATGGTCGGACTTGCGAAGTGTTGCGGAGGGCGTTCATCCAAGCGAGCGAGGGCGGCAGCTGTACGCCGAGCCGTTGGCATGAGATCCGTTATGCAGGAACAGCTTCCGCGTCACTCACTCCATGATGTGCGTCACCTTCATCGAGGCGGTGGCCGCGGGTGGAGATACGATTAACGGTTGCCCCGCGAGGTGATATCTCCGGTTCAGATCTTGCGGTCGGCGGCGCGATGATCATCGATGCTTCTTCGAGATATTTGTACCGATCGATGACATCGCTTGCGGCCCAGCGGTTCACGTCGATGCTCATTGACCGAGTCTCGATTTGTGCCGGTGTTCTAGTCAAGATCATCTAGGGGACAACGTGTCCCGGCGATCCGAAAGGGGAGGCAGGCGTTGGAAGAGGTCACGAAGGCAGTCGGTCAGTGGTTGAGGGTGCGCCGCCTGCAGGTCGGGCTGGAGAAGCCCGAGGACCTTGGAAACCTTGTGGGTCTGAGCGCCGATCAGATCAAGAAGGCCGAGAATGGCACGCGCACATTGAGCATCGCATCGTTCGAAGCGATCATCCGGGCTCTCGCACTTCCCACGTGGTGGGGTCGGATGATTCTCGCCGTTACCCGTACCGGCCTCATCCCATCGAGCGTCTCCATGGACTACCCGATCGAGGCTCGGGACCTACGGATCTTGGAGGCGTACCCCGGGCCGGCATGTTTCTATGAAGTCCCGCTGTTCAAGGTGAAGGCAGCAAACAGTAAGTACCTGAATGCATTTCCTGGTCTGGTTCCTGGTCGATGCATCGTCGAGTGGTTGGTGAACGAGCCTGCCGCGCGCGAGGTCCTGACGAACTGGTTCCTCGAGGCGGCGTTGATGACGCAAGGCCTCAAACTCATGTCGCCAGGCCTGGTGCCGCAGGAGGAAGTCGATGCCGTTGTCGATGCCTGCCGCCATGCGCCGGAGTGGAACAGCTTGTGGAATGCGGAGTTTCCCCAGAGCTGGGCATCGGTGGGAAGCGCCCTGGAACACTCCGTCATCAAGGATCTCGAGACCGGAGAGGAACAGCCGATGTGGGTTTCTCTGGACGTAAGCGAGCTGCCATTCAAACCTTGGTGGATCTACCACCTCACGCCCGTCGACGGCCCGCTTGCCATCGCGGTGTAGCCCGTACCTGACTTTGGAAAGAAGTTGAGTCGCCATGCGTACAGCGAAACGCTTTGCCTGCCAAGGCAGGATGGCATGGTGTCAACTGCACTGAGATCGGGCATGTGGCACGCCGATCGGCGACGACGCTACGCCTCGGCCTGGCATCCGTAGTCAGCGAGGTTCGCTTCCGCCCAAGTTTTCGGTGCGTAATCGCTCGAACTCTGTAGCGCAGTGCGAAGAGAACACCGTCACCGTGTCGCGATGATCGCGTACCAGCTCCCGCAGCCGCCGCTGATTTTCGACCCGCAACCCACGCAGTGTGTCCACCGACCGCTGGAAAGCGCTCGCCCCTAGCGGCATGCGCGGCAGGTCTTCCATTTGGCCGTGATAGGAGTATGCGTCCCCTGCGTGCAGCAACCAGCCGTTCCCGGTGTCGACCGCAACGCCGACATGCCCACGGGTATGTCCCGCCAGCGGGACCACCAGTAGCTCTGGAGGAAGGCCTCGCAACTCGCGCACCGCCCGGAAACCGAACCAGTGGTCATCGCGGCTGTCGGGCTCCCCGTAGGTCGTCCACTTGGGTCCGTGCTCGATCTGCACTGGCCGATATCGGAATCGTTCGCGACCTCCGTACGGGCCCGTCATGGCATCCAGCTCGGCCTGATAGACATGTACATTTGCGTCCGGAAAGTCCGCCAGGCCACCTGCGTGATCCAGGTCCAGGTGGGTCACGATGATGTCGCGAACGTCCTTGCGCGAGAATCCCAATGCCTGCACTTGCCCGGCAATCGTTTGGTCGAGAATGGGGTTCGTGCGTCGTATGACCTGCCGCCCCACCCAAACTTCGGGCCTGACCAGCGCCTGCTCCCCGTAGCCGGTGTCAACCAGAGCCAACCCTGACGGGTGCTCGATCAGCAGGCAGTGATTCGCGACTTCTGCCCGGCGCAGCACTCTCGGGCGACCATCGATCAAGCGGCCCCCAAAAGGCCGCGTTCCCCCGCCATCCAGATGATGGACACGCACGAATCTTGCCCCTCCCCGATCTCGGCGACTAGTCGGCCACACTACACGCTGGATCGCCCCAAGCGAGAGATCCAGCTGCGCACTGTTACGTTAAACCCTTGTGGTGGAGGAGCATTCGCTGCACTAACCGCACGCTAAGCCACGATCGGCCCCGCCACATCCAAGACAACGGCGAGTAGCATCAGACCGAGCAGTGGCCACGCCCACAACAACTTCCAGCCTCTGATCAAAGCCAGCACGTTCATCGCAACGAGGGCTGCGAGAATTCCGATTCCAGCGACCGCCAGAGCGATCCATGCGGGCGTTGACATTCTTTCGCAGATGCCCGCACAGTTTCCGACCTTCTGCCACGGCAAGATCAAGAACGTCATGGCCAGGTACATCACGGTGCCAACCCAGGACAGGAGCGTCACCACGACTTCGGCGATCCGCAAGACACGTTCCATCGCGATTCCCCCTCAAAGTGCAGAGATCGTAATCGGAATCCTCTCCGCACCTCAAATGCGCTCGGATTTCCGGACACCGCGGTAGCCGCCATCGGCGAGCAACGGTCCGACGCTGACGGCGGCGGCCACCGCATCAGATGTCGATTGCCGCCCCATTGTGGGACCACCACGTTGCCACTTGGGGAACCACCGACAGCAGTACAGAAGGGAACGGGTTATCGCATTGCTGATTGACTGAATCCGCGTTCCCAACAGCCGATATGCGGCAATACAGCATGTTTTCGTAGCGTTGTTGTCGCGTGATTCAGCAGGAAGTTTCGGCTTGCTCCTGACGTAGCGTCAGGTCCTAGCGTCGGCGGTACCAGCGCAAGGTGCGTCGGTGGAAGTGAGATGGAAGCGGATGGACGAGACGGGAATCGATCAGGTGTGGAAGGTCGGTGAGCTCGCGACCGAGGCCGGATTGACGGTTCGGACGTTGCATCACTACGACCGGATCGGGTTGGTGCGCCCGGCCGGGCGCACCAATACCGGTCACCGGCTCTACACCGAAGCCGAAGTCCAGCGCCTGTATCAGGTTTTGGCATTGCGTCAGCTGGGTCTGGGATTGGACCAGATCGCGAACGTGCTCGCGGGCACCACGTCAATGGCGCGGGTGTTGGCCGCGCATCGCGATTGTCTGGCTGCTCAGGTGGTTGCGATGCAGGACCTGCACGCCCTGGTGGCGAAGCTGGCGACAACTGCGGAGACCCGGCCCGACATCTCCGCGAATCACTTCCTGGAATTGATCAGGAGGACTGTCATGGTCGACGACACCGTCAAGCAATACTTCACCCAAGAGAATGCCAAGGCTTTCACCACCCTCTACTTCGCGCAGCTCACGGCCCGGCAGAGCACACTGGAGCTTTGGTATGCCGAGGATGCGCAACTCACAGTCGGGGACACTCCGTACGTGGGCACGACGGCGATCTTCGAGCAGCTCGTCCGATTCCCGCAGGCTGGGTACAACGTCAACGCGATTGATGTCCAGTCAGCCACCGATGCCTCTCCGCTTCTTCGGGTGACTGGAAATCTCATGCTGGACGGAACTCCAGATGCTCGCCCGTTCGAGACATCATTCACGCTGAACAACTCCTCGATGATCGCCGGCCAGACCTTCCAAGGCATCTAGATCGCGATTGGACGATCCCGCCAGACCTTCGTGTCACGCGATGCCACAAATTGGCTTCAGCTGAAGCGTGCGTTCTCAGGTCGCGCGCATCTCGGCGCGACAGTGCGTTCGGTCGCCGTCGACAAGATCGGTCTCGCCTAGCGGATCTGAAACATGTTCCCTCGGCGGATTAGCTGCTGTCGGTGGTCCCGCGACTGGCAGGGCGTCGGCAACCGACATCAGACTCACTGCTGGGCGACGGACCGACCGCCGATCGTTGTGCCTGATCGGCAGTCGGATCCACCAATGAGTTATTCCACTGTCGCAACGACCATTTGGCCGGTGACCTGTTGGACGAACAGGTCTGGGTCGACGTGCCCGTCGGCGCGGTGGCGTGCGCCATGGTCACCGATTTCGATGTTGACGCCGTACCCGTCGACGGCGGCTCGGTAGTCTCCGGCCTCGCTGTCGTCGTCGATAACGGACATGAGTTGTGCTCCGACGAGGAACGATTCTCGAGACGGTGGTTGTGGTGTGCCGGGCGGGAAGTACCGGAACAGCGCGGTTTCGGAAATAGGGGCGGGTCCGGAGCCTGTGTCGATATCCCGCTCGACGTGCATGACCGTGACATAGTCGGCGTCGCGCCAGGGTCGTGAGAGCCGATAGGCCCAGACCGGTCCCCGGTACACCTCGGCCGCGGGGAACGGGAACCGCAGCGCACACCCGTCCGGTGGCGCGGGTGGGAGCGGCACGGGTGACGGGGCACGAGGCTCGCGCAGTAGTGCGGCGATGTCGATATCGATGACGATGACGCCGGCTCGGGCGGCGCGTATTTCGAGTGGTTCGAGGGGGCCGTGGAAGGTTGAGCCGGGGCAGATGATGGGGCTGGTGTCGCTGGCGTAGTCGTAGGCGTCGAGGATTCGGTCGCAGTCCTCGCATCCGCAGTAGAGCTGTCGCATCATCAGTAGCGTTTTGCGGATTGGTAGAGAGTGCCATTCGTCGTGGCAGTGCGGGCATATCTCGCGTGCGCCGCTATCGGGGACGGCCGCGAGTTGTTCATCGACGAGGGCGTCGATCTCGTCGACGAGGGCGCGGTCAGGTGTTGGATTGTGTTGTGGCATCAGCGGATTCCGAGTTCGTCTAGTTTTTCCTCGAGCGCGCCTGCGGCGGCGTCGGGATCGGTGTGGATGGCGCGAAGGTGACGAATGCGCCCAGCCTGATCGCGGTAGACAGTGGTCGCCGCCCATCGTTCGGGTTGAGCACCGTGCGACGGCAGCTTCGCGATGGTGATCGGGTTGCAGGTTCCGGGAGGCAGCAGTGGCCTCATAACCTGCTCCCGGCGACGCCTCGGATGCGCAGATCGGCGACGTCGATCGCGTCGCACCATCGGTGTCCTTTGCCTTCGTGGGATTGAACGACGTTGAGCCACAACAGGTCTTGACCCCACACGCCGAAACGCACGAAATGCATGACCGTGGCGGCGGCGCTGAGGGCGTAGGCGTCGTGTTCGGCGAGCAGCTCGGGATCGGCACCGAGGTCGAGTAACGCGCGACCGATCAGCCGTGACCCTTGCCAGTGGCCATCGGCGTCGCGCACGACGTAGCGGTCACCGTGTGGGTGCTCGGCAGCGGTGGGGGTGGTGGCATCCGGTGTGGCCGCGACGAGTTCGCGGACCTTCTCCACCAGCGCGGTGGCGGTGATGACGGCACTCATAACAGCTGCCCCTTGCCGATGCGGTCGATGGCCTCGGTGAGGTCGTCGAGGGTGTTGGTGGCGAAGAACAGCTCGTCGGCCTGGCGCACCGTGAGTCCGAGCCGTCGCCTGGCGTAGGCGCTGGCGCGCAGGTTGCGGCCGGTGGTCAGATCGCGGGCGGTGGTCAGGTCCGGGGCCAGCTGGACCGGTGGGCAGGTGGTGTCGTCGGCCAGGCCCGCGGTGCGCAGTGTCATCGAGTCGTAGGCCCAGGCGACGTCGGGGTCGAGTTCGACGACCCACCCGGCGAAGCACATCGTGGTCCGGCACACCGGCGCACCCGTATCGGCGTGGATGATGTCGTGGATGTGGATGAATCGGTAGGCCCGCTGGTCCCATTCCATACCGGGGTGGTGCGGGTGGTCGGGCAGGTGGGCGATCGTGTCGAGCACGCGGCGGGCGAACCGGATATCGGGGGTGGCGCGGCGGATCATGACCGAACCCCGTGACGGGCAGCGGCTTCGATGCCGACGAGCCGCCCTGCGGTAAGTAGCCGCATGCGCGAGCCGGGCAACCAGGTGGCCTGGCAGCACGGGCAGTACCCGGTTTCGCGTTCTTGCCCACCGACTTGCGTGAGCCCCGGCTCGAGGGGTTGCGCCGGGCAGGTGGGGCAACGCCGCCCCGACAGCAAACGCGTCAGGCTCGACACGATCCGTGACGCGGTCGACTGCCCAGAAGCCTCAGCGCTGTCGTGCGCTTCCGGGCAGTGCAGTTCCATGACGATTTTCATCGCTTCTCCCGTAGATGCAGTATTCAATTCGAACAGGAGATTTCGATGGTGCTAGCCACAATGAAATCCCCTGGCTCACAGTCTATTTCACTGAATTTCGATCTTCAATACCTCCATTTCGTTGTTGAGCAATACAATTCGTCTCCCTTATCCGTCGAAGACTCCTCGGCTTCGGCATAGGTGGAAGTAGTTCGCGGACGGCGTCCACGGCAGGCCATGAGTGGAGTGGTGCAGTTCGTGCGGGAACAGGCGCTCGTCGCGGGCGTAGCGCCATTGGCGCAGGTTCACCACGGTCGGATGCTCTTCGTCTTCGTGCCCGCGTCCGGGGACGATGCCGTACCCGAACTCCGGCCAGCGCAGCAGCAGTGACGACCCGATCGGGCGCACCGACCGCGACCGGCCATCGGCAGCGTGCGGGATATGTCCTTCCAGGATCAGCGTGAACCGGTATTTCACGCGCAACCGATCCAGGATCCGCACCAGCTCACGGGCACCATCGGCGGCTTCGGTGTCCAGGGCGTTGAGCCGGTACAGCGGCCCGGCCACGACGAGCACGGGTTGATGGGCGGCGATGGCGGCTTCGATGCGGCGTAGTTCGCGCGGATCCTCGAGTCGTACGCCGTCGGGGCGGGCCTCGATGCGCAGTTCGTCGTTCCAGTCAGGGTGCGGGTGGTTCTGCTGGTCGCAGACCGCGTCGACGCGGGCGACGATGTTGCGGTAGCGCCGGCGCAGCTGACCGGGAAGGTTCTCTGCGTCGATGACCAGCACCCGATGCGAACTCCGTTGCGGCGCACCGTGACCGGTGATCGGGGCGGCGAGGAACGGGTGCAGGCCCGCGGTGACCGCGCACGCGATCTGGGCCAGCAGCGTGGATTTCCCGAGTCCTTCGATGCCGGTGAGGATCATGCGGTCGCCGTACTCGAACAACTGTGGGATCAGCCAGTCGTAGGAGTCGCTTCCGGCCAGCAGCTCGGCCACCGACGGCGGCAACGCCGAAACTCCCGGTGCGGCAAGGTCGGTGAAATCCACATCGAGCCCCTCGCGCGCGCGGGCGACGACTTGACCAGTTAACGACAGGTCCCCGGTCTGGTGCAGGACGTGCAGTTTCTGGATCATCCGGGTGGCTTCGGCGACGGCGGTGCGGGCGTGCCAGAGGGTGATGATGCGGTCGGCGAAGTACGGGACCGATCCGGGTATGCCCTTGCCGAGCATCTGGAGGGTGAGCGTGCGCAGTTGCTGTCGACGGTCGCCGAGTTCTCCCCTACTGCTGGCCTTTTCGAGGATCACCGCTGGGTCGGCGGGCTGTCCGTCGCGCAGCACGTCGACCAGGGTGGCGTGCAGCAGTTGGTGTGCGGGCTGGTAGAACGCGTCGGTGGGGATGTCGGCGACCATGCGCGCGACGTCGGTGTTGGCTTCGGTGTAGAGCGCCGCGCCGAGGATCTGCTGTTCGGCTTCGATATCGCAGATCTCTGCGCGCTCCCAGTGTCCCCCGGTCATAGGCGCGCTGCTTGGATGCGTTCACGCAGTTTCGAGGCCGCCCAGACGCCGGAATTGAGCATCGCGGCCAGCTCGGTGCGCAGTAGGTCCTGGTGCACTCCATCGCCGAGGAGCACTTCGAGTTCGGCGCGCAGGGACTCGCGAGCGCTGCCAGGTGCGCGGCCGCCGTGGCGGGTGATGGCGTCAATGTGGTCGCGGGCCAGCCGGAACGCCATAGCCCGGACCTCGCCAGGGGTGACGGGGTCCGGGACGGGCAGCCGTTGCTGCGCGGCGGCCATACGGCGGGCATAGCCCGTATCGCCGTGCGGGTCGAAAAGCCGGTCTACCGTGGGGTTTTCGCCCACCTCGCCGGTATCGAGAAACTCGGCGCGAGCATCGATCAGCGCAGCGGCACGATCGAGGTCGGCCTGAGCCTGGGCGCGGCGGACGGCACCGGCATGCGGGTCTGCCAGGACTTCCACGGCATCAGGTGCGAGTCGGGCCAGCACGCGTTGGCGCATCGCCGGGGTCGCCGGGATCTCCGGGGCGGCGGCATTGAGCCGGTCAGCGACGTCCTCGCCGCCGTGGCGTCGGCGCAGTGCCGGTCTCGGCGGTGGGAGCGGTTTTCCTTCCCGCGCGTCACGAACCGCAGGGTTGTCTCCCAAAGGAATAGAAGGATATATGACTTGTAACTTGTGAGACGCGTACGCGAGGCCAGCCCCGGCGTCAGTGGTTTCGCTAGCGATTTCGGTGGCAGTTTCGCTCGCCGATGCGCTTGTGTCCGCCGCTCTCACCTGCCTCCCCGATTGACCTGCTGATCTGGCCTTTTCGCCCTTTCCAGAGTGGTCGCAGTAGTGGTTTTGATGCTTGCGGTAGTCGTGCATGATGCTGAAACCTTGGCGACATGGTGTCGCCACTGTGCACGCACCGTGGCGGCATGGTGTTGCCGTGGTGCATGCGTGGTGGTGCCAGGATCTCGCTGTGGTGAAGACGTCACGGATGCGTCGTGGCGCCATCTTGCGGGTGTGGGCGGTGGCGATGATGCCGTTGGTGCGGTTACGGGCGCAATAGATCCACAACTCGATCAAAGTCAGTTTCGCCACCGGGGACATCGGTCCGGTCTTGTGGTTCTCGAGGAAGTCGAAACTGACCTTGATGTAGCCGCGGGTGTCCTTGCCAGCTCTGGTGGCGCGATCGGCGTAGAGGGTTTGATGCTTGCCGTAGTCGTGCATGAGGTAGAAGCCCTGACCGCACGGTGCCGCCACCGTGCACACGCCATGCAGACATGGTGTCGCCGTGGTGCACTCGTGGTGATGCCAGGATCCGGCCGCGGTGAGAACGTCTCGGATACGTCGCGGCACCTTGCGAGCTCGAGAGGTGGCGACAACACCGTCGGTGCGGTTACGGGCGCAATAGATCCACAACTCGATCAAAGTTAGTTTCGCGACCGGCGACATCGGTGTGGTCTTGTGGTTCTCGAGGAAGTCGAGGCTGACCTTGATATAGCCGCGGGTGTCCTTTTTGATCTCGTCCCGGGATTCAACGGGCATCGGTGTACTCCGAACAGCGAGGCGCTGCAATGGCATCCGGCACCGGAATTCTGGTGCCGATGCAGCCGACGATGAACACGGAATCAACGACGGCGGCGTTAGTCGGTCGGTTCGACATCACGGGATTCGTGTTCACCGTCGTGCCAGCGGCGTTCGGTCACATGGGCACGGCCGCGACCGCTCTCGATGAGATAGCGGCACTCATACAGCACGCGCACCACCTGGCCGTTTATATCGCGGCATTGATGGACGACAGACCATTCCTGCCCGTCGCCGAACGGGTCACGCTCGCCCGACAGCGGCAGTCGCGCTGGTGCACTGGCGATCTCGTGCGCGGTCATGGGCGGCTCCGGACCGGTGTGTACACCGAGGGGTGTCTCGGTCCCGCAGCTCGGGTCCTCGATGAGCGGATGCGGCCCCGTTTGAGCGCGATCCCCACCAACCAGACGGCTGTGCCGTCATCGAGCGGTGATACCTGCGCGAGGGTAAACGGCTGCCCCTTCTCGATCAGCGCATCGAGGCGCTCGCCGATACGCTGCTCGGCCGGAGACAGGATCAGGCAGTCATACCGAAGTATCCGGGTCTGCAGGGTGCCCACAGTGATTCCGAGTTTGCGGGCAATCGCCTCATGGCTCATCAGCGACCGGCGTAGAAACCGGTACTCCTCGACGAAGACCATGCGGGCGTCCTCAGCGGCGATGCGTGCGGCGCTGGGCTGTGAACGCCCGCGGCGGGGGCTCATGCCGACCTCGGCTGCGCGAGCTCATCGAGGTATTGGTGGTAGTGACATTCCCGCCACCGCAGTGGCCCGGAGTCACCGTTGAGCCGGAACCCCTTGTCCGCCAAAGGATGCGGCTTCACCTGCGCCCGCCACTGCAACACCAGCTGCTTGGTCACCTTCAACCGTGCCGCGATCTCAGCGGTATCGAGCAACCCGTGCTCGCACCCATGTGCGTCACAACGTTTCGTCATTTTGTTCTTCACCCCCTCTCCTGTCCGTGGTTCTCGGAGGTCTCGGCCGAGTCGTGGCGCCCGGCCTGCTTGGCATCCACCGCCTCCATGGCGGTCTTGATCGCCACGATCAACTCCCGCAGCGTGGTCGCAGAACCTTCGAGGTCGACCGTGGGTGCACCGAGCATCCGATAGGACTCGATCTCGAGGTAGACCGCGCGCAGCTGATCCATGGATTCCACATCGAGGATCCGCTGCCGGAACTCCGCCACGGTAGGGACGTCTTCGCCGCCGTCGAGCCAGTCGGCGATCTCGTTGGCCAGCTCTGCACCAGGGGTGGGGATCACCTGGTTGGTCAGAAACGGCAGGCGGGTCTTGGAGATATGCAGGTTGTTGCGCAGGTCGAGGTCGGCGACGATATCGAACTCGAACTCGAGGCCCTCCCGCTGCACCGGTCGGGTGCCGACCTTGCGCGGCACCGAGCGGCCTCTGCCGTCCTCGTCGACGACGTATTCGGTCTTCGTGCGCATAGTGACGATCAGATGCCCTGGGAACGTCAACATCGCCTCGACCATCCGGCGCTCGTCGGGGTTGGCTTCCTTCCACCCCGAAAAGCTGTTACTGCCCGATTTGCGGCGGTCGACCTGCTCGAGCATCCCGTCCTGGCCCATCCAGTAGTGCGACCACGAGTCGATGATCAGCGTGGTGAAGCCCTGTCCGGCCGCTACACCCAAAATCTCGACCAGGCTCACTGGCGAGAACCGCTCCGGTTCGACCGTCTGCCACTGCCAGCCGTTGAGGCCCTGATACTTGCTGGCGCTGCCGTGCTCGGTGTCGACCATGCCAACGACGCCGCCATCACGCTGCGCCCATTCCGAGGCCAACGCGAGGGCGGTATAGGTCTTGCCTGACCCGGACGGACCGGCTAACGCCATGCGCGCCTTGCTCTTTCGCCGGACCGCTGGCTTGAACTCGAACGCCATCACCACCACCCGGACGATGGATAGACGGCGAGCCCGGCCACCAAGACATCGGTGGCCGGGTTAAACTGATACCGCATAACTACTCCCGTAGATGTGCACCGACCCGGCGGAGTGCTAGCCCGCCGGGTCAACCCTTTTCTCCCGTAGACGAAAACTGTGCTCAGGTCTGTTCGGCTATCCCTTCTCCTCGATCCGGAACATATGCTCGGCCGGGACATCCAGTGCCGCAGCGAGTTTCGCCGCCAGCTCCGGGCTACACGAACTCCGCGCCCCCGACCGCAACAGACCGACGATGCTTTTGCCGCACCCGGCGCGCTCGGCCAGAACCCGCACCGGCACACCCTTGGCCTGCATCGCCTCACGTAATGCTGTCCGGGACTTCAACCTCGCCCGATAGACCATCCTGGCCTCCCTCCAGTGTCCTCCTACCCCTGAGCAAACAGTAACAACAGAACCCAATCATGTCTACTCAAACCCACTTCTATGAGATACATCGGCCCAGCTAGATACGTAAGATGGTTTAAAATAACTGCACACATGCGCTCGATACCTCACCGATACCTATTTTGGTGTGGACACATGCCCTACGCTTGTGGACATGCCACGCAAGCGCGCCATACCCGAGCCCTGGGCCTCCGCCATGGCCGCAGCGGGTATCACCAGCCGAAACGAACTCGCCGACACCGCCGGTGTCCACCCGACCACCGTCAGCCGGTTGATCGACAACCCCGAGCACCCATCCTCGATCGACACCATCCGCGCCGTCGCCCAAGCTTTGAAGCTCGACGTGCGCGATGTCGCGCACTGGTCCGGAATCGCACTCGAGCTCGACGAGGCCTACATCCCTCCACCGGAAGCCGCGCTACTGGGCCGCGAGCAACGCAAGCTCGTCAACGATCTGATCCGCGCGCTCGCGGCGACGAACCGACATCCACGGCCGCCATTGAAGATTCAGACCACCGGTGTTGTCGTCCTATCCGGTGACTAGCTTGTTTCACGACTGGCCCCTGTGGCCTGCCAACCTGAAGGGCTCAGGCACAACCCCGATGGTACGTACGAACAACGCACCGCCGATGCGCAGCCGCGTGGACGTCGCAACTGGCCGTCAGTGGGGAGCGTCGCTGGCCACTAGCACACGAGCTGTCACCCGATCATGTCGCGTCCGCCGGAATTGTTCCGATCAGCCGGTCGTTTTGCAGCCACTCAAACGCTCTTGCAAGTGGCACAGACGTTCAAGTGTTTGGCTTTCTGCCGACGACTACGAAGGTCCTGGGCGGTGTGCGCCTCGGAACTCGCGTACCTCGTATTCCCGGTACAAGGCGTCCCGCACAGGTACTCACCCAGTGGACCGGCGATTTCCAATGGTCCTCTGTGGATTTCGGTCGAGCGAGCCCGAGGGCTGACTCGCCCCGGCCCTGTCCCAGTCGTTGATGTGGCAGCGGCTTGGAGCTACTCCAGCTCCGACTCATCGTGGTGATGGTCCGGGTCACCGCTGCTGTGCCTTGCGGAGAAAGTCCAGTGCCATGGCCTCATTTTCGTGGTCTCCTGCTTCGCGGAAGAGTACCGCGGCGTGTCGATTGACGGTGATGGCCTCGTCCAGCCGCTGCGTATCCACGAGTGCGGCGCCGAGGCTGAGCAGCGCGACGCGCTCGCCCTCGTGGTCGCCGTTCTCCCGGCAGACCGCAAGAATCTTCCTGATGGCGGGCAGGCTCTCCTCTGGCCGGTTCAGGCTGGCAAGGGCAGAGACGACGTTGCACAAGGCCGCAGCCTCATGGTCACAATCGCCGGAGGTGCTGAAGATGGTGGCCGCCCGACCGCTCGGTTGCAGTACCTCCTCGTAGCGTTCCATTCGCAGCAGGGCAACACCGAGGTTGGCCAAAGTCGCGCCTTCGCTTCTCCGTGCACCTAACTCCCGATAGGCCGAGGCTGCCTGTTGATAGGCGTCGACGGCGTCCTCGTCCCGCCCGGTGGCCACGAAGGCGGAGGCCAGATTGTGGAGAGTGTTGGCGTAGTCGGTGCCGCCGCCGGTCCTGTCGATGATGGTTAGGGCACGCTGGCTGGCTTCTATGGATTCGGGGTACTGCTTCTGCTCCAGGAGCGCCCGGCCCAGGTTGCTGAGTGCCTGACCCTCCAGGTTGCTGAGTGCCTGACCCTCCAGGTTGCCGAGCAGCCTGTTGTCGCTGCGCGGTCCGTACAACTCGCGTATTGCGGTCACCGCCTGCTGGTTGACGGTGACGGCCTCCTCAAATTCTTGCACGGCCAGGAGGGCAGGACCGAGGTTGAGAAGTGCCGCGGCTTCGACTGTGCGGTGACCCGTTCGCCGCCCCAAGGCGACGGTGCGGCGGCTGACATCGATGCACGCGGCGTACTGCCCGGCCGTTAGGAGGCGCGTACCGACCTCAGTCAATGCTTGGCCCTCGGCCTGGTAGTCGCCCATTTCGTGGAAGATCGCGGCGGCCCGTTCGAAGGCTCCGGCGGCTTCCTCGTTACGGCCGAGGTTCTCGAGTGTCTTGCCGAGTTCGTTCAGTACCGTGGCGGCGCTGCGGGAATCTCCGGCCTGCTCGGCGGCTTGAGCAGCCCGTTGCGCTACGGAGACGGCCTCGTCGAGGCGTACCAACTCGATCAGAGCCGCGTGGACCCGTCCCAGTGCGAAGCTTTCGGAGCTGTGATCGCCGTCCTCGCGGAAGAGGTCGGCAGCCCGTTGCCCAACGGCGATGGCCTCTTCGAATCGGGACATCTCCACGAATGAGGCCGCTGTGGCGAAAAGCGCTCTCGCTTCGCCCCGCCGATTTCCTATGACGCGACCGATCTCGGCGGAACGTTGCATGGGTTCGATGGATTCGGCGAACCGGCGCAGTCTGAACAGCGCGGTCCCGAGCCTGTATAGCGTCTGGTGTTCGTGTTCGGTGTCGCCGGCCGCGCGCCATTTCGCTGCGGCCCGCCGGTACGGTTCGATGGATTCTTCGATCCGGTTGAGCCGGTCCAGCGCTTGGGCGAGGTTGGCCAGCGCCATCGCCTCGCCGTGCGCCTGATCCGGAATGGCCAGTTCGTCGAAGATCGAAGCGGCACAGCGCGAATGCTCGGCACTCTCGTCGGGGCGGCCCAGTTCCAACTGGGCGGCGCCCAGGTGCGTGAGGGCCCAGGCTTCGTGCAGCCGACCGCCCGCACTCCGGCTGACAGCCAGTGTCCGCTCGCTGACCGCGGCGGCATCCGCGTGCTGTCCCGACTGGATCAGGCTCTCGGAGATTCCCAGCAGCGCCTCGCGGTGCCGTCTCTGATCACCGGCCGCTTCGAACAGCTCCGCCGCCCTTTTGTAGGCGCGTGCGGCTTCGGCCAGCCTGCCCACCTTCCCGTAGGCCCTGCCCAAGCCGAAGTAGCTGTCGGCCTCCTGCCAGGGACGGCCACTGTCTTCGTACTCGCCTTTGCCCGTCCGCTGATAGGTGGACGCCGCCTGCTCGAGGGCGGTGATGGCCTCGGTTGTCCGTCCGGTCGCGAGCAGGGCCGAGCCGAGATTGAACAGGGCGAGTCCTGGGTAGGGTCCCCCGTCGAGTGCCGCGTCGAACTCCTGGCAGATCGCAATGGCATGGTGGCTGGCCGTGATGGCTTCGTCGTATCGCTGCGCGTCGAGCAGGACGCCGCTGAGGCTGCTGAGCGCCGCGGCTTCGGCTTTCCGGTCACCGTCGTCGTGTGAGATCTTCGCGGCGCGTCGACATGTCGTGATGGCTTCGTCGGCGCACCTGTTTCTTGTCAACAGGGCACTGAGATTGAGCAGCGCGGCGGCTTCGTTGGTGCGGTCGTTCAGTTCGTGGTAGAGGGCGGCCGCGCGCCGGGCGGCGTCGAGGACTTCGGGCAGCTGGGTCCGTCTATACGCGGCCCCGCAGAAGTTGAGCAGCATAATCGCTTCGTTTTCGCGGTCGCCAGCCTGGCGATACAAGCCAGCGAGCCGGTAGGTGAGACGGGCCAGCTCGGGTTCGGAAGAGCGGGTCACGAGAACGGCGTTCAGTTGCGTGTCGGCGGCCTCACGGTAGGCGACCAACGCATCGTCGGCGCACCCGAGCCGGGACATGCTGTCGCCCAACACCTCCAGGGATCTCGCTAGCCGGTGTTGATCGCGCACGGAGCCGCCCTCGGCGAGTTGACGAGCGAACATGACGGCTTCTTCTGCCGGGACGAGCGCTTCGTCCCAACGATCCAGAGCGGAGAGAAACCGGCTCAGATTGGTCAGCCACAGCACCAGATCCGGCTGGTGTGCCCGAGGGTTGGCCGCAGCCAGGCGCCGATACACGTCGACGGCCTCGACCTGCGTCACCGCCGCTCGTTCCCGAAGTCCCTGGCCGAACAGCGCCCTGGCGAGGTTGTTCAATGACATGCCCAGAAGGTCGAGGTACTGGCCGGGATTGGCCGTGGCCAATCGCCCACCCCACTCGACGGCTTCCTCGGCGGCAGCCACGGCATCGGCCTCGCGGCCGGGGTCGTGCAGCAGGCCCGCCAGGTTGGTGAGAGTGATGGCGAGATCGTATCCGTAGCGGCCGGGATCGGCCTCGGCCAGTTCGCGACAGATCCGCACCGCTTCCTCGCTGACCGGCAGTGCCTCGTCGCCACGACCGGCTTGTGTGAGCTTCGTGCCCAGCCCGGTCAGCGATCGTGCGAGGAATTCACGCCGCATCGGGTTGTTTTCGGCCAGTTCGCGGTGGATCGAGACGGCCTCGCGGGCCTGCGTGATGGCCTCGCGCCAGCGTCCTTGTTGACCGAGTGCGTTGCTCAGGTTGTTCAGTGATGTCGCTAGATTGATGCGGTGGTGTTCGTCGTTCTCGGCCAATTGCCGGTAGAGCCGCGCCGCTTCCGCGTCGGCCGTCACCGCCGTCGCCCATTCGCCGGCGTTGCTGCGGCGCGTACCCAGCCTCATATACAGTCCAGCCCGCTGCTCCGCATCGGTGGTCTCGGCCAAGTAGCGCGCGGTCAAACGTTCGACCACGCTGAGGATTCCGACGTCCAGGTCGGCGTGTGTTCCTTCGGGCAGCTGCGGTTCGATGGTTTCCAGGACGGTCAGCAGTTCGGGGCTGGTGTCGTCTTCGTGGGCGCCGATGCTGGCGATGGCGGTCAGTGCGACGCTGCCGCCGTCGAGGGCGACGGCGGGGTGGCCGGACAACAGTGGGTAGAGGACCTTCGTGCCGAGATGGGGCCATCGGTCGGTCGCGGAGGCCAGAAACGTGAGCGCGCGAGGAGCACAGTTGGCTGTGTCCGCGGCCGTCAGCAGCGTATCCGCGACGCCGGTCGCCCAAACGTCGGTAGGGTAGTCGGTCACCGGGTGGCCAGGAACCAGCAGCGCCAGGAAATCCTCCGCGAGCCGGTCCGGGATCATCGGTTCCAGCGCCATCGCCGGATCGGTTGGCGGGTAGCAGACGGCGTGGTCTGCCAGCGCGTTTTCCGCCGCTAGCTCGGGGATGAGCCTGTCGAGAATCAGTTCGGCCGTCCGACGTTCGGTAGGGCCGGTGAGGATGGCGGTGAACACCACGCGCGCCATGTCGGTGTCGGAGGTGTGGTGGTCGATGCCGCGATCGCGGTTCTCATACAACTGCCGCCAGTTCTCGTACTCGCGGTCCAGGAGATAAGCGCTCAAACCCACCATGTCCGTCGGCGGCCTTCGACCACAAGCCGCCGCGTCCACCGCGACCAGCGCGGCCACGTGGACTGCCAAGGTCGACCCGAAGTCGGGCTGTCCGAGTGGTCCTGGCGGCGTGATCGCCGCCGAGTCGACCACCTCCGGGTAATGGCGAGCGAAGCAGTCGCGCGCCGTGGTGTACATCCGGTTACGTGCCTGGTCGTTCTCCGGCAGGGGTGGCAGGAGCTTGGCGGAAATCTCGAACCCCGTCCCTAGTCCGTTGAACTTGCCCCGTAGCGCAGGCAAGGAATTCATCGATCTGCCGATCAACAGCACCCGCACCTTCGTCGGCTCGGGTTGGGTCAACAGGCTGTTCTGCATCAGAAAGCCCAGGTCCGTAACCGGCCACCGGTCGGCATAGTCGACCAGCAACAGGACACCGACAGTCTGCTGGCCCAGCCGCAGATCCTGGCTGCCACGGTCCGGTGCGCGGGTCACGGTGCCGTGAACCGCGTCCACGACCTTCCAGCCGACCCGTTCGGCGTCACGAGCGAGCTGCTGGGCCAGCCGGGTCTTCCCCTGGCCACCTTCCCCGTGCAACCAGTGCGCGGACCGCGTTTCCTCCGCGTCCCGCCAGGCGATCAGCTCGCGCAGTTCATCGTCCCGACCGGTGAACTCGACGAGCTCGGCACGAGCATCCAGCATCCGGCTGGGTTGCCGGCGCAGCCGCGACGCGTCCGATCGCCGCAAGCCGAGGTGTTCGAACAGCAGATACACCGGCCGGCCATTGCCGAAGACGTGGATATCCGCGCCGATCACGCCGTAGGCGAACCCACCAACGGCAATGATCTGTTGGCTGACAGCACCCGGCTCGGATGGGTTCACCGTGACTCCTGCTCGCGGCCCCGGCTGACGTTGCCAGCCAGGGCGACTGGCAGCGTTCGACGTGAGGCAAGGGCCCTGATTGTGGTAGACATTGCCGCCATATACGCGGTCGCCTGATCGCGGACAATGGCCTGCTGATGTCCCAAGGGATGACGGTCATCGGACAGATGACGCGGCGCATTGTCGCGGCTACCGGCCGCCTCAGCCAAGATGGGTGCAGGGTAGTCAAGTCAGTCTCCCTGCGTACAAGCTTGGCGAGGGGCTGGTGGCGCACAGCTTGATCGAGTTGGTTCCGTTGCCCGATTCGCCACTGCGTGGCAAGAGCAGAAAAGTAGGGGTCAGCCGGGTTCCGGGCGCGGACGGGCCGACAGGCATTCGAGCGAGTTAGAGGATGCTCAGACACAATGACAGGCGGTCGATGCGCCGCAACCGGTCGCATTAGTGCGTGCCGGAACGGTGTCTGTCAACGGCCAACTCATCAAGCGACTCACCGACGACTCGACCGCAAAGGAGGCCGCATGGAAATTGCTGATCATGCGGACGCAGGTTTGCTGGTGAGGTCGTTGTTAAAGAGGTTACCGTTCTGTACGACGTTACCGTTCTGTGCGACAAAGGCAATACCGTTTCCACGCACGATGACGGTTTGGCTCTGAGCTGGTTGTTCCTCGGGCTGCTCCGGCGTCAGATCCGTGCGCAAGCTGGCGCGCTCGTCGTCGCTTTCGTTGGTAACCAAGCCCTCGTCCGCGTCCAGTTGTGTCTGGACAGTGCGCTCCTGGTCCGCACCTAGCCGTCCGAACAGACGTGAGATTCTCGCACGGGCAGCGCTGAAGCCACTGGCGGCCGTGGCCCCCGCCAATGCGATAGCGCCTTCCTGGGCGAGCTCGCCAAGTTCGTCGACAGTGGTGGGCAGATTGGTCACTTCAGCTCCTCACATGGTGGGTAGCCGCGTGCCGACACCCACTATCGCGCAGTCCGATCACACCCCGCAGCCAAACCGCAGGTCCATCACCACTGAACCGGTAATCAGTTGAGCGCCACGATTCCTGACGCACGTCGGCTCGGCTAGCGGCTCGATGATACTGGCCAACACCACATTCCGGAACACCTCGACACCATCGGCCCCATGACGGAACTTGAACGCCTTGTAGCCCGGCCCAACGCGCCTCACGGATGCCTCGCCACCAGCCTCGATTCACACAGGCTCACTGAGGATTTCGGATGGACCCCGTTCAAGATCAAACTCGCCCTGACCCGTTACCAAGCGCTGGCGGGCCGCCGCCGCGAGCCCCTGCAGCTCCGCCTCAGTGGGGGCCAACCCCACATGCTGAGGCATGCGCGGCTCGGCACCGAGCTGCTGTCCAGATCCTCACCGAACACGAGGATAAAGCGTTCTCCCAACCGAAACTATTTCACGCAGCTGAATCAGACGGAATCACTTCATTACCGAAAGTGACTGCACCCCAGTAGAATTGGCTTGTTGAACTCCGGCTAGCACCGGAAGTGTGTATCTACGGGAGAACAATTGAACAGGCACTACTTGGCGTGCGTCCACAGGTGGCACACCTGATGGCGCGCGAACGCATAAGACCCGGCAAGCATGGGAAGATCACCACCACGCCCGTATACAACTCCGCCGGGAAAATCGTCAGACACATCGCAAAGACCTATTTCCGAGACACCGACGGGGAACTGCGTCTGGTCACAGCCAGTGGCCGCAGCCAGCCCAAAGCCAAAGCAGCACTGGACGATAAGATCAGCAGCCGCGTTGCTCCCTCGAACGCGGCGGTATCGTCGGAAACCCTGATCGTCGCGCTTGCCGACCGCTGGCGAACCAGAATCGAACGATCGAACCTATCGGCGAATACCAAACGCCGATACGGCGAGATCCTCGATCTGCACATCGTGCCTGAACTCGGCAAACTCACCATCGGCGAATGCACCAGCGCCGTCTTGGAAGGCTTCCTCGACGACCTCGGAGAGCGGATCGGAAAACCCACCGCGAAACTGGCGAAGACATGCCTATCCGGAATGTGGACCATCGCAAGCCGATACGGGGCAGCACCGGGCAATATCGTCAAACTGCTGGCCCCGATCCCTGTGGATGACAAGCCCGTCGTCGCGTGGTCGACTACCGAAGTCCTCCGCATTCGCGCGGCGGTGCGCCACGACGAGCAAGCCGTTCGGACTGGAATAGCCGACCTCCTCGACACCCTGCTCGGCACCGGAAGCCGGATCGGTGAAGCACTGGCGCTCAAGTGGAAACATCTCGACCTCGATGGCCCCAAACCCAGTGTTCTGATCGAGGGGACCGTCGTGCGGCTGCGCGGTGGCGGAATGTTCATCCAGCCTCATCCGAAAGGCGGTCCCAACGGCAAGCGACGGCTGTTCCTGCACAACTGGACCGTACAGAGGCTGGCGGCTCGGCGTGCGCTCGTGCCGCACGACCCGGAGGATTTGGTCTTCCCATCGGCGCGCGGCACCCTGCGAGATCCGCGCAATGCGCGCAAGCAACTCAAGCGGATCCTCACAAGGCTCGGATTCACCGAGATTCCCCAGAACCCGCATACCGCCCGCAAGACCGTCGGCACACAGCTGGCCGAAGACGCCGACGGCGGCCAGTCCGATATCTCCATCGCCGCAGCTCAGCTTGGCAACACCGAGGCAATCACGCGTCGCCACTACGTCCAGCGAACTCACGTCGGTCCTGACGCTCGTGAGCGCTTCGACGCCTTCGCCCTCCCCGACGAAAATGAAGAATAAATAGAGAGTTGGCCCCAAATAGGCACGCTTCCACATGCCCCCCGGCTCGCTGACCTGGGGGTTTGTGGGGCGGGCGGGGCTCGAACCCGCGACCAATGGATTATGAGTCCACGGCTCTAACCGACTGAGCTACCGCCCCGTGTGCGTTGGGGATGGTACCGGGTGGGGTGGGGTGGGCACCAGTCGGATAGGGGTGGCGTGGTGCCCCGGGGTGGGGATGGATGGTGGTTAGGGTGGGGGTGTAACCCCGAACTGGCTGGAGGGTGGGCTGTGGCGAGTTTGTTTGCGAATGTGTTGAAGGTGCATCAGTGGGTCTATGAGAACAGTGGTGGGGTGGTGGGCATCGGGTGCTGTTCGGGAATCCGACGTTGTTGTTGCGGACGGTGGGGCGCAAGACGGGGCAGGTGCGGACGTCGGCGCTGACGTATGGGCGGGATGGGGCGGATTATTTGGTGACCGCGTCGAATGGTGGGTCGCCGCGGCCACCGGGGTGGTTGGCAAATGTGAAGGCTGAGCCCGAGTGCGAGATTCAGGTCGGGCGGCGCAAGCTGGCGGTGATCGCTCGGGCGACGTTGCCTGACGATCCGGATTACGCGCGGCGCTGGGCGATCGTCGACAAGGTCAACAAGGGGCGCTACAGCGAGTACCAGAGGATGACCAAACGGCCGATCGCGGTGGTGGTGTTGACTCCGGTCGGCTGAGTTCAGTCACTTTCCCAGCCGTCGTAGTCGTCGTCGACATCATCACGGTCCCAAGCGGACTCGCCGCGCGGCGGGCGGCTGGCCCACTGCACGATGAGAGCGACGAGACCGAGTACGACGAGGACGACGACAACGACAATCAGCGTTTCCACGCGGGGCACCCTAGCGCCCCGAAGGGGTTACCTGCAGGTACGTGTGACAAGTTGCCACGCAAGACCGTTCATATTGTGAGAAGTGTGCGTCCGACGGCGGTTCGCGATTCTATTGCCACATGTGCGCGATCGGCCTGATCGAGCGGGAAAGACTGGCCGATAACGACTTCCAGCCGTCCTGATGCCGCCTCGGCGAGCGAACGTGCGGTCAAGGCGAGCCAATCGATATCGCCCGTTCCGGTCAGGTCGAAGAGTCCGAGCACGTCGATTCCGCGCGCTGCCACTGCTTCTCGATCGAAGTCGGCGAATTGTCCTGCGGCAGCACCATATCCGATGAAGCGGCCGCCATCGGCTGCGGCTTCGATCGCGGCCGCGCCCAATTCGCCACCCGCGCCGTCCAATACGACATCAGCACCCGCCCCACCGGTCGCGGCACGCGCTTTCGCTGACCAATCGGACTCCGAGTAGTCGATGACCGCATTCGCGCCGAGTCGTGCCGCGAGCTCCAGTTTGGCGCTGCCACGCGCCGCGGCAACCACATTCGCTCCGGCGGTGCGGGCGAGCTGGATCAGCAAGGTGCCCAATCCCCCACCCGCGGCTGTGATGAGCACCCAGTCGCCGGGCCGGATCGCGGCTCGCTCGAAGACGGCGAGTGCGGTCTTGCCGTCGTGCGCGAGCGCCACCGCCGCCGACAGGCTCAGCTCTTCGGGCACCGCGACCAGGGTTTCCGCCTTGGCAAGCGCCTGCTCCGCGTAGCCGCCGATCGGCTGGCCACCCCCGATGCCGCTCGCGGCAGTATCGGTGACAACGCGCTTGCCGACCCAACTCGGGTCGACCTCCGGACCGACCGAAGTAACCACCCCCGCGACCGCACCACCCGGCACATACGGCGGTTCGAGCTGGAAAAATTCCGTGCCCCAACCACTTCGGAGCTGGACATCGAGGAACATGACATCGGCGGCCGCGACGTCGACGACGACCTGCCCTTCTCCGGCAACCGGTTCCGGGACCTCGAGCACCGAAAGAACCTCGGGCCCACCGAATTCCGTAGCGTGCACAGCGCGCATGACAACCTCCATCAATTCCTGACTCGATCCGACATGGACCAGCCTGGAACCTGAAGCAGTGTTGAGGTCAAGCCGAGAGGGTCGATTACGCTCAGCGCGGAACTCGGAATAGAAGCGATCCCGATCCAACACCCGCCGCGAGAGCAAACAAGGACCCAGCACTGTCAGGAGCTGCCGCCACCGCAACTGCTACCCCCGCCACAACCGCTACCGCCTCCCCCGCAACCGCCCGAACTCCCGGAATCATTGCCGCCGGAATCTCCCGCATCCCAGGACGAAGAACTGGTCCCCCCGATCCACCCGAATCCACGCCGCGGCCGCCGACTCCGCAGATTGGTCACCAACAGCACGAACCCGGCGATCCCACCCATGATGAGGATCGTGATCAGCACCACCAGCAGCAGAGCGAACATTCAGGACCCGCCACCACAGCTACTCCCACCGCCACCACAACTGCTCCCCCCACCGCCGCAACTACTCCCGCCACCACAGCTACTTCCCCCACCACAACTGCCGCCGCTGCCACCATCGTGACCATGCCCATGTCCGTGGCCATGACCGTGCCCATGCCCCCCACCACTGCCCGGATCGAACCCCGTCCCGGAATCGAATCCAGCGGCCCCGAACACCCACGGCGAGTCACTGGAGCCCCCGAACTCCGCCCGCGAACGCGAGAATGCGTTGTTGGTCGTCCGCGTGACCAGAAATACGACCAGTGCCGTGATACCACCACCGACCAGGAGGATGATCAACAGCAGTACAACGAAGAAAACCGCCATCCCGAAATGGTATAGGCCCGCACCCCCACATTGAACCCACGAAAAGCAGCGGCTCCCCGAACAATCACCCCTGCGCCGTAGAGTGAATCGTGGCTTTCTTACGGAACCGTCCCCAGCGCCGAATCGACCTGCGCGATGTCGACCGTGTCGTAGCCGCACTCGAATTCCCCGACGCGGTTTTCAAAACAAGCCCATGGCAGCCGCAGGAACTGGTGGAAACCGGACTGCGGCAATGGCTGCGCTGCTGCGGCGCCGCCATGCGTGACGGTCAGGTCATCGGAATGCCGTCCCATGCGGTGGACGAGGCCTGGCACGGATTCATTCTGTGCACGCAGATGTACGCCGCGTTCTGCACCGCGGCATACGGCAGATTCCTCCATCACTTTCCGGAAGGTGTTGCCACAAAAGGTATTTCGCACGGATCCATGGGTGAACAACTCGGCCGCACGGTGGTCGCCTGGTCGATGGTCGCACAGCCCGGCGAAGCGTGTGTGCTGTGGGATCTGGACAGCAAGGTGGGCGTCGAACACCCGTGGGGCATCGGCGCCGAGCGAGTCGCGGCCATCGAGGCCGAACTCGCAGGCACACCCCAGCAGCTCAGGTGAGCTTCACCCGCGCGGCGAAGAACCGCACCACCGCCGGGGCGAACCTGTTGAACTGGTACTGCAGCCGTGACTCCGGAGTGACCGGCACGATGCTGCGATCCCGTTCGACCGCACGCACGATCTGCGCCGCCACCTTCTCCGGCCCGTAGCGCCGGGCCTGGTACAGCTTGTCGTACCGCTCCTGCTTGCGCTGCTCCTCCTCCGCGCTGACACCGGAAAACCGCGTTGTGGCAACGATATTGGTGTGCACGATGCCGGGACAGATGGTGTGCACCGAAATGCCGCGCCCGGCCAGTTCCGCGCGCAGGCAGTCGGAGAACATGAATACCGCCGACTTACTGGTGGAGTATGCGCTGAACCCCTGCTGCGGACTGTAGGCGGCCATGCTGGACAGATTGACGATATGCCCGCCGAGTCCGCGCTCGGCCATCGCCGCACCGAAGGCACGGCACCCGTTGACCACGCCGCCGAGATTGATCCGCATGACCCGATCGAACTCCGCCGACGGCGTATCGAAGAACCCACCGGCCTGCCCGATTCCGGCATTGTTGATCAGGATGTCGGGCACACCGTGCGCGGCGAAAACATCGACCGCGTGCAGGTGCACCGCTTCCTCATCGGAGACATCGAGCTGATAGGCATGTGCCACACCACCTTCGGCGGCGATCAGATCCGAAGTTTCCTTGGCCGCATCCAGATTGATATCCGATAGCACGATTTCCGCACCGAGCCGCGCGAATGCCAGCCCCGTCTCGCGACCGATACCGCTGCCACCCCCGGTGATCACCACGAGCTGATCTTCGAATGGCCTTCGGGTTCGCCCGATTTCGGCACGACGCAGGCCGCGCGGCGCCACACCGCCGCTGACGGCGTCGATGAGCTCGGTGGTCGCGGTCGCGAGCAATTCGGGATGCGAGAACGGCAGCCAATGCCCGGCGGGCACATCGCGGCGCCACAGCCGCGAAACCCACTTGCGCTCATCGTCATAGCCCGCCGGACGCACCGCGACATCGCGACCGGCGACGATCAACTGCACCGGAACCTCGGTGCGGCGCTCGCGCGGGGCGAGCAGTCGCGGCAGGATATTGGCACGGTAGATGAGCAGGCCTTCGACGGCGTCGCGCCGGAACGTCGGGCCGAGCACGATATTCGACGGCGCGGTGTCGTTCATGATCGAAACGATGCGCTGCCAACGCTTTTCGTGCGCTACGACCCGGAACACCTGATTGAGCCCTGGTGTCATGGAGAAGACCGTGTATCCCGACGACAGCGCCTGGGTGAGCGGCTGCCACAGATTGCGCGGTGTCGGCCGGGACAGCCTGGCGCGCACCCACTTCGCGAGATGGTCCAGGTTCGGCCCGGAAACCGAGGTGAACGAGGCGACCCGCTCGGCGGCCTGCGGTTCGCACACCGCCTCCCACACCTGAACCGAACCCCAGTCGTGCGCGAGAACGTGCACCGGCCGATCCGGGCTCACCGCGTCGGCGACCGCGAAGAAATCACCGGCCAGCGCATCCAGGCGGAAGTCTCGCGCGCGCCGGGTGCGGGTGGATTCCCCGTGGCCCCTGGTGTCGTAGGTGACGACGTGGAAGCGCTCGGTCAGCAGCGGCACCACCGCATTCCAGAGATGGTGGGTGTCGGGCCAACCATGCACCAGCACAATGGTTTCCGCGCTCGGATCGCCGTATTCGAAGACGGCGATATCGAATTCGCCGCTGCGCACGATCCGCCGCGTCGCGGCCGAGTCCAGTTCGGTCGTCATTGCCGTATCTCCTCGCGATTCCTACTCACAGGTCCAATACCAAACGCCCACCGCGCGAACGCGAGACGCAGACGAGCATCTCCCCCGCCTCGTGATCGGCGGCGGTGAGCACGCTCTCGCGATGCTCCGGTTCACCGGAGAGCACCCGCACTTTGCAGGTCCGGCAGAAGCCCTGCCGACACGAATACGGCCGATCCGGACGACTCCGCAGAATCGTCGTCAGCGCCGACTCGTCCGCGGGCACCTCGACGACTTCACCGGTGGAGGCGAATTCGATCTCGAATGGCACACCATCGACGATCGGCGGCGGCGAAAACCGCTCCGAATGCAATTCGGCGCCGGGCATTTCGCGCACCGCGTCCGCGACGACACTGGTCATCGGCACCGGGCCGCAGCAGTAGACAGCGGTATCGGAGGTGACACCCGCGAGTAGCGTTGCGGCGTCGGGCAATCCGTGTTCGTCGTCGGTGCGCACGGTGACCCGCTCGCCGAATCCAGCGATCTCGTCCAGAAACGGGATCGTGTCGCGATTGCGCCCGGTGTACACCATCGACCAGTCGATCCCGAGCCGCATCGCCAACCGCGCCATCGGCAGAATCGGCGTGATCCCGATCCCGCCCGCGACGAAATGCAAACGCGCGGCGGGTGATCCGTGACCGGGGACCGCGAACGGGAAGGCATTGCGCGGACCACGAACCACAGTGCGCGATCCGACCGGCAGTTCGTCGTGCACCTCCACCGAACCGCCGCCACCATCCGGAATGCGGCGCACCGCAATGCGGTACCCCCGGGTGTCGGCCGGATCGCCGCACAGCGAGTACTGCCGCATCCGCCCCGAAGGCAACTCCAGATCCAGGTGCGCACCCGGCCGCCACGGCGGAAGTTCGCGCGCATCCGGCGATTCCAGCCGCAGACTGACCACATCCTGGTTGTGCGCCTCGATGCGTCGTCCGGTCACCACCAGCGACAGCCGATGGTCATCGGCGCGCGGTGACAGATCGCGGCGGTTGATGATCGTGGTCCACCGCAGCCGCGCCGAGGCGACCGCGTCGAGCACCCGCACCGCCCGATCCTGCTCGCGCTTGCCGAACAGATCGGCTGGCCGCTGCTCGGGCATCGGTCGCCAGTTCAAGACGCAACTGCCTGGGCCGCAGGCGATTTCGCCAGATATGCCACCGCCTGCGCGGTCGAACCGACGGATTCCGGGTTGTAGCCGGGCTCGAGCGTCGTCAGCGCACTCCACAGCAGCGACGGCACCCCGGGCAGCGCACCGCGCCACATCGATCCGAAAACCCGCATGATCAGGCGCGGGTAACCCAGATCGGGCAGCGCGGGATCCTGGTGCACCATGAATTTGGTGCCGCGCACCACCAGCGTGATGAAGATCGGGAAGACGATGGTCATGATCGCCGCCCGCCGCACATAGCCCGCGCCGAAGTAGACGGCCACATCGTGGGCGACGTGCCGGTGCTCGACCTCCTCGGCTCCGTGCCAACGGAACAGATCGGCCACTCTCGGGTCGGCGCCGAATTTTTCCAGATCGGCATTGAGCACCCAATCGCCGAGGTAGGCGAAGAAATGTTCCAGGCAGGCGATGAATGCCAGCCGCTCCACCATGACCTGCCGCTGCGCGACACCATCGACATCCTTGGGCCCGAGCGACTTGCGAAACAGGTATTCCGCTTGCCGCACATACGGTTCCGGGTCGATGCCGTTGGCGGCGAGTACCTCGTGCAGCACCTTGTCATGCGTCTCGGCGTGCATGGATTCCTGACCGATGAAGCCGAGCATGGCCTCGCGCAGTTTCTCGTCCTTGACGTGGGGCAGCGCCTCGGAGTACGCGGCGCAGAACATCCGCTCGCCCTCGGGTAGCAACAGGTTCAACGCATTGATCAGATGCGAGGCGATGGGTTCCGCGGGCATCCAGTGCAAGGGAGTCTGCGCCCAGTCGAACCGCACATTGCGTGCGTTGAGGGCGACCTCACCGGGATCGACGTCGAACCGCCGCTGTGCCCTACGAAGTAGCTTCATCGATACTCCTCGATCTCACCCGCCGCGTCTCAGCCCGAAGCCGCGACATTGCGTACCTTCCTTCATGGCCGTAGCAATGAGCATACACATATATGAAACCCACGGTTACACACACGCGTGACCAGCACGAATGCGGAAGGTAAAGCGCGCCGAACAATAGAGCGCTCCACTGTGACCGAGATCCCCGCGATCCGACAGTAAACTAGAACACGTTCTAGTAGTCTTTGGCTATGGAGCGACTAACCGGGTTGGATGCCAGCTTCCTGTATCTCGAGACCGGGACTCAGCACCTGCACGTATGTGCACTGCTGATCCTGGATCCCACCGCAGGGGGCGCGCACTACACCTTCGAAAAATTCAAAGCAGAACTCGGCCGCAGGCTGCCGCTGATCCCGCAGATGCGGCGGCGAATCCACGAGGTGCCTTTCAATCTCGATCATCCGGTCTGGGTGGAAGACCCGGATTTCGACTTGGACCACCACGTCCGACGCATCGAAACGCCGCGCCCATTGGAACGCCGCGAACTCGCGGACCTGGTCGGCGAAATCGCCAGTGTGCCGATGGATCGCAGCCGCCCGCTGTGGGAAATGAGTGTGGTGGAGCACCTGGCGGACGGCAAACTGGCGGTGATCTGCAAGTACCACCACGCCGCCGTGGACGGCGTCACCGGCGCCAACATGATGATGCATCTGTGCGATCTGGAGCCCGGACTCAGCGAGCCCGAACCGGCCGAGGAATGGCAGCCCGAGCCGCAGCCGAGTGACTTGAAGCTGGCGGCCGAGGCGGTGCTGAACCTGCCCAACAAACTCGGCCTGGTCGGCATGGTGCCGAAAACCCTTGGCATGGTTGCCGGTTTCGCGCAGCGACGCCGAAACAGCCAGGCGGGCATGGCCTTACCGTTGACCGCACCACGAACCCCGTTCAACGGCGCGATCAGCCCGGATCGCGTGGTGGCCTGTGCCGAGACCGAGCTCGCCGCGATCAAGGAAATCAAGGCCGCATTCGATGTGAAAATCAACGATGTCGTCCTCACCATCGTGGCGGGCGTGCTGCGCACCTATCTGGAGAAACACGACGAGCTGCCGGACAAATCCCTGATCGCCTCGGTGCCGGTGTCGGTGCACGATGCTTCCCGGCACACCGCGGGCATCAATAAGGTCTCCACGCTGTTCTCCCAGCTCGGCACCGATATCGCCGACCCGGTGGAGCGCCTGCGGCAGGTGGCCGAGGCCAACCGCGAGGCCAAACAGGAACACGAATTCGTCGGCGCGGATTTTCTGATGGACTGGTCGAAGTACGCTCCGCCGAATACTTTTCAGCTGGCCGCGCGCGTCTACTCGTCGCTGAAACTGGCCGAGCTGCATCCGGTGGTGCACAACCTGGTGGTGTCGAATGTGCCAGGGCCGCCGATGCCGCTGTATTTCCTGGGTCTTCGGGTCGAGGCCATGTATCCGTTCGGGCCGGTTTTCCACGGCGCGGGACTGACCGTCACCGTGCTGTCCAACAACGGTGACCTGGACTTCGGGTTCATCGCCTGCCGGGAGCTGGTACCCGATCTGCAGGCGATCGCCGATGCGGTACCCGGCGTTGTCGATGAATTGCTGACCGCGGCACGCGATCTGGGCTAATGCCCACCGCTGCCCTGTTCGCCATCGCCGCCGGACAGGGCCGCATTCGAAGTTTCCAGCCTTGCCGCAACGGCGGCGCAGGCCTCCAGCAGTACCGGCACGAAGCGGTCGGCCTCGAGCACGCAGGATGCGTGACCGGCCTTGACCAGATGAATGCTCGCACCGGGAATCATGGTCGCCATCTCCAATTGCCGATAGACCGGAATCGCACGGTCTCGCGTCGTGATCACGACGGCGGTCGGCATCCGCAGCGTGGAAAGCCAAGCGGTCGCATCGAATCGGCCGACCTCGGCGATCACCTGTGCCATGGCCCAACCACTGCTGCTGCGAAATTCGGTGAGCGCCCAGCGATTCAGTTTTCCCGGCGCCCAGGTGCAGTCCGGCAGTTCGGGTAGCCGACCCACATACTCCGCCGCACGACGGTACGAATAGGGCCCGATGACTCCGGCCACCGCACCGAAGGCAAGATGAAAGGCGCGCTCGCGCAACTTCTCCTGGAACCGATACGGCGTCGCGCACAGCACCAGACCGCTGACCCGATCCGAATGCCGGTGTGCGGCAAGCAATGCCACCACACCGCCGAGGGAGTATCCGGCCAGGATCGCCTGCTCGACACCCAGCGCGTCCGCCACCGCGACGACATCGTCGGCACAGTCCTGCACCGAGAATCGCTCCGAGCGGATGCCGCGGCCATGCCAGCGCTGATCGAACACGATCACCCGATAATTCTCGGCGAGCGCGTCGAGCGCCGGGAACCAGGTCAGGTAGCCCGTGCAGGCGGTGGCATGCAGCAGGATCAGCGTCGGTGCGCCCTCGGGTCCTGGGATATCGACGACGTAGGTGCGCCCGCGCCCGGGCAGCTCGACGAGGCGTCCGCCGGGTACCTCCGCGATATCGGGCACCCCCGAACGCCGGGAGAACCGGCGCATGCTCACTGCCCCGGGATTCGTCATCGGCGGCCTCCTCGCGGTCCGCGGCATTGCTAGAACGCGTTCTACATCGATGATGCCACAGCACCCCGCTCAGGCGAGGGCACGCACGATACATTCGGCGATGCAGGCGGGCTTATCGCCGCCTTCGCGTTCGGTGGTCGCCTGGATGACGACCTGCAGGCCGCCGTGCACCTCGTCGACGCTCACGATCCGGGCGCGGCCGCGGATGCGGGACCCGGCGGGCACGGGCGAGAGGTGGACCTTGTTCAGGCCGTTGAGCCGCGCCGAGGCGTACTTGATGCCGATCAGGTCGACCATCAACGGCGGGAGCAGCGAGTGGGTGAGGTAGCCGTGCGCGATGGTGGTGCCGTACGGGCCCGCGGCGGCGCGCACGGTATCGATGTTGATCCACTGCCGGTCCTCGGCCGCCTCGGAGTTCCACTGGTCGATACGGAGGCGGGAGCGGATCGACAATTCTCTGTAACGTGTTCCAGTAAGTCGACGGGATCGAGAGGAGGCCGCGATGGGGCGGTTGACCGGCAAGGTGGCACTGATCAGCGGTGGGGCGCGCGGCATGGGCGCCGCGCATGCGCGAGCGCTGGCGGCCGAGGACGCGCGGGTGGTGCTCGGTGACATCCTCGACGAGGAGGGCGCGGCACTGGCCAAGGAAATCGGCGACAATGCCGCCTACGTCCACCTCGACGTGCGCGAAAAGCAGCAGTGGCAGGATGCGGTGGCCGAGGCCGTGCAGCGCTTCGGTTCGCTGAATGTCCTGGTGAACAATGCCGGGATCGTCAACGGCAATCTCCTTGTCGACTTCGAATTGTCCGAGTGGCAGAAGATCATCGATATCAATCTCACCGGCACCTTCCTCGGCATGCAGGCCGCCACACCCGCGATGATCGAGGCGGGCGGCGGTTCGGTCATCAATATTTCCTCGGTGGAGGGCATGCGTGGCAGCCCGGGCCTGCACGGGTACACCGCCACCAAATTCGCGGTCCGCGGACTCACCAAGTCGACCGCACTCGAGTTGGCGCAGTATGGAATTCGGGTGAACTCGATCCATCCCGGGCTGATCCGCACGCCGATGACCGAGGGTATTCCGGAGGATTTCCTGCAGATCCCACTGGGACGCGCCGCCGATCCATCCGAGGTTTCCGCACTGGTGACCTACCTGGCCAGCGACGAATCGTCATATTCGACGGGCGCGGAATTCGTCATCGACGGCGGCCTGACCGTGGGAGTTCCGCACAAGACGTTCTCCTGACGCTACTGCGTACCGGGATCGGCAACGAACGGGAGCGGCCATCATCGCCTTCGCGGCCCTGAGCGCGGCTCAGGACACCCGACGGTTCTCCGTCGCCCACTGGGCGAGGGCGTCGGGAGACACATCCGCGCCGAGCACGTTATCGATGACGACCCGACCGACACAGATCGAGCGCATTACCCGATCGGCGAAGGCCTCCACATCGCCCCACGGCAGATAGGGTTTCGCGATCAGCAGCGAAGCGATGCCGTGCGCGCTCGCCCACAGCTCCAAGACGACCGGCACCGGGTCGCCCGGCGTGATGACGCCGCGGTTCATGCACTCGGTGATGGTCGCCGCGAAGTGGGCGAAGGCACTGCTGGTCAGCACCTGGTCGACCGCGCCCGCCGTCTCGCCGGGCGTCATGGCCAGGCGGTACTGCTCGGGATGTTCCCTGGCGAACCGGACATACGCCAGCCCCTGCTGACGCAAACGCTCCATCGGCGACTCGTTCGGATCGGATGCGGCCAGCATTTCCGCGTTCAGATCCTCGAATACCTGGGCCACCACCGACTCGATCAGCTGGTCCTTGTCCGCGAAATGGCGGTAGATGGACGGCGGGGTGACACCGACGATCTTGGCGATCTGCCGGATCGATACCGCGTCTACATGCCCGCTACGGGCCAGCAGTTGCTTTGTGGCATCGAGGATTTCGGCACGCAGTTCCGCACCGGAGCCACGTGCCGAACGTTGCCTCGGAGTAAAATTCACGTTCGTCCGGCTAGTTGGTGTTTATCGGATTCGGTTGTGCCCGGCGATGTTCCGCCCTCACTCAAGCCGATCTTGGCATGCAGCTTGGCCAGCGGCGCAGGCGCCCACCAGTTCGCGGTGCCGAGCAGCCGCATGAGTGCGGGCGCGAGCAGGCCGCGGATCAGCGTAGCGTCCGCGAGCACCGTCAAAGTGAGCCCAAGGCCAGTCATCTGGATGAACGATACCTTCGAGGTGACCATGGCGGCCATCACGATGGCCATCAAAAGTGCGGCCGCGGTGAAGATCCGACCGGTGCGCGCGACGCCGAGCGCGACCGCGCGAGTGTTGTCCTCGGCGGTGCGCCCGGAGGCCACCCACTCCTCGCGAATGCGCGAGAGCAGGAATACCTCGTAGTCCATGGACATTCCGAAGGCGAGGCAGAACATCAGGATCGGCATGGTCGGGACCAGATATCCGGTCGCGTCATTGCCGAAAACGCTGGACAAGTGCCCGTCCTGGAAGATCCAGACCATCGCACCGAACGCCGCGGTCAACGAAAGCGTATTGAGGGCAAGGGCTTTCAGCGGCAGCAGCACACTTCCGGTGAACAGGAACAGCACCACGAAGGCGGCGAGCGCGATCAGCGCACCGGCCAGCGGAAGTCGTGCGCCCAGCGCGTCGAGGGAGTCGCGGTTGATCGCGGCGCTGCCGCCGAAAAGTACCGGTCCCGGGCTCGGGACCTCGCGAAGCCGGTCCAGTTGTGTCTTACCCTCGGTGGTGAAGGGATCGACCGTCGTCGCGACAGTGAGGAATGTGCCGGTGTCATTGGTCATCTGCGGCGATCCGGGCGCCGCCTTCAGTCCACCGGTGTACAGACCGACACCCGAGAGCACTCCGGACACGCCATCGACCTTCGAAAGCGCGGCGGCGTAATCGCCGATCGCGGCCGGACTTCCGTGGTAGTCGTCGAGCACCACGGTGACGTTGGTCGCGGCATTGGATCGGAAGTCCGAGCGCAGTGTGTCGCCGACCGTGCGGCTGGTGGACGAGGCGCCCGAATTGAGCACTCGATCGTCCGGATAGCCGAATTTCACGCCGAGGAACGGGGATCCGACCGCCAGCATCAGCACGATGATCGCGATGGCGACCGGTGCGGCATGGCGCATCACCCACTGCACCGTGCTGTACCACAAGCTCTGCTCGGGTGCGCGCTCCGCGTGCAGGTCACGACCGAGCAAGCGCGCCAAGGGCTTTCGCAGATCCAATGCGTTCACCCGATGTCCGAGCAGCATCAGCACCGCGGGCAGGACCAGGATAGACGCGGCGGCGGCCGCGGCGACCACCGCAATGCCCGCGTAGGCGAAGGATTTCAGGAAGTACAGGTTGAACACGCCCAGCGCGGCCACCGAGAGCGCGACGGTCAGCGCCGAGTACAGCACCGTGCGTCCCGCGGTCTGCACCGCGCGCACCACGGCCGCCTCGATATCGAGTCCATTGCCGAGTTCCTCGCGATATCGGCTGACAATGAACAGGCTGTAGTCGATCGCTAGGGCAAGGCCCATTGCCGTGGTCAGATTCAGCGCGTAGATCGACAAATCGGTGAAGAGCGTGAGGGTGCGCAGGATCGCGAGGGTGGTCAAGATCGCGAACATGCCGACGGCAAGCGGCAGGAAGGCCGCGACCAGACTGCCGAATACCAGGATCAGCACGATGAACGACAGCGGGATGGCCACGCTCTCGGCGACCGCTAGATCGTGGGTGATCTGCTCGTTCGAGTCGTGGTAAAGGGAGCTGAGCCCGCCCTGATAGATGCTGACGCCGTCATTGGTTCCGGTGACCTCTTCGGCGATCGCACCTGCCCTCTGCTGGGCCACGGACTCCTCGCCGGTGATATAGCCGAGCACCAGCGCGCTCTTACCGTCCTTGCTGCGCAATGCCGACGACAGCGCCTGCGGCGCGTTCCAATAGGACTGGATGCCGATCACATCGCCGCGCGAGCGCAATGTGTCGACCAGCTTCGCGCCCGCGGCCTCGGCGGCCGGACTGTTCGCGCCGGACTCATCGCGCACCAGCAGGATGAGGTTGGGTTCCGCGCCGCCGAAGTTATCCGCGATCAGCCTGGTCACTTGCGACGATTCGGCGTCGTCCGGCGTGAAACCGCCGGTCTTCATATGCGACATCGCGGTGGCGCCGAATGCACCGCAGAGTATGGCCAACAGTGCGGCGGCGAGCAGGATCGTCTTCGGATGCCTGGTGGCCAGATGTGCGATCCGTACCAGCATGAGCGACTCCCCTAGTTCGACTGCCAGGTAACAGCGTTAGCGTAACGCCGTTAACTCAATAGGGATAGGGGTGCTCAGCTAACAAATAGTGATCCCGATCACCCCAGGAAGGCAACGATCGCATCGGCGATGGCGTCGGCATACCTCGCCCGCCCGTCCGGCGATTCGATCAGCGCCGCGTCCCCCGGATCGCGCATATTTCCGCATTCGACGAGCGCGACCGGGCGTTCGGAGAGATTGAGCCCCGCCAGATCCGCGCGCGGGTTCATGCCATCGGAGCCGACATAGGTGGACGGAACGAAGCCGGACCCGATCATGGTGCCGCGCAATATCGTTGCCAGTCGCTGCGACGGTTCACCCTGTGCCTGGTTCAACGGCGGCGAGGAGTACGCGACGTGGAAGCCGTGCGCGCCCGCGGCGGCGCCGTCAGCATGGATCGAGACGACGGCCGCTGCACCACTGCGGTTTCCGATGGCGGCGCGTTCATCGACGCACGGGCCGACGCCCGCATCGTTATCGCGGGTGAGTACGACGCGAATTCCGCGGGCGGACAAGGCATCCCGGACACGGATGGCGACATCCCAGGTGAATTCGTGCTCGGCGTAGCCATCGGTGGCCGATGTGCCGGTTGTGTTGCACGCCTTGGTTTTTCCGCGACCGTCCGGCACCTGACGGTTGATCTCGCCGGGCTGGGCGGCATTGCCGCCATTGTGTCCGGGGTCGATGACGACGACGCGGTCATCGGCGATGACATGCGGCGGGTCCGTCGACGGTTCGTCGCTCAGCGGCGGCGTCGTGCTGCGCGCCGATGAGCCGGATGCGTCGTGCGCGCATCCACTGAGCAACATGCCCCACGCGCAGATCGCGGCGGTCGTCTTCCAGCTTCGCCATCGCATGACATCGACACTGCCACAGGCTTGCGGCCGGTTCATCGACGCGGCGATGACTATCGGAAGGCCAGCGCGCCGAGCGTATCCGCGTGCCGGTACTGGAGATATTTCTTGACCGTGTCCGCGGCGACGGCCGCATTGGCGGTGGCCACCGTGACCACGACGAACTCCTTCTCGGTCCCGTCGCGCCATTTGCCAGTGACGAAATTGTCGATGTAGGTACCCGGTCGCAGGTGCAGGTCCTCGTCGGTGAACTTGCCGAGTGCGGCCGTGGCCTGGCCCTCGGTCGACATCGCGAGGACGAATTGGGTGATCTTCAGCCCGCCGCCCTCGGCCCGGTACACCATTTCGGCGGCGTACTGGCAGCCCAAGCCGGTGAGCTTGCCGTTGATCTCGAAATCGCGGCAGTTGGCGTGGTCGCGGCCCTCAACCCAGTCGGCGTGCAGTTCGACGCTATCGAATTTGAAGTTCCAGTCACCGGCGAAGTCGTGGTAGGTGAGCTTGCCCGTGGGCGGCTGGCCCGTGGGCGGGGTCGTCGTGGTCGTTCGCGGGATGCTGGTGCGCGGAGCGCTCGTCGCTGGAACGACGGTGGCCGTGGCATTCGATGCCTGTGATGGGTCCTTGTCGCGTCCGGTGATGACCACCAGACCGACGCCGACCACGGCGAGCACCGCGACCAGTCCGAGCACCACCGCGACGATCACACCGGTCTTCGATTTCGGTGGCGGGCTCGGCGGCGGCGCGCTGGGATATCCCATCGGATAGCCGGTCTGACCCCAGCCCTGCTCCACCGGCTGCCCCCACGGTGCCGGATCCTGCCGCGGCTGCTCCCCGTAACCGTACGGATAATTCACTGCCTGCCCACCTCTCCCGCCGGGGCGGCGACCCCCACCCATCACGTACTGATCGCGATCCGATCCCCCGGCGTTGCAGGTTCGGCCAGCTTAGCCGGTGAGCAATAAGCCCAGCGCAAGACCGAACATCACGGCCGCGATCACCGAATCGAGTACCCGCCATGCGATCGGGCGGGCGAATAACGGGCCGAGTTTGCGGGCGCCGTAGCCGAGCGAGGTGAACCAGATGATGCTGGCGACCATCGCACCCGCACCGAGGAACCAGCGGTCCGGGCTGGTGTAGGTATTGGCGAAGGAGCCGAGCAGCAGCACCGTGTCCAGGTAGACGTGCGGGTTGAGCCAAGTCAGTGCCAGGCAGGTGAGGACGGTCGCGCCGAGTGCGACGGTGGCGCCGGTGGAGTCGGCGGTCAGGCTCGATGCCGCGAAGGCGCGGCGGGCGGCGAGAAGGCCGTAACCGAGTAGAAATGCGGCTCCGGCATAGCGGATCACCGTCAGCAACACGGGGGCCGATTGGACCACTACACCCAACCCGCCGACTCCCGCCGCGATCAGCACGATGTCGGAGACGGTGCATACCGCGACCACGGCGAGCACATGTTGGCCGCGCAGACCTTGTCGCAGGACGAAGGCGTTCTGCGCGCCGATCGCCACGATCAAGGAGAGTCCGAAGCCGAGTCCAGAGATGGCCGCCAGGGCCGCCGATGATGCCGTCACATGTGTCGACGCTAGGTCCGTTGCTTCAACCAGGCCAGCTAAAGATTCTGAAGTACCTTTACTATTTCTTAATGGACCTGCAGCTCGATCAGCTCCGCGCGCTCAACGCGGCGGTCACCGAGGGCACCTTCGACGCGGCCGCGCGCAGTCTTCGCGTGACGCCGTCGGCGGTCAGTCAACGCATCAAGGCGCTGGAGGACGCCGCCGGTCGCATCCTGCTGCAACGCACGAAACCGGTGCGGCCCACCGAATCCGGGCTCGCGGTGCTGCGGTTGGCGCGACAGATCGAACTGCTCGCCGGAGATACCGCACGCGAACTCGGCGATGTCGATCGTCCCGCGGATCGGCCGATCCGGGTGCCGATCGCGGTCAATGCCGACTCGCTGGAAACGTGGGTGATGCCAGCGTTGCGGCAGGCGCCCGCCGGTGTGTGTTTCGAGATACATCGCGAGGACGAGGAGCATACGACTCGATTGCTGCGCGACGGAACGGTGATGGCGGCGATCACCGCCACCTCGTCGGCGGTGCAGGGGTGTCGGGTGGAGCGGCTCGGCGCCATGCGTTATCGGCCCATGGCGAGTCCGCGGTTCGCGCGAACCTGGTTCGCGGACGGTCCGACGGCCGAGGCGTATTCCGTTGCGCCGGTGGTACTTTTCGATCGCAAGGACGATCTGCAGGATCGGCAGCTGCGGCGGCGGTGTGGTCAGCCGGTGGATCCGCCGCGGCATTATGTGCCGTCGTCGGCCGGATTCGCGGAGGCGATTCGGATCGGGCTCGGGTGGGGGATGTTGCCGGATCTGCAGACCCGAGGTGGGCGGGACCTCGTGCCCATCGATGGGGATTCGTATATCGACGTGCCGCTGTTTTGGCAGCAGTGGAAGGTCGATTCGCCTGCGCTCAGTGGGGTTGCGGGTGCTATCGCGGCTGCCGCGGCCGAGGCGCTGTCAGATCGTCCACGGCGGTGACTTCGGGAAGGCGGTCGATGCGCGGTGGAATGGGGCGTGGTCGTTTCCTCGCTTCAGCGTTCTCGGCTTGAAACAGGGGCGGTTTCGCCTTGGCGGACGGTGATTACTCCTATGAGGATCAGGGCGCCGCCGAGGAGTTGGAGGGGGCGGGGTGACTCGCCGAGGAGGACCCAGGCGAAGGCCAGGGCGGCCAGCACTTCGAAGAGGGCTACGAAGGAGGCGAGGCGGGATCCGAGGAGGCGGGTGGCGGCGATGCCGGAGACGTAGGCGAGGGCGGCGGTGATCGTGCCCAACGCGAGGACCGGGAGCCACCAAGCGACGCTGAAGTTTTGGAAGACAACGGGATTGGTGGTCGCTCGGAGGGGGACGATGCCGATCACGCCTGCCGCGAGGAGGGCGAGTCCGCCGAGGAGGAGGCCACCGGCGGCCAGTACGGTGCCCGGTAGCGTGCCGTCGCCGTGGGCGGAGAGCAGGAAGTATGCGGCGGCTCCGATCATGGCGGCGATGGCCCAGGCGATGCCGATGCCGCTGGCAGCCAGGCCCAAACGCAAATCGATGACCAGGATCAGGCCCGTCATACCGAGTAGTGCGCCGAGAACCATTGCCGCACTGGGTCGTTGGCTGTGACGAAGCCACAGCCAGCCGACAACGGCGACCGGCGCGGTGTATTCGATGAGCAGCGCGACGCCGACTTGCATATGGGCGACGGCGTTGAAGTAGGCGAGTTGGGTCCCGGCAACGGCGAGAAGGCCGTACGCGGTGATCAAGGATGCGTTGCGGCGCAACAGATCCCAGTCACCATGGAGCTGCACCAACGCGATCGGCAGCAGCACCGCCGCGGCGACCAGCACACGGACCGCCACCACGGACGCGGAGCTCCAGCCCGCATTCATCAAGCCGCGAGCCAGTGAACCGGACAGCCCGAACGAAGACGCGGACACTACCGCGCAGAGCAGTCCCATCCGCAGCCGCTGCGCAGTGCTGTCATTAGTCATCGTATCCATGACTCATGACGCTAAGGCTGGTCGGGTAATATGTCAACATGGTCTTTGCTCATGACACTGAGGCGGCGCTGGTTGCCGCGGTGGAGCTGGTGAATTCGGCGGAGGAGCCGGATACGTTGACCGAGATCGCCCAGCTCGACGCGTTTTTCGTCAAGCACGTCTACACCGGCGCGCACTCCGGGGACGCCGCCGAGCTCGCTGCGGTGCGAGCCTTGCGCACACCCTTACGTCGGATGCTGACCAGTGATCGCGATACGACGGTGCGGCTGATCAACGAGACGCTGGCGAAGCATCGGGCCCTGCCGCAACTGGTCCGGCACGGCGAGGTCGACTACCACATCCACGCGGTGCCCGCGCAGGCTCCGCTCCCGGTTCGCATTGCCGTCGAGACCGCGATGGCCATGATCGATCTGGTCCGCTCCGACGAGCTCAGTCGGTTGTCCCTGTGCGCCGACGAGAGCTGCGAAGGCCTGGTCCTCGACCTGTCCCGTAATAGATCACGCCGCTACTGCAGCACCGCATGCGGAAACCGCAACGCTGTCGCCGCCTACCGCGCCAGAAAGAAGTGAACGACCAGCCGATGCGATCAGCATGCATCCTTGGCGGCATCGGCCGAGAGGGCAACTGCGCCAGCGCATGGTGATCATCCGTCCAGGGGCGTCAGCTGTCGACGTGGATGTGGGGGCGGTTGGCGGGGTTGGGGACGGCGCGGCGGATGATTTCGCGGGTTACGGGGGCTACCTCGCCTTCGCCGATGAAGAGGAATTTGAGGAGGTTGACCAGCGGGTTGCCTTCTGTCCATTCGAAATAGACGTGTGGTTCCAGGTCGGTGCGGTCGCGGATGGCGAGCAGGATGGCGGCGATGGAGTTGGGGATGGCGGTGGCTTCGACGCTGAGGATGCGGTAGCCCTCGAGATCGAGGCCGGTGACGCGCAGGTCGGTGCTGAAGTCGGAGGCGTCGCGGACGATGACCTCGAGGAACAGGATCGGGGCGTCGGCGGGGATGTGGCTCTCCAGGCGTTGATCCGCTTCCTTCTCCCGATACTCCTCGGGCCTGCGCTGGTCGATGTCGTGGGTGACGATGCGGATCATGCCCTCGGCCGCGGCCTGATCGATCATGCGGGCGGCGGTTTCATCGAAAGTCACCTCGATGGCGCGCAATTCGAAGGAGCGGCGGGCGCGCGAAGCGAACGATATGACGATGATCGCCACGATGAACAGCGATGCCAGCTGCACACCCTCGGGACGTTCGAAGACATTGGTGATGGTGGTGTAGACGAAGACCGCCGATATCGCGCCGAAGCCTATTACCTTGTTGCGCTCGGCCTTCCGCGCGGCCGACAGGGTCACCGCGACCGCTGCGGAGGTGATGAGCACGAGCACGCCGGTCGCATACGCACCGCCCTGGGCGTCGACATCGGCGTCGAAGTACCAGGTGATACCGAAGGCGATGGCCGCGAATACCAGCACCAGCGGCCGCACGGCACGCGCCCACTCCGGCGCCATGCCATAGCGAGGCAGGTAGCGCGGCACCAGGTTCAGCAGTCCGGCCATGGCCGAGGCGCCCGCGAACCAGAGGATCGCGATGGTGCTCACGTCGTACACGGTGCCGAACATATCGCCGAGGTATTTGTGCGCCAGCCAGGCGAGCGCTCGACCGTTCGCGGACCCACCCGCTTCGAATTCCCGCTCCGGAATCAGCACGACCGTAATGAAACTCGTCACGATGAGGAAGCTGCTCATGATCAGGGCGGAGGTGGTCAACAGCTTGCGCGCACCCGCGATGCGAGCGACCGGGTTCTCCTCGGAATCCCCTGGCGCACCCTTGATTTGCGGCATGACGGCGACACCGGTCTCGAAGCCTGACAGTCCGAGCGCCAGCTTCGGGAACACCAGCAGCGAGACGCCGATCATCGCCGCGACATTGCCGTGTTCGGCGGTCAGCGCATGCGTCCAGTCGACGACGAGATCACCGGCGGTGAGCACGTGATACAAACCGACAACGGCGACAATGACATTCAGTGATAGATAAGCACCGACCAACGCAACCGCGATCTTTATGGCCTCGGCGAAACCCTTCAGAAAGATCGCCGCGAGCAAGGCCAGCAGAACCAGCGTGATGATCAAGTTGTGATTGTGCAGAGCCGCAGGCACATAAGGGTTTTCGACGATATGGGCGGCACCGTCGGCGGCGGATAGGGTCATGGTGATGACGAAATCGGTTGCCGCGAACCCGAGCAGCACCAGGATGAAGATCTTGCCGGTCCAGCGCGGTAGGTGTTCGGCGAACATGGCCAGCGAACCGCCGCCGTGTGGGCTCTCCCGCGCCACCCGCCGATATACCGGTAGCGCCCCGAACAGCGTCAGCGCGACGAGCACCAGTGTGGCCAGCGGCGACAGCACACCGGCCGCGACCGCTGCGATACCCGGCTGATAGCCGAGGGTGGAGAAGTAGTCGACACCGGTCAGGCACATCACCTGCCACCAGGACCGCTCGTGTTCGGCATCGCCCGGTTTGCGCATCGGTCCCGCATGCTGCGAATAGCGCTCATCGGTCGCGCCCTGTAGGAGCCAGGCCGAGAAGGGTGAGCGCGTGCGTTCGTCGGTTGTGGTCACGTTATTTCCTTGCGATGTTCGTCCGGTGCCGCGGATTGTCGCCGACCCGGGCAAATCTACGGGAAACATCAAACGGACAATGAAGGCGTCACCACTCGGCGAAGGAGCCGTCCTTGCGGTGCCAGATCGGATTTCGCCAGCGGTGGCCCTGTTCGGCGGCGCGGACCACCGCCGCTTCATCGATCTGGATGCCGAGGCCGGGGGCTTGCAGCAGGTCGACGTAGCCGTCGCGGTAGGCGAAAACCGTCGGGTCGGTGAGGTAGTCGAGCAAGTCGGAGCCGGTGTTGTAGTGGATTCCGAGGCTTTGCTCCTGGATGAGCAGGTTGGGGGTGGCGAAACCGACCTGGAGGCTGGCGGCGAGGGCAATAGGGCCGAGGGGGCAGTGTGGGGCGAGGGAGATATCGCGGGCCTCGGCGAGCGCGGCGATGCGACGGACCTCGGAGATGCCACCCGCGTGCGAGAGATCGGGTTGGACTACCGCGATGCCCTGATCGAGCACCGCATTGAAATCCCAACGCGAATAGAGCCGTTCACCGGTGGCGATGGGAATGCTTGTCGCGCGGGTGATCTCGCCGATCTGGCTGCTGCACTCCGGGACGAGTGGTTCCTCGACGAAGAACGGCAGATACGGTTCGAGCAGCGGCAGCACCCGTCGCGCCATCGGAATGGATAGGCGGCCATGGAAATCGACGGCGATATCGAAGTCGTCGCCGGTCGCCTCGCGTACCGCCGCAACTCGATCGACAATGCCTCGGGTCGCGCGCGGTGTATCGATCAGCTCCAATTCGGCGGAGCCGTTCATCTTGATCGCGGTGAAGCCCTGCTCTTTTCGCTCCACCGCGGCCCGCGCGACATCATCGGGGCGATCGCCGCCGATCCAGCTGTACACCCGGACACGATCACGGACGGCACCGCCCAGCAACTGCCAAACCGGTACGCCAAGAGCCTTTCCGGTGATATCCCACAGCGCCTGGTCGACGCCCGCGACCGCACTCGACAGGATCGGTCCGCCCCGATAGAAACCGCCCTTGGTCAACACCTGCCAGTGCGCTTCGATGCTCATCGGATCCTTGCCGACGAGGTAGTCGGCCAGTTCGTCGACCGCGGCCGCGACGGTGTGCGCGCGCCCCTCGAGCACCGGCTCGCCCCAACCGGTGATGCCCTCGTCGGTCTCGATCTTCAGGAAGCACCAGCGCGGGGCGACCAAGTAGGTGGTGAGTGCGGTGATCTTCACCGTGACTCCTTTCGCACGCTCCAGCCGCCGTCGACGACCAGGTTGGCACCGGTGATGAAGGACGCGTCGTCGGAGGCGAGGAAGGCCACCGCGGCGGCGACCTCCTCGGGTGCGCCCATCCGGTCCAGGGCGGTGGCCTGGGCTGACAGCCGTCGACCTGCCTCGTCTACGTCATCCCATACCGGGGTGAGAATCGGTCCGGGCAGCACGGCATTGACCCGCACGCGCGAGCGCCCGTACTCGACGGCCAGCTGCCGAACCAGTGCGGTCAACCCGCCCTTGGCGGCGGCATAGACCGGATATCCGGGTAGCCCGAACTGGGCATGCACACTGGATACCGCGACCACATTGCCGCCGCGGCTACGCAGATCGTCGATGAAGGTGTGCAGGCCCAGGAACAGCGGGGTCAGGTTGACCGCGAGGCCGTCATCCCAGGCCTGCCTGGTCAGTTCGTGTGCCGGGATGGTGGCCTGTCGGGATGCGTTGCTGCACAAGAAGTCCAGCGGTCCGAAGAGCTCGTTGACGCTATCGCGTAGCTCGATCCAGGAATCCTCCCAAGTCACATCGCACCGGACGAATTCGGCTCGGTGACCGGCCGCGCGGATCTTCGAAGCGACCTCGCGCCCAGCGGTTTCGGCGATATCGGCGATAACCACCGCCGCGCCCTCAGCGGCGAGCCGGTGGGCGGTGGCCGCACCGATGCCGGACGCACCCCCGGTGACGACCGCGACCCGGTCTGCCAGACGACTCATGCTCTTCCCCTCATCGGTTGATATCGGCGCCGGTGAGCAGGCCCAGCTCGTGCCGCAACGGCAGGCCAGCCCAGTCACCGGGTACGGATACGGCGAACGCGCCGCAGGTGGCGGCCAATTGCAGGCTGTGCCGCACGGAGCCGTTGTCGAGCACACCGGCGAGGTAGCCCGCGACGAACGCATCGCCCGCGCCGACCGGGTCGACGCTGCGGATCTGCACCGCTGGCTGCCGGATGAGCTCGCCGTTGTGTTGTGCGAGTGCGCCTTCGGATCCGAGTTTGATCACCACTTGCGAAGGGCCCAGTGCGGCAAGGGATTCCGCCATCGCGGCCGGGGTAGCCGCCGGTACCAGGATCGCTGCCTCGTCCGTACCGGCGAAAACGATATCGGCGCGGGAGATCAGCTTCGAAAGTTCCACGGCGGCGTCTGATTCCGACCACAACGCACGGCGGTAGTTGATGTCGAGGGAGATGGTCGCCCCGGCATCGACGGCGGCGTCGAGTGCGGTGTGGACGGCGTCGCGGGCGGATGGGCTCAGTGCCGGGGTGATGCCGGTGAGATGCAGCACCCGTGCGGCGGCGATCTGAGCGGTATCAATATCGTCGGCCGACAATCGAGATCCGGCGAAACCCTTGCGGTAGTAGGTGACTCGCATGTGGTCGGCGGTTCGACGCTCGCGCAGCATCAGTCCGCTCGGCAGTTCCGGATCGATTCGGCACCGCGAGATATCGACCTGTTCGGCGCGGAGTCGATCGAGCACCATGGTGCCGATCGCATCGGCACCGACGCTGCCCACCCATGCACTCTCGTGCCCCAACCTGCGGACGCCGATGGCGACCGTCGCTTCCGCGCCCGCGAAATCCATCCGCATCGCCGCACCTGGAGCCAGCGGACCGGGCTCGGTTGCGGCGACGACACCGAGTGCTTCGCCGAGCGTTACCAATCCGCCGGTCATCGCGCCGACTTTCGCGCACCGAAAGCCACGGTGACCGCAATCGGATTACGGAGATCAGCGGGCATCGCAATGCCTCCCGGACACCTCGACCGCGATCCGATCGCGCGAAACAGCCCGCGCAGCAACATTATCGCGCGCACACTCGACCGCGACCTGCCCCGGCAAACCAGATCTCACGGCAACGCCTCCCGCGCACACCGTCGCGACCGCACTCCGGTCCCGCGAAATGAACCTCACAGCAACGCCTTTCGCACCACTGACGCACGCTCACGCAGCGCATCCAGATCACCGCCGACGCACGCGTCACCCACGAGCGGCGAGCCCATGCCGAGGGCCCTGGCACCCGCATCCATATACGCCCGAGCATCGGCGAGCCCAATACCGCCCGTCGGCACCAGCGGGATCTCTTTCAGCGGCCCTCGAATCGCCTTCAGATAAGCGGGACCGCCGACCGAGGCCGGAAAGACCTTGACCATGGTCGCTCCCGCTTGCCACGCGCTGTGGATCTCGGTGGGCGTGAACGCGCCACAGATCACCGGAATACCCATGCGGCGGCCCTCCTCGATCACCTCGGTGCATACCGTCGGTGTGATCAGATATGCCGCACCCGCATCCACCGCTCGAGCGGCATCGTTGGCGGTGAGCACCGTGCCCGCACCGACCGGGTGGGCGGATCCGGCGCAGTCGCGCAGTGCGTCCAGTGCGCCCGGCGAGTTGAGCGTGAACTCCACCGCCGTAATGCCCGACTCGTGCAATACGGCGGCCACCTCGGCGAAGCGAGCGGCCGTTGGGGCGCGCAGGATCGCGATTACCGGCGGATCCAGGGTAAGGACGTGATCGGTCATGAGTTGCTCACCAACCTCGCATCGGAGTAGGTATTCGTCGCAAGACCGGTCACACCCGGCCGACAGGTGAACAGCCGACCGGCATCCGGATCGGGAGAACCTTCTGCGGCCGTTGTGATTACGAGGACATCCAAGCCAGGCCCGGCGAAGGCGCAACTGGAAACCTGCGCCGGGCCTACATCGATCACCGCATACGGCCGACCCGATGGATCGAACGAACGCACCTGTCCCGCACCCCACACGGCGACCCAGACGAAACCCGTTGCGTCCACGGTCAATCCATCGGGCATACCGTCCGGGAACTCGGCAAAGGTACGCCCATTGCGGAAAGTGCCGGTGGCCGAGTCGTAGTCGAACGCCTCGACTCGATGTGTCGGGCTGTCCGCGTAATACAGGGTGGCACCGTCCGGGCTCCAGCCGAGACCATTGGAGATCGTCACCTGCTGTCGCACGGTACTCAGCTCGCCATCGGGATCGAGTCGATAAAGCGCCGCTGTTCCCGGGATTTCGTCTTCGGACATGGTCCCGGCGAACAGTCGCCCCCACGGGTCGGCCTTGGCATCGTTCATCCGCCGCCGAACCCCGTCATCGGGCAGCGACAGCGCCGCGACCTCGGTCATTGTGCCGTCAGCGATATGCAGGAAGGTGTCGACGGCAGTCGCGATCAGCCCGCCCGACGCACACGGCACCACCGCGCTGACCCGCTTGCCCACCGCCACGGTGGATCGCTGTACGAGGTCGCCGTCGCGCAGTGTCGCGCGATGGATGCGTCCGGCGGGAATGTCCACCCACAGCACCTCATCGGTGCGGTCATCCCAGACCGGTCCCTCACACAATCTGCCCGGCCGCGGCGAGCACGGATCGGCTTTCAGTTCGATCATCATTCGCTCCTGACGGGTGCTAGGTCGGCAACCCGACCGCACGTTCCCCACTGCGCCGCTGCTGAATGACAACCGCCGCCACCAGCAACGACCCCTGAGCGACGTTCTGCCAGAAGGTATTCACGCCAACGACGTTCAACCCGTTGTCCAGCGCACCGAGCAGCACGACGGCCAGCAGCGTGCCCCCGATCGTGCCCTTGCCGCCCTTCAGCGCACACCCACCCAACGCCGCCGCGGTGATCGCCTTCAGCTCGAGCCCTTCACTACCCGAGACCGGCTGTCCGGAGCCGGTTCGCGCGGTCAGGATGATCCCGGCAATAGCCGCCACCGCACCCGCGAGCACGAATACCGCGATCAGGTATTTGTTGATATTGATACCGGAAAGCCTTGCGGCCGTGTCATTTCCACCGATGGCATAAATATTGCGCCCGATATCGGTGTACTTCAGCAGCACATGCATTCCGATCGCGACCACCGCGAGGATGACCACCGGCACCGGCAGACCCAGAATCTTGCCGCGCGCGATGAAGATGAACACATCGTCGCCGAGCACGAAGCCCTGTGCCTTGCCACCGGATATCAACTGCGCGACGCCCTTGAACGCGGCCAAGGTGGCCAGTGTCGCGATCACCGGATTGACGCGACCGTAGACGATGATCAACCCGTTGACCGCCCCGAGCACCAGCCCGACACCGATCGCGGCCAGAATGCCCAACCAGGCATTATCCGCGGTCGCGGTGAAGGCCATCGCGCTGATCACCGAGGCGACACCGGCCTGCGAGCCGACCGAGATATCGAGCGCACCACAGATGATCACGACCGTCTGGACCACGGCGAGCAGACCGAAAACGGTTACCGCCTCACCGATTCCGGCCAGATTCGCCGGATCCAGATAGCCGTCGTTGAGCCAGGCGAAGATCGCGACGACCACCACGAGTGCGCCGATGAGGCTGAGATTTCCGGTGCCGATCGCCTGCACCAGTCGACGCATGGCCGCGCCGGGCGCCGACACCGAGGGTGCGGCGGTCTGCACCGGGATCGAAAGTTGTTGGTCTGTCATGGGTTTCCTCGCGATGTATGCGACAGGTCGGCGGCCATGGCCAGCGCGAGAATCGCCTCCTCGCTGGCCTCTTCGCGGTCCAGTTCACCGGTGACCCGGCCGTGCTGCATGACCACGATCCGGTCGGCCAGGCCGAGCACTTCGGGTAGTTCCGAGGAGATCACCAGCACCGCGACACCGGATTCGGCCAGTTCCTCGATGATGTGGTAGATCTCGATTTTGGCGCCGACATCGACGCCGCGGGTGGGCTCATCCAGAATGAGCACCTTGGGTTTTCGGGCCAGCCAGCGGGCCAGCACCACCTTCTGCTGATTGCCGCCGGAGAGCTTGCGCACCTCCTGCTCGATGGAAGGTGTTCGCACCCTGAGCGATTCGACATATTGGCGAGCCAGCCGCCGCTCTTCCCCGCCTCGGACGAACCGCAGCCGCCGCAAGCGGTCGAGCATGGCGAGCGAAATATTGTCGCGCACACCGCGATGCAGCAGCAGCGCTTGCGCCTTGCGTTCCTCCGGCGCGTACCCCATCCCGGCTCGCACCGCATCGCGCGGCTGCCGCAGACGCAGCTTCTTACCCTCCACCCGCACCTCGCCGGAATGGATCGGCAGATCACCGGCCAGCGCCCCGGCCAGTTCCGAGCGACCCGCACCGACCAACCCGGCCAGCGCGACTACCTCACCGGCGTGCACCCGCAAACTCACGTCGTGGACGTCGTCGGTGCTCACCGCATCCGCCTCGAGCACAACCCGCCCCGGCGTATTGTGCTTGCGCGCGAACAACGTGGACAGATCCCGGCCGACCATCATCCGCACGATTTCACGATCGGTGGTGTCGGCGGTCGCCCGCGCACCGACCAGGGCTCCGTCGCGCAGTACCGCGACCCGATCGGCCAGCCGGAAGATCTCCCGCATCCGGTGTGACACATAGATCACCGCGAGACCCTGCTCGCGAAGTCGACCGATCAGCGCGAACAGCGATTCGGTCTCGTGGTCGGACAATGACGAAGTCGGCTCGTCGAAGGCGATCACCTTGGCATCGGTGGTCAACGCCCGCATGATCTCCACCAATTGCCGTTGCGCCGCAGTGAGTTTCGAGCCGACAGTGTCCGGGTCGAGGTCACGGTCGAAGCCGAGTCGGGCGAGGTCGGCGCGCATCCGTTCGCGTAGCGCGGCGCGGTCGAGCAGGCGGCCCGAGCGCCGCGGCAGCGATCCGAGATAGACGTTCTCGGCGACGGAAACATGCGGCACGATCTCCGGCTCCTGGCCGATCACCCGGATTCCGGCCGACCGCGCGTCGGCGGGGGTGGCCAGCTCGAGTCGCACACCATCCAACTCGAGCCAGCCACCGTCCGGGCGGTGATCGCCACCGAGGATGCGGATCAGGGTGGATTTACCCGCCCCGTTCTCACCCATCAGTGCGGTCACCGCACCAGCGGGAAAATCCAGGCTCACGTCGCGCAGGGCCGGCACCCCGGCGAAGCTCTTGCTCAGCCCGGATACCCGCAGTCCGGTCAGCTGCATGTGACGCCCGCCTGCTGCCAGTTGGTCGAGTCGACCATCTTGGTCGGCGCATAGGCCTCGGGCGGCATCTGCTTGCCGTTCTTCAGGTAGTCGTAGATCGTCTGAACCGACAGTGCGCCAACGTCTTTGCCATTGATGAACAGTGCCGCCTTGAAGCCGGTCGGCTTGCCGCCGCGCCATTCCTTGCAGGCCAGGTAGGCGCCGAGACCGACGCCGAGCACATTATCGGCGGAGTATCCGGCATTCTGGATCGCCGCGACGCCACCGCTGACGTTCTCGTCGTTGCAGCCCATGACAATCCAGTTCTTCACCGACCGATTGCCCGACACCGTCGCGGAGATCTTGTTCTGCGCATCCGACGGGGTGTTATCGGTGCCGACCTCGATCACCTTGACGTCCACACCGGCGGCGTCCTTGAATGCCTTCTGGTTGGCCTTGACCCGGTCGGTGCAGACGGTCACATCCTGTTTCCAGGCGTCGATGATCGCGGTCTCCTCCGGCTTCCAACCGGCCTTCTTGAAGTCCTGACCGGCGCGGGTGCCGACCTCGGTGCCCATCTGGGTGCCGCTGAAGCCGACCCGGGGCACCAGATTGTCCTTCGCGCAGGACGACGGATCCGGACCGTTCGTACAGACCTGGTCATCGGAGGTCAGCAGCGCGACACCACCGGCCTTCGCGAGCTGGGCGACCTGCGGGCCGACCGACGGATCCGGCACCACGACGATCACACCGCTGGCCTTCTGGTTCACCGCGTTCTGCACCTCGGTGACGGCCTTGTTCGCGTCATTGCCGAGATTCACCACCTTCAGATCGATGCCCAACTCCTTGGCCTTGGCCTTCGCCCCCTCGGCCTCGCCGATGAAGTACTCCTGATCGCCCTGCTTCTGGGCGTAAACCAGGCTGATCGCGCCGGTGTTGTGCTGCGGACCGCTCGCGTGCGAATCGTCCTTGCCAGATGAGCAGGCCGATGCGGCCAGCGCGAGCGATACCCCGCAGAAAACGGCTCTGGTCCAACGGCTTCGGTGGGTCCAGGACATGGGGTGCTCCTCTGATGCTGCGCCGGGCACTCGGCGACTTGTAGTGACCTGGGTTACAGTAGGACTTCGGATAACCGTTGTAAATAGTGTTGTCCGAAGTGCTCGGGTAGCGTCTGCGAATATCAATCGGAAGGAGATGGCCCGACCGTGTACCAGCTGACCGCGCGCGATATCCGACGCCGGAATCGGTTCTCCGTATTGCAGGCGGTCTACGCCGCCGCGGGCCACACCAGCCGTCAGGAGATCGCCCGCGCCACCGGCCTCTCGTTCGCGACGGTGGGCAATATGATCGCCGAACTACTCGATGTGGGTGTGCTCGCCGAACTCGGCTACGACGCGCCGGGCATCGGGCGGCCGCGTGCGCAACTCGCGATCAATCCGGCGCGGGGCATGCTTGTCGGTGTCGATATGGCCGAAACCAGTATTCATTTCGACCTTTTCGACTTGGCGATGTCGGTGCTGCGATCGGTGGAGATTCCGGTGGATCCCGCGGCCACCCGGCCCGAGGATGTCACCGAGCTGATCGTGCGCGGCATCGCCGAGCTGACTGCCGACGATGCGGAGCGGGTGCTCGGTGTGGGTTTGAGTGTGCCGGGTCTGGTGGAACCCGAGGGCGGCGTTTCGGTGTTCTCGCCGTACTGGGACTGGCACGACGTGTCGTTGAAATCGCTGCTGCAACCGCGGGTGCCGCATCCGCTGTATCTCGACAATCCGCTGAAAGCCAGTACGGCAGCGCATCTTTGGTTCGGCGCCGGTCGGGATGTGGACGATCTGATCGTCGTCACGCTGCGCGCCGGAGTCGGCATCGGTGTGGTCATCGATGGCACGCTCTATCGCGGCGTGACCAACAGTGCGGGCGAATGGGGGCACACGAACCTCGTCATCGACGGACGCGAATGCCGCTGCGGACGCCACGGCTGCGTCGAGGCCTATGTGAGCGCGCGCGGCATCGTGCAGACCCTGCGCGAAATCGCACCGGCCAGTCCACTGCTCGCGGCCGACGATGCCGCCACCATCGCGGCCATAGCCGCCAGCGACGATCCGGTGGCCAGCACCGTCATCGAAAAGACCGGTAACTATCTGGGTGTCGCCGTCGCCAACCTGGTGAACCTCTTCAACCCGCGCACCATGGTCTTCGGCGACCTGGTCGCGAACGTCCTCGGCGAACGACTCATCGACACAACCCGCCGGGTCGCCGCCCACCACGCCATGTCCGACCCCTTCGCCGCGGTCACCCTGCAACTGTGCACGCTGCCGCACAACCCGGTGAGCCTCGGCGCCGCCACCTTCGCCCTCGAAGGCTTCCTCGCCGACCGCGAAACCTTCGGCTCCATAGCCGCCCGCCGCGCCATCCGCTCGAGCACATAGTGCCGGTTCCGGATTGCCTGCTATCCGCCTCCGGCAGCTCGCCGAGCGTAGTAGGCTGGCGGTCGAATTCGGCGCGCGAGCGACCACCATTCGGCTACGTTCGACGGAACTGTCAGAGCCGGACCGAATACGACGAATTGCCCTCGAGCTGGAGTGATTTCAGCCGATCGACGCCGACAATGCGTGAGCGAGTCGTTCCAGCCAAGTGTTCACGTCGAAGTCGATGTCCATGTCACAGGGAGCCGAGTGGCACGCGGCGAATTCTTCCCAGTCCACTCGCCAGGCGCGGATCGTCTCGGGCCCGAATCCGTGCGCCTTGTCGCCGAGCACTGTACGGAGCAGCCGACGTGTCAGACGTGTCTGTGGGCATTCGGCCAGCAATACCGCGTCGTAGAGATCTTTGCCTGCGGCGCAGTTCTTCTCCGTCGAGTCGGTGTGCAGCCACAGCAGCTTCCAGGCCAGCGACAGCTCACGGCTCGCGGTGATCACGGGGGTGGGCGGGCCGCTGTCACCGCGCGGAATGGCCGTCCAGACCCGTTCGTCCGGGAACATTTCCTCGGTCGCGAAATCCAGCTGTATCGCACGCGATTTCAGGCCGGGGGCGTGCCACGGCACCCGGATCCGGACTCCGGAAGTGTCATATCCGTAGGAGTAACCCCATTGTTCGTCGGCTTCGACGGCGTCGGCATCGAGGACGACACCGCGGCCCGCATGTGGATCGTTTCCTATCGCGTCGACCAAGTCCGCCAATATCGAAGGCCGATTGTCCTTCTCGGCCTGCCACCACCCCTCATCGGCCCGCATCCAGCGCAGGCCCTCCGGGGGCAGTACTGGACGGCTGCCGAACGTAGCGAACTCGTCCTCGGTCCATATCGGGTATTCGGCCGCCCCCGCCACCGCCTCGGGCCACTGCTGGACCCAGGTGATGTCGTCGACGTAGGGGAAGGGGTCGAGTGGGTCGGGAAAGTCGGCCGCTGACAGGCCCGGCGCAATCCAATCCAGATCGGCCGGAGGTCGTGCTTGTTCGCCCACCCACGCCTGCAGCGTCATGCTGCCGCGCAGCACCAGCCCGGTGGACCACTCCGCGCCGACGACGAGAGCGAGCATATGGTCCAGGGCCGCCCGGTGCGCATCATCCTCGGTCATGCGCTACCGCAACCGATTCGGTAATCCATCCGGCATCGAGTACCGGGTGGTCGTCGTGCACGACGAACTCCCGCTCCAGCTCGATCGCCGCGAACCCGGCGGCCGCCAAGTCCGCGAGCAGAGCCGCGAGCCGCTCGCCCGCCTCGGGCAGACCGACGCCAAAGGCCCGCTGCGTAACGAACCGCTCGTGCCGCCCATGTCCGGCTGAGCGCCGAGCATTGCGTGAGACGTGCGCCGCGTGCGGCTCGACGACAGCGCGCACGCGCGTCGCATCCGCCGCACCATCGAGGACGAGCTTGACATGATGCTCGAAATAACAGCCCGCCGGTAGCGCGGCCGCCTCCTCGGTCGTCTGGGGGATCTCTTCGTTGAACGGGCTCGCCTCGATCTTGGTGCGAGCCAAGCAGAAACCGGCCCCGGTCAGTGCGCGAGCATGTGCCTCGACCGCCCGAATCGCGTCGGCACGTGTGCCCGAGACAGTGAACGTGAGCATCGGCTGGTCCGGCACGGCTCCACGATCGAGCACGATCCTGGTGTAACGAAGGTCGCGGGCGGCGGCCAACTCCACCAATCGTGGTTCGTCCGAAGGCAGCCGCACTGTCATATGCGCCTCGAAATCTCCTGCGAACTGATGTTCGATCACCACGGATCCAACCTAATGCGACCGTCGCGCCGGTCGAGTGCCAAGACTGGGAAGCCCGCCGATAGTATCGCTGGCGTGCACCATGGCTGCTGGCGTCACGCTGCGGTGAGTGCTATCTCAGAGGTCGGCGACGGCGCGCACCAATTCGGAGATGTGCTCGAAGTCCTCATCGATGAACGGGCCGGGGCGGCCCAGCACGACGTGCTGGATGCCGACCTCGGCGAAGCGAGCGAATGAATCCGCCTGCTCCGCAACCGATTTGTCCGGATACCAGTAGGCGACCATGGTCTTTTCGATGTCCTCGTACGAACGGCCGACCGCTTCGCAATGTCCTCGCAGGACTTGGAGTTTGGCTGCAACAGTGTCGACCGATTCGCCGAAGAGGTTGCAGGCGTCGGCGTATCGCGCGACCAGGCGCAGTGTCTTTCGCTCTCCTTGGCCGCCGATCATGATCGGCGGGTGCGGGCGAGTCAGCGCGTTGGGGACGTTGAGTGGGCGTTCGAGGGTGTAATGCTTTCCGAGAAAAGGCTTTTCGGAGCCCGACCACATCTGCTTCGCGATCCGCAAGGTTTCCTCCAGTCGCTCGTACCGCTCGGCGGTCGGCGGGAAGAACAGGCCGAGGCCCGCGGCTTCATCGGCATTCCAGGCCGCACCGATGCCGAGCCAGGCGCGGCCACCGGAGAGCACATCGAGGGTCGTGACGCTCTTGACCAATAGACCAGGATCCCGATAGCTGACGGCGGTGGCCAAGGCGCCGAACCGGATTCGCTCGGTCCGCGCCGCGATATATCCCAGGGCGGCATAGGCCTCGAGCATGTCGTGTTCCGCCGGGCCGTTCGAACCGATCTGGAACAGATGGTCCATGACGAACACCGAGTCGAGCCCGGACTGATCGGCGGCGCGCACGATCCGGTCGACCCGCGGACCGATCGCGGTCGGCGAATCCGGCCAGGTGAAGTCGGCGAGGGAAATACTCAGTCGCATACGCCGAGCGTGGCACGACCGTCGCATGCCGGGGAGGCACCGTCGGTCCTAGGACGGCAGCGGCGGGGAAGGCGGGAAGGTGATCGGAAGTGCCGTAAGTGCGCGGTGGAACGGTCCCGGCCGCCAGGTCAGCTGATTGGACGGCACCGCGAGGCTGATCTCGGGCAGTGCGTCCAGTAGTTGATCGATGGCGTCCTGCGCGATCAGATACGCCATCGAATTCGCGGGGCAGATGTGCGGTCCGGCGCCCCAGGCCAGATGGGAGCGGTTGCCCGCGTACTGATTCGCGACAATCGCCGGATCGGTATTGCAGGCGGCGATGCTGATGACGACCGGCTGGTGGGCGGGTAGCCAGACATCATCGATCAGGATCGGCTGGCGCGGAAAACTGAAGCAGAAATTCGCCATCGGCGGATCGTTGAACAGCACCTCGTCGAGCGCGTCGCGGGTGGACAGGGTCCCGCCGAGCACACTGCCGCCGAACCGCTCGTCGGTCAAGATCAGCAGCAGGGTATTGACGATCAGATTCTGTTGCGGCTCGATGCCCGCGCCGTACAGCGTGCCGAGCTGGTGCACCATTTCGCTATCGCTGAGCCCCGCCGGGTGCCGCAGCATCCGGGTGGTGATGTCATCGCCGGGATCGGCCCGCTTGAGCTGGGTCAATTCCAGCATCGCCCCGACCAGCAGCTGGTTGCCGTGCTCGGCGTCGATGCCCTCGAAGATCGCGGCCATACCGGTCGCGGCCTGCTGCGCGATATCGGCCGGACACCCGAGCATGGCATTGAGCACCGCGAAGGCGAGCGGAAACGCGTACTGGCGCACCAGATCCGCCGACCCATCGGCGCAGAACGAATTGATCAGCGGGACAGCGAGTTTCGCCACCGTATCGTGCAGTTGATACTGATCGACCTTCTCCAGGCCCGCGACATTGGTCTGCCGATACCTGGCATGTGCTTCACCGGCATTGCGCAACGCATTCGGTCGCCACTTCATCATCGGCAGCACCGGGCAGTCCGCGGCCACACTCCGCTGCCAGGTGCTCGGATCGGCCGGAAAATGATCCGGATCATTCATGATCCCCAGGGCCGTGTAATAGCCGACCACCAAAGTGGCGGGCACCCCCGGCGCCAGATCCACCGGCACCAGCGCCCCGTAGCGCTCCCGCATATCCCGATACGCCCGATGCGGATCCGCCGCGAACTCCGGCGTATACAACGCCACCCGCGGACCGTCCGTGTCGATCGGCGAAGTGAACGACGCACGGCTGTGCGCCGAAGACGGCATCGTCATCGAGAACTCCAGGCATTCGAACAAACAAACCCCGTGAGCCTAAGCACCCACCCCACCCCACCGCACCCCAAACGCAAATAACACTCCAAGGCTGGTCGAACGATCGCCATGCGCTGGTGGCGGCATCGCCCGAGAGAGCGCTAACACCAGCACATGGTGATCATCGGTCCAGCTGCGGTGGCGTGGCGGTGCGGGTGAATCGGAGGGTGAGGAGTTGGAAGGGGCGCAGGTGGACGCGGATTCCTGTGCCCTCGGGTATAGCGGAGGTATGTTGCAGTGGGCGTTCCAGTAGGTCGCAGGTTTGGAATTCGGCGACAGCGAAGCTTGCGGTTATCAGCGCCGAGGCTCGGCCGCCGTGGGCCTCATAGACGCGGAGCAGGACGTCACAGCTGCCGTCGTCCGCGAGCTTGACGGCACTGGTCACCACGGCGTCGTTGTCGATAATGAACAGTGGCTCAACGGGTTCGGCGACACCCGGACGTGTGCTCAGGTTGATCCGGTAGCCCGCACGCACCGCATCCCCGATCGATGCGCCGGGGAGCAGTGCGTGCCGGAAGTGGTGCCTACCGTGGTCGGTGTCCGGATCGGGGAACCGCGGCGCCCGCAGCAGCGAACACCGCAGTGTTGTCGTTGTTCCGCCATCGGCGCGAACGGTGCGGGTGACGTCGTGACCGTATGTCGAGTCATTGACGAGCGCCACGCCCCACCCGGGCTCGGCGACGTGGACGAAGCGGTGATTGCAGGCCTCGAACTTCGCGTACTCCCAGCTGGTGTTGGTGTGGGTGGGCCGGAAGATGTGCCCGAACTGGGTCTCGGATGCATAGCGGTCGGCGTGGATATCGAGGGGGAAGGCGAGTTTGAGGAATTTCTCGGTCTCGTGCCAGTCGACGGTGGTGTCGATATCCAGACCGCGCGCACCCGCCCGCAGCGTCAGGGTCTGCTCGACCTTGGAAGACCCGAAAGAGCGACCGACTCGCACCACTGCCTTGTCCTTCGAATCCGATTCTGCCGCAACGAATTCCGCTTCGGTCAGGTCGATGGTCCGGTTTCGGTAGAAGAGATCGACATCCCAAGCGTCCCAGGAGTTCGGGAAATCCGGGTGCAGCTGTAGAAGATTCGCGGCCGAACCCGTTGGCAGCGTCTCGCGCTGATGTTCGAGATCCAACACCGACACGACGAGCCCCCGCGCGTCCACTTCCACCCGCAGCAGACCGTTGTCGAGGACGAAGCCGCCACCCGCACGCTCGGCCACAGGGCACGGACCAGCCGAGTCCGCCACAGCCGCCGCACCGGCCGGAACCGATCGCCAGGTGTGCGGCGTCGGGTTGAACACATTCGGTCCCACCCGCTCACCGCCGAGAACCCATTGCGCCCGCTCGATGATCGCCGTCAACTCCTCGGCCACCGCCGCGTAGGTCTGCTCGGCCTCGCGGTGCACCCATGCGATCGACGAGCCGGGCAGAATATCGTGGAACTGGTTCAGCAGCACCGTCTTCCAGATGCGGTCCAGTGCCGCGTACGGATACTCGAAATTCTTCCGCACCGCCGCGGTGGCGGCCCACAGCTCGGCCTCCCGCAGCAGGTGCTCACTGCTCCGGTTGCCCTGCTTGGTTTTCGCCTGACTGGTCAATGTGCCGCGGTGCAACTCCAGATACAGCTCCCCCACCCATACCGGCCGGTTCTCGTATTCGGCCTCGGCCTTGGCGAAGAAGCCGGACGGGGAGTCCCACACCACTTTCGGCGAACCCTCCAGGTCGGCCATCCTGGCGGCCTTCGCGATCATCTCCCGCGTCGTGCCACCACCGCCGTCGCCCCAGCCGGTCGGTGCGAGTGATATCGACGCACCGCCCTTTTCCTTGAAATTCCGTGCGGCGTGGGCGATCTCACGCCCGTGCATCGAACAGTTGTAGGTATCGACCGGCGGAAAGTGGGTGAAGATCCGGCTTCCGTCGATCCCCTCCCACAGGAAGGTATGGTGCGGAAACTGGTTGATCTGGCTCCAGGAAATCTTTTGTGTCAGTAGCCATTTAGATCCGGCGGCCTTGATGATCTGCGGCAGCCCGGCGGCGAACCCGAAGGTGTCGGGCAGCCATGCCTCTTCGTTCTCGATACCGAATTCCGCCAGGAAGAACCGCTTGCCGTGCACGAATTGCCGCGCCATCGCCTCCGAACCCGGCATATTCGTATCCGCCTCGACCCACATCCCGCCGGTGGGCACGAACCGTCCCTCCGATACCGCCTGCTTGACGCGCTCGTAGACCTCGGGACGGTGTCGCTTGATGAAGTCGTACTGCGCGGCCTGGGACATGGCATAGATGAACTCGGGTTCGTCGGCCAGCAGGGCGGTCATATTCGCGGTCGTGCGCGCGACCTTGCGCACCGTCTCGCGCAGTGGCCACAGCCACGCGGTATCGATATGCGCGTGCCCGACCGCGGAAATCGTATGCGCGGACGGTGCCGCAGGCTTCGCGAGCACATCGACAAGGCATGCGCGCGCCGCCGCGGCGGTGGCGTTCACGTCGTGCAGATCGACCGCGTCGAGTGCGCGCTCGATCGCACGCACGATGTCATAGCGGCGAGCAGGCTCCTCGGGCATCTCGTGCATCAGCTCGCCGAGCACCTCCAAGTCCTGTACCAGCTGCCAGACCTCGTCGTCGAAAATAGCGAGATCCATTCGGCCCAGCCGATATTGCGGCTCGGCACCGGCGGTGGACTTGTCACCGAGAGAGTTCGGCGCGAAGAAGGGGACGATCGGGTTCGAAGCCGCCTCGACGTGCAACAGCACCGCCTCGCCACCGACCGCCGGAGACGCCACCCGCACCCACTGGTTGCGCGGATGCAGTCCCTTCACCGGCGACCCATCGGACCGATAGACCAGACCCTCGCACTGGAAGCCTGTCATATTCCGGTCGAAGCCGAGGTCGATAATCGCCTCGACGGTTTTGCCCGCCCACTCGGCGGGCACGGTGCCCTCGACCGTGAACCAGCTGGTCCCCCATGGCGCGCCCCACCTGGCACCGGATTCGATAGGTGTCCGGGGCGCGGCCAACCCTTCGGCAACCGGCACCGGCTCATCCGGCGCGACCCAGATCGATGCCCGCAGCGGCACCGACTCCGGATAGATCGCCGGAACGATCCGCTCGGTGAGGACCCGCCCGAGGCGACTTTCGATCAACCGACGGTCATCGTGCACAGTGCTGGCTCCCATCGGAGAAGTGATCACCAACGCCCTATTGTCCGACAGCACGGTGAATTCCGGGCGCGGCCAGCCCCTTTTCTGGCCCAACTCAGGACCTGATAGCCAGCACGAGCCTGCCTCCCATGCCGAAACCTGTCGGATACCTCAACAGCGCCAATATTGGGAAACGTTATGTGTCGAAATCAGGAAGACTCGAGCCCATGGCCACCATCCGGACCGAAATCGTCATCGAAGCTTCCGCACAACACATTTGGGATGTGGTCCGCGATGTCGGTGCCGTGCACACACGCCTGCTCCCCGGCCGAGTCGCCGACACCCGCATCCAGGGCGTCGAACGCTTCCTCACATTCCCCGACGGCCACGTGATCCGGGAACTGATCGTTTCTATCGACGACCGGACCCGCCGCCTGGCCTACTCCGTCGTGGACGGCGCGAGGCCATCGCTGGACTACCACCACGCATCCTTCGAGGTCCACAGCGAAGGTGAGCACGGCCGCCTGATCTGGATCACCGACGTCCTGCCCGACACCATCGCCGCCGATATCCGAATCCGCACCGAATACGGCATCAAGGAAATGAAGCAGGCGATAGAAGCATCGGCACCACCCCGGCTGCCGTGACGCCGGAGGAGTCACCGGAGGCTGGACCGCACCGCCAGAACATGATCACCGAAATCGCCCGCGACCCTCTCTTCGTGGATTCGGCGATATTCGCGTCGGCATGAGCGCGGCCCTCGGCCTACGTCATCGACGCCACCGGCCTGCCTCCGCGGGAAGTCGCAACCCGCATCGCCGCGGAGGCAGGCCTAACGGTGGTTCCGATCGAGACCTGACTAGTCGGCCCCGCCATCGCCGTCACTGGAATCTTCCCGACCGTTGGCCTCATAGCCACCGTTCTCGGCGCATGTGCTTTCTGGTTCCGGGTCGCAGATCGTCGGTCGGTACGCCTCTTGTCGACGGGTCCATGCCGCAGCGGCGGCATGCTCCGCCACGTGTTTGCTCCACTCCCACATAACAGTCCCCCTCAGAATCGAAATCACTTGCGCACACGCGGTTTACAGAGACCCCGACCCGCGCTGATGCGTTGTGATCACGATATGAGCGCACTCCTGCGCGATCGAGAGCCCGCACCCTGAACCCCCTGGTCAACCGCCCGGACAGCAATTCCGGACCGGACCCACGGCTTCCGGACCGGAACGCAAAGATCGGCTCACCTGGGACTACCATCGCAGGACAGTCATCACACGCGGACAACGCCAAGGCAGGAGTCCCATGTGTCGCTTGTTCGGTTTGTCGGCAGCACCGCAGCGCGTGCGGGCCACATTCTGGTTGCTGGACGCGCCGGACAGTCTGTCGATTCAGAGCAGACGTGAACCCGACGGCGTCGGCCTCGGCACCTTCACCGCCGATGGGGTCCCGCTGGTGGAGAAACAACCGATCGCCGCATACGAGGACGTCCAATTCGCTCGGGAGGCACGCGAACGAGAATCGACGACGTTCGTCGCGCACATCCGCTACGCCACCACAGGCGGCTTACAACCCCCCAACACCCACCCCTTCGAACAACGCGGCCGCCTGTTCGCGCACAACGGCGTACTGCACGGCCTCGACGAACTGGACGCGGAACTCGGCGACTACCTCGAACTGGTACACGGCGACACCGATTCCGAACGATTCTTCGCCCTGATCACCCAGCGCACCGACCAACACGACGGCGACGTCACCGCGGGCATCACCGACGCGGTCAGGTGGATCGCGGACCGACTGCCGGTCTACGCCCTCAACCTGGTACTCACCACGGCGACAAACCTGTGGGCCTTGCGCTACCCCGACACCCACAGCCTCTTCGTCCTCGAACGCGCGGCCGGTGGCCCGCAAGGCGATCGACACCTGGACCAGGCCGGACGAGCCGGAATCCGAACCCGCAGTGGCCATCTGCGCGAATTCCCAGCGGTCGTCATAGCCAGCGAACGCACCGACGAAGACCCGCGCTGGCGAGCACTCGCACCCGGTGAACTACTCCACGTCGACGAGCAGCTGCGCGTCCGATCGACCACCGTCCTGGACTACGCGCCTCACCATCCACTATCGCTTACACAGCTCGACAGCCGCGCCGCGGCAGCACAGTCGGGTCGGTAACACGCGTCGAACCGCGCAGCGCAGAACCTTTCCGGCGGCAGCGGAGCCCTCGTGCGAGTCATCCGAATTACCGGACCCCCTTTCGGCGACACGGCAGCGGCGTGGATGTCGGTCCCCGATGCAAGACTCGGGAGGTGAGATGGGCGGTGGCGATGACGGGCGACGGAGGTGCGCGTCTGTGTCCGCTCGATCAGGACGGTCGGCCCGCCGGACCGGTGATGCGCGAGCCATCGCTCGCCGAGGCCGTGCGCGCACGTCCCGAGGTCGAGCGGTGGGTGTGGCGGTCCACGCCCGAGATCTACCGGCCGTTGTCGGCGGCGGGGGTGCGGGTCGAGCGGTGCTACGACGTGCAGGCCGCGGAGGCGCTGCTGATCGGCCATGAGGAGGGGCAGTCGGGCCAGGCTCGCTCGTTGGCGGCGGCTTGGGCGCGACTGCACAAGCTGCCCGTCCCGTCGGACGCGCCAGTGCGTGTCGCCGAGACCCAGCCGTCGCTGTTCGAATCGGGCCCGGTACCACTGCCGCCCGGTACGGACGAGTTCGACGCACTGCTGGAGGTCTACGCGAGTCAGCTGGAACGTACAGCGAAGACCGAACATCCGGAGCGTATGCGGCTGCTTCTTGCCGCCGAATCGGCGGGCATGCTGGTTGCCACCGAGATGTCCCGAACCGGGATCCCTTGGCGCGCCGACGTCCACCGCGAGTTGCTGGACAAGCTACTGGGTGAACGCTTTCCGGGCGGGGAGCCGCGCCGGATGGCGGAGTTGGCCGACGAGGTGTCGCGGGCGTTCGGGGAAGGCGTGCGGGTTCGGCCCGACCTGCCCAATGACATCATCAAAGCCTTCGCCCGCGTCGGAATTTCGTTGTCCTCCACCCGAAAATGGGAACTCCAGCAGATCGATCACCCTGCGATCGAGCCATTGCTTGCCTACAAATCGCTGTACCGCTTGTATACCGCCCACGGTTGGTCATGGCTCGAGCAGTGGGTGCACGACGGCCGCTTTCGTCCCGAATACCTGCCCGGCGGAACCGTTTCCGGCCGCTGGACCACCAACGGGGGCGGTGCCCTGCAGATCCCCAAGGTGATGCGTCAAGCGATACGCGCGGACCCTGGATGGCGTCTGGTGGTCGCCGACGCCGACCAAATGGAGCCGCGAGTACTCGCCGCTATCTCCCGCGATCCGGGATTGATGGAGGTGGCCGGTCGCGGCGAGGACCTATACGCCGGTGTCTTCGGCGGCGACCGCGCCCAAGCCAAAATGGCCCTGCTCGGCGCCATTTACGGCCAGACCTCCGGCGATGCCCTGACCCACATGGCCGAACTGCGCCGACGCTATCCGGCCGCGGTGGCGTATGTCGACGATGCGGCCCGCGCCGGTGAGGAGGGCCGCTTGGTGCGCACTTGGCTCGGGCGCACCTGCCCGCCAGCCTCGCTCGTACCGCCCGAGCCAGGCACCCCCGCCGCGCGTGCTCGCGGCCGCTTCACGCGCAACTTCGTAGTGCAAGGCAGTGCCGCCGACTGGGCACTGCTGGTGCTGGCGGGCGTGCGTCATGCGATGACGCACGCCGGACTCCGCGCCGAACTGGTCTTCTTCCAGCACGACGAGGTGATCGTGCACTGCCCGGCCGAGGAAGCCACTGCGGTCGCCGAAATGATCGCGACCGCGGCCGACACGGCGGGCCGGATCGCCTTCGGGCCGACACCGGTGCGGTTCCCGTGCACGACGGCGGTGGTGGAGTGCTACTGGGACGCCAAGTGAGGTTCCCACGCGAACCCATCGGGATCGGTGAAGGCTCCAGCATTGCCGCCGAGGACGATCCGGTGCGACCCGCTGCCCTCCGGGGAAACACCGGCATCCTTGGCGGCGGCACGTCTCCCATAGAGCGCGAGCTTGATCGAGGACGCCGGGGTTTCGAACTCGACATACTTGCTGCCGAAGCTCTTCGCCACGGTCAGGCCATGGTCGACGTAGAACTGCTTGGTCGCCTTGACATCGTCAACCCCGAGCAGAACCACGAAATCATCGATCTCACGAGTGGCCGGGCCGGTGTCCTTCTTCGACGATGTCGCGATCTTCCAGATCGCCCCGTCCGGTGCCTGGACGACACCGCCGTAGCCCCAGAAGCTCTTCTTGGCGGGCTTCAGTACCGTCGCGCCCGCGTCGACAGCGGTGCCGAAAAGGCTGTCGACGGTACTCGGCTGTGAGACCACGAGCGAGAGGATGAAGCCACGGAAGCCGGTCGTCGGCGCCTCCGAGGCGCGGAAGCGCAACTTGTCCCCGAGACCGAACGCGGCGGTGTAGAAAGCCTCTGCGGCCGCGACGTCGGGCACCTCGAGGATGACGGATTCGATAGCGGTTCGGTTAATGGTGATGTTCATGTCAGCAACGTTATTTTCTCCCCCCTGACCGGCGCTTCTCGATTCCTGATCGCTTCCGGTCCCCGGTCTGGATCAGCCGGTCGTGGACCTGCCGACAGCGCCGTGGGCGTTGCTCCGCCGCCATTGCCACCGGTTGATAGCCGCGCGGACCGTTCCAGTTTCACGAACCTTCGGCTCGTGGCACGCTAACGCGGCAAGACATGGGTCTTCCTCCCCGGCGGGCATGTCGAGCCCGTCGAATCCGCCCTCATCCGCGAAATCGCCGAAGAACTCGGAGCTGCCAGCAGGATCGTCGGCTTCGCTGGTGTAGTCGAGCACGCCTACACCGATCGTGGTAATGCGCCGTCATCACAAGCGGCACGCGGTCGTTCTGGCACGGCTGGAAGGCCGACGAATAGCGCGGGGTCGGAGAGGCACGCCGCCAGATCAGTTTGTTGAAGTCGTGTCGAGTGCGGCTGTAGCCGAGGCGGCCGCGTTCGGTGGCGAAGTAGTACTGGTACCACCAGCCGAGTTCGGCTTCCGGCGACAGTGGCTACTGCTGGGCCGCTTGCTGGGTGACGATGTATCCGCTCACCGCGACGATGGCTTGTGCGACCGAGGGATCGCAACCAACCACCACTGACGCTAGGGAACGGGCGAATGCCGCAGCGACCGTCGGATGACGTACCCGGTGACGGTCGGCCTACCGGACCGGGTCATCCCTGGTCGGCAGCAGCGCCGCGAGATCGCTGCGCGAACTGATCCCGAGTTTGGGGAAGATGCGGTGCAGATGGGTGCTGACCGTCCGGTGCGACAGAAACAGCCGCTGCCCGATTTCCCGATTGGTCAGGCCCTTGGCCGCCAATTGCGCGATGCTCAGCTCGTGCGGGGTGAGCTGTTCGCGCGCGTCCGGGTTGCGGTTCGGGCTGGATTCCCCGGCGCTGCGCAGCTCCAGGCGGGCCCGTTCGCTCCAGGCGGCGAAACCGAGGGCGTCGAAAGTCTCTCTGGCCGTGCGCAAATGGGTCCGCGATTCGACGACCCGGCGCTGTCGTCGCAGCCATTCACCGTAGGCCAGGTGCAGGCGCCCGCGTTCGGCGGGCCAGCCGGTGAGATCCGCCGCCAGGGCAGCGTCGAAGCGCTCGTCGGCAGCCTCGGTCGCGAGTACGGCTCGCGCATAACGCATTCCGATGTGCAGGGCGGGCGACGGCGTGGACGCCGCCGCCGGTTCCAGTCCGCGGAGCAGCTCCCGCATGGCGTCGGTCTGTCCGGCGCGGATCGCGGCCTCGGCGAGTTCGGCGAGGAAATACGCGCGCAGAGCTGGTGAATACGACGGATCTCGCGGATCATGCATCCGGCTCAGATCGCCGAAGGCATCATCGAATCGGCCCTCGCCGAGGGCGATGAGGCCGCGGGTGAGCTGGACGGTGGCCAACACTGGTCGGGCACCGGCGGCGAGCCCGACCCGCTCGGCTTTCGCTGTGAGCGCTACGGCCTGCGGGTAATCCCCTTGCAGGGCAGCGATTTCGGCCTGTACCGCCGTGGCCAATCCGTGCATGAACGGCTGGCCGGTCTCCCGAGCGAATGTCGCGGCCTCGGCCGCGACGGGAGCCGCGGTGGCGAGATCACCGAGCCGGGTCAGGCTCCATGCCTGAACCGTGAGTGCGCGGGGCAGCAGCCCAAGCCGTCCAGCGGCGCGCAGTCCGGGAGCGGCGGCGGTGGAGAATCGGGCGGCGAGGTCGAAAGCGCCCACTTGAAGGGACGCGCTGCCGAGGAAGCGGTCGACCTCCGGGTCGCGCCCGGTGGTCGATACCAGTGCGCCCAGGTGGCCGAGGACACGGTCGCCGCGTTCGAACGGAGCCACATACGCGTCGACCGCGACAAGGCGAGGGTCACTGTCCGGAATGGGTAGTTCGTCGGCGACGGCGAGCAGCGTCCGGCGGGCCTCTGGCCCGGGTTCGGACCAGAAGCACCGCATGGCCGCACCCCACAGGATCCGCATCGCGGCATCGGGGTAGCCGTCGGCGGCGACGGATGCCGCCAGCGCAGCCAGTTCGCCTATGCGCGAAGGGCTTTCACGCACGCCGTCATCGAATCCGCTGAGCAGCCAGTTCGCGGTGGCCTGCTGTCCGGGCGTCAGGGACAGCGTGCGCGCGGTGTCCACCAGTCGCTCGGCGGTATCGCGGCGACCGGAATCGACGGCCAGCTCGGCCGCCCGCAGCAGCCGATCCGCGCGTCGGCCCGGGTTGTCGCTGAGGGCCGCGGCCCGTTCCAGCGCCGCGACCGCGCCCCCGCGATGTCGCGCCCGTTGGGCGACCGCTTCGAGTTCGGCGGCCACCTGCTCGTCGGGGCCGATGATGCCCGCCGCACGCTGCCAAATCCGCCGATCCGGCAGTGCGTCGAGAATCTCGGCGAGTGCGAGGTGGGCGCGATGGCGTTCGTCGACTGCCGCCGCCGCAGCGAGGGCCGATCGCATCAGCGGATGCCGGAAAGTCACGGTGCCGGAACCGATTTCGATCAGACGGGCCGCCACTGCCGGTGTGAGGATCTCGGGCTCCACTGCTGTTCCCAGGAGAACACCTGTGGCAGAAAGTATTTCGCTGATCGAGTCGCTGTCGTTGAGCGCCGCGACGAGCAGCGCGGTTCGGCTGGGTGTGGGGAGTGCGGCGGCCCGCGCGGAGAAGGCGCGTTCGAGGCGTTCGGTCAACGGCAGCGTCACGGGTAATTCCGTGAGATCTGTTACCGCCGTGGGCAGTTCGGTCAGCGCGAGCGGATTGCCGTGCGCCTCGGCGAGTACGCGGCGGCGGATCTGCGCGGGCAGCTCCGGTGCGACGCCGTCGAGCAGCGCTGTCGCGTCGTCGTCGGATAACGGCCCGAGCCGCATGGCAGTCAGTCCCGCGTCGCGCAGCGGTGTCGTGCTGTCGTCGCGAAGCGTGGCGAGCACGGCAACGGGTTCGGCGTCGATGCGGCGGGCCAGGAAGGCGAGCACGTCGGCGCTGGCGGGATCGAGCCAGTGCACGTCTTCGGCGACGATCAGCAGCGGCCGCTCGGCCGCCGTATCGGCCAGCACGGTCAGTGCGGCCAGGCCCACCAGGTAGGTGCTCGGATCGGCGGTAGAGTCGGAAATGCCCAAAGCTGTTGCCAGGGAATCGAATTGGCGCGCGGGGAGGGCGTCGAACTCGCGGCGCAGCGGGTACAGCAGACGATGCAGTCCGGCGTAGGCGAGGTGCTGTTCGGCTTCGACCCCGGCGATCCGCAGCACCCGCAGTCCCGCGACGGCCGCCGCGGCGACCGCCTCCTCGACGAGCGCCGACTTTCCGATACCGGGTTCGCCTTCGAGCAGGATTCCGCTCCGGTCGCCGGGACCGTCCACAAGCGCGCACAGGTCTTTCAGCTCGGTGTCTCGTCCGAATATCGGCATGGTGCGCTATCCCTTCTCCGGGTCCCACCTCCACATTCGGGCCCCGCCGTGACCCTACCGAAACAGCGAATACGTCAACCCAGCGTCATCTGACAGATTCGCCGCCATGCCCGCGGCCGCGATGGTGTTGTGCATGGCTAGGTCTGGCCGACCATCGACGCCGAACACTTCGTCGTCCACGACCGCGGCGACACCTGGGCCGAGGTCACCGAGGGCACCGCCGCCGCCTGGGAGCGCGCCCGCTACGAATGGGATCCCGCCGGAGACACCGTCACCATCACCACGCTGGACTCCAAATTGTTCGGCCCCGGCGGCGGCTGGACCTTCCGCGCCACGCCCGAACAGCACGGCGCCCGCGTCGAGGTCGAACTGACCCGAACACCGCGGACGTTCAAGGGCAGGATCCTGGCGACGCTGCTACCCCTGGTCGGCCCGTCCTCGCTGCGCAAGTCGTTCGCCGGTCCGCTGCGGGCCGCGTGATGTCCGCACCGCACACCGGCATTTCGAACGACGAACAGACCCTGGCAGTCGCACGCGGCGTGTTGCCGTCCTATGTCGCCGACTACTGGAGCGACGAGCGGCGGTGGGCTCCCAGGGTGATCGGCATGCTTCGTCGTCGCATGGCCATCGAAACGTTCAGCGTGGCAACCATTTTCACGGGACCCGTGGCGCTGTGGATATGGGCGGAGACTGCACTGCTGCACGGGCGGGCGCCTGGAGCGTTGGATCTTCTCTGCTAGCTGCCCGGCTGATGTGCCACCGATGTGGCAAATCAGCCCAGCATTTTCGATTCGTCCAACGCTGATGATGATCGAGTTACCCTGAATTGATGCGATCCCGGTTCCGTCGGTACGTCCTGGCCGCGCTCGCCGCCGCCGCGTCGACATTGCTGCTGTGCACGAACTCCTCGGCCGTCCCACCGATTCGGTCGAACGCGCTACCGGTACTGGATTCGGACTTCCTCTGGGGTGTCGCGTCTTCCGGATTCCAGTCCGAAGGCCATGCGCCCGACAGCAATTGGACGCGTTACATCGCGAACTCCGGTGCCGAACCACTGCAGGATTCGGTCGACTTCTACGACCGATACGCCTCCGATATCGACCTGGCGGCCGAGCTGGGCGTGAAGGTGTTCCGGATCGGAATCGAATGGGCGCGGGTGCAACCCACGCCGGGCACCTGGGATGCCGGCGCGTTCGGTTTCTACGACGCGGTGATCGCGAAGATCGTGGCTGCCGGGATGCGACCGATGATCACCCTGGACCACTGGGTCTATCCCGGCTGGGCGGCCGACCGCGGCGGCTGGCGCAACCCGGGTATGGTCGGGGATTGGCTGGCCAACATGCGCACGGTCGTCGACCGCTACGCATCCCGAAATCCATTGTGGGTCACCGTGAACGAGCCGGTCGCCTACATCGTGCACGAGACCGGCCGGGGCGCGGCGAGCGCGCCCGAGATGCTCGATCGCCTCGCGCAGGCCCACAACGCCATCTACGACTACATCCACCAGGTCCAGCCGGGCGCCCAGGTGACCAGCAACGTCGGCTATGTCGCGGGCTCGGAGGCGCAAGTCAACGGCGGGTTCATTGATCGCGTCGCGGACAGGCTCGACTACGTCGGTGTCGACTACTACTTCGCCTACGATCCGGTGCAGTCGCTGCTGAGTTCGATCACCAGGGCCATCGGGTCGGCAATGCCGGAGCTGCCCGGCCAGCGCATCTGGGAGCTGCCGGTACGTACCGAGGGCATTTACTATGCGCTGCAATACTATTCGCGCCGCCTTCCGGGCAAACCGCTCTATATCGTCGAGAACGGCATGCCCACCGAAAACGGCATCCCACGCGGCGATGGCTACACCCGCAGCGATCACCTCCGCGACACCGTCTACTGGATCCAGCGCGCCAAAGCCGACGGCATGAACGTCATCGGTTACAACTATTGGAGCCTGACCGACAACTACGAATGGGGCAGCTACACACCACGATTCGGCCTCTACACGGTCGACGTGCGTACCGACCCTTCCCTGACGCGCCGCCCCACCGACGCCGTCGGCACCTACACCCAACTCATCGCGACAGGCGGCCTCCCCGCCGACTACCGCCCCACCCGCGGCCCATCGTTCTGTGTCCTCGTCGACCCACCCGCCAGCTGCTTCAGCCCGGTGGCAAACCCGTAGCCGATGACTTTTCTGGATTTGCCGAATGTCGCATCCTGGCAGCACATAGGGGCCCGGACGGGTTTCGAAGTCGCTTACTTCACCGCTGATCATGGCGGACAGCGAGTCGAGGGCGTCACCACGGCCACTGAGGACAGTCGATCCTGGATTGTGGACTACGTGATCGAAGTGGACCGATCGTGGCTGACCAGATCCGCGCGGATCATCGGCCGAAGTGAGGACCTGACCCGCACCATCGTTGTCGAGGCAGACGGCACGGGCAACTGGCGGATCGATGGTATCCCCGCACCGCATTTGCGTGGGGCAGTCACTGGTTCCAACCCGCCGGAACTCGTCCCGCGCCCTGTTCATGTAGTTGGCGTTCCAGATCTCCGGAGACGCACATACCATCGACCGCGGTCAGGAGCTGGTATGCGTTTGCACGGCTATTTCACCACCCAATTCATAGCCACCACTCAGCTCCAGTGCGTCACCACTCCAAAAGCGGCCGGGGTCATACCAATTCGGGCTTCGCTGTTGCGATAGCAGTCCCATCGACTGGTAGGTCACGGCCACGATCTCCGCGCAGTACGCGCTTTCCAACTCCTGAACGGCCGCTCGGCCCGACCGGCGTCGCGGGAGACGTACTCGGCCGCGTAGCCAGCGACCAGCGAGACCGGCGGTGGAGGGAAACGGGGTTCCGTCGAGTCGAGCGATGGTGCGCAGCAGACTGTCTTCCATCTCTTTGGTTGCCGGACGGTTCAATTGGCGCAACCAGGCCTGCTGACCGTAGCGGTGCGTCCACACCGATACCGCATCACGCAGGTTGTGCAACTGCACGCCACGGTGCGCGGTACCGACCACATATCGGGCAGGGATCGACCGAGCTCCGCATGCCAGATCAATGCGGGCAGATCGTCGAGCACAACCGACATTCCCACATGGTTCACCGGACTGTTCGTTGTCATCCGAATCGCACGGTCAGCCGCCGAATGCCCACGGAACAACCAGATATCGCCAGTTCTGGTGAGCTCGAGCGCCCGATCGAGACTGATGCTCGTCCCCGTCATGGACGTAGCCTATGCGGTATGAGGTGGTGGAAGGCAGTGGGATTGGCAGGTGCCGCCGGTGTAGTCGCAACCGGCGTCGTGATCGTGCGCGCCGAACGTCGCCGCCGCGCCTACACCCCGGACCAGGTCCGCGAACAATTGCACGTGCGATTCGCCCAGGCAACATCGGCCGAGGAACCCGCCACTCCCATCCCGCAGGACACCACAGGTATCCGCACCCGCATCCGCCGCCTGTTCCACCGCTGACAAGCCGGTCGGCCCGAAACCGGCGAACCCACTGTCGCAGAGCGGCCCTCGTCTACGGCACCAACGGAGAGATTTTCGGCGGCGCGTCGATTTACGAGGTTCCCCGTTCGACTCAGGGGTGAGAGGGTCCGAGAGGGATCCGGATAGTCGAGGAGACAGAACGATGAAGTACATGCTGATCTGGCGCGCCACCGACGAGGCCTTTGCGGGGATGGCGAATATCGACTTCGACAAGATGCTCGAGACCGTCGGTCGGTATAACGAGGAGATGATCCGGGCGGGCGTGCTGGTCGCCGCGGAGGGCCTCGACGATGCCGCCGATGGCGTGGTCGTCGACTATTCCACCGAGACGCCCGTGGTCACCGACGGACCGTACGGCGAGACCAAGGAATTGTTCGGCGGGTTCTACATTCTCAACGTGGCATCGAAGGAGGAGGCGGTGGAGTGGGCCAAGCGGTCGCCGATCACCGGTCCCGGCTTCAAGACCGAGATCCGCCGGGTCACCACGATCGATGAGTTCCCGCAGGACAACGAGTGGGTCCAGAAGGAGCGGAAGTGGCGGGAAGCGACCGGTCAGCTCTGAGCGGACCGAATGGCGATGGCTGATCACACCGGCCGCGCGGCCGTCGCCGCAATCTGGCGGATCGAGTCGGCGCGGATCGTCGGTGCACTCGCGCGCTACACCGGCGATTTCGCGTTGGCCGAGGACCTCGCCCAGGAGGCGTTGGCCGAGGCCCTGGTGACTTGGCCACGTGACGGTGCGCCCCGCAATCCCGCGGGATGGCTGCTCACCGTCGGTCGGCGTCGCGCGATCGACGCGTTCCGTCGGCGCTCGGCCCTCGACGAGAGATATGCCGCCCTCGCCCGCGATCTGGGCGAGGGCGGTGTGGTCGCCGGGAGCGAACCCACTCGCGAGGCCGAGGACCTGCTCTGGGATCCGGACCGCATCGATGACGACGTGCTCGCGTTGATGTTCATCTCCTGCCACCCCGTGCTGTCCCGGGAGGCCAGGGTGGTGCTCACCCTGCGGGTGGTCGGCGGTCTGACCAGCGACGAGATCGCCAAGGCATTCCTCGTGCCGACCGCCACCGTGCAAGCCAGGATCACCCGCGCGAAGAAGACGTTGGCGGCGGCGCGGGTGCCGTTCGAGGTGCCATCGGCCCGAGAGCGGGCCGAGCGCCTCGGCTCGGTGCTCAGCGTGATCTATCTGATCTTCACCGAGGGTTCAACGGCCAGCTCCGGTGATGATCTGATCCGATTCGAGTTAGCGGGCGAGGCACAGCGGCTCGCCCGGGTGCTGGCCCGGCTGGTGCCGAACGAGGCCGAGGTCCACGGTCTGCTCGCGCTGCTCGAACTGACCGCGGCACGCTTCCCGGCCCGTACCGGACCCGACGGCGAGCCGGTGTTGTTGGAGCAGCAGGACCGCCGCCGCTGGGACCGCGCCGCGATCCGCCGC
>NZ_BDAZ01000043.1 GCF_001612725.1 Nocardia anaemiae NBRC 100462 | reverse complement strand
ATCCGCCGCGGACGGGCCGCCCTGGCCCGCGCTGAGCAGGTCGGCCGCGGCCTCGGGGCCTATGGCTTGCAGGCGGCGATCGCCGAATGTCATGCCATCGCCTCCTCGGTCGAGACGACGAACTGGGAGCGCATCGTGCTCATTTACGAGGCGCTCGGCAGACTGGCACCGTCGGCGGTGGTCGACCTCAATCGGGCGGTGGCCGTCTCCATGGCGCAGGGACCGGCCGCGGCGCTGCCGATCGTGGACGAGTTGGCGGCGGTTGGAGCGCTGTCGAATTCGCATCTGCTGCCGAGCGTTCGCGGTGAGCTGCTCACCCGCCTGGGCCGCACCGATGAGGCGCGCACCGAACTCGAGCGCGCGGCGAAGCTGTGCGGCAACGAACGCGAGCGGACGGTGCTGCGGCGCAAGCTCGCCGAGCTCGGCTGAAGCGCCATAACACCGACGGTTTCTGCATTTTTGCAGACCGTACCTGCGCATTTCTCTCTTGTCTCGACATCAGGGGGCATCGATACTCGCCAAGCGAGCCTTGTGCGGTGCGTCACATGCACCGGGCAGCCTCGTGGAGAGAAAGATGAGGAACGACGAGATGACGTCCACCAGTATCGAAAGCGGCCCCGAAAAGGTCGAAGCAGCCAGTGAGAAGGGTCTTGCGCGGGTTGCGCAGTCGCTCGCGAGGTGGACGGAGAAATGGTTCCCGGACGCCTACGTGGTCGCACTGGCAGGCGTATTCATCGTGGCCGTCGCCGCATTGGCCAACGGTTCCTCGCCGCGAACAGTCGCGAACGCGTTCGGCGACGGCTTCTGGGATCTGACCGCTTTCACCCTCCAGATGGCGATGGTGGTGCTCACCGGATACGTCATCGCCACCTCACCGCCGGTCGCCCGGTTGATCGACCGACTGGCCACCTTGCCGCAAACAGCTAGCAGCGCAGTCAGTTTCGTCGCATTCCTCTCGATGTCGATATCGTTTCTGAACTGGGGACTCAGCCTGGTTTTCGGCGGTCTGCTGGCCCGTGCGATCGCCCGGCGGCCCGATCTCCGCGTGGATTATCGCGCGCTGGGCGCGGCGGCGTTCATGGGATTGGGCGCGGTGTGGGCGCTGGGAATATCCTCCTCGGCCGCGCAGCTGCAGGCCACCGCCACCTCGTTGCCTCCGGCCTTGTTGAAAATCACCGGTGTCCTCGACTTCGGGCACACGATCTTCACCTGGCAGTCCCTGCTGATGTGCGCCATCATCATGGCGCTCACGGTGGTGATCGCGCACTTCTCGGCACCGAAGGACGCGGCGATCAAGACCGCACAGGATCTGGACGTCGATCTGGATGACCAGCCCGCGGACGTGGCTCCCCGCACCCGTCCCGGGGAATGGCTCGAGTACAGCCGTATCCTGCCGATCCTGGCCGCGGTGTTGACGGTGGGCTGGTTGATTTCCCAGCTCACCGCCAAACCAGTGCTTACCGTGGTCAGCAGCCTGAATGGTTATCTGCTGGTCTTCCTGATGCTGGGCTTGGTGCTGCACGGGACCCCGCGCAAGTTCCTGCAGGCCATCTCCCTCGCCGTACCGGCCACCGCCGGAATTCTCGTCCAATTCCCGCTGTACGCCGCGATGGCCGCGATCCTCACCAAAGCCAAAGGCAGGGGCGGACTCACCGTCTCCGAACACCTCGCGCATTTCTTCACCAGCCTCGGCGGCGGCGGAAGCTTCGCCGTCGTCATCGCCGTCTATACCGTGATACTCGGCGTCTTCGTCCCGTCCGGCGGCGGAAAATGGCTCGTCGAAGCCCCTTATGTCATGCAGGCATCGACCGATGTGCAGATGAACCTCGGCTGGACGGTACAGATCTACAACGTGGCCGAGGCGCTGCCGAATCTGATCAACCCGTTCTTCATGCTGCCGCTGCTGGCGGTACTCAAATTGCGGGCCCGCGACCTGGTTGGATTCACGTTCCTGCAGTTCCTATTCCACCTGCCGGTGGTCCTGCTTCTGGTGTGGCTGCTCGGAATGACGTTCGACTACGTCCCTCCGATTCTGCCCGCAACCCCCTGACCACTGGCCCGGTGCGAGCCCGCGGTTCTGCTCCGCGGTCTCGCCCTCGAGTGGGAGGATCGGCCTCGCGGTCCAGCCGATGTAGCGCGAACATCGCGACAATCCCGATGAGCGTGAGACCGACCCACACCGCCCAATCCAAGCCTGCCGCGCGGGCGGCACCCACCACAACGCCGGTGGCCAGATTGCCGACCAGGATGCCGACGCCGACCACGGTGTTGTAGAAGCCGTAGTGCGTCGCCACCAGCTTTCCGCCGGACAGCGATACGACCGTGTCCATCTCGAATGGGAACACCGCCGCCGTGCCGACGGCCAGCAGCGCCGCCGCCAGCAACAACACCACGGCCGCACCGACTACACCGAATCGCCCCGGACCCGGTATCAGCGCCAGCGGCACGAACGACACCGCAAGCACCCCCATACCGACGACCAGACTGCGCCCGGTCCCCCACCGGGCACGGAACCACGTGGTAATCCGCAGTTGCCCAGCAACCGCAACGGCACCGGAAACCACGAACATCGCCGAGGTCAGCGCGTCCGAGCGGGCCCCGGCGATGAATTCGGCCTGCAGCGGCAGCGCGAGATAGACCTGGAACGACAGCACATAGGAACCGATCATCGCCACCGCGAACGCGACGAAACGCCGGTTGCCGAATACCGTGCGCCAATCCTGCAGCACGGAGGTTCGCTCCGTGGTCTGCTCGCCGCGCCGGGGCGGCAGCGCGAACAGCTGCGCCACCGTCAACCCGGCGAAGACCACCGCCGCCGCACCGGCCGTGACTCGGAAATCCAGCGCCATCAATGCCAATCCGACCAGCGGACCGGCCAGGATCCCCGCCTGATAGAAGATGTTGAACACCGCGAAGGCCTCGACCCGCCGCTCGCCGGTGTCGGCGGCCAGGTATGCGCGCACCGCCGGATTGAACAGCGCGCCCGCGAAACCCGTTGCCGCCGAGGCGATCAGCAATCCCGGTAATGAGGTCGCGAACACCAACAGAGCGAAACCCGCTGTGCGCAAAAGACATCCAGCCACGATCAGCGGCTTGTAACCCAAGCGATCAGCCAATGTGCCACCGACCAGAAACATGCCCTGCTGCGAAAAATTGCGCACACCGAGCACGAGACCGACCGCCCACGCCGCCAGGCCCAACGGGCCCGCCAGATATCCGGCCAGGTACGGCATCAACATGTAGAAGCCGAGGTTGATGCCGAACTGGTTGACCATGAGCAACCGCGCGGCGAGATCGAAGCCGGCGAACTTCGCGAATATCGTCATGCCGCTGGCCCCTTGTCCCGCACGAGGTTTCGTGGATCGATGACGGTCGCGCAGCGTGTCCATGTGCGAACCACCCGCTCCGCGGGATGGGCGATGGTGTCGGGCTCGATCGGTGGCGTGGCATCCAGCAGGCCGTGCTCGGCGCAGTACGCGTCGTTGTAGACGGTGTCGAAATATCGGTGTGGCCCGTCCGGAAAGACTGCGGCGATGCGGGTACCCGGGTCATGCGTTCGCGCCGCCCATCCCGAAACCAGCGCGACCGCACCGACACTCCACCCGCCGCTGGCATGGTGGGTCGCGGCCAGGGTGCGGCAAGCCCACACCGATTCCGCGGGTGCGACCCAATGCACTTCATCGAATGCGGCGTAGTCGACGTTCGACGGATGGATGCTCGACCCGAGGCCGCGCATCAGTCGCGGACCCGCCGGTTGACCGAAAATGGTGGAGGCCACCGTATCCACGCCGATCAACTTCAGGTCCGGATTGAACGAACGCAGCACCCGAGCCACCCCCGCCGAGTGCCCGCCGGTCCCGACTGCGCAGACGAGCACATCGATCCGGCCGAGTTGCTGTACCAGTTCCAGCGCCAGGGATTCATAGCCGAAGACATTGTCCGGATTGCTGTACTGATCCGGGCACCATGCGTCCGGCTCGCGATCGAGCAGTTCCGCGACCCGTTCCCGGCGGGCTTGCTGCCAGCCTCCGGTCGGATGCGGATCGGATACCAGATCCACCCGCGCACCGTATGCGGCGAGCATTCGCGCGACGATGGGCTCGAGGCCCGGATCGGTCACAACGGTGACCGGGTGGCGATAGACCATTCCGGCCAGCGCCAACCCGAGACCGAGTGTGCCACTGGTGGATTCGATGATGCGCGCCCCCGGCGCCAGCTCACCGCGTTGCTCGGCGCGGCGCACCATGTGCAACGCGGGCCGGTCTTTCATCCCGCCGGGATTGAATCCCTCGAGCTTGGCCCAGAATCCACGATCCGCGGGCGCCAGCGGCGCGCCGACCCACACCACCGGGGTGTTGCCCACCAAGGCTTGTGGATCTCGGGCCGCCATCGGTGCGGTGACCAGAGTCGGCGCGGGTGTCTCGACGCGCTGGTCGAGCACGATCTTGTCCATGACTGTCGCTTCCTGTATCGAATCCGCCCGTGGGCGGGAGGACGTGCGCGGGCAGCGGACACCGGCCGACGACAGCGAACGTCGGCCTGGCGCTGACCGATCAGCGTCGAGCGATACAGAGATGCGTCAGAATGACGCGACCGCGAGCGGCGGGTACGGAGAGCAGCGGCGGGCCGCGCACATTCAGCCCGGCCGGGGTCGCCGCGGCAACGGCAACCAGGGCCGCCACCATTGCCAACGTGAGCAACAGCAGGGTCGGAACCTGCCCAATACCCTTGGGCAGCACAGACTTCAGCACACAATGCCCGGCATGCAGCGAGCAGGCACACATGGGCGGATGAATGGCGGCGTGCAGGTCCGCGGCGAGCGGTATGACCGATTGCGCAGGAGCCTGACTCGCGTGCGCGTGGGAGTGCTCTCCCGCCAGCGCGCAGTCGAACATCGGGGCAACCAGTAGCACCGCGGCGACCAGTGCGAGCGCGGACCCACCGAGCCGCAACCGACCGAGGAAACGCACGAGAGCGCGGTGACGGGGCACGGTATGGCGGCGAGTGGAAGTGAACGACTGTCCCGGTCGAGTACGCAGCGCGATGGCAGAGACGACACCGCTGTTCAGCGGCGACAATCCGTCCCGACGCATCTGTGCGGCTCCTACCCAACGAATCAACTTGACCACGAGCAACTTTGGGACAGCCAGCTTCGACACCGCCGAGGAACCTGATCGACATCCCGTGGAAACAATCTACTGTCTCCGTACGTAGCCAGTTGGATTTATGTGATCAGATACACGGCCCTTCGCCTATCGCGCGAGAAAATGCCAACCGACCCACGCCCACACGAGCACAGCGGCAATCCGCACCACCCGAGTGCGCGTCAGATACGCAATCGTTTCACCCAGGGGCGCGATCAGATCCCGGCGCACATGCGTGACCACGACCAGGCCGAGCGCGACCACCAGCACCAGCCCGAACCCGACGATGACGATCACTCGATCGCTCATCTCGACACCAGCCACCAGCCGACAGCCAGCCACACCAGCCATCCGGCGAACCGCAGCGGCCACTGCTCGAGCGCCGGATCCAGCAGCGTCGACAAAGTCGGGTGCAGATCGCTCGGCCGCAGCCAATCCGGTTGCCGCACAAAGGCATACATCTCCCACGCGGCCCCGATAACCAGCAGCGTCGACCAGACAGCCACTCCGCGCCGCAGCCGGGCGGTGCGTGGAATCTGCACCGACCTCACACGGAATGCCACCACCGACACCACGACCACCGGCAGCAACACCAGTACGGTTGCCGACCAACTGAACGGTCGAGTGGCGGCCCCACCCACCGCCAGCCCAACACCGAGGACCAGCAGCAGCATTCGCCGCCGTGCTGGTCGCGTCGAGTGTGCCGGTTCCCCTGTCACTTGGGCAGAATAAGTCCTCGAGCACCGGATTCTGGGATGTATCGGGACCGCGGCCCGACAACCGGATCGCCGCCCGGGTTCCGTCGAACGTAGTCGAATGGTGGCCGTCCACGGCGAATACGACCGCCGTATCACTACACTCGGCGAGCTGGCGGAGGCGGGTAGCGCAGCAAGGACTCTGGATGCGGTACTAGGTCTGATCGAGCAGGGCGAGGTAAGCGTCGAGTTGGGCCGCGCCGGTGAGCAGGCTGCGGCTGCGCGTGGTGAGCCGGTCCTGCCAGGAGTCGAGGAAGGCGCGCAATGCGTCCGACCCGCCCGCCTCGCGCAGCGATTCGAGGAACTGGGCCACCTGGCGCAACTGATACCCGCCTCGGCGCAGTTGTCGGGCGATCTCGGCATCGCGCACGCAGTCGGGTCCGTATTCGCGGTAGCCGGTGGCTCGGTCGCGTTCGGGGCGCAGGATGCCCTCGGTCTCCCAAGTACGCAGCGTCGCCGGGTGCACCCCGAGTCGGCGGGCGAGTTCACCCACGGTCAGCGCTCGACCGAGGACAGGGGCGGGGGTGGCGGTGGACATGGCGCCGAGGGCGGTGGCGACCTCGGTGCGGGTGTTGCGTTCGGCGAGTAGCTCGACGTGCGCGGCGTCGATGAGCCGGTAGGCGGCCTCTATATCGCCTCGATTGGTCGCCCGCATGATCCCCATTGCCTGCTGGTGTCCGTGGCCGCCGCGCAACGCGAGAAAGGCGCGCAGGGCCTGTGCGTGCAGGGGCGTGTAGCGCCGGTAGCCGGTCTCGCTTCGCTCGGTCGGCGGGAGGATGCCCGCGTCGTCGTAATTGCGGATCGCCTGGGTGGACAATCCATGTTCCCGGGCTAGATCGATGGGGCGCAGCTCGGACCTCCGATTGAGGCTTTTATCTATTGCTTCCAGGTAAGGACCATAGAAGTTTCACTCGATTCTTCAAAGATAGCGTTGAAGGCAGTTCCTTCCGGAGAGGAGTGTTCATGTCTACTGCCGCAGCACTGCGTGGTATCGGCCGACAACTCGACGACGCGGCCAGCCTGGGCCGTGCACTCGACGAGCTGTTCGCCGCGCGCACCGAACCGCCGACCCTGCTCGCCCTCGGCGAGCCGACACACGGGATCGAGGCATTTCCTTTGCTGCGCAACGAAATCCTCGCTCACCTGGTCGAACGGGGGTACCGATCGATCGTGCTCGAGATCGATTTCTTTGCCGCGTCCGTTGTCGACGACTACGTGGACGGAGCCACGGCCGAGCTCGACGAGGTGCTCGCGACCGGGTTCAGCCACGGGTTCGGCGCCGTGCCGGGCAACCGCGAACTCGTCGAATGGCTCCGCACGCACAACGCCACCCGCGCACCGCAGGACCGGATTCGCTTTTACGGCTTCGACGCGCCGGTGGAGTACTCCGCTGCGCCGAGCCCGCGACGCGCACTGTCCTCGGTCATCGACTACCTGCCCGCCGCGCTGCGGCCCGAATCGGTCCGCGACCTCGACGCGCTGCTCGGCCAGGACACGGACTGGACCAACCCGGCGGCCATGTACGACCCGGCAGCATCCATCGGCGCCGCCGAGTACGCCCGTGGCCTGCGCATCCTCGCCGACGACCTCGCCAGCGCACTCCACCGTGCGGCACCCGACCTGCACGCCGCCGACCCGACCGGCTATGCCCACGCCGTCGCGCACGCGCGCACCGCCCAAGGCCTGCTGCGCTATCACGCGGCCATGGCCACCCCGGCACCCGACCGCATCGCGACCTTGCTCAGCGTGCGCGCCGAGATGATGGCCGAGAACCTGCTCGCGATCGTCGCGCAGGAGCAGCGTCGCGGGCCGAGCCTGGTATTCGCGCACAACAGCCACCTGCAACACACCCAGCGCGGCAACCACGAAGTGAGTTGGAGTAACGCTGGAGCACTCGTCGGACTCACCCTGGGCGAGCGCTACGCGTTTCTCGCAACCGACGCCAACCCCGACAGCGATCCGGCCACCCTCCAGGGCATGCTCTCCGAGGCGACCATCCGCCGTGCCTTGTTCCCGACATCGGCGCTGCGTGCCGCGCTCCCCGCATCGATCGGCACGGGCGAACCGATTGTGCCCGGCCATATCCCGCTCAGCCCGGCAGTGCTGGACGCCGCCGACGCGGTCATCTTCATCGCCGACACCGACGGAAAACGGCATCAGTACTGGTAGCCGATACCGGCCTTACTTCGAACGCCGCCACACAGCCGCGTTCCGGTACCCGATGGATATGTAACCATTCATTCCATCGTCCGTTCATCCCTGAGGAGAACCATGCTCGCAGTAACCGCCGATGTGACCGTCAAGGACGGGGCAGGCCCCGAGTTCGAATCCGTCGTCGCCGACCTCGTCACCCAGGTCCGGGCCAACGAACCCGGCAATCACGCCTACCAGCTGACCCGCTCCCAGGCCGATCCCAACAATTATCGATTCTTCGAAATCTATTCCGACAAGGAAGCTTTGGACGCGCACAGCCGCTCCGACCACTTCCGCGCCGCAGGTAAGCTCATGGCGCCACTTCTGGCCGCGCCCCCGAAGCTCGAGTTCTTCGACACCCTCTGACACCTACCCTCTGCGGACCGCACCGTCCGCAGAGGGTAATCCAGCTCGCCACGCACATGCGTCCTTGTGTCGCTGCACAATCTGAGCGCTCCCCGACGACACATCAACCACCACAACGGCATGGCGAATGCGGACATGCCGGATGAGTAACGCGGCGCATGAGATCAGTTGTCTCGTAGATACGGTAGGGTCTGCCGGAAGGTTCGAGTGCTGGTCCCGTATCGAACCTTCTGTGCGGGTAGACACTTCGAGTCCCGGTGTCGAGAGCAATCCATTTTTACGGAACAGTCTGTGTCGGTAATTAGTCGACTGGAGTGCTATGACCAGGAAATATCTGAGGAGTTTTGCAACGCTCACGGCGATCGTCGGTGCAGCGACCTGCATTGCCAACGCACCCGCCGACGCGGAACCCGGTGAGGTCGATGGCGGCGGCATGCACGTCGTCGCATCGGTGGATGTGAGCAATTCTGTCCCGGCCGGAGCCAATACCGTAACGGGAATCCCGTTCGTGCACGCGGCCAAGGTGTCCGGAAATTATTCGGTGTCTGTCGACGGCGCTTCATCCGTTCGCAGCGGGGAAATTGCGATCGGATATCTGGTCGGTTGCGCCGTGGATGTCTCCGAAGGCGTAACCATCGGGATTGCGCCGAGCGTCGGCGTCAGCGCGGGTATCGCACCATCGCTCGCGTTGACCCTTGGTGAGTCGCCCAGCGTGACCGTCGCAATTTCACCGAATGTCGGCGTCAATGCCGGTCTCGCCGGAGCGATCTCGATAACCCTCGTACCAGGGAACGTCACGGCGGTGGTTATCGGTGCAGCCAGCCTGGATCAGGACGCAACATTCCCCTATACATTCAGCCACACCAACACGCCGCTGAACATCAGCGGATGCATGTCGCCCGCATCGGCGATGCCATTCGTCACCGTGCGCGCCGACAATACCAGCGGAACCGCCCAGACAACCGGCTACGGAACAGAATTCGCGTTCTAGGGGTAGTCCCGTACGTAGCCCCCGAGGGAGGGAATCGAAAGGGCGCCGCCGAGGTCGGCCTGCGCAGGCTGGATAATCGTTCCCAAAGGTGAGCGGCCCGCCATGGCGGGCCGCTCATCGTATTCAGGACCGCCGGAGTCGGTGCGGCTCACCGATCTCGATCGGACGTTCGCCAGCACTGGCCCTCCCCATCGCGCACGCAGGCGTCGTCGCCGGAACGCGGCAAGGAGATTCGCGGAGCTGTTCCCACGCCCCTTACCGGAATCGAATCACCGCGTCGACTGGCCGGGCGTGCTCTCGTCGGGCGGAGGCTGCTCTGGCTGGGTCTGCTCTGGGTAAGGGCGCTCTGGGTGCGGCTGCTCGAGCTCAGGCTCATCGGGCGAAGGCACGTGCGGTGGAGGCGGCGCGGGCACTGCGTAGCCGGACTGAAGGTAGTCGGACGTCACCGTGGCCGACGTAGCGCCGGCGTTCGCGATCGCAGTTCCCCCGAGCACGAGCGCCAGTGGCACCGCTCCCGCCACGACAATCGAAATCATCTTCTGTCGACGCGGGTCAGAAACCCTGTGTTTGCTTGTGCCCATAGATATATCCCTTACTTCGAAAAGAGATTTTGGACTCGATATTTCTGTCCGACAGCCATTATCGAAGACTGCGGCGTATCTCCGAGCATATGTGACGGTTTGCCGCATGTCTATGGCGCCTACGAAGGTTCAATACCGTCCGTTGCCGTCTGCAAATATCGATTTCGGTTTCAGAATTCTCGAGGTGGCCGAGTAGCCGTGTCGAGGCTCGTTACGGGATCCTGATGAATTCAGTCGACGCTGCCCGCACGATGGCGAAGCAGCCGACGCTCAGAAGTTGAAGGTGACGTTCGGCAAGGGGCTGGTCGCTATCTGCCGGGCCTCGTCCCTCGGCACCCCCAAGGCGCACAAAAGTAGTTCGGCCGCACCGGTTCCGGCTTCGCGCCACCCCTGGTGCCCCTCGAGCACCGTCCACATCGCGCTGATCGTGGTGCCCAGGAGCATCGACGCGATACTGACTTCCGTTCCGGGCGTGATGACGTAACGACCGGCGGCGACTCCGGCCGCAACATCCTGCATCGGCGGTCCGGTCATGATCTCGCGCAACGACTCGTCGGTCAGCCCGTATCGGACGATGAAACGGCCGATCGCCGGGTTCTCCTGGGCGAGACGCACCAGTATGCGCGTACCCACGGCCAGCCGCAGCGGCGGGTCGAGGTCGCCGTGCGCGTCCATGGCACGCACGTTCGTGTCGTGGAGTTCAAATGCGAGTTGCGCACGGACCTGGGCGAATAGCCCCTCCATCGACTCGACATTGCGGTACAGCGTGCCCCGAGCGATGCCAGCCTCCGCGGCCAGCTCACTGATGGTCACGTCGACGCTGCCCCGCTCCGCGAACAGCTTCATCGCGGCGGTGGCAATCCGACGTTGCATCGCGTTCATAGCGCTCCTCCTGAGTTCGCTCAAACACTACGCAGATGTCATTCATGGATCAAACCGGCGCCAAATAACACACTGTTGACACTGAATGAACACTGCTGTTCAATTCTCGACATCAGAAGGAAGGGCAACAAGATGAACAGCTCGCCCAGCGCGCTCACCACTCCGGCCGAGACGACGCCGGTGCTCGTGGTCGGTGCGGGTCCGGTCGGATTGACGCTGGCTTTGGAGCTGGACTACCACGGCGTGGATTGCGTTGTGGTGGAACGGAATTCCACCACCACACAGCACCCGAAGATGGACATCACGAACTGCCGCAGCATGGAGCTGTATCGCCGCCTGGGCGTCGCCGATGATCTACGCAAGGTGGCGATCCCCGCTGACCACCGGATCACGGTGACGTGGGCGACCAACGCGGTGGGCTGGGAGCTGGCTTCCTTCGAATACCCCAGCGCCGCAGAGGCTTACGAGCACATTCACCGGCACGGCGACGGAACCCAGCCGCTGGAACCCGCGATGCGCGTGTCCCAGGTGATTCTCGAACCAACGCTTCGGGATCTGCTCCGAGAGCGGTCGCGCCATGCTCGAGTCCACTACGGCTGGGCGCTGGACAGCTTCATCGAGGGCGTCGACGGCGTCACCGCCGAACTGGTGTGCACAGCGACCGGAGAACACCGCACCGTCCGCGCCAGATACCTCGTCGGCTGCGACGGCGCGGGCAGCCGCACTCGACAGCAACTCGGGATCGGCAACCACGAAATCGATTTGCGCACAATGATCATCAAGGAGCTCGGCGTGCCACGTGTGGTCAAAGGACTCGCGCAGGCACTCCTGACCACCGGCGCGCGTCCTGCCGACGGGCGCTTCTATCTGGTGCACTTCACCACCGCCGACAAAGATGTCTTCCGACGTTTCGGCACGGTGTGGCATCTGCAGTCACCCGAGGGGTGGACCATCATCTCCCAGAACGACGCGGACACCTTCACCCTGCACGCACCGTTGAGCATCGGCACCGATGCCGAGGCCATCGACCCGCGCGAGTTCGTCTTCGAGCGCATCGGACGCCGGTTCGACATTCAGGTGCTGGTCGCCAATGCCTGGACACCCCGACTCACCGTCGCCGACTCATTCGGCCGCGATCGGGTATGGCTGGCCGGTGACGCCGTACATCAGGTGACGCCGACCGGTGGCTACGGCATGAACACCGGAGTGGGCGATGCCGTCGGGCTCGGCTGGATGCTGGCCGCCCAGCTCCAAGGCTGGGGCGGGCCGGGCCTACTGGCGGCCTACGAACAGGAACGGCGATCGGTCGCTCTGCGCAATCGCAAGGCCGCGGCCCGCCACGCCACCGTCCGGGCGGCGATCATGGCGGTATCGCGAACCACAATGCACAGCGAGCGCTGGCTGGGCGACCGAACCCGGCGACGGCTCGGCCGAGAAATCAGCGATCTGGGGAATCTGGAGAACGAGGCCCTCGGCATCGAGCTCGGTTATCGGTACGACCACTCGCCCGTCGTGTGCGTCGAACCCGAATCCCAAGCACCGCAACAGCGAATGGACGCCTATATTCCGAGCACCTGGCCCGGAGCCCGCCCTCCGAGCGTCCGGCTCGCGGACGGCCGAGCGCTCTTCGACCTCATCGGCCCCGGCTTCACCCTGCTCCGATTCGCCGATCGTGACGTCGACGCACTCACCGCCGCCGCCACCCAGCGAGGCGTGCCACTCGAGGTCGTCGACATCCGCGATGACCACGCCCGCTCGCTATACGAACGCGACCTGGTGCTGCTCCGACCCGATCAGCACGTCGCGTGGCGAGGCGACACGGCGCCGTCCAGCGCACTGCACACAATCGATCGCATCCGCGGCGCCCAAATCCACGAAAGGGCCGTCGGGTGAAATTCCATGGATTTCGTTGACAGGCATTTACGCGAAGCCGGGGGGCTTGGCAGACAAGGACTTCGAATCGGCCGTCGTCACCGTGCCACGCGGTGCAGCAATCGGATCACCGCGCGTTCCACCACCATCTGACGTCCGTCCTCGGAAACCGAGCGGGCGGCACGGGCCAACGCCTTGGAAATCGTGACACCACCGGCGAACGACTCGATCACGCGGGGATCGATATAGGAAGCGCGGGCCACGGCAGGAGTATTGCCCAGCGCGGCAGCCACTTCGGCCACCACCTCACGTTCGGCACTCTTGCGCGCACGCTGCGAACTCGGTGGATCCACGCGGCCGAATCCGGCGGCGGCAAGCACGGTGGCCTGCCAGGTGCGCAGGTCCTTCGCAGTGCAATCGGTTCCGGTCAGCTCTTTGAATCGGGTATTGACGTCCTCGGCGTGCAGTTCCCGGTACCGGCCGCCGTCGCGGTAAACCAGCAGCCGCTCGGAGTCGGCGCGACTGCGCCGCACCGATCGCCTGGATATGACCGTTCGCGTACGGACAGATCCACACCTTGCGCCACGCGGGCGGAATAACCAGCCCCCGAATGCGCTGCAGCAGTTCGTCATCCGATACACACGCCCCCTCGGTGTCGACGTAGGAGAAGCCACGGCCACGGGTCATTCGACGGACACCGGGGCCGTAGGGCCTACTTCGACGCAACCGCACGAAACCTCCCTACCGAGTGACGAATCAGTGCCCGACTCGGCGATACCCGTTCAATCGGTAGGCAATCAGCGATCGTGGGCATCGTGCCCGGTTGTTGTGTACCGCCTGCCGACGAGCAACGACCCGGCTACGAGCTTGGTCGGTCCAGCACCGGCCTTTGATCATGAGGAGGACAATGATTCGATGGCCACACCGTCGATAGTGAGCCCCGCGGAGCAGTTGGACTGCCTCGTGGACCTCACCTGGCCCGCTGGTCGGGGCGTGTGGTGGAGCGTGTATCACATCGGCAGCGGCGCGCAGGTCGCCTCCGCGCTCGATGAGCTGGCCCGCCGCATCGACATCGACCATTGGACCCGCGTCCTTTCTTCCTTGCAGCGCCCCCTGATCGGCTGCGACCTCACGGTATGCCGAGCGGATGCAACGGTCATCGCTCAAGCCTCGACCGCCGTTTTTGTCGGCACGCTGCCCGCGGTGCTGCACACCCATGCTGCGATCATCCGCGCTCACATGCGCTGACTACCGCCCGATATTCGCGGCGAACCTGCTGCGAGGTCATGGCTGCCAGATGTTTGCCACAATATTTCGCGGGTATGTCGGCGTGGCAGAGGTGTTCGCGACGAAGGTAGATCCGATGCGGCAACGGCGCACAGTGGGATTCGAGGAAGAGTTTCTCCTACTCGACGTCGGTGGCGTGCCGGTCGCGGGGGTGGACGCGGTTCTCGACTGGATGCGCACGAACCTCGGACCCGAGGAATCGAGCAGATTCAAACCGGAGCTGCAGCGAGTTCAGATCGAGTCGGTCAGCCAAGTACACACGGCGATGGAAACCCTGCGTTCGGATTTGCGCGCGGCCCGCGGAAAGCTCGCCACCGCCGGGCACGACTGCAAACTGGTAGTTCTGCCGATCGGCTACGCGCCTATATGCAGCACGCCGCACTGTGGCGGCACCGAAGACAGCCGATACGCCCGGATCCACAACCGATATCGAGAAATGGCGCAAACCTATACCGCCTGCGGTGCGCACGTACATGTCGGCGTCGACGGGGACGACCAAGCCGTCGCCATTGTCAATCATCTGCGGCCATGGTTACCGACCTTGATCGCGGTCGGCGCGAATTCACCGTTCCATGACGGTCACGACTCCGGCTACAGCTCGTGGCGTATCGCCGAATTGTCGCGGTTTCCTGGTTCGGGGTTGCCGCCGTACGCGCGTTCGGCCGACGACTATGAGAATCGAGTGGCGACACTCGTCGAATCCGGCGTCCTCATCGACGGCCACATGTCGTTCTGGCTGGCTCGTCCCTCGGACGTATACCCCACCGTAGAAGTTCGCGCCGCCGACACCGCCGCGACAATCGACGATGCCATCCTGCAGGCGGTACTGACACGCGGGCTGGTACAAACCGCCATCGGCAAACTGGCAGCCGGAATCGAGGGCCCGCATATCGACCAACAGGTCGGGGCGGCCGCGGTATGGTCGGCCGCTCGACATGGTCTCACCGGACCCGCCATCGATACGGTCGAGGAAGTACAGGTGCCCGCTCTGAAAATGCTGGGCGATCTGATCGAGTGGATCGCCGACGAACTCGAAGAAGCCGGTGACATCGCCTTAGCCAAGCGATTACTCACCGCGCTCGAACACCACGGAACCGGTACCGCACGACAGCGAATCGTGGCAAGGCTCGGGATGAAAGAACTCGTCGAATCCTTCCGGCTGACAAACGGCCTGTCCGAGAATTAGAACTACGCGCCGCTACGCGATCACCGCATCGATCGCCTTCTTCATTGCCGAAGGTTGCGCGGGCGATCGCGGTGCCTTCTTCCGCAATTCGATCATCTGTGCACCGATCTCCTGAAGCTGCTTGCGCCCCAACCGGTCTCGCACCTTCGGGAACCAGGTTCCCTCTTCCTCGTCGATATGATGATCGACGCTCTCGATCAGAACGGTGGCTTTGGCGGTGAAACGCTCATCCTCGGGCTTCATTCCTGCCAACTCCATAGCCAGCACATCGGCGACATGGTGCTCTTCATAGGATTCGAGGATGTCCTCTTCCAGGTCGGGTACCAGCTTGCGCACTGTCGGATACATGCACTCGTTTTCGAGATAGGTGTGCACGGTCAACGCTTCGATGATCTTGTCGACCAGCCGTCCCTTTGTGGCGTGCGCATCGTCGCCCGCCTTCTCGAAGTCACGGAACAGTTTCCGAATCTCCTTGTGGTCTTCACGCAACAGGACGATCGCATCAGTAGACACCGCAACTCCTCGGGCTCGAACACTCACGGGATGGACCTATGCCAGGCGTGCCCGCAAAAATAGAACCGAAACCGCCACGGGGCCTCGCTTGACGCGGGAATCCCAGTCGGTGCGGATTTGCCAGTCGTACGCGGCATTCCGGCGAACTGTGCCTACTCGATTCTGATCTCTTCGTAGGCGACGGTGACGCTCTCACTCACCGGCTCCGCATTCTCGGCGTCGAGCGAAGGCTCCGTCCAACCGGTCGGCACGGCGCGCAGCAAGCGAATCCGCCGACCAGGGTTCTCATCGGCGTCCATCACGGTGATGGTGATGTCCTGTCTGGCGTCATCCGCGCCGCCGTCGGCCAACGTACGCTCGATCCAATCGGTGAACGCCTTGCTCCGCTCGGGCCCCCGGGTGATCCGCACTTCCCCCAGCGTGCCCTGCGACGGCGTGCTGATACCCATCACGTCCTGCACCGTTTCCACCCTGAAATCGCCCAGATCGATGGCGAAGACGCGGCTGTCGGCCTTGTCTTGGATATGCATGTCGACCTCCTGAATTCGTAACCGGCGGGTTATCCCTCATGAGGCAATGCCACTCGAGAATACGGTGTGGCTGGTACCCCCGGAGTGCGAATTCGCGCAATCCCGTCCTGGGCCGATCTTTCGGCCTCAGGCGGCCGCGTGCGGAACGCGTGTCTGCACTGTTTGGATCACATGGACGCACAGCTCGCCGGATTCGTCGGTGATTCGCACACCCACCACCACCGCATTGCGGCTGATGCGAATCGGCTCGGCGACCGCATGCGCCGCCGTGCGGACCGGACGCAGGAAATGCGTCGTCGAATCGGCCGTCGCGGGCATCGCCCCCGGGGCGGAATTGAGGACCGCGCAGACCGCGGCAGCCGCATCGGCCAACCCCATCAGCGCACCACCGTGCAGGCCACCCCCTGTTGTCGACAGCTCGACGGTGTGGGCCAAGCGGGCAGCGACCATGGTGGGTGCGAGTTCGGTGAACTCCACTCCGAGGGTGCGTACGAACGGAGCAAGTCGGTAGACGTCTTCGGTGGTGATGGTCATGTCGGCCTCTCATCCTTGTAGAGACTTCACTCTACAGCGAGGTGTGGAGAGTAATCTCTACAGCGTGGTGAGATTCGTACACGACACCGCGGCGATCCTCGACGCTGCCGCGCGACTGCTGGCTACGCAGGGTCCCGCTGCCGTCACGATGTCGGGCGTCATCAGGGAATCCGGCGCACCGAGCGGGTCGGTCTACCACCGCTTCGCCGACCGGCCCTCATTGCTGGCCGCCCTATGGAACAGGTCCGTCGAACACCTGCATCGCGACGCCTACGTCCTGTTCGACGGGGACGATCCGGTCGAGGCCGCCGCCGCGATCGCAGGCCACATCCTGCGGTGGTGCCGCAACAGCCCCCTCGATGCGCAGGTCCTACTCGCCGGTGTCCACCAGTTCGCTCCCCAGAGCTGGCCCGCCACCGCGCGTGCGGAACGCGCCAGCGAAGCAGCCCGGTGGGATGCCGCCATCCGCGAACTCGTCCACTCCTTACGCACCGAAACCGGATTGTCCACGGCCACAATCCTTCTCACCGTCGTCGACCTGCCCTACGCCGCAGTACGGCGATATCTCACAGCCGACCGACCGATACCCACAGAACTCGACATCCAGGTACCAACCATGGTCCGCACGCTACTGAACACCGTGCCGACAAAAGGAGCCGCC
>NZ_BDAZ01000042.1 GCF_001612725.1 Nocardia anaemiae NBRC 100462 | reverse complement strand
TGCGGCCCAGGACCAGGCCGCCATGGACCGCGCCGCGCAGGCGGGCGAGGGCAAACGGCCGCATGTCCAGATGCAGGACTCACCCCCGCCGCGCCAGACCAGGCCGCGCGCCACCGGGCCGACCATGCCTTCCATCACCGGTTCCGAGGCGATCGAAACGGTGGTCGATCGGGCCATGTCGCAGATCGGCGTCGTCTATGCCTGGGGCGGTGGCGACGAGGACGGGCCGACCCTCGGCATCCGCGACGGCGGTGTCGCCGACAGCTACGGCGATTACAACAAGGTCGGCTTCGACTGCTCGGGTCTGATGATCTACGCCTTCGCCGGTATCGGCGTCTCACTGCCGCACTACAGCGGCTATCAATACAACGCGGGCACCAGAGTGCCTGTCGCCGAGCGCAGCCGCGGCGACATGCTGTTCTGGGGGCCGAACGGCAGCGAACATGTTGCGCTCTACCTCGGAAACGGGAAGATGGTGGAGGCGCCGCAATCCGGCGAGGTGGTACGGGTGTCTCCGGTGCGCGAGGGCGGCATCATGCCGTACGCGGTGCGGATCGTCACTTAACCCCTAGGCTCGTCTGGTAACCCCCAGGCTGGGCCGCGCGCCGCGAACCCGACCGTGAACCTGTTGATTTGCCGTGATCTCGGGTCCGGTTGCGGCATATGCGGCCATTACCTGGAATAGTTGTGGCAGCACGCACAGGACCAAAGCGAAAGCGGGGATGTTGGTGACTTCGACGGACGGTGTGAGCGGGGCAAGTTTGGCGAAAGAGGCCGCTGCTCCCGCACCCAGCACCCTGGAGCGTGACGTCCAGACCCTGGAGAAGGCGATATACGAGGTCAAGCGCGTTATCGTCGGCCAGGATCGGCTCGTCGAACGGCTGCTCGTCGGGGTGCTGGCACGCGGCCACGTACTGCTCGAGGGTGTGCCGGGTATCGCCAAAACCCTTGCGGTGGAGACTTTCGCACGGGTGGTCGGCGGTTCGTTCGCCCGCGTCCAGTTCACCCCCGACCTGGTGCCGACCGACCTGATCGGTACCCGCATCTACCGCCAGGGCCGCGAGGAATTCGATACCGAACTCGGCCCGGTCGTGGCGAACTTCGTGCTCGCCGACGAGATCAACCGCGCCCCGGCCAAGGTGCAGTCCGCGCTGCTCGAGGTGATGGCCGAGCGGCATGTGTCGATCGGCGGCAAGACCTACCCGATGCCCGATCCGTTCCTGGTCATGGCGACCCAGAACCCGATCGAGAGCGAGGGCGTGTACCCGCTGCCCGAAGCGCAGCGCGACCGCTTCCTGTTCAAGGTTGTCGTCGACTATCCGTCGGTGGAGGAAGAGCGCGAGATCATCTACCGGATGGGCGTCACTCCGCCGGAGGCCAAACCGATCCTCGAGCCGTCCGAGCTGATCCGCCTGCAGCAGGTGGCCGCGAATACGTTCGTGCACCACGCGCTGGTCGACTATGTGGTCCGGGTGATCGCGGCGACCCGCAAGCCCGGCGATTTCGGCATGCAGGATGTGGCGAGCTGGATCGCCTATGGCGCCTCGCCGCGTGCCAGCCTCGGCATCATCGCCGCGGCCCGCTCCGTCGCGCTGATCCGCGGCCGCGACTATGTGGTGCCGCAGGATGTCGTCGAGGTGATTCCGGATGTGCTGCGCCACCGGCTGGTGCTGTCCTACGACGCGCTCGCCGATGAGATCACCCCCGACGATGTGATCAAGCGGGTGCTGCAGACCGTCGGCCTGCCGCAGGTCGCGC
>NZ_BDAZ01000041.1 GCF_001612725.1 Nocardia anaemiae NBRC 100462 | reverse complement strand
ACCCCAGGACGCGGTGCCGCAGCCGTCGGTCGCGCAGATGTCTCCGGCCGTCGGCAATAACCAGCCGAAGTGACCTCGGCATCGGCTGTGCCTGATTTTCCACCAGACGGGGTTCCACCAGTGCCGATGTCTCCACACGCACCACCGTCTTTCCGATCGGGCGAACTGTCCGACCCGAAGCTGACGGCGGCGCTCAGAACGCTGGAACTGACCGTCCGTCGTCGGCTCGACGGTGTGCTGCACGGTGATCACCTCGGCTTGATTCCGGGCCCCGGCTCGGAGCCGGGCGAGGCAAGGACCTATCAGCCGGGCGACGATGTGCGGCAGATGGATTGGTCGGTCACCGCCCGCACCACCCATCCGCATGTGCGGCAGATGATCGCGGACCGGGAACTCGAGACCTGGATGGTGGTCGACCTGTCGGCCAGCCTCGACTTCGGCACCGCGCTGTGCCAGAAGCGCGATCTGGCGGTCGCGGCCGCGGCGGCGATCACTCACCTCACCAGCGGCGGCGGCAATCGGATCGGCGCGGTCGTCGCGACCGGAGAGCAGCTGACCCGCATTCCCGCGCGCAGCGGCCGGGTGCACGCGCAGTCGATGTTGCGCGAGATCGCGACGACGCCGCACGCCCGCGACGGTGTGCGCGGCGATCTGCGGGAGGCGATCGAATCGCTGCGCCGCCCGCAGCGCAAGCGCGGACTCGCGGTGGTCATCAGTGATTTCCTGGGTGATATCAACTGGCAGCGCTCGCTGCGCGCCATCTCCGCGCGCCATGATCTGCTCGCGGTGGAAGTGCTCGATCCGCGCGACCTGTCGCTGCCCGATGTCGGTGATGTCGTGCTGCACGATCCCGAGACCGGGCGTACCCGCGAATTCAGCGTGACGCCAACGCTGCGCGCAGATTTCGCGGCCGCCGCCGAACGTCATCGCGTTCAGGTCGAACAGGCCCTGCGCAGTTGCGGCGCACCGGTGCTCACACTGCAGACCGATCGGGACTGGATCTCCGATGTGGTCCGGTTCGTGTCCACCCGGCGCCACGCATTCGGCGCCCCGAGCGGACGGGCGCCGCGCCAGTGAGTATTTCGCATTTCACCGCGCTGGTCTGGCTCGGCTTCCTCGCCGTCGTCGTACTGATCGCGTTGGGCTACATCCTCGTTCAGCGCAGCCGCCACCGGCACATGCTGCAGTTCACCAATATGGAGCTGCTGGAGAAGGTCGCGCCGTCGCGGCCGAGTCCGATGCGGCATGTGCCGATCGCGCTGCTGCTGGTCGGTCTGGTGTTCCTCACCATCGCGGCCGCGGGGCCGACGGCGGTCAAGAAGGTACCGCGCAATCGCGCGACAGTCGTTCTGGTGATGGATATTTCGCTGTCCATGGAGGCGACCGATGTGCCGCCGTCGCGAAAGAAGGTGGCGCAGAAGGCCGGTAAGGAATTCGTCGACGGGCTGCCGCCCGGCATCAATCTCGGTTTCGTCACCTTCGCGGGCACTGCCTCGGTAATGGTGCCGCCGACGACGAACCGCGAGGCCGTCAAGGCGGCCATCGACAACATCAAACTCGCCGAGCGGACCGCCACCGGTGAGGGGATTCTCACCGCGCTGCAGTCGATCGACACCCTTGCCACCGTGCTGGGTGGTGCGGAAACGCCGCCGCCCGCGCGCATCGTGCTGATGTCCGACGGTAAGCAGACGGTGCCCGATGACAAGGATGTCGACAATCCACGCCACGGTTTCACCGCGGCGCGCCTGGCGAAGAACAAAGGCGTTCCGGTGTCGACGATTTCGTTCGGCACCTCATGGGGCACGGTGGAAATTCCGGACCAGGACGGTCAGGGCGCTCAGCGCGTCAAGGTGCCTGTCGACGACGATGCGCTGCGCGAGATCGCCAAACTCTCCGGCGGCGATTTCTATACCGCGTCGAGCCTGACCGAGTTGACCGCGGTCTACGACACGCTCGAAGAGCAGATCGGTTACGAGATGACCAGGGGCGATGCCAGCAGACCATGGCTTTTGCTCGGCATGCTCGTTGTCGCTGCCGGTGTGGTTACCGGCTTGCTCTATCGTCAACGCCTGCCGTAGTCCGTCAAATGCCTGCCGTCGCGACGCGCCCGGTTCTACATAGAGCACTATGTGTGGCCCGGGCGTGGCGCACGAATCCGAACAGATAGGTTGGTCCTCATGTCGAACATCACATCCCGGTCGGTCCTGGTGACCGGTGGCAACCGCGGTATCGGACTCGCGGTCGCGCAGCGTCTGCTTGCCGACGGGCACAAGGTGGCCGTCACGCATCGTGGGTCGGGAGTTCCGGACGGTCTGTTCGGTGTGAAATGCGATGTGACGGACGCGGACTCGGTTGACGCGGCCTTCAGCGAGGTGGAGGAGAAGCAGGGTCCGGTCGAGGTGCTGGTCGCCAATGCGGGCATCACCGATGACACCCTGCTGATGCGGATGAGCGAGGAGCAGTTCACCAAGGTCATCGATGCGAACCTGACCGGTGCGTTCCGCTGCGCCAAGCGGGCCAACCGCGCCATGCTGCGGGCACGGTGGGGCCGCATGATCTTCCTCGGCTCGGTCGTCGGCCTCGGCGGTGGTCCCGGCCAGATCAACTACGCCTCGTCGAAGGCCGGTGTCATCGGTCTGGCGCGTTCGATCACCCGTGAGCTCGGCTCGCGCTCGATCACCGCCAATGTGGTCGCGCCCGGCTTCATCGAGACCGATATGACCGCCGAACTGCCCGACGATCTGCGCGACACCGCGAAGAAGTTCATTCCGCTGCAGCGCCTCGGCCAGCCCGAAGACGTCGCCGCCGTGATCAGCTTCCTGGCCTCCGACGATTCTGCCTATGTTTCCGGCGCGGTGATCCCGGTCGACGGCGGCATGGGCATGGGCCACTGAGCCAACCGGCAGCCGACGCGTTCGGCGGTCGCGTAACCAGTTGAACTTCGACTACAGGAGAACCGAAATCCCATGGGCGGATTGCTCGAAGGCAAGACCATCCTGATCACCGGCATCATCACCGATTCCTCGATCGCGTTCCACGCGGCGGCGGTCGCGCAGGAGCAGGGCGCGAAGGTGATCATCACCGGCATTCCGGAGCGGCTGCGGCTGATCGATCGGATCGCCAAGCGGCTGCCGCAGGAGGTCGCCCCGGCCATCGGCTTGGACGTCACCAGCGAGGAGAATCTGGCCTCGCTGCCGGAGAAGCTGCGCGAGCTGGCCCCCGAGGGCATTGATGGCGTCCTGCACTCCATCGCCTTCGCGCCGAAGACCCTGATGGGTCCGGACGCGGTGGCCTTCCTGGACGGTCCAGGCCCCGACGCCGCCAAGGCCTTCGAGATCTCGGCTTGGTCCTACGCCTCGTTGGCTCGCGCCGTGCTCCCCGTGATGAAGGAGGGCGGCTCCATCGTGGGCATGGATTTCGACCCGCGCACCGCCATGCCGTACTACAACTGGATGGGTGTGGCCAAGGCTGCCCTGGAGTCGGTGAACCGCTACGTGGCGCGGGAAGTCGGCAACGCCAAGAAGATTCGTTCGAATCTGATCGCCGCGGGTCCGATCAAGACCCTCGCCGCCAAGGCCATCGCAGGCACCGCCACCGATGACGCCAAGCAACTGAACATGCTCAATGAGTACTGGGATGGCGCCTCCCCGATCGGCTGGGACGTCGACGACCCGACCGTGGTCGCCAAGTCCATCGTGGCGCTGCTGTCGGACTGGCTGCCCGGCACCACCGGTTCGATCATCTACGTCGACGGCGGCGCCAGCCACAACACGTGGTTCCCGGAAAACGGGTTCGCCGCCAACTGAAGCTGGAGGAGGAGCCGTGGCCGCGGACGCCGCTGCCGGGAAAGTGGATGCGCTGCTACTGCTGTCCTTCGGCGGTCCGGAACGCCCCGAGGACGTGATGCCGTTCCTGGAGAACGTCACTCGGGGGCGGGGCGTGCCGCGTGCACGTCTCGAGGAGGTCGCGCAGCACTATCTGCATTTCGGTGGTGTCTCCCCGATCAACGCCCTCAATCGCGACATCATCGCCGCGGTACAACGCGAATTAGCCAGTGCCGGAATCGAATTGCCGGTGTATTTCGGCAACCGCAACTGGGATCCGATGGTCGAGGACACGGTCGCGCGCATGGCGGCCGACGGTGTGCGGTCGGCCTTGGTGTTCCCGACCTCGGCGTGGGGTGGGTACTCCGGGTGTCTGCAGTACGACGAGGACATCGCAAGGGCGCGTTCGGCTTTCGGGGCAGGTGCGCCGGAGCTGGTGAAATTGCGGCAGTACTTCGATCATCCGCTGTTGATCGAGGCATTCGCGGCGGCCATTCGCGCCGCCGTGGATTCGCTTCCGGCGCAGCGCCGGGAGGGTGCCCGGCTGGTTTTCACCGCGCACTCGATTCCGGTGTCGGCAGATATCGGCGCGGGACCGCCCGCGGATGGTGGGCGGCTGTACAGTCGTCAGGTCGCCGAGGCGGCGCGATTGTGTGCCGCCGCAACCGGATTCGCCGATTATGACGTGGTGTGGCAGTCCCGTTCCGGCCCGCCGCAGATTCCCTGGCTGGACCCGGATATCGTCGACCATCTCGAGGAGCTGTCGGGCAAGGGCGTGGACGCGGTCGTCGTCTGCCCGGTCGGGTTCGTCTCCGATCACCTCGAGGTCATCTGGGATCTGGACAACGAGGCCAGGGAGAAGGCCGAGGAACTCGGCATGGCGTTCGCCAGGGCCGCGACGCCGGGAACCGATTCCCGCTTCGCCCAGTTGGTCGTCGAACTGGTCAACGAACACCTGACCGGGTTGTCGCCACGCCGACTCGGCGAGACTCCGGGCTACGGCTGCACCGTGAACGGTGCCCCCTGTGCAATCGACTGCTGCGTCCCGCCGCGACGGCCTGCCGTCGCAACCTGATTTTCGACGTGGAAGTCCGTCGTCAAATTCTCGCCTTGCGGGCGCCGCGGCGCCGTGGACGCAGCTGATACAGGCGGTACCAGGCCAGCGCGAGGAAGACGGCCCCGAGCCCGGCGACGAATCCCATGTCGAGCAGCCACGTGCCGATGGTGTGTTTCCACAGCGGGTCGGCCGCACCCGTATGCGGTGAGAGCGTGTCGAGGTCGAGGGTGGCGGCTCCCGCGCCGAACCCCCAGCGCGACGGCGAGATGTAGGCCAACTGCTCCAGTCCGAGTGTGCCGGGCAGCCGCACCAGCCCGCCGGTGAGCACCAGTTGCGCCATCGACAGCACGATCAGCAGCGGCAGTGTCTTCTCCGAAGTGTTCACCGACACCGAAACCAGCAAGCCCAATGCCAGCGATGCGATGCCGAGCAGCGCCATCGCCAGGATCAACTCCAGCTCGACCGAGGTGAAGAGCCCCTTGGGCGGCATCGCCACCCCAATGGTGCCGATCAGCACGAGCACCACCGCCTGCAGCACGGTGATCACACCCAGGACCAGCAGTTTCGACATCAGATAGACCCCTGGTGACAGGCCTGCCGCGCGTTCTCTGCGATAGATCGTCTGCTCCTTGACGATCTCGCGAATCGAATTGCCCGTGCCGACGAAACATGCCGCGAACGCCAAAACCATGAGCTTGGTCGGGGCATCGACGTTGGATCCCGGCGTCCCGGCGAATCCCTCGCCCGCCGGAATTGCGGCGATCAAGCCACCGAGAATCAAGGGCATCAGGCCGAGCAGCGCCAAATAGCTTCGGTCCGAGGCGATCACCGCCAGATATCGCCGACACAGGGTGCTGAGCTGGCTGAGCTTGGACTGCGGCGCGGGCGGCGGCGCCGGTCGGTGCACTTGCGCGGGACCGACGTCATCGGTCAGCCCGACCGCCACATAGTTCTCGAAGCGTGGCGAATTCCGGAACTCACCGGCCCAGTCGCGCTCTTCCTCGCGGTCGAATCCCTGGAACACCTCGGCCCAACTGCGCTGTGCGAACTGCCGCAGCCCCTCCCCGGGCGGCCCGTAATAGGCCAGCCGACCCCCGGGCACCAGGACCAGCAGACGGTCGCAGGAATCCAGATTCGCCACGCTATGCGTGACCACGATGACCGTCCGCCCGTCGTGCGCCAGTTCGGACAGCATTTCCATGACCGTCTTGTCCAAGCCCGGGTCGAGGCCGGAGGTCGGTTCGTCGAGGAACAAAAGCGATGGTTTGGTCAGCAGCTCCAGTGCGACGCTCACCCGTTTGCGCTGCCCACCCGAGAGCCGATCGATGCGGGTATCGGCGTGCCGCGCCAAACCGAGCTCGTCGAGGACCTCGTCGACCCGCTGCTCGCGCTCCTCGCTGCGCGTGTCACCGGGGAAGCGAAGTTCGGCCGCGTAGCGCAGCGCGCGCCGGGTCGGCAGCTGGTTGTGCAGGATGTCCTCCTGCGGGACCAGGCCGATGCGGTGCCGCAGCTCGTCGTAATCGGTGTACAGATCGCGTCCGTCGTAGCGGACCGTGCCCTCCGTTGCCGGTCGCAACCCGGTGACAGCGCCGAGCAATGTCGACTTGCCCGCTCCGCTCGGCCCGATGACGCCGACGAGTGAGCGCTGTGGGATGGGGAAGCTCACCCCGTCGAGGAGCACCTTGCCCTCAGGGGTCCGCACGGTGAGGCCCTGCACCGAGACCGATACGTCACCGGTGTCGACGAACTCGCGCAGCTCATCGCCGACCAGCCGGAACGTGGTGTGTCCCATGCCGATCAAATCGGATTCGGACAGGTCCGCGGATTCGATCCGGTGGCCGTTGACGTAGGTTCCGTTGTGGCTGTCGAGGTCGACGATCCGGTACTTGCCGTCACCGACCATGCGCAGCTCGGCGTGATGGCGGGAGATCATGAGGTCGTGCGCGACAATGTCGTTGTCGGCCGCGCGACCTATCCGAAGCGTGGGCGATGTGATCCGGACGACCGCGCGGGCGGTGCCCGCCGAAGGTGCCGATCGCGAAACCCGCCGGGGCCGACCCGCGTGGAACTTCGTGATCGTTTCTTCGTCCTCGAGGTTGTATCCGGGATCGGAGACGACCATTGTGTCTTCCCCGATACCGTCATCGGCCGCGTGGCCGGATTGTCCTTCTTGCCCCTCTAGGGAACAGACCAACTCCTCGCCGTCCACGGCGTGACCGAGCTGGAACGTCTCGTCATGGTCGATCACCATCCGCGCGACGCGGTGACCGTCGAAAAAGGTGCCGTTGAGACTGCCCGCGTCCTCGATTTCCCAACCGTCCGCGCCCCGCTCCAGCACGGCGTGCATCGACGATGCGCGCGGATCGGTGACGATGACGTCGGATGCCGGATCGCGACCGACGTTGTACACCGTCCCAGCGCGTAGCCGATAGACGCGTTCCCTCGTCTGCACCACGAGAACGGGCGCCTCGGGGGATTCGATGGAGGACTGGTCATCCGCCATGCGGTGAGTATACCGACTGGTCCGCCCTGTTTGGTCAGAAACTCACGGTGGTGAGGTAGGCGTAGACTCCTGGGAACCCCGGGCGGGCGCTGCCCTTGCCCCAGGAGGTGATGCCGACCAGTCGGCCCCCGGCGAGAAGTGGATCGCCGCTGTCGTATTCGGCGGTATCGGCGTCGGGGGATCCGGCGCAGAACATATCGGCCGGGTCGAAGGCGGAGCCATAGGCGGCGGCGCATGTGGCGTTGGGGACGATCGGGACGGCTGCGGATCGCAGGAGCGTATTCGAGATGTCGGTCTCAGAGGTCGCGCCCCAGCCGACGATGGTGCCGGTATCGCCGTATGCGCGCGGATCCTGTTGTGGCGCGGCGATTTCCAGGTACGGCCCTGGTCTCGGCTCGTCGAGGACGAGGATCGCGACATCATTGTGGTGTACGGTCTCGCCATCGAACTCGGTTTCCCGGAAGTCTGGGTGGACGCGAATCTCCTTGACCCCCAGGGTGATTCCGTCGTGCGAGCGCAGGTCGGTGCGGTCGAAGGTAACGGTGATCGCCTGCGGCAGCAGCCGAGCCAACTCGACGCAGTGCGCCGCTGTCACCACCCGATCGGGCGCGATGAGCGCGCCGCCGCAGAATTGCCCGGATGGCCGGGGGAGGTAGAACGGGCTGCCGACGGCGGCGAGCCACGGGTAGCCGCTCGCCTCCATGGCATTTCCGCCCACGATCGCCGTGGCGGGAACGGCGGGCGCGCCGAGACCGAAGAGGAGTGCGGCAGCCACAGCCGCGACAATGCGAGGTATGCGGAACAAGCCGCCTCCCGGATGATTAGGCGATCGGTCGGCCTATTCAACCAGAGAATGCCGGTGTTCTCGCGCCTTCGTGGACGGGTGGTCGTCGAATGCGGGTGCTTCAGGAATTGCCGCGAGCGGCGGCGTGTACCGCCACCAACCGCGCCGCGCGGATCGCATCCCATAGCGGGCGCAGCAGGTCCTCCTGCGCGCCGATCGCGGTGGCGGAGGTGGGGGAGGAGGCCGGTTCGCGTTGGGCGACAGTGAGGATGGCGGCGACATGGTCGGCGCTGTCGAGTATTCGCCTGGCGCGCAACGGAATCGAATCCGGGTAGTCGTGGCGGGAGTAGTCGGCGAGCTCAGCCTCGATGAGTTCGCGGGGGTCGGAGTCGATGGCCGCGCCCGCGGCGGTGGTGTGCAGGCGCATCAGGGCGTCGGCGGCGTCACGCACTGCTTCGCGCATGGTGTATTCGGCCTCGCCGAGCGACATATCCGGGCCGGGCATGGCCGGAATCAGGGTGCTGTAGACGGTCCACTGCAGGGTGTCGTCATCGGCCCACTGCGGGATCAGGCCGGTGCCCTCCTCGCCCGGCACACCGAAGAGCAGTCCCTCGCCCGCCTCGATCGCATCCGCCGCGAAGGCCGTTCCGGTGGGCAGTCCGCGCACATCGCCGGGGACCGGCAGCACCAGGCGCAGCTGCGCGCCCGGCTTGGCCATCGCCTCGCGAATTACCTTGAGCAGTGCCATGACTCCGGTGCCGGACAGATTGTCGCGCGAGGACCACGGCAGGTCGTCGCGACCGCCGGTCAGCGGATCGCCCGCGGCGATGGTGTGCCGCGGCGCCCAGGCGTACAGCGCCTCCAGGATGTCGTCGGGCGCGCTACAACCGGCCAGCCAGGAGCCGGCCCACACCGTCAGCGTGGCACTAGGAGAGCACATAATTATCGAGCATAAAGGAGGGTTGCGGCTCGGGGGCGTCCATGCCGGATACCCCGGTGAGCTGCGCGCATCTATCCGCCGCCCGGTACCGCGGGTACCGGAACAGCGGTGCGTCGCCGCGGTGCCTGCGCGGACCGAATTCCGCGCAGTGGGACATGATTTCAGCGATTGGACCGGATAACCATGGTCACTCCGGTTCGGTGACGAAGTCGATGAGTCGCTCCACCGCGCCGATCAGGGGGGATTCCAGATCGCGGAAGGATTCGACCGCGTTGTAGACCCGCCGCCAGCCCTCCTGCGGCGTGCCCCAGCCGAGCCGACGGCAGATGCCGGACTTCCAGTCCTCACCGCGCGGCACCTCCGGCCATGCCGCGATGCCGACCGCCGCCGGGCGCACGGCCTGCCACACATCGATGTAGGGATGCCCGGTGACCAGCACATACTTACCGAGACCTGTGGTCAGCTGGGTTTCCTTGGAACCGGTGACAAGATGGTCGACCAGCACACCGACCCGCCGTCCCGGTCCCGGTGCGAATTCGGTCAGCCGCTCGGCCAGATTGTCCAAACCCTCGAGATGTTCGACGACCACGCCCTCGACCCGCAGATCGTGTCCCCAGACCCGCTCCACCAGCGCGGCATCGTGTACCCCCTCCACCCAGATCCGGCTCGTCTTGGCGACCTGCGCGCGCAGCCCGTCCACCCGAGTCGAGCCCGATGCCGACCTGGTCGGCTTCTTCGGTGCCGCGGCCTTGGGCCGGATCAGTGTGACGGGCGCACCGTCGATCAGGAACGCCGCCTCACGCAATGCGAACAACCGCACCGCACCTCGCGCATCCTCCAACTTGACGAATTCGCCGTCGTAGCTGCGGTCGAATCCGACCACGGCACCGCAGAATCCGGTCGCCGCATCCTCTACCACGAGGTCGCGTTCGGCCACGATCGTCGGCACGGTCGGCTTCTTCGATCGCGAACGTCCGGAGAAGATATCGCCGCCATACATGTCACGCCCGCTCACCCGCCCGAAACTAGCACCACCGGTTCGGGTTGCGGCGCAAGCGAGTTGGTGTGCCGGTCACAGACTGCTGGCGAACAGTGCGTATTGTGCCGCGGCCTGCTGTCGAACGGCGGCTTCGTCATCGCTGTCGACGTTCGCGACATAACGCTTGCAGGTCACGTGGCAACTGATCTTGGGTTTGTCGCGCCACAGAAGTGGTTCGGACCACTACAGTGGGTCTGTGGCCGCAATCGTTTGGCTGGTCGCGGGCCTGCTGCTCGCGGCGGCGGAGATGCTCACCGGGGACCTCACGCTGCTGATGTTGGGTGTCGCCGCGCTCGGGACCGCGGGCGTCAGCGCCGTGGCGGGTACCGGGCTGGTCGCCGACGCCGTGGTCTTCGCGGTGCTGGCGCTGGTGCTGCTGCTCGGGGTGCGGCCAGTTATGCGGCGCCGCTTCGGAACTCCGCCGCCGATCCCTACGAATGTCGACGCGCTGCCGGGTAAGCAGGCGCTGGTGCTGGAATCGGTCGGCGCGCACAGCGGCCTGGTCAAAATCGGTGGCGAAGAGTGGACCGCGCGGCCGTTCGATTCGACGGTCGAGTATCCGAAGGGAACCACGGTGTACGTCATGAAGATCGACGGCGCGACCGCCGTCGTCTGGAAGGAGCCGTAAATGGCTGTGCTCATCGTTGCCGCGGTGCTGGTGCTGTTGGTCGTGGTGGTGGTCTTCAAATCGATCGCCCTGGTGCCACAGGCGGAGGCGGCCGTCATCGAGCGACTCGGCCGATATTCGCGCACCGTCTCGGGTCAATTGACGTTCCTGGTGCCCTTCGCCGACCGGATCCGGGCGAAGGTCGACCTGCGTGAGCGGGTGGTGTCCTTCCCGCCGCAGCCGGTGATCACCGAGGACAACCTGACCCTGCATATCGATACCGTGGTGTACTTCCAGGTGACGAGCCCGCAGGCGGCGGTTTACGAGATCAGCAACTACATCGCGGCAGTCGAGCAGCTCACCGTCACTACCCTGCGCAATGTCGTCGGTGGTATGACCCTGGAGCAAACGCTGACCTCCCGCGATCAGATCAACGGTCAGCTACGCGGGGTGCTCGACGAGGCCACCGGACGGTGGGGTCTTCGCGTCGCGCGGGTCGAGCTCAAGAGCATCGACCCGCCGCCATCGATCCAGGAGTCGATGGAGAAGCAGATGAAGGCCGACCGCGAGAAGCGCGCCATGATCCTCACCGCGGAGGGCACCCGCGAATCGCAGATCAAGACGGCCGAAGGCGCCAAGCAGGCGCAGATCCTGTCCGCCGAGGGCGCCAAGCAGTCCTCGATCCTGGCGGCCGAAGGTGAACGGCAGAGCCGGATTTTGCGCGCCCAGGGTGAACGGGCCGCGGCCTACCTGCAGGCGCAGGGTCAGGCCAAGGCCATCGAAAAGGTTTTCGCCGCAATCAAATCCGGTAAGCCGACGCCGGAACTGCTTGCCTACCAATACATGCAGACCCTGCCGCTGGTCGCCCGCGGCGACGCGAACAAGGTGTGGCTGGTGCCGAGCGATTTCGGCTAGGCGCTCGAGGGCTTCGCGCAGAACTTCGCGACCAAGGGTGAGGACGGCGTATTCCGCTACGAGCCCGCCCCCGTCGAGGATGTGGAGAGCAAGCCGGAGGACGATTCCGATGTCGAGGGCTGGTTCGATACGGCCCGCGATCCGGCCATCGAACAGGCGGTGCGCGCCGCGGAGGCCGATGCCCGCGCCTCGGTGGAGGGGGTGGCGACCCCCGTCACCCGAACTCAGCCCTCCCCGCATCAAGCCGTCATGCCACCACGGCAGGAGACCCCGCCACAGCAGATTCCGCCGCATCAGCCGCCCTACCACCCGGACGGGCCGCAGGGACAGCCCTGGCAGCCGCCGTCACAGTAGACCGCGAACACCCCGGATCTCGTCGAGGTCCGGGGTGATCTATTCGCCGGTTACGGCGCGAGATCGATGGTCAGCGTCGCCAATTGGAGCGCGATGGCGCACGGGTCGGGTGCCGTTGTGTGGGAATGGTTTTGGACGCGCCAGATGATGGTTCCGTTGTCCGCGGCGGCCACCGCGCAGTCACCCGGATCGTGTGGATTGCGGATGTAGAAGCCGGTCGCGGTGACGGTCGCGCCGAAGATCTGCTCGGTGATCGTCAGATGTTCGGTCTGGAAGCCGTCGTTCTCGGCCCGCTGCCAGGTCTGCTGGAGGGATTCGCGGTCGGTGTAGGTGAAGCTGAGATCGGATTCGTCGGCGCCGCGTTGCGCCTGCCAGACACAGACCGGGGGACGGTGGTGGGTGGTGAGGGTGTCGGCCTGCGCGGCATGGCTGATCTGCTCTTCGGTCAGTGGCGTGCAGTTCGCCGATGAGTTGGCCGCCGGGGTGGTGGCGGGATGGGCGTCCGGCGCGGCCTTATCGGAACAACCGGTCAGCAGTCCGGCGGCCGCGAGCACGGCCAGTCCGTAACGCACACGGAATGCGCTCACATCCGTTCCTTTCTTCGCAACCGAATCCCTCGCCCGAGGCTACCGGCCAGTGCGGTTTCGGCAATGCTGCCTGCCCAGGCTCCCCGTCGGCAGCGGAAAATGGTTCGGCCCGGCACCGGGTGCGCTGCGATACTCACTGCTCCACAGGAATAGAAGGGACCGCGCGTGGCTGATTCCGGGGTATTGCCGCTGCTCGATCGGGTTGCCGTGGCCGTGGCCGCGGCGATCGGTCGGACTCGTCCGGAGCTGGTGGGGACCGATCCGGTGGTGCGACGTTCCGAGCACGCGGATTTCCAGTCGAATGTGGCGCTCGCGGTGGCGAAGCGGGTGGGGGTGCGGCCCACCGAGTTCGCTGCGGAATTGGTCGCGGCATTGGGGCCCGACGATGGTCTGTTCGACGCGGTGACGGTTTCGGGTCCGGGATTCCTCAACATAACGGTGTCGGACCATGCTGTGTGGGAACAGGTCTCGACCCGGCTGGCCGGTGACCGGTTGGGCATACCGGATTTCGAGCGCGGTCGACGCACGGTGGTCGACTATTCGGCACCCAATATCGCCAAGGAGATGCACGTCGGGCATCTGCGCACGACGATCATCGGCGACTGCATCGCACGGGTGCTGGCTTTTCTCGGGGCGGCGGTGATTCGGCAGAATCACTTGGGGGACTGGGGGACTCAGTTCGGAATGCTGATCCAATATCTGGATGAGCATTCCGCGGTGCGCTGGCGTCACGATGAGCTGCGCGGTGACACCTCGGCGGTCTCGGCATTGGACGCGCTGTACAAGGCGGCACGGACCGAATTCGACGATGATCCGGCATTCGCGCAGCGGGCCAGGGCTCGGGTGGTGGCGCTGCAATCCGGTGACGAGGCTACCTTGCGGCGGTGGCGGGAGATCGTCGCCGAATCGGAGCGGGCGTTCGGTGAAATCTACGATCGGCTCGGTGTGCTGCTGACGGCGGACGATTATGTCGGCGAGTCGTTCTACAATCCGATGCTGGCCGACACCATTGCCGAACTGGTCAACAAGGGCATCGCCGTCGAGAGCGACGGCGCACTGGTCGTTTTCTCCGAAGAGGTCGATGGCCCTGACGGGCGACCGGTCCCATTGATGGTGCGCAAGCGCGACGGCGGATATGGCTATGACACAACGGATTTGGCGACCATCCGGTACCGTGTGCGGAACCTGCATGCCGAACGTTTGCTGTATGTCACCGATTCCCGTCAGGCACTGCACTTCAGGCTGATCTTCGAAGCTGCGCGACGGGTCGGTTGGTTGTCCGAGGACCTCGACGCCGAACACATCGGCTACGGAACGGTGCTCGGCCCGGATGGGCGGCCGTTCAAAACCCGCGCGGGGGGCACGGTGAGACTGATGGAGCTCCTGAACGAGGCCATCATGAAGGCAAGAACCGTTGTCGCCGAACGGAATCCGGAGCTGCCCGCCGCCGAGCTCGATGCGATCGCCGAACCGACCGGAATCGGCGCGGTCAAATACGCCGACCTGTCCACCTCCCGGGTCAAGGATTACACCTTCGATCTGGACCGCATGGTCGCATTGAACGGCAACACCAGCGTCTATCTGCAATACGCGCACGCCAGAATCCGGTCCATCCTGCGCAAGGCCCAAGATCACGACGTGCGGATCGATCCGACCGTCGGGCTCGAACCCGCCGAACGGGCCCTGGCACTGGAACTCGACGCCTATGGCACGGTCGTCACCGAGGTTGCCGCAACCCTCGAGCCCCATCGACTGTGTGGCTACCTCTATGACCTCGCGCGCGACTTCACCGCCTTCTACGAGACCTGTCCGGTCCTTACCGCGCCCGACCGGATCCGGAAAAACCGTCTCGCACTGTGCGATTCGACCGCACAGACGCTGGCGCACGGACTCGGCCTGCTCGGCATCGCCGCCCCCGAACGCATGTAACCGGGCCCATACGCGGTGGTCCACGGAGAGGCTGGTTGCGCCGAGACTGTGATCGCGGTCTCGGTGATGGCCGCGGGTACCGCGGTGTGAGCAGCCACCGACCCGTGCCGGATCGGTACCGAAATACCGCCGCGACGGATTACCGTGCGCCCATGACGACTGCCGCAACCGCCGCCCGCCATCTGCGGCCACGGGCCTGGATCGCCCCTATCGCCGTGGTCACCCTGCTCATGTCGCTGCTGGCCACGATGTATCTGGCGTATGTGGTCAATCCGACCAAGAACCTGCATGATTTCCCCGTCGCACTGGTCAATCAGGACGACGGGGATACCTTGGGCGGCAAACCGACCAATGTCGGCGATCAGATCACCGACGCACTCGTCGCGAACCTGCCCGCCGATAAGATAGACGCGCGTGTAGTCGGATTCGCCGAGGCGCAACGGCAACTGCGCCAGGGCAACGCCTACGGTGCGATCGTCATCCCCAGTGACTTCACCAAGCGGCTGGCCATTCTCGGCGCGGCCGGGGTGGTGCCGGGCAAGGTCGAACAGCCGATCATCACGGTGCATACGAATCCGCGGGCGGGCAGTTTCGCCACCGGGGTCATGCAGCGCATTGCCGATCAGGCGCTGACTCGCGTCGACGAGACCGTCGGTAAACAACTCACCGATACCGTGCAGACCCAGCTGCAACCTGCCGGGGGCGGCCAGGCGCCACAGCTTGCCGGTGCCAGCCAATTGCTGCTCGCCCATCCGATCCAGGTGGTGGTGGATCCGTATCGTCCGCTGCCCGAAGGCACCGGAGAGGGATTGTCGGCGTTCTTTTATACGATCATGGTGCTGCTCGCCGGATTCACCGGTGCGATGATCATCCACTCGATGACCGATTCCGCACTCGGATTCGCGCCGACCGAGTACGGCCCCTGGTATGTGCACTATCCGACCGCGCCGATCTCTCGCTTCCGCACCCTGCTGTTGAAGTGGGCGATCCTCATCGTCACCGCGCCGATCGTGTCCGCCGTATTCCTCGGCGTCGCAGCGGCATTGGATGTGCCGCTCGATCATCCGCTCGCGCTCTTCCTCTATTGCGTGCTCGCGATCATCGCGGTCGGGGTGACCGCACTGTCGGTGCTGGCCGCGCTCGGCACCGCGGGTCTGCTGGTCAATCTGATCCTGTTCATCGTGCTCGGTCTGCCCTCCTCGGGCGGCAGTGTCCCCATTGAGGCGACGCCGACGTACTTCGAGTGGCTGGCCACCTTCGAACCCATGCACCAGGTCTTTCTCGGGGTGCGTGCCATCCTCTACTTCAATGCCAGCGGTGCCGCAGGGCTCGCGCGCGGTAGCTGGATGGCGGTGCTGGGTCTGGGCATCGGTCTCGTCATCGGCGCGGTGGTGACGCTGTACTACGACCGAAAGGGCCTGCACCGCAAACCCGCCGAGCAGGCGGCCGCGATGGCATGAGCGTTGCGGGCATGGCGATGAGCGATCGAGCCATTGGAACGCTCACGATTCGTTCGTAACGTTGTGCTCATGACCTTCGAAATCGGCGTGATCCTCCCGACCTCCACCCCCGATCCGGCCCACCCGATCCTGGGCGATGTGCGGGCCGCGGCCCGCCTCGCCGAACAACTCGACCTCGATTCGGTATGGTCCACCGACCATCTCGTGGCCAGCGCGCCCATGCTGGACAGCACCGTGACGCTCGCGACCGCGGCGGCCGTCACCGATCGGATCGGGATCGGCTACAACGTGATGCTGCTCGCATTGCGCCCGGTGGCCTGGGCGGCCAAGCAGATCAGCACACTGCAGTATGTGTCGGGCAATCGGTTGCTGCTCGGTGTCGGCACCGGGAATCCGGCGCACGGCGATATCGGTTGGCGCGCGGCCGGTACGACATTCGAAAACCGCGGTCGACGCACCGATGAGGCACTGCGGGTACTGCCCGATCTCGTCATCGGTTCCACCGCGACGGTCAACGGTGTCGACGTGGCGCTGGCGCCCGGATCGGTGATGCCGCCGATCCTGGTCGCGGGCAACGGAACTCGGGCGCGGCGGCGGGCTGCCGAATACGGCGAGGGGTGGATCACCCTGCAGCCAGGCCTGGACCAGTTGGCCGCAGACTTCGACGAATTGCGGGCACTGGCCGCACAATTCGATCGTCCGGTGCCTGCGGTGACCGTGGTCGCTCCCGCATTGCCCGCTGATCATTCGGCCGCCGTCGACTTGCTCGCCGCGCACCGGGACGCCGGTGTCGAGCGGGTCATCCTCGCGCCGAGTGGACCCGAATGGCAGCGCGATTACGAGAATGCCGCGAAACTCCGTGCGGCACTGTGACTACAGCTGCGTCAACCGCAGTTTCAGCGCGTCGGTGATTATGGCTCGGGCGGCTTCGCCGTACCGGGCCTGCCGGTGCAGCGCCGCCCAGGTCTTCTCGTAGTACGCGAGTTCGCGTGGCTGGGTGATGGTGAGACCCGCCGAGATGGTCTCGACCTCCGCGATGCGTTTGTCGAGCAATACGAAACATGTTGTGGTGTACAAGAAATCAGCCGTCCGCGGAATGATGCCGAGTCCGAGCCGGGGCAGCGGCATCAGATCGATGAGCCGTTCGAGCTGACCGGCCATCACCTCGTTATCGCCGACGGTGGTGTAGAGCGCCTGTTCGGCCAGCAGGATGCTGATCCGATGGGTGCCGTGGTGCAAAATCCGTTGGCGCGCAATGCGTGCCGCGACCGCGCGATCGATATCGTCGATACCGCCGACGAAGTCGATACAGGACTCGAGTACCGCCCTCGCGTAGGGTTCGGTCTGCAACAGGCCGGGAACGACCGCGTTCTCGTAGTTGCGGATGGTGCTGGCGCGTGCCTCCAGCTCGATGCGGCGGCGCTGCTGCTGGGCATGTCCGGTCGCGGCGATGCGCCGCCACTCCTGCCAGAGCGCCTCGATATTGGCCAGTGCCGCACGCAGATCCGGCAGCAGAAGTTCGGCGCCGCACAATCGGCACCACTGGGCCAGATCGCTATCGCTCGGCGTTTGTTTACCGTGTTCGATGCGCGACACCTTGGCCGAATGCCAGCCCGCCTCGGCGGCGAGCTGCACACCGGTCAGATGTGCGGCCTTGCGCAGTTCACGTAAGCGTGCCCCGAAGGCTTGCCGGGACTGCTCGACACCGGTCATCCACTCCGCCCGCCGGGCATATAGTCGTGGTGCGGAATTGCTTTGTTCCACAGTGTATCTCGTACTGTCGTGCAGCGTGCGACGAGCACGGGGTCGGTGGTCACCGCGGCCCCCGCCAGATCGCCGGTCTTGGTGAAGATCGTAAAGGCGACCGTCTCGTCGAGCAGCCACCATTCGTCATCGGTGTATTCCGAGGGATCGGCGAGATGCCTTGGCAGCCAGCGGATATCCTCGCCGTAACGCTGATTGCGATCGGTGAGCGCGTGCAGGAATCGAACGTAGTCGGTGAGCGGCTCCGAGACCACCCGCACGCGCCGGATCGGCACGCCGCGTCCGGCGACCTCGCTGGTGAGCTTCTCCCAGGCCCGCCACGACGGCGGATAGGACTCCTCCTCGAACGGTGGTAGGCCCGCGAGCACGCGGCGCATCGGTTCGGTCTCGTCGGAGACCTGGGAGTGATCATCGGACACCTCGAGATGGAAAGCATCGCTGCGGGTTTCGCGAATGAGATCGTTGGTTTCCTCGATAGTGAAGAAGAGCATTGCATTACCATTCCCACGGGCTCTGCCCGACCGGGACCGCGATCGCGGTTTCGTGATCGGGAATCCGCATGTGCGCCAAGGCATCCGGATCGGTGATCGGCTGTCCGGCGAGGGTGAAGGACCCGTGCCCGGAATCGAGCAGCGGAGCGCCGATGTAGGTGCCTGGCTGCAGCCAGCCGAGCAGCATATGTGGTATTTCGACCCGGTTGGCGTCATGGGCCACCCGATAGCCCTGCACGAGATACAGATGTCGATCCTCATCGATCCAGAGCCGGGGCGAGCCGGTGTTGTTGGTGGGTCCGCCGAGCAGTTGTATACGCATGAGAGTGGCCCTCGTCTCGCGTGGGTATTGCGCTGGCTGTGCCTAATCGTCACCGGTCAGCGTCATTAGGGTCAACAACTTCCGCAAATCCCCGCAAAACCATGGTGCCGCGACGCACCGTCTTTCTACCGTTCTCGGTGGGTGCTGGCAGACAGGGTTGGTGACATGAGCGGGTCGGAAATATGGGAGGTTGTGGGGCGGTTGGCAAGCGAAACGGGGGCACTTGGCAACGGGGTGGCGGCCAAACCGTGGGCGATCGGGTTCGTGCGCTGGGATATTTCGGGATCGATGGTGGATCACGATGTGCGGGCCATCCGCACCTGCGCGGCTCGGATGGGATACGAGCTGGTCTCGATGAAGGTGGGGCCGCATGGCGATCCGATCGCGCGGCTGCTCTCGGCCATCGCGCGCTGTGGTGCGCATGCGGTCATCGTGCCGAGCAGAGAGCACATCTGGGCGGCGCGGCGCGCGGTCACTGAGATCTGCGACCTGGTCGTGGTCACGGGCGACACGGTGTGGGAGCGCGGTTATCAGTGGCCGCGGTGGTTCGCGCGCTGATCCTTACCTCGCGCGTAATCGACTCCGTGATCGGCAGCGGGCAAGGTTGAGGTATCCGCCGGAACTTTTCGGCGGATACCGAAATACCTTCCAGCAGAGGATGATTCGTTATGTCTCAGTACGAGGACGCGGTGCGGCGCTACTTCACGGCATGGAATGCCACCGATGACGATGTGCGTGCGAAGGCGGTGGCCGCGGCCTGGCGCGAAGACGGTTTCTACACCGATCCGCTGGCCGATGTCGCCGGGCACGAGCAACTGACCGCCGCCATCGGGGGCGTGCACCAACAGTTCCCCGGCTTCGAATTCCGGCAGCTCGGTGCGGTCGACGGTCACCACGACACCGCCCGGTTCTCCTGGGAGCTGGTCGCGGCCGACGGGAGTGCGCCGGTCGCCGGGACGGATGTGATCACCCTCGCCGAGGACGGCCGGATCATCGGTGTGCACGGCTTCCTGGATCGCGTACCGGGGGCGTAGGTGATCCAGGAGATGGGGTTTCTGGGCGGTATCGCCTCATTATCGGCGGGCGTTGGTGAACGTCGGATGAATCCGGTTGCGCCTGTGGCGAACACGCCGCACCGGGCGGTGTGGCGGAGGATGCTGGAGGGAGCGGCCTAGGTATCGAATGCGCGCCTGATGAGCAGGATGGTGGTCAGCGTGGACGACGAGTCGATCCCGTTGTCGGGTCCGGAGGACGCCACCCGGCAACCCGACCTCGATGAATCGGCGATGGACGCGTACTCGCGTTCGGTCATCGCCGTCGCGGCGTCGGTCACCCCGCATGTGGCGAGTGTGCGAACCCGGCGGGGGAGCGGATCCGCGGTGGTCTTCACCGATGACGGATTCCTGCTGACCAACGCGCATGTGGTCGGCTCGGCGAGCAGCGGCGATGTGGTATTCGCCGACGGTGTGGAAGCACGCGTCGACGTGGTCGGCACCGATCCGCTCTCCGATCTCGCGGTGCTGCGCGCCCGCGCTGGTGCGCCGGGTGCGGTGCTGCTCGGCGATGCCGACAAGCTGGTGGTCGGCCAATTGGTGGTGGCGGTCGGGAGTCCGCTCGGGTTGGCGGGCTCGGTGACCGCGGGCGTGGTGAGCGCGCTGGGGCGAGCCGTCCCGGTCGCCTCCCGCCGGGCCGGTCGGGTGATCGAGGATGTGATCCAAACCGACGCGGCCCTGAACCCGGGTAATTCCGGTGGTGCGCTTGCGGATTCATCGGGCCGGGTGGTCGGTGTCAATACCGCGGTCGCCGGCGTCGGTCTCGGCCTCGCCATCCCGATCAATGCCACCACTCGCCGCATCATCAACACTCTGCTCGAAGACGGCCGCGTCCGCCGCGCCTACCTCGGCCTGGTCGGCGTCCCGGCCCCACTGCCCGCGGCCGTCGCCGCCCGCACCGGCCGACATGCCGGTGTCCGCATTGTCGAAGTCGTCCGCGGCGGCCCCGCCGATCATGCGGGGCTGCGCCGCGGCGACCTCGTACTCAGCGTCGCTCGCTCGGAGGTGACCGACGCCCAAGGCATCCAACGGCAACTCTTCGGCGACGCCATCGGGGTCTCGATGCCGGTGACGGTTTTGCGCAATGGCGCGATGGTCGATGTCTTCGCCGTCCCGATCGAGTTGACGGTGGATTGACTCGGATTGTCAGCGGCCCCACGGGCGGATGACGTCGTCGGCCAGATCTTCGCGGGGGTCTTGATTCCAGTTGTCGTGGTTATTGCCATTCGGCCCTGGTTCTAGTGCGTGTACCACCATCGTTCGTCACCTCCTTCGAGCGGTCGTTGCTGTTCCGGGTTAGCCGCCCGCCCGCATCCGCAAACCGGGAATCGACGCAAGACACCGCTCGGGCACGCCGCGGCGTCAGTCGGCCACGGTGACCGGGACGGTTTCGACATCCGGTTGATGGGTTCGCGACCAACTCGCGTCGACGATCAAACCGATGATGCCGATGGCGATGAGCACCCCGGAGACTACGAGCATGCCCGGGTGGGTACCTCCGGTGAGGGCGTCGCCCAGGATGACGGTGCCGATCGTCCCAGGGAGGATGCCGACCACGGTGGCGATGAGATAGGGCCAGAAGCGGATCGAGGAGAGAGCGCAGCAGTAATTGATCACCGAGAAAGGGGCGAAGGCGATCAGGCGCAGCGAGCCGACCGCGAGCCAACCGCGGCGTTCGAGACGTGCGTCGATGGAGCGGACGGCCGGATGGGTGAGATGGGCGGCCACTCGATCGCGATCCAGCGCGCGGACGAGCAGAATCGCCAGTGCGGCGCTGACCGTAGTCGCCGAGGCGGCCAGGACGATGCCGAGCGCAGGGCCGAACAGTACGCCCGCGCTGACCGTCAGCACGGTCCGCGGGACCGGGGCCACCGTGACCAGTGCATGGACCACGAAGAACAGCAGCGGGAAGATCGGTCCGACCGAGGTGGCCCAGTCCTGCATCTGCTGCGGTGTGGGTAGCGGGATCAGCATGGCCGCGATGAACAGTGCCGCGCAGCCGACGAGCAGGGCGAGTATGCGTGGGTCCCGGATCAGCCTGAGCACCGCGCCAGGTTACCGGTTGGTAGTGGCGGCCACGGTCAACCGGCTGTGGAGCTGCCGCTAGCATCGAAGGAAAGGCCACGAATGGTCGTTAACCAATGTGCTCGCTGAGCTGGGCGAATGCAAGGGTTTCGGGCGCACACGCGGGTGTGCGTCGAGGAGAAGAGGAACAGCAGCTATGCCGATTGCTTCAGAGCCGGTGCCCGATTACGCCGCATGGCGCAAGGGCGTGGCGGGGGTACTGGCGAAGGCCCGCAGGGTCGATGTCGCCGAACTTCCGGAGGAGCCAGAGAAGCTGCTCGAGGAGCAGACCTACGACGGTCTGACCATCGCCCCGCTGTACACCCGCGGGGATGAGCGGCCCGAACTGCCGCTGCCGGGCGAATATCCCTTCGTCCGTGGCCGCGACGCCACCAGGGATGTCCACCGCGGCTGGTATGTCAGCGCTTTCATCGGCGCGGCCGATGGCGCCGCGGCGAATCGCGAGATCCTGGCCGCGCTGGAGAACGGGATCAGTGCGCTGTGGCTCGGCGCGGGCGAGCGCGGTGTGCCGGTAGCCGACCTGCCCGCGGCGCTGTCGGGTCTGCTATTCGAACTGGCACCGCTGACACTCGCCGCCGGTGACGCGGTTTCCGCGGCGGCGCAACAGGTCTTCGCGCAGCTCGACGATTACCAGGTGGCGGACCGGACCGAAATCCGAGTCGCCCTGGGCGCGGCCCCGCTCACCAGCCGCTTCGCCGGAACCGCCGATATCGAGCTGCCCGAGGCGATCGCCCTGGCCGGTCAGGCGGTGCAGCGATCGGAGACAGTGCGCGCGATCACCGTGGACGGCACCGCCTTTCACGATGCGGGCGCCTCGGACGCACAGGAACTCGGAGCGGCGGTGGCGGCGGGCCTGGCCTATCTGCGCGCACTCGCCGAAGACGGTCTGGACATCGCGGATGCCTTCGAGCAGTTGGACTTCCGCTTCGCCGCGACGGATGACCAGTTCGCCACCATCGCGAAATTCCGTGCGGCCCGCCAGCTCTGGGCCCGCGTCGCGCATGTGTGCGGCGCACCGGCATTCGGTGACGCGCCGCAGCATGCGGTGACCTCCGCGGCGATGATGACCCAGCGCGACCCGTGGGTGAATATGCTGCGCACCACCCTCGCGGCCTTCGGCGCGGGAGTCGGTGGGGCGGACACGGTTACGGTGCTGCCCTTCGATTCGGCATTGCCGCCCGGCGAACTCGGCGTTTCGAAGTCGTTCGCCGACCGCATGGCTCGCAATACCCAGCTGCTGCTGCTCGAGGAGTCGCATCTGGGTCATGTGCAGGATCCGGGCGCCGGTTCCTGGTACGTCGAGGATCTCACCGCCGCGCTCGCCGCCAAGGCGTGGGAGTTCATGCAAGAGCTCGAGGCCGGGGGCGGTTATCTCACCGCCCTGGACTCCGGTCTGCTCGCCGAGCGGATCGCCGCGACCCGGTCGGCCCGGGATGCCGATGTCGCACATCGCAAGACGGCGGTCACCGGCGTCAACGAATTCCCGAACCTGGCCGAACAGCCGCTGTCCGAGGCTGCCCGTCAGCCCGGACATGTGGTTCGCTACGGCGCCGCCTTCGAGGCGCTGCGCAACCGCTCGGATGCCTACCTCGCGGCCAACGGTGCGCGACCGCGGGCGCTGCTGGTGCCGCTCGGCACGGTGGCCGAACACAATGTCCGGGTCACCTTCATCGCGAACCTGTTGGCCTCGGGCGGTATCGAATCGATCAATCCCGGTCCACTGGAAGTGGCCGGAATCGGCGCTGCGGCAACCGAATCCGGTGCCGCGATCGCCGTACTATGTGGTTCGGACAAGCGTTATGCCGAGCAGGCGGGACCGGCGGTCGAGCAGTTGCGTGCCGCCGGAATCGAGACGGTGCTACTGGCCGGTGCAGAAAAGGCCGTCGCCGACCTGAGCGCCCCGCAGCGTCCCGACGGTTATCTCGCGGCCCGCATCGATGCGGTGGCCGCGCTGTCCGACCTGCTGGAGAAGGTGGGAGCCTGATGACACTGAGTCATATCGACAAGCCGGGCGAAATCGACGGACCCGGCGGCATCGAACACCGGATCGGCAGTTTCGCCGAGGTACCGCTGTCCGAACGTCCGGCCGAACCCGCCGACGTCGACTCCGCACAGGTCGAGGCCTACGTGCGTGCCGCCGCCGAGGCGAACAACTACACCCCCGAACAGTTGGTGTGGTCGACGCCCGAGGGTATCGACGTGCCACCGGTTTTCACCAAGGCGGATCGTGATGCGATCGCGGCCGATGGGTATCCGCTGGACAGCCTGCCGGGCATCGCGCCGTTCCTGCGCGGTCCGTACCCGACGATGTATGTGAACCAGCCGTGGACCATCCGCCAGTACGCGGGCTTCTCCACCGCCGCGGATTCGAATGCCTTCTACCGGCGCAATCTGCAGGCGGGACAGAAGGGTCTTTCGGTCGCCTTCGACCTGGCCACGCACCGTGGCTACGATTCCGATCACCCGCGCGTGCAGGGTGATGTCGGAATGGCCGGTGTGGCCATCGATTCCATCCTCGACATGCGTCAGCTCTTCGATCATATCCCGCTGGATCAGGTCTCGGTGTCGATGACCATGAACGGCGCGGTGCTGCCGATCCTGGCGCTGTACGTGGTCGCGGCCGAGGAGCAGGGCGTCGCACCGGAACAGCTGGCCGGAACCATTCAGAACGACATTCTGAAGGAGTTCATGGTCCGCAATACCTACATTTACCCGCCCAAGCCCTCGATGCGGATCATCTCCGACATCTTCGCCTACACCAGCGCGAAGATGCCGAAGTTCAACTCGATTTCCATCTCGGGCTACCACATCCAGGAGGCCGGAGCCACCGCCGATCTGGAGTTGGCCTACACCCTTGCCGACGGTGTCGAGTACATCCGCGCGGGTATCGCCGCGGGTATGGAGGTCGACAAGTTCGCGCCTCGCCTGTCGTTCTTCTGGGCCATCGGCATGAACTTCTTCATGGAGGTCGCCAAACTCCGTGCGGGACGGCTGCTCTGGAGCGAGCTGGTGGCGAAGTTCGAGCCCAAGAGCGCGAAATCGCTATCGCTGCGGACGCATTCGCAGACCTCGGGTTGGTCGCTGACCGCGCAGGACGCCTACAACAATGTGGCGCGCACCTGCATCGAGGCGATGGCCGCGACCCAGGGGCACACCCAGTCGCTGCATACCAACGCCCTGGACGAGGCGCTGGCCCTGCCGACGGACTTCTCCGCGCGCATCGCCCGCAACACCCAGCTGCTGATCCAGCAGGAGTCCAACACCACGCGGCCGATCGACCCATGGGGCGGTTCGTATTACGTGGAATGGCTCACCCATCAGTTGGCCGACCGCGCCCGCACGCATATCGCCGAGGTCGAGGCGCACGGCGGTATGGCGCAGGCGATCGGCGAGGGCATCCCGAAGCTGCGCATCGAGGAGGCGGCCGCCCGCACCCAGGCCCGCATCGATACCGGTCAGCAGCCGGTGATCGGCGTGAACAAGTACCAGGTCGAAGAGGATCAGCAGATCGAGGTCCTCAAGGTCGAGAATTCCCGGGTGCGCGCCGAGCAGATCGAGAAGCTGAACCGGCTTCGCGCCGAACGGGATTCGGCCGAGGTGGAACGCGCGCTGGCCGAATTGACCCGTGCGGCGGCCTGGGAGCGGAGCTTGCGGAGCGACCCGACAGCCCCAGCCGAGGGCGGCATGGAGAACAACCTGCTGGCACTGGCCATCAACGCCGCCCGCGCCAAGGCCACCGTCGGTGAGATCTCCGACGCGCTGGAAAAGGTGTACGGCCGCCACCAGGCCGAGATCCGTACGCTCTCCGGTGTATACCGCGATGAGGCCGGAAAGGTGACCAACATCAGCAAGGCGAGCGAACTCGTCGAGGAATTCGCCGAGGCGGAGGGTCGGCGCCCGCGCATCCTGGTCGCCAAGATGGGCCAGGACGGGCACGACCGAGGTCAGAAGGTGATCGCCACGGCCTTCGCCGACCTCGGCTTCGACGTCGATGTGGGCCCGCTGTTCCAGACCCCGGAAGAGGTGGCGCAGCAGGCGGCCGATAACGACGTGCACGTCGTCGGTGTGTCCTCGCTGGCGGCAGGCCACCTCACGCTGGTGCCCGCGCTGCGGCAGGCACTGGCCGATGTCGGGCGTCCCGACATCATGGTCATCGTCGGCGGCGTCATCCCGCCCGGTGACTTCGAGGAGCTGTACGCGGCGGGTGCGGCGGCGATCTTCCCGCCCGGCACCGTGATCGCCGATGCGGCGATCGATCTGCTGAAGAAGTTGGCGGGCGAGCTCGGTCACGAGATCGGCGGCGGCAGCGGCGAATGAATCGAGCATCGCGTGTGGTTCGAGCAGCGGTGGTGGGCGGGTGACGGGTGCCAAGCGCGTCATCGATGTGGACGCACTCGCGCAGGCGGTCCGGTCCCAGGAGCGGGCCGCCTTGGCGCGGGCCATCACGCTGGTCGAGTCGACCAGGGCCGACCATCGGGAGCTGGCGCAGCAGCTGCTGCTTAAGCTGACTCCGCCCACCGATACGGTCACCTCGAATCGCGTCGGCATCACCGGCGTTCCCGGCGTGGGCAAGTCGACGTTCATCGATGCGCTCGGCATGGATCTGATCGGCAGGGGGCATCGGGTCGCGGTGCTGGCCGTCGACCCGTCCTCCACCCGCACCGGCGGCTCCATCCTCGGCGACAAGACCCGCATGGCGCGACTGTCGTTGGAGCGCAACGCCTTTATCCGTCCCTCGCCGACCGCGGGCACCCTCGGTGGTGTCGCCAAGGCGACCCGCGAGACCATCGTGCTGTTGGAGGCCGCGGGCTACGACGTGATCCTGGTGGAGACCGTCGGCGTCGGCCAGTCCGAGGTAACGGTCGCGAATATGGTCGACGTATTCTGCTTCCTGACCCTGGCTCGCACCGGAGATCAGTTGCAGGGCATCAAGAAAGGCGTCTTGGAACTCGCCGACCTGGTCGCGGTGAACAAGGCCGACGGCAAGCACGAGACCGAGGCCAAGGCCGCGGCCCGCGAATTGGCCGGGGCGCTGCGCCTCATCCATCCGCACGACGCGCTCTGGCGCCCACCGGTGCTCACCATGAGCGGCCTCGAAGGCCATGGGATGGACAAGTTCTGGGATACCGTCCTCGAACACCGCCGGGTGCTCACCGAAGCGGGTGAATTCGCCGAAAAGCGCCGCCGCCAACAGGTCGACTGGACCTGGACCATGGTGCACGATCAACTGCTGCGCCGCCTCGCGGACAACCCGAACGTCAAAGCCATTCGCGCACAAGTGGAAAAGCAGGTGCGCGAGGGCACGTTGACTGCCGCACTTGCCGCCGAACAGCTTCTCGACGCCTTCGACAGCTGAGGTCGTTGCAGCCCGGCTGCGGTGCGTTTACGTGATATCGAAGAGTCGCACGGCATTTCGATAGCAGACCTGCCGCAGCCAGGAATCACCCAGCTCCAAGCGTTCCAGCGCGAAGATCGAATGTCCGTACGAGTAAGGGATATTCGGAAAGTCGCTACCGAATAGAATTCGCTCGCTCAAAGCGCGCAACCTGCCGTGCTCGGCGGTCGGAAAGGGTGCGCTGGCTTCGGTGAAATCGGTCCACACCATGGTCGTATCCAGGTGCACACCCGGGTATTCCTCGGCCAGATCCAGGAATTCGGAGTATTCGGGTGTGCCCATATGCGCGATGATCAGCCGCAGGCGCGGATAGCGTTGCAGCAGACCGGCAATCGGCTCCGGCCCGGTGTACTCGCCGGGTGCCGGTCCGGAGCCGCAGTGGATCAGCACCGGTATCCCGGCGTCCTCGATCATGCCCCACACCGGATTCAGCAGCGGATCACCGGGATGGAAGTCGCCGACCTGCACGTGCACCTTGAACACCCGGGCACCGCGCTCGATGGCCGCCTCCACATAACTGTCGGCGTAATGTTCGGGATAGAACGTCGCCGTGTGCAGGCAGTCGGGGGTGCGTTCGGCGAAGTCGGCGCTCCATTCGTTGAGCCATGCCGCCATATCCGGCTTATGCGGATACACCAGCGAGGTGAATGCGCGAACACCGAAGTCGCGCAAAGTCTTCAACCGGACCTGCTCATCGTCGCGGTAGGCGATCGGCCACTCCCGGCCGACCAGCGGACCGGCCGAATCGAAGTACGCCCACACCTTGGCCATCACCTGCTCCGGCATGAAATGCGTATGGACATCGATGATTCCGGGCAGTTCGAGCCGACTGCGGAAATTGGTCAGATAGGTGTTGTCGTCGCCTATCATCGAGCAGCCTCCTGCCGATAGACCGACCGGGCGAAGTCACCGACCCTGGTGATCAATCGCTCGAAGAACACCTCCGGGTCGGTGCCGACTACGATGTCGGCGTTCGGTTCTCGGCCCCACATGCCCACCCAGTCCGCCACCGTGGTGGCACGGGTGATGGTTCCGACGAGTTCGACATCGACGGTGGCCGGGCGAGTAATGGCGAGCGCCGGATCCAGCGCGACCGCCGCCGCGAACGGATCGTGCATATGCGCGAGATAGCCCTGGTCGTAGAGCTTGTGGAAATCGAAGTAGAACCGGACCGCATCGGTGAAGTACCGCACGATCGGATTACTCGTCGCCGACCTTGCCTCTGGGGGGTCGGTCTCCGAAACCAGCTCCACGGGCAGACTGCCCGCGCGTTCGGCGAGTTGCGCCACGTGCTTGGGTCGCATCTCGATCGTCTCGGTGATATCGAGCGCGCACACGATCGGCCGCCGATCGGCCGGTGCGGCGGAGAAGGCGTCGAAGACCTCCTTGGCCGCCTCCGGATCCACGTGCACATTCCACTCATTGGTCGGGGTGGTGTTGCCGGGGTGATTGAAGGCACCGCCCATGATCACCAGCCGCCGCAGCAGCAGCGGCAACCGTGGTTCGAGGCGTAGGGCGAGTGCCAGATTCGTCAGCGGTCCTGTACAGAGTCCGACGATCTCGCCGGGAGCTCCACGCACCAGATCGACCCACATCTCGGCCGCCGACCGAGCCGAGAGCGGCCGAGCGGATTGCGGAAGTTCCGCATAACCGACACCCTGCGGCCCATGGGTGTCCTCGGTGGTGCGCAGCGGGATCGCGAGCGGTTCCTCGGCCCCCAGCGCGACCTCGATATCGCGTGCTCGGCACACATCCAGCCAGGCGAGATTGTTCGCCGCCACCTGCGGTGCGGGCACATTGCCCGCGGTGGCGGCGATTCCCACGATCTCGGCCTCCGGGGAGGCGAGCAGGTAGAGCAGCGCGAGTGAGTCATCGATCCCGGTATCGACGTCCATGACGATCTTCTGCCGCACCAGTCGAGCGTAGCGAGCGGACCCGGCTGCTCAGTAGGTGGGCAGCAGGTAGTCGTCGGTATTCGACATCATCCGCAGCATGACCGGACGCATCAGCCGCGAGGTCATGAGCTTCATGCTCGTGCGCGCCATCCGCGTGCCGAGACGGGAGGTGGGCAGCATCATCTTGATACCGCCACCGGGCAGCTCCTTGGCCTTGTCCAGGAACGGCGTGACGAGCTCCTCGTAGCGGGTCAGTGCGGTCGCGAGATCGTCAGGGGTGGAGGCGATTTCACCGGCCAAGACGTAGGCGCCGACGATGGCCATGGCGGTGCCCATGCCGGTCATCGGGGAGCCGCAGAAGGCGGAGTCGCCGAGCAGCGTGACCCGGCCGGTCGACAGCGACGGCATATCGACGCGGGCCAGCATATCGAAATAGAAGTCCGGGGTCGTGGCCATCGCGTCGAGTACGGCCGGGGTCTCCCATCCGGCCTCGGCCAGCATGTCGTGGATGAGCTGCTGTTGTGCGGCGACGTCGCGGCGCAGCGCCGGATCGGCCTCCGTGCGCAGCGTGATGATCGCCTTGGAGGTGGCCGGATCGGCATCCGGCCGAATCGCGACCGCGGCGCTGGGCACCGTATGCATCTTGAACCACCCCGGCTCTGTTCCGGCCGGAGTCGGGATGGTGAAGAACGACATGTAGCCGCCGAGATAGGTGACGAACTGCTCCTCCGGTCCGAAGGCCAGCTGCCGGGTCGCCGAGTGCACACCGTCCGCGCCGACGACCAGATCGAAACGCTCGGTGCGCCCTGACGCGAATTCGACCTCGACACCGGTGTCGTCCTGGCACAGCGCGGTGATCCATTCGCCGTAGCGATAATCGAGCTCTCCCGCCGTGCTGGCCAGCTCGGTGAGCAGGACCTGATTCAAATCGCCTCGGGAGATTTCGATTTCGGCCACCGGTCCTTTGCCGTCGAACATCTCCGCGGGCATTCTGGCGAACTCCCGGCCGTTCTCGTCGACGTAGGCCATGCCGCGCTCGTCGAGCTGGTACTTGCGGATGCCCGGCATGATTCCCATTCGTTCGGCGATCTCGCGGCTCGGGCCGCGCAGGTCGACGGCCTGTCCGCCGGGACGCGGTTGGGGGGCGCGCTCGACGACGGTGGTTCGGATGCCTGCCCGCAGCAATTGCAGCGCGAGCGCATTGCCCGCGATGCCGCCGCCGCTGATCAGGATGTGGAGGGAGTTGGTGCTCATGACGGGGGCCAATCTCTCGAACGAATGTGTCAGACGAATGTCTAACACAGGAGTGGCACGGATGTCTAGTACAAATGTCTAAGCCGTGTGTAAGCTGAGATCATGGGAAACCGAGAAGACCTATTGGCGGGAGCGCGTAAGGCCATCATCGAACGTGGCGTGGCGAAGACGACCGCGCGCGACATCGCGGCGGCCGCTGGGGTCAGCCTGGCCGCGATCGGCTACCACTTCGGTTCGAAGGATCGGCTGATCGCCGAGGCGCTCGCCGAGGCGCTCGGCACCGATATCGGCGATCGGATGGAAGCGCTGGTCCGCGCGGGCAGCGGTCAGCCGCCGCTGGATGCTTTTACGCAGATGTGGAATGCGATGCCGCAGGTCTTCGAGGACAACCGGGAGGGCATGCTGGCCAGTCTGGAGAATCTGGTCCGCGTCGCGCGGACACCGGAATCCCGGACGTACATGGACGAAAGCCTCAACGGCGCCTACGAGGACATCGCTCGAGCGCTACGGGAATCCCGTCCGGATCTGGATGCCGACACCGCGCAGGCGATCGCCGAGCTGTACTTCGTGCTGACCCAGGGACTCGGCATCCTGTGGACGATCACCCACGGCGGAAATCTGCCCGACGGCGCGCGACTGGCCAAGGCCATCGCCGCCCTGGCCGCTGACTCCTGATTGATCGGCGCCCGAGTTCTATCGGGTGTGCAACGGCCACACCGGCCGATCCGCGCCGTACCGCGGTGCGGGCCACGCGTAATCCGGATATTCGGCGAGCACCGGCGCCGCGGTGGTGACATTGCCGTGGGTGACCGCCGCCATCGGACTCGGCGGCGCGGCCTGCGGATGACGCGGGGACCGGCCGGGCGCGTTGAGCAGCCAGGATGCGGTGCGCGCCAATGCGACCCGGACATCGCGGCCGATGCCGTCATGCGCGCGCGCGACCAGTGCGTCGATCACCCCGGCCGCGAGCAGGTAGCCGGAGGCATGGTCGAGTGCCTGCGCGGGCAGCGTTCCCGGCACCGCGGGTGCGCCCTCGACGATCGAAATGCCCGCCGCCGCCTGCACGATGCTGTCGAAACCGCGCCGCCGACGCCACGGGCCGGATTCGCCCCACGCCGAAATCCGACCGTGCACGAGGCCGGGACGACGGGCGGCGGTGAGACCGGCGTTTTCCAGCGCGCCCGGTCGATATCCGGTGATCAGCACATCGGCGGCGGCGAGCAGCTCGTTGAACAGCGGCAGTTGCCGGTACAGATCGAGCAGCGTGGAGCGCTTGCCCTGGCAGGTGTCGTGGTACTGCCACGGGATCTCGGATAGGTGTGGCGGATCGATCCGCATCACCTCGGCGCCGAGCAGTGCCAGGGTCCTGGTCGCGACGGGACCGGCGATCACGCGCGTGAGATCGAGTACCCGGACCCCGCGCAACGGCTGCAACGGCGATGCGCCGATCGGCAGACCGAGCTCGCCCCGGTCGATCCTGGTATCGATCGCCACCAGCGGACCCGATGCGGCGGCCTGGCCCTGCGGGGTCAGCGCCCACTCCTGTTCGGAACGCACCTGGACCGCGACGGCGCCGTGCGTGGCCGCATGTTCTTCGATATCGCTGGCCCGGCTCATCGCCATCTGCGCGATCGCCAGATCGACCGGGGCGTCGTCGGGCAGTCCGAGCGAGGCGAGCAATCGCGCGCGATGATGCGGATAGTTCGCGTGGGTGCGGACCCAGCCGTCGAAGGTGGGAAAGAATCCGGACAGATCGGCGAATACCTTTGGGGGCGCTCCGCCGACGCGCAGCAGGCGTTCACTTGAGAAGGCGGCGGTGATCCGGGTCGGATCGAGCCGGTGCAGCACCGGATTGAGGTGATGTGCGTCGCGGATTCGGTTGGCCGCCGCCGTCACCGCGGCCACCGATCCGGCGGCCAGCGCCCAAACCGGCAGTGCCGCAGCCAAACAGCTGCCCGGATCGTCGGCGGGGACGGTACCGGAGGCTGGTACACCGATTCCGGCCTCGTAGTCGCGGACCAGCTGTTCGTGCGCAATCACGAGATCGAGAGTAGTTGTTGTGCCGCAGTAGTAGGGTCGGGGCCATGACGCCGCTGCAGCGTTATATCGCCGAAGAGATAGCCACCGACCACGCCGACGGATTGATCGGCCGCCGGGAAGCACTGCGCCGACTAGGGGTGCTCGGCGTCGGCGCCACCGCAGCGGTCGCCTTGCTCGCCGCCTGCTCCAGCAGCGGCGACCAGGCGAATTCCGCGTCGACGGGCTCGAAACCCGGCGCCTCGTCGCCCCCGCCGGGTACCAGCGGCGCAGTCGCGGCCACCGCGATCACCTTTCCCGGACCGGGCGGTCGTCAGCTACAAGCCGCATGGGCGGCCGCGCCACAGCCACGCGGCGGCGTGCTCGTCATCCATGAGAACAAGGGCCTCACCGAGCATATCCGTTCGGTGACAGGACGTTTCGCGGGCGCTGGATACTCCGCGCTCGCCGTTGACCTGCTGTCCGAACTCGGTGGCACCGCCGCCTTCACCGATCCGGCGGCGGCCACCGCCGAACTCGGCAAGATCGCGCCGGACCAGTTCATCGGCGATCTGCGGGCCGGGATCGCCGAGCTGGAACGGCGGGTGCCGGGACAAAAGATCGGCGCCACCGGCTTCTGCTTCGGCGGCGGTCTGGTCTGGTTGCTGCTGGCCTCGGGTACGCCGGAACTCGCTGCGGCGACACCGTTTTACGGCCCATTCCCGGAGAATGGGGATCTGTCCGGCGCGAAGGCGGCGGTGCTCGGGATCTACGCCGCCAGGGACGAGCGGGTGATCGCCTCGCGCCCCACCGCGGAGGCGGCGCTGGACCGGGCGGGCCTCACCCACGAAATCTACGTCGCACCGAATGCGGACCACGCCTTCTTCAACGACACCGGACCTCGCTACAACCCGACCGCGGCCGCCGAGGCATGGCAGCGGGTTCTGGATTGGTACGGCACATATCTCGGATAAACCTTCGACGGTGAAGGAGACAAACGTGGGCAAGGCCATTGCCGCGACGGACTGGCTGCGGGTGTTGCGCGCACATCCCGAGCCGAGCCATCAACTGCTGTGTTTCCCGCCCGGTGGGGGAGCGGTCACGGCATATCGGGCACTGGCCGAACGGTTCGACAATGGCATTGCCGTTGCCGCGGTGCAGTATCCGGGTCGGCAGGATCGACTCGGGGAGCCCACGATCGGCGATATGGACACCCTCGTCGATCGGATCGTGGACGAGGTGCTGAATCAGGGGCCGGTGGAACGGCTTTCACTGTTCGGTCACAGCATGGGCGCGACCGTGGCCTTCGAAACCGCACGCCGCCTGGAAGGCAAGGGGCAACCGCTCGCCGCGCTGTTCGTATCCGGCCGTCCCGCACCGACCTTCGTCGAGCCGGGCCGCCTGCATCTCGGGTCGGATGACGATCTGATCGGTGATCTGGAGCGCCTGGCGACCGATCCCGCGTCCATCCAGATCCTGCGCGACGAACCGAGTCTTGCCGAACTGGTACTGCCCGCGGTGCGCAGTGATTATCAGGCCATCGAGACCTACCGTTATAGCCAGGGCGTCCCGCTGTCGTGCACAGTGTCGGCCCTGGTCAGCACCGAGGACCCGACGATGACGCCGGAGCAGGCCGAGCAATGGCGTGAGCACACCACCGGTTCCTTCGACCACACCGTCTTTCCCGGCGGTCACTTCTACCTGGACGAGAAGGTCTCCGAGGTTGCCGACCTCATCGCCCGAACCCTCCACGCATAGCCCACCCACGACACCAGCACGCACACCGCTACCAGCACGCGCACCAACCCGAGCGCGTTCTCCGGGTAGATCACTCCCGTCAGATAATGGTCGATGAACCCGCTCGGGGGCAGCCCGGCCACTCCGGCCCGATGCCGCGCCCAATTCTCCAAATACGTGAGCGGACAATCGAATCCGAGCAGCACCGTACTGAATCCCCACCCGAACGCGATCAGATGCAGCCAGATGGTGCGTGGCCACCGCCACGCCAGGAACCCGCCGACCACCACATACGCCACGAATACGAAATGCACCGCGGCAGTGGCGTCGGCCAGCAGCCGATACACCATATGCCCAGCGTAGCGCTGGGCCCCGCACCGATTACCAGGGCGAGGGCTGGTAATCCTTGAGGAAGCAGCCGAAGAGGTCGGTGCCGGTTTCGCCCTGGACGATCGGGTCGTAGACGCGGGCGGCGCCGTCCACCAGGTCCAGGGGCGCGTGGAAGCCCTCTTCGGCGAGGCGGAGCTTGGTGTAGTGCGGGCGCTCGTCGGTGATCCAGCCGGTGTCGACGGCGGTCATGAGGATGGCGTCCTGTTCGAACATTTCGCGGGCGCTGGTGCGGGTCAACATGTTCAGCGCGGCCTTGGCCATATTCGTGTGGGGGTGGCCCGCGCCCTTGTACGCGCGGGAGAACTGGCCCTCCATGGCGGAAACGTTCACGACGTATTTGCGGCGGGCCGCGGCGGCGGCCATGGCCGGGCGCAGCCGGGAAACCAGAATGAACGGCGCCACCGAATTGCACAGCTGGACCTCGAGCAGTTCGGTGGGATCCACCTCGGCGACGGTTTGCACCCAGCTGTTCGTGTGCGCCAGATCCGGCACCAGACCACCGGCGTCGATGGCGATACCGCGGGAAATGCGTTCCGGTGTGGCCGATCCCGCGACCAACGCCAGCTCCGCCACATCGGCCGAGGACAGCGTCGGGGTCAGGGATGCGGTGAGTGCGGTCGGATGCGCCTGCATGGTCTTGCCGAAGGTCACCACATCCGGCAGCGCACCCGCGGGCAGCGGGCCGGATTCGGCCTCGACCAGCGCGCTGTACGCACCGGGGGAACGGCGCACGGTCTGGGCGGCATTGTTGATGAGGATATCGAGCGGTCCCTGCGCCGCGACGTCATCGGCGAGCGCGACGACCTGGGCCGGATCCCGCAGATCGATGCCGACGATGCGCAGTCGGTGCAGCCAGTCGGCGCTGTCGTCCATGGCGGCGAAACGGCGGATCGCGTCGTTCGGGAAGCGGGTGGTGATGGTGGTATGCGCACCGTCGCGCAGTAGTCGCAGTGCGATATACATGCCGATCTTGGCGCGACCGCCGGTCAGCAGGGCGCGCCGTCCGGTGAGATCGGTACGGGCGTCCCGTTTGACGTGGCTGCTGGCCGCGCAGTCCGGGCACAGCTGGTGGTAGAACGCGTCGACCCGGGTATAGCGCTGCTTGCAGATGTAGCAGGGCCGCGGCCGGACCAGCGTGCCCGCGCTCGCGCCCGCCGCATTCGAGGTCAGCGGAATGCCCGCGGTTTCGTCATCGATCCGATTCGGCGAACCGGTCGCGGTGGCCGCGACCACCGCCCGGTCCGCCTCGGCGACCGCATCCCTTGCCTCGGTTCGCTTGCGCTGCTTCAGCTTCTTGAACATATGGCCGACGGCGCGCTGCACCGTGACCGACGCCGGATCGTCCTTGTCCAACTGCCCGGCCTGCTCCAGCACCCGCAGGCAGATCGCCAGCTCATCGGGGTCGATGGCGGTGCCGCTCGGCGCTGGTGCGGTAGACGTCGACGCGGTTTTCTCGACCATCGGAATGCGGGTTTGTCCTTCGTGAACTGGAGGTTGACCCAGTAATTGTCGCATTCGAGTGTGGGCCGGTCGGCGCGGGCCGTCCGGCACCGATCGAATGCCACCTATTTGCGCAGCTTGCTCATCGTCGAGGTGGCCGTCTTCTTCAGCAGATCGGTGACCTCGGACGCGCTGAGGATCTTGCTCGAGGACTTCGACGAACTGGACGAATACTGCGACCAGCTGATGTGGTAGGTGGTCCAGCCGTCGCGCATGGCCAGTGAGACATCTGCCGTCGGATCGTCCGACTTGTGCTTACCGGTGATCACATACGCCTCGTCGCCGAGTCCGGAGATCTTGTCGACCTTCGCGTCCTTGCCGTATTCGCTCTGGGTCCAGGTCTCGTACGACGCGGTGAATTCCGGTCCCGGATTGGTCTGCTTGTGCACCTGCGCGCTGGTGTAAATGGCGGCGTAGTCGTACTTCTCGGTCGAACCGGGCGGGGTGAGGCGGACGTCGCACCCCATCGTATCGACGGCGGCGTGCTTGGAACCGTCGTGCTTCGGATAGGTCTTGCCCGAGGAATCGGTTTTCGACAGCGTGAAGCCCGCGCTGGTGTAGGGCGAGGTGTCGGTGAGGTCGCAGAGGTTGTCGACATACTTGTAGCCGCGCAGATCGGCATCCTTGCTGATATCGGCCTTGCCCGCGTCGAAGGCGCCGATCGCGAACATCGCGCCCGCCCACACCGCGGAGGTGACCACAACCGCGCCGAGCGCCCAAAGCCAACCTTTGCCACCGGATCTGGGCGGTTGCTGGTACCCGGGCGCAGGTTGGAATCCGCCGGGCTGCTGGTATCCGGGCTGTTGGAAACCCGGTGCGCCCTGCGGGAATCCGGGTGCGGGCTGCTCGAATCCGGGTTGCTGGAACCCAGGCTGCGAGAATCCCGGTGCTGATGCTCCGGCCTGCTGGAATCCGGGTGCGGCTTGTGGTGCTCCGGCCTGCTGGAATCCGGGTGCGGCTTGTGGTGCTCCGGCCTGCTGGAATCCGGGTGCGGCCTGCGGTTGCACCGGCTGTGGATATCCCGGCGAGGACTGGTGATGTCCCGGTTGCTGATATCCGGTCCCGGACGCGGTGGGCGCGGCCCCCGGCTGATCGAACGGCTGCCGCACCATCGTGGGATCGGCGGGCTGCTGCTCCGCCGGGCCTTGCGGTTCCACCACCGGAACCGAGGGCTGCGATGGCAGCTGATAACCCGGCTGTCCGACCATCGTCGGATCCGATTGCGAATACTGCGGTCCCTGCTGAGGCTGTTGCTGGGCCCACCATGCGTCGTTGGGCTGATTCTGTTGTTCCCCCGGTCCGGTCATGCGCGCAAAGTACCACCCCGTCGGATTTCCCTGCCACCCAACGCTGGTGGGACCTACGCGGTCATTGCGGGATGCTGGTGTTCGCCGCGCGCAGATCCTCGACGAAGTTCGCGATGGCCTCGGCGACGAGCAGCGGCTCGGTCACCGGCAGCCAGTGATCGGCGGGAATCGGGCAGCGCCACAACCGATCCACCCACCGTGCGCTGCCGTAGTAGAGGAATGGTGGCACCAGCACATCGGTGGTGTCCACGACGAGCTGCACCGGCACCGCGGTGCTGCGCACACGCGGCCACAGCAGATGATGCGGCAGATTGGCCACGGCGATCCGTGCGCCAGCGGCCAGATCCGTGCGCCAGGTCGGGGCGATCGGCGCGTATGCGCGGGCGACGCCGCCGAGCTGTTCGATCAACCAGGTACGCACCCGCGGCGGATAGGCGATCCGTCGCGCTGCGGTCTGGGCCGTTCCGACCCCGTGCCGCCAGAATTTCCGGTCGGCGATCAGCTCCAGCGCTCGGCGCGGTCGGCCCGCCAATTCGCGCAGTGTCATGCCGACGTGATCGAGATTCGGCCCCGCGACGGCGGTGAACGAGGCGATCCGGGTATTGGCGCGCGGATCACAGACCGCCTCCCATGCTTGCACCGCACCCCAGCCGTGTCCGCAGACGTGCACCGGCCGCTTCGGGCTGATCGCATCGATGAGCGCGAAGAAATCATCGGCCAGGTGATCGAGTCGATAGTCCTGCGGCACATCGGCTTTCGTCGATTCGCCATGTCCGCGCACGTCGTAGGCAATGACACGGAAGCCGTCGGCGAGCAGCGTCGCCACCGCGGACCAGACCAGATGGGTATCGGACAGGCCGTGCACCAAGACGAGCGGCTCGGCACCGCGCTCGCCCCATTCGAACACGGCCAACTCGCCATTCGCGCCAGCCACCGTGGACCGGCGGTGTGGGCGCTGGATGCCGGTCGGGTCGGGGGAATCGAGCTGTTCGGTCATCTGCTTGCCTCGATCGATGCGCTGGGTGCTGCGTGTACCGCCGGTACGTGATCCGATACTGACAGTACGTATTACCCGAATCAATGGGTCGAAACCGCCACCAGCTATGAGGTCGGTCACCCATATTCCGGCGAAGTCTCGGCTGAACATGGCGTACCGCCGGTACGTGTATGCTCCGCACCATGCCCCGTTCGGACAGATCTCCCAGATCGGCGCCGCGGACGATCACCCGGGAGGGGATCGTCGACGCCGCCATTCGGGTGATCGACCGGGACGGTCCGCGCCCGAGCATGGACGACATCGCCCGCGAGGCCGGGATCACCAAACCGCGCCTGTACCGCCAGTTCGCCGATAAGGCCGATCTCTACACCGAAATCGGTGACCGGATGGCCGGATCGGTTGCGGCCGGTGCGGGCAACGATCTGACGCTGATGCTGCAACCGCCGCGGGTCGCGCTGCGCCGCGTGCTCACCGGTTATGCCGACAGTATTGTCCAGCATCCCAATGTTTTTCGCTTCCTCGGGCAGGCGCACCTCACCCAGCAAGCGGACAGTTCGGTACCGCAGATCGATCTCGGCCGCGCGGCCGCCCGGCGAGTCGCCGGGCAGGCGCGTGAGATCGCCGAATCCATTCCGATCGATGCCACCGGCATCGATTACCTGGCTAGCGCGGTCGTCGGCGTCGTCGTCGCGATCACCGACCTCTGGCTGGGTGACGCGGATCCCCGCCATCCCGATGGCACGGCCGAATTCGTCGGCCAGGCAACCGAATTCGTCTGGGGTCTGATCGACGGATTCCTGCGCCGCCAGGGCATCTCGGCCGATCCGGACACCCCGATCTTCACCTCGCTCGCGGCCGTGAACCAGGCCCGGCGGCCGACCGGCTGATCCAGGTTCCATCCGGTACCGCCTCGTCCCGGAGCCATACCTGCACGTCGCTGCCCGCAACCACCGCAACCGTCGCACCGCACTGATGGCCGAAGTACGCCGACCGGCATGGAATCCCATCCATGCCGGTCGACGTGCGAGTCGTATGCCGCGAGGTGTCGATCGGTCACCGCGGTGGCACTGTGCGGATCACCCACCGTTGGGTGTCATCGGTCCATAGCAGAACGTCGCGGGTGACCGCGGCGAAGTCGTGCGACGACGATGTGTAGGCATCGACGAAGCGGCCGCTGTTCAGCTGTTGGATCGTGAAGGTGTCGTTGCTGAGCGGCCGGACCAGCCACCGCTGACTATCGTTGGCCTGCCGGGAACGGGTCACCAGCGCGAAATCCTGCTCCGCTGTGGTATACGCGTCGAGGAATCGGTCGTTGTGCTGATGTTGGATCGTGTACACGACGCCCACCTGGTCGAGGACCCAGCGCTGCGTGTCGTTGTTCTGGGCGGGCCGGGTGACCGCCGCGAAGTCCCCGGCGGTCTGCGCATCCAGAAAACGGCCGGTGCTCTTCTGCTGCAAAGAGTACGAGCCCCCGGCATGAGCGCGCAGGGTCCAGCGCTGGCTGTTGTCGGCCTGCTCCGGCCGGGTCACCGCCGCGAAGTCGTGCGTCGACTCGTAGGCGTCGAGGAAGCGACCGCTGCTCACCTGCTGGATAGTCACGGCGTCGGCATCGTCGGGGGTCCGCCAGAACACCCAGCATTGGGTGTCATTGAATTCCTTATTTCGGGTAAATGCCGCGAAGTTGTTCGCCGACGATTCGTGGGCGTCCAGGAAACGGTTGCCGCTCTTCTGCCGCACGGTGTACACCGTGCCGATCGGAGTCAGAACCCAGCGTTGGCTGTCGTCGTCCTGGACGGTGCGGGTCACGACGGCGTAGTTCTTGTCCCCGGAGGTGTAGGCGTCCAAGAAGCGGCGGTTGTACTTCTGCTGGATCGTGCAGGTCCCCCGCGGCGCGGTGCTGCCCCGGTTGGTGTCGTAACTGGGCGGGTAGACGACGGAGGGGTGCTTGTAGGTGAATGGAACTCCCTCCCGTTCCGGCGCGTACCACGGCCGTGTGAAGTGTTCCTGGTGGAGCGTGTCGACCGAGCGACCGGTCGACCATGGCTCGACGTGCTGGTCGGCGAAGCCCGCCGTCTCCGAGCCGTACACCTTGCCGGGTTCCAGTCGCTCTCGGTGCGCCGGGTCGGTCTGCCAGCCCGCGAACAGGCGATCGACATTGGAGTGCAGCAGAAATACGAACGGGTCGCGGAACGAGATATGGAAGCCGCCCATGGAGACGAACCCGTGCATTTCATCGTGGGTTCGCTCGAGCATCTCGCACATGTTCGGGTAATTCGGAGCGGCAAGGACATCCGCGTCCCGGCGCGCCGAAGCATGCGAGCCGAAGATCCGCCGGTTCAACGCCCGCGGCGGATCGGCTGGATTGTTATTTTGCGCGTCCACGCTGTCGTCGCGGAAGTGCACCGCATCCGGATCGTAGAAACCCGCCTCCCGCCACGGCTTGCCGACGGGTGCATAAGTTGAGCCCCCGTAGCCCATGAAATCGCTGGTGAACAGGTTGAGCGTCCCGGTCGATCCATTGCCGAGATTCGCGTTCGGGATCGCGCGCGGATCCTGTGTCCAATCCCAGTAGTGCAGCGACAGCAGGGGATTTATCTGTCGAAGCATTTTCTCCATTTCGTTGACGATCACGCGGTGCCACGGAAGGAATTCCGGGCCACCGTGCACATGTGTCGCCTGATGGATTTCATCCTGCTTGAACCACCAGCTCACCCCGCCGGGCGCCGGTGTATCCGTGCGGCTGCCCGCGAACTTGCGTTTGTTGAGTTCGATGAGCGCGTCGCGAAGCATTGCCCGTTCGGCGGGATCGACCGATGCGATATTGCGGCGGATGCCGTCTCCGAGTGCCACTGTGTCTCCTAGCGGTAGAAATGTGATGTCGGGAATCCGCCGATTTTCGGATACCCCGTTCGGGTGAATGCCGTTCGAATTGTCGAATCGACACCATTGATCCTCGTTTTTCGATAGCTGTCGCGACATCATCCGCGGGTGCGGACTCGGCGGCACGCAGGTGGCGCAGTATCAACCCCGACAGCTGATGAATCAGACGCTCACTTGTGCGCTGGTGTCGAAAATGTGGCGTGGACCAAGCCGTCCCGCAGCGCCCGTTCGGCAAGCCGCGCCCGCTTCAGTCGATTGGGCGCGTCATCGACGCCCAGCCTGCGAAATAGTTCCCGAAGATGCGATCTGACGGTTGCCTCGGTGAGCTGGAGTTCGTCGGCTATCTGTCGATTGGACGCCGGAACGGCGTGCGTGGCGGTCTCGAAATAGGGTCGGCACAGTGCCTGCACTACCCGCAGCTGCGCCGCTGTGATGGTTTCGGTAGCCGGCTCGGGGCCCGGCGCCTTCGTTGCGGGCTGGCAGACACCACCGGGGCATCGGAACCTCAGCACGGTATCGCCGACCGCGATGAGATCGTCATTGCGCAGCCGATGTCGTACGGACACGCGTCTGCCATTGACGAAGGTTCCATTGCGCGACAGCCCGTTGTCTTCGACCGTCCAGCAGATATCCATCCAGCGGATTACCGCGTGCAGTTTCGACACCGACTGATCCCATGTCAGCGCGAGGTCCGCGGCGGCAGCGCGCCCGATGACGATCAGCGATGCGTCCCGTGGCAGCGAAAATCTGCGGTCGATGCCCTGTCCGTCGACATAGCGGAGTTCCGGGGCAGCGACTCCTTCCATCGGCTTCCCAGTGGACATCGAGCTCCCCTCGGTTGTCCACGAAACGCGTCCCGCGCGTATTCCGATTGTGCTCCTTTTGCCAGCTCGATCGCGACTGCCCGGCCAGCCCGACACGACTACCATTTCCGTGTCGGGCAAACGAGGAGCCGATGGTGAAAAATCCCGATCACCTGGCACCGAGTAATACTCGAGCCGTTCCTGCCGATCGGGCGGTCGCCACCCAGATCGGACTGGCGGCGGCGATCGCACGATTCGCCGTCGCATGGGACGAAGCGGATTCGACACCGGATCTCGCCGCATACTTACCCGAATCCGGCACATCCGAATTCCGCAGAATCTGCCTCATCGAGTTGATCAAGGTCGATATGGTCAACCGGTGGGGGCGCGACGAATATCCCCGACGGCTCGCCGACTATGTCGCCGAATTTCCTGAGCTCCAATCCATTCCGCTACCACCGGATCTGCTGTACGAGGAATTCCACTGCTTGCGCCGCAAGGGTCTGCCGACCGATCGGGCGCAACACGCTGAAACGGCCGGGCCCGCACCGGATACCGGTGGCTACCGCAGCACGCTGCTCGCCAGTCCGCGGGCATATGGCACGCTCACCGGTCTCGACGTCGGAGACCGTATCGATGATTTCGACCTGCTGCTCAACCTCGGCAGCGGTGCCTTCGCGCGCGTATTCCTCGCCCGCCAACGGTCGATGGAAAGACTTGTGGCTCTGAAGATTTCGCATAATCATGGGAGCGAGCCGCAGATGCTCGCGCAACTCGACCACCCCTATATCGTTCGCGTATTCGACAAACGACTGCTGGCGGAGCGCGACCTCAAGCTCCTGTACATGGAATATGTCCCCGGCGGCACACTGTTGAGTCTGCTGCAACGCGCCGCCGAGACCGAACCTGGTCTACGCAGCGGCCAGTTGCTGCTCGATGTGGTCGACGAGGTGTTGGGCGAGAAGGGTATTCGTCCCACCGAGTCCGAAGCCAGGGACGCGATCGCCGCACTCTCCTGGCCGGAAACCGTTGCCTGGCTCGGCCGCCGACTCGCCGAGGCCCTCGACTACGCCGCACAGCGCGGGGTGCTGCATCGAGATATCAAGCCTGCCAACGTATTGCTGACCGTCGATGGGGTGCCGAAACTGGCGGATTTCAATATCAGCTTCAGTGACCACATAGCGGGTGCCAGCCCGGCGGCCTATTTCGGCGGATCGCTGGCCTACATGTCACCCGAGCAATTGGAGGCCTGCCATCCGCAGCTGCCGGGCCGGGCCGAGGATCTCGACGGCCGCAGCGACATCTACGCGCTCGGAGTCATGCTCTGGGAGCTACTGACCGGACGTAGACCGTTCGACGACGAGACCGACATCGGCGATTCGGCCACTTCGCTGGAACGTATGCTCGCCCACCGGCGACGCGGAATCAGGCACAGCGACCTCGATGAATTGCCCCTCGACTGTCCTGCGACATTGCGCCGCGTCCTAACGACCTGCCTCGCACCGCGGGCCGCCGATCGGTGGGCCTCCAGCGGCGAGCTTGCCCAGCAACTCGAACTGTGCCTCGACGCCCGCGCCCGAGATCTGGTCGACCCACCGCACGGCAGTGTGCGACAGCGACTGGCCCTGAAGCCCGTACCTGTCGTCACCACCGCCATCATCATCGGGCAGGTGCTGGCCCTGTTCTATTTGTACGGACACAATCTGACGCTGTTGAACATCCACCTGCCCGCCGCAGGTAAGCCGACATTCACCAGGATGGTGGCGATCGTCGGTGTGAGCTTCCACGTGGTCTTCCCTGGATTGATCATCTACCTCTCACGCAATGTCATCGCCGTGCCGTGGGGGATGCGCAAGGGTCGGCGGTACAGCACCGAATTTCTGGCGAGAACACGGTCGGACACCTTGGCCTGCGGCGAGCGGACCACGCGGATCACATGGGCCGGTTGGGTTTTGTCGCTGATCGTTCTCGGCACAACGGTGCTCATGGTGAGCGAACTATCCGCCGGATTGGTGGTCAACATTTTCACCACCCACCTGATATGCGGGGCCATCGCGGCGGTCTACCCGTACTTCCTCGTGAACTATCACGTGGTGCGCTGGTACTACCCTTCCCTGCTGCTGCGCGGCACAACAACCGCCGCCGACGCCGAACAACTCGGCAAACTGGCGCGGCAAGCAACCCGAAAGCTACTGGTCGCTGCCCTGATACCACCCGTGGGCGCGGCGCTCGGGACGATCTTCCTCGACCCGAGCGATCTGCGTCTGATCATCGGCTCGGTCATCGGGCTGACTCTCGGCGGCGCGATCGTCTTCGCCCTCTCCTTCGCGCTGTACCAGACCCTGCTCCGGGATCTCGAAGCACTCCGTCGGTCGGTCAGTCAAACCTGACGACCGGCGTCCGCCATCGGACCACCGTCACTAGGGGATTTGCATCGGATCGGTCATCTGGTCTGTTTCTTCGACTTGTTCGGCTTCTTCTTTGTCTTCGGCTTGTCATGGTCGGGCTCCCATTCGTAGCCCGCCAGATTCTGCTCGCAGCGCCAGTTTTCGACTACAGCATCATCTTGGTCTCGTTCGCACCAGCGCTCGGTCTTACCGCACGCGGTCAGACCGAGCCCGGCGGCTACCGCGATTGCCACGGTGATCCCGGTCGCCCGGAATCGAGTGTTATGCATTGGGATTTCTCCGTTTTCGTGACGTATGGCGCTAAGTATGGGTCCGTCAACCACGGGTCGCACCGCTTTCCGATACGTCCGGTACGAGCTCCGAAAATGGCGTTGCGACCGTTGAGCCGCAGATCACTCCGCCCGGGCAATCGTGGCTCGGTGCCCGCGGAGGCCGGGGCGGCCGAGATCATCGTGCCGCTCACGACTTGCCAAGTGTTCAGTACCGCCGCGGTGAGCGGGACCGCGCGGCGTATGACGTTGCGGCGGTAGATGATCCAGCCATTCCGTGCTGACGGATCTCACCGAAGCTCTTCGATCACTTTTGCGAGAGCGGTCATATGGGTCTCAGGGACGGCGTAATGCGTGACGGAGTACGCATCGCGGTAGTGCCGCAAAGTATCGGCGATGCTGCGTGCGGATCCGTGCAGTACACCGGGCAGATAACGCAATTGTGCGTCGGACAGGCCAGGATTGAACATGCGCGGCAGCGACAGGTCGCTGTCGCCGTGGCCGTGCACGTCCACCGCCTGTGCCATCAGCCCCAGCTCGATTTCGGAGAAACGTTCTCCGGCCGCGGCACGGACGAATTCGACCCGGCGCGCGAGCGCCGCAGTTCCGGCTTCCTCGGAAGCGATATCAGTACCAACCGGCACCCCGGCCAGCGCGACTGTGTCGGCGTGTTCGGCCGCCACGCGCACCAGACGGTCCCCGCGCCCGGCCACCAGCAGCGGGATCCGGCGGCGGACCGGTGGTTGGTGACCGTTCGCGAACAGTGTGCGGATCTCGCCGATGGTGTCACGCAGGTAGTCGATACGCTGCCGCCCGCCCGGGAACGGCAGCCCCGCCGCCTCGAACTCGGGCTTCGCGAAATCCGGTCCGGCACCGAGTCCGAACTCGAATCGCCCATCGGTGAGCTGATCCACGCTGGCCACCTCACGAGCCAGCAGCGCAGGCCGGTAGAAGCCCGCATTCAATACCATCGTGCCGACGTGCACACGGTTCGTCGCCTCCGCCATGGTGACCAGCGTGGGGAACGGTGCAGTCATACCCAGGTGGTCGGGAACCTGGACCACGTCGTAGCCCAAGTCTTCGGCTTGCCGCGCCTTATCCCGCCACTCGGCGCGCGACCCCGCGGCGGAGAATCCGACGGCGAACCGAAAAGGGCGCGGTGTCACATTATTTCGATCGTCTGCCACACTTCGCACGTTAGTCGATCGGGCGCTCTCAGCGCCCTCTGTTGGTCGCATGACGCACGCGCTGCCGACCGGTGATTCGCATTCCACCATGGTGAACCCGCCTCGACCTGCCGTGCGCCGCTTTGTTGACATCATGCCAATAGTGCGCCAATCTGATGACGAGACGCGGGTGCGACAGGCCCGCTCGATGAGCAAAGGATTTCTGCGATGGCACGCGCGGCATGGAGCGACGACGAGGTCGAGGCGGTCCGGGAATTGGCCAGAAACTTCTTCGAAAAGGAAGTCGTCCCGCATGAGGAGAAGTTCGTCGCACAGGGACATCCGGACCGCGCCCTGTACAACCGGGCCGGTGAACTCGGCCTGCTGTGCACCGCGATCCCGACCGAATACGGCGGCGGTGGCGGCACTTTCGCGCACGAGGCCGCCATCATCGAGGAACAGGCCTTCGCCGGTGACGGCTCGATGGGCATGGCCGTGCACACCTCGATCATCGCGCCCTATATCCACCACTTCGGCACCGAAGACCTCAAACGGCGGGTGCTGCCCAAGGCCGCGACCGGCGAGATGGTGCTCTCCATCGGCATGACCGAACCGGGCACCGGCTCGGATCTGCAGAACATCAAGACCCGCGCGGTCCGCGAGGGCGACGAATACGTCATCACCGGCTCGAAGATCTTCATCACCAATGGCTGGCTCTGCGAGGGCATCCTCATCGCCGCCAAGACCGATCCGACCAAGGGCGCGGCGGGCGTCTCGCTGATCTTCGCCGAGGTAGGCGGCGACACCCCTGGCTTCAAGCGCGGCCGCATCCTGAACAAGATCGGCGGCAAGGCCCAGGACACCGCGGAGCTGTTCTTCGACGGACTGCGCGTGCCCGCCTCGAATCTGCTCGGCGAGGCGGAGGGCCAGGGCTTCTATCAGATGATGCAGCTGCTGGCCCAGGAGCGCCTGGTCACCGGCATCATCGCGGTCGCCATGATGGAGAAGGCGGTGCAGCTGACCGTCGACTACACCAAGGGGCGCGAGGCCTTCGGCAAGCCGCTGTTCGCGATGCAGAACACCAAATTCGAAATGGCCGAATGCGCGACCATCGCCAAGGTGAGCCGGATCTTCCTCGACGACTGCATCGGCAAACATCTGCGCGGCGAGCTCGATATTCCCACGGCTGCGATGTCGAAGTACTGGCTCACCGACCAACTCGGTATTGTGGTCGATCGCTGCCTGCAACTGTTCGGCGGCTACGGCTACATGACGGAGTATCCGATTTCCCAGCTCTACACCGGTGCCCGCGTGCTGCGCATCCTCGCGGGCAGCAACGAGGTAATGAAGGATCTCATTGCCAGGTCACTCTGAGGTCACCGCCAGCGATCGCTTGCGGGTCGCTCGAAACAACACCGAGGCGCCGCCGCGCAGGCGCAGGCTGGAACCGGACGAGCGACGCGCACAGATCCTGGAGTGTGCGATCGACATGTTCGGCGAGCGGCCCTACGCGGCGGTCTCCACCGCGGAACTCGCGCAGCGCGCCGGGGTCGCGCGCGGGCTGATCAACCACTATTTCGGCAATAAGCGCGACCTGTATCTCGCGGTCGTGCGCCGGATGGTCACCCTGCCACGCCTGCACGATATGGTCGCGCCGACGGGCACCGATCGCGAACGTGTCGATGCGAGTGTGCACTGGCTGCTCGATGTGATCTCCGAGCACGGCAGCACCTGGGTCAAGGTGACCAGCCACGAGGGCGTCGGCGACGATCCGGAGGTGCAGCAGATTCTGGATCAGGCCGATGACGCGGCCGCCGAGCGGATGCTGCTGATGGTCGGACGCGCGGATTCGGCACACAGTGCGCAACTGCGTGCCATGGTCCGCGCATTCGGTGGTCTGGTGAAGGTGGCGGGCCGGGAGTGGATCACCCGCGGCACCCTCACCCGTGCGCAGGTGCACGTGCTGCTGGCCGACATGCTGATGACATTGGTGACCGAGACCATGCCCAAGGTGGATCCAGGGCGCTGATGCCGTGGCGTGGCTATTTCGGCGATTCCGAACGGCTTTCACCCGGCCCGAGTCTGCGTTCGGTGGCGCTGTAGCGGACGGGGCGGACATGGCCCGGCGCGTGCCCGGTGCGGCCGTACTTCTGCTCGATCACTTCCTCACGGTGATGCTCGACCAGCAGTGCACCGAATCCGGTGATCCACAAGGCGGCAGTCACTATCGCGCCGATCTGGGTCCAGCCGATGAAGCCGTAACCGGCCGCGGTGAGCGTGCACGCCATGCCGACGACGCCGAGCAGGCACAGAATGATGCCGGGGACGTTGTAGTCGTCACCGAGGAGGTCGCCCGCGTGGGAATGCCACCGGCGCGATTGTCCTGTCGAACCGGGCTCGCCGCGCATGGATTCCTCCTTATACCGAAGTCGCCCCATGGTCGGTCCCGGGACCAGCATGTACCTGGCGGGCGCGCCGCGCGAGTGGTGTTTGCCGGTTTGTTACTCCGGGGCTCGAACCGCACCGTGTCGAAACCGTCGCCGCGGTGGCGAGTAGACGCGAGTTGACATGGCGGCTTTCGCGATTACGGTTTGATGACGATCGATCGGCCGTTTCGGATGATGTTGCGGCCGTCGGCCCCTATCCTTTGTCGATATCGGGGCGGGTCCGGGCAGTTCGAGGTTCCTGCGCGGTTTGGTGGTGTGGAAGAGGGACCTGAATGGCACGGACGGACAACCGTGAGCGCGAGCGCTGGCCGGAGGCGCAGCCGGAGGAGTACGAGGCGGAGACGGGAGCGATCGGCCGGTGGCCGGATACCGATCCCAACGATCGCTGGCCGGAGGTGGAGCCGCCGACCCGGCGGGCGACCCGGGCCGGTCGACTACGGGTCGAGGTTCCGCCCATCGTCAATCCGTATGCGATCGTCGCCCTGGTGGCCGCCCTGCTCGGCCTCTTCCCGGTCGCGATCGTCTTCGGGTTCATCGCCTTCAGCCATCCGCGCGGTAAGACCATGGCGGTGTGCGCGCTGCTGCTCGGTGTGATCGAGGTGGTGGGTATCGCCGGATATGTCGTGCTGTCCGGCAGCAATTTCTCCGACGCGCTGTCCGGGGCGCACCGGTCCCCGGCGGTCTCGAGTGTCGCGCTGCCCTCCACCATCGCCCAGACCGCCGTCGTGCAGCCCTCGGTGGCGCCGACCGTGACGCCTCCGGCCACCTCGGCCGCCACGTCGACGAGCCAGGTGGCCCCGAAGAAGGGCACGGTGTGCACCGAGCCGGGCCGCATCGGTACCGGAGCGGACGGCACCACCCTGCTGTGCCTGGCCAGCGGCGGTGTCTATCAGTGGAACGGTCCGTACACCGTCGGTGGCACCGTCGCGGAGCCCGGCACCAAATGCGACGGTTCGACCAAGAGCGCCCGCACCGCGGACGGGCGCGCGGTCACATGTGAGAGCAAGGTGTGGGTGCTGTGGACCGAATAGCTGGTGGGAACGGAATAGCCTTCGGGTAGCTAGCCGTCCGTTTCCGGCTTCCTGGCTCGGCTCGGCTGTACCCGGGGCGGCTCGTTCGGCATCTTGGGATATTGCGGTGGCCACGGTGCGTCCATGAGTCCGGATGCCATATCGCGCTCGGACATCTTCAGCAGCGGCTCGATGGATTGGGTCGGTCGGTCCGCCCACGGATCACCGGATTCGGCCAACCGGGCGGGGACGGTGGCAATGGTCAATTCCTCCGGGACGACGGTATCCAGATCCGACCACGCGATCGGCGTGGAGACCTGCGCGCCGACCTTCGGTCGCACACACCACGCACCGAAAACCGTTTTGTGCGGGGCATTCTGGTTGAAGTCGACGAAGACGCGGTTGCCGCGCTCCTCCTTCCACCACTGCGCGGTGATCTCGTCCGGATGCCGCCGCTCCAGCTCCCGTGCCAGCGCGACCGCGGCCGCGCGCACCTGATAGCCGTCCCAGTTCGGTTCCAGCGCAACGTAAATGTGCAATCCGCGCGAGCCGGAGGTCTTGATGCGGGAGTCGATGCCGAGTTCGGTGAACAGCTCGCGGGTGAGCACGGCCGCATGTTTGAGATCGTCGAAGGTGATGCCCGGAGAGGGGTCCAGGTCGATGCGCAGCTCATCGGAGATATTCAGATCGTCGACGTGATTGGGCCAGACGTGGAAACCGAGGCAGCCCTGATTCACCGCCCACAGAATGTGTGCGAGATCGTGGGCGACAAGGGCATCGCTGGTGGTGCCGTTGGGCGTGACGACCTCGACGGTGTGCAGCCAATCCGGCGCGGATTTCGGTACCCGCTTCTGGAACCACGACTTACCGGACGCCCCATCGGGATACCGCTCCAGCAGCAGCGGCCGATCACGCACCACCCGCAGGAACGGTTCGGCAACGGCCTGGTAGTACCGCACCAGATCGAGTTTCGTCTCACCGCGTTTGGTGAAGTAGACCTTGTTCGGATTGCTGATCGCGACGGTTCTGCCGTCGACATCGATATCGACCGACTCGCCCATCATTGCCCCCCGGCTTCGGTGAAGATGGCGCTCAATTCGGCCGGTGCGACCTCGTCGAGCTGGGCGTAGGTGCACGATTCCGGTGTGCGATCGGACCGGAAGCGCACCAGCCTGCCGCCGTGGCGCAATCGGCCCGACTGCACATGTTCGTAGCGGACCTCGGCGACCAACTCCGGACGCAGCGCCTCCCAGGACAGATCCTTACCGCCGGTCCACCGGCTCACCCCGCCCGGCATCTTGCCATCGGCCTTCGCCTGGGCCGCCGCATCGGCCCATTCCCGCCACGGATGGTTCGCCAATGCGTTCTCCCGCAACGGTTTCAGCTCATCGACGAGCGACTTGCGTTTGGCCGCGGTGAAACTGCTCGCCACCCCGACATGATGCATATTGCCCTCCTCGTCGAAGAGTCCGAGCAAGAGGGAACCAATGCCCTCACCATCCTTGTGCCAGCGGAAACCGGCCACCACACAGTCCGCGGTGCGCTCATGTTTGACCTTGAGCATCACCCGCTTGTCCTGCAGATACGCCAGCTCGTTGGACTTGACCATGACGCCGTCGAAACCCGCGCCCTCGAAGCGGGTGAACCAGTCCTCGGCGACGGCGGGATCCTGGGTGATCGGAGTCAGGTGCACGCGGGCGAGTTCGGTATCGAGAATGGTCTCCAGCAGCCGTCGGCGCTCGACGAACGGTTCGCCGGTCAGATCCTTGTCGCCGAGGGCGAGCAGATCGAAGGCGACAAAGCTGGCGGGCGTTTCCTTGGCCAGTTTGTTGACCCGCGAGGCCGCCGGATGCAACCGGTTCTGCAGGGTGTCGAAATCGAGTCCCTCATCGGTGACCACCACGATTTCACCGTCCACCACGCATTTATCCGGCAGCGCCGCCTTCAGCAGTTCGGCGACTTCGGGAAAATAGCGGGTGAGGGGGCGGTCGTTGCGGGAACCGAGTTCCACTTCGTCGCCGTCGCGGAACACCACGCAGCGAAAGCCGTCCCATTTCGGTTCATAACTCAGGCCCGGCTCGTGCGGCACCGAGGGCGCCGTTTTCGCCAGCATCGGCCGCACAGGTGGCATGACCGGTAGGTCCACGCGATCTCCTCCTCGAGTTCGGTCCTCACCTGTGCCGACGTCGCGGGCGACGCGGATTCATCGGTGCGGGCTCGAGCTCGATCGTAAATCGCTGGTCCGACAAGATCGTGAACTTCGCCCGCGCGCTATTCCAGCCAGCCGTGCTGGTCGGCGAAGGCGGTGAGGCGGTCGCGGATGGTGAGGATCTCGCCAGCGGTGAGGGCGGGGCTTGCGTCCAGTAGTAGCTCGGTGATCAGGCGTTTGTGTTCGGTGGCGGTCAGCTGGCCGGAACCGGATCTGTCTTTTTTGTGCCGAGGAGCGGGTGGTAGCGGCTGACCGCCGACCACGGCAAGGTTGACCGCCTTCGGACCACGATCACCTTCGGTCACATCGAATTCGAACACCCGTCCCTGGCGCAGTTCGTCCTCGTCCAGTCCGATGTCGTTCACATGAACGAACACATCCGGACCACCATCGTCGGGCCGAATGAACCCGAATCCCCGCGAACTGTCGAACGACACCAATTTCCCGATGGACACCAACACCCGCTCCTCGCGCCGTCGCTACCCGGCCACTTTAGCCCGCATTATCCCCGTCGTTGGATGAAAGCGCCTTTTGTAACGAGTTGAATACAGTGAGGCCCTGACCGACCATTCCGTTGACCAATTCGCCGACACCGTCGGGTCCGTTGAGCACCGTCAGGTTGGCGTTGGCCAGGCCGTTGGAGGCCTGCTTGACGATTTCGGGCAGCTGCTCGATCAACAGCTGGTCCAATGCGATTCGGTTGTTCGAGGCCGCCGCCTCGGCTTGGATCCGAGTGCGATCTGCCTCGGCCACGGCGAGGATGCGCACCCGTTCCGCTTCGGCCAGAGCGGGTTTCACGACTTCGGCCTGCAGCTGCTGCTCACGCAACTCGGCCTCTTTGCGTGCCTGTTCGGCCTGCGCGCTGAGTACCTCCTGCATCGCCTTGGCCTCGGCCAGCGGACCGGCCTGCGCCGCTTCGGCATTGGCCTTATCGATGTCCTGCTGATATTGCGCCTGCAGAATGGCGGTCTCGCGCTGATATTCGGCTCGGCGGCGCAGTGATTCCTGTTCGGCCTGGGCGGCATGCTGGGCGGCCTGTGATTGTGCGATCTGCGCATCGCGCTGCACCGCGGCGTTGTGCGGTGCGGCCAGCGCGGTGATGTAGCCCAGATTGCCGTCATCGATGGATTGGATTTGGAACGAATCCACCCACAGGCCGATATTGCTCATCTCCACCTTGGAGGCCACCAGCACCTCATCGGCCAGCCGCTGGCGTTCCCGGATGATCTCCTCGACCGTCATCGAGCCGACGATCGAGCGCAGGTGTCCGGAGAAGATGCGCCCGGTCAGCACCGACATCTCCCGCTCCTGTTCGGACAGAAAGCGTTGGGCCGCATTGACGATCGATTGGGTGTCGTTGGCGACCTTGAACGCGATCACCGCGCGCACCTCGAGCTGGATGGCCTGCTTGGTGACGCAGCGTTCCTTGATCTCGGCCTCGAACATGGCCAGCGACAGATAGCGCACCTTGCGGAAGAACGGCATCACCCATTTGCCGCGCCCGATGACAACGCCGAAGGGCGCGTTGTCCTTGCTCTTCCCGCCGCTGACCAGCATCGCCTCGTCAGGATCTGGAACGTGATAACCCAGCACTGTGCCTCCCTAGCAGTTCATTACTTCGGTCGCGGTGTCAGATGTCGTCGACCGGGACGGGTTCCAGCGGAATCCACGGCACCACATCGACGATGCGGCCCGGCTGTACCGCGATGATCAGGACGGTTTCACCGGCCGAGATCGGCTCGGCCGCCCGCGCGATATATATCTCCGTGCCCCCACGAATCGCAACCAATACTTCGCCGAGCATTCCGGGGCCCCGGATCGGCGAGGTGAGCGTACCCGTCAAACCTTGCACGGGGTCGGTCATCGCGATGAACTCCTCGCACTCGGTGCCAGAGTTGCCAGCGTACGCGCGATTCGCCGATGGCTCCGGTCACGAGAGGGACTCGGCGATGATGCGTCCGACCGACTTCTTGGTGAGATAGTGCGCGGCATCGTGCGGACTGGAACCGTTGTCGAGCTCGGGGTGGGTTGTCGGCACTACGCGGCGTCCGGGTGCTGGCCGGAAATACGGTGCCAGGTCCAGATGTGCCGCGACGATATCGTCGCGATCGGCCAGATTCTCCCAGCGGGTGAGCGCGGCGGGCACCGTGGGCGGTTGCGGGCGCAGCAGTGGATAGATGATGGACTGCATGGCCAGTGGCGAACCCAGCGTGACCAGCGCCGCGGGCTGCTCGGTCCGGTGCAGCGCCTCGTAGGCGACCACCGAGCCGAGCGAATGTCCGATGACGAGCCGGGTCTCGGGACCGATCAGGTCCAACACCTGTTGCTGTGCAAAAGTACGTACTTCCTCTTCGGCCAGGTATCTGCTGACCTGGGCCAGCGACCGGTTGACGAACTTGCTCGCCATCCCGAAACCGAAGGGCGCGAACCACTTCAGCTTGGTCAGCGCGTTCGCGGCCGGTCTGGCCTTGCGGCCGAAGCCCTGTGCGCCTTCGGCGCCGAGCGCGGAATTGTCCAGGTAGCGTTGCGCTTCCAGTCGATCGCGCTGGTCGCCCGCCTGCTCGGCCGCCGTGGCCAACCACGCCCGCGCGATCCGCTCGGTGAGTTCGTCGTCCTCGATACCGACCGGTCCGCCGCTGCCTTGCGCACCGGGATCGAGAAAGGCGTTGCCGTAGAACGCCATTCGCACTTCGAGAACACCGGGCCGCTGGCCGCGCCACAGTTGATCTGCGAGTTCGCCGTAACCGGCTGTGCGAACCCCGGCCGCCAGCGCCGGAAGCCATTGCGCTTCCAGCAGATCCGCGCCGTATTGCTCCTGTGCGATCCCGTGCACCAACACGATCGTCGCCATCAGCCGCCCCCGTTGTCGCTTGCCCCGATGTGTGTTCGGGTACCTTCCTACCACGCATGGCGGACCCCTTTCGAGCGACTGCGAGCAGTCGCTGCGTGGTGCGGAGGTCGTCGGGGAGTCGATGGTGGGAAATGGTGGTGCTGATATGGGAGGAAGGCTCGCCCTGGTGGTCGGGTCCGAGTGTGCGGCACTGGGGGAACTGGGGTTCACCGCTGAATTGGCCACGGGTCTGTATGGAACATTGACCGAATCCGGCGGCTGGCGGGCGGCGACCGAGGTACCGGGGCCGGTGCTGAATCCGACGGTGGCACAGCTGGTTACGGCGGTGGACGAGGCATTCGAGGCGGCCGCGCGGGCGCAGGCGACACTGTTGATCGGGTTCGTCGGGCACGGCACCGCGACGAGTGCGGAGGACTTCTTTCTACTCGGCCGTGATTCGCCCGCGGTGCCGAATTCGCATACCGCGTTCCATCTGACACAGGAGATTCGGGAGCGGTTGAACCGATCGGCACTGGACGGGCTGGTCGTATTGGTCGACGCGTGTGAGACCGAACAGGGCGTACTCGGCGCGGCCCGGCGTTGGACCGACCTGTTGTCGCGGGCGGCGGGCCGGATGGAGTTGCTGGTAGCCGCCGGTGACGGGCCCGCCTATGCCGGATGCTTCACCCGAACGCTGCTGTCCACCTTTGCCGCCGGACTGCCCGCGCGCGGGGAGAATCTGCTGCCGTCGGATCTGGTGGATCCGATCGCCGCGGCGTGCACCCGGCAGCAGCCGGAACATCTGTCGTTCACCTCGGGTACGGTATCCGCGGCCGAGGGCGGTGATCCCGGACTGTGGCTGGTGCCGAATATCGCCCGTCGCCGCGATGCCGTAACCGGCCGCCCGGCAGCGGGTTTCGTCGATCAACTCACCCGCAGACTGCTGCTGACCGCGGCCGTGCGCGAAACCCTGGACGATATCGTCGGATCCGGCAGTTACCGGTTGCGCGGGGTAATCGGACCGCCCGGCGTCGGCAAATCGACACTGCTGGCAATGCTCATCCGGCCGAGCCTGGTCGATACCCTGCCGGTTGAACCCGAATACATCACGGCGGCAGTGTTTTTGACCGTCAGCAGTGCCATCGAGGCGGTCGCCGCGGAACTGTCCGCGCAATTGAGCACCCGGCTGCCCGGCTTCCGCGCCGCGGTCGCGGCGGCGCGGAGCCTGGCCCGCCACAGCGTCACCGCACCCGATGTCTTCGATGTCGAGGTGCGACAACCGCTGGCGGACCTGGGCGGATGGGGACGTCGGGTCACCATCGTCGTGGACGGACTGAACGAGCCGGAACAGGGCACCCAGCGACTGCTGGTGGCCGCCGTCGCAGGGTTGACCCGGCGACCGGAGCTCGCGCATGTCCGGGTGATCGTGGGTATCCGGGAGGGTCTCGGCTTCGAGAACGACCCGCAGCTGCGGCATATGCATCGGATCGTTGTCGCCGAGCCGGTGGCCGAGGATATCGCCGCCATTGTGGAATCGGCCGGATATGAGCGTGCCGCCGTCGATGAGCAGGAATGGGTCGGCTGGATCGATGCGCGGCTGGCCGAAACGCCGACGGCGCGTGACGATTCCGCGGCGGCTGCGGCGGGCTGGCTGCTCGCCGGATTGCTGGCCGAGGTCGCTACCGACGTCACCGATCGGGTGGTCGCCGAGGATATCGGCGTCGACGGTCTGGTGGCGCTGCGGGTAGGCGCGGCTATCCGGGCCGCGGCGGGCGATGGACCGGATATCGCCCCGAATGTCGCAGATGCCTGGGGGATCGGCGCGCTGCTCGGTGTGCTCGTCGCGGCGGGCGTCGGTCCGGTGCTGCCGCTCGAGTTGCTCGATGCGGCCATGCGTGAACTCGGGGCCGAGGTGAGCATAGCCGGAATCCGCGACCTCACAGTGGGTTTGGGTGTGCTGGTCACGCGTAGCCGCCCTGGTACGGCCGATGAATCGCTGGGTATCGCGCACGCCGCCCTGATCCCCGGACTGACCGAGGAATGCGACCGACTCGGCGTGCACAGCGAGGATGCGCACCGCGCGGTGATCGCGGCCATCGAGGCGGGCGCCACCGAGCGTGTCGCCGACTATGCCCGCGGTGCGGCGGTACGCCACTACTTGGCCTACGGCGACGCGGCGGCCGCCTTCGGATACCTCGAATCGTTGGAAACCGCACGCGTGGTGGACAATCGGGATCTGTGGGCGGCCTGGCTGCCGAGTTTCACCGCCGCCATGGGTCCGGACCATCGCGTCACACTGCTGGTGCGCAATCATCTCGCGAACTGCCGTGGCCGCAGCGGCGAATTCGACACCGCTATCACCGAATTGGAAGAGCTGGCCCGCGACCAGACGCGCGTACTGGGCGCGGATGATCTCGATACCGTCACCACGCGCTACGACATCGCGGATTGGCGCGGCCATATGGGCCAGCTCGAGCGGACTGTCGCGGACTTCGAACGACTCGTCATTGATCACGCCCGCATCCTCGGCACCGACCATCCGTGGACGCTGCGCGCGCGAAACAGCCTGGCCTACTGGCGCAGTGAACGCGGCAGTCTGCGCCGCGCGGTCATCGAATTCGAACAGCTGATCGCCGATCAGGAGCGCATCCTCGGCCCGGTCGACCCGCAGACCCTGCGCACCCGACTGCATCTCGCGCGTTCCCGCGCCATGGCGGGCGAGTTGACCCGCGCCTTCGCCGAATTCGACCTGCTGCTCGGCGACCAGGTCCGCATCCTCGGACCGGATGATGCCCAGACCCTGCGCACCCGCATCAGCATGGCGCGCTGGCGGCGGGAGAGCGGCGAAACGGCCAGGGCCATTACCGAATACGCCGCCCTGCTGACCGATCAGTTGCGCATTCTCGGCCCGGATCATCCGGACACCTTGCACACCCGCAATTGCCTTGCGGGCTGTTACGGCGAGGCAGGTGACGTCGGTGCCGCTATTGCCGAATTCGAGCCACTGCTCGCCGATCAGATCCGCGTGCTGGGGCCCGACCATCCGCATACTCTGCTCACCCGCAGCAACCTGGAGTATTGGCGGGCGCGGTTCGGTGCGTAACGTTCTTGCGGGCCAGCGGCTGGCCCAGTCGTGAGGAGTGCGACGATGGCCGAAATGCGGGCGCAATTCGGTGTGCTCGGGCCAGTGCAGCTGTCGATCGACGGTATCGCGCAACCGGTCGGCGGGCCGAAGCAGCGCGCGGTGCTGGCGTATCTGGTGATCAATGCCAATCATCCGGTCTCGGTGGACGCACTGGCGCAGGCGGTGTGGGAGCAGAGCCCGCCCTCGGATGTGCGGGCGAGCCTGCACGCCATTACCTCGAATCTGCGTAAACCGCTGCGTGCCGCCGGACTCGACGCTCGCGGCGTCCTCGCCCAGGTAGGCACCGGTTACCGCATTACGGTGACCGACGGGGCAAGTGATGTGCAGCGATTCCGGGCACGCAAGGAGGCGGGCCTGCGGGAGCTGTCGGCGGGTCGATTCACGGCGGCCGCCGAAGCGCTGTCGAGCGCGCTGGAGCAGTGGCGCGGCCCGGTGCTGTCGGATCTGCGCGGGCTCGGATTCGCCGACGCCTACGCCGCCGCGCTGGACGACGAACGTGTCGGTGTCATCGAGGCGCGGGCCGCCGCCGATATCGCGCGTGGGCGCGCGGACACCGTCGCCGCCGAACTCGCCCTGCTCGTCGGTTCGCATCCGCTGCGAGAACCATTGTGGGAGAAGCTGATCACCGCGCTGTACCTGAGCGGACGGCAGTCCGACGCGCTCGGCGCGGTCCGGCAGCTACGAACCACACTGGCCGATGAACTCGGCATCGACCCGGGCCCGGCGATCCGGGAGTTGGAGGCGCGGATCCTGCGCCAGGATCCGCTCAGCGTCCGGGCGGTCGCCGATGTGACGATGACCCGGGCGACCACCATTGTCGAGCAGGCCTCGGCGGGGGCGCGGGCCGAATTGCGTGATCGGCGGGGCGAGGTCTACCCGATCACCGGCTCGGTGACGCGGATAGGGCGGCTGCCCGATAACGATATCGTGCTCGAACACGGCAAGGTCAGCCGCCAGCATGCGGTGATCGTGGACAACGGACTGAGCTTCGTGATCAAGGATCTTTGGTCGTCCAACGGGGTGTACCTCGACGGTGTGCGCATCATCGACAGTGTCACGCTCACCGACGGCGCGGTGATCCGTATCGGCGAATTCGAATTCGTCTTCACCCTGATCTGATCTGCTGGGCGATATGCCAGCCGACACTGGTCACCGACGGCTCCAGACTCAGCCGACTCACCGCCGATTCCATCTGTCGGTCGTCGCGCTGATCACCGACGAGTTCGGCGCGCACCTCGACCCGACCCGCGATATCGGTATTCGCACTCGCCACCGAGATCAGCCGAAAGTCGGTGCGGGTCAACGACTGGACCAGCAGTGCCCGCACATGCGCTTCCTGCTCATCGCTGGTCACCGCGACGAACACATAGGATGCGGGTTGTTCGGCTGCGGCATCGGGCTGGCGATCCACCGCACGTCCGGCGGCACGCAGCGCGATATTGACCACCATCACCGCCGCCGCGCCCGCGGCAGCCGTGGTGAACATGCCGGCACCGGCCAGCGCGCCGACCGCGGCCGAACACCACAGTGTCGCAGCGGTATTGAGCCCGCGGACGTTCAAACCGTCGCGGATGATCACACCCGCGCCGAGGAAACCGATGCCGGAGACGATCTGCGCGGCCACCCGGGTCGGATCGGCGGCACCGCCATGGAAGCCGTGCGCCGAGAGCAGAACGAATAGCGTGGCACCCGCCGCCACGAGCGCATTGGTGCGCAGCCCGGCCATCCTGGCCCGATACTGCCGCTCGAATCCGATCACCGCGCCGAGACCGACACCGGTCAGCAGTCGCAGGATCATCTCTACGGTTGGCATTACGCACTCCTGATTACGTCGAGCGCACCATCGAACAGCAGGCTACGGGCTGGTCCCGTTCCGGAGCGCCGCTGCGGAGGTGTCGCCGGGTGAATATTCGGCTAACAGGGGTAGGGGACTATTGCCGCCGGACATCCGGCTCACCTCCTTCCGTCGATCGGACGCACGGCACCGCCGCGCATCGTGTGTCATCGTGCGCCGAGCACGCCAGAGTTATCCGACAAACCGCCGGTCAAAGCCTCTCCTGGTAAGACCTTTGGCACTTCACGGCGTGAACCCGACTACATCGGGAGCCAATCGGGATCACCCCTTAGGCCGGGGAGATCTGTCCTGACCCGGGGCGTCTCTCGACGTTCGGGGTCGCTGGCCTATATCCGTGAAGGAGCCTCAGCGAACGATCGGCACCTTGCGTTGGCAAGTAAACACCCGCATCGCCGACCTCGCAACCCGGTGTGAGCCGCGCAACGGTGAATCCCGCTGGGCGCGAGTCGAATGCGGGTCGATTCAGTACTGGTACAGCGAGCGATAGGCGGCCAGCGTCGCCACGCAGTGGTCGATCACCTGCTCGCGGGTGGCGCGCAGCGATCCGTTCAACCAGGCCGAGAACATGCCCGCATTTCCGCTGGCCATGGTGAGTGCGGCGAGTCTGCGGCGCACCGGATCATCGATATGGGCGAACAGGTGGTCCTGCAGGACCTTGGTGAAGACCGGCATGACCGCGATGGTGGTCTGGCCGAGTCCGGTACTCGAGTACGGTTCGACCAGGAACAGCCGGGACTTGCGCGGATCGGCGAGCACCTTGTCGACCAGGATCTCCGACAGCACGCGGTCGCGGGAGGGATCAGCGGCGGCGAAGGCCGTCATCGGTTCCAGGAATTCGTCGGCGATCTGCCGGTAGAGCACATCAAGCAGTTCGTCGCGGCTGGCGAAGCTCTCATAGAAATACCGGTCGGTGAGATTGGCGCGTCGACATACCGCGCGCATGGTCACCCCACCGGCACCCGATTCCCCGATCAGGTCGAGCGCGGCCTCGAGCAGCGCGGCGCGGCGCGCCTCCCGACGTTCGGTGAGCGTGGTACCGCCCCAGATCCGCGGACCGGCATCGTCAGCTGATTCCTGGCCTTTCTGCACCCGCCCACACTAATGCCTGGCCGCAATGACCGGGTCAGCGCCGGTGCCACACTCGGATTCGAGGTTTCAGCCGCCGCGTTCGAGTGTGAATCCGGCATCACGCCATGCGACGATTCCGCCGCCGAGGCTGCTGGCGTCGAAACCGTCCTGGCGGGCGATCGCGGCGAAGCGCAGCGATTGCTCGCCGACCGGACAGACGAAGACCAGGGGGCGCGATCGGGAGAACGGGATACCGTGGGTGAACATGTCGTCGAGTTGGTCGTCACGGATATTGATCGCACCCGGCACGTGACCGATGCGGTAGGCCATCGCACCGCGGGTGTCCACGATGGTTGGCCGGGCCGTGCGGTCCAGTTCGGCCAATTCCTGTGCAGACACCGCCGGTGTCGCGGCGAGTTCGGCCGGAGTGGGTGCGCGGCGGCGATCGGCGCGGTCGAAGAGTTCCGGCCTGCGCTTTTTGATGTAGGACAGGTACGGCTCGAGTCGATCGCAGACGACGACGACCGCGACCACCGGTACATTCGACGAAACCGCTTGCTCACCAAGGGTTTCCAGGGCGGCGGCATAGCTCGCACCGCTGGTCGGACCGGCCAGGATGCCGTACCCGGTGGCCAGCGCGAGGGTGGCATCCACCGCGCGGGCGGAATCGATGGTGACGATGCGGTCGTAGAAATCGGGTTGGAACAGTCCCACATCCCACATCTCGCGCTCCGAGCGGATACCGGGTATGAAATCCGAGCGATCGGAAACCACGGCGATGCAGCGCAATTCGGGATTGTGTTTGCGCAGGTAGGTAGCGGTGCCGCGGGTGGAACCGGTGGTGCCGAGCCCGCCGATCAGGTAGTCGATGCGGGTGATGCCGTCGGCCGCCAGATCCTCGTGGATCTCGCGGCCGGTGCCGTGGTGATGTGCCTCGATGTTCTTCTCGTTGGTGTACTGCGAGGCGTGATAGTAGGCGCCCGGATCCTTGGCCATGGTCGCCTCGATCACCGAATACACATCATTCGGTGTGGTCGGGTCCGGACATTCGGACAGGCCGGGTAGCTCCACGATCTCGGTGCCGAAGAGCTGCAGCAGCTCCCGCACCTCGGTGACCTTGATCCGATTGGTCACCGCGCGCAGGCCGATACCGTGTATCGCACCGAGAATGCGCAGCGCCTTGGCGGTATTGCCACTGGACGCCTCGATGAGTGTCTGCCCGCCCGCGCGGATCTCGTCCAGATCGTCGCGAATCATGGCCCAGGCCACCCGATCCTTGACCGAGCCGAACGGATTGTGCGACTCCAGTTTCGCGTACAGCTCGACATTGGTCAGTCCGTGTACCGCCGGATCCAGGCGCAGCAGCGGCGTATTGCCGATCAGCTCGGTGATGTGGTCGTAGCGCATTACGGCGCCCCGGAGGGTCGGCGCGGCAGCGGCGGTCGACGCGGGCCGCGCGGGGGAGTACGGCGCGGTGGCGGCAGACCGACGGGTATGAGCGGTTCGTAATCGGTATCGCGGTAGACCTGGAAACTGCCCGCGCGGTGCACGACAGCGAGTTTCGCCGGCAGTGCGTGCATCGACGCCGAGGCCGCGGACAGATCCATGTGGTAGGCGCCGGTATTCGGGAAGACCACCAGATCACCCTGGCGCGGGCACTCGGGCAGCCACACCTTGTGATTGGTGATCAGATCGCGCTCCAGGCACAGGCGCCCGGCGAAATACACACCGACCGGCCCGGATTCGAGCAACGGACGCGAAGTCGGCATGGTGTCGGCGGCGCTGCGCAGCGGCGGCACAATATCGCCCGGGGCGACATCGCGCACGGGAGCGCTGCTCGGCATATGCGCGACACTCGGCAAGATCACCGGATCGACCATGACCTCCTGATCCGCTGGCGTCACCTGATCCCGGCTCAGATCCAGATTCACCAGCAACGTGCCATCGGCGAGTTCCTTGACGAACTCCACCCGCGACACCGTCACCCCCGCATGATCTACCAGCGCCTTACCCGGCTCCAACCAGATATCGAGCATATTGTCCCCAGCCACCTGGGCCACGGTGCGGCCACCGTGCCGCTCCAGCGGCGCACTCAGCAGATCGTCCAACATCCGTGTCGCCGGCACGGTGTTCGCGTACTTGTGGAAGACCGGAATCCCTTGCACCGCACCGCCATCCACGTGATAGCCGAAGGTATTGTTCGACCAGCTCATCGATTCGCCACGGCCGAGCAGTGATTCACGCAGTGCCCGTACGTATCCGTCGAAGCGGTCCGCGTCGTCGGTGAACACCTGCCGGAAGCCGCCGCCGATATTCAGCACCGAGGGGCCGAGTCCCCGGTCGTAGGCGCGCTCGACCAGCTCGAGGCAGGCATCGATGGCTCGGACGCGTTCCGCGGTATCACCGGAGTCGATATGAAAGGCGAAGCCCAGGAACGTGATTCGCCGACGATTGGCCGACAGCAGGTCCAGGGCCTGGTCCATATGGGCAAGCGGTACACCGAACCGGCTCACCGCGGTCGCGTCGAAACCCGAAACCCGCAGCAGCACCGGAACTCTCGCGCGATCACCGGCCAATTCGGTGATCCGCCGCAGCTCCCACAGATTGTCGACATTGATGGTGACGCCGCAATCGATCAGATCACGCAGGAACGCTTCGCCTTTCGGTCCGGTTACCTCGATCCGCATCGGACCGAATCCGGCCCCGATGGCACTGGCCAGCTCATGCGCGGAGGCCACATCGATGGCGATACCGGCATGTTCGGCGGTGCGCACGAAGGCGCGCGACTGATTCACCTTGTGCGCGTAGCAGATTCGATAGCGCGCGTTCGAGTTGTCGAGTACGGCGCGCAACCGTTTCAGGTTCTCCGCGTAGACCTGCGGAAACAGCAGGTGGATCGGTGATCCGAAGCGAATCAGCGTCTCTTCGACGGCATCGCGGGTATCGAGAAAGGCGCGCACCAGCGGATGGATCTTCGCGGGTAGCGCCGGTAGCGGTGCCGTCATACGGTGGTTTCCGTGGGTTGGGACCGGTTGGGCGCCAATGCGGTTCGCGCGGGTTTCTCGGTCACCGGGTTGTAGCCGCCGTCGCGGAGCGACTCGAAGGCGCGGGCCCGATTGCGCGGACTGCGGAATTCGGCGACCACCCGTTTACTCGGCAGATCGATCTCGATCACCTTGATGCCCATCGTCTCCAGCACCCCGGTAATCGTGCGGACACAGTGCTGACAGCTCATATCCGGCACATAGAAGACGCGATCCTCGGCGCTGGCGGGCGCGTCGGCGGTCAGTTCGTCGAGTTCGGCACTCACCTCGGTGATCCGGATCCGCTCGGCGAGCTGTGCGAATATTTCCACGAACTTGTCGACCACCAGGGGCAACAGGGTGTAGTGGCCGCCGCCGAGATGATGTGGCATGGCGGCCAGGCAGGCGGGTCGGGTATTGGCGGGCAGCAGTGCGTATTGGCGGGAGATGAGATCGAGATCGTCGTGGTATTTGGCGATGGCCGCGTCGACGCTCAGTCCCTCGACGCGGGTCGCGCGCCGCATCACCGTGTGCGCGTCCTCGATCGTCGCGTCCTTCATCGCGCGCAGTGTCGCCACCGTATCGGCGGTGTAGCGCACCGTGCCGTCGGGTTGGGCGGCCAGTGTCACCGCGATCATGCCGCGCCGATAGGTGGAGGCCTGCAGCTCCCAGAACCAGCGCGTGGCGACCGCCGAGAAGATACCGGAATCGTGGATGCCCCTGGCGAATTCGGCCGCACTGCGATATTGGGTCTGCCGCGCGAGCAGTGCGTGCTGGGCCAGTGCGCGCCCGGTGGCCTCGATGCCGACGCGGAAGATTTCGATCGGATCATGATCGGTGGTGGTGCCGTCGAGCACCGCGTGCTCGCGCGGGCCGAGGCCGTCGACTCGCTGTGTCAGTGCGGAATTCGCGGCGAGTGCATGCCACAGCACCAGTACGGTTTCGCGCATGGCGATGGGTACCAGCGGGCCGAGGCCGTCGGATCGGAAGTGTCCCGTGTTGGGTACGCCGTCGCTGTCGGTCCAGGCGAGGCGGTGCGTCGCGCTGGTGACCTGCGCGGGTTGGCACGGCCGCATGAACTGCTGCAGGTACAGCCGCTGCGAATAGGTGAGGTGACTGCCGGGCTCGGGACGCAGTGCGGCACAGGTGTATTCGATATGTCGACTCGACGGGACCGCGATGGGAGTGGCGAACAATCCGGGTTGGGCCAGGCCCGCCAGCACCCGGGACGCGGCCCGACGGTCGTAGCGCGGGGTGTCGTCCATTCTCATGTGACCTCCTCGGCAATCGTCTTGACGCAGGCCGCGAACCGGTCGATCTCCTCGACGGTGTTGTAGATGTGCGTGCTGACCCGTACCGAGTCCGTGGCCTCGTCGCCAGCCCGGGGTGAGCAGTGTAAGCCGGTGCGGACCAGAAAACCCAACTCGCCCAATACGAATCCGAGATCGGTCGCGGAAATGCCGGCGAGCGTGAAGGACACGATGCCGTAGCCGATGGCGCACGGCGCATGCGCCGGACCCGGTAGGAATTCCAGCCCGGGCACCGGACGCAGATTGTCGATCAGTCGCAGTGTCAGCGCGCGATTGTGCGCGGCGATCACGCCGACATCCAGCGACTCCAGCACCTCCAGCGCACTGCCAAGGGCCAGGATCCCCGGAATGTTCTGGGTGCCGCCCTCGAGCAGTTCCGGCATGCCGGTCGAGGTCAATCCGGCGTCGGTGAGGTCGACCCCGGTATTTCCACCGGGCAGGAACGGCAGCAGCCGATTGTGAACTCTGCGGTGGCAGTAGAGGATTCCGGTCCCCGGCGCGCCGAACATCTTGTGCGCGGCGAAGATCGCGAAGTCCGCGCCGAGTTCGGTCACGTCCAGCGGCATATGGCCCCCGCTCTGACTGCAATCGAAGCACAGCAGAATCCGGGGATCGAGTTTCCCGCGCAACTCCTCGAGCGTGGTGAGGCCGCCGAAGACGTGGTGCAGATGGCTGGTGGTGATCAGCCGGGTACGTGGGCCGACCTTGGCGAGAATATCGGCGGTATCGGCCTCGCCGAGTTCGGTCACCCGATAGGGGACCAGTTCGATGTGCCGCCCGAAGCGGGCGAGCAGCTGGCGCAGATGGTGCCACGGATGCACATTCGAGGCGTGATCGCGTGGGTTGTACAGGATTTCGTCGCCGTCATCGAGTTCGGCCAGCCCCCAGGACAGTGCGACGGCATTGAGCGCCGCCGTCGCGCCGCCGGTGAAGACGACCTCCGCGGCAGACTCGGCGCCGATGAACGCGGCCATGCGATCGCGGACCCGGACCAGGCGCGTGGTCAGCTCGGTGGCCCACGGATAAGTACCGCGACCGGCGTTGGCGGTACGCGAGGTGTGATAGCGGTGGATGGTCTCGACGACCGGCAGCGGCTTCTGCGTGGTGGCCGCGCTGTCCAGATAGATCTCGGTGGATTCGGCCAACGCCGGAAAAAGTTCGCGCACGGTGGCGAGGGGCGATGGCGCCGATATCCGGGTGGTGATCGTTCGGGTTGGGTGCGTCCCGGACGCAGGTGACCGCAACGTGCCCCTCCCTCCGAGAACCGCGCTGGACGTCACCAACGATACGCACTTTCCCGGGCGACTTCGAAGATTTCTCGTAGCCAACGTCTTTCGACAAGTCGCAGCTACCGCAGGCCCTGTCGCGGATATCCGCGACAGTTCAGTACTGCCCCTGTACGTACTCGACCAGATGCTGGCGTTCGGTGGCCAGTTCGGAGATCGCGCTCTTGACCACATCGCCGATGCTGACGATGCCGACCAGGCGCCCGTCGTGGACCACGGGCAGGTGTCGGATGCGGTGCTCGGTCATGGTGCCGCGCAGTCCGTCGACCCGATCGTCGGGTGCGCAGGTGCGCACATCGACGGTCATGATCTCCGAGACCGGCGTATCGAGCAGCGCGGCGCCGCGCGCATGCAGACTGCGCACCACATCGCGCTCGGAGACGATCCCAGCGATCCGGTTGCCGTCCGGTGATACCACCACCGCCCCGATATTGTGTTCGGCGAGCGTGCCGAGCAGGGTCCGTACCGTGGTCTCGGGCGCGACGGTCGCCACGTCGCTGCCCTTCCTGTGCAAGATCTCCGCTATTCGCATAATCCACCATCCAGAGGTCGCGGCACTACCAGGATGACGCCTTTGTGATCTCGTGACCAGCACGAATCCGCATCAGGCTGCAATCTACAGCCGTCGGGCCACGCTGCGGTCCAGATCGCGCGCGAGCAGTGCGATAGCGGCCTGGGAGATGCCCGCCGAGGTGGCCAGATCGATCGAGGTCAGCTGGGCGACGCGGCGCAGTCGGTAATCGACCGTATTCGGGTGCACATAGAGCTGGCGCGCGGTGAGCTGGCGATTCATATCGTTGCCCAGGTAGGCGCGCATGGTGTCGAAGAGTTCGGGATGGGCGTCGAGCGGATCGAGAATGGTCGCGATGCGTCGGGTGGCGGGCCCGCCGCGGGTGAGCTGGTACTCCACGGCCAGGTCGGCATCTGGTACAGGCCCGGATTGCGTCCGCCGACCCGCACCAGATTGAGGAGTTCGTGGGCCTGTTCTGCGGCATCGGGTATCTGATCGGTCTCGCTGGTGACCAGCGTGGCGGTCAGCGCGACCTCGGCGGATTCGGTGAGCAGTCGCAGTGTTTCGGCTGTCAGGACCGGTGCATCGTCCTCGATCGGGACCAGTAGCGTGCCGCCCTTGGTGCTCAGCAGCGCGAGCACCCGGGATTCGAAGGCGGTGGCCAGTTCCGATTGCAGTCGGCGCAGCTTCCTGCGGGCCGCCACATGGCTGTCGACCCGCGGATCACCCTCGTCCGGATGTTCGGGAATCGATAGCGCGACCACCTGATACGAGTCGGCGATCGGGATGCCCGCCTGGCGGGCGAGTGCGGAACTACCCCGACCGCTCAGCAGCGCCGAGGCCAGCGTCTGGGTCGCGGTCTGATGTTCGCGTGCGACCAGATGCTGCTCCTCGACGTAGGCGTCCGAAACCGCCGCGGTGATCGCCTCCAGGAGTTCGAGCATGAGGTCGGTGGCGACCAGCAGTTCATCGATATCGTCGGCCTTGGCCCGCGCGGTGACCAGTCCGAACGCGATGCGCAGTCCCTCGTGGTAGGCGCGCAGGATGGTGCCGAGCGGCACCGCCTCGCGGGCCCATTGCGCCGCCGCCTCCCTGACCTCGCCGAGCTGTTCCTCGCCGGGAACCGCGCGCTTGTCGAACATTTCGGCCGCCAGTGCCAGGCAGCTGCGGGTCAGCTTGGTGACATCGCCGCGCAACTGCTCGCCGGGCAACGTGCGACACGGCGCCATACAGGTCGCGAAGTAACCGACCATGCGCGAGGCGACGCGGTCGGTATTGAGTAGGGGAATCGACGCGGGCTGGCCGCCGATCTCTAGGACAGGGTCCGTCGGGTCGACGGACAGATCCAGCGCGGAGAAGGTCATACGCGTCGCTCCAGTGCCACATCGGACGTGATAGATCTGCGCCCGAATCGTTACATCACTATACGAAATAGTTATGAACCACGGAAGGCTACGCGAAATCTATTGTGGCGCGGCCACATTGTGGATTGTCCACCTGTGGGCCATGTGCAGTGGTGGGAAGCTCGAGCGCCCGGTGCGGGTTGTCGAAAATCCGTGATCACCCGTCTTAACGCTGCGCTATCCGCCTCCGGCAGCTCGCCGAGTGTAGTGAAATGGCGGTCGAATTCGCTGTGGGCGACCACCATTCGACTACGTTCGACAAAACCCTGGGCCCGAGCTCGATGCGGCAGGAGCTATCTGCACCCGGCCTAGGCCGCGCCTTGCCGATTCCGCAGCTCTGGATCGGCAATCATTGCGCCGCTACGGATTTCGCGTTCGATCGCGATGGCGGCGTAGTGCTGGCCGCTGGCGCGCAGTTCAGCGATGCGGCGCTGCAATGCTTCGATGCCGTAGGCCGCGGCGATATCGGCGATCCCGAGTCGACCGGCCGCGCGTGGATTCATGCGAGTGCCCCCTGTGGCTCTGGCGCCGAGAGATCCCGATGGCGACAGCGGCACGGGCTCTCGGATGCGAAACTCCCTTGTCGCGCACGAGTTTAGAGTGGTGCGTCGTGCAGATGCAAGTGCATCCGCACGAACATCGCTGCGTGCGAAGCGATTTGGGAGCGGTCCCGGTGGAGCCGTTGGGGTCGTACTGTTACTCGTCGTCCAGTCCGGCCGAGAGGTAGGCCGCGGCAGCGAGCCACTGGCGGCACTGCGGACCGTGCACCTCGTGCAGGTGCAGGATCTCGCGGGCTTGCCGATAGGTGAGGCCGCGCGGTTCGACACCGCAGTCGAGCGGCGCGTACTCCGGCGCCGAGTATTGCCGCAGGGTGTCGATCCCGGATCCGCCGGCGATCGTGGCCCCGCGCGGAGTTCGGAATGGCGTACTCATCTCGACCGCCCCTCGCGTCTGCCGGATGGGGAGGTGGATGTGGTGACGCCGGCGCGAACTCCCTGCGTACCTCCCCGATTCTGGTTCCGAGTTTAGGCCGTCGGCACTTACAGATGCAAGTACATTTGCACGAACGACCAACAGAAATATGAACGGCGGCCGTCGACCGGTTGGCCGATGACCGCCGTTGTGTCGCTTGCGCTTTAAGGCTTGCGCGCGACCGCGCCGTAGGCGGAGATCGGCCGGATCTCGCCGACCTCGGCGGCATCGGTGCGCCACTGGGTGATCGAGACGAATCCGGGCTCGACCAAATCCAAACCGTCGAAGACGGCACGGATCTCGGCCTGGGGTCGGGGAACATAGGGTACGCCGCCGGTGCCGGTGTAGTTCTCGCACAGCGTCACGTACTCCTTGCTGTCGTCGGTGCCGTCCCACATGACCAGGAAGCTGCCTGAGGGCACCGCGGCCAGCACCGTGCGCACGATGCGCAGCAACTCGTCATAGGACTTGGCATGGCCGAGCACGCCCATGAACATCACGCCGATCGGCTCATTGAAATTGAGCACGTTGCGGGCGTCGGCGATGATCTGCTCCGGATCGTGGTAATCGCAATCGACATAAGTGGTTACGCCCTCGGGGGTCGTGCTGGTGAGCAGCGCTCGTGCCATGGTGAGGACCAGTGGATCGTTGTCGACGTAGACGACCTTCGACTCGGGCGCGACGCCCTGGGCGACCTCGTGGGTGTTCTGCATGGTCGGCAGGCCGGTGCCGATATCGAGGAACTGGCGGATGCCCTCCTCGCCCGCCAGATAACGCACCGCGCGAATGAGGAACTGGCGCGACTGCACTGCCATGGTGGTGATGTCCGGATCCACCTCGACACCGGCATCACCTGCGATCCGGTCGATTTCGTAATAGTCCTTGCCGCCCATCCAGTAGTTCCAGATGCGCGCGGAATGGGGGATGTCGGTCCGGATGAGCGGGGCTTGATTGTCGGACATGGGGCTGGACTCCTCGGCGAGCTGATAAACGGTGAACCGGACTGCTCAGGCGGCGGGTGTCGCGATTGGCTGGCACGGCCGATGTGCACTGTGACAGTACAAGATTCGCGTCGACTCGACCTGTGGGATCGAGGAGTCGATCGCGCATTTTCGGGCGCGTCGCACGCAGTCCGCGTACAGCACTCGCGTAACGCGTTGAACAGACGTCACGAACAGGACCGGCAGGTCTGAATCCTTTTGTGCCACAGGGGGGAGCTTCGTGATATCTTGCAGATGTTGGTGCAAATGCAAGAACGTTTGAGCGCACATCTGCAAAGCCGCTCGAGCGTACATCTCACACTGGAAGCAGCCGAGGAGTGGGGAAGATGTTCGACACCGGTACACCCAAGATCACAGGCGCGTGGCGCAAGAGCTCGTTCAGCGGTCCGTCGGGCGGTAACTGCGTCGAGGTCGCCGAGGCGTCGGATGGTTCGATCGCCGTTCGCAATTCACGCGACCCGGAAGGTGGCATCCTGTTCTACACTCGACCGGAGATCGACGCGTTCGTGCGCGGCGCGAAGGCCGGGGAGTTCGACGACCTGACTAGCTGAGCGGTAACATAGGCGATCGGTGCGGTGTGTTTCGACGTGGTGTTTGTGACACACTGTGGTCAAACCCGAGTATCGGAGATGACTTCATGATCGCAGAACCCGATGACGACGGTCGTGTGCAATCGGTTGTAGTGGAACGTGGTCCGACCGTATTGCGGATCGCACTGGGCGGGCAGTTGCGTGACCTCCGGGTGAAGAACGGCATCACCCGTGAGGCCGCAGGTGACGCCATCCGCGGTTCACACGCCAAGATCAGTCGTCTCGAGTTGGGGCGCACCGGTTTCAAGGAACGCGATATCCGCGACCTGCTGACCCTGTACGGCGTCACCGACGCCGAGGAGCGGGAGCGTTTCCTTGATCTGGCCAGGCAGGCGAACGAACCAGGCTGGTGGCATCGCTACAGCGATCTGCTGCCGTCCTGGTTCGGCACCTACCTCGGCCTGGAGCAGGCCGCGACCAAGATCCGTACCTACGAGGCGCATCTGGTGCCCGGGCTGCTGCAGACGCCCGAATATGCCAGGGCCGTAATGTCACTCGGGTACGAGGACGCCGATATGGACCGCCGCGTGCAGGTCCGCATCCGTCGGCAGGAGGTGCTGCGCCGGGCCGATCCGCCCATCGTCTGGGCGATCATCGATGAGGCCGCGCTGCATCGGCCGGTCGGTGGCTCGCGGGTGCACCGCGAGCAGATGGAGCACCTCATCGAGTTGGCGGAACTACCGAATGTCACGGTGCAGGTCCTGCCGTACTCGGCGGGTGAGCACGCGGCGGCGGGCAGTTCGTTCAGTATCTTGCGTTTCGCCGAGACCGAGCTGCCCGACATCGTCTATCTCGAACATCTGACCAGTGCGCTGTACCTGGATCGGAAACAGGATCTGGCGCTGTACCTCTCGGTCATGGACCGCCTGAGTGTGCAGGCCGAAGCGCCCGGCGAGTCGCTGAAGATCCTCGCCGAGTACGCCAAGAGGGCCTGAGTATCGCTATCGACCCGGCTCGTTCGGGTCGATAGTGCTTGTTTCGGCTGCGAACGCGTCCGCGGCGGCGAGATCGAAATCGCCGTGGTCACTGCCGAGTCCGCGGGCGACCAGTGCGGCGACCGCATTGCCGAGTACCGCGGCGGCACGCAGATTCCGGCCGAGTGCGACCGCCCGGATGAAACCGGCGGAGAAGGCGTCGCCGCAGCCGGTGGTGTCGACGACGTCGACGGCGAATGCGGGGATGCGCTGATGGTTGTCTGGGCCGACGAGTAGGGCGCCGTCGGCACCCCGGGTGATCGCCAGAACGCTTGCGCCCGCGTCTTTGAGCACTTCGCAGCCCGCCATCAGATCGGTGGTGCCGGTGAAGCCGAGCACCTGTTCGTCATTCGGAAGAAAGTAGTCGGTATGCGGAAGGACCTCGGCGATGGCGTCGAGGCTGCCCAACACGCCGGGCGCGATGAGATCGACCGAGGTGCTGACACCATTGTCCTTGGCGTGGCGCAGGATTCGCGCGGCATCGGCCGCGCCGATCAGCTCCGGACCGCCGAGGTGCAGATGGTCGGCGGCGGCCAATGCGGCCCAATCGATATCGTCGAGGGTGTAGAACGGGTTGGCGCCCAATAGATGCAGGCTGGGACGCTCGCCATTGGGACGGATCGGCAGCACCGACGAGGAGGTGGGCTGATCTTCCTTGCGCACCACCAGTTTCGTGTCGATGCCCGCCTTGGCGAGCAGCCCGAGCAAGATATCGCCGGAGGTATCCGCGCCGATCGCACCCGCGGTTCGTACGCTCGCGCCGAGTTTGGCCAGTGTCAGCGCGGTGCCCGCGGCCGTCCCCGCCGGGGTGATGCGAATGTCTTCGACCAGTGCGGTCTGCTGGCCTTCGGGTATGGCCGCGACGGGTCGGACTAAAATATCCAAAACATGTGCGCCCAAAGCGATTACGTTCATTCGGTGTCCTTCTCCAGCGGTTTGCGGGTGCCGTATCCGGTGCGCAGTGCCACCTCGACGACCGCGGCCTGCTGCTGTTCGGTGAGTTCGCGCGGCCTGCCGATCGTCATCGCGTCCAGATACAGCGCGCAGGCCCACTCCAGCAGCAGCGCGGATTCGACGGCTCGGTCCAGCGACGCGCCGACGGTGACCGCGCCGTGATTGGCCAGCAACGCAGACTGCCTGTCCCGCAACGCCGTTCGCACCGCACCCGCGAGTTCGACGGTGCCGAAGGGATGGAACGGGGCGACCCTCGTCGCACCGCCCAGCAGCAGCTGCTGGTAATGGATGACCGGCAGCTCGTCGAGCACACAGGCGATGGCCGTCGCCTTGGGTGCATGGGTGTGCACGACCGCCTGCGTGGTGTAGGTGCGATAGATATCGAGATGCAAACCCAATTCGGAGGTGGGTGCGTAGCGTCCCGCGACCACCTGGCCGGACAGATCGACCACCGTGACGTCCTCGGCGGTGACCTCCGCGAGCACCGCGCCGGTCGCCGTGATGGCGACCAGATCACCACAGCGCAGGCTCACATTGCCCGCGGTGCCGATCAGCAACCCGTGCGCGGCCAAGCGCTGACAGGCCGTCGCTACCTGGGCGCGTTCGCTTGGTGCGATGGTGGTCATCCGGATACTCTACCTAAACCTGAATATGATTCACATTACGTTCGGAGGTAATCCGTGCCGATCCGTGCACTGCCCGAGGCGAGCCTGCGCCGCGTGCCGATTCAGGCGCGCAGTCGGGAGCGGTTGGCGCGGGTGCTCGAGGTGGCCGATCGACTGATCGCCACGGAGGGCGTCGAGGCGCTGACCATGATCAGAGTGGCTGCGGAGGCACGCATTTCGGTGGGCTCGCTGTATCAGTACCTGCCGGATCGCGAGGCCGTCATCGAAACCCTCGCCGCGGCCTATATCGAGCAATTGGAGGCCAAGGCGGCCCTGCTGCTCGAACTCGCGCGCGGCCAGCGCTGGGACGATCCGATCGGCGTCCTGGTGGACGCGTTCGCCCAGGTCTACCGGGACGAGCCCGGCTTCCGCGCGCTGTGGTTCGGCAAGGATTTCAACGAGGCCGCACGGGCCGCCGATCGCGAGCACAAACGCCGGATGGCGGTGACGCTACGCGATGTCATGCTCGCCCAAGGCGCGGTGGCCGACATCGAAGGACTCGATATCGCCTGCCGCGCCGCCCATCTCATGGGCGATGCCGTCCTCCAGGAGGCGTTCCGATCTGATCCCGACGGCGATCCGAATCTGTTGCGCGAGGCCAAGGTCGCACTGCGGGCCTACACGGCACAGTGGGCATCGCCGACTGGGGCGTAACGCAATTCGGTTGCGCTGCTACATCATTGGACGCGGTGGTCGGTGTTTACCGATCACTGCTTGATGAAGCTGGAGGCGATGCGCCAGAACGTCGCTGGCTGCAGGTTCTCTAGATCCCAGTCGTCGGCCATCGCATGCGCGGTGGTGACGATCCGGTCGATATCGAAATCGTGTCGAGTGGCCGCACCGGTCGACTCGACGGCATCGATGACGAAAGCGACTGCGGTTTCTCGCGAGTACGCGGTACTGCGCTGTCCGCTTCGGGTCGACGGTGTGCTCATAGTTGTTATACCGTTCGCTGGCTGGTCGGCCAGTGCGGCTTCGGCGATCCCGAGCCGGCCGCCGTGAAGTGGTTGGTCCATTCGAACACCCCTTGCGTCTGGCGGCAGCAAACCTCTGGCGACATCGGCCCTTGGTTCACCCACGCGGCCTCCCCTGGTTGTCCCCTGTAATGCCTTGCGGGACTGAGTTTAGGTCGGTGTGCCTTTCATATGCAAGCACATCTGCACGATCGATTGTGCGTTCGCAGTTGGGTTTTCGCATCTGCTAATCATCCGCGAACCGGCGCGGATGCGTGGCGAATTCGGCGCGATCATTTCGCATTGACCACCACATCGGTGCTGTAGTGAACCTGAGTCCCTGGCTCCACATATCGGTCGGCCGCACAGCGCCAGGCCAGGAAATGCTCGGTGAAACGGTGCGCTTCTGCGGCCTCCTCATCGATATAGACCTGGTAGAGGAAAAACCGATGCGGATCTACGCGGTCGGCACACACATCGAATCGCAGGCAACCGGGTTCCTCGCGCACTGATGCGGCGGCACTGCGACTTACCACATCGAGGAATTCGCCACGGGATCCGGGTCGCAGCTTCAGGGAAGTGATACGGCTGAACACGGTTATGTTCTCCAATCTAGCGGCGAAAAATATCAATCGGTAAGGGCGGCACCGCCTTCGGCGACCGGCTGGCTACCAATTTCCGAGACCGCGCGCGTTACCGGAGTGTCACCCGCGACGAGCTCCAAGGTGGTGTGCGTGGCCTGTGACGCGGACAGAATTTCGGCGAGCACGGCGGCGACATCGGCACGGGCGACGCTGCCGTAGGGAAGTGGCGGCGTGCTCAGCAGGATCCGGTCGGTCGCGGCGGTATCGAGCAGGCGGCCGGGGCGCAGGATCGTCCAATCCAGATCGCGGGCGCGCAGATCGTCCTCGGCCTGGGTCTTGGCGTCGATATAGGCGGCCCAGACCTCATCGGTGCCGGGTGCGGGCGGCTTACCCGCGCCCATGGTGGAGATCTGCACGAACCGCCGGACCCCGGCCGCCTCGGCGGCATCGGCCAACAGCACCGAACCGTCCCTGTCCACCGTGTACTTGCGGGCCGCCCCACTGCCCGCACCGGCGCCCGCGGCGAAAACCAAGGCGTCGGAGCCTTTTACGACGGCGGCGAGCTCGGCCACCGTGCTGTGCTCGAGATCGAAGACGACCGGCCGTGCGCCGGTGGCCGCGACCTCGTCCGCATGGTCGGCATTGCGGATGAGGCTATCGACCTCGTCGCCGCGCCCAGCGAGTATTCCGCCGAGCAGTAGGGCGATCTTCCCGTGTCCGCCTGCGATGACGACGCGCATGTGGGTCCTTTCGGGGCCGTAGCGATTGCGTGCAGATCGCTCGAAATGGTCAGCGTTCGGGTCCTCCGGGGTTACACGACGCCTGCACGGTGGCCTGATAGCCGACCGCCGGACGCCAGGGTTCCAGATTCCAGCTCTCCTTGTCGGGCTGCACCATGCGCGCCCAGACCCAGTGACACACGAACTGGTCACGCATTCCGGGCGAATCCGCGTCAGGGGAGTCAGTGAGTACTTCCTGCCAGGCCCGTTCCTCGGTATTCGGAAAGGTCTCGCGCCGCCCGGCCGCGGTGGGGTACACCAGCAGGCGTGGGCCGTCGATGCTCTCGGTCCAGGTGGTGTGGTCGATGAGCGGCATACCGGCGTAGGGATCGACGCTCGGTGGTGCGGCAAGGGGCGTGGTGGTTACGCGTGCGGCCGTAGTCGTCGGCGTAGTCGTCGGCGCGGCCGACGGTGTCTCGTCGGCGCCGCACGCCGCGACAGCCGGGACCAGCGCGCCGCAGCACAGCAGCACGGCACCCCATTGTGCCGGTCCGGTAGTCCGTTGGGTCAACGTCGATCCTCCCGCATGGTGTCCACCATCCGAGAGTAGTCATCGCGCGGCGGCACAACAGCCATACCGCCGAAGGCCGCCCAGCGGTTACGGCAGCGGTGCCACGGCCGCCGTCAGTGCCACAGCGAGCGGCAAGGCAGTCGGCGCAGTTCTGGACGCACCTTGCTGTCGACCGTCACGGTGAGCCCGGCGTTGACCGCGGCCGAGGTGAATTCCCAGGCCTCGGTCCGGGTGGCGGCGTACTCGAGCACGAGTGCGTCCTCGGGGGTCGGGCCGTCGAAGTAGACGGTGACCCGGCGCGTCGGTGGATCCTGGAGATCCGTCGGATACACCGAGTTTCGCACGGTGGAGTCCGTTCCAGTTTTTACAGTGCCGTCCATGCCACCGTCTCCTTCCGACCCGGCTATCCGTGTCGATAGGTGTGACGGTAAGTCACGCGCCATGGTGGAGAACATGGTCCGGCCGATCGGCTGGACATGTCACAGGCACGACACCTCGCGATCGGAGACAGTCACGAAGGCGCCCGGCCATCGACCACTGTCTTGCACGGCGAGAGTTGTGATTTCTCAAAACATTTCGCTTGCCCTTTGCCTCCTCGACAAGCACGGTCGACTATGTTCGCAACGTTGGACCAAACTCTCCCGGAGGCAATACGTCGATGAGACCGGCCCTACGTAGACCGATTCGCGGACTCCGCGCCCTGATTCGAACGACCGGCAAACAGTCGCTGGCCATGGCGATCGGTCTGCTGATGGTGCTGACGGCGGCAGCAGGCGTCGCCCACACCACACCTCTGTATCCCACCCCTGATCCCGACCCCTTCTACGCGACCCCGCCCGATCTGGCGGGTATGAAACCCGGTGATGTGATCGCGACGCGGATGATGCCGCCGCTGGCGATCTTCCCGGATACCACCGTGACCGTCGTGCGCTTCCGCTCCACCAGCTCCGAAGGCCAGCCGATCGCGGCGACCACCACGGTGCTCACCCCGAAGGCGCACGCCCCCGACGGCCCCTTGCTCTCCTACCAGCACATCATCAACGGCCTCGGCGCCGAGTGCTCGGTATCGCGGGTGCTCTACACCGGCGATCCGAACCTCATCGTCCGGGAGGCGCCGGGCTGGAATGTGTTGCTCTCGCGCGGCTGGAGCGTCGCGCTGCCGGATCACCTCGGACCGAATTTCGCCTACGGCGCCGCCAAATTGGGCGGCATGATCACCCTCGACGGCATCCGTGCGGTGCGGCAGGTGGCCGAATTGCAGGTGCGCAATAGTCCGGTATCGATGGTCGGGTACTCCGGCGGCGGCATGGCGACCGCATGGGCGGCCGCGCTCGCGCCCGAGTACGCGCCGGACCTGGAGATCGCCGGGGCCGCGATGGGCGGTGTGCCGATGAATCTGGTGACCATGCTGGAGACCCTCGGCCTGAATTCGCATCCGGTTTTCGGGCTCGCGCTGGCTGCCGGACTCGGGCTGGAGCGGGAGTATCCGGACCGCTTCCCGCTCAGCGACCAACTCAACGAGCGCGGCCTCAACGCACGGGCCGCGATCGCCAACAGCTGCACCAATGACATCCTGGCCACGGGTGCGGGGCGCGGGGCGCTGGACTTCGCCAAGTCGACCTCGATGATCAACGATGCCACCGCACGCGCGGTGGTCGAGGAGAACAGCCTCGAACTCTACGACGGCGTGCCGAAAACGCCGATCTTCGAATGGCATTCGCCGATCGATGGACTCATTCCCGTCGATGCGGTGGTGAACACCGATAAGCGCTGGTGTGCTGCCGGGGCGCGGGTGCAGTCCGAGCAGATCCCGGTACCCGACCATCTCACCGCCGCGGTCCTGGGCATTCCGGCGGCGCTGACTTGGTTGGACGCGCGATTCCGAGGGGAGGTCGCGCCGAGCAACTGTTGACCCGCATTGCCGGACAAGCGGATTCGGCTCGGATTATTGCGATTCGGCGACGTGACACACACAACTCGGGCACGGCGGGGTCTCCGGACGAGTCGCCTCGGTTAGCCTGACTTCCTGGCCTCGGCACTCAGGGGCATTTCGGGGGGCGAAGGCACCATAAACCCGGGCGCCAGGGAACCCGACTTCCACCCTGGGGCGTGTGTTGATGAGCTGCCTGCGTGTCATTGTTTTCGCGCTGTTACTGGTGTGTCCGGTCGCGATGGGGGAGGCGGCGGCCGAACCGCCGCCCGCACCGGCCCCGCCCCCGATTCCCGGTCTGCCCGCATTGCCGATTCCGACCGATGCCGCTTCGATACTTCCGGATCTGCAGCAGTGGATCGATAGCGTCATCCCGCCGCCACCGATCGCTGCCGGGCCGCATCTTTCCGGTCCGATGCAGGAGGCCACCACCCTGTCCCCGGCCTTGGTCGCCCTGCGTCAGGCCTCGGCGCCGAGCGCCATCGGCGACCCGATCTTCGACGCCTGGCCCGCCGATCTGGACGATTACGCGCCGGGTGAGCTCGTCGAGGTGCGCGATGTCAGCGCCACGGCCGCGCCGTTGGTGCTGGTGCCGATGCGGCAGGCGCTGCTGCTGAAATACCGCACCACCGATTCGCAGGGCGCGGCCTCGTATGCCACCGCCACATTGATCATTCCGGCAACCGCATGGCCCGGTCCGGGTAGCAGGCCGGTGGTTGTGAACAACCTGCCGATCGATGCGCTCGGCCGGGACTGCACGCCGAGCTACACCTTCTCGCACGGCTGGTCACGCAATACCAGTATCACCGACTTCCTGCCGCCCACAACGCAATTGGCGGCATTGCGCGGATACGCGGTGCTGATTCCGGACCACGAGGGGCCGTGGATGGCCTACGCGGAGCCCTACGTCGCCGGACATGCCGTGCTCGATGCCATTCGCGCGGTGCGCGGCCTGCGCCCCGACGAATTCGGCGACAGCCGGTTCGGTATGACCGGCTATTCCGGCGGCGCCATCGCCACCAAGGGTGCGGTGAAGCTGATCGACAGCTACGCGCCGGAGTTGGCCGGATCGATCGTCGGCGCCGCGCTCGGCGGTGTGCCCGCCGACTACGAAATCCTCGGGCGCAGCATGAACGGCAACCTCGCCTCGGGTGTGTTCCTGGCCGCGACCTTCGGCGTCGGCCGGGAGCGTCCGGCGATCCTGGCAAGTATGAACAATCTGGCGCAGTGGGCGGCGACCTCACCGCTGAAAGATCTGTGCGGCAGCGTTTTCGGTGCGGTCGGGTTGCTGATGCTGCCGATCGATATCGCCGCCAAGATTCCGGATCCGCTGCACTCCGAGGTCGCCACCGAGATCTACGACGTGACGCGCATGGCGGACATGAAGTCCGCGACACCGCTCTACATCTACAACGGCGAGCAGGAATTCTGGATTCCGGCCGAGGGTGCGCGCAACCTCTACCAGGAGCAGTGTGATCTCGGGGTCTCGGCGATGTATCGCAGCGTCCTCGGTGAACACATCATCGCCGGGGGACTCGGCTATCCGGAGGCGATGGTCTGGCTGGATCAGCGCCTTCAGGGCGTGCCCGCGCCCGATGAATGCTGAGGAACTTATGGCGATCAGCTATTAGTGTTGCACCTGGTGGTGGGGAGGCGATGTATGACACGTGACGTATTTGAGTGGATCCGAACAGGCAAGCGCGATGGTGGGGCGCCACTATCGGATGTCCGACCATTACGAGGTCGGGCGGGAGAAGATTCGCGAATTCGCCAGGGCGGTTCGCGGCTTCCATCCCGCACATTGGCATGAAGAGGCGGCGTGGGCACTCGGCTACGACGGGCTCATCGCACCGCCCACCTTTTCCTCGATCATCTTGCTGCTGCTCCAGCACAAGATGTTCGATTCGGTGCTGACCGGTTACGACATCAGCCAGGTGCTGCAGACCGAGCAGAGCATCCGGGCGCACCGGCCGCTCGTCGCCGGTGACCAACTGCGCTGCGACACCTATGTCGAATCGTTTCGGCAATTCGGCGATATGGATTTCATGGTCATCCGGAATGTGTTCACCAACCAGTACAAGGAGCTGCTGCAGACCGCGCACACCACCGTGGCGGCGAACACCGGCGCCGAGGTGGCCACCGAACTGGTCACCGCTGTCGACGGCGTCATCATGAGCGGCGAGGCGCTGTCCCAGCGGCAGCACGCGACCCGGCGGCCGGAGCATGCCTTGGACGGTGGCATGGTCGAATGCTTCGACGAGGCGTTGCCCGATGGCGGTGTGGACGAGACCCCGGTGCGGATGCCGTGCGGCATGGAGTTCGACGAGCTGCGCGTCGGTGCCGAACTGCCCACCCGCGTCCTGCCGCTCTCGCGCGGTGATCTGGTGAATTATGCTGGGGTATCGGGTGATTCGAATCCGATCCACTTCAGCGAGCATGTCGCGGTCGCCGCCGGACTGCCAGGTGTGGTCTCGCACGGCCTGCTGACCATGGGGCTCGGCGCGAGCTATCTCACCGACTGGCTCGGCGATCCAGCCGCGATCAGCGAATACGGTGTGCGGTTCGCCGGATTCGCCCCGGTCTCGGCGACCCGGCAGAGCGAGATCGAATTCCGCGGCCGCGTCAAGGCATTGGATCCGGATCGCCGCGCGGCGACCATCACGCTCACCGCGATCTCCGACGGTCGCAAGCTGTTCGGCCGGGCAACCGCGGAGGTGCTACTGCGCTGAACCGACGATGCCGGACCGAAGATATTTGGAAATGTACTTGCAGATGTGCGAATGTTTGTGGAAATGGGGCATTTTGGTTCTAGTCGGTTGCGGCAATTCCATGGCAGACTTGTCGAATGCGTGCTTCGGAAGTGCGGCATTCATTTTCCGGCAAGAACCCTGCTGCCGACGGTGGGCCGACGGTACTGCGGATGATGCTCGGCAGTCGGATGCGACGGCTGCGCGAGGCCTGTGACATCTCCCGCGAGGATGCGGGCGAGGCGATTCGCGGTTCGCATTCGAAGATCAGCCGACTCGAGTTGGGCCGCACCGGTTTCCGGGAACGCGATCTACTCGATCTGCTTACGCTCTACCGGGTCACCGACCCGGAAGAGCGCGAGGAGTTCAAGGAGCTCGCGCGCCAGGCCAACGCCTCGGGCTGGTGGCATCGCGATAGCGACTGGTTGCCCAAGTGGTTCGACACCTATCTCGGACTCGAGCAGGCCGCCAAGCTGATCCGCGGCTACGAGCCGAGGGCGGTGCCCGAACTGCTGCAGACCGCCGACTACGCGCGGGCCTTGCTATCGATGGCGCATCCGACCGAATCGGCGGAGGCGATCGCCCGGCGCGTCGCACTGCGGTTGCGCCGTCAAGAGATCTTGCGTCGCCCGCATCCGCCGCAGTTGTGGCTGATCGTCGAGGAGGCGGCGCTGCGCAGGCCGATCGGCGGGTCGACGGTATGGCGTGCCCAGCTCGAGTATTTGCTGCGCATCGCCGAGGAGCCGCACATCACCTTGCAGGTGCTGCCCGATCATGTCGGCGGTCCGGCGTTGGCCGATGGCGCGTTCACCATGTTGCGCTTCACCGAAGCCGATCTGCCCGACATCGTCTATCTGCAGCAACTCACCAGTGCGCTGTATCTGGACAAGACCGCCGACCTCGACGCGTATCGCGCGGTGGCCAATCAACTGTCGGTTCATGCCGCGCCACCCGAGTACACTCCTGGATTGCTGCGCGCCCTGTGTGAACGGCACCCCGAGACGCTCGATCATCCAGCGGCGCCCGGCGATTCGCGGTGATCCGTCGAAACAATAAGCGGGACAATCGAACTCGGCGTGCCACGCCTGGTTCGTCAAGTGCGTACGGTGTGATGCCGGGTCTCATACGATAGGAAACGCACAGGTCCCGTGGACGAAGGTGTTGACAATGACCGACGATGCTGCGCCCCCGACTCGGCTCGACCGGGAGATTGATCAGAGCAAACCGAGTATCGCCAGGGTCTATGACTATCTGCTCGGCGGTAAGGACAACTATCTGGTCGATCAGGAGGTCGGTGACCACTTCAAGGTGAACCTGCCCGGTTCGGTGGCGATCGCCTTCACCAGCAGGCAGGCGTTGATCCGCGGGGTGCGCGATATGGCCCGCACGGGTATGCGGCAGTTCATCGACTTCGGCAGCGGCCTGCCGACCGCCGACAATGTGCATCAGGTAGCCAAGCGGCATGCCCCCGACGCCCGGGTGGTGTACGTCGACAACGATCCGATCGTGCTCGCACACGGCCGCGCCCTGCTGGCCACCGATGAGAACACCACGGTGATCCAGGCCGATGCCCGCGAGCCCGAATCCATCCGCGATCACCCGGATGTCACACGGCTGATCGATTTCGATCAGCCGGTCGGCGTCATCTTCAGTTCGATCCTGCACCACTTCAACGACGACGAGGATCCGGCCGCCGTGGTGCGCTTCTGGAACGACCAAATCCCTTCCGGCAGTTACGTATTCATCACGCACTTCCGCTCCGGCCACAATCCCGAGACCGCCGCCGCCGAACAGAAGCTGCAGGCCACCTTCGGACGCGGCCGCTGGCGCGATACCGAGGAGATCCGCGGCCTCTTCGGCGATCTGGAAGTCCTCGAACCCGATATCGTCCCGTCGGCGTTGTGGCGACCGGATGCGCCCGCGGGTGAGGCGGCATCGGTCGGCACCGTCGGCCGCGAGCTCACCGTCTGGGAGCAGCTCATCGTCACCGGGCTGGCGCGAAAGCCCTGATGCGAATCACAGCGAACTAATGTCCCGATGGGACAATAGGGCGTAGACTGCCGATATGGGTATCGACGACGAAGTCGACCTCGACGGCCGTCGGCTGCGTACGCTCCGCAGTCGCGCGGCAATGTCGCGCGCCGCATTCGACCTGCTCAACGAGCGCGGGTTGGATTCGGTGGCCGTCGAGGACATCGCGGAGCGCGCCGGGGTCACCAGGCGGACCTTCAGTCGTCATTTCTCCTCCATCGAGGAGGCCGTGCTCGGTGAAATCGACCAGGACGTACACCTGTTCAACGAGGCGCTGTGCCGCCGCCCCGCGGGCGAATCGCCGCTGGTCGCCTACCGCAATGCCCTGCACGATTGGCTGGCCGCCGAACATACCGGACCGAGGGCGGCGCGCCTGGCCCGGCGCTGGGCCCTATTCCAACGCTTCGAGGCGGAACCGACACTGGCCGCGGGCTATCAGCGCATCCGGCTGGACGGGCAGCGCGAATCCGTGCGGATCATCGCCGCCAGACTCGGCGTCGATCCCGCCGTTGACCGGCGCCCGGAGGCGGCCGTCGCGGCCGGGACCGGGCTGCTCATCGCCGCCCTGCAGGCTTGGGGCGCGGGCACCGACACCGACGGATTACCCGATCTCATCGACACATTCTTCGACACCCTTCACGGGCTGACAGCTGAATTCCAGAGCGAGGTGTCATCGTCATGACCGCAGCAACCGGGTCACCGAGCGTCGTCCGCCGCACCTGCCGCCGGGTCGGCCTGGACCGAAATCCGATGCGCCGCCGCGAGGATCGTCTCCAATTGGCGGTCGCCGCGATGCTCACGCTGTTGTTCCTGATCATCGCCCCGCTGCTGTCGATGGCGGTGGGCGGCCGGGTCTATCAGACCGAAGACCGCATCGCGCGGGCCGAGGCGGCGCGGTTGCACGAGGTCGACGCGACCGTGATCGAGGTCGGCAAGGCGCCGCTCTACGCGCCCATCACCCCGGCTCGGGTGCAGTGGCGCGACGCCGCCGGTGTCACCCACACCAGCGACTACCAGGCCACCGGATTGGTGAAAGCCGGTGCCTCGGTGAAGATTTGGCTCGACGGCTCGGGCAAGGTCACCGAGCCGCCGTCGAGCACCCGGGCGCTGAGCAAGGCATTGCTGATCAGTACCGGCATGGTCTTCGGGATCGCGGTCTGCTTCGGCTGCGGCTACGCACTGCTGCGCCGCGCGCTCGATCGACGTAGGGCCCGGTTGTGGGAGACCGAATGGGCCACGGTGGAACGCATCTGGGGCAACCACGGGACGCGTCCGGATCAGGCCTAGTGTGCGAGTGCGGCGCGCCCACCCGGAGTGGGTAGGGACACTCCCGATGGGCACGCCGCGTACCCGGCTGTCGTGCGGCGAACACGGGATCGGGCACCGATGACGTTAGGGCACAGCGGTATCGGGCCGCGCGTCGTGCGACCCAACATCGGACATCGCACGACCGCTAACCGTTTGCGCTGTGACACGACACAAATGGGGCACTAGACCGGGAAGAGGCTGTGCTTGCGCGGATTGTGCTTGCGCACCGCGCCCTTGTCCCGAAGCAGGCGCAGCGCCCTGCGGATCTCCAACCGGGTCTGCGAAGGCTCGACCACGGCATCGATGTAACCGCGTTCGGCGGCGGTCCACGGGGTGGCCACGGTGGCGTTGTAGAAATCGATCATTTGCTGGCGCACGGTGGCGCGCTGGTCGGGCGGGGTCGCCTCCAGCTGCCTGCGGCCGATGATGCCGACCATGCTCTCGGCGCCCATCACCGCGATCTGTGCCGTCGGCCAGGCCAGGGCCAGGTCCGCGCCCAGCGGCTTGCAGCCCATCACCGCGTAGCCGCCGCCGTAAGCCTTGCGCGTCACGATCGAGACGATCGGCACGGTGGCCTCGATGACCGCGCGGAAGAACCGGCCACCGCGCTTGATGACGCCATTGCGTTCCTCTTCGAGACCGGGCAGCACACCGGGGGTGTCGACGACGAAGATCAGCGGCAGACCGAAGGCGTCGCACAGCCGGATGAAATATGCCGCCTTATCCGAGCACAGTCCGTCCAGTGCGCCGCCGAGCACCTGCGGCTGATTGGCCACCACGCCGACACTTCGACCGTCGACCCTGGCGAATCCGGTGATCAGATTCTGGGCGGTACCAGCGCTGACCTCGTGGAAATCGCCGTCGTCGAAGATGCGCAGCAGCACCTCGTGCATGTCGTAACCGGACCGATCGGAATCCGGAATGATCGAGTCCAGCTCGAGGTCGTGGGCGGTGGTCTCCGGTTCCAGGCCCGGATTCACCACCGGAGCCTGCTCGAGGCAGCTCGACGGCAGGTAGCTCAGATAGCTGCGGACCCAGTCGAAGGCGGCCTGCTCGTCGGCGGCGACGTGGTGCACAGTGCCGTTGGCCTGCAGGGCGGCGGCGCCACCGAGATCGTCGGCGCTGACCACCTCGCCCGTCACGCCCTTGATGACCTCCGGGCCGGTGACGAACATGTACGACTTCTCGGTCGCGACCAGCACATCCATATTGACCGGGCCATAGACCGAACCGGCCGCGCATTTGCCGAGCATGACCGCGACCATCGGCACGAAGCCGGACAGATCCTCCTGGCGTCGGCACATCAGTGCGTACCAGGCCAGCGAGGTCACCGCCTCCTGGATGCGAGCGCCGCCGGAATCGTTGATCGACACCACCGGGCAGGCGTTCTCCTGCGCGAATTCCATTGCGGCGGCGACCTTTCGGCCGAACATCTCGCCGACCGAACCGCCGTATACGGTCTGGTCGTGGGCGATGACGACGACCGGTCGGCCGTCGATGTAGCCGCGGCCGGTGACCACACCGTCGCCGTACATGCCCTCGGTGCTGCCCGGCTGGCGCACCAGCGCGCCCATCTCCACGAAGGAGCCCTGGTCCAGCAGCATGCGCACGCGCTCGCGCGCACTCGGTATGCCCTTGGTCTTGCGTTTCGCGATACCGGTCTCGCCAGCGGGTTCCTCGGCGAGCTCCAGGATATCCCTGAGTTCCTCCAGCTTTTCTCGCGTGCCGCTCATATGGTCGTATGCCATCCTTCGAACTCGTCGCCATGCGCCGTCCGGGGTCACCGAACGGTACAAGGCGCTCGATGCTATCGGGCACACGACCCGCAGCACTGGATACAAAACTTTGTCCGGGACAGCTCACCGGTGCTGTCCTCGATGCCGTCGGTGGATCGTCGTCGGGCGTTACAGCCGCTGAGCCGGGTGGCGCACCCACGTCGATGTCCCCGCCGGGAACACGGCCGCACCGACCATATCCGATCAACTGAATTACCGGAAATATTGCGACCGAGAAACGCTCCGCTGCTTGTGATTTCGCCCAAGCTTGTCGGCAGAGTGTGATGACTTTCCTAATTACCGGCCAGGTATGCGATTTGTCCGCCGATCACCGCTAGCCTTTCAGAGTCATGGTAGGCAAACAGGCTGGTTCGGGCAGCGAGAGCCTGGAATCGAAACTGGTCGAATATTTGATTTTTCAGGCCGGGCGCACGCAGCGTGAAGATCTCGGTACTATCACGCGCACCTGCCTGGCGGAGGCCGCTCGAGTATTGGAACCGCGGTTGGCTCCGGTCCCCGATCTGCCTGCGGTGATCACCGGATCGGCCGCGCGGTGGGCACGGGAGGGGGTAGCGCTGGAAACCGTGCTCGACGCCTATCACGACGGTGTGCACGTCGGGCTGGAATTTCTCGCCGAACACGCGGCGGACCAGGATGCCAACCAGGTGGCGGCCGCGGCGGGATTGATCGTGCGGGTGTTGGAAATAGTGACGACGGCGACCTCGACGGCTTATCTGGACGAACACCGCCAGGTCGCCCGGGAACAGCAGACCGCCGCGCAGACACTGGTATCAGCGCTGCTCAGTGGGCACGGCGTCGCACGGCTGGCCGGACGCGCTGGTGTCAGCGTCGCCGCGTCGTACCAGGTCGTCGCCGTCGCGATTCCCGCGCATCCGGACGAGCGAAGACCCGGACTCGGTGCACCGTCCGCGGCTCGCCGGAAGCTGCGCCGGGTGCAGGCGGCGCTGGCGATGCCGCTCGGTTCCCGGGCGCTGTCGCTGCTGTCCGACGACGGCGGCACGGTCCTGGTGCCGATCGACGAGATATCGGCCATGACACCGCTCGCGCTCACCCCGGACGTGCTCGAGCTGGTCAGCGAGGCCGCCGAGGTGCCGCTGACCGCGGTGGTGGCCTCCGGTGAGACCGCCCGGATTCCCGAATTGGCCGGGTCCGCGCAGGAACTGCTCGCCCGACTCCTCGCCGAGGGCCGTCCGCCGGGGCTGTATCGGCTGGCCGATCTGCCGAGTTGTGACGGCTTCCAGCCTGGTCGTCGACCCGTCGTCAGCTCGCCCAATGAACGACGAATCACTCGATCGGCCTGAACCAGCCCGCCTATCTTCGGTTCAGAGGTAACAAAGGAGCACGTGTGACGACCGCCATGACCGATCTCGATATTCTGCGCGAACTGGAGCCCGTCGCCGAATGTCATCTCGATGAGCACCTGCGCAAGGCCAAGGCGTGGCACCCACACGATTATGTGCCGTGGGACGACGGTCGGAATTTCGCGGCCATGGGCGGCCTCGATTGGGCTCCGGAACAATCGAAGCTGTCGGAGGTCGCGCGGATCGCCATGGTGACCAACCTGCTCACCGAGGACAATCTGCCATCCTATCACCGGGAGATCTCGGAGTCGTTCTCGCTGGATGGTGTCTGGGGCACCTGGGTCGGGCGCTGGACGGCGGAGGAAAACCGACATGCGATCGTCATGCGCGATTATCTGGTGGTCACCCGCGCGGTGGACCCGATGGCCCTGGAACAGGCCAGAATGGCGCACATGACATCGGGTGTCGCGAAACCGGAGAAAGGCCCGCAGTTCCTTCGCTCGGTCGCATATGTGACACTGCAGGAACTGGCGACCAGAATAAGTCACAGAAATACCGGCGCCGCCTGTAATGAGCCCATCGCCGAGCGTATGCTGCAACGGATTGCCGCCGACGAGAACCTGCATATGATCTTCTACCGCAACCTCAGTGCCGCCGCCCTCGACCTCGCACCGAACGAGGCCGTGCGCGCGATCACCGATATCGTCACGCGGTTCCAGATGCCCGGACTCACCCAGCCCAACTTCCGGCGAAACGCCGTCGTACTGGCCAAGAACGGTATCTACGACTTGCGCCAGCACCTCGATGTCGTGCTGCGGCCGGTGCTGCGCGCCTGGAATGTCTTCGAGCGCACCGATCTGTCCGACGACGGCGAACGCGCCCGCGACGAGCTCGGCGCCTTCCTCGACGAGTTGGCAATCAAGGCAACGCGTTTCGAGGAGCAGCGCGACCGCGTCGCGGCCAGACAGGCCGAGCGGGCCGCCGTCGTACCATGAGTTTTCGAGCGCCGATCACCGCGGCGGCGATGGCCCTCATCGCCGCGCTGACAACCGTGCCCGCACTCGCGGATCCGCCCGCGGTCGATCCGGGCATGACACGGACCGGAACGATCAGCATCGAGTCGGTCGGGCCGCGGCACGAGCGTTTCGCCATCGCGTCGGCCGCCATGCGTCGGGTCATTACGGTGGATGTCTTGCGCGGCAGCGGTTCTGGACCGCGTCCGGTGCTGTATCTGCTCGATGGCGTCGACGGCGAGGCGGTATCCGGCTGGCTGAGCAAGGGGCGTGCGGCGGAGTTCTTCGCGGATAAACCGGTCGATGTGGTGTTGACCAGCGGTGGCACCGGGAGCATGTACAGCGACTGGATGCGGCGCGATGCCACCCTCGGACTCAACCGGTGGGAGACTTTTCTCACCGCCGAGCTGCCGCCGATCATCGAGTCGTATTTGAAAACCGATGGGCGGCGGACGATCGCGGGTGTGTCGATGGGGGCGCAGGCGGCCATGATGCTGGCCCAGCGATATCCCGGGCGATACCTTGCGGTCGCGGGGATGAGTGGATGTTATTCCACCGCGGACGATCTCGGTCGGGCGGTCACCACTATCACCGTCGCCTCGCGCGGCGGCAATGTCGAAAATCTCTGGGGTCCACCCGGATCGCCGGAGTGGAGTGCGCACGACAGCCTGCTCGGCGCTGCACAGCTGCGCGGCACCACGATCTATCTGTCCGCGGCGACCGGCCTGCCGACCGATGCCGACCTCGTCGGGGTTTCGCGCGCGTCCGACCTCGTCGAAGCCTTGAAGACGGCGGGCGGGGGTCTGGCTCTCGAAGCCGGTGCGCGCTCGTGCACCGAGCGCTTCGCCGCACGATTGGCCGAGCTGAATATCCCGGCCGACGTCGACTACGCCCCGACGGGCATGCACACCTGGCCCGACTTCGAGGCCCAACTGCCGCGCGCGTGGCGCGTGCTCGCACCGGCGCTCGGCCTGCCCGACCCGCACTGATTCGCGACACTTGTCAGCTGGTGAGTCTTGCCTCGGTGTGTCGCGTCGGTAGGGTTGGGGCAAATCGACGCCAACGGAGATTCGATGCTGGAAGTCGCGCACCTGGTGCGCCGGTTCGGGGACAAGGTGGCGGTAGACGATGTGTCGTTTCCGGTGCTGCCCGGTGCGCTGACCGGATTCGTCGGCGCCAATGGCGCGGGTAAGACCACGACGATGCGAATGATCATGGGGGTATTGGCGATTCACGGCGGGGAGGTCCGGTGGCGGGGGCGGCCGGTGACCGTCGCGGATCGACGTTCGTTCGGCTATATGCCCGAGGAACGCGGCCTGTATCCGAAGCAGCCGGTGCTCGATCAGCTCGTCTACCTCGCGCGGCTGCGCGGACAATCGGCCACCGAAGCCAAGAGGCACGCGGCCGAACTATTGGATCGGTTCGCGCTCGGGGATCGTGGGAAGGACAAGCTGGAGTCGCTTTCGCTCGGTAACCAGCAGCGCGTGCAGATCGCGGCGGCGGTGATCGCCGAACCGGATGTGCTGATACTCGACGAGCCGTTCTCCGGTCTCGATCCGGTCGCCGTCGATTCGATGGCGTCTCTGCTGCGGGAATATGCGGCGCTGGGGGTGCCGGTGCTGTTCTCCTCGCATCAGCTGGATCTGGTCGAGCGGTTGTGCGATCAGTTGGTGATCCTCGCGGCCGGTCGGGTGGTTGGGCAGGGTGCGGTCGAGGAGTTGCGCGCGGCGGGCGGGACGCGCTACCGGTTGGTGCTCGGCGGGGATTCCGGGTGGCTCGATGCGTTCGCCGGGGTGCGCGTGCTCGAGCGCAATGGGTCGGGTGTGCTGTTGGAACTGACCGATGCGAGCACCGATGAATTGCTCACCGAGGCGTTGACGCACGGTTCGGTCCGGGAGTTTGCCGAGGTACGGCCGTCGGTGGCGGAGATCTATCGGGAGGTGACGGCATGAGGGAGGAGTCCGCGCCGCGCGGGGTGTGGCGGATCGTCGCCGAGCGTGAGGTCGTGGTGAAGTTGCGCGATCGGAACTTTCTCATCTCCACCGTCATCACCATTGTCGCGATTGTGGTCTCGCTGGCCATCAGCGGATACGTCAGTAGCCGAACCGACAAGGTCGAGGTCGCGAGCACGGGCGCGGGGGCGGATCAGATCATCGCGACCGCGAACAGTCTTGCCGAAAGTGCCGATAAGAAGGTCACTTTCACGCCGCATCCGCAGGCCGATGCGGCCGCCGTGGAGCGACAGGTGCGTGAGGATGCGGTCGATGTCGGTTTGGTGCCCGCCGGGTCAGGAGAGTGGCGACTGGTCGGCAAGGCTGGGCAAGACGACAATGCCGCGACATATCTGACGGCGGCGGTCCGGCAGATTGCGGTGCAGCGCAATGCGATTGCCGCTGGCACCTCGATGGAGGCTTTGAGTCGCGGTGGCGTGGTCGCCTACGATCTGCTCGAGCCCTCCGCAGTCGATCCCGGTCTGGCGAAGGTGGTTTCCATTGTCTTCGCATTCCTGTTCTATATGGCCTCGTTGCTGTTCGGCATGTCCATCGCGCAGAGCGTGATCGAGGAGAAACAGAACCGCATCGTGGAAATCCTGGCCAGTGCGATTCCATTGCGGCAGTTGCTGATCGGGAAGGTGATGGGTAATACGGTCATGGCCTTCGGACAGCTCGCGCTCTTCGTCGGCGCCGGGCTGATCGGTTTGGAATGCACAGGCAAGGGCGACCAGGTGAGCGAAATCGCCGCTGCCGCAGGCTGGTTCATCGTCTTCTTCGTCGTCGGGTTTCTGGCTCTTGCCAGCCTGTGGGCGGTCGCCGGATCGCTGGCGACCCGCAGCGAGGACATCCAGTCCACCGCGACACCGTTGTCATTGCTCATCATGGCGGTGCTGTTCGCCGGAATCTTCCTGTCCGGCACCGCTCGGGTGGTCGCGTCCTATGTGCCCTTGGTCTCCATTGTCGCCATGCCCGCCCGCCTGGCCGAAGGCACCGCGTCCTGGTCGGAACTGCTGATAGCCCTGGCCCTCATGGCGGCCGCGACCTACGGGATCGTTGTCATCGCGGAGAAGATCTACCGCCGCTCCCTGATGCAAACCCAAGGGCGACTGACAATCCGACAGGCGCTGAAGATACAGGACTGACCGCCGAGCGTTGCCCACGGCATGTCCTTGGACAAATGACCACCATGTGCTGGTGTTATCGGTCTCTCGGCCGATGCCGCCACCGATGCATGGTGATCATCGGACCAGCTGTGCCCCAAGGATCTGGGTCAGGTTCGGGGGCCGGTGATTTCGAGTTCTCGGAGGGTGGGGTGAGGGGTGGGGGTCGTGAGTTCTAGGCGGATGTAGCGGGTGGAGAGGGTGGTGGGGAGGGAGCCGGTGGCTGGGTCGGGGGTGATCGGGGTCCAGGTGTGGTTGTCGGGGGAGGTGGTGAAGGTAGTTGGGGTGGGGGTGGTCCAGTGCGGGAGGATGCGGTCGATATGGGTTTCCTGGCCGAGGTCGACGGTGAGGGTGGCGGTGGCGGATTTGGGGGACCAGCCGGTGGCTGGGGTGCCGTCTACGGCGGCTTCGGCGTATTTGCCCGGCTCGTCGGAGCTGGTGGTGACCGGTTTGCAGCGGGCGAGGTTATCGGTGGGGATGCGGTCGGGGCGGCGGGTCGGGATGGTCAGTTCGCTGTCGAGGAGGTGGGTTTCGGTATCGGTTCGGACCGGTAGCGGTTGGCCGTCAGTCAGGGTCAGTTCGGTTTCGTCCGGGCCGATGGTGGCGTCGAAAGTTCGGCCTTGCCAGTGGATTCCATGGATGGTGAGGCCGTCGGGGAATTCCGGTGGCAGGGTTGGCGCGATGCGGACCGCGTCGGTGTCGAAGCGCAGGCCGAGTAGGCCGTTGGTGAAGGTTTGCAGGAATCCGCCTGCCGCGGTGACGAATGTGAAGGCGGGCGCACCGGCGAGGGGATCCTTGGCTGCGACCTTGGCGCCGCGAGCCTCCGCGAACTGGCCGAAGGGGGCGCGAACGAACGGGCGGGCGGCGCGTTCGATGAAGGTATCGGTGGCGCAGCCGGGGACGCCGAGTTTCGCCGCGTCTATGGCATGCACCGAATCGGTCATTGCCGGACCGTCGGGATCCGTGCGCTCCGAATAGTATTCGAGCACGTTGGCCGCGACATCCGGCGGCATCGGCCAGTCCAATGGGTAGATGAGCAGTACGGTGTCGGCCTGTTTGACAGGAGTGCCTGTGTAGCCGTCGAATTGGACGAATATCCGCCGGTTGCCATCGAACGGCATGCGCAGACCATCGGCGATCGAGGTCCATTCGGGCGGCCGCGGTTCGCCCAGAATCTGCGCAGCGCTTGCGGCGTTGCGCAGCGCGAGGGCAGCGACGGCATTGGTGTAGACCGCGTCGTTCACTCCGTTGCTGTACTCGTCGGGACCCGCGACATTGCGAATCGAGTAGCTGCCGTCTTCGTTGCGCGTCACCCGCGAGGCCCAGAATTCGGCCAGCGCGCGCATCACCGGCCAACCGCGTTCACGCAAGTACCCGGTGTCGCCGGTGGCCGCGTAGTACTGCCACGCCGCCAGCGACGCATCTCCTTGCAGATGAATCTGAGTCAGGCAGTGCGGCGGGTCCCAACTGTGGCATTCGTCGAGATCGCCACGGCTGGCGCTGGTCCACGAATAGAAGGCACCGCGGTAGCCGAGCCGCTCGGCATTGGCTTGCGCGGCGGGCAAGGTCCGAAAGCGGTAGTCCACGATAGATTTCGCCAATTCCGGTGCGAACTGGAGCAATCCGGGGAACGTCCAGATATCCGCATCCCAGAACACGGCGCCGCCGTAGTTGTCGCTGCTTAGCCCGACCGGCGAAATGCTGTTGTCCTGTTGCGGATTCGTGCTGGAGTACAGCGAATACAACGCACCGCGCGCCCAAGTCTGCACATCGGGCTGACCGGGCACCTCGACATCACCGCGCCACCGCGCCCGCCAGGCCGCGGATGTTTGCGCGAGCAGGTTCGCCCATCCCGTCCGCACCGCCCGCTGTGCCGCCTCGAATGCGCTCGCCGCCGGGTCAGGCGAGGTGCGGGTGGTGTCGACCCCGACGAACTTCGTCAGCTGATAGGTGCCGCCGTCGCGCACTCGAAACCGAACATCCTGGCGCGCACTGAGATCGCGGCCCGCTGGCATCGGCTCGATCGCGTTCGAAGCGATCCCGGCACCCGGCCGCAGCACGGACACGATATCGCCGTCGACATCCGTGCCGTCGGTACGGAATCCGACTCGAATCGTGTCGTCATCGCGCGCGCCCACCTCGGACTGGCTGACTCGTCGCGCTCCGGCGCCGTCGACGAGATCGGAAACGACCATCTCGCCCGACCAGTGCGGCACCACCGTGACGTGCACCGCGCCGACATGCTGATCCGACTGGTCGGTGAGCACGTCGTAAACCAGATCGGTGGCCTTGCCATCGGGCGCGGTCCAGGTCAGCCTGGTCTGCACCAGCCCGCAGCGCAGGTGCAGCGTCTGTGCGAAATTCGAGATCTGAGCCGCCGGTGTGGCGGACGAATAGGTGTGCTCGCCGACACCGACCGACAATCCGGACCAGTTCGGAATGGCAGCGGCGACCTCGCGGTTATCGGCCACACCCGGAGTGTGCGCATAGAGGCCGGCGACGAAAGCGCCATCGTATGCGGGCGTGTACAGCGGCCAGCCGGTCATCTCATCGGTCGCGGCGTACCCCATGCCGTGCGGCGGCACGCGCAAGCCGAGATAGCCGTTGCCGACGAATGGATGCGCATCGATCGGCACCTGCACCCGATCGTTGGACGGTGCCCAGCCGGGCGCCGACGCCAGTGGATCATCCGGACATGCGGTGCTCGCTACCCGATCGGTGTGACGCACCGTGACCAGCACCGCTGTCACCGCCAGCACGATTACAGCCGCGAGCGCGACAGCCAACAGGATGGTGGTGCGACGGCTCATGCGTTGGAATAACTGGCCGATCCTGGACATTCGCGCCTCCACGTCGAGCTCGACGTTCGTGCCGAGCCGCGATACGCGTCGACGACCGCAGGACCGGCTACCGGGTTACGCAGGTGTGATCTCCATTCTTCCATCCAGCGCCGTCCGCACGGTGGAATGCGGCGGGGTCCGGGGTGTTGACACAGATATGATTTCGGAACTGGATCAGGTGCGGTTGTCGATCCTGGATCGCTCGCGCGTCCGACGCGGACAGAGCCATCCGGAGGCACTGCGGGAGACCGTGCAGTTCGCGCGCCTGGCCGAGGAGTGGGGATATCACCGGTTCTGGGTCTCGGAGCACCACAGTGTGCCTGGCGTCGCGGGCTCGGCGCCGACCGTATTGGCCGCGGCCGCGGCGGCGGCGACCTCGCGGATCCGAATCGGTACCGGCGGGGTGATGCTGCCGAATCATCAACCATTGGTCGTCGCCGAGCAATTCGGGGTCTTGGAATCGCTGTATCCCGGGCGCATCGATATGGGGTTCGGTCGCTCGGTCGGCTTCACCGACGGCGTGCGACGGGCACTCGGACACGGCAAGAGCGATGCCGACGATTTCGATCAGCAACTCACCGATGTTCTCGAATATATCGCCCGGGGCAAGTCAGGTGTGCACGCTTGGCCCGCGGAGGGGCTGCGGATACCCGCATTCCTATTGGCGACCGGATCCGGTGCGCAACGGGCGGCACGTTTCGGATTGCCGCTGGTTATCGCCGCGATCGCCGGACCGGACCGCATGGTCGAGGCGATCGAGGGCTACCGCGCGCAATTCCGCGCCACGCCATGGGGAGCCGAACCGTATGTCGTCGTATCCGGCGCGGTGGTGATCGCCGATACCACCGAGGACGCCCATCGGCTGTTGCTGCCGGAGGCGTGGTCGAGCACGTATTCCCGGACGCGTGGGGAATTTCCGGTGTTGATTCCGCCTGCGGAGATCGAATCCATGACGATGACCGAGCGGGAACGTCGGATCTTCGACGAGGCGCTGCGCGACCAGATCCACGGTACCGAGGACGAGGTCGCGGACGCATTGGAGGACTTGGTCGCTCGCACCGGCGCGGACGAAATCCTCGTCCACACCAGCACATACGACCGCTCCGCACGACTGGACTCACATCGCAGACTCGCCCGGCTGGCTGGACTTCAATCCCGTTCAGTGAAGCGGACTTCCGCGGCGGCGTAGCCGAAAAGCCGACGGCCATGCGCCCTTGCGTCCAGCGCTACGGTTGCCATGCGGCGATGCGGGTCGAGTGAGGTTATCCGGCCATGGAATTCGATCGCGCTGGCCTGAAGGGGCGGAATATGCAGGTAGTGCGTGTGATGTGCGAACTGTGCGCGGAATCGGGTGGCGGCCGCCGGATCACCGAGCCAGCCACTGAGGTATCCGGCGGCCAGACCGAGTTTGAACATGCCGGGGGCGACGACGGTCGGCAGACCGGTCGCGGTGGCGGCCTGCTCGCTGAACAGCACCGGATCGGCATCACCGGTCACCCCGGCGTAATCGACCAGATCACCGCGGGACAGCTGAACGACCCGTGCCGGTAATTCGGTACCGACCGATAGGGATTCGAAATCGACTGTGGTGCAGGGAGTCCGCGGTGAGATCGGTGCCACGATACCGTCGTCTTCGGCCGGAACGACGACACCGGGGGTATGTGGCGCAATCGGGGTATGCGCGCCGAGCCGTTCCGCCGATCCGGCGTTCTCCCGTCCGGTGCGCGCCAGCAGGGCGGTCGACCCGGTCTGCACCACGTCGCCGTGCTGATCGGTCAGTACGCTCTTGACCGCGAGCACATCGTATTGGGCGAAATGCTGGAATGATTCGAAATAGACATCACAGGTGATCCGGTCACCGGCGACCAGCGGCCTGCCGATATCGAGCACCTGGTCGGCGTGCAGAATCCGGTGAGCTTCGTAGCCGGTGATGAGGGTATCGAGTATTTCGCGATGGATCCGGAGCAGGATTATCGAGGCGAATGTCGGCGGGGCGATCAACCCGCCGAAGCCGAGTTGCGCCGCGGCCTCCTCATTCCAATGTGCGGGGTGGAAATCCTGTATCGCGCGGGCGAATTCACGGATCTTTTCCCGCCGGACCTCATATGTGGTGGCGGATCGATATCGATGGTCGAGTAACGCGCGGGCCTGGTCGGCGGGATCGGTAGCGGCATCGACGGCGCTATTGTTCATATTCGCTCCTGTGTTGCTGAATGTGGTGCGGTTCAGGATCTGGGCCCGAATTCCCAAACGAGCGGCGGTACCTTCTCCGGAGTGACGGTGGCGATGACGGCTATGCCCGCGTCGCCGAAAAGGGCTGCGGCCCGGTCGATATGGTCGGCGGAGGTCACCACGACCGCGTCGCGGGTGCCGATATCGTGCATGATCCGAGCCGATCGCTCGGCATTCTGCGCGGTGGACACCGCTTCCGGTTCGATATGGATGCGCTCGGCCGGAATACCGTGCCCGATAAGCCAATCCGCCATCGCTTGCGCCTCGGTGACACCGCTGCACGGATTACCGCCCGTCACGATGATCGGTGACAGCGGAGCCAGCAGTGCCTGTACATATCCGGCGTGCAGTCGACTGATCAACTCCGGTCGCATTTCGCCGTCGGGGAGCAGTCCGTACCCGAGCACCACGATCGCGGTCTGCGGTCCGCGGAAGCCGAGCGGCTGTGCCGACGGCGCGGGTTCGGTTGGCGGCCAATCGAACAGCGTCCCCTGCGGCTGCTCGGCGGAGCCGCCCGCATCGGCGATCGCGGGCGGGCTGTGCAGCAATACCGCCGCCACCGTGGCGGTGCCGAACAGGGTCCCCGAGGTCATCCGTAAGATGCCGCGGCCGAATTCGATCGGATCGAACATGGCAGCTCCACTCATTAGCCGTCGGGTGGCCGCCGACGGTCGGAAAGGTGGAAACCATGGTCTTCCCGCATGATCCGAATTCCTCGTGATCCGTTGGTGATCTGGATAATTCACCGAATTCGATCGGATGAATTGTGGCCGTCGCCGCGACACCGGAAAACCGTGATTGTGCCGCACCCCTAACACGGACAAACCCGTTTGGTGAGGTATCCAGTTACGTTGCCGTCGCACGGGTTTCACCGGCACCCGGCTTTAGCGTTGGCGCAGTTTCAGTGCCGTCGACCGACATACCTCGGCGCTGCGACTCGAACGCTGACGTTCTCCAGGAAGGCATGTCATGAAACGAAGTAGATGCGGTCGGTCGGTCAGCGCCGCGGTGATGATGGGCGTCTCGGTGCTCACCATGAGCATGACCGGGGTCACAGCCAACGCGGATCCCGATCCGGCGCCAACGGAGCAGACACTGGCCGACTACATCGCCGCGGGCCGGAAGGCGGCGCCGGTCGCCGATTCCGGCAGCGCGGGTAGTTCGGGTTCGGCCTGCACCTCGGGCAGCGGTGCGGGATCGGGCAATGGCTCCGGTGATTGCTACGGTGGCTCCGGTAGCAGTTCCGGATCATCGGGCGGATATGCCAGCGACACAGTGGGTTACGGCCCGCCGATGACATCGTGGCTGGCCGCCTTCGGCTACGGCCTGTTGAATCCTGATGTCGCACCGCCCGGCACAAACGACTGGAACTGCAAGCCGACCGCCGAACATCCGCGCCCCGTGGTCGCATTGCACGGCACCTGGATGAACGCCTACAACGGATTCGCCTATATGGGCCAGCCGCTGAAGGATGCGGGCTTCTGTGTCTTCACCTTCAACTACGGTCGCTCGAACCTGCTGGAAGGCGGCGGGGTCGGATCGGTGCTACCCGGCGTGATGGGTACCGGATACATCCAGGATTCGGCCAAACAGGTCGCCGCGTTCGTCGATCGAGTGCTCGCGGCGACCGGTGCGTCCGAGGTCGATATCGTCGCCCACTCCCAGGGCGGTTCGATGGCCAACTGGTACACGAAGTTCGAGGGCGGTGCGGCCAAGGTGAAGAATCTGGTCACCTTCGGCGCCACCCACCACGGCACCAGCCTCGACGGGATCGGCGCATTGGGCCGGGCCATCAATAACTTCGGTATCGACATTCTCGGCTTCATCGAGATCTTCGTCGGTCACGCGGGCATCCAGCAGACCATCGGCTCGGATTTCGTGAACCAGCTCAATGCGAACGGCGACACCATTGCGGGGGTCGACTACACGGTCGTGGGAACCCGCTACGACGAGGTCACCAACCCCTACGACCTGACCTTCCTGAAGGCGGGCCCGGGGGTGACCGTCCACAACATCACCCTTCAGGACGGTTGCGAACAGGACCTGTCGGACCACCTGACGATCATGTACTCGCCGCGCGCCCTGTCGATCGCGCTCAACGCGCTCGACCCGGCCGCGCATCCGAATCTGGAATGCGCCTTCAACCCGTGGTTGATCGGCGGTGGCGGCAAGCTGTGAGATTCGAGTAGGCGTGCACCGCGGCCGGACAGGACGAACCCTGACTCCCCGAGCCTGTCCGGCGGGTGCGCTCACCGCCACGCGATCCCGTACCGGCGAAACGGATTCCTACCCCGCCTCTGTTTCCCGATGGGTGTCGGCGCGTGGTGGCCTGTCCACCGGGCCGATTCCGCACGATCGGCCCGGTGGGCATTCGGATGTCCGAACCCGTTGCAGTAACCGTTCGGCGAACTACAGGACACCGGCCGGAGATGCTGGTTCACTACTAGACGGCAGTGTGATCGGCATCATCCCGGGCGGGTTCGGTAGGCCCGCCCGCGACCGCAGGCAACCGACGAGTGAACGGAGATACCGATGCCTGTTCGAAGCACACCTTGGTCCGAGGGCACCCCGTGTTGGGTCGACTGCCAGGTCGACGACCCGGTGAAGGCGAGCGAGTTCTACGCCGATCTGTTCGGCTGGTCCATCGAGAGCGGTGGGGACGAGGCAGGCGGATATCTGATGGGGATGAAGGGCGGTGACGCGGTGGCCGGAATCGGTCCCAAACCGCAGTCCGAGATGCCCTCGGTGTGGACGACCTACTTCGCCGCCGACGATGCCGACGCGATCGCCGAGAAGGTGCGCGCGGCGGGCGGCCAAGTCGTCATGCCCCCATTCGACGTGCTCGATGCCGGGCGCATGTTCATCGGAATCGACACCGTCGGTGCGGCATTCGGCATCTGGCAGGCCCGTGCGCACAACGGCGCCGCGGTCCACAACGAGCACGGCGCCTACTGCTGGAACGAACTGCACACCCGCCAGCTCGACACCGCGAAGAAGTTCTACGCCGACGTCTTCGGCTTCACCTACGCCGATGTCGGCGACGGCAAGAACATGATCTACGCGATGTTCACCCCGCGCGGCGGCGAACAGTCCGTCGGCGGCATGAACGACGACACCGTGATGCCCGGCGAACCCATGCCCAGCTACTGGCTGACCTGGTTCCAGTTCGACGATGTCGACGCCGGAGTAGCGCGCGCTTCCGAACTCGGCGCGCAGGTGCTGATGCCCGCGTCCGACTCACCGGCCGGCCGAATGGCGATGGTCGCGGCGCCACAGGGAGAGATGTTCGGGCTGATCGATACCAACGTGACGGTGGGGGAGATGCCGCAGTAAACGAGCGTCGCCCGAACGACTAACGAAATATTTGGGCGTCGCGCTTGGCGTAGGTGGCGATCGGTGTGGTTTCCATGCGTTCGATCCCGTCCAGTGCGGTGATCCGCTCGGTGAGGTAGGCATACAGTTCTGCGGAGGTGCGGAAGACCGCGATCGCTATCAGATTGTGCTCGCCGGTGGTGGCGCCGACGAATGCTGCCTCGAAGTCGGAAGCCAAGGCTGTCGCCACAGTCTGGAGCTGATGCGGTACTACGCTCATCCAGATCACGCAGGAGACGGTGAAACCGAATGCGGCGGGGTCGATTTCGACGCTGAACCGCAAAATCCCGGCGCGTCGAAGTTCGTCGAGTCGACGCCGGATCGCTGTCTCGGACCAGCCGATGCGGCGGGCGAGGTCGGGGTAAGTGGTGCGGCCGTCGAGCGATAGGGCGGCGAGTAGCCGATGGTCGAGCTCGGTCAGCGATAGCGACTGTGTCGCGGCGGTATCCGGTGGTTGCAGCGCCTCGATTTGGGCGGTGGTCAGCGCCGAGGTGCGGCCGCGCCAGCGGCGTTGCATGAAGTGGTGCAGGAGCCGGTGTGCGGTGATATCGAGGACATCGCCATGTCCGGCGAGTACGGCCAGCGGTGCCGGGCCGTCGCCGGGTATGCGGAAGATGCACACGATTTCGGTGCCACTGTCGACCACCGTCACCCAGGCGGTGTCCGGACGCTGGACGAGGGCGCGCGCCAGCGTGCCAGCGGAACTTGCCCGTACGGTGATTCGGACGATCCACTCAGCGGTTGCAATCGGCCCCGGGGTCGCGACGCCGGTGACCCGGACGAGCCCGTTGGCGCGCAGGCGGCCGTATCGACGGGCCACGGTGCGCGAGGAAACCCTAAGTACCTGGGCGATTGTGCTGTATGCGGCGCGGCCGTCGATTTGTAGTGCGTGCAGCAGTTGCAGGTCGAGCTCGTCGAGGGTGTCCGAATCCACCCGATCAGGGTAGATAGATGTCCGAAAACGGCGTCGACCGCCCGATAAGCGGTCTTCGACGCTGTGGTCCAGCAGCCTCGTTCGCATGAACGACGACATGAGCAGGCAGTACATCGGAGCCATCCACCACACGGGTCTCAAAGGCAGTGACTTCGATGCGATGACGCGTAGATACCGGTCCTTCGGATTCACCTTGACGCCGCGGTCGCGGCACCTGATGAGCCCGGGACCGGGTGAACCGGCGATTCTGGGGTGCACCGCCAACGAATGCGCGGTGTTCGGCGACTCGTACATCGAATTGTTCGGCATCGTCGATGCCGCCGCCCCGGACCCGTGGCACGCCAAACGGCTGCCGGATGGATTCCGGATTCTCAATCTGGAGACCGACGACGCCGCCGCGGTCAGCACGCGGCTCATCGAAGCCGGGCTGCCCGCTTCCGGTGTGCTCGAACTGAAACGTGATGTGGACACCGAGGACGGCGTGCGGACCATGCGCGCCCGCACGGTGCATATCGATCCGCGCAGCACGTCCGAGGGTTTGCTCGGCATATCCCAGCACCTGACCCGCGAATATGTGCACCAGCCACGGTATCTCGACCATCCGAACGGAGCGCGCGGGATCGCGGCGGTGACGATCGTGGCCGCCGACATCGAGTTCGACGAGATCGTCGACCGCTACCGGCGCATCATCGCGGTCGATCCGACCATCGAGGATTCGTTGATCGTGTTGGCGCACAAAGAGGTTCGACTCGAGTTCGTTCGGGCGTCGGACGTAGGCCAGGTGCTGCCCGGTGAGCCGGTGCCTGCGCCATCGTACTTAGCGGCGATGACCATCCGGGTCGATGATGTCGACCACGCGCGTCGGATTGTGGTAAGCACCGGTTCGCCGACTCGCACCACCGCGGCGGGGTTCTTTGTGTCCGCGCGCGACGCATACGGCGCCGGACTGACATTCGTCGCGCAATGATCGTCGAGACTGCCGCGGGGAAGGTCAGGGGGAGTGCCGACGGTCGGGTAGCCGCGTTCCGCGGCATCCCTTTCGCGACTGCCGTGCGTTTCGGCGCGCCGCGCGCCGTGGAGCCATGGCCGGGCATCCGCGACAGTGTCGAGATCGGCCCGGCCGCACCACAGTTGGCGTCACGGCTGGAGCGCGTCATGGGTCGGTTCACGGTCGCCCAGGCCGAAGACTGTCTGTCGCTGAATGTTTGGGCACCGGCCGGGTCCGGTCATCAGGTGCTGGTTTTTCTGCACGGCGGCGGATTCACCAGCGGCTCGGGCGGATTGGCCTGGTACGACGGTGCGGAGCTGGCCGAGCACGGAGACATCGTGGTCGTGACAATCAACTATCGACTCGGTGTTCTCGGATATCTGTACCTACCCGGTGTCAGCGAAGGCAATCTCGGATTGCTCGACCAAATGGCCGCACTGGAGTGGGTGCGGGACAACATCGCCGCGTTCGGCGGGGATCCGGCGCAGGTCACCGTTGCCGGGCAATCCGGCGGGGCGCTCTCGATACTCGCGATGCCTGCCCGGACCACCGGACTTTTCCGTCGTGCGATCCTGCAGAGCACCCCTGCCGGTATACCGCCCGCCTCACCCGAGGACGCGGTCCTTGCCGGGCGAATGCTGTTGAGCGAGTTGGGCCTTGCGCTGGATGAGCAGCGGCGATTGTTCGATGTTCCGGTGGCCGAGCTGCTCTCGGCGCAGCATGCGGTCGGGGCGCGCGTCGGTGGTGCGGCTCCGCCGTATCAACTGGTCGCCGACGGTGTTCTCGTCAGCGACGACTTGGTGCGGTCGGCCTCTGTTACGGGTATCGAGGTCCTGCTGGGAACGACAAAGGACGAGGCGCTGGCGATGGTCGCTGACGCAGCCGACGCCGTGACCCACCAAGTGTTCCGTGCTCCTACCCTGCGCTTGGCGGAAACGCTTGCCGCGCACGGAAATACCGCATGGCGCTACCGATTCGACTGGCATCCGGCGGGCAGCCCCTTCGGCGCATGTCACTGCCTGGACCTGCCGTTCCTGCTCGGGAACGCGGCAGCGTGGGCGCACGCGCCGATGCTCATGGGCGAGCGGCCGCAGACCCTGGTCGAGGACATGCGCGGGCGCTGGATCGGCTTCATCCGCCACGGCGACCCCGGCTGGTCCCGCGCCACCGAACAGCACTTGAACACCGACTAGTTCCTGCCGAAGGACACCACATGACCTCCCTGAATTGGCATCGCCCACTGATGCTGCTCGCCATCGTGATGGCACTGCTTGTTCTCTTCTCGATCGGGGGTGTGATCGTCGACGACCGCGTCCTCACCGGACTGCCGATCTGGGCCAAGGCATTGAAATTCGCGCTTTCGGTGCTTATCTACGCCGTTACCTGGGCGTGGCTGATCGCCCAGCTCAGCCGCTGGCGGCGGATCGCCTGGTGGGCAGGCACGGTGGCGGCCGTCGGCCTCGGCGTGGAACTGGCCGTCATCGTGATCCAGATCGTGCGCGGCGCCACCAGCCACTTCAACTTCACTACTCCGCTCAATGCCGCGCTGTGGGACACCATGGGGCTGTCCATAGTCGTGGTCTGGGTCGCGACGCTGGTCGTATCGCTGATCCTGTTTGGCAACCCGACGCCGGATCCGGCCCGCAACGCCGCGATCCGCTCCGGCGCCGCACTGTCCCTGATCGGTGCGGCGCTGGGGATGCTCATGGTGATGCCGACCGCGGCTCAACGCGAGACGGGCAGCGCCATCCGAGGCGCGCACACCGTCGGCCTCGCCGACGGTGGACCGGGGCTGCCGATTCTCGGCTGGAGCACCACCGGTGGTGACCTACGCATCCCGCATTTCCTCGGAATGCATGCGGTGCAACTGCTTCCACTGGTCATCATCGCCCTGGAATTCGGTGCGCGCCGAATTCCCGCATTGCGGTCGGCCCGGTCCAGGGCGGCGCTCGTGACCGACGCGGCAGCGAGCTTCGGCGGCCTGCTCGCCGTGCTGACCTGGCAGGCGCTGCGCGGACAATCCGTGGTGCATCCGGACACACCGACGTTGCTGGCACTCGCAGGAATAGCCACTGCCGCAATCGGATCGGCCATGGTGATCATTCGGCGCCGACCGCGGTCCACACACCTGCCATCTGAACCGCTGACCGTGATCGGAGCGACTCGATGACCCGTTCGCTATTCGATCTCACCTTCTGGCTGGCCGCGCCCGTCTGGGCGCTCATGATTCTGGCGCCGCGCTGGCATCGAACGCAGACCATCGTCGCGTCACCACTGATCTGTGTGCCGCCGTTGCTGATCTACGCGACGCTGGTGCTGCCGGAGTTCGGGCCTTTCCTGTCCGTACTGGTCAACCCGAATCTGCCTGGCTTGCAAGCAATTCTTGCCAGTGATGCGGGCGCAGCCGCGGCGTGGGCACACTTCGTGGGATTCGATCTGTTTGTCGGCCGCTGGATCTACTTCGACAGCCGCGCACGCGGTATCCATCCCGTGCCGATCAGTGGACTGCTGCTGTTCACGATCTTGTTCGCGCCGCTGGGCGTACTCGCCTACCTGCTCATCCGACTCCTCCCGGCACACCGACCGACACCGAACCAACTCACCCATGCGGAGGCATGAATGGAAACCCTGATCTTTCTGTTGATTGTCCTGCTCGTGCTGCGCCTCGCCGGTGTACTGGGAGCTACTCGATTCACCGGCTGGCCGACGTGCGCGGCGTATGCCCTTGCGGCGATGCTGGTGCTCACCGGCACGACGCATTTCCTTCCCGACAGCCTTGCGAGCGGGCCTGCTCCCACCCACAGCGATCTGCTGCCCATGGTGCCGCCGTTCGTGCCATTTCCGAGTTTCCTGGTGTATCTGACCGGCGTGCTGGAACTGCTCGGCGCGCTCGGTCTCGTCCGCGCCAGCACCCGCCGACCCGCCGGGATCGGCTTGGTCGCACTGTTCGTCACACTGCTGCCCGCCAATATCTATGCCGCCGTATCCGACATCCCGTTCAACGGCGCGCCCGCGTCTCCGCTGTGGATTCGGATACCCGAACAGGTGCTCTACATCGCAGTGGCTTTATGGGCGGCCGGACTGTACAGGCCGAGTCGTGACGAACTTGTCGACGTGGCGGTGCAACGCTGAAGGAACCCGTGGACGCCGAGAACCGCGGGCGTCGCCCCGTATTGTGTTGCGTCCCTAGTGGTGTCGAGGGCATTGGTGAGGTGTCAAGATCCCGCTGGCGTTTGCCGTACATCGTTCTTATCCGACTCTAGCGTTGGCGCAGTTTCTGCCGTTGACGAGCACGAACGATGTGAGTAGACGAACGCTGGGTCTTGGAGGAAGTGGAGAATGAAACGAAGTCCTGCCGGAGACGCGTTTGCGCCGGTTGCCGGATCGGGCAGTGGGAGGGTCGGAACAGCTCGCCGCCCTTGGGTGCACGCGCTCGCTGCGTTGGCGGCGGTGTTCACGGTGAGTGCGGGCGTGGTCCCGTCGGCCGCGAAGGCCGATGCACCGTCATCGATCACCGGGTCGTGGGCCGAGGGTGATCGCACCGTGCAGCTGCGGGTGTATTCCGCTGCCATGCAACAGGACATCATGGTGAAGGTGTTGCGTCCGGCGGATCGGTCGACACCGCGACCGACGTTGTATCTGCTGAATGGCGGTGGCGGTGGGCAGGACAGTGCGACCTGGCAGAAGAACACCGACGTGCTGAGGTTCCTCGCCGATAAAGACGTGAATGTGGTGCAGCCGGTGGGTGGCAAGTGGAGCTACTACACCGACTGGCGTGCGCCCGATCCGAAACTCGGTCTGTACAAGTGGAAGACGTTCCTCACCGAGGAGTTGCCGCCGCTGATCGATGCGGAGCTCGATACCACCGGTGTCAATGCCATCGCCGGGCTATCTACGTCGGGCACTTCGGTTTTGCAGTTGCCGATCGCGAAACCTGGTCTGTACCAAGCAGTTGCGGCTTACAGCGGTTGTGCGCAGATCAGTGATCCGATCGGGCAGCAGTTCGTGAAGCTCGCGGTGGAGGGCTGGGGCGGCGGCGATACGGTGAATATGTATGGCCCGTTGAATGATCCGATGTGGGCGGCCAACGATCCCTACCTGCATGCCGACCAGTTGCGCGGCATCCACCTGTTCATCTCCACGGGTACGGGCGTGCCGGGAATGTATGACCGCTACAACGGCACCCATATGCAGCCCGGGCCGCGTGGGTTCTTCAATCAGCTGGTGATCGGCGGTGTCATCGAATCCGCGGTGAACTGGTGCACCCAGAACCTGCGCTCCAAACTGGATCAGCTGGGCATCCCGGCCACCTATGACTTCCAGCCCACCGGGACGCACTCGTGGGGGTATTGGCAAGAGGCACTGAAGACTTCATGGCCGGTGCTGGCCGAGGGGCTCGGCCTGCCGTCCTGATAGGAAGACCCTCCAGACAAGCGAAAGGCCCGCCGGACGATCATCCGGCGGGCCTTCTCATTGTCACGTCCGGTATGTGCGCGCGACCAAAGCGGAGCGCAGATACCAGAGCCCGGACGGCTGTGACGGGTCGAAGCCGGTGAGTTGTCCGATGCGCTTGAGGCGGTAGTCGACCGTATTGGTGTGCACATGCAGCACCCGGGCGGTCCGTTGGCGGTTGAGGTTGTTGCCGATGTGGCGCTGCAGCGTTTCCAGCAGTTCGGGGTGTTCGTCCAGCGGATCCAGCAGCGAACCGAGGTATTCGCGGCCAGGACCCGGCCGGGTGAGCTGGTATTCGAGGGCGAGTTCGTCGAAGCGGTAGAGCCCGGCCACCGCCTGCAGCCGCTGCACCATGTCCAGCAGTTCATGCGCCTGGTCGGCGGCGTTCGGAATCTGCTCTGGTGTGGCAACGACCATGGTCGCGGTAATGCCGACCTGCGCGGCATGCGAGAGCCTGGTCACCACGGCGTCGAGTTCGTCGTTGTCGAATTGGGCCGACGGGATCAGCACGGTGCCGCCGTCCACACTCAGCAATGACAGCGCGCTCGCGCCGCATTGGGTGGCGAGTTCGGCCTGCAGCCGACGCAACTTGCGCCGGGCCACCACCTGGCCGTCGAGCATCGGATTGTGCTCATCGCGATGCGGTGGAATGGCAACGGCGAGAACGTCGTACGACTCCGCGATGGCGATGCCGCATTCGCGGGCCATGGTCGAGGTGCTGTGTCCGCCGAGCAGGGCGGAGGTGAGCGTGTGCACGGCGGTGTGGTGCTCGCTGACGACCGCGCGCAGCTCGCGGATATAGGCCACCGAGATCGCCGAGGTGAGCTTGTCGAGCAGTTCGACGACCATCTTCGCGCCGTCGACGAGATTGTCGTAGTCCTTGATCGTCGCACTGGACACCACCAGCTCGAGGCCCATCTGGAAGCCCTCGTGGATGGAATGCAGGATGGTGTCGATCGGCACGCCCTCGCGGGCCCAGCCCGCGGCATGGTCCTCGAGCCGCTGCACCTTCTCCGGGATGTCCTTGCCGTCGAGCATGCTGACCGCGATCTCGAGGCAGACGCGGGTGCTGGCGGTGAAATCTCCGGTAATGGCATCCCCTGGCATCGTCGAGCAGGGGATGACGTTGTCCACGAAGTGGCCGACCATCTGTCGGGACAGCGCGCGGACGTCCTTGAGCGGGGACGACATCGGCTTGCCCGACAGGGTCAGGGTCGGCCTGGTCGAGTGGTCGACGGACATTGGCGTCTCCTTTTCGGCCACGGGTGTAGCTGTGGGGAGCATTCACACTAACCCTCCGAGGTGACGTGTGGACTGGTTCGCATCGTTCTGTGAGAGTGCGCTAGCCGGGCGGGCGGGCGCTTGTGAGCGGTCACAGTGCTTCAGAGGGGCTACCGGCGGGTAATGAGAGCCGTCACATCCGCCCCTCGGACCAGAAGTTAGCCGGAAGTTCGGGTGCGGAACATGACCGACCGTCGGATGTAAAAATGCCGTTACGTGACTTTGTATTCGGTGCGAAATGTGTTAGCGCCCAATACAAAACAAAAGTACCGATGGGTCGGTTCGGAAACATCGCTGTCAGCTCGGTGAACCCGGCATGAACAGCGCATTTATTGGCAAATGATTCCACACCTCGATGGATGGTCGAATGTGCGAATTGTCCATGACCGCGAATGGCGCAATGAATTGTCTCAGACGCAGTCTCGTCGGGCCCCCTTTTCGGTGGGTGTAGTCGAGCTCCTTGCGTATCGCTGAGTCGAATTAGCGCAATAGTTGCTGAAAGATCTAACCGGCTCTGACCGAACGCTATTCACATTGCCAGTCGTAAATCGGCGGTGTACAGATGTGTGCATGCACCACTGTGATTGCCAACAGTTGTGCGCATGGACGAGATATTGGACGTGACAGTCCTGATTGCCGTATCGGAGGGCAAGTGATCGCAGTCTCGGCTGACAACGAATTCCGCGTTGAACAGCGAGTATTCCTGGCAGGCGCGGTGGATTCGATGGTCTGTGCCCGCGCGGCGCGCACGGTGGACGCGGCAGGTTCGAGCGCGTGGGGCGACGTGCGATGACCGGGTTGAACGACGTCGGTACACGGGTGCGCGAGCTCTTTTCGCGAGGATTACAGGTGCCATCTATCGATGTGAATACACCGTTGCTGGATTATGGCTTGGACTCGGTTCGCTCGGCGGAACTCGTCATCGAACTCGAGCGCACGTTCGGGATCGAGATCTCCGATGCGGAAGCCGCGACCCTGCATACCGCGCGCGACGTAATCGACTGCGTGGTCGCCAAGTCCGCCGTGGAACGTCACTCTGGTATAGGGGCGTAAGTGGTGTCGGCGGGCGTTCTGTTTTCGGAACAAATAAATTCCTCGGCCATTGTTCCCGAAGACGAATTATTCGACGATTTCGCTCGATACAACCGTCCCGGACTGGCTCGGCTGCTCCGTGCGTGCCATCTGGATGTCGTGTACGCGGGTGCCGAAAGTGACTACCTGATCCGGCCGGACGGGACCCGGGTACTGGATCTTGTCGGCGGCTTCGGGGCCGCGCTGTTCGGGCACAACCATCCGACGCTGGTGCGGGTGGCGACCGCGCGGCTGAATCAGCGGACGCCATTCGTCTCCCAGGGCAGTGTCCGGCCCGGGGCCGCTCGACTTGCCCGAAGGCTTTCGGAGGCAGTGGCCGCCGGAAGCGATCGCGAGTACGTGGTGACCTTCGGGTCCACCGGCGCCGATGCGGTGGAGGCGGCGATCCGGCATGCGGCGGTGGCGCATGCACGCGCCCTCGTCGACCTGGAGACCGAACTGCGGCGCACCCTGCGCCGGGTTCGGCGCGACGGGCTGCACGATGTTCGTCCGATCGCCTTGGCCGACAACGAATCCGACGACGACCGCTCGGTCGCCGAGACCCTCACCGAATCACTGCGGGAGATCGACGAATTGCGGCGGCGCGGAGCGGTTTTCGTCTCGCTGACCGGTGCCTTCCACGGCAAGACCGCCGGTGCCTTCGCCCTGACCGAGCAGGCCGACACGCCCGCGGACCTGGTGGTGCCGGGACCGGAGCGACGCAGGCTCGACACCTGGGATCCGGACGCGGTGGCCGATGCGTTCGCCGAGGAACTACGACCGGTATGCCGGATCACCTTCGACGGCTCGGGTCGGCCGGTGCGATCGTGGGCCAGGATCTCGCCGATCGCCGCGGTGTTCGTCGAGCCGATCCAGGGCGAGGGCGGCGTACGCGAGGTTCCGGTCGCGACCCTGCGGGCAATGCGCGAGTTGGCCGATCGGCACACGGCGGCATTGGTATTCGACGAGATCCAGTCGGGCATGGGCCGCACCGGAACCTTCCTCGCCGCATCGCCGTCGCAGGTGAGCGCGGACTACTACCTGCTCTCGAAATCGCTGGGCGGCGGGCTGGTGAAGATCTCCGCCCTGCTGGTCGACCGGCAGCGCTCGATCGCCGACTTCGGGCGGTACCACACCTCGACCTTCGCCGATGACGATCTGTCCTGCGCGGTCGCCGAGGCGGCAGTGGACCTGCTGCGGGACAACCAGATCCGCATCTGCGATACCGGCGCGCGGCTGCGATCCCGACTCGACGCGGTGGCGCGGCGCTGGCCCGAGGAGATCCTCGCCGTGCGGGGGCGCGGGCTACTGCAGGGCATCGAACTGTCGCCGCCGGAGCCGACATCCGCGCTGCTGCGCGAGATCTGCGATCCGGAAATGTTCGGGTATGTGGTGGCCGGGTATCTGCTGCACGTCCACCGGATCCGCATGCTGCCAACGCTTTCCGCGCCGACCACACTGCGCGTCCAGCCCTCGGCGTTCCTCGCCGACGCGGAGCTGGACCGGCTGACGTCGGCCCTCGACGATCTCGCCGCAGTGCTGCACCGTGGCGACTACGCCCGACTGCTCGCGCACCTGGCCGCACCGGTCACCACGAATTGGCCGGTGCCGGAACGCAGGTCGCCATCGTGGCGGCGTGTCCACCAGGTCGCCCGCGACTGGAACGCCCCGACCAGAGTGGCATTCCTCGCCAACCTGCCCGACGCCGCGGATCTGCGCAGATTCGCACCGGAACTGGCCGAATGGTCCGACGGCCGATTCGCCGCACTGTTCGAACGGCTGCGCGGGGTGGCCGAACCCTTCGAACTGACCAGACAGCTCGTTACGTCGCCGACCGGTGCCGCGGTCGAGGTATGCCTGATCGCGGTGCCGATTTCGGCCGAGCAGATCATCGAATGCCAGCGCGCCGGACATCGGGCCTGGCTGCGCGATCTGGTGCTGGAGGCGGTGGAGCAGGCGATCGCCCTGGGCGCCAGCGTAATCGGGCTGGGTGGGTATACGTCCATCGTCACCGATGCCGCACGGGATGTCGTGGAGGACGCCGTCAAGGTGACCTCAGGCAATTCGCTCACCGCGGCCTGTGCCTATGAGGTGGTGCGCGCCGAACTCGCCCGCCTCGAACCGGGGCAGCGCCGGATCGGCATCCTCGGCGCGCTCGGCAATATCGGTGCGGTCATGGCGGAACTGCTTGCGCCGCTCGCCGATTCGGTCGCCCTGGTCGGGCGGACGGGTTCGGCGTCCCGGCTGGAGCGGGTGGCCGCGAGTCTGCCCGGCGTGGTGACGGTCAGTGAGGACCTGACCGCCCTGCGTACCTGTCGCATCGTCCTCACCGCCACGAATTCGGCGGTGCCCGTGGTGACCGCCGCTGAATTGGCCGACGACCATCCGGTGCTGGTGGTCGATCTCGCGGTCCCCGGCGATGTGGCACCCGCGGTATCCCGGCAACCGAATATCACCCTGGTCTCCGGCGGTCGCATGGCACTGCCGCTGGGCCAGACACCCCCGTTTCCCGAAACCGGGCTGCCCGCCGGGGTCGTCTACGCGTGTATGGCCGAAACCGTTCTGCTCGGTTTCGAACCGCGTACGCCGAGCCCGTCTTATGGCGGCCTGACCGCGGCAGGTGTACGCGCCGCGCGCGACCTGGCCGCCCGTCACGATGTGCGCCCGGTTCTGCATCCGACAGGAGCTCCCACTGTGTCCGAAACTTCCACCGCAGCCATACCCGCCCCGATGTTCCTCGGCGCGGCCGATTTCGCATCCGACCGCGCCGGTGGCAAGGCGAGCACCCTGCACGAACTGATCGTGGCCGGATTCGAGGTGCCGCCAGGCTTCGTCATCACCGCCGATCTCGATCTGGCCGAGGTATCCGATGACGATCTGAACGGCTGGGTCCGGGCACTGGGCGGCTTCCCGGTCGCCGCTCGTTCGAGTGGGGTGCTCGAAGACCTCGATGATGCCAGTTTTGCCGGTCAGTACGAGTCTTACCTCGATATCACCGACGTCACCGCCCTGCGCGAACATATCGAGCAGTGCCGAGAATCGGTGCACAACGAGCGAGTTCGCACCTACCTGGCCCGGCGCGGCTATCACGAGGCCGGTGCTTCGGTCGCCGTCCTGGTGCAGCGCATGGTCGACGCGCGTTGTGCCGGTGTCGGTTTCAGCATCGACGCGCTCACCGGCATCGAGGACCACGCGGTCGTCGAAGCCTGCCGCGGACTCGGCGAACGACTCGTCTCCGGACATGTCACCCCGACCAGATACACGCTGCGACTGTTCGACGGCACGGTGGTCGAGCGGGACGCGGGCGATGAGGATGTCGAGCTGAACGCCACCGCCACCGCCGAACTCGCCGCCCTCATGCTCGCGGTGCAGGCGCACCGGCACCGCCCGCAGGACATCGAATGGGCCATCGACGGCGACGGGAAACTGTGGCTGCTACAGGCGCGGGCCATTACCGCGATCAGCTGGCGCACCGATATCGACCAGTTCTCCGACGCCGATCTGCGCGACGGCGGCGTCTCGGCGCGGGTCTGCACGCCGATGATGTTCTCGTTGTACGACAACGCCTTCCAGTACTCGATGCAGCAGTTCTTCGAGCGGCTGAAGCTCGCCGAACCGGGCGTGGAACCGGACTGGATGGCCATGTACTACGGCCGCGCCTACTGGAATGTCAGCGCGGTGAAGAAGTGCTTCTTCCGCATTCCCGGCTTCGACGAACAGCATTTCGACAACGACCTCGGTGTGCTCAACGACTACGGTCCCGATGGTCCGCACCGCACCCCGACGAACACCAAGACCATTGCGCGGGCATTGCCAGCGGCGCTGGCCGTGCAGAAGAGCTACCAGGATCAACTGGCCGCGGTCGACGCGTTCGCGGCGCAGTGGCCTGCGAAATACGCGGTCTGGCGCGAGCGAGTACGCGAACTGCCGCATACCGACCAGGCCACCTTCGTCGCGGATCTGGCCGACTGCCTGCTCACCTTCCACGCCGCCACCGAGCGCACCTACTTCACCACCATCTACAACAACTCCAGCGTGCAGACCGATTTCAAGCAGCTGCTCGACAAGGTGGACGCCGCGACCGGCGCGACCACCTCGGCCATCGATCTGATGGGCGGACTCGCCGATATCAGCCATATGCAGCTGCAACGCGGCATCGTCGAATTGCACCGGGTGGCAAGCGATCACGGCCTCGGCAGTCCCGAATGGACGAAGGCGCTCGATGCCTTCCTCGATGAGCAGGGCTTCCATGCCGACGCGGAACTGGACCTCACCTGCCCGCGCTGGTCGGAGGCGCCCGAGCGGGTGCGCTCGATGATCGCGGGCATGCTCGAACACGGCACGCCACCCGCGGACCCCGATCTGACGCTGGTGGATCAGCGCAAACGCTACGAAGACGAACTCGCGGCGGTGCGCTCGCGGGTGCGGGCCAAGCCGCTGGCGCGGGTGAAGCACGCCAAGGCCTTGGATAAGCAGGTCGAGCGGATGCGCCGGTATCTCGTCGCACGCGAACGCATGCGCGAGTTCTCGTCGCAGTGCTATGCGGTCGTGCGCGCGTATGTCGTCGAGGCCGGGGTGCGCTTGGCCGCGACCGGCACGCTCGAGCAGGCCGACGACGTCTTCCAGCTATCCATCCACGAGCTCTGTGATCTCGCCGCCGGACGGGCGGACATCTCGACGCTCGCACCGCGGATCGCTTATCGCCGTGCGGTGTACGCGGGCTACCGGGACCTGGTGCCGCCGCATGAGCTCGGCGGTGGAGTCACCGTCGGCGCGGTGCGCGAGATCGGCGACGGCGATCTGACCGGACTCGGGTGCAGCCCCGGCATTGCCGAGGGCACCGCGCGGGCGATCACCTCGCTGGCCGATATCGACCAGCTGCGCGAGGGCGACATCCTGGTGACGCGGTTTACCGACCCGGGATGGACGCCCGCGCTCGGGCTGGTTTCGGCCGTGGTGACCGAGGTGGGCGGGATGCTCTCGCATGCGGCGGTCATCGGACGCGAATACGGAATACCGGCGGTGCTGAACGTCGCGGGTGCGACGACAGCGGTCCGCTCGGGTCAGCGGATTCGGGTCGACGGCGGTGCGGGGGTCATCAGCGTGCTGGAGACCGCATCCGAGCCGGTTACGCCTGCGCCCGGTCACAGCAACCACCCGCACGGATTCGATCTCGCGGAACCGGAGCAGGCACGGGAGCGTCCGCGGCCGGTCCCGGACGAGCTGCCGATCCACGAACCGGCACAGGTACAGGAGCGTCCGCGGCCGGTCCCCGACGAGCCGCCGATCCCCGAAACGGATGAGCCCGTCGCGCCTGCGGTGCCGCTACGACCAACTGAGCCCAGGCAACAACCCCAGCCCCCGGAGCATCCACGCCCGGCGGCCACCAGAACGGATGAACCACTGACCGCACGCAAACGCCTGATCTGCATCGCCGGTGCCGACGGATCGGGTAAGACCACCCAGGTGGCCCGCATCGCCGCGGAATTCGAGGCGCAGGGCCAAAGCGTTGCCGCCGTGACCATTTGGGACGCATTCCTCGATCCCAAGGTCTCCTCGAAGCTGCCGTGGCGCAGTCCGGCCGAGATCTACGGCTACCTGAAACTGCTGTCCCCGCTGAGTCGCGCCCACTTCCTCTTCCACGCCATGCAGCTGTCCTTCGACCTCGCCGCCGAACGCGGTCCGGACATCCTGTTGGCGAATGCCTACTGGTACAAGTACTTCGCCACCGAGGTAGCGCACGGCGGCGATCCGGTGGTGCTGCGCAAGCTGGCGGCCGGATTCCCGGAACCCGATCGCACCTTCTACCTCGCGGTGAGTCCGCAGGATGCGTTGGGGCGCAAGCAGTTGCGCAGTGACTACGAGAGCGGCTACGGCGACGAGGAAACCTTCCTGGCCTTCCAGCGACGCAGTCACGATGCGCTGGAGGCATTGTCGGAGGAGTTCGGCTGGATTCGCCTGGACGGCACCGACACACCCGCCGACATCACCAAGGCCGTGCTCGCCCAACTGCGCGAGGACGACCGGTGACCCGACGCGTCGCGATCGTCGGTATCGACGGTTCGGGCAAATCCTCGGTCATGGCCCGGCTGCGCGAATCGGCACCGGACACCGGCTCTTTCGCCTCGATGACCTGTCCGGACTTCCACAACACCAGGAATGTGCCGCTGACCGACCTATCCGAGCAGCTCAAGGCCTTCAGCGTCGGATGCGATGAAATCGGCAGCCTGGAAATGAAGGCCACCGCGATGTATCTGCAGATGACGCTGTTCGGTCCGGTAGAGCGGCACTTCCTGACCACCTGGTCGCCGGACGTGCTGGTATTCGAGCGGCATCCGCTGATCGAATTGTTGGTCTACGGGCCGCTGTATGTCGCGCTGGCCCGCCCGGAATGGAACGGGCACGACCGCGCGGACGAGATCGCGGCCGTGTTGCAGCGCCACCGGCCGGGCACCTTCGAGGACATCCTCGCTTGGCAGCGGTCGGAATCCACGCGCCTGGGCAGCTCCCCGGATATCTGGGAGCTGCTGTCGGAGATCGCGGATCTGGTGCGCCGGGATGTGACCGAATCCGTGCCCGGCTTCGCCGACCGTTTTCGCACCAGATTGCCCGATGCGGTGCTCTGGCTGGACGCACCGCCGGAACAGGCCGCGGCGCGGTGCGCGGAACGCTCCGGGAATGGGCCGAAGGAGGCCCACGAAACAGCAGAGCGGCTCGCGGCCCTGCGTGACGGATATCTACAGGTGCGCGACACCCTCGCGGTGGCCTTCCCCGAAGTGGGTTTCCACCGCATCGACACCGGCGACGGTGTCGATCTCGAGGAGTCGGTCCGCGCCTGCGTGACGGAAGGGAAGTTACTCGGGTGAATACACAGGCAGATACCCCGGCCACCGAGATCGAGGCGCGGGTGCGCGCCATTGTCGGTGAGGTGCTGTGGGTTTCGGCGGACGAAATCGACGCGTCCGCGCAATTGATCGACTACGGACTGGATTCGCCGACCGCTATCGAGCTGACCATTCAGCTGGAGCAGGCATTCGGCATCGTCATTCCGGAAGACGCTGCGGCACAATTGAACACGGTCGGCGAGATCGTCCGTTACGTGCGGGGTGCGCAGTGACGGCATTGGTTCCGGAGCATCCGACCATCGTGCACGCGCTACTTGCCAATGCCGAGCGTGCGACATCGGCGCCATCCACCATTTTCGTACCGGAGCGCGGCGACGCCGACGGTGAAATCGCCTGGCGGCACGACGACCTCGCGACCGCGGCGGGCAAAACCGCGGCCGCATTGGCCGCCGAGGGGGTCCAGCCGGGAGATCGGGTGATGCTGTGTCTGCCCACCTCCCCGGAGTTCGTCACGGCGTTCTTCGGTGCGCTGATGCTCGGCGCGGTGCCGACCGCGGTCGCGACGCCGGGCGGGTTCGGTTCGGCGGATATCTTCCGCGACAAGTTCACTCGGCTACTCGGTTATCTGGAACCCGCGGCGGTGGTCGCGACCCGGTCGGTGCTCGCAGGGGGAGCACTGCCGGACGTCGTGGCCGCCATCGATGGCGATGTGCTGCACGCCTGGGCCTGTTCACCGGACACGCCGACGCTGCCACCGAGACTCCCCGAACCAGGGGATCTGGCATTCATCCAGGCGACCTCCGGTTCGACGGGGACGCCGAAGGGGGTGCAGATCACCCACGCGAATCTGGCCGCCAACTGCGAACAGATCGCACAGGCGGCCGCGATGGGGACGGGCGATACCTGGGTCGGCTGGCTGCCGCTGCATCACGATATGGGGCTGATCGGCGGGTTCCTCACGCCGGTATTCCGTGGTATCGATGCGGTGCTCATGCCGCCGAGCCGATTCCTGCGCAGCCCGGGGGATTGGTTGCGTGCCGTTGACCGGTATCGCGGAACATTCACGGCCGCACCGAATTTCGCGTACGGATACGCGGCGGCGCGGGTTACCGACGCCGAACTCGATGGTGTGGATCTGTCGAGTTGGCGGTTCCTGTTCTGCGGTGCCGAGCCGATCCATCCGCCGACCGTGCAGAGCTTCGTCGACCGTTTCGCGGCCTGGGGACTGCCGAATGACGCGCTGGTCCCCTGCTACGGTATGGCCGAGGCATCCCTGGCCGTCACCGTGAACCGGCCGCACGCGCCGGTCGCCTACGACTCGGTGTCACGCCGGGCACTCACCGGAAACGGTGTGGCCCTGGATATTCCGGAAGACGACCACGATGCGATGCGTATCGTCGACTGCGGCGCACCGCTGCCCGGCACCGAGGTACGCATCGTCGGCGAGGGCGGCGCTGTCTGCGGTGCGGACGTGGTCGGTCGCATCCAATTCCGCGGCCCGTCGATGACGCTCGGTTACTTCCGGCTGCTGGAAGAGACGGCGGCCGCCAATCGGGACGGCTGGTGGGACACCGGCGATATCGGCTATCTGCGCGACGGTCGGCTGCGCATTACCGGCAGGCACAAGGATCTGATCATCATCCGCGGCGCGAACTACCTGCCGACCGATTTCGAGCTCGCCGCACAGGAAGTCGCTGGTGTACGCCTCGGCGGTGTCGCGGCTGTCGGTCACGCCGATACCGCAGGGCTCTCGGAGGAGTTGCATCTCATTGTCGAATCCGATGCGGAGGCGACCGAACACGATGCGTTGCGCCGAGCGGTGCGGGTAGCGGTGAGCAAGCGTACCGGTGTGCTGCCCGCCGGGGTCCGGGTGGTGCCGCCGCGCAGCATCCCGAAGACGACGAGCGGCAAGGTGCAGCGCGCGGAGGCCCGACGGCTGTTCCTGGTCGAGGGCGATCTGGTCGGCGCGGGGGGCGTGGGATGAGCGTGCATCCGAGCGCCAGCGAGGCGCAGTCATGAGCGTGCAGCCGAAGTTCGGCGGCCGTCGACTCGGCGGTCCCGCACTGCGACACCCACTGGGTGCGTATCCGGATTACCGAGCCGACCCGCTCACGCTGTTCTACGAGCAGGCCGTCGCACACGGTGGCAGCGTCCGGCTGCGACTGGTGCATCAGCAGCTGCATCTGCTCGTCGAGCCGGAGCACATCAATCAGGTGCTCGTCGCCAATGCGGCGAAGTACGAGAAGGGCATCAGCTATCAGAGTCTGAACTACCTGCTCGGACCCGGACTGCTGACCAGCGGCGGTGAGCTCTGGAAGCGCCAGCGCGCTCTGATCAAACCCGCGTTCTCCCGCCGCCACGTGGATACCGAGATCCCGCTCATGGTCGAGTGCGGACAGCGGATGCTCGATCGCCTCGACGCGTACGCCGCGACGGGTGCGGCCTTCGACCTGGTCCCTGAAATGATGGGCTTCGCGGCCGATGTGGTGTGCCGCGCGGTGATGGGCTCCGATATCGATGGCGTACTGCCGCAGATCGAAGACGATGTGCGCGAAGGTGTTTCGTGGGTGATGCGGCACATGGCCGCACCCATCCAGGTGTCACCGACGGTGCCGACACCGGCCAACCGCCGTTTCCATGGCGTCCGGGAACGCCTACATCGCGTGGTGGACAGTGTTATTCAACGGCACCGGGACGCCGATACCGAAGCGACGTCCCTGCTGGCCCGACTCCTTGCGGCCCGCGATGATGCCGGGCACGCCATGGATGACGCGCAACTGCGTCACGAGGTGCTCACCTTCCTACTCGCCGGACACGAGACCACCGGCGGCGCGCTGGCGTGGACCATTTACGAACTCGCCTACAACCCGGCGGTGCTCGCGCGGGTCCGCGACGAGATCGATATCGCACTCGCGGTGACCGACGGCGTCGACCGGGCACTGCCAGCATTGGAGCTGACCGGGCGCGCGATCGACGAGGCCATGCGCCTGCACCCACCGGCGTGGGCATTCAGCCGCACCGCCATCGAACCGGACAGCTTCGACCGCTTCGATCTGCGACCCGGCGCGATCGTGGTGATCAGCCCGTTCGTGAACCATCGTTTCCCGGAATTCTGGGACTCACCACTGACCTTCGATCCCGACCGGTTCACCAAGGACCAGACCAAGGCCCGTCCACCGTTCCGGTATTTCCCGTTCGGCTGGGGCGCGCATCTGTGCGTCGGCCAGCATATGGCGCTGATGGAGGTGCGGGTCGGCATCGCAATGCTGTTGGCCCGCTATGACATCGAACTCGTCAACGGGATGCGGGTGCGGGAGAACCCGGAGATCTCCAATACCCCCGATCCGGTACTCGTGCGGCTCACCCGGCGTGCGTCCGCGGTGCCGAAGGTCGAGACCATGCAGGAGGCCGCGCAATGACCGGAACAATAGTCAGCGATATCGCACTGGCGGCCGATGCGACGATGGCGGCGCAAGTGGGTGCCAAGGCCGCGAATCTCGGCAGGTTGGTGGCGGCGGGCCATCGGGTGCCACCGTTCGTGGTGCTCGGCGCCACCGCTTGTGCGCGCATCCTCGGACCGATCCGTGAACCCATTGCCGCGGCGCTGGTTTCACTCGAACACACCGACCCCGCGTCGTTGCGTGCGGTGTCGGGGGAGATCCGCAGGATCATCCTCGATCAGGAAATCCCGGCGGATATCGACACCGAGCTGGCCGCGGGTGTACGCGAAATCGTTGATCGCACAGCACAATCCGGTGCGCGGCTGGCGGTGCGCTCGTCGGTGAGCGGCGAGGATTCGGCGACCGACTCCTTCGCGGGCCAACTCGACACCTTGCTCAATATCGCCCCGGCCGATGTATCGGTGGCCGTGCTGGAGGTGCTCGCCTCGGCCTATTCGGAGCGGTCGCTGTTCTATCGAGCACATCGTGGACTGGACAACACCGAGATCGACTGCGCCGTCCTGGTTCAGGTGCTGATCGACAGCGCGGTCTCCGGTGTCGTCTTCAGCTGCAACCCGCAGACCGGCGACCCGGACGAGGGCGTCGTCTCGGCGGCGCTCGGTCTGGGCGAAGGCGTGGTCGCCGGAACCGTCGAATGCGATACCTATTTCGTCGACACCGCCGCGCGCAGGGTGGTGTCCCGTTCGGTGGCCGAGAAGCAGAGCCGGGTCGTGGTCGCGGGCGATGGTTCCGGCACGGTCGTCGAACAGATCGCCGCCGTCACCGATCAGGCACTCGCCGACGCGCAGGTGCTCGAACTCGTCGATACGGCAACGGGATTGGCCGAATCCTTCGGCGCGCCACAGGATATCGAATGGGCCTATGACTCCGATGGCGTGCTGTATCTGCTCCAGGCCCGTCCCATCACCGCGACCGGTGCCCGCGAAACGATCTTCGACAACGTCAATGTCGCGGAGTCCTACCCAGGTCTGTCCAGCCCACTGACCTTCTCGATCCTACGAAACGCCTATGAGCAGGTATTCCGAGCCTGCCACAAGGATTTCGGTGCCACCGATGCCATCGTCGAACGCAATGCCGCGAGCCTCTACCCCTATCTGGTCGGCACCGCGCACGGCCGCATCTACTACAACATCAGCAACTGGTACCGGCTGTTCCTGCAGATACCCGGCATGGAGTTCGCCATCGAAGGCTGGGAGGCGGCACTCAATATCGAGAACCGCTACCAGCGACCGGCCGCGCCGAAACACGGTCTGGCCCGGGCCCAGATGTATCTGCTGCGTTTGCGTATCGCCGCCATCATTGCCGCTGGCTGGTTGCGGCTACCGCGACGGCTGCGCGCGTTCTTCACCGAACTCCAGAACTTCACCACCGATCTGGACCACCGACTGAACTCGGAAACACCGGAGCGGGAACGGGATCCGGAGGCACTGCTGGAATGGATGGAACGCTGCCTGCACGAACTCGTGCCCGCCTACGCGGTACAGATCTTCAATGACTTTCTGGCCCAGCAGATGTTCCACGTCGTCGGTCTGCTGCTGGAACGCGAAGGCCTCACCGAAACGGCCGCCATCACCTTGCGTAACGAATTGTTCTGCGGCGAAGAGGGTGTCGACAGCGTGGACCCGGTCCGCTCGGCGCTCGCATTGACCGCGATCGTCCGGACCGATGCCGCGCTGCGTGAGCTGTTCGAGGGACCGTTGGAACCGCATGAGGTGTGGAAAGCGCTATCACAGCCCGAATTCGCCGAGTTCCACAGCGCGTGCCTGCGGCATATCGCATTGTTCGGCGACCGCACCGTCGACGAGCTGAAGCTGGAAACCGATCCGCTCGGTGAACATCCGGAGCGACTGGTTCCTATGCTGCGCAACTACCTGCGTGGCGGTCAGAACATCGACGAGATGGCGGCCCGCGAGAAGCAGATCCGGCACGAGGCGGAACGCACCGCTGCGAAGCTGTTCCGTGGCAAGCTGCCGCAACGGTTGGCATTCCGGTTCGCCCTCGGCCGCGCGCGCGAGCACGTGAAACAGCGCGAGAATATGCGGCTGGGTCGCAGTCGCTCGTTCGGCCTGGTCAAGCGTGTTTTCCGGGAGTACGGCAGGCAGCTGCACGCGGCCGGATTGCTCGATGACCCGCGCGATATCTTCTGGCTCACCTACGAGGAGATCGCGGCCCTCACCCGGGGCACCGCGGTCGACACCGATGCGGCGCGCACGGTCGCCACCCGCAAGAGCGATCACGAGCGGTGGCGCGCCGAGCAGCTGCCGTCGCGGATCGTCACGGCCGGAATCGCGGCCGTCGGCATCAATGATCCGACCTTCGACCATCCCGCCTCGACCGGGGACTCCGGCAGCGTGCTGCACGGAATCGGCTGTGCGCCAGGCCGAGTCGAAGCCCCCGCGCTGGTGTTGACCACTCCGGAGCCGGATGTGGTCGTCGACGGTCAGATCCTCGTCGCATCCAGTACCGATCCCGGTTGGGTCTTCCTGATGGTGGCCGCCGGGGGATTGGTCAGCGAGAAGGGCAGCCCGCTCTCACACACCGCCATTATCGGCCGCGAACTCGGCATACCGACCGTCGTCGGCGTTCCGGGCATCACCCGGCTGGTCGCCAGCGGGGATGTGCTGATTCTCGACGGCAAGGCCGGAACCGCAACCATCGTTCAGGAACACAGCTCATGACATCCACCGCAGCCGCACCGCACGAGACCGCGCACGGCGAGAACTTCAGCCTCGAGCACTACCTCGATCCCGCCGCGCACACCTTCGAACAGCGCTTCGAAGAATTCCGTCCCTACGTCGCAAACGCACGCGGCACCGGATTCGTCCTGCGTGAGATCACCGGACCGGCGGGACCGGTGGTACGGGTTCGCGATCCCGACGGAGGCACGGTTCGCGACCTGATCATGTTGGGGTCGAACAACTACCTCGGCCTCGGCAACGAACCGGAGATCGTCGAGGCCGCCGTCCGGGCCGTGCGCGAATTCGGTGTCGGCCACGGCGGACCGCCACTGCTCAACGGCACCACCTCGGTGCACCGGCGGCTCGAGGAACGCCTCGCCGAGACCAAGGGCTGCGAATCCGCGCTGGTGTTCTCCTCCGGCTACGCCGCCAATGTGGGCTGGGTGACCGGCCTGCTGCGCAAGGGCGACATCCTGCTCTATGACGAGCAGAGCCATGCCAGCCTCTACGACGGCATCCAACTCGGGCGGGTCCGCTCGATGGCCTTCGAGCACAACGATCTCCGGCATCTGCGACACCGGCTCATGCAGATCCGCTGGCGCAATCCGGGCGCGAATATCGTGGTCGCCGTCGAGGGCGTGTATTCGATGGACGGCGATATCGCGCCACTGCCGGAGATTCGGGCGCTGTGCGATTCGTTCGGGGCCTGGCTGGCCATCGACGACGCGCACGGCACCGGTGTGCTCGGCGCGAAAGGCCATGGCACCGCTGAGCATTTCGGCATGGGGGCCGGATCGGTCGAGCTGTATATGGGCACCTTCTCGAAGGTTTTCGCCACCACCGGCGGCTTCGTCGCCGGTTCGAAGGATCTGGTGGATACGCTGCGGTTCTTCGCGCGCTCGTACATGTTCTCGGCATCGCTGGCGCCCGCGGTCGTCGCCTCGGTACTCGCCGCCATCGATTTCATCGACGCGCATCCGGAGCGGATCCGCCAATTGCACGACAATGTCGACTATTTCGTGCGCGAGCTGCGTCGAATGGGTTTCGCTGTCGATCCGCAGACCGCGATCATCCCGCTCCTGGTGCCGCAGCGCCTAGCCGTCGCCGAGGTCGTCGCGGCGCTGCACGCCGAGGGGGTCTTCGTCAACGGCGTCGAATTTCCGGCCGTTCCGCGCGAACAGCAGCGACTGCGGGTCAGCATGATGGCCACCCTCAGCCGCGATCAGCTGGATTTCGCGTTGGCGAAGATCTCGGCCGTCGCCCGCCGCTTCGCCTTCCATCCCGAACAAATCGGTTCGACCGAAGAAGGAATCCGCTGATATGACCGGAACCGCAATCGCCGCGGGCGGCACGGCTTCGGAACGGCTGCTGGTGCACGCGGCACTGGCCGAGCCGAGCTCGGACGAGCGGGCCGCATTGGCGAAGCTCGCCGACGAGGTCACCGATTGGGCCGAGGTTTTCGAACTCGCCGAGCTCAATGCGACCGTTCCGCTGGTGCAACGCCGCTTGGAATCCGAGCAGCTCTACGACCTCGTTCCCGAACTGGTGCGCGCGCAATTCGCCAGCGTCACCGATCACATCGCCGCCGTGAACGATCGACGCCTGACCGGTGCTCGGGAACTGTTGCGTCGCCTCGACGAACGCGGCGTGCGCTGTGTCGTGCTCAAGGGCATGTTGTTCTCGGCGGAGATCTACCACGACCCGCGCTACAAGCGCATGAACGACCTGGACATCCTCGTCGAACTCGACCAGGTCGACACCGTCATCGAGATCTACCGGGAGCTCGGCCTTTTCGCCACCTCCGAACTGCTGGGCAAGGCCCCGAAGGTCCGCGCCGAACGCTCACACCATCTGCCGTCGTTCGTCTCTCGCGACGGAGCGCTTGTCGTCGGAACGCACTGGGGCCTGATCACCCCGCTGGCCCCGTACACCGTCGACTACACCGCGATCTGGAAGCGCGTGCGGCGCATCGACTTCTACGGTGTGCCCGCGTGGGCCATGTCGCATGCGGACAACCTGCACCACCTCGGAATCCACCTGCCCTACTACAAGACCGGTGTGCGCGAGCTCGCCGACATCTGGAACCTGGCCCGCCACGCCGACGACCTCGACTACGACCTGCTGGCCGGTGAAATCGCCAAGGCGGGCAGCGAAAGCCTGATGTACCACGCCCTTTCGCTGGCCGATCGGCTCGTTCCGATACCGGAGTTCGCGGCATTGATCAGCTGGATCGAACCGAGGATCAACCGCTTCACCCGCTACGACACCGCGCGCAAGACCGCCGATATCCATGCCCTGCTGCGCAGCCGCTCCACCCACACCGCACGCATCGAAAAGGCCTACACCGAATTCAATATGACCGCCCTCGCGAACGAGAAGCGCGACCGCTTCGGTCGCCTGTGGTCGGACCTGCTGCTGGTGCCCGGTGTTGAGGCGCGCAAGATGAGTTCGCTGCGCAACCCGTCGCCGCTATCGGCTCTCGGCGCACGCATTTCCGCCCCCTACCGGCTGACCAGGGTCTTCCAGCGTGACCTGGGCCGCTGGCTGTTTCCGGCGGCTTTGGCCAAGACCGTCTTCGATCTCGGTGCCGCATATGGTTCGGAACTGGCGAGCCGGGCCGGAATCGGGACGACCGCGACCGAACGTCCTGGCATCGACGAATACGCGGCACAGTTGGGCCTGACCCGCGCGGATCTACAAGCGGTACTGGACAGTCAGGAATGAACCGCATAGTGCTGTGGGACCTGGACGGCACCTTGGTGCGATTGCATCGCCGCCGATTCAAGGCGCTGATGCCGCTGGCGGCCGCGCAGGCATTTCGCGAGTTGACCCCGCCGCATCGGTTCCTGCGTGTGCTGTCCGGCGTGCTGAAGCAGGTGCGGGCCAATGACACCGAGCACACCAACACCGACCTGATGGTTCGACTGCTCGCCGAACGGCTCGGCGTCGAAGCCGATGCGGTGGCGGCTCGCCTGAAGAGTCTGGCGGAGACGGGTTTTCCGCGCCTGCGCCATTGTTTTCCACCGGAGCCGTCGGCATTGGACACGGTGACCCGGCTCCGAGAAGTCGGCACCGTACAGGTCGTTGCGACCAACCCGCTGTGGCCGGACAGCACGGTCACCACCCGGCTCGGCTGGGGCGGCTTCGACCCGTCCGCGTTCACCTTTCGGACCAGCGGCGAGAATATGTGCCGCTCGAAACCACGCATCGAGTTCTACCGAGAACTCCTGGATCGGCTCGGTGCGGAACCGGGGGAGTGCGTGATGATCGGCAACGACGCCGCGAACGACGCACCGGCAGCGCGAATCGGAGTTCCCGTCTTTCTGGTGAATGTGCCGGAACATGCTGTCCCACAGGAATATTCGAGCCTGGTACGTACGGGGGATTGGCCTCGGCTGCGCGAGTGGCTCGGAATCGAGGAGGAATCATGCTCGTCGTCCTGAATCCACAGTCCAATGCCGGGACGGCGTTGCAGCGGTGGCGTCCGGTAGAAAGCGTGCTGCGCGAGCGGTATAGCGATCTGACCGTCGAAATGCCCAGTGACGCGGAACAAGCGATGAAGCTGGTCCAGGCGAGTTTCGAGTCGGATCCACCCGAGGTGATCGTCGCGGCGGGCGGCGACGGCATGGTCAACCTTGTCCTCAATGCGATCATGGACCCGTCGACGGATCGACCACGGCACGGGGCAGGATCGGTCGCACTCGGCGCGATCGGTCTCGGCAGTTCCAACGATTTCCACAAACCTGGGCGAACCCGCATCGCCGATATCCCGGTCCGGCTCGGTGCGCCCGAATTGGTCGACGTCGGCAAGGCCACCATGCTGCTCCCGGACGGCACCCGTACGGTCCGCTACTTCCTGCTCAATGCGAGCATGGGTCTCGTTGCGGCAGGCAATCATTCGTTCAACAACGCGCGCGGGCCGATCGGCTGGCTGAAATCCCGCAATGTCGAGGCGGCCATCATCGCAACCGCGCTGAGCAATATCGCCACCCACAAGCCACTCGCCATCCAACTGCGCGGATCCGACTGGGTACACACCGCACCGATCACGAATGTCGGTGTGCTCAAGAGCATCCACTTCGCCGGGGGCATGTATTACGACACACCAGTCACCCACACGGACGGCATGTTCGATGTGAATATCTGGGAAGCCGCCGGTCGGGCACGGATTCTGGGGCTGATCGCGGGTCTTTACCGCGGTAGATTCAGGGGTTCCGCACTCGCTACCTGCGGTCGGGACACCGCGGTGGAAATGCGCCCCGCCGCACCGGCGCCGCTCGAATTGGATGGCGAGATCACGATTGTGGAATCGGCGCGCCTCGAGGTGCTGCCCCGCGTGTTGCAGGTGTGTGCGCTGTGACCGTCGTCCTGGTGACCGGCGCTGCCAATGGTATGGGCGCGGCGACCGTCGAATACCTCGCGCGCGTCGGCTATACCGTCGAGGGCGGCGACAAGGTCGCGCGGGCTGGTGTGAGTGCGGTCGATGTCCGTGACAGCGAGGCGGTGCGGAGTTGGGTTAAATCCGCGCACGCACGGCACGGCGGCATCGATGCGGTGGTCACCTTCGCCGCCTACGGCATTGTCGGTTCGGTGGAGGAGACCGATCCGGACGAGGCCGCCGCCCTCATCGATACCAATGTGATCGGCACCCACCGCGTGCTGCGCGAAGTGCTGCCGATCATGCGTGCGCAGGGCCACGGACGGGTGATCCTGGTGAGCTCCGGTGCGGGCGCGATCGCCGAACCCTACGGCGGCTGGTACTCGGCCAGCAAGGCCGCCATCGAACGTCTCGGCGAGGCGATGCGGATGGAGACCGCCGGTCTCGGTATCCACGTCTCGGTGCTCGCGCCGGGGTGGACGGTGACACCCATCATCGATTCCGCTGCGCGCGTTGCCGATCCGATCGAGGCATACACCGCCGATCGGACTTCGGTGCTGGCGCGCGTCACCGGATATCTCGAGGACGGACAGTCCGCGGAGACGGTAGCCAGAAAAGTGCGGACAATCCTGGAAGCAGCCGAACCGCGGCAAACCTACCTGTGCGGCAGCGACGTTCGGCTCTCGTTCTGGACCCGACGATTCACGCCCGCTCGGGTCTACGAACGGCTCGTCCGCCGCTATTACGGCTTTTGACAGGAGCATTCACCGGCGATATCGGTATTATCACCTCGGCCGCATGGGTTCCCGAGAAAGTGGGGGCTTGTCCGGCACGTGCCGTTCGCTGGATGGTTTGCAGTAGCCCGTCCGCCGACGACACGGCAGCAGAGGCAGCGATGACCAACCGATAGGAGCAGGCGATGGCACCGGCTCTGCGATGTCTTGTCTGGGAATTGGACAACACCATCTGGGATGGTGTCGTCTGCGACGCGACCAGCGGCGCACCACGCCCCGCCGCCCTGCGCACGCTGCTGAAGCTCAGCGACCGCGGCATCTGGCACGCCGTTGCCAGCCGCAGCGACCGCGACCTCACCCTCAAAAAGCTCTACCGGTACGGGCTCTACGACATGTTCTCGGCCATCGAGATCGGTTGGGGCCGCAAATCGGCGTCGGTGTTGCGGATCGCGCACACCCTCGGCTTGGAGCTGGACACCATCGGGTTCATCGATGCCGAACCGGTGGAACGAGCCGAGGTCACCCGGGCACTCCCACGTGTGCGCTGCTACGCCGCCCGCAATGCCGATGTACTGCCCGCACTTCCCGACTTCCGCCCGGTACTGCGCACGGGCCCGTCACCCACGCCGCCCATGGGTTTCGCGAGCGTCAGGGGGTGATGCCCCCGCCCCGCGAGGGGATCAAGATCAGGCGGAAGCTGTGGCGGCACCCGCCGATCACTGATCGCCTACGGTCACTGATCCCTGGGAATCAATCGTCTGGTCGATGCATTGCTGTGGGGTTGGGCCGATCGAATCGACATCGGCCGCAAGAAAATCCGTGAGCAGGCGGAGCAGGTGAGTGGTGCCGTCCAGTGGAATGATGTGTCCACAGTCCGGAACCACGTGGGCGACAAGGTCATCGGTGATCGGACGTAGTTGCCGTGCCAACGCGTCGCCGACCGGATGTGCGCCGACGGCCATGGTCGGCACGGTCAGCCGCCCGGTTGCGACGGCCTGTTCGATCTGGCTCGCGCTTTTGGGCATCGCCCGGTAGTACGCGAAGGCGCAGCGCAGCGCCTCACGTCCGGTGTAGGCGGTGACGAAGGCGTCCCGAATGTCTCCGGGTATACCGCGCCCATGGGTTCCGGTAGTGAGAAACCAATCGATGTAGGCGGATTCGTTTCCGGCGAGCACGGTTTCGGCAAGTCCGGGTACCGCGTGGAAGCCGAACCACCAGGGTGGGCCACCCGCGAGGAAGTCCTCGGCGCCGGGTAGAGCGCCTAACAGTGATTCCATGAGGACGAGCTGACGCACACGTTCGGGCCGCCGCATGGCCAAAAGGAATGCGGGTGGTGTACCGGCATCGATCGCGATCACCGTCGCGTTGGGCTCCGCCAACGCGTCGAGCAGGCCTTCGGCATCCGCGGCGAGCGTATCTGCGTCATAGCCATCGGTTGCGCGGGTGGCAGCACCGAGCCCGCGCAGATCCGGCGCGATGACGCGATACCGCTGCGCGAGCGGTCCGATCACCGCGTGCCACAGCTGCCAGGTGTGCGGAAAACCGTGCAGCAATAGCACGGCCGGGCCGTTCCCGGCGATCGCGACCTCGGTGCTGATGCCATTGGTTTCGATGTGCCGTATCGAGATATCGGAAGACATTGCCTGCTTCTTGATAGTCACCATTGGTTACCACCTGACAGTAGGTAACGTAGGTAGCACTGCCAAGACGGCACTTTCACGACAGGTGGTGAGGTCCAGGTGACTACCCGCGGCGATCTGTTCGACCCCGGCTGCCCGACGCGTCGCCTCTTGGACCGCATCGGTACCAAATGGGTGTCCATGATCGTCAAGACGCTTGCCGAGGTGTCCCCTGGCGAGCTGGGTTTTGCCGAACTTCGGCGACGCATTCCGGGCGTATCCCAAAAAATGCTCTCGGTCACCCTGCAGGGCCTCACAGTAGACGGCCTGGTCGCCCGCCGCGTCGAGCCAACAGTCCCACCCCGCGTTCACTACCGCCTCACCGACCTTGGCCTCTCCCTGGAAGTGCCGCTCTCGGCACTGCGCATGTGGGCGGAGGAGCATATGGCCGAGATCGATCGGCACGGCTGAGCCCGCGATGGTTGAATCGCCGGGCTGATCGGCGTGGTCGGCAGCGGGTGGGGATGTGGGCGGGGAATGATGTGGCCATGGTGAATGATCCGAACGGTCCCGATATCAAGCCGCGTAGTCGCGATGTCACCGATGGTCTGGAGAAGACGGCCGCGCGCGGCATGCTGCGGGCGGTCGGTATGGATGACGGCGACTGGGGCAAGTCGCAGATCGGTGTGGCCTCTTCGTGGAACGAGATCACGCCGTGCAACCTGTCGCTGGACCGGCTCGCCAAGGCGTGCAAGGAGGGGGTGTTCGCGGGCGGGGGGTATCCGATGGAATTCGGAACCATTTCGGTCTCCGACGGCATTTCCATGGGACATGAGGGCATGCATTTCTCGCTGGTATCGCGGGAGGTGATCGCCGACAGCGTGGAAACCGTGATGCAGGCCGAGCGGCTCGACGGTTCGGTGCTGCTGGCCGGATGCGATAAATCCCTGCCCGGCATGTTGATGGCGGCGGCGCGACTGAACTTGGCGAGTGTGTTCCTCTACGCGGGCTCGATCCTGCCCGGTATCGCGAAACTCAGCGATGGCAGCGAGCGCGAAGTGACGATCATCGATGCGTTCGAGGCGGTCGGGGCCTGCTCGCGCGGTCTGATGAGCCGCGAGGACGTGGACGCCATCGAACGGGCCATCTGTCCGGGTGAGGGCGCCTGCGGCGGCATGTACACCGCCAACACCATGGCGAACGCGGCCGAGGCATTGGGTATGTCGCTGCCCGGCAGTGCGGCGCCGCCCGCGACCGATCGACGTCGTGACGGTTACGCGCGGCGCAGCGGTGAGGCGGTGGTGGAATTGCTGCGGCGGGGAATCACGACGGGCGACATTCTCACCAAGGAGGCCTTCGAGAACGCGATCGCGGTGGTCATGGCGTTCGGCGGCTCCACCAATGCCGTACTGCATCTGCTCGCGATCGCCCACGATGCGAAGGTCGATCTGTCACTCGAGGATTTCGCGCGCGTCGGGCGTCGGGTGCCGCACCTCGCCGATGTGAAACCGTTCGGGCGCCATGTGATGACCGATGTCGACCGGATCGGCGGCGTGCCGGTGATGATGAAGGCACTGCTCGACGCCGGACTGCTGCACGGGGATTGCCTGACCGTCACCGGCCGAACGGTCGCGGAAAACCTCGCTACCATCGCGCCGCCGGATCCCGACGGAAAGGTGGTGCGGGCCATGGCATCTCCGATCCACCCGACCGGCGGCATCACCATCCTCGCCGGATCGCTCGCGCCCGGCGGCGCGGTGGTCAAATCGGCAGGCTTCGATTCCGACGTATTCACCGGTACCGCACGGGTTTTCGACCGTGAGCGAGCCGCGATGGATGCGCTCGAGGACGGCACGATCACGGCAGGCGATGTGGTGGTCATCCGCTATGAGGGGCCCAAGGGCGGTCCCGGTATGCGCGAGATGCTCGCGATCACCGCGGCCATCAAGGGTGCGGGCCTCGGCAAGGACGTGCTGCTGCTCACCGATGGACGCTTCTCCGGCGGCACCACCGGTCTCTGCGTCGGTCACGTCGCTCCCGAGGCGGTCGATGCTGGGCCGATCGCCTTCGTCCACGACGGCGACCAGATTCGCCTCGATGTCGCCGCGGGCACCCTCGACCTTCTCATCGACCCGGAAGAACTCGACCGCCGCCGCGAAGGCTGGAAACCGCTGCCGCCCCGCTACACCCGCGGCGTGCTCGCCAAATACTCGAAGTTGGTCGGCTCGGCCTCCTACGGTGCGGTCTGCGACTGAAGTGGGAGTCAGTCGACGGCCGATGCCGTTGGCCGGATCGGCCGCCGAGGCGAGTCATAGGGTGGTTCGGAGGCATTCCGTAAGCGACCATTCGACTTGCGTCGGCGATGGGCAGCGAACTCAGGGCAATTCGGGAAGGACGGCGATGTCCAGTTGCCGCAGGCGGGCCGGATCGGCGATCACCTCGTAGCCCGCGATTCGGTCGCCCTGGACCGTAACCGCAAGTGCGAGGAGCAGTTTGCCGCGCGGCGCGACAATGACGCCGACCGCGCCGTCGACCAGCGCGAGCGCGGCGACCTGCGAGCGGCGGCGCAGGATGACGGTCTCCCTGGCCACCGACCGCGCACCCCGCGCGATTGGCGCCATACCCGAGGGCAACGCGGCCGGATCGGCCGTACGCACAACATCGGGCGCGAGGACCGCGAGCAGTGCGTCGAGATCGCCGCTGCGGGCGGCGGCGAGGAAGGCATCAACGACCTGCCGCTGCTGCGCGAGTTCGGCGGTGGACGCGGTCGCATCGCCGCGCGCCCGCGTTCGGGCCCGGCTGGCCAGCTTCTTGGTGGCGGCGCTCGTGCGCCCGACGATCGGCGCGATCTGATCGAAGGGCACGGCGAACATATCGTGTAGCACGAACGCCACCCGCTCATCGGGACCGAGCCTGTCCAGCACTACCAGTAGCGCGCGTCCGACCGAATCGATCAGCACCGCTTCGCTTTCCGGATCGCGGTCGTAGGCGGTGTCGCCGAGTTCGGCGATCCGATCGATCGGATCCTCGCGCCGCGCGACCCGCGAGCGCAGCATATCGAGGCAGATCCGGGAGACCACCGTGGTCAGCCACCCCGCCAGATTCTCGACATCGCTGGTGTCGGAGCGGTCCAGCCGCAGCCAGGCCTCCTGCACGGCGTCATCGGCTTCGGTGGCCGACCCGAGCATTCGGTAGGCGACCGCATGCAGGTGATCGCGGTGCGTCTCGAATCGTCGCGCCAACAATTCCTGTGCGTGCATCGGTCACCTTTCGCGGTCGGCATCCGTCACGTGAGTGAGGCGATCGGACCATCCACGATCGCAGACCCGCAGCACCGAGATACCCGGAGGGTAGTTCCCATGTCTATCGCCTATGTCGTCGTCACCATCCTCGCCGCCGTAGCCGCATTCGTCGCCACCGGCTTCGATATCGTCGAAGCGGAGCGGGTGCGCGAAAGGATGCGCGGCTACGGCCTCCCGCAATGGACTCTCAACCCGCTGGCCATCCTGAAAGCCCTCGGTGGCCTCGGCCTCTTGATCGGCCTGGCCATCCCGCCACTCGGCCTCACCGCCGCCGTCTGCCTGGTGCTGTACTTCCTCGGCGCGGAAATCACCATCATCCGCGCCAAGTGGTACACCGACATCGCGTACCCGATGCCCTACCTGATCCTGTCCGCGGCCTCGCTCGCGCTGTTCGCCTACGCCTGACCCGGCCATGCCCGCGCGGCCCCCGATCCAGCCCGTCGCACCGCCGACCACTGGAGTCGTCGCGTCGGATGCTGTCGCGCTGCTGGTGGCGGCGAGCAAGGCGTCCACGACATGCCGCTGCTGCCCGAGTTCGACGCGGTCGCATTCCCGCGCACGGGCCCTGCCAACGAGGATGTCGTCAACTGGGTGGCCGTCGCTCGCCGGGGCCGTTGTCTCGCGGGGTGCCCGTCGCGACGAGGCGGGCATTCGATCGGTCGAGCAGGCGGTCGACATTCGATGCGGCACAGCATCTTATGCGGATGTGCATGCGATGCGATATTGCACCGCATGCCATTTCGAGCCCGATTTTCGCGGCACAGCTGCCCAGGCCGACAGATTCCCTTGTCCGCTCGGCATATTCTGCGGATCCGACCGGCAACATGCCCGCGCGCGGCCCATCGAGCCGTCGCCTACGGCACGCTATCCACGCAGGATGAACTGAGCCGCCTGTTCACCGACGAACACACTCGGCGCGTGCGTGTGCCCGCGGATCAGCAATGGCATCACCGACGCGTCGGCAACGCGGAGTCCTTGCACTCCACGCACTTCCAGGCGCGGTGTGACGACACTGCCCGCATCGGTGCCCATCCGACAGGTGCCGACAGGGTGATACAGGGTGTGCGAGTAGCCGTTCAAGGTCAGTTCCATCGCGGCCTCGAGCTGGGCCGGAGCCTGCGGAGGATAGATCAGCGGTCCGAGCACCGCCTTCAGCGCCGGAGCAGCCGCCAGTTCGGCGCATACGCGTAGACCGGACATGATCGCGGCCCGGTCCGCGCCGCCGCTATCGGACAGATAGCGCGGGTCGATGATCGGTTTGGCCGTGGGATCAGCCGAACCCAGCGAGATCCGGCCGCGACTGTGCGGCCGCAGCAGCACCGTCGCCAGCACGACCCCGTGCCCGGTTGGATCCTCGAGCCCCTCGTAGAAGAACGGCGCGGGCGCGAAAATCAGCTCCAGGTCCGGCAATTCGAGATCGGATCGGCTGCGGATGAACCCATAGGCCTCACCGACATTGGAGGTGAGCATGCCGCGGTGCCGGATCAGATAATCGAGTAGCTGACGCGGCTGCTCCGCCGCGAACAGCGAATCGGATTCGACGCCGTAGCCGAGCGCCGCCACCAAGTGGTCCTGCAGATTCGCGCCCACCTCGGGCGCATGATGCACAAGCGGAATGTGATGGCGCGATAGCTCGTCTTGATCGCCCACACCCGAGAGCATAAGCAGCTGCGGACTATTGATCGCCCCACCGCAGAGGATCACCTCGCGTCGGGCGGCCACCGTCTGGGTGACGCCGTCCTTGCGATACTCCACACCGGTGGCCCGCGGTCGGCCGTCCGATGAGGTCTCGAAGATGATCCGCGACGCGAGCGCCTCGGCGTATACGGTGAGATTCGGACGGCGCATCGCAGGCTTCAGATACGCATCGGCCGTACTCCACCGCCTGCCACCGTGCTGGGTGACCATGGTCTCGCTGAACCCCTCCGGCCGCGGCCGGTTCGGCGGCTCCACCCGGAACCCGGATTCCTTGACCGCGGTCAGATATGCCGCGGTCAGCGCGCGTGGACTGCGCTGCCGCGAAATGTGCAGCGGCCCGGTCGCGCCCTCATCCGGATACTGGGCATCCTCGACGGTCTCGATCTTGCGGAATTGCTCGACCGCCGCCGAGAACCCCCACTCGTCCCCGGCCAGCAAGGCCCACTCGTCATAGTCGGCACGGAATCCGCGCACCCACATCATCGCGTTCATCGACGACGAGCCGCCGAACATTTTGCCGCGCGGCCAGTAGATCTGCCGATTCTTCAGCTCGGGCTGCGGCTCGGTGAGGTAATCCCAATCCACCTCCGAACGGAACAGCTTCGCGAAGGCCGCCGGAATATGGACGAACTTGTTCTTATCCGGCGGTCCGGCCTCGAGCACCACCACCGATACATTCGGATCGACGCTGAGCCGGTTGGCCAGGACCGCACCGGCCGATCCGGACCCGACGATCACATAATCCGCGGTAACCCCTGCTTGCACTGTCCCACTCCGATCTGCACTGCGTATGGCAAACATACGAGTAAGACACGGTCTCGGGCTCGGTTTCCTGGCAAACAGCCATCTTTCGCGGATCGGACCCGGTGATCAACGCCTGGTCAGCGGCGGTCGCAGGCCGAGGTGTTGGCGCAGGGTGGTGCCGGTGTACTCGGTGCGGTACGAGCCGCGCTCCTGCAATTCCGGAATCAGCCAGTCGACGATCTCGTCGAGTCCGGTGGGCACCAGATACGGCGAGATATTGAAGCCGTGGGTCGCGCCGCTGCGGACCCAGCGGGTGAGTTCGTCGGCGACCTGGCTTGGCGTCCCGGCGAATCCGGACCGCTGCGAGGTCTCGATCGCGACCTGGCGCAGCGACAGATTCTTGGCCTCGGCCAGCGCCCGCCACTGCCGGGCGATCGCCACCGGATCCTGACCGTCGCGCTGTGCGCCGCGCTCACCCGAAATCACTCGGGGCCGCGGATCGTCCGCGGGCAGCGGACCGTCCGGGTCGAGATCCGACAGGTCACGGCCCCAGACCTGCCCGACCAGGGAAAGCGCGGTCTGACCGGTGAACTGGCCCTCCAGCACCCAGCGCGCCTTCTCCTCGACCTCGGATTCCCGCTCGGCCAATACGATCTGGGTGCCGGGCAGGATCTTGATGTCATCGGCCGGACGGCCCACGCGTTCCAGGCGTGCCCGAATATCGTCAGCGAATGCGAGTGCGGCGTCGAAGTGTGTGCCGTGTCTGGAGAAGATGACCTCGGCATGGGCCGCCGCGAAATCGCGGCCCGCCGGTGAATCACCGGCCTGGAAGATCACCGGATGGCCCTGGGCGCTGCGCGGCAGGGTCGGCGTGATCGAGACCTGGAAGTGCTCGTTGTCGCGGACCACTGTCCGCACCGAATCCGGTGCGGCCCAGTCGATATCGTGACGCGAGGTCGCGATAGCCTTGTCGGCCCAGGCATCCCAGATCTCGCGGGCGGTCCGAATGAATTCGCCCGCGCGCTCGTAGCGTTGTGCGTGGTCGAGGAAGCCGCCGCGCCGGAAATTCGCCCCGGTCCAGGCATTGTCGGTGGTTACCGCATTCCAGCCCGCACGGCCACCGGACAGCAGATCCAGGCTTGCGAGTCGTCGCGCGAGATCGGCGGGTTCGTTGTAGGTGGTGTTCTGGGTGGCGACCAGACCGATTCGGCTGGTGATCCCGGCCAGCGCCGCCAGCTGGGCAATGGCGTCGGGACGCCCGGCGATATCGGTGTCGAGCAGCTGTCCGTTCTGCTCGCGCAGGCGCAGGCCCTCACCGAGGAAGAATGCGTCGAAGAGTCCGCGCTCGGCGGTGGCGACGATATGCCGGAAGGTTTCGAAGTCGATCTGCGAGCCGCTGCTGGCATCCGACCAGATGGTGCTGTGGTTGACGCCCTGGAAGAAAACGCCGAAATGAACCTGTGCGTCAGGGAAAGGGACCTCGGACATCAGTGCTGATCCTTCGCATAACGGTTGACCGGCCGCTGCAGTCCGAGATTGGCGCGCAGGGTCGAACCCGGCACCGGTCGGTGGGTCACACCGGCGCGGAAGAGTGCGGGCAGGACGTAGCGCGCCAGCGCCGGGAGGTCTTCGTCGATGACGGCCGGATGCAGTCGCACGCCGTCGACGTGGTCAGCGAGTTCGGTGATGAGGCGGACGAGTTCGGTGGGGGAGCCCGAGAACGTCAGGCGCTCGGTGCGATTCGCGACCGGGTAGCTATCGAGTTCGGCGAGACGTTCGGCGGCCGTCGCGTCCGGAATGTCCAGGGCGACATCGAGTTCCGCGAATACCAGTGCGCCGGTGGCCCGCGCGCGGTCGGCAGCCGCCAGCGTCTGAGCGAGATCACTTCCGGTGACCAGGATGACGTCGGCATCGCCGGTGTCGTGCGCGAAGACGACCACCTGCCCCTGTGGCGGGCGAGGCACGATCGCCGGACCCTTCACCGAGAACGTCTCGCCGCTGAAGTCGATGTAGTGTAGCTTGTCTCGATCCAGGAATCGGCCCGCCGCATAGTCGCGGACCACGGCATCGTCCTGCCATGAATCCCACAGTCGACGTGCGACCTCGATCGAATCCCGTTGTTCGCGTGCGAGTTCCGCTTCGCCGGTGCGCGGCGGTCGGCCCCAGGTGGTCGCAGCCGCGGGATCGGTCGTCGCGAGCCATCCGCCGCGCCCGCGCGAGGCGTAATCGAGCGTGGCCAATTGCGACGAGGTATGGAACGGCTCGGCGTAGGTGGTCGCGACCGTGGCAACCAATCCGATGGTGCTGGTTGTCGCCGCGACGAACGAAGCCCGCGTCACCGCGTCGATTCGGCCCGCTGGATGCCCTTCGGACGGCGGCAGGATCGAATCGTCGAAGGTGGCCAGAATGAAACCGGCATTCTCGGCCGCGCCCACTCGTTTGCGCAGCGTATTGCCGGTGAGCAACTGATCGGGTGCATGTGCGGCCCGCCGCCACGCGGCCGGGTGATATCCCTCGCCATCCAGTTCGATGCCCACCGCGAAGACATTTCCGCTCATTGGTATGACGATCGTCAAACTTGTCCGGCAGCGCCATGATTTGCGTCGCGATGATCCGAATCCGTCCAGCTTTCGATCGCCTGGTGATCCCGGATTCGCCACCGCGCGAACCCGGGATCGTTGCCGCGTTTACCGCGCGGCGCGAGCCGACAGCGCCGCGGCGATCAATACCGTGACACCTTCCGCAATAGCCGTGCCGCCCAAGGCATGTGCGGCCGATAGCACCGTGCTGCCCGCGAGGCCCAGGAATACCGAGCCGAAGCACGCGATCCCGACCACGATGCCGAGCTGCACACTGGTCACCAGAATGCCACTGGCGTCGGCGGCGAGGGCCATCGGAATCCTGGCCAGGGTGCGGGTCATCAGCGGGCTGAACGCGAGGCCGAAGCCGATGCCCTGGATCCCGAAGACGACCAGTGGCAGCGGGCCGAAGTCGGCGCCGTTGCGCAGCATCGTGCCCAGTGTCACCATGGTGGCCGCGCCGATCACCAGGCCGAACGGAATCATGGTGGCGTGTAGGCGATGTGGGATGCGCTCCCAGTTCAGGCTGGCCAGCGCAAAGGTCGCGCCCATCGGAATGAACAGCAGACCAGCGTGCAGTGCGCTGTAGCCGAGGGTGCTCTGCAGGTGGATCGCCATGACGAACATCCAGCCACCGAAGGTCGCCATGATCGTGAACAGCGTGCCCGCGGTGAGCGCCAGGCCAGGTGACTTCAGCACCCGCTGGGCGAACAGCGGTTCACCGCCGCGTGCCGCGACGACCCGCTCGATCGCAACGAACAATCCGACACCGATGGCGCTGGCGCCCAACGCGATCCACGTCCACAGCGGCCAGTCCTGCTCATGCCCCAATACCAGCGGCAGCACCAGCAGCAGCACCGAGACGGTGAGCATGGTCAGACCCGCGAGATCAAGCTTGCGATCGAATCGCGCGGTGGCCGTGGGCAATACCCGCGGCGCGATGAGCAGCAGCACCGCACCGATCGGCACATTCACCAGAAAGACGCCGCGCCAACTGCTGCCGAACAGGTCGGCATTGACGATCAGTCCGCCCGCCACCTGGCCCACGACCATACCGCCGGAAATGATCGCCGAGTACGCGCTGAGTGCCTTGGCCCGGGCATTGCCGGTGAAATTCCGCTGGATCATCGTCATGATCTGCGGAATCATCGCCGCCGCCCCCGCACCCTGCAGGAACCGGAATACGATGAGCGAGAACTCATTCCAGGCCAACCCGCAAGCCAGCGAGGCAACGGTGAACACCGCGAGCCCGGTAATGAAGGTGCGGCGCTGGGTGAACCGATCACCCAGCCGAGCGCCGGTCACGAGCAGCACGGCGTAGGCGATCACATACCCCGCGACGATCAACTGCAACGCGGATCCACTGGTATGCAACGAAGTACGAATAGAAGGAATGGCCACATTCACGATCGACGCATCGAGCACCGCCATGAACTGTCCGGTGAGCAACACCGCGAGCACCGCGATGGTCCGCCGCGCACCCAGCGCGGCAGGTTGAACTGCCGGTTCCGCGACGGCCGACGTGGCCGCAGCGGTACTCGGCCGCAAGGTCTGAGTCATGCGATGAGCTTGCAACCGATCCGAAACCAGTAACAGGAGTCCGATAACACTGGTACTGGCAACACCTGGATACGGGCGGGTGGACGCGGCGAGATGTATATCGACGATATCGCTTTCGATCGCGAGCTGTCTCGGGCCGCGATATGTTCGTTCCTACCGAGGGAGGACCATGACCGCAGGTGACCTGCGGTAACAATGGAGAGTGGACCCGTCGAACAGTGTCTCGACAAGATGGGGTAGCGGGATCGTTTTGGTCTCCGGATCCAAGGCGCCGCGCCGCGCAGTGATTCGTCAGGTCAGCCGCCTGATTTGGCTCGAAGCTGGAATATTTAGCCAAGCTAACGTATTACTGGGTATAAGCGTCTTCAATGTGCGAAGGAGACTGGCCATGCTGAGTGAAATGCGGATGGAACGGCTCATGAGCCGCATTGCTGATCTGTACGCCACATATTCGGACATTCGCGACGCGCGACCGATTCCGGAGACTTTCGCCGCGATCCGCGAACCGGGAATGCGGCCCGCGCAGATCGCGGCGACGGTCATGGCGGCCTACGCCGATCGCCCCGCGCTCGGACATCGGGTCCGCGAACTGACCACGGAGGCATCGGGGCGGCGCACGCTGCGACTGCGGCCCGAATTCGCGACCATCACCTACGGCGAATTGTGGGCGCGGGTCGGTGCGATCGCCGCGGCCTGGCACCACGATCCCGAAAATCCCGTCAACGCAGGCGATTTCATCGCAACACTCGGCTTCACCAGTAGTGACTACACCACTCTCGATCTGGCCTGTCTGTATCTCGGTGCGGTTGCCGTACCGCTGCAGGCCGGTGCGGCACCGAAGCAGCTCTCGGCGATTATCGCCGAGACCGAACCGCGCATTCTCGCCGCGACCCCCGAAAACCTCACTACTGCAGTGGAATGCGTCCGCACCGGGCCAACACCGGAACGCCTCGTGGTCTTCGATTACCACCCCGACGACGATGATCATCGGGAGGCATTCGAATCCGCCCGCGACTGCCTGGCGAATACCCCGATAGTGCTGGAATCGCTGGAACAGGTGCTCGAACGCGGCCGTACCCTGCCGCCCGCACCACTGTTCGTACCCGAAAACGACGCCTTGGAGTTGCTGATCTACACCTCCGGCAGCACCGGCACCCCCAAGGGCGCGATGTACACCAGCCGGTTGGTAGCCGCGATGTGGTTGGCCCAGCCGGAGGTCGGGGGGATCGGCCTCAACTACATGCCGATGAGTCACATGGCTGGACACATGTCGCTCTACGGCGTGCTCGCCCGCGGCGGCACCGCGTATTTCACGGCCAAGAGCGACATATCGACGCTTTTCGAGGATATCGGCCTCGTCCGGCCGACCGAGATGTTCTTCGTGCCACGCGTCTGCGATATGGTCTTCCAGCGCTATCAGAGCGAAATGGAACGTCGCGCCGAACCGGATATCGACCGCGTTGAACTCGACCGTGCGGTGAAAACCGAGCTGCGCGAAAACTTCCTGGGCGGCCGATTCCTATCGCCCATCGTCGGCAGTGCGCCTCTGGCCGCCGAGATGAAGACATTCATGGAATCGGTCATCGAGATGGATCTGCACGATGGCTACGGTTCGACCGAGGCGGGTGGTGCCATCATGGTCGACAATGTGATCCGCCGTCCACCTGTACTCGACTACAAGCTGGTGGACGTGCCGGAGCTGGGATATTTCGGCACCGACCGGCCGCATCCGCGCGGTGAGCTACTGCTGAAGACCACCACCATGATTCCCGGGTACTACAAGCGTCCGGAGGTCACCGCGGAGATCTTCGACGCGGACGGCTTCTACCGGACCGGTGACATCGTGGCCGAACTCGGACCCGACGAGCTCGTGTACCTCGACCGTCGCAATAATGTGCTGAAGCTGTCCCAGGGCGAATTCGTCGCGGTCGCACACCTGGAATCCGTATATGCCAGCAGCCCGCTGCTCGAGCAGATCTTCGTGTACGGCAGCAGTGAGCGCGCCTACCTGCTCGCGGTGATCGTCCCGACCGAGGAAACGCTGCGCGGTGCTGATCCCAAAGCGGCACTGAGTGATTCGCTGCAACGCATCGCCAAGGAGGCCGACCTCGAGTCGTATGAGGTCCCGCGCGACTTCATCATCGAAACCGAACGCTTCACCACCGAAAACGGTCTGCTCTCCGGTATCGGTAAGTTATTGCGTCCCAAGCTGATCGAGCGCTACGGCGAGCGGCTACAGCAGTTGTACGCCGAGCTGGCCGCGGGTCAGGCGAACGAATTGCTCGCACTGCGCCGCGAAGCCGCGGACTTGCCGGTTCTGGAAACCGTTAGCCGAGCCGCGAGGGCCTTGCTCGGCTGCGCCGCAACGGATCTGCGACCGGATGCGCATTTCACCGACCTGGGCGGCGATTCCCTTGCCGCGCTGTCGTTTTCGAACCTGCTCCGCGATATTTTCGCCGTCGAGGTGCCGGTGGGCATTATCGTCAGTCCGGCCAATGGGCTGCGTGAGTTGGCGGAGTACGTCGAATCGGCGCGCGGATCCGGCGCGATCCGACCCACCTTCGCCGCGGTCCACACGCACGGTGATCTCGCGCGTGCCGATGAACTGACACTGGACAAGTTCATCGACTCGCAAACGCTTTCCATCGCAACAACTCTCCCACACACGACCGACACACAGGCGGTTCTGCTGACCGGTGCCAACGGCTACCTCGGCCGTTTCCTGTGCTTGGAATGGCTGGAGCGACTGGACAAGTCGGACGGCAGACTCATTTGCATCATCCGCGGCAAAGATGCCGCGGCAGCGCGGAAAAGGCTCGACGAGGCCTTCGACAGCGGTGATCCCGAGCTGCTGCGGCACTATCGTGAGCTGGCCGCCCGCCGCCTGGAAGTGCTGCCGGGTGATATCGGTGAGCCGAATCTCGGCCTGAATGATGTGGTGTGGCATCGGCTGGCCGACACCGTCGACCTGATCGTGCACCCCGCCGCGCTGGTCAACCATGTGCTGCCCTACGACCAGCTGTTCGGTCCCAATGTCGTCGGTACCGCCGAACTCATCCGCTTGGCCATCACCTCGCGCATCAAGCCCGTCACGTATCTGTCCACCGTCGCCGTCGCGGCCCAGATCAATCCGTCCTCCTTCGTGGAGGATGGCGATATCCGCGAAATCAGCCCCACGCGTGCCATCGACGACAGCTACGCCAACGGCTACGGCAACAGCAAATGGGCGGGGGAGGTCCTGCTACGTGAAGCGCACGATCTGTGCGGACTTCCGGTCGCCGTCTTCCGATCCGATATGATCCTGGCGCACAGCCGATTCGGCGGCCAGCTGAACATTCCGGACATGTTCACCCGACTGCTGCTGAGCCTGGTGGCCACCGGCATCGCCCCGTACTCCTTCTACGAAACCGATGCAGACGGCAAACGTCAACGCGCACACTACGACGGCCTGCCCGCCGACTTCACCGCCGAAGCGATCACCACCATAGGCGCCGAGGTGCGCACCGATTTCCACACCTTCGACGTGCTCAATCCGCACGACGACGGCGTTTCCCTGGACGAGTTCGTCGACTGGCTCATCGAATCCGGCCACCCCATCCGGCGGATCGATGACTATCAGGAATGGTTGAGCCGATTCGAAACCGCGCTGCGCAGCCTTCCGGAGAAACAGCGGCAGGCCTCGCTGCTACCGCTGTTGCACGCCTATAGCCGACCCGGTCGGCCGGTCCGTGGCGCCGCCATCCCGACACAGGGATTCACCGCTGCCGTACAAGCCGCGAAAGTCGGTGCCGAACAAGGTATTCCGCATCTGACGCCCGCGCTCATCGACAAGTACGTCAGCGATCTGCGATTGCATGGACTGCTGTAGTCAGGCGAGCCCGAGAATGGTGATGGTGAGCCGGGTGGCGTAATCGACCACCTCGTCGCGATTGGCCTCGACATCGCCGTCGAGCCAATCGAGGAACAGCGCCACGAGCGCGCCGGATATCGCGCTGACCGGTAGCGGAATCCGGCCCGACGTCGGAATGAAACGCGCGGCCTGCTCCGGTGCGAGTTGCGTGGCGACGAGCGTGACGAAGGCGGGGAGTGCGTCGGCGCCGCGGGCCCGCAGGGTGTCATCGGCGAGGGTCTCCCGGAACATGATCCGTCCGCGACGCGGATCGTCCGCGAAATATTGCGCTGCCGCGTCGAAAGCCGCCCGGGCGCGGGCGGTTTCGTCGTCAGGCGCATCGGCGAGCCGGACGATGACGGAGTCGACGAGCCCGCGTGCGGTCTGGTCGTAGATCTCGATGAGCAGGGCATCGCGATCGGCGAAGTTCTCGTAGAAGTAGCGCAGGCTCAGGCCCGCCGCACGGCAGACCGCGCGCATGGTGGTCGCCCGCGCGCCCTCGCCACCGAGCAGCGCGAATCCGGCACGCACGAGTTGCTCGCGGCGCTCGGCGGCGCGGCTGGCCATGGTGCTGCCGCGCCATGTGGTGGCTGACGAACTCACGGGTTGATCATGTCATGTGCCGCTGGACTCGCGTTGTTCCAGCTTGCGGAGCAGGACCCCCAATTGTTCGTCGGTGCTGAGGTACTGGTCCATCAGCACATTGATCGCACCGCGCAGCAGCGAATAGGGCTCCCAGACGCGGGGTGCGATGGTGCGCGGAGCCCGGTGGGCGATGCCGTCGGCGACGGCCAGCGCGGCCTGGGCCGCGCTGATGCGTTGGTTGAGCGGCCAGGGCAGCATGGCATCGGCCGCGCGACCGAATTCGTCGTCGTCGAGGGTGTGGTGGGTCATGGCGGTGTCGACGATGCCGAAATAGGCGACCCCGGCGGTCGCGCCGGAGGCGGCGAGTTCCACCCGCAGCGCCCGGCCCAGCTGTTCCACACCGGCCTTGCTGATCATGTAGGGGGACCCGCCCATGCCCGGCGCGAACGCCGCGCAGGAGGAAACCACGACGACATGGCCGCGGGTGGCGACGATATCGTCGAGCGCCGGTCGCACGGTATTGAAGACGCCGGTCAGGTTGACCGCGATGACCCGGTCGAAATCCGCGGGATCCATCGTGCGCAGCGTGGCGGGAGTCGGGGTGATTCCGGCATTGGCGATCACGAGATCGATGCGGCCGAATCGGTCGCGGACCGTCGCCATGGCGGCGACCATACTGTCGCGGTCGGCGACATCGGCGCGCAGCGCGATCGCTCTGGACCCCAGACGTGACGCGGCAGTGCGCACCTTTGCCTCGTCCAGGTCGAGCATGACGACCCGCGCGCGGCGGCGGTGCAGGATCTGCGCCAGTTCGGCGCCGATGCCGCGTCCGGCGCCGGTGATCACCACCACCTTGTCGGCCACGTCGAAGGTGTCATTGGTCGGCAGCAGCCGCAGCAGGTTCACGATGCCTCGATCAGGTAGGCATCGGAATCGAATCGCATGGTGCGCCTGGCGTATTCGAAACTCCAGTTCGGATACAGCCCGGCATTGTGTTGGCCGTCGGCGGTCTGGTAATAGCTGCGGCAGCCGCCGGTGACCCATACCGTATCGCGGCTGCGCTGCTCCATCTCCTCGACGAAGTCGCGCTGCACCTGCGGTCGCACCTCGATGCGGCGAAGTCCGTTGTCGCGCATGTTCTTTACCGCGTCAACGATATAGCGGATCTGGGCCTCGATCATGAAGATCGCCGACTGGTTCCCGGCCGCGCCGAACGGGCCGAGGGTGGTGAAGAAGTTCGGAAATCCGGTCACGGTGGTGCCGAGATAGCTGCGTGGGCGTTCCCGATACAGCTGTGCGAGTGTGCGTCCGGCGGTGTCGTGGACGGCCTCGAATATCCGTGGTGGCACACCGAATCCGGTGCCCCAGATGATCGTGTCCACCTCGTGTTCGGTGCCGTCCACCGTGACGATCGAGCGCTGCCGGATCTCGGCGATCCCGGCGGTCTCCACCTCGACATTGGGCTTGGACAGCGCGGGGTAGTAGGCGTCGGAGAAGATCGCGCGTTTGCAGCCGATCATGTAGTCGGGCGTCAGTTTTCGGCGCAGGGCCGGATCGGCCACCTGGCGACGCAGCTGTAATCGGCCAAGTGCCTCGAACGGATGACGGAATCGCTTGTCCACGAACCCGACCAGCCCGAATCCTTCGATGCCGGTGAAGTACGCGGCGCGGATCGTCTTTCCCAGCAGGGGCATCCGGCGCAGGAGGGTGCGCTCGACGGTGCTGGTCGCCCAATCCACGCGCGGCACGATCCACGGTGCCGAACGCTGGAACACCGTGAGCCGTTCCACCATGGGCTGGATCTCGGGAATGAACTGCACCGCGGACGCGCCGGTGCCGATCACCGCGACCCGCTCACCGGTCAGATCGTGGTCGTGATCCCAGTGCAGGGAATGGAATTGCGTGCCGGTGAAATTCGCGATGCCGGGCAGGCGGGGGATCTGTGCTTCGCTGAACGGCCCGATCGCCGAGACCAGGACATCGGCGGTCAGCGTGCCCTGCCCGGTGCGAATGCGCCATCGTCCGGCCGCCTCGTCCCATCCGGCGTCGAGTACCTCGGTGTCGTACCGAATATGTTGTGGCACATCGTATTTATTCGCGACACCGCGCAAGTACTCGAGGATCTCCGGCTGGGTGCCGTAGCGGTGCGACCAATTCGGATTCGGGGCGAAAGAATACGAATACAGTATCGAAGGCACATCACACGCACAGCCCGGGTAAGTGTTCGCGCTCCAGGTACCGCCGAGGTCGCGGCCGCGTTCCAGGATGACGAAGTCGCGGAACCCGGCCTCGCGCAGCTTCACCGCCAACCCGATACCGGCGAACCCGGCTCCGATGACAACGATCGGCACATGGTCGGGGCGCGTCGTCGGCTGATCCATCGTGCACTCCTCCGGACGAGTCCGCGCGCCCAAGCTTATGGGAATCGGTCGATTCCAATAGAATCAGATGATTCCTTTGTGGCCGGTCATGTGTCAAGGTCGAGCGGGGTTATCGCAGGTCAACCGTCATTTCGGGGATAGCGGCGCAGCATGTGTCGTAGCAGACCGGATAGCCTGTGGGCATGCGTAGGCAGTCATCCAGGCTCGCGAGGCACGAGGACAGCTGGCTGGTGGCGCGCAGTGCGCGGGTGCGACCGACCGCCGCCGATCGGTTCCTGCGGACACTGAGCATGAGCGCCGACCACAGTCGGTTGTGGATGGTGGTGGCCGCGCTGATGTCGATGGACGGTCGAGCACCGCGGCGGGCGGCCGTGCGCGGGCTGGTCTCGGTGGCGCTGGCCAGTTCGGTGGCGAACGGCATTGCCAAGCCATTGTTTCCGCGCCGCCGACCGCCCGACGAATCGGTGCCCTTCGTGCGAAGACTGGTGAAACCGCCGGTGTCCTCCTCATTCCCATCCGGCCACTCCGCGTCCGCGGCGGCCTTCGCAACCGGCGTTGCCCTGGAATCTCCGGCCGCCGCGGTCATTGTCGCCCCGATCGCGGTGGCCGTCGGCTACTCGCGCGTGCACATCGGGGTCCATTGGCCCTCCGATGTGATCGTGGGCGGTGCGATGGGCGCTGCGATCGCCCTCGGTACCCGGCGTTGGTGGGCGCAGCGCGACGATGAGCCCGCCGAACTGGGCCCGCATCAACGAATCACTCCGATACACAATGGATTCGGGCTTTTGCTGGTGATCAATCCCGGCGCGGGCGGTGGCACCGGCTCCGAGCAGCTGCGGTTACTACACGAAAAAGTGCCCGCCGCAGAGTTTTTGACGATGACCGATGATCTCATCGCCCAGCTCGAGGAACGAGTCGCCCGCGACGATATCGTCGCACTCGGCGTATTCGGCGGCGACGGAACGGTTTCGGCTGTCGCCGCGGCAGCTGTCGAATATCGGCTGCCACTGGCGGTATTCGCCGGTGGAACCCTGAACCATTTCGCCCGCGATACTGGTGTGGAATGCCTCGAGCACACCCTGGCCGCATTGGAATCGGGCGACGCGGTCCGAACCGATACCGCCGAGGTGCGATCCGATGGACTCGACCGACGAACCTTCGTCAATACCGCCAGCCTCGGCGGCTATCCCGACTTCGTCCGTCTTCGTGAACGCTGGGAGCCGCGTCTGGGCAAATGGCCCGCCGCGGGAATCGCCATGATGCGCGTACTGTTTCGGGCCCAGCCGCTACCGACGACCATCGACGGCACCCGTACCGCGATCTGGATGCTGTTCGTCGGCAACGGCCACTACCGCCCCGCCCATCAGATCCCGATGTCGCGTCCCGCGCTGCACCACGGCGCCCTCGATATTCGATATCTGCGCGCGGACCTGCGGTTTTCGCGAACCCGCCTGATCTGGGCCACCCTCACCGGCACCCTCGATCGCTCCGCGACCTACGTCAACCGACGCGCCGACCGGCTGACCGTGCACGTCGAGGACGGCCCGATCGCGCTCGCCACCGATGGCGAGGTCGATTTCCGCGGCGACGACTTCACGTTCACCAGCCGTCCCGCGACGCTCACATTGTTGCATCGGAGCGAGCCGAGTTGATGCCGTGCGTCAGTCGGCGACCACGCGCACCGTTCGCATCGAACTGTCGGCGGCATCGGGCACCACCATTCCGGCGTCCACCCCGGTGACCAGGTAGTCGATCACCGCCTCGTTCAACCGCTCCCCGGGCACTGCGACCGGAATGCCCGGTGGATACGGCGTGAGCTGCTCGGCGGCTATGCGTCCGGCCGCGGAGGTCATCTCGACCGTGTCGACCGGTCCGAAGAACGCGTCGCGGGGGAGCATGGTGGTTTCGAGTTCGAGTTCTTGCGGATCGGGAAGTCGAATCTGTTTCGGCGCCGGGATTTCCGATGCCGCCGCGCTCAGCGACAGCAGTGCGTCGAGCAGTCGCCTGGTGGTGGATTCGTCATCGGCCATCGACAGTGTCGCCATAATGCGGCGGTGATCGCTGAGACCGACGTCGATGCGCGCGTGCTCCCGCAGCCAGTCGGCGCACTGATAGCCGGACAGCCCGAGCTCGCCGACATCGATGAGGACCTGCATCCGGTCCAGGTCGTGCGAGGCCTCGGCGCCGAGCAGCTCGTCTTCCAGTACATGCAACCCCGGAATGTCCTCGATATCGGCACGCAGTTGTCCGGCCAATTTCAATGCGGCGCTGAGCAATTCGTGACCGTGCTCGACCATCTGGCGCCGCCACCCGTCCAACGCCGCGTACACCATGACATTCGGACTGGTGGTCATCAACAGATCCGCGCACGCCGAGAGGCGCTCGCGTTCGACGAGATCGCCCTGCACATGGAAGACCGAACCCTGCTCGAATCCACTGCCCATCTTGTGCACGCTGACCACACAGACATCGGCACCGGCATCCATCGCCCACGTGGGCAATTCCTCGTGGAACGGCAGATGCGCGCCCCACGCCTCGTCGACGATGAGCGCTTTGCCGCGTTCATGGCACACGTCGGCGATACCCCGGATATCGGCGCAGGTCCCGTACGGACTCGGGCTGACGATCAAGGCCCCCGCCGCATCCGGATAGCGCTCCCAGGTTTCGCGAATCTGCTCCGGCGACGGCGGATGGGACAGGTGCCGCTCGGCATCCCAGCGCGGGGTGATCCAGCGCGGCTGGACACCGGAGAAGATCAAACCGGCGACGATCGACTTGTGGCTGTCGCGCGCCACCAGCAGACCCGGCGAGCCACCCGCGACCGCGAGCATCGCCGCCTTGACCGACAGTGAACTACCGCAGGTCGAGAAGAACGCGTAGTCGGCGCCGACCGCATCGGCCATCAACTCCTCGGCCCGCGCCAGATAGCCACCACTTGCCTTGCGGTCGTCGAGCCCGCTGTTGCCAAGGACATCCGAACCGAAGGTATCGGCACCAAGGATGCGCCGCACGCGCTCGTCCGCGCCGCGGCCCTGTCGGTGGCCGGGCGGGGTGAAACCGTATCGTCCCAGCTCACGGTATTCGGCAAGGGCATCGAGTAAAGGGGCTGCGCCATGGTCCATATTGCCGACCTACCCAGGGGCGCAGGTGGCAAACGGCTCGCTGGCGAGTTTGCCCGTGGCGCGCTGGTCGGCCTTCGGAGGAAGATGTGTAATACCCCGCCGCAGAAATGAGGTGCACGATGGGAAAGCTGGATCAGAACGTGATCGATCTGCTGACCGCCCAGCACGAGCAGATCCGGCGCTTGCTCGACAAGCTGAGGTCGGGCCAGGACGATAAGCGCGAACTGTTCACCGAGCTGGTGCGCCTGCTCGCGGTGCACGAAACCGCCGAAGAGGAGGTCGTGCACGCGGTGGCGCGGCGGGCGGCCTTCGGCGCCGACGACATTATCGGGCCGAGATTGGCCGAGGAAAACGCGGTGAAGCGCGCACTGGCCGAACTGTACGACATGGGTGTCGACCACCCCGATTTCGATGCCAAGCTGGCCGCATTCGCCGATAAGGTCGCCGAACATGCCGCGCACGAGGAGACCGAGGAATTCCCCTTCCTGCTGAAGCAATTCTCGGTGAACCAACTCGAACGCTGGGCCGGAATGGTGCGCGCCGCCGAGCGGCTCGCCCCCACCCGGCCGCACCCGCATGCGGGCGAAACCGGCCTGGCGAACCTCATGACGAGTCCGCCACTGGCGGTATTCGACCGAGCACGGGATATCCTGCGCGACATGCGCTCCCACTGACGCAGAATGGATTCGAACTCTTCCCGTTGTGTTCCGTGATCTATATCCGTCACACAGGAGGAACGAAGCCCTCGCAGAACGCCAATGCTCCCCTGACTGTGGACCCCAGCCAGCCACCGCTGACTTCGGGTTCGGAGGCGCAGGTGGGGTGGCGCTCGTCGACCGTGACGGCATTGTGGTCTCCGGACCGGCTGAGAAGTTCACCGTGCAGTAGTGCGCACCCCGATTTCGCACCGGCACTCCACTCGGCGGTACCCGATGCCAGGATCTGGTCAGCCCATGCCTGAGTGATCATGGCCCGAGGTGCCGCCTGCGTATGCGGGAACGGCTCTGCCGGAAGACCTTCGGATGATCCCGGGTCTCGGAGCCGTTGCCGGGTGCTATCGAGTGCACGTTATGACGGAGTTCACTGAGCGGTGGGCTTGCCATGGCTGGTAAATGCCGGTGTTGCGCCGGGACGGGAAGTGCGAAATCTTCAGCCTGGGAATTTCCACATCATGACGACGTACCGATCCTGGTGATTGGGGGGACTGCTCGTGAACTGTTCGCGATCCACGTTGCGCGTTGGCGCCTCCGAGGTTTCGGCGCGCGTGTCGTTCCCGGAACACGGAGAGTGCCGTGACGCAGGCCGGGGATGAGGACCTCGCGGCGTTGGCCGATCGGATCGTGGCCGGGCTGCGTGAGATAGCCCCGCCCGGATGGCAGCGACTGGAGGCGCGCTTCGCGATGACCGTGGTCGCCGAATCGGCAGTCCTGATGGTCGATGACGGTAGCCGGTCGATCCGGTGCCCCGTACCCGATGCGGTGTTGGATGTGGTGCGTCGGCATCGGCAGGCGTCGGCAGGCGCGGACGGCGGGCCGTGGTGGCGGTGGCTGGTCGGCATCGATGCGGACGGTGTCGAGACCGCTGCCGATTACGGTGCGGTGCCGTTCCCCGGCGAGCAGCTGTTCGGACCGGAGGCCTATCTCGCCGACCTGGAA
>NZ_BDAZ01000040.1 GCF_001612725.1 Nocardia anaemiae NBRC 100462 | reverse complement strand
CCCCGATGGCGGCCGCGGGGACCGTGATCACGGCCGCACCGACCGCCGCCCCGAGTGCCGGACCCGCGACGAGCCCGATAGGCACGAGCGGTAGTCCGATGACCAGTCCCAGCGCACCGCCGACCAGCGCGGAGCTTGCCGTGATAGGGATCGCTGCGCCCGCCCCCGCCATCGCACCCATCGCGGCGGTGCCGATGGTCTGTCCGGCGATCCGGTCCGAGCGGCTGCGCTCCATGCCGATCGAATCGAGGAATGTCGCCAGGCTGGCCTCGGCCATCGCCGAGTTGTCGTTGATCTGGATTGCCTGCTCCTGGTTGATCCAATCCGGTGCGTCGACGGTGACGTCACCGAAGCGGAACTTGCCGGGTGGCGGGGCGATCGGCGGTACCGGAGCCACCGGGCCGGGCGAGTGCAGCACACCGACGGGCGCGAGGTACTTCTTATCCGGCGCGGGACGCGACCACTGCAGTGAACTCTTGGTGTTGTCCGGGATGTTCAGACCCTCGTACGGCATCGCGTTCGGGGCGTCGGCCGCGGGCCATTGCGGCTTCTGCTCCTGCGTCACCGTATTCGACTGTGCGGGCTCGGCATTCGCGGTGCCGGTTCCCACCAGCGCCAGAACGATCGGTACTGCACCCGCCGCGACCATCGTCCCCATCTTCTGCCGCTGCGGGTTAGGAGCTCTGTGCTTGCCTGTCCCCATACATCGCCTTTCATCCGGAGAAATGTCATCCCACATTCGGATTCGAGGCGCGCTCGGATGGGTGGAGAATTTATCAGGCGGAGATATTGCTAGTGATTAGCCGACCGGACGGCTAGCCCACCTTGCGGTCGGCCGCCTTATCGGCGAGCGCGGCCTTCCCGTTCTCCGCGGGCGGCGCACCCAGCGCGGCCGCGAGTTCGTCGGCGTCCTGCTGATCGGCCTGCACCGCCTCCACCGCGAGCCGGGCGAAGACCCACTGCTCGGTGGCCGCCATCTGGCCGCGGGTGCGGCCGAGGAAGGTCACGAACCACTGGATGACGGTGATGATCCGGCTGCGATAGCCGACCAGGTAGTACAGGTGCAAGGCGAGCCAGGCCAGCCAGGCGATGAATCCGCCGAACTCCAGCTTGCCGACCTGGCAGACGGCGCTGAACCGCGACACCGTCGCCATACTGCCCTTGTTGAAGTACTTGAACGGCTTGCGGTCCTGCGGCGCTTGGCCTTTCAGCCCGGCCTTGATCTGCTTGGCCGCGTAGGTCGCACCCTGGATCGCGCCCTGAGCCTGACCGGGCACATTCGGTACCGACATCAGGTCGCCGACCACGAAGACGTTCGGGTGGCCCTTGAGGGTCAGATCGGGCTCGACGATCACCCGCCCGGCGCGGTCGGTTTCGGTGCCGTCGGAGCGTTCGGCGAGCATCTTGCCCAGCGGGCTGGCCTGCACACCGGCCGACCACACCTTGCACGAGGATTCGATGCGGCGCACCGTGCCGTCGGCATCCTTCACCGTGACACCGTGTGCGTCGACATTGGTGACCATGGCGTTGAGCTGGATCTCCACGCCCATCTTCTCCAGCCGCCGCTTGGCCTTGCCGCCCAGCTTCGGACCCATCGGGCCGAGTACCGCACCCGCGCCCTCGACCAGGATCACCCTGGCATCGCGCGGATCGATGTTGTGGAAGGTGCCCTCCAGGGTGCGATCGGCCAGTTCGGCGATCTGACCGGCCAATTCGACACCGGTCGGTCCGGCGCCGATGACCACGAAGGTGAGCAGCCGGTCCCGCACTTCCTGGGTAGTGGCCAGTTCGGCCCCTTCGAATGAGCCGAGGATGCGCGCGCGTAGCTCCAGCGCGTCGTCGATGGTCTTCATGCCGGGCGCGTAGGTGGCGAACTGGTCGTTACCGAAGTAGGACTGCTGCGCGCCGGTCGCCACGATCAAGCTGTCGAAGGGGGTGACGGTGTTCTGGTTGAGCAGTTGCGAGGTGACGGTCTTGTGCTCGAGGTCGATATCGATGACATCGCCGAGCAGCACCTGGGCGTTCTTCTGCTTGCGCAGCACCAGCCGGGTCGCGGGGGCGATCTCGCCGACCGACAGGATGCCGGTGGCGACCTGGTAGAGCAGCGGCTGGAACAGGTGGGTGGAGGTCTTGGAGATCAAGGTGACGTCGACGTCGGCATGCTTGAGGTGCTTGGTACCGAACAAGCCGCCGAATCCGGAGCCGATCACCACCACCCGGTGGCGATGGTTCTCCTCGACAGACTGAGTGCTCATCGTCGGTGCTCCTCAAACCTGGGGTGCGGCCCCTCGAACGCTGTTGACCCGACTTACGGTAGTCGGCGCTGTCCTGGCCGTCACGGCGAGATCCCGGTTGCTGATGTGCCGATTCTTTTCGAGCGAACGAATGTGAAAAAGAGAATACGATAGATCCTGTCCTTCAGGGAGGTTTCTCATGGTCGGCGGGGGTCGTGTCGGACACATCCGCAGCGGGAATGGAAAGCCCAGCGTGCGGCCCGAATCCGAGAATGTCTCGCTCATCGACATCCCGGACGACCACCTGATCGATCGGCTGCTGCGCCGAGTTCCCGAGCGTCCGCATGTGCTGGCCTCACCGCCGCGCGGCAGCACCGCGACCGCGGTGACGGGCGATGCCGGACTTCCGTATTTCGGCCGCGGACTGCACTACCTGCGCTGGGGCCCGGCCGAAATGATGCAGCGGTATCGCCGCTACGGTCCGGTATCGCTGAATTCGTCGCTGGGCCTGGATCGGGTGCTGGTCTGCGGTCCGGAGGCGATCGATGAGGTGCTCGGCAAGCGGCGTCGCGATTTCGGCCAGGGCTGGGACTACTTCATCGGTCCGTTCTTCCGGCGCGGACTGTTGCTACTGGAATTCGACGAACACATGTTCCATCGCCGGATCATGCAGCAGGCCTTCACCAGGGAACGGCTGGAGGCGCATCTGGCGACATTGGCGCCGGTGGCGCGGGCCGCCGTCGAACGGTGGGTACCGCGCAACGGCGGCACCATCCGCCTCTACCCGACGATCAAGGAATTGACCCTGGAGATCGCGGGCGAGACCTTCATGGCCGTCGATGTCGGGGAGCAGCGCCGCAAGCTCATCGATGCGTTCATCGATTGCACTCATGCCGGGCTGTCGGTTATTCGACATCCGGTGCCCGGCGGCAATTGGCGGGCCGGGCTGCGCGGGCGCAAGGTGCTCGAGCAGTACTTCACCGACATGCTGCCGCACAAGCGCCGGACCGAGTCGGCGGACTTCTTTTCCGGACTGTGTCATGCCCGCACCGAGGACGGCGCCGAATTCGGTGACGCGGATGTGGTCAACCACATGATCTTCCTGATCATGGCCGCGCACGACACCACCACGACCACGGCCACCGCTGTGGCCTACTACCTCGGCAAACATCCCGAATGGCAGCGGCGGGTGCGCGCGGAGGTGCGTGCGGTCGATGCCGAAATCGGCGGCGCCGCACCGACAATCGCCGATCTGGACCGGATGCGCGAACTGGATCTGGTGCTCAAGGAGAGTTTGCGCTTGCTGCCGCCGGTGCCCGGACTGCCGCGGCGGGCGGTACGCGACACCGAAATCCTCGGGCACTACATTCCGGCGGGCACGCCGATCGACTGCGCGTATACGGTCAATCATTTCCTGCCGGAGCTGTGGACCCGGCCGGAGCTATTCGATCCGGAACGCTTCGGCGAAGCCCGGCGCGAGGACAAATCGCATCGACTCGCGTGGGTGCCCTTCGGCGCGGGTGCGCACAAGTGCATCGGGATGCACTTCGGAACATTCGAGGTGAAGACGATAATCGCCGCACTGGTGCGCGATTACGAGTGGGAGCTCCCGGGGGATTATCGAATGCCGTGGGGATTCACGACAATTCCGTTCCCCCGGGATGGTGCGCCCGTATCGTTGCGCCGTAGCGAATCCTTGCGGGTCGCTCGATAAGGATCAGCTCAGCGGCCGCTGAAAAGCAGTTCGGCGACCTTGGTGTCGGTCGCGGCGCCTTCGGTGTAGCCGCCGTCGCCGCCGAGCGAGCTCATGATGGCGAGGGTGTAGCGTTCGCCGGGTCCGGCGAAGCCGACCGAGTTCACCACCCAGCCGCCCTGCTCCTCGGACCAGCCGTTCTTGAGGCCGGGCCGCATGGCGGCGCCCGCGCCCCACACGCCCCAGTGCTGGTTGCTGTCGACCGCGCGCATCCGGTCGAACAGGTAGTTCCGGTCGTCGGGGTGCATATTGTTGAAGATCGAGTCCATCAGCCGATCCAGATCGGCGGGGGTGCACTTCTGGAACGACCAGTCCGGGAACATCGCGGTATTCGTCGGCTGCGGAACCAGATTCACCATGCCGCTGGCGCGGAAGGCGTTGTTATAGGCCATCCGATCCAGGCCCGCGTACTTGTTCCAGAGGATGTCGGCGGCCTGGTCATTGGAGGTGGCGAGCATCGATTCCATCAGTCCGCGGTCCTCCGGACTCAGACCGATCACTCCCGCTCGCGCGCGGTTGAGCAGATCGGCGGCGATGGCCAGCTTGATGGTGGAGGCGGTCCAGACCGAGTTCTCCGCATTCTCGTTCGCGTACACCCCACCGCTGACTCGATCGCGGACCACATAGCCGGTCACACCGGGCCGATTCTTCAAATACGCGTCGACAGCGGCGATTCGGCTGCTCATATCGCAATCGAAACCGGCCATGCAGCCCTGCGTATGGGCAGGCGGCGCCGCTAACGCGGACGGAATCAGCGCGGTGGTAGTGGGGACCAGGATCGCCGCAGCGGCGAGGACAGAGACGGAGGCGTGACGCACGAGGCAACACGATCGCACATCGGCGGGCCGGACGCACGTCTTGAGCTCTGCGCGACGCTGTGGTAGGTGGCGTTGCGCGCTTGTACCGCAGCGTTTTTCGCCTAGCGGAATGCGGCGTGCAATTCTTCGACGGTGCGACCGTTGAGGCGGTAGCAGTGGGCGAAGGCCTCGGCATGCTGATCGCGCGGCCAGGAGTGTAGGACGACGGTGCGACCGTAGGAGCGCGAGTTGACCAGCTCCCATCTGTCACCGACCCGGCGGACCGTGAATCCGCCTCTCGGCATCAGGGGAATCACCATCGCCATCATGAACGCGAACCAGCCTTTCGTGCAGCTATCCCGTTCCTCCCCGGTTGAGCACTGTTGCACATCGACGGCCGCGATCCGACGTGACACGACGAAGTAAATCGTTCGCGTGTGGCTTATTTCACTCCCGCGGGAAAGGGGTCGGGAGGTTGCGTGCTGGTCGCTGGGCGTATAAACGTGCGGAGGCGCCGAGCCGTGCGGATAGCCGACTTGACGCGCAGCGCGGACATACCGGACCAACCGACGAGAGGGCGCAGATGCCGCTGCACATCCATCGTGCCGAGCGCGCCGATGCGTTGGCGGAGGCGTTGGCCGCACTGCTTGCCGAACCGTTGCCGGACCCCTTCGCGACCGAGGTTGTCGCGGTGCCCGCGAAGGGTGTCGAGCGCTGGTTGACGCAGCGGCTGTCGACCGTGCTCGGCGTGTCGGGGCGTTCGGACGGTGTTGCCGCGAATATCGAATTCCCGTCTCCGGGTGCGTTGGTCGCCGAAGTATCGGCGGCGGCGAGTGGGGTGCCGCCCGAGGCGGATCCGTGGGCGTCGGAGCAGGTCGTGTGGACGTTGCTGCGGGTGATCGACGCGTCGCTGCGCGAGCCGTGGAGTGCGGTGCTCGCGCGGCATCTCGGGGTCGGGGAGCCCGCCGGGCATCGGGTCGGTCGGCGGTATGCGACTGCCGCGCATCTGGCGGGGCTGTTCGACAGCTATGCGGCGCAGCGCCCTGAGCTGATCAAGGAGTGGGCGGCGGGTTCGGATAACGACGGCGCCGGGCGTGCGGTGCCGGATGATCTGCTCTGGCAACCGGAATTGTGGCGGCGGTTGCGGGCCGAGATCGGGGCGCCGAGTCCGGCCGAGCGGTTGGACGCGGCCTGTGCGCGATTGCGGGATGAGCCGGATCTGGTGGATCTGCCAGCGCGTTTGTCATTGTTCGGGGTGACGCGCTTGCCCAGCGATCAACTCGCGGTGCTATCGGCGCTGGCGCAGCGGCGGGAGGTACATCTGTGGCTCGCGCATCCGAGTCCGGCGATGTGGACGAAGCTGAGGGAGCTGCCCGCCGCCGTGGCGCGGGCCGATGATGTCAGCGCGACGGTGATGCGGCATCCGTTGCTTGCGGGGCTCGGTAGGGATGTGCGCGAGCTCCAGCAGCGGCTGGTCGATGCCGTGGACCTGCATCATGCGGCCATCGAGACGAATGATGTTGGCGGGCAGGGCGATTCGGCCGCGACACTGTTGACTGCCGTGCAGTCCGGGATTCGGGACGATGTGTGGCCGCCCGAACCCGCGAGCTTCGATGACCGGACCGTGCAGGTGCATTCGTGTCATGGACCGGCACGACAGGTCGAGGTGCTGCGCGAATGTCTGCTCGGCCTGTTCGCGGCCGATCACACGCTGGAACCGCGGGATGTGTTGATCATGTGTCCCGAGGTGGAGGCGTACGCGCCCCTGGTGCGGGCGGCCTTCGGGCAGAAGATGGTGGGATCGGTCGAGTCGGTGGCCGATTCGGCGCATCCGGCGCATCTGCTGCGGGTGCGGCTCGCCGATCGGGGGCGCGCGGTGACCAATCCGATGCTCGCGGTGATCGCGGTATTGCTCGAACTCGCCGACGGTCGGGTGACGGTAACTCAGGTGCTGGATCTTGCGGCGTCCGAAACCGTCCGTCGCCGTTGCGGTTTCGATGACGACGATATCGAGCGGTTGCGCGAATGGGCGGCCGAATCCGGTGCGCGCTGGGGTATCGGGCAACGCCAGCGGCAGGCATTCGGGCTGGCCGACTTCGCGCAGAACACGCTCAATAGCGCGGTGGACCGCATTCTGCTCGGCGTCACCGCGGATGAATCCTCCGATGACTGGCTGGATCTCGCGCTGCCACTTGACGATGTGGACAGCAATGATGTCGATCTGGCGGGCCGGTTCGCGGAATTCATCGACCGGCTCGCGGTTTGCCTGCGTGGCCTGCGCGGACCGCGTCCGGCGCAGCAGTGGGCGGCGGTGCTCGGACGCTGCCTCGAACTGCTCACCGATGTGCCCGACAGTCAGGCGTGGGTGCGCACCGAGGCCCGCCGTGAGCTGGCCGCCGCCACCGAACACGCCGGTGATGTGCCATTGCGGCTGGCGGATGTCGGTGTGCTGCTGTCGAGTCGGCTCGCGGCAGGACCGACCAGAGCGAATTTCCGGACCGGTGAGCTGACCGTGTGCACGATGGTGCCGATGCGTTCGGTGCCGCATCGCGTGGTGGTGTTGCTCGGCCTCGACGACGACGTCTTCCCGCGCACCAGCGGCGTGGACGGTGACGATGTGCTCGCACGCAATCCGCTGCTCGGCGAACGGGATGCGCGCAGCGAGGATCGCCAGCTGCTGTTGGACGCGGTGCTCGCCGCCACGGAGCAATTGCTGATCTTCCACACCGGAGCCGACCCGGTGACCGGCGCGCACCGCCCACCCGCCATCCCGGTCGCCGAACTGCTCGACGCACTGCGCGCGCACGTCGGCGCGGCAGGTATGGACGCGGTGGTGACCCGACATCCGTTGCAGGGCTTCGACCGTCGCAATTTCGCGGCCGAGCGCCCGTTCAGCTTCGACACCGTCGCATTCGCCGGAGCGCAGGCCGCCGGACAACCCGCACAGCCACGCCCGGCGTTCCTGCCCGAACCGCTGCCCGCGCTCGAACCCGCGGATGTCGCACTGGCCGACCTGATTTCGTTCGTCGAACACCCGGTACGGGCATTCCTCTGGCAGCGCCTCGGACTGCGCGTCCCCGAACACGAAGACGACATCGCCGACCGGCTGCCCATCGAACTCGACGGCCTCGCCAAATGGGAGCTGGGCGAACGACTGTTGTCCGCGCGGCTCACCGGTGCGGATCCTTCGACGCTGCGCGCGGCGGAGTGGCGGCGTGGGACATTGCCGCCGTTCGGATTCGGCGGTGCGGTACTCGACGAGGTGGAGTCGACGGTGGATAAGCTGGTGCGGGCGGCGCTGCCGGAGTACGAGGGTGTGCCGCGCGCGGTCGATATCGCGGTGGATCTGGGTAATGGCCTTCGGCTCACCGGCACGGTGCCCGAGGTGCGCGGCGAATCCCTGGTTCGCACCACGTTCTCTCGGCTCGCACCGAAACACCGTATCGCCGCGTGGGTTTCGTTGCTGGCCTTGGCGGTCACCGAGGATCGCTCGTGGCGCGCGGTGACCACTGGTCGCGGCCAATTCGGCCGTCCCGCATGGCGTTCCGAGCTCATGGCGCCGGAACCGCCTGCCGCGCTGTCCATCCTGCGTGAGCTGGTGCGGCTGCGTGATGCCGGTCTGAGGGAACCCCTGCCGATCGCCCCCACCGCTACCGCCGTTTACGCCGAACGTCGCTTCCGCGGCTCGAATGCCGACGAAGCGGTGAGCGCCGCCGAACGCGAATTCAATGGCGGGCCGAACGGTCCCGGGCCGTTCGGTGACCACACCGACCGTCACCTCCGCTACATCTGGGGGCCTGCTCCTCGCCTGGAACACCTCATGGCCGCCCCCGCGCCCGCGGGTGAGCCCGGGGAAACCACCCGCTTCGGATCCCTGGCTCGTCGGATGTGGGCACCGCTGTTGGCCGCCGAGAATCAGGGCCAGCCGTGAGTGCCGCGGATACGTCGAGGGGGATAACCAGCGCGGCGCGCCTCCCGCATCCAGGCGGGTGTCGGGTGGACGGTGGAGGTATCGGTCGGCGAGGGAAGATCTTGCTGATACGCAGCGCGAGCACCGGATCGGCCGGGCACGGAGAGGGGCGGGGATGACCATCGAGGACACCGCATTCGCCGCGCCCTCGCTGGACGCCGACCGATTCGATCCGAACGGGCCGCTGCCGACCGGAACGACCGTGCTCGAGGCGAGTGCCGGTACCGGTAAGACGCATGCGATCGTCGGGTTGGCGGTGCGGTATGTCGCCGAAATCGGCATCGATATTTCGCAGCTGTTGCTGGTGACGTTCAGTCGGGCCGCCACACAGGAACTGCGGGAACGGACGCGGGATCGGTTCGTCGCGGTGGCGGCGGCACTGGCCGATCCGGAGACGGCTCGGGCCAACGCCGACGAACTGATTCGGTTGGTCGCGCAGGCGGATTCGGCCGAGGTGCTGCGGCGGCGTCGCCGATTGCTCACCGCGCTTTCGGATTTCGATGCCGGGACCATCGCGACGACGCACAGTTTCTGCCAGCGCATGCTCGATGAGCTCGGTTTGGCCGGTGAACACGATCCCGGGTCGCGGTTGGTCGAGACGATCGATGATCTGATCGGCACGGTCGCCGATGACCTGTACCTGAATCGGTATGCCCGTGCGGAGCCACCGTTTTCGCTGAAGGAGGCGCATACGCTGGCGCTGGCGGCGGTGCAGGATCGGCACGCCGTATTGGTGCCGAAGGGGGACGGACCGGCGGGGGAGCGGGTCGCCTTCGCTGCCGCGGTGCGCACGGAAGCCGAGCGCCGCAAACGCCTTGCCGGACTGCGTGATTTCGACGATCTGCTGGTGCTGCTGCACGATGTGCTCGCCGATCCCGAGCACGGGCCGCGGGCCTGTCGCCGCATCCGGGACCGGTACCGGGTTGCCCTGGTCGACGAATTCCAGGACACCGATCCACTGCAGTGGGACATTTTGCGGCTGGCCTTTCACGGTCATTCGACGCTGGTGCTGGTCGGGGATCCGAAGCAGGCGATCTACGCCTTCCGCGGCGCGGAGGTACTGAGCTATCTCGATGCCGTCGCACACGCCGATACCCGCAAGGAGCTCACCGACAACTGGCGCAGCGATGCGGGCCTGCTCGCGGCGCTGGATCATCTGCAGGGCGGTGCGGCGTTGGGGCACAAGGAGATCACGGTCTATCCGGTCAGCGCGACCCGCGGCTGGTCGCGGCTGTCCGGCCCGCAGGACCTGACGACGCCGCTGCGGATGCGGTGTTTGCCGCGCACCGGAGCCGGACCGTTGAACAAATCGGGATTCCCGGCGGTCGGGCGCATGCGGTCGAAGGTCGCCGAAGATCTCGCGGCGGATATCGTGCGGCTGCTCGAATCCGGTGTGCTGTTCGAGGCGAAGACCGGGTCGCGGCCGATCGGGCCCGGTGATATCGCGGTACTGGTGCGGACCCGATCCCAAATCGATGTGGTGCGAACCGCTTTGGATCGGGTCGGGGTCGCCTCGGTACTCGCCGGTGGCACCAGCGTCTTCGCCACCAGCAGTGCGACGGATTGGCTCTGGTTGCTGCGCGCGCTCGAACAGCCGCATCGATCCGATCGTGTCCGTCTTGCCGCCTGCACACCGCTGCTCGGCGTGACCGCGGTCGAAATCGATAGTGGCGGTGCGGATCTGGTCGGTCGCATCTCGGCTCAGCTGCGGGAAGCGGCCAGGCTGTTCGCCCGCGCTGGTTTCGCCGCGGTCTTCGAAAAGATCTCCGCCGAAGCGAATCTGGCTCAGCGGCTGCTCTCGATCGAGAACGGCGAACGCGAACTGACCGATCTGCGACATATCGCGCAACTGCTGGATCAGGTCGCGCTGACCGAAGGTCTCGGCCTCACCGCGCTGACCCGCTGGCTTGCCGATCGGGTGCGCGATCCCGCCTCCGGGTCGGTCGCCGACCGCAGCCGTCGCCTCGACCGCGATGCCGCGGCCGTGCAGATCGCCACCGTGCATGCCAGCAAGGGGCTCGAATTCCCCCTCGTCTACTTGCCTTTCGCATGGGACAACGCGAAGAACCCCTATCCGCAGACTCTGCTTTTCCACACCGATGACGGCGCTCGGGTACTCGATGTCGGCGGTCAGGACGCGTCCGGTTACGGCGAGCGCAAGCTGCGCAGTGAAACCGAGGAGGCGGGCGAGGAGCTGCGCCTGCTGTACGTCGCACTCACCCGCGCGATGTGTCAGATCGTCGCCTGGTGGGCACCCGCGATCACCACTGCCAACGCGCCGTTGCACCGGATGGTCCTCGGCCGCCCGGACGGCGGGGATCTGGTGCCGAGCAAGGCGGCGGTACCGGCGGACGCCGTTGCGGTATCGATGCTTTCGGCGTGGGCGGCCGGTGCGCCGGAGGCCATTTCGGTGGAAGGCGTCGAGCACACCGATACCGTCGAGATCCGCCGCGTGCGCACCGAATTGCCGACCGGAGCCATCGCCGCGGCGCACTTCGCCCGCACCATGGACCTGCAGTGGCGGCGCACCTCCTATTCGGCACTGACGGCAGGTGCGCACGATGCCGCGATTCCGGAGGCCGAGCCCGAGGACGACCGCGGCCCATCCGATGAGCCCGGTACCCCGCTTCTCGCCGAAGCCGAACCCGCAATCTCCGATTCGGCCCCGTCCCTGATGAACGCGCTACCGTACGGCGCCGAATTCGGCACTCTGGTGCACGGCGTCCTCGAACGAATCGATACCGACGCAACCGATCTGGCCACCGAGGTGCACACCCGCTGCCGCGCCGCCACCGAAGAGCTGATGGCCGAGGCCGATCCGGTGGTACTCGGCACCGCCCTACTCGCCGTGCTGCATACGCCACTCGGATTCGGTTGTCTCGCCGACATTTCCACACGCGACCGGCTCAACGAACTCGATTTCGAGCTCCCGCTCGCCGGTGGTGACATCCCCGGTGCGCATACGGTCACGCTGCGCCGGATCGCCGATCTGCTGCGCACCCATCTTCCGGCCGACGATTCTTTGGCCAGCTATGCCGACCAACTCGCGTCCCTGGACGACACCCCACTGCGCGGCTACCTCACCGGAAGTATCGACGCGGTACTGCGCATTATCGAAAATCCGGGCGCGCAACCACGATTCGTCATCGTCGACTACAAGACCAATCGCCTCGGCACCGGCGATCTCACCGTCGATCATTACACCCACGACCGCATGGCCGCCGAAATGCTGCGCTCGCACTACCCGCTGCAGGCTCTGCTATACGCGGTCGCCCTGCACCGCTACCTGCGCTGGCGGCTGCCCGGTTACGATCCGGCGCGTCACCTCGGTGGTGCCCGCTACCTGTTCGTGCGCGGCATGATCGGTCCCGAAACACCGTCGGGCTGTGGTGTTTTCGACTGGAATCCACCGGCCGCGCTCATCGCCGCCCTGTCGGACCTGCTGGCGGGAGAGGCGGCCCGATGACGTCGATTCAGTTGGCGCAGCGGGGAACCGGGCTGCTGCGCGTGTTCAACGAGGCGGGTGTGCTCTCCGCCGCCGACGTGCACGTCGCCCTTCGATTGGGCCGCATGGGCCGCGAATCCTCGGAAGCGGTGCTGTTCGCGGCGGCCCTCGCGGTGCGGGCGGTGCGGTCTGGTTCGGTCTGCCTGGAACTGAACCGCATGCGCGAGATCGGCATCGATGCCGATGAAACCTGGGATGCGGGCGCGGGCATCGACCCGGCGACGTTGCCGTGGCCGGATATCGATGCGGTGGTCGCCGCGCTGCGGGTCAGCCCGCTGGTGTGCGGAGGACCAGCCGGTCCCTTGCAGCCGCTGCGTCTGGTCGACGTGCAGGCCACGGGACCGTTGCTCTATCTGGACCGCTACTACCAGCAGGAGCAGACCATCCGCCGGGTGCTCACCGAGCGCTCCGGACATCATCCGAAGGTGGATCCGGCCATCGTGCGCCGCGAACTCGACCGGCTCTTCGACGCCCCGGTCGGTGCCGCCCCCGACCGCCAGCGGATCGCCGCCGCACTCGCCGCGACGCACTGGACCACGGTGGTGGCGGGCGGGCCGGGTACCGGCAAGACCCATACCATCGCCCGCATCCTGGCCCTGCTCGACGCCCACCAGCAGGCGCATCCGAAGTTGCCCGCACTGCGCATCGCCATGGCCGCACCCACCGGAAAGGCGGCCGCACGGCTGCAGGAAGCCGTGCGCGAACAGGCCCGATCGCTCGCGCTGCCGGAGCTCACCGCCGCCACGCTGCATCGGCTGCTCGGCTGGCAGCGCGGCCGGGCGACCCGGTTCCGGTATCACGAATTCAACCGACTGCCCTATGACGTGATCGTGGTCGACGAAACCTCCATGGTGTCGCTGACCATGATGAGCAGCCTGCTGGCCGCACTGCGCCCGGATACCCGCCTGGTGCTCGTCGGCGATCCGGATCAGCTCGCCTCGGTCGATGCCGGTGCGGTACTCGCTGATCTCGTCGCCGGACCGGTTGTCGGCGAACCGAATCCGGTTCTCGAACAGGTGCTCGGCACGGAATCGGTTGCGGCCGACGGTAATCCGGAGGCACTGACCGATCTCGAACGAATGCGCTTGCGCGGCGGCATCGTCCGACTGACCCGTGGCCGCCGCTTCGGCGGCAAGATCGCCGAACTCGCCGTCGCGGTCCGCGCCGGTGACGCCGACACCGCACTCGCACTGCTGCGGGCGGGCGGCGCGGAACTCTCGCTCTGCACCCCCGAGGACACCGCAGCTGTTCGCGCCGACGTCGTGCGCGCCGCCCGCGAGGTCACCGCGGCGGCCATCGACGGCGATGCCGCGGCCGCACTGACCGCCCTCGAATCCCACCGCCTGCTGTGCGCGCACCGCCAAGGTCCCTTCGGCGTCGAACGCTGGGACCGTATGGCCGGTGAATGGGCCGCGGCCGGTGGCGCGGGGCCGGAATCGCACCAGGCGCCGTGGTATCCGGGTCAGCCCCTGCTGGTCACCGCCAATGACCATGAGGCGCGCATCTACAACGGCGATACCGGTGTCATCGTGCGGATGCCCGATGGTTCACTGCGCGCGGCCCTGCAGCGCGGCAGCGAGCCCTATCTGGTGCATCCGACGCAATTTCCGGCCGTGGTCACCGTCTTCGCCATGACCATCCACCGCAGTCAGGGCAGCCAGTACGACACCGTCTCGGTCGTGCTGCCCGAACCCGAATCCACCCTGCTCACCAGGGAACTGCTGTATACCGCCATCACCCGCGCCCGTCGCCACGTGCGCATCATCGGCACCGACGACTCGATCCGCGCCGCCATCGACCGCCGGGTGCTGCGTGCCAGCGGCTTGTCGCGCGCCCCGGAGTCAGCGTGAGTCCGACCGGGGAATCTCACGTTTTCCGCGTCCCCGACGTCTACAGAACGTGAGATTGCCTCCGTTCGAGGAAGTGGTGGCCGAATACGGCCCGATGGTGCTGCGCGTGTGCCGGGCGGTGCTCGGTCCGACCGATGCCGCCGATGCGTGGTCGGAGACCTTTCTGTCGGCGCTGCGGGCCTATCCGGACCTCGACCCGAAGACGAATATCGAGGCATGGCTGGTCACCATCGCGCACCGGCGCGCGATCGATGTGGGGCGCGCACTGACCCGCGCACCCGTTCCCGCCGAAACCCTGCCCGAACGCAGGGCGCCCGATGCCGACCCGGCCGATTACGACCCCGACCTGTGGGACGCACTCGCCGCGTTGCCGACCAAACAGCGCCAAGCGGTGGCCTACCACTACCTGGCGGGGCTACCACACGCCGAAATCGCCCAGCTGCTGGGCAATTCGACCGATGCCGCCCGCCGCGCCGCCGCCGACGGCCTCAAAACATTGCGCAAGCTCTATCCGAAGGATCGAACATGATGGCCACTATCGACCGGGATCCGGACGGCCTCTTCGACGGCCTGACCCCGAACTCCGCCGAGATCCTGTCCCGATTGCGTCGACGGCTGGCCGCCGACGCCCAGGCCGCGGGCCTGCTCGACGTCGCCTACCGCACGCTGGACACTCCGGTTGGCACCCTGCTGCTCGCGGCGACCCCCGCGGGCCTGGTACGGGTCGCCTACCCCAACGAGAACCACGACACCGTACTCGCCACCCTCGCCGAGCGGATCAGTCCGCGCATCCTGGCCGCCCCTGGCCGCCTCGACGCCGCCGCCCGCGAGATCGAGGAGTATTTCGCCGGTGCGCGAACACAATTCGATTTGCCACTCGATCTGCGGTTGACCGTCGGATTCCGGCGCCAGGTGATCGAGCATCTGAGCGATATCGGCTACGGACATCGCGAGAGCTATGCCGATGTCGCCGCGGCGGTCGGGAATCCGCGCGCGGTCCGCGCGGTCGGCTCGGCCTGTGCGCACAATCCGCTGCCGGTGGTCATCCCGTGCCACCGCGTGGTGCGCAGCGACGGTTCGATCGGTCAGTACGTCGGTGGCGTCATCGCGAAAACCACCCTGCTCACGCTCGAAGCGGCGTGAAAGGAGATGCCATGAAAACCCTTGCCGCACTGGAAGAACGAGTCGAAGCACAGCAGTGGAGCGCGCTGACCGAGGAGATCGACGCCTGCGGCTGTGCCCAGACCGGCCCGCTGTTGACGCCGGACGAATGTGCCGAATTCATCGCGATATGGGACGATCTGGGCCGCTTTCGATCGACGATCGATATGGCCCGCTACCGATTCGGTCAGGGCACCTACCGATACTTCGCCGATCCGGTCCCGGCACCGATCATGCGGCTGCGCAGGGCCTTCTACCGCAGATTGCTGCCCATCGCCCGCACCTGGGCCGACCGACTCGGCGACCCGACGCCGTGGCCCGACGATTTCGACGATTGGCTCGACGCCTGCCACGCCGCCGGTCAAACCAAGCCGACGCCAATCCTGTTGCGCTACAGCGAAGGTGACTGGAACGCCCTGCACCGCGACCTCTACGGCGAGCTGGTCTTCCCGCTGCAGGTCGTGATCGGCCTGGATCGCCCCGGCATCGACCACACCGGCGGGGAATTCCTCTTGGTCGAACAACGCCCCCGCGCTCAATCCAAGCCGACGGTCACCATTCTGGAACAGGGCCACGCACTCGTCTTCACCACCCGAGACCGGCCGACGCCATCGTCGCGCGGTTGGTCTCGTGCCCCGATCCGACACGGCGTCAGTCGAATTCGCAGCGGTCACCGGCACACGCTGGGCCTGGTCTTACACGACGCCGAATGAGATGTACACCCTGACCGGTGCCGACGGCCGCCCGTATGCCAGCCCTACTCCGGGCCGATACGGCGGTCACCGGCGCGGCAAACTCTACGGCCGCCTCGACTGCCCTTCGGCCTTGCGTGCCTTGGTGCGCGGCCACTACCGCGCCCACCGTGTGTTCTTCGCCGACGAACAAACCGCCATCGCCGCCGGTTACCGACCGTGCGCGGTCTGTCTGCCTACCGCATACGCCGCATGGAAACTGCACTACGGCAGGTGATCTCACGTTTCGGCACCGAGGAGCGTCTACCTGATGAAGCTCGATAGAGAGGGAGCAACATCATGTCCGATACCGCCACCGCACGACTGGTGCACGGCTCGACACTTGGCAACCTGCTGATAGAAGCAAACCGGACCGGTGTCACCTCGGTCGCGTTCACCGACGAGCTGCCCATCGGGCCGACCGGCGAAAACGCCACGGCGCGTGAGCATCTCGAGACCGCCGCAGACCAGCTCGACGAATACCTCACCGGCGAACGTCAGCAGTTCACGGTACCGATGGACCCGACGGATATGAGCGCGTTCGATCGAGAGGTCCTGCAGACGCTCGACGCGACCACGGGGTATGGCCGAACAATCACATACGGGGCCCTCACCCGCCGACTAGGTCGCGGCCCCGCCGACGCCCGCAAGATCGGCGGCGCGCTGGCCCGCAACCGCCTGCTGATCCTGCTCCCGTGCCACCGGGTAATCGGGGCCGACGGATCGCTGACCGGCTACGCGGGTGGACTGCCCGTCAAACGAGCCCTGCTCGACCTCGAATCGGCCGAATTCCTGCTGCCGCTGGGCCGATAACGGCGTGATCGGGAATATCGGCGGTGACTGTGTGCTTGCATGAGGTCATGACGAGCGCTGAGTTGTTGGTCGATGCCTTCGGGCGGGTGCGGGAGAATGTGCACGGCGCGGTCGCGGACCTCGCACAGGACGAGCTGGCGGCGCGGATCGATCCGGACGCCAACTCCATCGCCTGGTTGATCTGGCATCTGACTCGAGTGCAGGACGACCACATCGCGGACGTGGCGAATGTGGCACAGGTGTGGACGGCGGCGGGCTGGGCCAAGCGGTTCGACCTGCCGTTCGCCGACGAGGCAACCGGCTACGGGCACGGCGCCGCGGAGGTCGCCGAACTCGGCGGGATTTCGGCCGAACTGCTGCTTGGCTATTACGACGCGGTGCACGCACAGACGATCGACTACGTCTCCGGACTCACCGACGCCGATCTGCCCCGGATCGTCGACATCCGCTGGGATCCGCCGGTCACCCTGGGAGTACGGCTGATCAGCGTCGTGGACGACGATATCCAGCACGCCGGACAGGCTGCCTTCATTCGCGGAGTCCTACTGCGCCGCAGGTAGTTTCAGTTTTCCGGCGCGTCACCGAACAGTAGATCCGCGGCACGGACGACTACTTCGAGGCGGGTGCGCTCGTTGTGGTCGGCGGCGAGGAAATGTTTGCCGACCGCCAAACAGAATGCGAGCAGCGCGCGGGCCTCGATTTCGTCCGGATCCGAGCAGATCTTGCCGAACAGTTCGCGCGCGTACTCCATCCGGTCGTTGTCGACGCGACGTAGCCGTTCGGCGACTGCCGCGTCCCGCCGTGCCCAGTCGCGCACGGCGAGGTCGATGGGTAGCCGTTCATCGGAGAAGGTGAGCAGGCCCGCGCGCCGGATCTTGGTGCGTGGATCGCCGCCCTCGTGCTCGACCTGCGCACGCACCTCGTCGGTGCTCTCGCGCTCCCAGGTATCGAGCATTTCCTCGAGCAGAGCGTTGCGGTCGGCGAAGTGCCCGTAAAAGCCCCCCTTCGTGACACCGAGCGCCTGCGCGAGGCTCTCGATGCGGACGGCATCGGGACCGCCGCTCGCCAGCGCCAGCAGGCCCTGTTCGATCCAGCTGCTTCGTGGGGTGCGAGTGACGGCAACCATACCTTCAGTATCGCGGACGGTGTTGACACCGCCGCACCGCTGGCTACGATCGATGTATACGGTACCGTATATTTGAAAGCGGTTGGTATATCCGCGAATTGCGAGGGCAACGGTGTCCTCGCCAACGAGAGGGGACCGTCATGACGGTCGGATTCGTCGCATTCCACTATCCGCGACCGGAGGATTTCGACGATTTCGTCAACCGGGTGCGCAATGTCGCGGCGGTGCTGCGATCGGTGCCAGGATGTCTGTCCGCCGACTGCTGGGTGAGCACCGATGGTGACGACGCGGTCGTCTCCACCGGACAGTGGGAGTCCGACGAGGCATTCGCGGCGTCCTTCGCGACCGTCGCGGCGGCGGATGTGGACGTCACCTTCGACGAGCGCGAACGCCGCCCGCGTCAGATCTTCAAACTGGCGTCCCGGTGACGGCCGCGGATATGGATGGGGCAAGGCGGCTACCGAATTCCGAGCACACTTCGCGGCCATGGCGGATCCACGAGATCGCGCCCGATTTTCGAGTCGAGGATGTCTGGGCATTGCCGACCCCGGGCGGTCCGGACGACTTTCCGCGGCTGGTGCGGCAGGTGGCCTCGGGCAACAATGGGAGTGAATTCTCCATCGTCTACCGGGCGCTCTTCGCGATCCGCTGGAAGCTCGGTGCCCTTCTCGGCTGGGATAAGGCCGATGCGGGCATCGAGGCCCGGGTGCCGTCGCTGTGTGATCGCTTGCCTGCTGATCTGCGAGATGCACCCGGTCCGGTCTTCGCGGGCGCACTATTCCGCTCGGTCTATCTGACCGACACCGAATGGGTCGCCGAGATCGCCAACCGAACCATGCACGGCGTGATGCACATCGGTTGGGTGCGCGACGGAACCGGCGGTTATCGCGGACAGATGGCGGTGCTGGTCAAACCCAACGGCCGATTCGGCAAGCTCTATATGGCCGGGATCCTGCCGTTCCGCTATCTGCTGGTGTATCCGGCGCTGATGCGCGGCGTCGAGCGCGCGTGGCGGGCGCAGATGGGCGATTCGGTTGCGGGATAAGCCGATTGCGCAATGGCTCATATCCGGATCTGGCGAAGCTGACGAGCGAACTCGGCGTCGGTCTGCTCGTAGGTGTCACGGATGGTCTTGAACAGGCTCTGAATCTCAGTAGCGACCGCTATGTAGTCGCCGATGGTGTCATATGCATTGTTCGGACCGCCGAAGGCCTTCTCCCGGAAAAACTTCACCAGTTCGATGGCGGAAGTGAGCCGGGGATTGTTCTCACCGAGGCCCCAGGACTCTTTCTCGCCGAGCAATCGGGCATCGTGCTGCGCGACTGTCAGCTCGTCGATGAGGCTCTGGCAGGCCGCGTCGATATCGAGAAACGCCTGCGGTTCCATCCGCACCTTCAGCGCCCCGGTCTTCGCATCCGCGATATACCCGCCGAACGAGTTGTCAACAGCCATAGCGGTCGCCCCTTCCACTGGTCTCGTCTGATTCATAGAGACGCACGCGCCGACGAAACGGTTCCATCGAAACACAGATCGGTGACGCTGGAGGCCTGGGCCTCGACCGACCCGCAACGGATAGGCTGGAGGTGAAGTCGGTGCGAATCGCGCCGTCGAATATCGGAGGACGAGATCGATGCGGACCGCTGGCGAGCACGTCGATGTGCTCATTGTCGGTGCCGGACTGTCCGGCATAGGCGCGGCGTATCACCTGCGGCGGGCCTTCCCGGGAAAGAGCTATGCGATTCTGGAGAGCCGCGACGCGATCGGCGGCACCTGGGATCTATTCCGCTATCCGGGAATTCGCTCCGATTCCGATATGTACACCCTCGGCTACCGCTTCCGTCCGTGGCTGGGTGACAAGTCGATCGCCGACGGGGCGGACATTCTCGACTATGTGCGCGCCACCGCCGCCGAGAACGGTATCGACCGCAATATCCGCTTCAATCATCGAGTCGTCGGCGCCGAATGGTCGTCGCGGAACAACCGGTGGACGGTGCGCGCCGAACGCACCGATACCGGCGAAACCCTCACTCTCACAGCAGGATTCCTGTTCTGCTGCTCCGGTTACTACCGCTACGACGAGGGCTACACCCCGGATTTCGCCGGTATCGAGCGTTTCGCCGGGCCGATCATCCACCCGCAGCACTGGCCGCGCGATCTCGATGTCGCGGGCAAACGCGTGGTGCTGATCGGCAGCGGCGCGACCGCGGTGACGTTGGGCCCGGCACTGACCGACCAGGGTGCGCACGTGACGATGCTGCAACGCTCACCCAGCTACATCATCTCCTTACCCGCACGCGACGACCTCGCCGTCAAGGCGCGCAAATTCCTACCGGCCCGCGCCGCCTACTCGGTGGCCAGGGCCAAGAATGTGGCGCTGGCCACCGCGATTTATCAACTGAGCCAACGGTATCCGCAATCCATGCGTAAGCGGATCAAGGGATGGCAGCGGCGTTGGTTGCCCGAGGGTTTCGACATCGATACGCACTTCACCCCGGCCTACAATCCATGGGATCAGCGGCTGTGCTTGGCGCCCAATGGCGACTTCTTCCGCGCGATCCGCAAGGGGCAGTTGGATATCGTGACCGATAAGGTCGAGACGTTCACCGAGACGGGTCTGGCCCTGGCCTCCGGCGCGACCCTCGATGCCGACATCATCATCACCGCAACGGGTTTGAATCTGCTCGCCTTCGGCGGCATGGAACTCGCCGTCGACGGACAGCCGGTGCACCTCTCGGACCACATGGCCTACAAGGCCATGATGCTGTCGGATGTGCCGAATTTCGCGTACATCATCGGATACACCAATGCCTCGTGGACGCTGAAGGCGGACCTGGTGTGCGAGTACGTCGTTCGGTTACTACGCCACATGTCCGATAATGGGTACGCCCGCTGCACGCCGGTGCGCGATCCGTCTGTCGGTGCGGCCTCGCTATTCCTGAATTTCAATCCGGGCTATGTCCAGCGCGCCGCGAGTCAATTCCCGATCCAGGGCACCAAGGCGCCGTGGCGCCTACGTATGAATTACCTACGCGATCTGTTCACACTGCGTCACGGCAAGATCACCGATCGTGCGATGGTGTTCGAACGGGCGCGGGATCGGGATCCGGTCTCCACGCAGTAACGGCAGGTCAGTGCGCCTCCTGCGGTTCGGAGGACCGTGCGGCCGCGATATTGCGCAGCACGCTGGTCGCATGATCGTCGAACCGTTCGCGCGGAATATCGATGGTGCCGTCCAGCCACGGGCGGTACATATATGCCATCGCGCCGAAGATGGCGTTCGAGTTGAGGCTGTTCTCGTACTGGTCCGGCGGGGTTTGTGGCCCATCCTCACCCAACCCGATCGTGAGCGCGATCGGGGCCGTGAACAATTCGATGAGCTCATTGCCTCGGTCGCCGAGTACCCGCGTGGCCTGCGATTCGACGAACATGATCTGGCCGCGGCGGCGATCCTCGATCAGATAATCGGTGAATGCCGAAATGGCGTGGCGAAATAGTTTCGCCGGTTCGGGCGGTGCGGTGGCCAGCGCCGCGAGCAGGCGTTCCTGCGCACCGAGAACGACCGTTTCCAATGCCGCGGTGAGCAGTTTGTCCAGACTTGGGAAGCTCTCGTAGAAGTAGCGCTCGGTGAGTCCGGCCTGTCTGCAGACCCCGCGCATGGAGATATCGGAGGCGCCGATCGTGGCCATCAACTCGATGGCGGCCTCGACGAGCTGTTCGCGGCGCGCGGCGATTCGGTCGGCCGGGGGCGTGCCGCGCCAGCGGCGCATCCCCGGTATCGATCCATCGGAAACGGCGTCGTTCATGGCTCGATCCTCCCATAGCCGGGAAGTTGACATCATGTGATGTTGACAGCATTTGATGTCGGCAATACATTGATCGTCCAGGGACCAGACGTGAGGACCATCAGATGGGCACTGCTTACGCCGATCAGGCTCATGCCATCAACGCGCGCGACGTCAGCTTCGATTTCGACTCGGTGCCGATGCACTACATCCCCGGCGAAGTCATGGCCACCCACATCATCAATGTGATGCATCTGGTGCTCCCCGAGGGCGAGCGGGCCATGGCGCAGGCGCTGGCCGAGGCGCTGCCGCTGATCGATGACGAACGATTGCGGGAAGAGGTCCGCGGCTTCATCGGTCAGGAGACGATGCACGCCGGTTCGCATGAAAAGGCCCGCCACCAATTGGAGCGCCTCGGACTCGAGGTCGCCCCGATGGTGGACCGCGTCGCCTGGCTGATCGATCGGCTGCTCGGCGACCACGGACTGTCCGGTCGGGCCAAACACGAATGGCTCTGTGAGCGACTCGCCCTGTTCGCGGGGATGGAACACTACACCGCCGTCATCGGCGAATGGCTGCTCACCAACGATAAATTGGCGGCCAAGGGGATGCATCCGGCCATGCTGGATCTGGTCCGCTGGCACGGTGCCGAGGAGGTCGAACACCGCAGCGTCGTCTACGACGCCTACATGCATATCGACGGAGGCTATGCCCGCAAGGCGCGTCAGGCGCTGATCGCCAGTTCGGGATTGCTCGCGTTGTTCGTGATTTCGAGTGCCTACCTGTTTCAACGGGATCCGTCGCCGAATAAGGGCCGGTGGTGGCCGCTGCAGTTGGCCAGCGCGTCATTGCGCGGTGTGGTGCCGAGCTTCACGACCTTCTTGACCGAGATTCCGCGGTACCTGCGGCCGGGATTCCATCCCTCCCAACTCGGTCCGATGGATAACGCACTGCGCTACCTCGCGCAGTCACCGGCGGCCCGGGCGAGTGAGTCATGACCGCCGTGGAGGAGCAGTTCCGGCCGGGCACCGGGCTGCGGATGATCGCGTCGGCGGTGGACACCTACAAGCGGGTATTCACCGAAGCGAAAGCGGCGCAGCTGCTTTCGCGGCCACAGCCGGTGCGGCGCACCGGTTACGATTTCGAGCTGGCGATCTTGGGAATCGAGGCCGAGGCCGACGAGGTGGTCAGCCTGACCCTGTGCGATCCAGGCGGCGCGGACCTGCCCGCCTGGACGCCGGGCGCCCATATCGACGTATTCCTGCCCTCGGGTCGGCAGCGGCAGTATTCGCTGAACAGTGATCCGGAGGACCGCAGCTGTTACCGAATCGCGGTGCGCTACATCGCCGATGGGGACGGTGGTTCCCGCGAGATCCACGAACAGCTGCGCGTCGGTGACCGACTGTGGGTGCGGGGCCCGCGCAATGCGTTCCCGCTGATCGACGCGCCGGAGTATTTCTTCGTGGCGGGCGGTATCGGGATCACGCCGATTCTGCCGATGGTCACCGCCGCCGAACGTGCCGGAATACCATGGCGGCTCATGTATTTCGGCCGCTCGCGGGCACGGATGCCGTTCCTCTACGAACTCGCCCATTTCACCGGTGGCGATGTGGTGGTGCGCCCCGATGACGAGTACGGGGTGCCCGATCCACGGATGATCTTCGAACAGACGCCGACCGGTGCCGCGGTATATGTCTGCGGACCACCGGCACTGGCCGAAGCGGCGCGCAAGGTGCTGCTGTTGCACGATCCGACGGCCTCGCTGCATACCGAGCGCTTCTCGGCGGTGCCGGTCAGCGACGGTGCGCCGTTCCGTATTCGATTGCGCCGCAGCGGAACCGAGGTGGACGTCGCGGCCGATGAGTCCGCGCTGACCGCGATCCGGCGGGCGGTGCCCGGTGTCGCCTACTCGTGCCAGCAGGGTTTCTGCGGGACGTGCCGGGCGAGTGTGCTCGCCGGTGAGGTCGAGCACCGGGACCGGGCGCTACTGCCCGGCGAGCGCGCCAACGCGATGCTCACCTGCGTATCGCGTGCTCGCGGCGGCGAACTCGAGCTCGATCTGTAGCTTCACCGCGCGGCCGGGAAGATACCCGGCAGTGTCATGGCGTATTCGAGGTCGGCCCGGGTGCCGAGCGTGGTGAGCAGCACGCGGATCATGGTGAGCCGCGCGGCGGCAACGGTTTCCGCGTCCGGCTCGGCGCCGGGCGCGGTACCCGCCGAAATGCGATAGACCACATATTCGCAAACATGCAGCGCCGCATCGAGATCCAGCGGCGAGGGGACCGGGCGGCCCAATTCCGTGAACGTCTCGCGCACCAGCGCGCGGATATCGTCGAGTGCCCTTTCCCGATAGGCCGATACCGGTGAGGCTGGATCGTGCAGTTCGGCGAACAGCGGGCGCAGCATCGCCCCGTGTCCGCGGGCCCAGCCGAGGTAGGCGTCGATGAGGCGGATGCCGAGTTCGACGGGCTCGTCCGGACCGGTCAGCGCCGTGCGGATGCCGTCGACGAGGCCGTCGTTGGATGCCTCCAGGACGACGTGCAGCGGTTCGGTGGCATTGCCGAAATAGCGATAGAAGGTGGGCCGTGCCAGTCCGGCCTGTTCGATGATCTGGGCGACGCTGAGTCCGCGCGAGCCGCCGCGGGTGAAAACCGCCGCGGTGGCGAGCACGATGCGGGCGCGGACCTCCTCGGCCTGCTCCTGGGTCTGCGGTGGTCGGCCGCGGCGGGCCGCGCCATTGGTCTGGGAAGTGTCAGTGGACATGGTGATGCCTCACAACTAGAAGCCTGCCCCGTCTGTGCGCCACACCCGACAGCTTGACACGAGGTGTGGCACCGGCATTAATCTAACACTAGTGTTCAGGAAATAGCTGAACTCGGCTTACCGCCTCGTCCAGCACAGGCGCCCGACCCAGGAGAGGGCCGACAATGACGACCGCCCGCCAGCTGACCGAACCGACGGCCCTGCCAGCGACCCTGGTGCATCCCCTGCTAGATCACGCGATCGCGGGCGGTGCCCCCGCGGTCGAGGTGTTCGCGCCCGCGACCGGGCGCAAGATCGCGGATCTGCCGCAGTCCTCGACACGCGATATCGAGACCGCCTTCGCGACCGCGCGCACCGCGCAGCGGGAGTGGGCGCGCCGCTCGGTCCGCGAGCGGGTCGCCGTGCTGCGGAGATTCCACGACATCGTGCTGGCCGAACAGCACACCATTCTCGACATCGTGCAGACCGAGACCGGTAAGTCGCGGGCACACGCCTTCGATGAGGTCGGGGATGTCGCGGTCAATGCCAGGTACTACGCGTCGGTCGCGAACAAGCTGTTGGCCACCCGCAAGCCGCGCGGTGTGCTGCCGGTACTGACCCAGGTCGATGTGCGGCATCGGCCCAAGGGTGTGGTCGCGGTGATTTCGCCGTGGAACTATCCGCTTGCCCTGGCCGTCTCCGATGCACTGCCCGCATTGGTTGCCGGAAATGCCGTGGTCGCGCGTCCGGATAACCAGACCGCGCTGACGGCACTGTGGGCCATCGATGCCGCTGAACGCGCCGGGCTGCCGCGCGGACTCTGGCAGGCGGTGCTCGGCCGTGGTTCGGCGATCGGCGGTGAGGTGATCGCGCGCGCCGACTATGTCGACTACACCGGCTCCAGTGCGACCGGCCGGACCATCGCGCAGCAGGCCGGGGAGCGGCTCATCGGCTATTCGCTCGAACTCGGTGGCAAGAATCCGCTGCTGGTGCTCGCGGATGCGGATGTGTCCAGGGCCGCCAAGATCGCGATTCGGGCCTGCTTCGCCTCGGCGGGGCAGCTGTGCGAGTCGATGGAGCGAATCTATGTGCACGACAAGGTCTATGACCAGTTCGTCGGCGAATTCATCGAGCATGTGCGGGCGATCGAATTGGGCGGTGCGCTCGATTACGCCAGCGATATGGGCTCTTTGACGTTCCAGCGCCAGCTGGACACCGTCACCGCGCATGTCGACGATGCCGTCGCGAAGGGGGCGAAGGTGCTCGCGGGCGGTAGGGCTCGTCCCGATCTCGGACCGTACTTCTACGAGCCGACCGCGCTGGCCGGAGTGCGGCCCGGGATGACGGTGTATCGCGAGGAGACCTTCGGGCCCGTGGTCTCGATCTATCGGGTCGGCAGCGACGACGAGGCGGTCGAGCAGGCCAACGACACCGCGTACGGACTCAACGCGAGTGTCTGGACCAAGGATGTCGATCGAGGTCGTCGGGTAGCCGCGCGCATCAATGCGGGTTCGGTGAATGTCAACGAAGGCTTCATCGCGGCCTGGGGTAGCGCGGATGCGCCATCGGGTGGGCTCGGCATTTCCGGTACCGGGCGTCGGCACGGTCCCGAAGGATTGTTGAAGTACATCGACACGCAGACGATCGCGGTACAGCGGATGATCCCGATCGCGCCGCTGCCCGGCATGTCCGAGGAACTGTGGGCGAAGACGATGACGCTGTACTTCGGCATTATGAAGGCGCTGCGTCAGAAGTGAATTGGCGTCAAAAGTAATTGGCAAGTAATGCGCTCGAAGTAATTGCGCTAGAAGCTGTTTCACGAAGAAATCAGGATGAGGACGAATGAAACTGGACACGGTAGCCGATAAGAAAGTCCTGGTCACGGGCGCGGCAATGGGCCTGGGCAAGCGGTTCGCCGAACGTGCGGTGCGTGAGGGCGCGGCTGCGGTGGTGCTGTGGGATATCAACGAATCCGCGCTGAAGGAGACCGCGGTCGAGTTGTCCGGTCGCGGTGTCGCCATTCACCACTATGTGGTCGACGTATCCGCGCAAGAGGCCATCAGCGAGGCCGCGGCGGCGGTGCGCGCCGACGTCGGCGATATCGACATCCTGATCAACAATGCGGGCATCGTGCGCGGCAACAGCTACTTCTGGGAGACTGCCGATCGCGCCGATATCGATAAGACGATGGCGATCAATTCCCTTGCGCCGATGTATATTACGCTCGAATTCCTGCCCGCCATGGTGCGCGGCGCGGGTGCGGCGCGCGTCATGACCATCGCGTCCTCGGCGGGTCTGGTTTCCAATCCGCGCATGAGCGTGTACGCGGCCTCGAAATGGGCGGCACTCGGCTGGTCGGATTCGGTGCGCATCGAGCTGGAACAGGCGGGGCACGACCACGTGCGGGTCACCACGGTCTGTCCGACCTACATCAATACCGGAATGTTCGATGGCGCAAAGGGTTTCCTGTTCACGCCGATTCTGGAACAGGACGATGTCGTCGATACCTCGTGGCGGGAGATGAAGGCGGGCACCCCGCTGCTGATCCTGCCGTGGACCTCGAGGCTCAACAAGGCGATCTCCGGGCTGCTGCCGATCAAGCTGCGCGATCTGTTCCTGAATTCGGTTGGTGTGTACCACTCGATGGACCAGTTCACCGGGCGCAAGAAGTAGTTGCCCTCAGAATGTCGTGGTGAGCCGCGCGACACCGGATCCGGCCAGCCCGGACAGTCCGGCGGCGCGGCCCGTCGATACCAGCAGCAGATCGCTGAGCAGGCCGCGGACCTCGTCGGGACCCTCGCCCGCCGACCAGTCGGCATCGATGGCCGTCAGCCGGATCCCGCGCAGGCGTCGGTGCGCATCGTAGAAGCGACTGCCGATGATGTGATCGAGGGCGGCGACACCGGGTTTCGTCGGTACTTCCCGCACGCGTCCGAGCGGTCGTGCGATGTCCTGGCCGTGGACGATGGTGTCGGCCAGCGGATCGAGCGGACCGGCGCCCGGGGCCCGTCGGGTCGAACCCGCCGACTCGCGCAGTTGGGCAATGAGTTCGGCGGGGGTGTATCGGGCAGCGCGCTCGCGGGCGAGATCGGCGGTCATCCGGTTCCAATCGCCGCGGGCGCGGAGCACACCCAGCAGCGTTTGTCCGAGCGTGACGCGGTTCGACAGCGTCACATGGGCGAGGACCTCGTGCACTGTCCAGTCGCCGCACAGTGATCGACCGGCCCACTCGTGGTCTTCGAGATCGTCGAGGAAATCCGCGAGTGCGAGGCGCTCGGTCTTTGTCCACAGCTGGATCTCGTCGGAAGTCATGGTGCGCGCCGCCTTTCGGATGGGTCATCCGAATAGACCGAGCGGCTGTGCCCAGTTCATCGGTACTGCGTGGTGATCTGGGTCACATAATCGGCTTGGTGCCGATGACGACGGTGGAATAGAGCTCCTCCGATTCGGCGATGCGCCCGATGAAGCCGTGCGCGGTGAGGACGCCGATCGATGGCAGGGCCTGGGCTTCGGTGGATTCGACCAGCAGATGGCCGCCCGGCGCGAGCCAGCTGCGGGCGGCCGCGACGACGCGGCGGAAGATGTCGAGGCCGTCGGGGCCGCCGTCGAGGGCGGTGCGCGGTTCGTAATCGCGCGCCTCGGGCGGCATCCTGGCGATCATCTGCGATGGCACGTACGGGGTGTTGGCGAGCAGGATATTGATGCGGCCGCACAATTCACGGGGGAGCGGCTCGAAGAGGTCGCCTTCGTAGACGGGCGCGCCGATCGGAGTAAGGTTGCGGCGGGCGCATTCGACCGCCGTGGCGTCGATATCGGTGGCGGCGAGTTCTATCGGGTGGCCTTCGGCGGCAAGGGTTTTTGCCAGCGCCAGACCCAATGCGCCTGAGCCGCAACATATATCGACGACGATAGGGCGCGCGGGCATGGCGCGGGCGAGTTCGGCGGCCTGGTCGACGAGGAAGGCGGTGCGCTGGCGCGGTACGAACACGCCCGGGACGACCGCGATTCGGATGCCATGGAATTCGGTCCAGCCCAGCAGATATTCCAGCGGGGTTCCGGACACCCGTTGCGCGACCAACTCCGTGAGATCGGCACCCGTCTCCGTGGCGGCGGCGGTGAGCAACCGCGCCTCGTCCTCGGCGAATACACAGCCCGCTGCGCGCAGTTGCGCGACCACATCTCCGGTTGATGCCACCGGGATATCGTGCCGTGTCGGCGGGCTCCGTTGGGTCCGAGCGTGCACATTTGTCCGGATTCGCCGATTGCCCCCCGGCTTCGGCGCCGAAAGTGCACGCCCAGACCTTCCTCGCTCAGCGTGCGGTGGCGAGCTGGAATGTCCGCGTGGCGTCCAGGTAGATGCCGCGTTGCGCCTGCCTGGCGGGCGGCGGCAACTGCGACACCAGCTGCTCGAGTGAGGTGGTCGCCCCGACCACCTGGGTGCCCGCGACAATGAAATCGGCGACCGCGCGCCGGATATGGTTCGGGGAGGTGACCACGACCGCGCTGTTCGCGCCGATATCGCGCAGCATCTTGGTGCTGGACAGTGCGTTCTGCACCGTCGATCCGGCCCGGCTCTCGACATTGATCCGGGATGCCGGCAGCCCCTTGCCGACCAGCCAGGCCCGCATGGCCTCGGCCTCGGTAATTCCGTTCTGTGGATTACCGCCGGTGACGACAATCGGTGACAGTGGCGAGGCGACCGCCTGCAACCAGGCCGCGGTCAGCCGGTTCACCAGTTCGGGGCGCAGCGAACCATCCGGGAGCAGGCCGTAGCCGAGCACCACGATTCCGGTCTGCGGTCCGACGATCGCGGGCAGCGGATTCGGCAGGGTGCCGACCGCGGCACCGATCGCGCCGAGCACATTATTGGTGCCCTGGGCCATTGCCGGGTCGACGGCGGCCAGGCGGGCCAGCGCTTCAGCCATGGCGGGCAGGTCATCGGCGTAATGCGACCAGATCGCCTGCAGCGACAGGGCCTCGGCATCGGCCGGGTCGGCGGCGATCAGCTGGCGGAGCTCGGCGCGTCCGGCGGCATCGTCGCCGTCGGTGAAGGCACGCTGGGCGGAGTTGTAGAGGGCGTCGGTTTCCGGCGCCGCGATGGCGGGTGCGCCGGATAGTCCGGTGATGGTCGCGGTCGCGAACACGGTCGCGACCCATAGTTTCCAATGCCTCGAGATCTTCACTACAGTCGACACCTTTCCACGCGTGAAACGGGGTTCTCGGTAGGTCAGCTGACAGTTAGCCGTGGGCAAGCATCATCACGATACGACTGGTAGCGGCCATATTCGGGTAATTGCCAGGCGTCGCTACCGGTATTCGGGCAAACCGGGCGGCACGCAGGGTGACCAGCGGAACCGGCCGCGCGGTGCAGCCGATAAGGTGTGACAGCGTGGATACCGTTTCGCTGTCCGGCAAGGAACTCGCCGCCGCCGTCAACGCCGACACCAAGCAGCGCGCGGCCGCGCTCACCGCGAGCGGAACCGCGCCGCGCCTTGCCCTGATCGTGGCCAATGACGATCCAGCCAGCGCGTGGTACGTGAACTCGCTGCGCAAGGCCGCCGAACGCCTCGGAATCGCCTGCGACACCATCGAACTCGGCGCCGACGCGAGCATCGAGCGGATCCGCGACGAACTCACCGCCCGCAGCGCGGACACCGCCATCGACGCGATCATGCTGCAGACCCCGCTGCCCGCCGGTATCACCCTCGACGATGTCAGCTCCGCGATCGTCGCAGGCAAGGATGTCGACGGCGTCAGCCCGCTCTCGCTGGGCCTGCTCGCCTCCGGCCTCGACGGTTTCGTCCCCGCCACCTCCGAGGCCGTCGTCGAACTACTGAAGCATCACGAAATCCCGCTCGCCGGGCGGCATGTCGCCGTCGTCGGCCGCTCCAATATCGTCGGCAAGCCCCTTGCCCAACTTCTGCTCGCCGAAAACGCGACCGTCACCATCTGCCATTCCCGCACCACCGACCTCCCCGCCGTCACCTCCGCCGCCGATATCGTCGTAGCCGCGGCGGGCCGCATCGGCCTGGTCACCGGTAAACACGTCCGCGAGGGCGCCATCGTGATCGACGTAGGCACCAACGAAGCCCCCGACGGCAAAATCGTCGGCGACGTAGACGCGGAAACCGTCCGCGGCAAAGCCTCCGCCCTCAGCCCCGTCCCCGGCGGCATCGGCCCCGTAACCACCGCCCTCCTCATGCGCCACGTGGTAAGCGCCGCCGAAAACAGCCACCCCGCCTGATATTTCGGACGCTGCCGGGGTGGATTCTCCAGTAGCGATGGCGAACCATCATCATGTCCCCGTTCAGCTCTGGGGCGGCGTCAGCGAGGTGTTCGTCCCGGCGGATGCGCCGACCGGTGCCTCCGCGTCGAGTGCGGCGAGCAAATCGCGGAGCGTTGTGCGTTGTGCGGCGCTGAGGCTGGCGAAGACCTGCTCGGCGGCCGCGCGCCGAGCCGCGGCCATCTGCGAGAGTGCGGCCCTGCCGGAGTCGGTCAGCGTCACCAGAGTTGAGCGGCGGTTGGTCGGGTCGGGTGCGCGTGAGACCAAGTCCGCAGTCTCCAGCGCATCGACGACGGTGGTGGCCGAGCGCGGCACGATGCCGAGGTGATCGGCGAGGGCGGCCATTCGCAGGGGTCCGTCGTGGTGGCCGAGAATGCGGAGTGCGCGGGCCTGAGCGGGGGTAATGCCCAGTGGAGCGAGTCGAGCGATCTGGTTGCGGCGGATGCGTTTGGCGGTGCGCAGGAACAGCTCGGGAAGATCGGGGTCGAGCGCGCTTTCCATTTGTTGAGCATAACTCATTGTTTCGGGAACAATTATGAGTCATGCTCAGTTTCATGACGTAGTCCTCGGAAGGAGGCGCCTATGCAGCCCCCACATCAACTTCGCCGGATCGTCCGGCTTTTTCGTCCGTATCGCGCACGCCTGGCGCTGGTCGCCGCGCTCGTCGGATTATCGTCGCTGGTCGCGCTGGCCTCGCCGTTCATGTTGCGCGGCATCCTCGATGACGCTCTGCCACACGGCCGCACCGGTCTGCTGACCGCGCTTGCGGCGGGCATGGTCGCGGTCGCCGCACTAACGAGCATCTTCGGTGTTCTCCAGACCTACATCTCGACCGCGGTCGGCCAAGAGGTCATGCATGATCTGCGCGCCGCGGTGTACGCGCAATTGCAGCGAATGCCGTTGTCGTTCTTCACGACTACCCGCACCGGTGAGGTGCAGTCGCGGATCGCGAACGACATCGGCGGCATGCAATCGACGGTCACTTCGACCGCGACCTCACTGGTCTCGAACTTCACCACTGTGACCGCCTCGGTGATCGCCATGATCGCCCTGGACTGGCGGCTCACCGTGGTCTCGCTGATCATGCTGCCGCTCTTCGTCTGGATCAGTCGGCGCGTCGGCGACGAACGCAGGAAGATCACCGCGCAGCGGCAGCAGAAACTGGCGGGCATGTCGGCGATCGTGGAGGAATCGCTATCGGTGAGCGGCATTCTGCTCGGGCGCACAATGGGCCGCTCACCCGCACTGGTCGAAGATTTCGCGAAGGAGTCGCGCGGGCTGGTGGACCTGGAGATCCGATCCGGCATGGCCGGTCGGTGGCGGCAGTCGACGATTCAGATCGTCATGGCGGCCATGCCCGCGATCGTCTACTGGGCGGCGGGAGTGACCGTGGCGGCGGGACATCCGCTGGTGTCGATCGGCACGCTGGTCGCCTTCACGACCTTGCAGACGAGCCTGCTGCGGCCGATGGTGCAGCTGCTGTACACCGGTGTGGAGGTGCAGAGCTCCATGTCGCTGTTCGGCCGGATCTTCGAATACCTGGACCTGAAGCCGGATATCGAGGAGCCGAGAACGCCGGTGCCGGTGCCGGATTCGGGTGTCGAGGGCGCGGTCCGCTTCGAGCACGTCGGCTTCACCTATGGCTCCGGGACGCGGGATGTGTTGCAGGACATCGACATCACCGTGCCCGCTGGGTCGAGTCTGGCCATCGTCGGCGAAACCGGTTCGGGCAAAACCACGCTCGGCTACCTGGTGGCGCGACTCTACGATGTGACATCCGGACGGGTCGCGATCGACGGAATCGATGTGCGGGACTTGTCGTTTGCCGATCTCGCCGCCGCCGTCGGTGTGGTCTCGCAGGAGACCTACCTGTTCCATGCTTCGGTCGCGGACAATCTGCGCTTCGCCAAACCCGATGCGACCGACGAGGAGTTGTACGCCGCGGCACGGGCCGCGCAGATCCACGACCATATCGCGAGCCTGCCGGACGGCTACGACACGCTGGTCGGGGAGCGCGGTTATCGGTTCTCCGGCGGTGAGAAGCAGCGTCTGGCAGTGGCACGGGTGATCCTGCGCAATCCCCCGATCCTGGTGCTCGACGAGGCCACCAGCGCACTGGACAACCGGACCGAGCAGGAGGTACAGGCCGCCATCGACGCGCTGTCCGAAGGCCGAACCACCATCACCATCGCGCACCGGCTCTCCACCATCCGCGACGCCGACCAGATCGTCGTACTCGACCAGGGCCACATCATCGAACGCGGCACCCACCGCGAACTCATGGACTCCGAGGGCCGCTACGCCGCCCTGGCATCCGGCGGCGACCTCCTGCACGCTGCCTGAGCCGGGCCCCGGCAATGGGCGTTCAGACGGGTTCCGGGTCGGTGCGCGTGTCGAATTCCGCACGGGCGGCGAGGATTTCGCTGTGGTGCCGCACCGACCAGACGCCCATCGCATGACTGAGCTCGCCGAGGCTGGCACCCAGATCGGTCAGCGAGTACTCCACACGCGGCGGCACGGTCGGGTAGACCGCACGGCGGACCAGTCCGTCGCGCTCGAGGTTGCGCAGGGTGCGGGTGAGCATCTTCTGGGTGATGCCGTCGAGTCGACGGCGCAGATCGTTGAAGCGCACCGGCCCGCCCGCCATGCGCAGGACGCCCAGGACCAGGAGCACCCATTTGTCGGCGAGCACCGTCAGCACTTCGCGCGCCGGGCAGTTCGTCAGATAGCTCTTGACCAGGTTGTCGGAGTCGGACCAGTCGACAACGGTATACATCGGGTACCTCGGGATCATTGAAGTGCCTTCTTTCCCTCGGATACTAGGCGACCGCAGAATCAGTGGCATGCTCGCAATCACGCAACAACGATTCGGTGGTCCCGAGGTTCTGGAAATCGTCGAGGTCGATCGGCCGAGCGCCGGTCCCGGCGAGGTGCTGGTGCGGGTAGCCGCCACCGGTATGAATGCGGCGGACTGGAAGCTGCGGTCCGGACTGGTGCGCAAACTCGGGGATCCGCCGTTCACCCTCGGTTTCGATGTGTCCGGGATCGTCGAGCAGGTTGGCGCCGGTGTCGAGCAATTCCGGGTCGGCGACGAGGTCTACGGCATGGTGTTCACCCGGTCCGGCGGCTATGCGGAATATGTTGTGGCGCAGGCGGATTTCCTCGCACCGAAACCGGCGATGCTGGATCACATCCACGCCGCGGGTGTGCCGACGGCGGTGCTGACCGCATGGCAGGGGCTCACCGAAGTCGTTGCCGGACAACGCGTGCTGGTGCATGCGGCGGCAGGTGGTGTCGGACATTTAGCGGTGCAGATCGCGAAGGACCGCGGCGCGTATGTGATCGGCACGGCCCGCGCCGCCAACCATGAATTCCTGCGGGAAATCGGCGCTGACGAGGCGATCGATTACACGACAAGCGATTTCGCGGACACAGTGCATGAGGTCGATGTCGTTTTCGATCTCGTCGGTGGTGACTACGGGTCGCGTTCGCTGCGGGTACTCGCCGCGGATGGTCGCCTGATCGACGCCCAGGGCAACGATGCCGAGCACGACCCGAGGTACCAGCGACTGTATGTCGATCCGTCCGGTCGCGATCTCCGCGAGCTGGCCGCGCTGTTCGAGGCGGGCCGGTTGCGCGTGCAGATCGATCAGGTGCTGCCGATGGCCGAGGTGGTCAAGGCCCATCACCTGAGCGAATCCGGGCGCGTCCGCGGGAAAATCGTACTGGTGCCGTGGAATTCGGCGGTGTGACGGTCAGGCCGCGCCGATTCCGGTGATGAGCGTCTGGTTACCGACGCGCGCCGTCGTGACGATCTGGGGTTTGTACGTGATCGATGTCGAATCGGGCCGATACTCGGTCACCTGCACAAGGTACTGGCCGACGGATGCCCCGGGCGTAATGCTGATGCAGTGGGTGGTACCGGCCGGAATGCCGTCGATGCCCTGTTGAATCGTCCCGGCGGGGGAGACGGATGCGTTGGGTGCCACGAACTCCCGGGTCGCCGCACCGGATCGGGTGACGTAGTACGCGTACTGGAACGCGAAGATGACGCCCGGTCCGGAATCCAGCCCGCCCGCACCGTTGCCCGTGATGGTGTCCCCGACCCGCTCGGCCCGGCACTCCGCAGCGGACGTGGACCCGGAGACCGCGACCTGGCTGGGCGTGGACGAGGCCACCGTCGCCGGTTGCGGGTCCGGCCGAATTTGCACGAACGCCACCACGAGCAGTCCGGCCGCCGCGACCGATCCGACCAGTACCGGCATCCACCGGCGCTTCGACCGATTCCGTCCGGACCGATCGATCATGGCCGCCAAGGCCGCCTCGTGCCGGAAGTAGTCCGGCGCAGGCGGTTTCGGCTCCTCGGCAGGTTCCTCGACCCACTCGGACCATTCACCTCGATAGTCGAGTTCCTGTCGGGTGAATTCGCTGTCGATCGGGTTCTGCTCGTGTCTCCCGGGTGCGTAATGGTTCGGATCGTGTCGGGCGGCTTCTGCGTGGAAGGCCCGAATCGGGTTCTGGCGCATCGGATCTCGCTGAAGCGGAGCCCGCAGCGGCGGCTCGTGCGGAACAGGCGTATGCCAATTCGGATCTTGGGGGGCGGGCGGACGCGGTGCGGCGGGCGTGGGCGGGCTCGGGTTCCGGGTGATCGGCGCCTGACGAACCGGTTCCGGCAACATCAGCGACTGCTGGCCGTCCGGTACGGTCGGCGCCTGGTGCGTCGAGACGTACGGAACCTGTGCCGGGGGCGCGGGAATTTCCTGGCGTGGAATCCGTGGTATCGGTCCGGTTTGCCTGGGGCCCTGGGGATTCGGAGCCTGACCGCCGGGACCTTGTTGGCCGCGAATGCGCCGGAACGGGTCCGTATTCGTCGGCGCCGTGTCGACCGGAACTCTGGGCAGCGGGCCGGATGGTGTTGCGGCACGATCGATCGGAACGCGCCGTAATGGGCCGGTGTCGATGGGTGCGCCCTCGATCGGGATCCGCGGTATCGGCCCGGTCGGCGCATCGTCTTCGGTGAAGCCGATCCGGTGGAACGGGTTCGGCGGTGTCGGTGTCTGGTATGCCCTCGGCGCACCGAGCGGTTGTTGTGGCGCAGCGCCCGGCTGCGGGTCCGAATTCGCCCGCGAGGTCATATCCGGTCGATCCATCGCCCTACCTTCATCAGGTCATACGATCACGTGTGTCCCGCAGTTGTATCAACCCCGGCAGGATACTGCCAGGTTTGCTGCGCGTGACGAAAATGAGGCGAGGTGTCGCGAAGGAAACCGATTGTCTACGGCTCACCAGTGCACGGTGACCGGATCGCCGACGCCGACGGTCTCGTAGTACCAGGCGGCGTCATCGGGAGCCAGGTTGATGCAGCCGTGGCTGACATTGGCGTGGCCCTGCGAATCCACCGACCACGGCGCGGAGTGCACGAAAACGCCACCCCAGGTGAGTCGTTCGGCGTACTCGCCATTGATGACATAGCCCTCGGGCGAGCTCAGCGGGATTCCGATGGTGCGCGAGTCGAAGACGACCGAACGGAACTTTTCCAGTATCGGGAAGGTACCGGTCGGTGTCTCGTAGCCGGGCTTGCCCATCGATGCGGGCACCGACCGCGCGACCGCACCGCCGACGCTCACGGTAAAGGTATGCGCCGACATGTCGGCGTCGGCCACCACGCCCGCATTGGTGCGGAACTCCGTGCGCGCGTTACCGACCTGCACCGAGATCGGCGCTCGCGCGGGCAGGAAACTCGTTGGCGTCCAAATCAATTCACGATCACTCGACCACGAGAATGCGCCGGGCAGCGGTTCGGTGGCTCGAATATCGACCAGTCCTTCGGCTCGGTCGCGGTTGGTGACCGGGTTGGCGAATCGAATGGTCACCGGTGCCGCGATGCCGACTTCCTGGCCTGTCGACGGGGTAATCGTCGCGACCGCGTCGGCACCGGGTTTCAGAATCGTTGTGGCGATTGCCGCTCCGGATCCGAATGCCGCCAATGCGACGACGGTGATCGCGAGGAACAGGTATCTGAGTGCGCTCCGCATGGTCCACCCCTTCACGCTGGTGTGGGACGCAGAAATCCATTCTAGGACTTCATGATCAACTAGACGTACCGGTTCTGTAACGGCCGTCCAAGTCCACATTTTTCGTATATAGGGGCGACATACCCGGCAGATAACCGGACAAACGATCCGATCGTTCGGTCGAATTCAGCCGCGCACGGCGTGCAGTACGTCGGCGTGCAGTGCGTCCGCGCGTGCGGTGATCTCGTCGATGCGGATCAGCACCGGCGCGAACTTATCGCCCTGTTCGGCGCTGAGCGAACGGACATTGATTTCGATATTGAGCTGCGAACTGGTGGCCGCGGCCCGTGCCGCATCGGCGGCGGCGCCGATGTCGGTGACCACATTGGGATTGCCGATCGGCAGCAGTTCGGCGGCGAGCGAGAGCACCTCATCGGCCTCGTCGACGACCGCGGCGGGCACCCGGGCCGCCTCGAGCAGTGCGGCGGTAATGGCATCGCCGCGCGCGGCGGCCCGCTCCGGAGAATCCTTCGGCAACTTGTAGGCGTTGCCGACGGCGGTGAATGCTGCGGCATCGGCATCGGCCAGGGCCAGTGCGCGCTCGCGGGAGGCGTCTGCCGCCTCGATGATCCGGTCGATGACCGGCCGGTGCTCGGCATCCTTGGCCCGGGTGGTGTAGCGCGCGACCATCGCGACCAGTGCGGCGCCCTGTGCGGCGTGCAGTGCGGCGACGGCGCCGCCGCCTGGTGCGGGCACCTTCGCGGCCAGGTCGGTCAGGTACTGCGCGAGGGTGGCCTCAGCGAAGGCGGGCTGCGACACGGCGGGTGGCCTTTCGTTTTCCTGCGACGACAGTGGAGAACTACCGCGAATACGCTACCGCCCGCACCGGGGTGGCCGGTGCGCGGCCGGTGCGTAGCTGCGGTTATGTTGAGTGCTATGCGGATCGGATTGAGCATCAACTACTCGGGTGGCTTCAAAGAGGCGGCCGCCGAGGTGGCCGACCTCGAAAAGGCCGGACTCGACATCGTGTTCGTGCCGGAGGCCTACTCGTTCGACGCGGTGAGCGCGCTCGGATATCTGGCGGCCAAGACTACGCGGCTGCAGTTGGCCTCGGGCATCCTGCAGATCTACACCCGCACGCCGAGCCTGACCGCCATGACCGCCGCCGGGCTGGACTTCGTCTCCGACGGCCGCTATATCCTCGGCCTCGGCGCATCGGGCCCGCAGGTGATCGAGGGCTTCCACGGCGTCCCCTACGACGCACCCATCGGACGTACCCGGGAACTGGTGGAGATCTGCCGCAAGGTGTGGCGTCGCGAGCGACTGGAGTACCAGGGCAAGTACTACCAGATCCCGTTGCCCGCCGATCGGGGCACCGGCCTGGGCAAACCGCTCAAGCTGATCAATCATCCAGTGCGCGAACGCATCCCGGTGCTGCTGGCCGCACTCGGCCCGAAGAATGTGGAGCTGGCCGCGGAGATCGCCGAGGGCTGGCAGCCGATCTTCTTCGTGCCGGAGAAGGCCAAGCAGATCTGGGGCGAAGCACTGGATGCCGGTCTGGCCAAGCGTGATCCGACCCTCGGCGAACTGGACGTCTACGCCGGGCCAGCGCTGGCCATCGGCGAGAATGTCACGCCGCTACTGGAATTCGTGAAACCGCATCTGGCGCTCTACATCGGCGGCATGGGTGCGAAGGGCAAGAACTTCTATCACACGCTGGCCACCAAGTACGGCTACGGCGCCGAGGCGGACCGGATCCAGGAGCTGTATCTGACAGGCAAGAAGGACGAGGCCGCCAAGGTGGTCCCGGACGATCTGGTTCGGGATATCTCGCTGGTGGGCCCGGCCGGATTCGTGAAGGAGCGGGTCGCCGCATTCCGCGAGGCCGGTGTCACGGTGCTGAATGTGGTGCCGATGGCGGCGACCACGGCCGAGCGGGTCAAGCTGATCGAGCAGCTGCGCGAACTGTGCTGAAAACGACCATCCCGGCCCCGCCGATGCGGCGGGGCCGGGATGCGGGAGCTATTCGAGTCAGCGCAGGCTGGCCAGCGCCTCGGCCAGCGTGGTGTGCAGTGCGAACACCTGATCCAGACTCGTCATCTTGAGCTGCCGACTGGTGGCCGGACCATCCGCGACCACCACGATGGTCGTCGTGTCACCCGCGCGCTGATGCGCCGCGACCAGGGTCGCCATACCCGCCGAGGCGAGGAAGCTGACACCGGTCAGGTCGATGATCAGGACCGCCGGTTTGCCGGTGAGAATGGCCTCGATGGTGTTCTCCAGCGCTGGCGCGGTCGCCAGATCGACCTCGCCGGAAACCGTGAGCACGGTCGCGCCATCGTGTGCCTCGACTGTGGTGGTCATCGTGTCCGCCAGGGGATACGCGTCTCCGGAGTTGTTTGTCACATCATCACAATCTGCCATGAACCCGCCTTTCGCGCTGCATTCCTCAGCCAGAAATCTGGCGGTTCGTGCCACGCAGTGGGTTCGCTACGGGGGATTTGATCGCGGGCAACGTTACCGACATGCGGACGCGGGTGCCCAGCCCGCTGTGGTCTATCTCCAATTCTTCCGTCAATGCCCGCATCATGTCGATGCCGCGTCCGCGCGGCCCCGGATCGGCGGAGCGTGGTTTCCACGTTCCGGTGTCGGCGACCAGAATGACGACCTTTTGGGTATCACATTCGGCGGTCAATTCGACGAGCCCAGGATCGGTGGTGGCCGCCGCGGCGCCGGTGGCCCGGCCGAGCAGTTCGGCCGTGGAGCTGATCGCGCGGGTGACCGGCCCGCCGCCGTTGCGGTAGGCGTGTTCGATGCTGTTGCTACAGGCCTCGTTGGCCGCGGCGATGAGGTCGGAGGCGAGATCGTGCGGCACCGCGGCGGCGGCCAGCCAGGCCTTGAGCCGCTTGCGCATGGCCGAGAGCTGATCCGGATTGGCCGGAATCTCCAGCCGCAGCGGTGCCGGGGGTTGCCGATAGACGACCATGGCGACGTCATCGTCGTAGCCCGCTGCCGGACGTAGTCGGGAGAGCACGGCATCGGCGACCTCACGCGGCAACTTGCCCGCGGTATCGGCGAGCACCCCCGAGATCTTGGCGAAACTGTCATCGATATCGACGCCGCGCTGTTCGACCAGGCCGTCGGTGAACAACACCAGCGTCGAACCTGGCGTGAGCGCCGTAGTTGCCTCGGGACGCCGTGGCGTATCGAAGGTCGCCAGCGGTACCGCGCGGCCGCCCTCGAGCAGTCGGCCCGGCTGACCGACATCGGCAAGAATCGGCGGCATATGTCCGGCACTGCTGTAGCGGACCAGTCCGCGCACCGGATCGAGGACGGCGGCGCAGACCGTCGTGCACATGGCGCCGGGAATCCGGCCCGCGACGGTATCGAGTTCCGCGAGCAGCTGCGCCGGACCCGCGCCGCGCAGCAGCAGAGCCCGTGCGGCCGTACGCAATTGGCCCATCACGACGGCCGCGGACAGACCACGCCCGACACAATCGCCGACCACAACACCGATGGTGCCGTCGCGCAGTGGCACCACGTCGTACCAGTCGCCGCCGATCTCCAGCGGCGGCAGCGCGGGCTCGTAGTGCACCGAGAACCGCGGCGGCAGTTCGATCGGACCGAGCATGGCGCGCTGCAGCGTCAGCGAGGTCGAGCGCGCCTGATCGAAGTTACGCGCCCGCTGCACCGCCAGGCTGAGATGTCCGATGAGCAGTGAGAACAATGTCCAGTCGGCGGCGCTGATGGCGCGCGGCGCGGCGAAGCGCAGCCACAGCGCCGCATCACCGGTCTCGCCGAGCGGGGCGACGATGCCCTCGGAACTCTCGGTGCCCTCCGGAATCGCGAACAGGCTGCGCGCCGGACGACGTCGAGCCCGATCCAGCAGTGCCCGCGCGCGGGCGTCGAGCACCGAGCCCTCCGGAACCCCCTCGGCCCCGGAGACATACGTCTCCGGCCCGGTATTGCGGTTGGGCCACACCATCACCACCGCGGTTTCCGCGCCGACGGTGCGTCGCAGCTCGTCCAGCCCGACGGCGAGCACCTCGACCACACTCGTCGCCGCGCCGACCGCGGTGGCCAGTCGTGACGCCGCCTGATCGCGCGCCTGCGCATCGTGTTCGGCGGTGACATCGCGGATGGTGCCGACGAAGATCTGCTCGTACTTCTCCGGTTCGACCATCGCGCTGGTGCTGACCGCCAGCCAGACCGTGCGGCCGTCGCGATGTTTGACCGGAATCACGAATCGCTGTGCCTCGCTACCGAGATCGGGATAGCGCGGCCCCTCCGGCGTGGACCACGGATGCGGGAGCGGGAAGGGAAGTTCCGATGCGCCGTAGCCGGTCAGCGCGCCGAAGGCGGAGTTGACCTCGATGATGGTGCCACGCGCGTCGGCGACGAAGAAGCCGTCCTGCAGCGACTCGACCAGGGCAGTGCGAAAGGCGTCGCGCCCGGCCAGATCGTCGATGCGCGAACGCTGTTGTTCGGCGCGGCGGGTGCCATCGATATATCCGCGGGTGGCGATGTCGAGCGCGGCGAGAGTCTGCAGCAAGAACTCCAACGCGGTCTCGGCATGTTTGGCGTCCCCGGTTCCCGATTCCGTGGCTTGCACCACGCGGTAATGGTTTTCGGTGAGATCGAGCAGGCTGATGCCCTCGACGAGGGCCCGGCGGCCGAGCTCGTAACCCTCACCGAGACTCGCCTGTGACGGTGAGTTCAGATGCCGCCGTAGCGCATCCGAGTAGGCGTCGAGAAATGCGGCCAACGCCGCGCTCATGCTGATCCCTCCAGTACGCCGCCCCGGTGGCGGGCCGCGAGCACCAATGCGTCGTCGGTATCCTTGGCGTGCCTGGCCAGGATTTCGGCGGTGATCTCGGCGGTGGATTTGGACGGATCGATGCCGCTGTCGGCGGATTCGGTGACGATGCCGTCGGTCGACATCAGCAGCAGATCGCCCGGCCGCACCGGAACGGTCTGCACCTGTAGTGTCTGGGGTAGCCGATAGCCGACGATGCCACCGGTCATCAGGACCGTCGCGCGCATGGCGAGCCCCACCGGACCCGCGGTCAGAATTCGGCAGTCGACATTGCCGACGCCGAGCCAGTGCACCGTATCGGATGCGCCGAACAGCGCCAAAGACACTGCCGCACCTCGGGTATCGGCCATGGCCCGATGACACAGCACCATCAGCACGTCCAGCGGTTCGGCGCGGTTCTCCGACAGCACCTGGGCGGCCCGATCGGCGGCGTCCGCGGCCGCCGTGCCGTGGCCGAGCCCGTCGAGGACGGCGAAGAGCACCGCACCGCCGCCCGCGTCGAGGACCACGCCGCGATCACCGGAAACCCGCTGGCCAGGCAGGGCGCGACCGGCCACCGCCCATTCGATCCGGCCGATGATCCCGTCCTCATGCACCGTTGGGTACCCACTTCCACATCTCCACCAACGTGCCGCGACCGGGTGCGGATTCGACGGTGAGCCGATCCATCAGCCGACGCGCGCCGGGCAGGCCGAGGCCGAGACCACGGCCGGTGGAGTACCCGTCATCGAGTGCGCGGGCGATATCGAGAATGCCGGGTCCCTGGTCCTCGGCCTGGACGACGAGTGCCTGGCGACCCTCCCGGTCATCGACCAGCAAACGTATTTCACCACTGCCCGCGTAACTGGTTATGTTGCGGGCGATCTCGGAGATCGCGGTCGAGATCATGGTCATATCTGTCAGAGAAAAACCGAGCCTGGCTGCCAGCTCCCGTCCGGCTTGACGCGCGGTCACGATGTCACCCGACACCCTCACCGCGATCACCAAGTTCTCAGCGGCCACTGTCACGACCATCTCGCTGGCGGCGGCCCGTAGTCTTGCGGTTCAGCCACGCCAAGCCCTCTTCCAGGTCGAGGGCGGTGTGCATGTCCTCGAAGGTGAGGCCGAGCTGCACCATGGCGAACGCGACTTCGGGCTGTAATCCCACGATGACCGTTTCGGCACCGCGGAGCTGCGTCATGTGCGCGATGGTACGCAGCGATCTGGCCGCGAACGAATCCATCACATCGATCGCGGTGACGTCTACGATGATTCCGTGTGCTCGATATTTGCTGACCTGTTTCATCAGGTCGTCTTGCAGACGCTCGGTATCCGCGTCGGTCAAGGCTGACTGAACCGACGCTATGAGATACGTGCCTTGCTTGAGTATCGGAACCGGCATGGGTGCGCCCGATCAGCGCCCATCGCGTTCGGTGAGCTGCCGGTCCGTCATTCGAGTGACCTCATAGCCGAGTAAGCGTTCGGCCTCTTCGATACCACCCTGAAGGTCGCCGACCGCGTTCATCTTCGACAGGTCGAGGCCGATGGTCACCAGCGTGAGCGCGATCTCGGAGGACAGGCCGGTGATGATCACATTGGCGCCCATCAGGCCGGATGCGTCCACGGTCTGCACCAGGTGGTTGGCCACCGTGGAGTCGATCGCGGGCACACCGGTGATGTCGATCACGACCACCTTCGCGCGGTTGGCGCGGATGGCACGCAGCAGCTGCTCGGTGAGCTGGCGAGCGCGCTGACTGTCGAGCACGCCGATGATCGGCAGAATCAGCAGCTGCTCGCGCACCTGCAGCACCGGGGTGGACAGCTCGCGGATGGCTTCCTGCTGCTGGCGGATGACGCGCTCGCGCTCCTGCACGAACGAGATGGCCACGGTGCTCGCGATGCGGTTGGCCGCCGGTTCATAGGCGTCCAGAACGGCATTCAGCAGTTCGAAATCGGCCTGGTACTTCTCGAATAGCGAGCGGGCGAGCACGTCGCGCAGCAGCAGGACGATACCGAGTACCTCGTCAGTATCGACTCCTCTCGGAATGATGCGCTCGGACAGATCGCGGGCGTAGGCCTGCAGCGCTTCGACGCTACCGGTCACGAGGACCTCGACGTAGTTGTCGTACATCGACGTCGCTTCGGAGAAGATCTCCTCCGGGGTCATGGCGGTCAGCAGTTGGGCATCGGTAATGCGGCGTGCCCACTCCTCACGCAGCGCGGTTCGGTTCTGCCGCAGGTGTTCGACCAGCTGCGGAAGCAGGTTGTCGACCGGTCCTACGGGCAGGGAATCCGCCGAAAGGCTCATGGACACCTCGGACATGGAAATTCCAGCCCCTTTCGACGGGATTGTCGGGATAGTCGTGCATGCGGCTGCGCGCCGATACCGAGCCTAGTCATACCCCATCCCGGTCGCCCGTGAAACCTGCCGTTAGCTCGATGCTGGATCCGGATCCTCGCGCGGCGGCGCGAATCCACGTGCCAGCGCCGCGAGCGCTTGGTCGAGATAGACGGTGAGGTCGGCGTCGGCGCGGGTCAGCCAGGCGTCGAAGGCGGCGCGCGCCGCGGCCAGGGTGGTGCGCCCGACCGCCATCGCGACCAGGTCGTCCTCCGGTACGCCGAGTCGGCGTGCGGCGAATGCGCTCACGGCCCGCTCCCAGGCGTCGTAATGCGCGCCCGCGGTGGCGGCCAGTGCCGGATCGCCGCCGACGAGGTGCATGCGAACCCGCAGTTCGGGCACGTCTTCGGCGCGATATCGGTTGGCGTTCACCACAACTCGGCGCACGGCGGTCATCATCGGTACCTCGTCGGGCACGGTGGCGAAGGCTGCGCGCAGCGCCTCGACCTCGGCGTCGAACTGGTACCAGAGCACCTCCGCCTTGGTGGGGAAGTAGCGGAAGAAGGTGCGCCCGCTGATACCCGCGGCCGCGGCGATCTGCTCGACGGTGGTTTCGTCGAAGCCCTGTTCGGTGAACAGTCGCATGGCGATCAGTTCGAGTTCGCGCTTGGTTGTGCCGCGTGGACGGCCCCGCACCTTGGCATCTGTCACGGCTGTTGATTATGGGCGTCGATCGCCGGATCTTGATTATGTCAGTGACTGACGATAATCTCGCGGCATGGTGGAAAGTGTCGCGGAACACACCGTGGCCGCGCGACTGACCTGGCCGCAGGCCGGGGCGCGCGCGGCCACGGGCGCGATCCTCGCCGTGCCGGTCGGGGCGACCGAACAGCACGGACCGCATCTGCCGCTGTCCACCGATACCGATATCGCGGTGGCATTGTGCGCGCGACTGGCCGAATCGCGGTCGGATGTGCTCGTCGCACCGGCGATCCCATACGGCGCCAGCGGTGAGCACGCGGGTTTCCCTGGCACGCTATCGATCGGGCAGGTCGCGCTCGAGTTGCTGATCGTGGAGTTGTGCCGGTCGGCCACCGAGACTTTCGACCGCATCGTGCTCGTCAACGGGCACGGCGGCAATCTCGAGCCGCTGCGCAAAGCCGAGGCGTTGCTGCGCACCGAATCCCGGGACGTGCGGGTGTTCATGCCGCACTATCCGGGTGATCCGCACGCGGGCCGCGCCGAGACCTCGATGCAGTTGGCGCTGCGGCCGGATGCGGTGCGGACCGAACTCGCCGCCGCCGGTGATACCAGACCGCTCGCCGAAATCCTGCCCCTGCTGCGCGCCGGGGGAGTGCGCGCGGTGAGCGCCAACGGAGTGCTCGGCGACCCGACGGGCGCGAATGCCGACGAGGGCGCTGCGCTGCTCATCCAACTGACCACTGACCTGCATGAACAGATCCGGCTGTGGTGGCCGGTGGCTTCCCCGAAAGGATCCTCCTCGTGAACCCCTGGTTCGAAACCGTTGCCGAGGCGCAGCGGCGGGCAAAGAAACGACTGCCGAAGTCGGTGTACGGCGCACTGATCGCCGGATCCGAGCGCGGCCAGACCATCGACGAAAATCAGCAGGCCTTCACCGAACTCGGCTTCGCCCCGCACTGCGCTGGACCGATCGGCGAGCGCGATCAGTCGACAACCATACTGGGACAGCAGCTCTCGATGCCGGTGCTGATCTCGCCGACCGGCGTGCAGGCGGTGCATCCGGATGGTGAAGTGGCCGTGGCGCGGGCGGCGGCGGCTCGTGGCATCGCGATGGGACTGAGCTCCTTCGCGAGCAAGCCGATCGAGGAGGTCATCGCGGCGAATCCGGCGACATTCTTCCAGCTGTACTGGTGCGGTTCGAAAGATGAGATCCTGCAACGGATGTCGCGGGCCAAGGCGGCGGGTGCGGTCGGTCTGATCCTGACCCTGGACTGGTCCTTCTCGCACGGGCGCGACTGGGGCAGCCCGGTGATCCCGGAGAAGCTGGATTTCAAGACCATGCTGACATTCGCGCCGCAGACCCTGGCCCGGCCGCGCTGGCTCGCGACTTATGTTCGCTCCGGCCGTATTCCGGATCTCACCGCACCGAATATGGCCGTCGGCGACGGTCCCGCGCCCGGATTTTTCGGCGCCTACGGCGAGTGGATGGGCACTCCCGCACCGGATTGGGCGGATGTGGCGTGGATCTGCGAACAGTGGGACGGGCCGGTCATGCTCAAGGGCGTGATGCGCGTCGACGATGCGCTGCGGGCGGTCGATGCCGGTGTCGCGGCGATTTCGGTCTCCAATCACGGCGGAAACAATCTGGACGGCACGCCCGCCGCGATTCGGGCATTGCCCGTGGTGGCCGAGGCGGTCGGATCGCAGATCGAGGTGGTGCTCGATGGCGGCATCCGGCGCGGTAGCGATGTGGTGAAGGCGGTGGCGCTCGGCGCTCGCGCGGTCATGATCGGGCGGGCGTACCTGTGGGGCCTCGCCGCGAACGGGCAGGCCGGTGTCGAGAATGTGCTCGACATCCTGCGTGGCGGTATTGATTCAGCGCTACTGGGACTGCGCAAGACCAGCGTCGGCGATCTCGATCGGAGCGATCTGGTGGTGCCGGACGGCTTCGAGCGGGCATTGGGGGTGCCGGACCCGGCCGTGCAATCGGCTTGAGCTGGTGAGTTATTCGGTGGCCGCGACTCTTCGATGATGGGCGAGCAGCGTGTCGTAGATATCGGCGAGGGCGGCCAATTGCTGGCGGTCCAGCACGTCGATCATGTGTCTGCGCACGCTCTGCACATGTGCGGGCGCGGCCGTCGCCAGCACGTCGGCGCCGCGCGGCGTGAGCCGGGCGGCGGTGCGGCGGGCGTCGTCCGGAATCGGTTCCCTGGCCACCAGTGCCCGCTTCTCCATCCGGGTGATCTGATGGGACAGCCTGCTCTGCGACCATTCGAGTTTGGCGGCGAGATCGGCGAAGGTGAGTCGATGATCCGGTGCGTCGGCTAGGTAGGCCAGCACCGAGTACTCGACGTAGGTGAGGTTCGACTCGCGGGATGAGTCGCGCCCGACCGCGGCGGCGATGAGGTCCCTGGTGCGCACATAACCCACCCATGCGCGCATTTCGACGTCATCGAGCCAGTGGGGATCGGTCACGAGAGCGCTCCAAACTCTGACATGTCATTGAACTGTCCGGCCGCGTGCTGTCGCGCGACGAATGCCAGAACTGAGAGGTAGCACTGGTGGGGTTGAACGTGCAACCTTTTGGTTGGGATGCACTGAGTGAGGGTTGCCTAAGCAACGGTCGGCCCTAATTACTGGATACGCTCCTTGTGCTCGTGACCAGCCTGCCGAAGACCCTCTCGAGGCCCCGGCGGTGCGTCAGCCCTGAGACCGAATAAGGAGTGCGTCCGTGACCGCGCCGGATTTCCGCTATTCAGATCTGCTGCCGATCGGCGCCGACGACACCCCGTACCGGTTGATCACCACCGAGGGCGTCAGCACCTTCGAACACAATGGCCGCACCTTCCTGCAGGTCGAGCCCGAGGCGTTGCGCCTGCTCACCGCCGAGGCGATGCACGACATCAGCCATTACCTGCGGCCCGCGCATCTTTCGCAGCTGCGCCGGATCATCGATGATCCCGAGGCCAGCGGTAACGACCGCTTCGTCGCGCTGGACCTGCTCAAGAACGTCAACATTTCCGCGGGCGGCATCCTGCCGATGTGTCAGGACACCGGCACCGCGATCGTGATGGGCAAGAAGTCCGAGGGTGTGCTCACCGGTGTGGACGATGCCGAATGGATCAGCCGCGGCGTCTTCGACGCCTACACCAAGCTGAATCTGCGCTACTCGCAGCTCGCTCCCATCACCATGTGGGACGAGAAGAACACCGGCACCAATCTGCCCGCGCAGATCGAGTTGTACTCCACGCCGGGCGATCCCGCGCATCCGTCCTACAAATTCCTGTTCATGGCCAAGGGCGGCGGTTCGGCGAACAAGTCTTTCCTGTACCAGGAGACCAAGGCCGTGCTGAATCCCACGCGCATGCTGGAGTTCCTGGACGAGAAGATCCGCTCGCTCGGCACCGCCGCGTGCCCGCCCTACCACCTCGCGGTGGTAATCGGCGGCACCAGTGCGGAATTCGCGTTGAAGACGGCGAAATACGCGTCCGCGCACTACCTGGACTCCCTGCCCACCGAGGGTTCGCTCGCGGCGCATGCCTTCCGGGATCTGGAGCTGGAGGAAGAGGTCTTCAAGCTCACCCAGTCCTTCGGTATCGGTGCGCAGTTCGGCGGTAAGTACTTCTGCCACGACGTGCGCGTGGTGCGCCTGCCCCGGCACGGCGCCAGCTGCCCGGTCGCCATCGCGGTGTCCTGTTCGGCCGACCGGCAGGCGCTGGCCAAGATCACGCCGGAGGGTGTGTTCCTGGAGCAGCTCGAGCGTGAGCCCGCGCATTACCTGCCCGAGCAGACCGACTCCATCCTCGGCGGCGATGTGGTGAAGATCGATCTGAACCGGCCGATGTCGGAGATCCGCGCCGAACTGTCGAAATATCCGGTGAAGACCCGGCTTTCGCTGACCGGTCCGCTCGTCGTCGCCCGCGATATCGCGCACGCCAAGATCAAGGAGCGCCTCGACGCGGGCGAGCCGATGCCGGAATACCTGCGCGAGATGGCCGTGTACTACGCCGGACCGGCGAAGACCCCCGAGGGCTACGCCTCGGGTTCCTTCGGTCCGACCACCGCGGGCCGGATGGACTCCTACGTCGATCAGTTCCAGGCCGCGGGCGGTTCGTTCGTCATGCTGGCCAAGGGCAATCGCTCCGCGCAGGTGACCAAGGCGTGCAAGGAACACGGCGGTTTCTACCTCGGTTCCATCGGGGGGCCCGCGGCGCGGTTGGCACTGGACTGCATCAAATCCGTCGAGGTGCTGGAGTATCCGGAGCTGGGTATGGAGGCGGTCTGGAAGATCGAGGTCGAAGATTTTCCTGCGTTCATCGTCGTGGACGATAAGGGCAACGACTTCTTCGCCGAAACGCAGAAGCCGATTGCGTTGCGGGTCCGTACCCGTTCGAAGGAACGCGTCTGAACGGTTGAAACGGTCATCCATCAGGGCATGTGTCCGGACACCGGAATGTCACCCCGTTCGCCGGGGTAACAATGCCGCCGAAGCAAGGCACCCTTAATCGGGGGGTACATCGCTGCACCGGTGTCGATGGAGGTCGAGGAGGGCAATGAGTACGTCGTTTCGTATCTCGGAATCCGCCAGCCGTCGGTTGGCCGAACGCGCCGCTCGTGAGGGAACCAGTTCGACCGCGCTACTGCACCGCCTGATCCGGGAGGGTTTCGACCAGCTAGACCATCCCGGAATCGTTTTCCGCGGTCCCATCTCCGACCGCCGCGCGGCTTTGGCCGCCGGTCCGGAGGTGTGGGAAGTCGTTGCGCGCCTACAGGAACTGGACGGTCCGGTCGAACGCCGCATCGCTGTCCTGAGCCAGCAGTCCGATCTGCATTCCCGCAAGATCAAGGTCGCCATCGCCTACGCGCGAGCGCACGGCCCGGAGATCATCGAACGCATCGACCGCAATCGTGAAGCGGCCGAAGCGATCCGCGGTTCGGATTCTGTGCGCCCCTGACCCAAGCCGATCGACACCACATAGCCCATAAGCACGACGCATAGCGGGTGGCTATCGCGCACAGGTAACAGCTTGTGCGCGATGGTCACCCGCTATGCGTCGGAAAGGTTCGTGTCGGGCCGGAAAGGCTTGCGCTGCAACAGACTTTGCCTCGAGGTCGTGAAACTTATGAAGGCGCGGTAGTTTCCGGTTTCTCGAAGATTGCTGGGGATTGTTGATCGTGATCCACAACACTGGAATGGATTGTGGACAGGGGGATTTCCGGTGCGACAAATCGGGCGGGGCACAGGATGTTTCGGACATTGGTGATTAATTGTGCTGTGAATATGTGGAAAGCTATGTGAATGACGTCCGTTCGGACAGGGCGGTGTCCTCCTGTTCGCCGGTATGTTGCTCGCGATGATCGACGGCGCGGTGTGAGCCGTAGGGGCGTAGCTGCGGGGTCGGCGGCTGCGGGCCCGTTACTATCCCTGACATGTCGCTCACGCTTCGTACCCGGACCCTGCTGGGCGTATCGACCACGCTGTTCCCGGTGATCGTCGCGGTCGGGCTGTCCATGCCCACCGCCACCGCCGCGCCGGTCGGGCAGGTGGCCGGTAATGCCAGCGGGACCGATGGGCTGGAGCCCGGCCTCGCCGCGGCGTACACGCAGGCCGAGAACCAGGCACATGCCGAAGGGGTCGCGCTGTACATCAACTCCGGTTACCGCACGCCCGCCGAACAGCAGGCGCTGTGGGACGAGGGGCTGCGGACCTACGGCAGTCCCGACGAGGCGCGGCGGTGGGTGCTGCCGCCCAACGAGTCGACGCATGTGCAGGGACGGGCGATCGACGTGGGGCCGCAGGCCGGGGCGCAGTGGCTGGAGGCGAATGGGAATCGCTGGGGCCTGTGCCGGATCTATCAGAACGAATGGTGGCATTTCGAACTGGCCACGGCACCGGGCGGAGCCTGCCCGGCGCTGCGTGCGGATGCGAGCGAGGGCGGTACCGCCCCGGCGCCGTCCGCGCCGATTCCGCCCGTCCTCCCGGCTCTGCCGTCGATCCCGCTCCCGCCGTGGTTGAGCGGCTCCTTCGGGCTGTAGGTTTCAGCCGACCGGCACGGGTGCCAGCGTGTCGGTGGGCTCCTCGGCTGCCCGGATCAGCGCCGCCGTGCTGATCGTGCTCAACGCACAGACGGCGACGATATAGCAGGTCACCGCTGCCGAGGTCGAGCCCGCGGTCCACAGCGCGGTCGCGATGAGCGGGGCGAGGCCGCCGCCGAGGATGACCGAGACCTGCACGATCAGCGACGTGCCGGAGTAGCGGACCGATGGTGGGAAGAGTTCGGCGATGATGATGCCGCCGACGCTATGGGCAATGGGCAACGTCACGCCCATGCCGAGCAGTGCGAGGAACGCGACAACCTTGTTGCCGGTGTTCAGCAGCGGGAAGTAGACCGCGCACCACCCTGTCAGTGCGGCGGTGCCAGCGAGGAATATCCGACGCGTGCCGTACCGGTCGGCGAGCGAGCCCCACAAAGGCATTGTGGCGCACCAGAAAACGGCCGAAACGATGACACCGAGCAGTAGGAAGTCTCGGCTGAACCCGAGTGCCTTGGTGCCGTAGGTCAACGTGAACACCATGAAGATATAGACGGCCGCCGAGGTCGCGGTGGCGGCGAACAGAATCAGCAGTAGCCGGACAGGCCCGACCCGGAGCGCGTCGCGAAGCGGGAACGACGCGACCTCGCCGCGTCGGACCAGTTCGGCATAGTCGGCGGATTCGGTGATCCCCAGTCGCACCCAGAGCCCGACCATGACGAGAATAGCGCTGAGCAGGAACGGAATTCGCCAACCCCAGCTCAGGAAGGCCGAATCCGGCAGCAGCGAGCTGGCGCCGAGGAAGACAGCATTGGCCAGAATCAGCCCGGCCGGTGTGCCCATCTGCGGGAAACTGGCATACCGGTTGAGTCGTCGCGGCGGCGCATGCTCCATCGACAGCACCACCGCCCCCGCACCTTCGCCGCCGAGTCCGATGCCCTGCAGCAGTCGCAGCGCGACCAGCAGTGCGGGAGCCCAGAATCCGATGCTCTCGTAGCTCGGGATCACCCCGATGAGCATGGTGCTCACGCCCATCAGAAACAGCGACACCACGAGGGTGGTCTTGCGACCGATCCGATCACCGAAGTGGCCGAACAGCAACCCGCCGATCGGTCGCGCGCCGAAGCCGACCGCGAACGTGCTGAATGCCGCCAGTGTTCCGGCGGCCGGGCTCAGCGTTGGGAAGAACTGTTTACTGAAGATCAGCGCGGATGCCGTGCCGTAGAGCATGAAGTCGTACCACTCGAGGGTGGTGCCGATCAGTGTGGCGATGGCGACCTTGCGATGGGGCGGGGTGGAACTCGAAGACACTGGTATCCATTCAGAATCAGCCGACCGGGGCCGGGCTGCCCGGCATATTGTCCAGCGCCAGCCCGCCCTCGATCGAGTTCGGGACGCGGCGGCGGTTGGGGGACCCGAGCGCGGCGGTGAGATCGGTTCCATCGTGTTCGGCGAGCAGATCGCCGCTGTCCCATACCAGCAGCGTCGCGCTGACGGTGTTCTCGGCGGCCGAATGCGCGAGATCGTAATGCGCGCAGCCGGGGACGTGCGGATAGGTGATCCACAGGTCGTAGCCGGTCATGAACAGGTCGAGGTCGAATTGCACACTCAGGCCGAGCAATTCGCTGCGACCGTTGTCGTCGACACCGGCGAACGCCTCGTCCAGCGCGAGCAGTCGCGGCGCCTGCGGATCGGCCGAGTCGAGCATGACGTGCGCGGCCGCGAACAGCGGCAGATGCAGCGAGACCGACTGCTCGCCGCCGGAGAGCGCGCTGTGCCTGGCCACGGTCAGCTTGTCCTCGCTGCCGTCGGCGGAGATGAGGGTGAAGGAGAACACCCGCCAGGTCCGGTAATCCAATGTCGCGCCGAGGATTTCGGGGTAGGAACGCTCCGGGTGCGCGGCGCGCGCGGCCCGGATCTCGGCGGCGAAGTGGGCGCGGATGGCCGCCAGATCATCGGCGCCGAGCGAGGAGGCGTCGCGATCCAACAGCTTGCACATGGCCCGGGCCGCATCCGAGAGCGAATCGGCGAGCACCCAGTGCACGCCGATGGTATTGCCCGAGGACATGCGGCGCTTCTTCATTTCCGCACCCATGCGGGCGATGAGATCGCGCGCATCGCTGGTTCGTTCGTGGATCTGCTGTGCCAGGCCGGTGAGCAGCGCGTCCTCCAGTATCCGACGTTCGGCGTCGGTGAGCAGCAGTTCCTGATCGCGGCGGGCGGCGTCGATGCGGGTGGCGAAATCCGCGAGTGCCGATAGCCCGTTGTCGTCCTGTACCTGGACGACGGTCAGACCGTCCGCGGCATCCCATTGCAGCCGGTAGTCGCGGCCGGAAGCGGCCAGTGCGGCATCGAATTCCTGCAGCGCGGAGGTCACCGCACTGCGCGTGGATTTGCGGGCAGCCTCGCCCGCTCGCACGGAAGACGTTGCGGCGGTGAGGTTGTCGAACAGTTCGGCCACCTCGTCCGGTAGCACCTGGGGTTCGACCTGCGGTCCAGCCGCCGAAATGCGGTAGAGCAGTTGTTCGGGGGTCGACCAGGCGGCGTCGCTGCTCGGCCAGCGGCTGTCGGCGGGTGCGCCGAGCAGGGTGAGCAGATCCGGTTGGGCATAGGGCGCGAGGGCCTTCACATCGGCCAGCACCTCGGTGAGCGCGGTGCCGAGCGACTCGTGCGCGGTGCGATAGGCCGCCTCCGCATCACCGACGGCCTCGATCGCCGCATTGGCGGCCTTGCGGGCGGCCTTCTGCTCGGCCCTGGTCGCCTCGATCTTCGCGCGCGCCTGTTCGAGTTCCCGATCGATATCGGCGGCGCCCGCGCCGAGCGCCTCGCGCAGGGTTTCGAGTTTGCGCAGTTGCTCCTGGTAGCCCGCGTCGGCGGCCTCGGCCTCTTCGGCGAAGGCCTCGGCCAGATCGCGGGCCTCGTCGAAGCGGTCCGAACCCTCCCGTTCGCGTTCGCGCTCCCGTTCGTGGTCGGCGCGCAGGCGCAGTAGCCCGGTTCCGGTGTTCTCGAAGTGGCGGATGGCGGCGGCGAGCGCATCGATCTCGCGGGCGTCGCGGGGACTGCGGTGCGCCTGGGCGACCGAGCGCAGCTTCTTCTCGACGGCCGACGTCTCGGCCACCGCCTGATCGAGGTCGCGTTCGGCCTGGGTGAGCGCCTCGGAGCGCGAGCGCATCATGCCCGCGGCTTCCGAAACCGCGCGCAGGGCGGCGGTGACGGCCGAGAGACGCGGTAATGCCTTGGCGGCCGCGGAGATTCGCGCGATTTCGGCGCTGGCGGCGGACTCATCGGCCTGAGCCTGCCGCTGCGTCTGCTTCGCTGCCTCGATCGCGGCGGCCAACTCGGCGAGCCGGATTTCGCGGCGCTTGGCGCGGGCGGTGGCACCGATGAATTCGGCGTCGGGCTTGTGGTGGCGGCCGACCTGGACGCCTTGGCGGAATCCGCCGGTGGTGCTCACGCCGACTTCGATGCCGAGGTCGGAGTCCTTGTCGTACAGCGCGATGGAGGCCAATACGTCGGCGACAGTTTGCTTCGGCACCGCGAGGTCGGCCGAATCCTCCTCCACTACAAGGACATCGGCGAGCGTCCGACCGGATGGCCGCGCAGAGGCAGGCAATGGCACCAGGAATTGGTCGGAAATGTATTCCGGCCGTTCGGATTCCGCGCAGACCCAACTGTCGAGCAGGTCGGCGGCGTGCAGCGCGGCCTCGATGCCCGCGGCCTGCGCTGGTGTCACGGAATCGGCGAAACGGACCAATCGCCACAGCGGCGCACCCGGACGGCCCTCCGCATTCCGCGCACGAGCGGGCGAAACCGGTGGGGCCTCAGCACGCTGGGCCGCGACCTCATCGCGTTCGGCCTCGAGTTCGACCAGCCGGTCACCGGCCAGCGCGGCGACGGCACGCGCTTGCTGACGGCGGGTGCGGATGTCCTCGAGCAGCGGTTCGGCACGTTCGGCCAGAATCTCGGCGAGACCGGCGGCCTCATCGGACCCCGCGGTGGCCAGAGCGGCATCGAGCGCTTCGAACAGGCCCTTCTGAATGGGGGAGTACACCGCACGGTGCGCCTCCCACCAAGTGCGCAGTGCGCCACCGGCTTCGGTGCGCGCCAGCACAACCGCCGCCTCGGCGGCCGAGACCTCGGCGGCGGCCGATTCGCGCAGTGCCCTGGACCGTTCGGCGAGCTGTTCGGCCCGATTCCGTTCGGCCTTAGCGGAATCCAGCAGACCGAGTGCCTTGCGGACCGCGCGAACGTCGGCGTCGCGTTCCTCGGCATGTCCGCGAACCGCGGCGGTCAGCTGATCACCGCGGGCCTGGTCGGCCGAACCGGCCCAGGTGATACCCGCCTCTTCGGCGGCGGCACGCAATTCGTCCTCGCCACGGGCCAGTTCGGCGGCCGCATTCTGTGCCGCCGCCTTGGCACGCTCTGCCTCCTGGCCCCGCTGATCCAGGGTTTGGCGGGCCTTGAGCGCCTTATCCTTGTGCACGGCCGCCGAAGTCTCCAGGCGCCGGACCGCGTCGGCGAGATCGTCGAGCTGCTGTTTGCCCTCGTAGGCGCTGGAGCGCTGCAGGGTTTCCCGGTCGGAGAGCGCTTGTTCGTAGGCGCGGTCGGCATCGTCGGCGCGGGCCTCGGCGGCGCTGCGTTCGGCCTCGCGACGTTCGCGCAGTGCGGTGGCGGCGAAGAGCGCGGTGCTGGCGTGGGTCACCGCATCGAGCCGGGTCCGCACCTGATCGACATCGGTCTTCGCCTGTACCGCAAGGTATTTGCGATACACATCGACGAAAGACCTGGTGGCGGTGTCGGCGTGCACCAGGCCCTCCAGGGTGCGCCCGACCTCCTCCATATCGCTGAACGAACGCGCCGCGTCCAGGATCAGCTGTTCGTCGAGCGGGCGCAGACCATCGGTGAGCGCCTGCGAAAGCCCGCGCGGATCAAGGTTTTTCGCGAGCTGCGGGCGGCGCAGCGTGAGAATGAGGTTGATCAGCTGGTCGTAGCGCTGACTGCCGAGACCGAACATGCGCGCATCGATCGCATTGCGATACTCCACCGGTCGATCGACGATGGCGTCGGTGCCGATCTGTTCGGCCAATTGCTTGCGGGTCAGCGGACGGTCATCCGGGCCGATGAGTGAAAAGTCCACGCCCGCACGGCCATCGGCGACGAAGTACCAGCGGGTCACCTTGTCCGAGGAGCGGGTGGCGCGCATACCGATGCCGATGGTGACGACCTCGGGATCGTCCCATTTACCGCGCGCGAACTCCATCCACACATACGAATACGCGGATTCCTGCTTGCGGTACAACAGGTTCGACTTCATCGTGCGCTCTTCACCCGCGAACGGATTGAGCCTGCGCGGTTCGATCCGGCCGTCGAGCACGAATGGGAACAGCACCTCGAGTGCCTTGGTCTTACCGGAACCGTTGGGTCCGCGCAGTACCAGCCTGCCGTCGGCGAAGCAGTATTCCTGGTCGCGGTAGTCCCACAGATTGATGATTCCGGCGCGGGTCGGGACGAACCGCACTCCGCCATGGATGAGCGACATGGTTTAAATCCCTTCCGTACCAACGCTATCGGCCCCGCGCGTGTCGGAGACCGTGACGAACAATTCGGCCGCCCGTTTGGTGCGGACGGTGACGACCGCGCCGCGGTAGCGGGCCAGTGCGGGCAGAATGATCAGACCGTCCTCGACCACTTGGACCAGCCGCAGCCGTTCCAACAGGGCGGTCACCTCCCTGGTCAGCCCGGGCACATCGGCCTGCCACTGCGCGGCGAAGGTGACACCGTAGCGGTCGGTTAGTGCCTGTACGGTCTCGCCCACCCAGCTCGCCTCGACGAACGGGTAGGTCGCGCGCACATACGCCGTCGCCTCCGCATCGCGATCGGAAACCTCCTGCACCGCTTCTGGATCGGTCGATGGCAGATCGGCGAGCGGAACGAAAACGGTGGACTCCGGGATGGCACCGTCGAGCTGCTCGGCCAGCGCGACCGCCGGATCGGGTGCACCGGGACGAACCGGCACCGGGTTATCTATATCGAGTACCCGATCGGCGATCTCACCGACCAGCAGCAGCGCCACCTGTGCCAATGTGCCGGTGCCCGGGAAGCGGACGTCGGAGAGACGTCCGGAGATATCGATCAGCGCGACACCCTCGGCCCGGCGTTCGGCGCGCAACCCGGTGAACAGTTCGACATCCGCGACGACTCGATCCTGCTGCAACAGCGGACGTTCCGCATGGGCCAAGTCCTCGGCATACACCACCGGACGCTCCACGAGACTGCGTCGCACCCGCCGAGCCGCATCGGCGGCCTGCGCATCAGCGGCCGGTCCGTGCGCCAGCGCGTCCTCGGTCAACAGACCGCGGACACTATGCAGATGCTGCAATGCGCGCGGCGGTCGAAACAGCGCGAAGACCACCGGCCGGTCGATGTCATACAGCGCTTCACCCGCCTCCGGATCGGCGGCCCAGCCACCCGCATCGCCATCGGCCAGAGTGAGCGCGCCCCGGTGCGCGAGCCAGCCGACGGCATCGACGAAGGCATCGCGATCGGCGGCGCGGTCGGGTGACAGTTCGAGGCCGTCGACCCGGCCGGTATAGGCGGCGACCTGATCGGCCAACTCCGACAACGTGATCTGATCGCCCGCGCGCCCGAGTGCCGCCAGCGCCAAGGCGAGGTATGCGTAGCGGCGGCGGTCGAAGACACGGTCGGTGACGGAGCGGGCCGGTTTGCCGGAATCGAGCCGATCGATGACCGGGAACACCCGAGCCGTCGTTTCGGTGACCTCGAGCCGATAGCCGAACAATTCGGCCAGATCCTCGCGGAGTTCGGTGGCCCAGCGGCGGATCAGCGGCAGCGCGATCCGGTCCGGATAGGTCCGGGTGACCAGGTGATTGGCCAGGATCACCCGGGCGGCGCGCTGATAGTTGTCCAATGCGAGCGAGTCGATGCGGCGGGCGTTGATCACGCGCGCCGCCCGCGGGTCGACTGCT
>NZ_BDAZ01000039.1 GCF_001612725.1 Nocardia anaemiae NBRC 100462 | reverse complement strand
CGGCGGGCGTTGATCACGCGCGCCGCCCGCGGGTCGACTGCTTCACCTCGAGGCGACGGTTGTTCAAATGCAGCAGCCCGCGGGCGGTGCGGACCACCGTCGAACCCGGATGTTCGGAGACGGTGAGGGTGACGCCGCTATCGGAGCCGGTGGTGCCTTCGATGCGCCCGCTGACCGGAACCCACGCGGTGGATGCGGCGTCGAGTAGGCGCAGCAGCACCTCGGTCTCCCGTTCGTCGAGGACGCGCTCGTGCACGGAGGCGGCGGCCAGGGATTCGGCGGCCTCGGCGCGGGCGCGCTGCGCGTCGAGCTGCGCCTCGCGGAGTCGGCGAATTCCCGCGTCATTGCGCTGAATTCGGGCGGGGGCACCGGCCTGCGGCGGCCTGCCCGTCTCGGCAAGGGTGCGCGAGATTTCCAGCGGCGGCGCCTCCCACCAGGAGCGAATCGCGGGAATCAGATCCGCGTCCGGATGTTCCAGCGAAATATGGCGCGGCCTGCCGAGACCGAAGACGGCGTCGAAAAGCGCATGCGCACTGTCGGTGCTCGGTGCGGCGGTGAACCAGCCCGCGAGATGCCGCAGCGCCGATTCGCGACTCACCCCACCCTTGCGTGAATCGGTGACCCGCCGCAGCAGCGACAGCACGGCGGCGATGGCGCTCATGGTCGCCTCCCGCAGCCGATCCGCCTCGGTCGAGGACGATTCGCCGGGAATATCGGAGGCGGTCGCGACGAACCAGGTCCGCAGCCCCTGCCAGCGCGCCCGCCAATCCGCTTGCCGCTCGGCCGGACTCAGCAGTACCCGCTCGTCACAGCGCGCCGCCCGCTCGATGAGTTCCTCGACGCCGGTCTCCTCGATCTCGCCGATCGCCGCGGCCAGGCGCGGCGCGAAGCGAGCCAGGTCCATGCTGAATTCGCGCATATGCGCGAGCAACGCGTCCTTGTGCGCCAGGAAAGACTCCGGCGTGATCTCGGTGGTGCGCACCATATCTCCGAGCGAGAGGTAGAAGTGCGCGGCACGCGCCGCCATATCCGAGAGTGCGGCGTCCAGACGGCGCAGTGTCCGGTACACACGTTCCGCATCACCGGCCTTGTTCGCCCCGGCAAGGGTGCCGAGATCCGCGAGCAGTTCGGGCAAGACCAGTCGCGATAGCGCCGCCTCGTCGAGCCGCGCCTCGAGCACACCCGCGACCGCCCGATATGCCTTGTATCCGGCCTGTGTCAGCTGATACACGTAGTGTCGATTCCGATATTCCGCGAGGGTCGCCGCGCGTGTGCCGTCATAGCTGCGTTCGACCACACCCCACTGATGCAGCTGATCCAGCAGCGGTCCGATCTCGGCGCCGCTCAGCTGTGGTGCATCCGATGCACTGCGTTCGATCCAGGTCGCGACATCGTCGGCGTGCAGCAACACCACATATGCGGCCCGCGCGCTGTCGAACGCTCGCAGCACCCACAGATACTCCGCCCGCTTCTCGGCCGTGGCGAAGGAGAACAGCCGCAACCGCTCATCCCATAGCGCGGGGGCGGCATACGGCAGGCCGTCAACGGAGTCGGTCACCGGGAACAGGGTAGTAGCGGGTCGGTCGCGGGTGTCGAGACCGACCCCCGTTCGGCGTGGCCGCGTCCGGTTTGCCCCTGTTCGCCACCCGGTGACTCACAGGTCGAATCGGGCCCGCAGCCCGATCTTCACCTGCTCTAGCAGCTCCGAGGTGAGCTCACCGACCTGCTCGGTGAGACTGTCCTTCGGCACGATGGCGATGTCATACAGCGCGATCACCCGCGAACTCCGCGGCATTGCGACGGTGAGCAATTGATGGCGGGACGGAACTTCGCGTGCCTCGCGCACCGGCGCGGCCACCAACATCGGCCGTTGTCGAATCACCACATCGGAATCCACGAGCACCACCGTCGCGCGGCGTCCGGAGATCCGGCTGACGAGATTCCAAATCTGGCCTTGGTGCGTGGGTTCAGCTGGCACGGCCGAACAATACTTGTTCGGCGGTCTGCTCGGCGTCCTTCGCCCATTCGGTTCCGGTGCTATCGGGTAATGCTCTGAGTTCGTCGTCGAGCAACTGCCTGCGCACCGCCTTGGAGATGTAGTCGCTCAACTTGTCGTCGGAGGCCGCACGGAGACGGGCCGCGAGGTCGTCGTCCATCGAGATATTCAGGCGCACCGTCATACAGCAGACTTTACAGCGGGTACCGCACATAGTGGTACAGAGATGCGCGCTAGCTGCGGAATCACGTCGGCGGTAGCAGGCGCCGTAGGAAGGTCTTGCCCTGTTCGAGCAGAGCGTCGACACGGGTCGATCCGAGCGGGTGCGGGTCGGCGAGGTCGAGCACGCGCCCCAGGTTGGCCGAGGCGAATTCCACATCGCGCAGGCCGCGCGGGCTGGCCGGATCGGTTTCGAGGAGGTCCTTGGCGATCGCCAGGGCCTCACGGTAGACCTCGACGGCGGTGTCGTAGTCGTGTTCGCGTTCGGCGGCGTCGCCGATGGCCCAGAGGAGCAGACCGACATCGCGGTGCAATTGCAGATTCTCCGGGTCGGCGGTGGATAAGCGGCGGGCGATGGTGAGTGCCTCGGTGTTGTGCCGGAACGCGAGGGTGAAGGCGCCGGTCGCGACGGCGACCCTGGCAAGCTGGTGGTGCGAAATGCTCAGGTCCCGCTGCTTTTCGGTGTTGGTGGGATCGGCGGCCGCGAGTTGTTTTGCGAGGGTGAGTGATTGGGTGTAGTGATGGTCGGCGGCCAGATAGTCGCCGGTGCGGATGGCCAAGTCGCCGAGCTTGTCATGGCAGATGCTGAGGTCGCGCTGATTTCGGGCATTTCCCGAGTCGGCGTCGGCGAAGCCGCGGTGGATGGCCAGGGCCTGGGTGTAATAGGTCGAGGCCGTGCTGAGTTCGCCGAGTTGCAGCGCCGCGTCACCGGATCGGTTGAGTGCGATGGCCAGATCGCGGCGGTACTCGGCATTGCCGGGATCCTTCTCGGCGAGTTCGCGATGGATGGCGAGGGATTCGGTGAAGAAGGTGAACGCGTCCTCGGGAGTTTCGTACAGCAATGAGGTGTCGCCGATCTGCTGCATGGCAATGGCGACATCGCGGGTGATTTCGGTATCGTCCGGATCGGCCATCGAGAGTTCGGTACTGATGCGCAGCTTCTCGAAGTAGTGCCTGCTCGCGGTCTCGCCGTGCCCCGCGCGCATGGCCAGATCACCGAGTTTGCCGTGTGCGATGGCCAGGCCGCGCCGGGATTCGGCGGCATCGGGGCCGGACTCGATGAGACCGCCGTGCAGCGTGAGCGATTCGGTGTAGAGATACTGAGCGCCGTCGAGATCGGCGGTCAGTACCGCCAGGTCGCCGAGTCGGGTGCAGGCATTGGCGAGGTCGCGGCGCAGATCTACCCGGGCGGGGTCGTTATCGGCGAGGGCGCGTCGGATGGCAAGTGCCTCGGTATGGTGGGCCAGGGCGGCCGTGAGATCACCGCTGCGCACCGCGATATCGCCGAGGCTCTCCAGTGCCCGGCTGAGGACCTGCTGCATATCGATGTTGTCCGGGTCGGTATTCGTCAGATGCCGTGCGGTGCGCAGAGATCGGCTGTAGTGCTCGCGCGCCGTGCCGAGATCTCCGGCCAGCACGGCGAGTTCACCGAGGGTGTCCAGGCCGATGACGAGTGCGCGTCGGGAATCCGCACTGCCCGAGGCCGATTGGACCCCGGCCCGTAGCACCTCGACCAGCGCGCACTGGCGATCGGTTGCGGCACGGAGGTTTCCGGTCCGGCGCAGTGCCCGCACCTCGCGGTCGCCGAGCTCGAGATAGCCGGGAGTGTCGATCGGCAGGATCGGCATGATCTCGCCGAGCAAGGCGGAGACCTGCAACTGGTCCAACTCGCGGCAGAGAGGGATGGCGAGTTCGGTGAGTTCGGCGTATCGGCCCGCGGCGAGGAGATGTCCGCATGCCTCGCTGTAGTCGTCGAAATCACGGAAGCCAGCCGAGATTCGGGCGATGCGCATCGCGTGGGCTCGGTTGTGGCGACGAACCCGACCGGTGCCCTGGTGGGCATCGAGGGCCTGGGCGACCCACGGATGCACGACATATCGGTCATCGTCGGTGGTCAATAGCGTCAGCCTGAGCAACGTATCGATGGCCGCCATCACTTCGCGGCGCTGGTCTCGTGTCGCTTCCGCGCCGAATCGGGCATAGGAGATGTCCAGATCTCGCAGCGGCGTCCGCGAAAGCGAAATCTGCAGCAGCAGTTCGCGTTCGGCGGTATCGAGCAGGTCGAGCAGTGCGTCGACGAGGATGTCGCGGGTGCCGAGCACCACCGCGGTATCGAGGCTTTCGGTCAGCGTCCGGTCCTGGTCGAGATCGACCGCGTGTTCGTCGGCCAACCGGCGCAGCCGTTCACCGACCGGCCGCAAAGTGCCGTCGCCACCACGCAGTAGCGCGTCGACGAATTCGATGAGCCGCGGGTGCCCGCCGATAGTCCGCGCGACCAGCCGTTGCTCCGCCACATGCAAACCGCTGATCTGTGGCAGCCGCAAGAACATTCGATTCAACTCGGCAGGGCTCAGCGGAGTGAGGCCGACCTCCGTGAGATCACCGGGGACCGGATAGCGACAGGTAACCAACAATCGCCCCGTCCCGGCGATCCGACACAACTGCGAAAACTGTTCGGCGAAACCGGGATCCAGAAATTCCGCACCGCCGGGCCGGGTCAGATTCTGTTCGAAATCGTCGAACAGCAATAGCACGCGGCTTCCCGCCAACAACCGATGGACGTGCTTCAGCGCCTGCTCCCCGCTGTCGCGGGCGAGCGCATCGGCTACCGTGTGCAACGCCGGGTCGTCCCCGATCGCCGCGCGGACCGCGCCACACAGCGCGGTCGGATTCCATTGCCCCACATGTTCGGCGATGTGCCAGCCGCGTTCGCGCATGCGCGCGGCCACGCGACCGGCCACCGCGGTCTTCCCGAGCCCGCCCATCCCGGTGATCACCACACCCGGTCGCCCGCGTGCCGAGTCCAACGTTCGGACGATATCGCGCACCGGCCCGCGACGGCCGATCAGATATCCGAGCGGCAACTCCCGCACCGTCGCCCCGCTCGGTGCCTGCGTCCGGCGCCCGAGCGGCCGCGGCGGCGCCGTCGGATGCCACAGCGGCCGATCCGCCACACCGGTCAGCAGGGTCGGCACGAACCATTCGGGCGGAATCGATGCGCCATCGGCGAGCCGTTCCTCTTCCAGGGCATGGCGCGCCTGTCCCAGTGCGAAGGCGACCGGCTCGGACGGATGCGCGGACAGCATGGCGTAGAACGATTTCGTCAACAGCGTGGCATACCGGTCCGAGACCCGCGCTTGCATGACCAGTACCCGCTCGACACCCCCGCTGATCAGCGTGCGCGCCAACCCGGCGGGCCCGCCGTCGATACCGCCGCAACTCGACAACACCACCAACGGCAGCGCTCGTTCCGCAGCGCGCAGTGCGGCAATGAGATCCGCGGACTCGACCACATCCGGATCGCCGTCCTCATCCTCCAATTCCAGATTCGTCGCGGACCCGTGTGCACTCAGATGCAATACATGGAACTCCTCGGCCCGCAGTGCCGCGGTGATCTGCTGCAGCGAAGCGACTTCCAGAATGCGCACGCCGCCGCCACCCGCGGTCGGCACCTGCGAGACGGCGTCGAGGATCGCCTGCATCTCCGCTTCCACATCCAATGTCACATTGGCCGTGCGGGTCTCGGTCGGCGCGGCGACCGCGGCGAGGATCTTCAGCGGTCCCGGTGCCTGGACGGGTGTGGGCTGCCCGGTGCCCGAATACCTGCGGGAGATGGCTATCGTCGGCCGCGTGGCCAGGGGCATACCGTCGGCCAGCACCAACATCTCGTAGGGGAGCAGCATCGTATCGTCGTCGACATCGAAGACCATCTCGATATCCGAGCCGTCGACGAGCCGCGTCAGCTGCCCGGTCGTGCGCGGCTCGAACAGTGCGTCACGCAGCGCGGTACCGATCTGGACGACCGTTCGCCGCACCGTTTCCGGTTGACCACCGATCGCATCCCACGCGCACGCCACCAAATCAGGTAGGGGCGCGACCCGTTCACCGATGGGCGTACCCGCCTCGAACACTGTGGTGCGTAGCGACTCGTCCGCGTCGCGACGCACAATGACGCGAACCCGATTCATCGCCCACCCCTTACCGCTGGCGATGAGTCAAACGTACGCCGAAATGATCACTCGCAGGACAAGGTCCGCAACTGATCCAGATACACCCGGGTGCGCGGATCGCCCGGATAGCGCTCGATGATTTCGCGCGCCACCTCGCCCGCGATCCACATCAGCGACGGCAGCGACCGGCGCTTGCCCGCGAAGGCCCGCATGCCCTCCTCCAGCGCGAGTTCCAGATCGCGGTCGCGCACCGCGACCACCGCGAGGGTGAGGTGTGCCTCCGACACCCGCATCGGATTGCGTATCGTGCCGTCGGCGCGGGTCGAATGTCGGATGACCTCGCGCGCATAGGATTCCGCGAGCGAATCCTCACCCGCGACCCGGCAGCAGTCCATGGCGTAGAAGTCGAACTTCTGCGGATCGACCACGAAATGGTTGTCCAGATTGGTCGGATGGTCGAGTCGTTCGAGGATAGCTCGCCCCTGGTTCAGCGACGCCTCCACCTCGCGCCGATCCCCGAGTCGGGCCCAGGCCTTCGCACGTTGTGCGCACAACTGGACACCGACGCCTAGTTTGCCGCTGGTTGTCAGCGCCGGGTCGACCGCCTCGATCGCGCCTCGATAGTTGCCCTGGGTCAGCGCGAACCAGGCCGCCATTTCCGCACTCCAGCCGGTGATCTCGGCGTTCTCGGCTTCCTGGCCGAGCGAATAGGCCGCGCGGCGAGTCGCTTCCGCGGTGGTGCGCCGACCGAGGTCGTAATCCACGCAACCGACCAGCAGTGCTACCCAACCGGCCAGTACGAGAATTTCCCGATGCTGGGCCAGGGTCAGTCGGCCGTCCAGCAGCGAGGTGATGCGGCGCAACCAGGACGTGCCCTCGGCATGCAGATCGTGTGGATCGGCGAACGGATATTCGCAGCACAGCCGCTCCGCGGTGATGCGGATGGCATCGAGAGTGGCCGTGGAGACATCGGACATCCTTAGCCTGCCGATGAATTCGAGCGTGTCCATCCCGGTTGCCGAGAGCAGTTCATCGTCGCGGTTCGGGCGATTTTTCGGGAAGAACGCGGCTGTCACCGTATCGAATGCGGCCGCGATGATCGGGGCGTAGAAATCGTCCGGACGCGACTCGCCCGACTCCCAGCGTCGCCAGTTACGCAGCAGGGTACTGTCCGTCGGCAGGTTGTGCGAAGACTTCGCGCGCATCACACGGACGGCGTCTGCTTGTGACCACCCCCGCGCATCGCGTTCGGAGCGCATTCGGACAGCCCAGACGGGTCGATCGTCTCCAGCGGCCACGACTGTAGTATCTCATCAGTTAACGCTCAGTGGCCCGGATAGGGCATACAGATGTCACTGGGTTGACAGCTGCACTCGCAGTTTTGCGTCCTACATGATGGATATGGGCGCGGAAGATTTGCCACGCTCCAGATGTAAGAACATCTGCTCTTGCAAGTGCGCAGTACCCCTCGGCGACGGGGGTGATCCACAGAAGAGAACAGCGAGATCCCCAATCCAACGGAGGTTCGGGTGGAAGCGTTGATCTATGGATACTTGCGTGACGATCTGGCCGATGGCCACAGTGCAGAGCTCGAGGATGCGATGAGCAGCCTCGCCCGCGAGGAAGGGCTCTGCTTCGCCGCAACATTCCATGAATCGACTTCCGGTGACGGCACGGCATTCGCCGAGCTGACCCAGGAGCTCAAGCGGGCTGATGCGCACCATGTTGTGGTGCCGTCACTCGATCACTTTGCCGGTCAGACGATTCCGCGAGATATTCTGCTCGCGAAGCTGGCCCAGGATGCGGCGGCGCAAGTGTGGACCATCGAGAGCTGTGCGCTTCCAGACGAGGCTCTTGACGAAGAAGCTGTGCACCAGGACTGACCTGCGTCGCAGGTTCGCCACCAGCCAGGTCGCGACCGCACCGGCCGCGAGGGATGCGAGCAGCGCCGCGATATGGTGTTGCCCGAATGGCGGATAGACCTGCCAGTGCAGCAGATACACGAATAACGAGCTGTCGGCCAGCAGCGCGGCGACCCCGGCGACCAGGGCGGGTACGCGGACCGCGGGCAGCCAGATCAACAGCAGCAGACCGCACATCACCAGCCGCTCTCGATCGGGAACGCCGAAGTAGCCGGGCACCGAGATCAGCAGCACCGCGCTGACCAGCAGCCGCTGCCAGATCGCCGTAGCCTTCGCGGCCGCCCAGCCGATGGCGAAGAACCAGCAGGCCAGTGGCGAGAACGGCACATCCTTAGTGGGATAGAGCCCGAACGACCAGAGCCGGAACACCATGGTCAAACCGACCAGGCCCATGGCGAACCAGAACGGTTCGCGCCGCTGCACGGCATCGATGAACGGCACCCGAACCAATAGCGCGGACACGACCATGAACAGCACAAGCACCTCGATGAACCACAGGTGCCCCGCGGTATCGCTATCGCGCGGTCCGAGAAACTTATTGAGCAGCAACACGTTCTGCCAGCTGTAATAGTCGGTGAACAGCAGCGTGAGTGCCACCCAGGCGGCGGTCGGGATCGCGATGAGCGCCACCGTGCGCAGCGCGTGGCGCAGCCGTTCGGCGCGCGGGGTCATGGTGACCGCGAAGCGGGCGAAGTTGAATCCGGCGACACCGAGCAGGATATGTGCCGCGCCCCAGAGCACGAACATGCCGATATGCGAGCCCGCGATCAGTACGATCCCGGCGGCGCGCAATAAGGTCGGGGTGTCCACAGTGCGACCGAATGTGCTGCGGCCGTCCGGAACTCGCTCGAGTTCGGCGACGGTCAGGTCCGGCCAGTTCGCGGGCAGTCGGCCGAGTGCCCGCTCGAGGCGGGTCGAGGTGGTGATGTAGGTCAGCGAGTTGCCACCGAGATCGACGAAGGTGCTGTCGGGCCGGACCCGGTCGGGATCGATGCCGAGCGCAATGGCGTAGAGCGCGCGGATATCCCGTGGTGGCAGGTCGGATTCGGGTGCGGGGAGTCGGCGGATCGCCGGATAGTCGGGCTTGCCATTGGCCAGGCGCGGTATCTCCTCGACCGCGCACGCGCGAATGGCCGCGGCGGGCAGACCGGACAGTTCGGCGGCGGTCGCGGCGAGTGCTTGCGCCGGGGGTTCGGCGGCGACGACCAACTGATCGTCACTATCGGTGCAGCAGGCCGTGAAACCGGCCGCCGCCAAACCGGATTCGAGCCGCTGCAGATCGATGCGCAGGCCGAAGATTTTCGCGAACCGGCTGCGCCTGCCGACCACCTGGTACAGGCCCTCGGGGGTGCGTCGGGCCAGATCGCCGGTGCGCAGCGAGTCGACCGTGCGGCCGAGGGCGAGATCGCATGGGCCATCGGCATAGCCGAGCATCACATTCGGTCCGTGATAGACCAGCTCCTCGTCGTCGGTATCCGGCACCGGCTCGAGGGTGAATCGACCGCCGGGAATCGGCTTGCCGATGCAGTCCGAATGTTCGGCGGCCAATTCCGGTGGCAGATAGGCCATTCGCGCGGTGGCCTCGGTCTGGCCGTACATGACGACGAAGTCCCAACCCGCCCGCTTGCCGAGTCCGGCATAGTCACGGACCCGCTCGGGCGCCAGGCGCCCGCCCGCCTGGGTGACGTAGCGCAGGCTCGGCAGTGTCATCTCGGCGAAGCCGATGCGTTCGAGCAGATCGATCGTGTACGGCACCGCGGCGAAAGATGTTGCGCCGCAATGACGGAACTGGACCCAGAATTTTTGGTCCAGGACAGACCGGTCGGTGAGCAGCAGGCTCGCGCCGCGCAGCAGATGGCTGTGCACGACCGACAATCCGTAGCAATAGAACATCGGCAGGGTGGTTGCGGCGCGATCATCGGCGTCGATGGCCAGATAGTCGGCAATCGCCTCCGCGTTCGACAGCAGGTTGGCCACGGACAGTCGCACCAGCTTCGGCGAACCCGTCGAACCCGAAGTGCTCAGCAGCAGCGCCAATTCCGGATGCAGGCGATGTGCCGAGCGGGCCCGCCGAATATCGGGCGGGCCCGCATCGATCACGACATCGGGATCGTAGGTCCCCAGCAATTCGCTGGTGATCTCCGCGGTGAGCAGAACGACACAGCCCGCGCTCAGCGCGCCGAGATACGCGACGAGCGAGTCGATATCGTTGCGCGCCGCGACCGCGACGAGACGCCGGTTCGCTCCGAGCTGCCGTGCGTACTCCTCGACACGTGCCGCCAGCTGCGCATAGGTGATCCGCTCCAAACCATCCGGCACCGATTTCGCTGCTGTGACGGCCGCCGATGGAGATCGCGAGCAGAGGACGGCGATCCGGTCGTCGAAACTTCGAAGGTGCGCGACGATCCGGTGAATAGTCACCCGGGAAGTCTAGATGGCAAGCCTAGCCGTACCTACGCGTGGCCCCCTGGCGAACTTTCGGTGAATTGTCCGAACCCGAACCGCAACGGCGCGAACCTATTACAGGCCGAAGCTGCCCGGACCCCGCCTGCGCAGGTACTTTTCGAATTCGGCCGCGATCGCATCGCCATCGATCTTGGCCATCGCGTCGTTGAGATCGACGGCCGCGTCGCCGCGTTCCTCGAGCGAGCGCACATACTCGCTGATCTCGTCGTCGCCGACGGTCATCTCGTTGACGGCGGTCTCCCAGTCCTCGGCCTGCTTGGGTAGCTCGCCGAGCGGCACCTCGATATCGAGCACATCCTCGACGCGGTGCAGCAGCGCGATGGTCGCCTTCGGATTCGGCGGCTGGGAGACATAGTGCGGCACGGCCGCCCAGAACGAGACGGCGGGTACGCCCGCCTTGACGCACTGATCCTGCAGCACGCCGGTGATACCGGTGGGTCCCTCGTAGCGGGTCTGTTCCAGGCTGAACCGCTCGGCGGCTTCCTTGCTATAGGCCGAGCCGGTGACCGGCACCGGGCGGGTGTGCGGGGTGTCGGCGAGCAGTGCGCCGAGTATGACGACGGTCTGCACGCCGAGTTGTTCGATGAACTCGAGCAGATCCGCGCAGAAGCTGCGCCAGCGCATATTGGGTTCGATACCGCGCAGCAGCACCACATCGCGATCGCTGCCGGGCGGCGAGCAGACCGAGAGCATGGTGGAGGGCCACTGGATTTCCCTGGTCACACCGTCGACCTGACGTACCGTCGGCCGATTGACCTGGTAGTCGTAGTAGTCCTCGGAGTCGAGTTCGGCCAGCGGCTCGGCATCCCAGATCAGTTCCAGATGCTCGACGGCACCACTTGCCGCATCACCCGCGTCGTTCCAGCCTTCGAAGGCGGCGACCAGCACAGGATCCCGCAACGTCGGCAGTTCCGGCTCGGGTGACACCGGAGATTCACTGGAGTTCACCCCGGTCAGCCTACGGCTTGTGAGCACCCGGCGTTGAATTTGCGCAGTCGGCGCGGCACTGTCGGTTCATCTGTCTGGGCAGGTGTGGCGCCCGACACCGATACGGTGGTTCGGCCTGTCGTAGCGGCCCACTACGCTTGATCACATGTCTGCGTCCAGCTCAGCCGCCTTCGATACCACCCTTCTCGACACCCTTCGTCGGCGTGTCGTGATCGGCGACGGTGCGATGGGCACGATGTTGCAGGCGGCCGAACTGACCCTGGACGACTTCCGTGGTCTCGAGGGCTGCAACGAAATCCTCAACGACACCCGCCCGGATGTGCTGCGCAATATCCATCGCGCGTACTTCGAGGCCGGTGCGGATGCGGTCGAGACCAATACCTTCGGCTGCAATCTGCCGAACCTCGCCGATTACGACATCGCCGACCGGATTCGCGATCTGTCCGAGCGCGGCACCCGGCTGGCCCGTGAGGTCGCCGACGAGATGGGCCCGAGCGCGGACGGCACCCCGCGCTACGTGCTGGGGTCGATGGGACCGGGCACCAAACTGCCGACGCTGGGTCACGCCCCCTTTACCGCGCTGCGCGACGCCTACACCGAGGCCGCGCTCGGCATGCTCGAGGCCGGTGCCGACGCCATCCTGATCGAGACCTGCCAGGACCTGTTGCAGGTCAAGGCCGCGGTGACCGGAAGTCAGCGCGCGATGGTCGAGCTGGGCAGGCGCATTCCGATCATCACCCACGTCACGGTGGAGACCACCGGCACCATGCTGGTCGGCAGCGAGATCGGCGCGGCACTCACCGCGCTGGAACCGCTCGGTATCGACATGATCGGCTTGAACTGCGCCACCGGCCCGGCCGAGATGAGCGAACATCTGCGCCATCTGTCCCGGCATGCGACGGTTCCGGTGTCGGTCATGCCGAATGCCGGTCTGCCCGTGCTCGGCGCGAACGGCGCGGAATACCCGCTGACCCCGGAAGAGTTGGCAATCGCGTTGCGCGGCTTCGTATCCGAATTCGGGCTCGCGCTGGTCGGTGGGTGCTGCGGTACCACGCCGGAACATATTCGTCAGGTCACCGCGGCGGTGCGCGAGGTGGAACCGACGCTGCCGCCGCTGGCGGAGCGCCGCGAACCGGTGCACGAGCCGAGCGTATCGAGCATGTACACCGCGGTGCCGTTCGAACAGGACGCCTCCGTCCTGATGATCGGCGAGCGCACGAATGCCAACGGCTCCAAGGCATTCCGTGACGCCATGCTGGCCGAGGACTGGCAGAAATGCCTCGATATCGCCAAGGATCAGACCCGCGACGGCGCGCACATGCTCGACCTGTGCGTCGACTACGTCGGCCGCGACGGCACCACGGATATGGCGGCACTGGCGTCGCGGCTGGCGACCGCCTCGACCCTGCCGATCATGCTCGACTCCACCGAAACCCCGGTTCTGCAGGCCGGTTTGGAACATCTCGGTGGTCGCTGCGCGGTCAACTCGGTCAATTACGAGGACGGTGACGGTCCGGACTCCCGGTTTCAGCAGACGATGAAGCTGGTCGCCGAACACGGCGCCGCTGTGGTCGCGTTGACCATCGATGAAGAGGGGCAGGCCCGCACCGCCGAGAAGAAGGTGCAGATCGCCGAGCGGCTGATCGCCGATATCACCGGCAATTGGGGTCTGCGCGAAAGCGACATCATCATCGACACGCTGACCTTCACCCTCGGCACCGGCCAGGAGGAGTCCCGGCGCGACGGCGTCGAAACCATCGAGGCCATCCGGCTGCTCAAGCAGAAGCATCCCGAGGTGCAGACCACCCTCGGTCTGTCGAATATCTCCTTCGGCCTCAATCCGGCCGCGCGCCAGGTGCTGAATTCGGTATTCATGCACGAATGCGTCCAGGCCGGACTGGATTCCGCGATCGTGCACGCCTCCAAGATCCTGCCGATCGCCCGCATTCCGGAGGAGCAGCGCGAGACCGCGCTGGATCTGGTCTACGACCGGCGCCGTGACGGTTACGACCCGCTGCAAAAGCTCATGTCGCTGTTCGAGGGTGTGTCGGCCTCGTCGTCGCGGGCCTCACGCGCGGAGGAATTGGCGGCGCTGCCGCTGTTCGAGCGGCTGGAGCGCCGGATCGTCGACGGTGAGAAGGCCGGGATGGAGGCCGACCTCGATGCCGCCATGACCGAGGTGCCGCCGCTGCAGATCATCAATGAAACGCTGCTGTCTGGCATGAAGACGGTCGGTGAGCTGTTCGGCTCCGGCCAGATGCAATTGCCGTTCGTACTGCAGTCGGCCGAGGTGATGAAGGCGGCGGTGGCCTACCTCGAGCCGCATATGGAGGCCACCGACGACAGCGGTAAGGGCCGCATCGTGCTGGCCACCGTCAAGGGCGACGTGCACGATATCGGCAAGAATCTGGTCGACATCATCCTGTCCAATAATGGCTACGAGGTCGTCAACCTCGGCATCAAACAGCCGATCGCGACCATTCTGGACGCCGCCGTCGACAAGAAGGCCGATGTGATCGGCATGTCCGGCCTGCTGGTGAAGTCGACCGTGGTGATGAAGGAGAACCTGGAGGAGCTCAACACCAAGGGCGTTGCCGACCAGTTCCCGGTGCTGCTCGGCGGTGCGGCGCTGACCCGCGCCTACGTCGAGAACGATCTCACCGAGGTCTACCACGGCGATGTGCACTACGCCCGCGACGCCTTCGAGGGCCTGCGGCTGATGGACGACATCATGACCCGCAAGCGCGGTGGCGGCCTCGATCCGGACAGCCCGGAGGCCATCGCGGAACGCGAGAAGGCGGCCGAGCGCAAGGCGCGCCACGAGCGCTCCAAGCGGATCGCCGAACAGCGCAAGGCGGCCGAGGTGCCGATCGAGGTGCCCGCGCGCTCGGATGTGGCCGCGGATCTGCCGGTCCCGGTGCCGCCGTTCTGGGGCACCCGGGTGGTGAAAGGCGTTTCGCTGCACGAGTATTCGGGATTGCTCGACGAGCGCGCGTTGTTCCTCGGTCAGTGGGGTCTGCGTGGCCAGCGCGGCGGTGAGGGGCCGAGCTACGAGGAGTTGGTGGAGACCGAGGGTCGGCCGCGGCTGCGGTACTGGCTGGATCGGCTGTCCACCGAAGGTGTGCTGCAGCATGCGGCGCTGGTCTACGGGTACTTCCCCGCGGTCTCCGAGGGCGATGACGTGATCGTGCTGACCGAACCCGATCCGGATGCGCCGCAACGCTACCGATTCACCTTCCCGCGCCAGCAGCGCGACCGCTTCCTGTGCATCGCCGACTTCATCCGCTCGCGCGAACGCGCACGCGAAACCGGTCAGGTCGATGTGCTGCCGTTCCAGTTGGTCACCATGGGCCAGCCGATCGCCGATTTCGCCAATGAACTGTTCGCGGCCGACAACTACCGTGACTACCTCGAGGTGCACGGCATCGGCGTCCAGCTCACCGAGGCTCTCGCCGAATACTGGCATCGCCGTGTCCGCGAAGAGCTGGTGCTGGAGGGGCATGCGGTCGCCGATTCCGACCCGGCCGATGTGCAGGAGTACTTCAAGCTCGGCTACCGCGGCGCCCGCTACTCCTTCGGCTACGGCGCCTGCCCGGAGCTGGAGGACCGCGCCAAATTGGTCGATCTGCTCGAGGCCGATCGCATCGGCGTCGTACTGTCCGAGGAGTTGCAGCTGCATCCGGAGCAGTCCACCGATGCGTTCGTGCTGCTGCATCCGGAGGCCAAGTACTTCAATGCCTGAGTGCCGACCAGTCTGTTCCTGGGTGGGACTCGTTATCCGACCGGTTCGGACGTTGTGATTCTCACCGCATCGGAATCGGGTCCGATCGATGCGTTTTCGGTGCGGTGATGGCCTTGATTACCTCGTGATATGCGAGATCGATTGGCGTCGAGACGACACGAGGGCCTGCGACGCGCGGGTGTATCCGCTCGGCCGCGCGCCTCTGACCTGGGCTATCGCGTTCGGGTTCGCGTGGCGGTGGATGGATGTCGGTCGGGTGTGACAAAGTCGGAACTGTTGCAACTGCATCCGAGGCAGTCGGCGGATGCGAGCGTCCTTCGGCAATTCGGGTGCAAAGGACTTCGGCGCGTAGCATTTTCGAAGATTTCCGCTTACGCGCGGAGTGCGGAATTGGCTCGGCGGTAAAGCAGGAGGGGCACAACACCATGACGGCGGACCGGTTGATCGCTGGACGGTATCGGCTGACGGATCCGATCGGCACCGGTGCCATGGGTGTGGTGTGGCGGGCCACCGACGTCCGGCTGCGCCGCACGGTCGCGGTGAAGCAGCTGGTGCTCGCGCCCGGTCTGTCCCGGTCCCAGGCCCTGGAGGCGAAGCTGCGGGCCATGCGGGAGGGCCGCATCGCCGCGCGACTACACCACCCCAACGCGATCACCGTCTTCGATGTCGCCGAGGAGGACGGTCAGCCTTGGTTGGTCATGGAGTACATGAACGCGCCGAGCCTGGCCGCGAAACTGGCGGGCAAACGGACCCTCGCGCCGACCGAGGTGGCCCGCATCGGGGCCCAGGCCGCGGGCGCGCTGGCCGCCGCACACGATGCGGGCATCATGCACCGGGATGTGAAACCGGCGAATCTGCTGGTCGGCGACGACGGCACGGTGAAGATCACCGACTTCGGCATCTCCCGCGCCGTGGGCGATGTGACGGTTACCGCGACCGGATTCCTGGCGGGCACCCCGGCCTACCTCGCGCCGGAAGTAGCGCGCGGCGAGAATCCGGAACCGGCCTCGGATGTCTTCGCACTCGGCTCCACGCTGTACGCGGCGGTCGAGGGCAGTCCGCCCTTCGGTGAGGGCGATAACCCGCTCGCGGTCCTGCACGCCGCGGCCCGGGCGCAGATCCCGCCGCCGCGGCACGCCGGAGAACTCGGGCCGGTATTGATGCGGCTGCTGGCCGCCTCGATTGATGGACGCCCGAATATGCGCGAGGCCAAGGAGGCACTGGAAGCGGTTGCGGCTGGCCGGACTCCGGCGCTGGTGTCCACGCCGACGGTGACCAAGGTGCTGCCCGCGCCCGGCGCGGATGCGACCACCGTGCTGAACAAGTCGGGCGGCACGGAAGACGCGACGCAGGTGGTCGCGGTCGGTGCTCCGGCCGCACCGG
>NZ_BDAZ01000038.1 GCF_001612725.1 Nocardia anaemiae NBRC 100462 | reverse complement strand
TCGCGGCCGCCTGATCGCGGTGGCCGCGGCCGCAGCGGTCGCGGTGCTGGTGCTGGTCGCGGTCATCGTGTCGTCGCTGAACGATGACGACAAGGGCGGCACCGCGGTCGGCTCGACGACGCCGACACCCGCGCCGACCAGCTCCGAGACCGGACCCGAGTCGCCGATCGCGATCCAACCGGGCCAGCCGGAGCCGCAGGCGCCGACGACCACGGCACCGAGCACCCAGCCCAGCACCACGGTGCCGCCGACCTCATCGACCAAGCCATCCACCACCGCACCCCCGACGACCATCACAACGACGCCGTTCGGCCCGGCCACCCCGGACCGGATCTCGCAATTCGTCTATGGCTACTACGGGATGCTGCCCGGCAATGTGCAGGGCGGGTGGTCTCAGCTGACGCCGTCCTACCAGTCCCAGACCGGTGGCTTCGGCTCCTATTCGCAGTTCTGGTCCACCGTTCGTTCGGTGAGCGTGGGTGGCGTCACGCCGAACGGTGAGAACCGGGCGGTCGTTTCGCTTACCTATAACCTGAAGAACGGCTCGACCACATCGGAGAACCGATGGATCCAGGTCGTGTCGGACAACGGGCGACTGTTGATCGCTGCTTCGGGCGTATAGGAATAGGGAGCGAATCGGGACGTGCGGGAGCGAAGCGAGCGAACCATTGGCACAGCCGCATCGGCGGCGACGGAGCCGAGCACACGACTTGCCGCAGTGCTGTGGGATATGGACGGCACGCTGCTCGATTCGGAGAAGCTGTGGGATATCGCCGTGCGGGAACTGGCGCGGGCACACGGTCACGAGATGACCGATGAACTTCGGCATTCGTTGATCGGTGCGTCCGGTCCGAATGCCCTTCGGCTCATTTTCGATGGTTTGGGTGTCGAGGCGACACCGGATGCGGTCCGGGCTGCGGGTGAATTCATCGAGCGGCGGGTGACCGAATTGATGGCGGGCCCGATCCCGTGGCGGCCCGGTGCGAAGGACGCGCTCGCGTTGGTGCGCACCGCGGGTCTCGCGACCGCCTTGGTCACCAATACCAAGCGGTCGCTTACGGAATTCGGATTGGATACGCTCGGCCGCGATTTCTTCGACGTGTCGGTCTGCGGTGACGAAGTCGCGCACGGCAAACCCGAACCCGAGATCTATCTGCGCGCCGCCGAACTGCTCGGTGTGCACCCGCGAGACTGTGTGGCACTGGAGGATTCGCCGACCGGTGCGGCCGCGGCCGGTGCCGCGGGCTGTGCGGTCATCGTGATCCCGTGTGAGATACCGGTTTCGGCGGCGCCGGAGCGGGTATTCCGTGAGTCATTGGTGGGATTGACCCTGCGGGATCTGGAAGACGCGCTACGCGTCAGGGGTTGAACCAGGCACCCGAGCGGGGGCGCTTTCGGGACGAATCATGATCACGAGTCGCGCTGTTCGTGAGCCGACACTCCCGACCTCGGCATAGTGAGAGTTACTGTGCCGCAACGCAAGTGCGCGCAGTTGATAGGTGTGACCGTAGTCACCGGCAACTTTGTCGAATCCCGGGCGTGTCGCCGATCGCTCCACCAAAATGACGCCATGGCAGCGACGGATGTCCTGGACGAGATCGTCGATACGACACGGTATCCGCTGGGGGATCCGACCGGCGCGGCGTGGGGTGAAGCGGTGGCGCGGGCGCGCGCAGAACTGGCCGAAAGCGGCTGCACCGTACTGCGGGAGTTCATCCGACCGGAGCTGATCGAGACCTTGCGCGCGCAGGGCGAGGCGATGGCGCCGGATGCGCACTACCAGGTCGAACGGGTCAACGCGTACAACATTCCACTGAATACCGAACTGCCACAGGGGCACCCGGGCCGCATCGTGCTGGAACGCGGCAATGCCTTCGTCCCGCGCGACCGCATACCGGCCGAGGCGCTGATTCACCGGCTCTACACCAGTGCGGGGTTCCAGCGCTTCGTCGCGGAGTGCTTCGGATTGACCGAATTGCACGAATTCGCAGATCCTTTGGCCGGATTGTGCCTGAATGTGGTGGCGCCGGGAATGTCGCATCCCTGGCATTTCGACACCAATGAATTCACTGTCAGTATGTTGACCCAGCCCGCGCAGACCGGTGGCATCTTCGAATACTGCCCGAATATTCGCTCACCGCACGCCGAGAACCTCGACGATGTGCGGGAGGTGCTCACCGGATCCGGTGCGCAGCTGATCCGGCGCCTCGATCTGCGGCCCGGCGATCTGCAATTGTTCCAGGGCCGCTTCTCGCTGCACCGGGTTTCACCGGTCGAGGGCGGCACTGCACGGCATTCGGCGATTTTCGCCTATACCGATCGGCCCGGTGTCATCGGCACTGTGGAACGCACCCGCCAACTGTTCGGGCGGGTGCTGCCCGATCACCTAGCCGCCGCGGCCGACGCCGTCCGTGGCGATCGGTTGCTCGACTGAGAGGGACGACATGCCAGTGCCGTTGCATACGACCGGAAAAGCTTCCTTCGACGATATCTACGACCGTCCCGATCCGCGCGATTACTACGCTCGGATGGCCGAATTGGATTACCGCATACCGGAACTGGCGAAACCATACTTCCAGCAGCAGATTCGGGAATACCGTGCCTCCGCGCGCGTGGACATCCCGACCGTGCTCGATATCGGTTGCTCCTACGGCGTCAACGCGGCCCTGCTGCGCTTGGACACCACCGTGAGCGAACTCGCCGAGCACTACGGCGGCGCCGAGGACGCCGACCGAACCGCACTCATCGCCCGCGATCGATCCCTCCTGGAAACCCGTGACCAGCTCCCGGGTGTCCGCTTCATCGGTATGGATGCCGCCCGCCCGGCGCTGGCCTACGCCGAGGAAGCCGGATTCCTGCACGACACGGTGCACGCGGATCTCGAGGCCACCGACCCGACCGAGGCGCAACGCCGTACGCTGGCGACCGCCGATATCGTCATCTCGACCGGTTGCGTCGGATACGTCACCGAGAAGACGCTGGCGCGGGTGGCGACGGCGCATCCGCGTCGTCGGCCGTGGATGGCACACTTCGTACTACGCATGTTCAGTTTCGAACCGATCGCCGCGGAGCTGGCCGCGCTCGGCTACCGCACCGAGCGCGCCCCCGGGGTGTTCGAACAACGCAAGTTCGCATCCGATAATGAACGCACCCAGGTGCTGAACGCCTTGGCCGCCAACGGAATCGACACCGCTGGCCAGGAAAGCACGGGTTGGCTGCTCGCCAACCTGTACATCTCGCGACCGCTACCGAAACACGCCGACCCCAAGGACCCGCATTGACCGAACGCACCTTCGCCGCCGACGACCACCTGCCACGGGTGCCCCTGCCGACGCTGGAGGACAGCGGCGCGCGGTTGCTGCAGTGGTGTGCGCCGCTGCTGACCGCCGACGAATTCGCCAGCACCGAGGCCGCGGTCGCCGACCTGCTTCGCCCCGACGGTCCGGGCCGAAAGCTGCACGCGGCACTGGCCGAATACGACGCCACCCCCGGCGTCGGGAGCTGGCTGGATCTGTTCTGGCCGTCGCGCTATCTGGGCCGTCGCGATCGCATCGCATTGAATGCCAACTTCTTCTTCCTGTTCGGCGATGACACCGCACTGGCCGCCTCCACCAGTGCCTCGCAGGTGGAGCGGGCGGCCGGGATCATCACGGCGGCGGTCGATTACAAGCTGGCCCTCGATATCGAGGCGATCCCGCCGGTCACCCAGCGCGGACAGCAGCTGTCGATGTGGCAGAACAAGTACCTGTTCTCCGAGACCCGGATTCCGGGGGAGATCCAGGATTCGGTCCGGGTGCCCTACAGCGACGAATGGCCCGGACCGTCCGATGCCCGGCATATCGTGGTGTTCTTCCACGGCAGCATGTTCCGGATGGATGTGATCGGCCCGGACGGTGTGCCCTACTCGCTGGAGGACCTCGCCGACGGGCTGCGCGCGGTGCTCAAGGCCGGTGCGCGCTCGGCCCGCACCGATACTGCCGTCGGCCACCTGACCACCAAAGCCCGGGCCGAATGGGCGGTCAGTAGGCAGCGATTGCGGGCCGAACCCGCCAATGTCGCGGCCTTGGACACGATCGAGACCGCGCTGTTCGCCTTGTGCCTGGAGGACTTCACGCCACGCGATGAACTGCAGGCCTGTGATCAGCTGCTGCACGGTGACAGTGCCAACCGCTGGTTCGACAAGTCGGTGTCGTTCATCGTCTTCGCCGATGGCCAGGCTGGCATCAATGTCGAGCACTGCGGTCTCGACGGCACCACCATCCTGTCCTTCGTCGACACGCTGCTGCAGGCTACGGCTGCCGAGCATGCCGAAAGGGCGGGGGCGCAGCCGCAGGGGTTGCCCCCGGTCGAACCGATCGAATTCGTGCTCGATCAGGCGCAGCGCGCCGATATCGCGGCGGCAGGGGCGGCGTTCTCCCGGTATGCGGCCGAGAATGCCACCGCGACAGTATCTTTCGATTTCGGCACCGCCCGCGCCAAACAGCTCGGCATCTCACCGGATGCGTTCGCACAGCTGAGCTATCAGCTGGCGCATCGGCGCAGCAAGGGATTGACCGGCGCCACCTACGAATCCATTGCCACCAGGCAGTACCGCAACGGCCGCACCGAGGCCATGCGGGTGGTGACACCGGAGATGGTGGCCTTCGTCGATGCCATGCAGGATCCGGCAGTCGCACCGGCCGATCGGCTCGCTGCCGCACGGACGGCCGCGAGCGCGCACGTCGAACGCGCCAAGCAGTGTCAGGCGGGTGACGCGCCCGAACAGCATCTGTGGGAACTCGAGTGGATCCAGCGGCGGCGCGGCGCCGAACTCGGCGTCACCGAGCCGATCCCGCTCTACACCAGTCCGGGCTGGACGATCATGCGCGACGACTACCTGAGCACCAGCTCGGCCCCGTCGGTCAATATCCGCTACTTCGGTTTCGGCTCCACCAGCCAGAAGTGCATCGGCATCGCCTACGTCCTGCTGCCGGACCGCTGGAACATCTACCTGGCCACCCCCGAACCGGTCGCCGCCGAGATGTACGCCTTCGCCGACCACCTCCGCACCGCCGTAGCCGACCTGGAGGCCCTGCTCTCCGAGGCCTGACGCATGGCTTCGCACCCCTTGTGGCCGCCGCGAGGGGTGCGAAGCGTGCACCTGATGGGTGGTGCCGGGCCGGAGCAACGGGTCCGCATACCGGTCTGAAACAATGGCTCACCGTGAAGAACTTCGAAACCCTGTTCGCCGAGCTGCAAGATCGTGCGGTCACCCGCCCCGAGGGGTCCGGGACCGTGGCGGCATTGGACGCCGGTGTGCATTTCCAGGGTAAGAAGGTGCTCGAGGAGGCCGGTGAGATCTGGTTGGCCGCCGAGCACGAGGGGGATGAGGCGCTCGCCGAGGAGATTTCGCAACTGCTGTACTGGGTCCAGGTGCTGATGGTTGGCCGCGGGCTGAAGCTGGAAGACGTGTACCGACATCTGTGACGGCCGTCGATCCCTAGTTCTCCTCCCGAAAGGACCCTCCCATGCTGCGCGTCGCAGTCCCCAATAAAGGCGCACTCTCCGAATCGGCCACCTCGATCCTCGCCGAGGCCGGTTACCGCAAGCGCACCGATTCCCGCGACCTGACCGTCCTCGATCCGGCCAACCAGGTCGAGTTCTTCTTCCTGCGGCCCAAGGATATCGCCATCTACGTCGGCTCCGGTGAGCTCGACCTCGGCATCACCGGCCGCGATCTGGCGCTGGATTCCGGTGCGCCGGTGCAGGAACGGCTCGCACTCGGCTTCGGTCGCTCCACTTTCCGCTACGCCGCCCCGGCCGGGCGCGAATGGAAGGTCGAGGACCTCTACGACAAGCGCATCGCCACCTCGTACCCGAATCTGGTCCTCAACGATCTGCAGCGGCGCGGCATCGAGGCCGAGGTGATCCGCCTCGACGGCGCGGTCGAGATCTCCATCCAGCTCGGGGTGGCCGATGCCATCGCCGATGTGGTCGGCTCCGGCCGCACCCTGCGTCAGCACAATCTGGTCGCCTTCGGCGAGACCCTGTGCGATTCGGAGGGCGTGCTGATCGAGCGCACCGGCTCCGATCAGAACGAGCGGGCCCGCAATCAGCTCATCGCCCGCGTCCAGGGCGTCGTATTCGGTCAGCAGTACATCATGTTGGACTACGACTGCCCGAAGGAACTGCTGGAGCAGGCCGTCAAGATTACGCCCGGTCTGGAGTCGCCGACGGTATCCCCGCTCGCCGATTCGAACTGGGTCGCCATCCGCGCCATGGTGCCGCGCAAACAGGGCAATGAGGTGATGGACCAGCTCGCCGAACTCGGCGCGAAGGCCATTCTTGCCTTCGATATCCGGTCCTGCCGCGCCTTCTGACCCGATTTCGACCACTCGGCCCCGTCACTCGGCGGGGCCGAGTCGTTTTGTGCGAGTGATCGATTCACTGCGATTGCAATCGGTGCGCTGACCTGCGCTTGATTGATACGTTGCGGCCTCGATGAGGAAACGCAAGGAGTACCACCGTGTCGCAGACACCGCCCGCGAAACGTTCGGGCAGCACATTCGCATGGAATGAGGACTGGCTGGCCGCCATCGTCGGCCTGGTTCTCATCGCCCTGGTTCTGATCGGCGCGATCCCGGATTGGTTGGTGCCGTGATGTCGGAGAGCGAAGCCAGGACCGAAACGGTCCCATCCGAAACCAATGCACTGCGGGCCATTTCACGCCCGACGGTGGCCGAGATCGGAGCCGGGATCGCGGTCGTCATCCTGCTCGGCGCGCTGACCCGCTATTTCGACACACATGTGCCGCGATGGGCGGTCGGTACGCCGTTCAATCGAATCGCCAAATCCATCGAGTTCCCGGTGTACGCCATTGCCATCGGCCTGATCGGCAATGTCGTACTCGCGAAACTCGATCTCCGGGAACGCCTTTCGGCCGGTTTCCGCACCGAATTCTTCATCAAGACCGGTGTGGTGCTGCTCGGCGCATCGATCAATCTGAAGATCCTGGTGACCGCGGCGGGCCCGTCGATCGTGCAGGCACTGCTGCTGATCACCGCGGTCTTCGGGTTCACGTGGTGGCTAGGCGGTCGCCTCGGCCTCGACGATAAGCTGCGCGCCCTGCTGTCCTCGGCGGTTTCGATCTGCGGTGTCAGTGCCGCCATCGCGGCCGCGGGTGCGGTGCAGGCCAAACGCGAGCAGATCGCGTACGCGGCATCGCTGGTGATCATCTTCGCATTGCCGTCGATCTTCGTATTGCCTTGGCTCGCCGACGTTTTCGATCTCTCCGATGCGGTCGCGGGCGCGTGGATCGGCGGCAATATCGATACGACCGCGGCGGTCGCGGCCTCCGGCGCGATCGCGGGGGAGAAGGCGCTGCAGATCGCCACCATCGTCAAGACCACGCAGAATGCGCTCATCGGCATTGTCGCCATCGCGCTGACCGCCTACTTCACCATCCGGATCGAACGCATTCCCGGTGCGGCCCGGCCCTCGGTGCGCCAGTTCTGGGAGCGGTTCCCGAAGTTCGTGATCGGCTTCGTCGCCGCGTCCGTCATCGGCACGCTGTATCTGCAGTCGGTGGACAAGAAGACCGGCGTGGCGCATATCGCCATCGTCAATGATCTGCGGACCTGGTTCCTGATCTTCGCGTTCGTCTCGATCGGTCTGGAGTTCTCGCTGCGCGGACTGCGCGAGGCGGGCTGGCGTCCGGTCGTGGTCTTCGGATCCGCGGCGATCTTCAATCTGGCCGTCGGCTTGGGGCTGTCCGTACTGCTGTTCCACAACTTCACCGCGTAGATCCACCCCGGCAACCTGCTGTTTCGGTGCTCGCCGGTCACCACGGCGAGCATCGCAGGGGATGGCAGCGGACGGCGCTTGTGTGGTCGGCGGGGTGGGTGAACACAGGGGGATGGCAGCGACCGACCTTTGCGCAGTCGGCGGGGTGGGTAGGCACAGCGGCGTCGTGTGCGTTTAGTTCGCGACGAACTCACGAAAACTTCATGCTCGGCCGTCAACACTGGGGGCGTGTTGGGCGAAACAACTATGGAAGACCTCGGACGGGCAGTGCCGTTCGGGTACGAAGGACAGGGGAGCACCCAGTGAAATCGAATGTCGAGTCGGTCGGTTCTCGGTGGCGGATTCGCAATGTGCTCGTCGTGATCGGTGATGCCGTCGGCGTACTCGTGCTGATCGCGGTGATCGCCGCACTCGGTTCGCACGGCCTCGATCTGAATCTGTTCGTCGGCTGAACTCAGTCGGCTACCGCGTCGGCGAAGGTTTCCTCGGGTGACTCCCCGCTGCCGCTGTCCGGCCAGCCCGGATAGACCGGTGGTGTGCCACCGAATGCGGGGCACAGACTCTTGTAGCTGCAATGTCCGCACAGCCAGCTGGTGCTCGGCAGGAACTCACCGGTCCGCCCCGCCGCCAGAATGGCCTGCCACAGCGCCGAGAGGGTGCGTTCGAAGCGCAGCAGTTCGTCCTCGTCGGGGGCATAGGTGAGGATCTGTTCGTCGGCCAGGTAGATCAGCCGCAATTGGGTGGGCAAGATCTTGCGGGTACGCAGCACGACCAAGGCGTAGAACTTCAGCTGGAACAGTGCCTTGGTCTCCTGGGCGAGTCCGGGGGCCCGGCCGGTCTTGTAATCGACGACGCGCAGCTCACCGGTCGGCGCTACATCGATGCGGTCGACGAATCCGCGCAACAGCACACCGTCGTCGAGTTCGACCTCCACCCGCGACTCACACGATTCTGGATCGAACCGAGTCGGATCCTCCAACCGGTAGTACGTCTCGACGAACGCGCGTACCTCGCCGAGAAAGCCCGCCAGCCCGTCCACTGCGACCACTTCGGCGATCTCGGGCCTCTCGGCGAGCACTCGCGCCCACGCGGGCTCGACGAGCCCGGCAGCGCGTTCGAACCGGCGTTCCCCCGCAGGCAGGCCGTACAGATCCTCCAGCACCGCGTGTACCACCGTGCCGCGCACCGCTATCCGCGTCGGCGGCTCCGGAATCCGATCGATCGCCCGGAACCGGTACTTCAGCGGGCACTGCTTGAAATCCATTGCCCGCGAGGGCGACAGCGCCGGACGCGGACGATCGGATCCGACCCGCTGCGCGGTGTCGGCGGGGGGCGTGGTTACCGGCGGATGCATACCTGGCAGGCTATCCGGGCGCACCGACACGCCGGTGCCGCACAGTGCGGACAGCAACGACGACCAGCGAACGGAGATACATGACGGCCAGACGGACCGGGCCATTCACCATCGGGGACCGGGTACAGCTGACCGATGCCAAGGGGCGCCTCTACACCGTGGTGCTGGAACCCGGTAAGGAGTTCCACACGCATCGCGGCGGTATCAAGCACGACAACCTGATCGGCGCCGATGAGGGCAGTGTCGTGCAATCGACCAATGGCACACCGTATTTGGCATTGCGGCCGTTGCTGATCGATTACGTGCTCTCCATGCCGCGCGGTGCGGCGGTCATCTACCCCAAGGACGCCGCCCAGATCGTGCACGAGGGCGATATGTTCCCCGGCGCGCGCGTACTGGAGGCCGGAGCGGGTTCGGGTGCGTTGACGTGTTCGCTGCTGCGCGCGGTCGGCCCACAGGGCCAGGTGGTGTCCTATGAGATCCGCGAGGACCACGCCGAACACGCGATCCGCAATGTGGAGACCTTCTTCGGCGAGCGTCCGGACAACTGGTCGATCACCGTCGCCGATGTCGCCGACTACGACGGCGCGCCGGTCGATCGCGTCGTGCTGGACATGCTCGCGCCGTGGGATGCGCTACCCGCCGTGTCCAAGGCGCTGGTGCCCGGCGGTGTGCTGATCGTCTATGTGGCGACCGTCACACAATTGTCGAAGGTGGTCGAGGCGCTGCGCGAGCAGGAGTGCTGGACCGAGCCGCGCTCGTGGGAATCGATGGTGCGCGGCTGGCATGTGGTCGGTCTGGCGGTGCGGCCCGAACATCGCATGCAGGGCCACACCGCCTTCCTGGTCAGCGCGCGGCGCCTCGCCGAGGGCACGGTCACCCCGAAGCCGCAGCGTCGACCGTCGAAGGGCTGACTCAGGCCGGAACGCAGGGAGCCTGCGCGAAACCGAGCATCAGACAGCCGCTGGCATCCGAGAGCTTCCACGTGCCGTCGACATATTCCCAGGTCAGCGGCATGGCGGGGGCGGTGCCGTGCGGTGAGGTGATGGTCACCTGGGCGGTCGCGGAATTGCCGCTGGTGGTGATGTCGGCGACCGCGTAGGTGAGCTTGCCGTAGCTGCCGAGCGCCTGGTTCATCTGGTCGATATTGGCGGTGCGCTTTTCGCCGTTGACGATCAGCTTGGTCTTCTCGGAGGTGGGTTTCGCCGGGTCGGAAAGGGCATCCAGCACGCCGGTGAGTGTTTCGGCGGTAGGTGCGGCGGCGCTGCCGTGGTCGCCGTGACCAGCGGCGCTGGTCGTCACGGCGGCGGAAGTGGTAGTCGTGGCCTTGGCATCGGACTTATCGTCGGAGCCACAGCCGGTGAGTCCGACGGTAGCGGCCATCGCCGCCGCGGCGATAACCATGGACATACGCAGCGTCCTGGCGGGAAGGAGCATCCTCAGCAACCTTTCGGTTCGGTCGGCGAAGCGGGTCGCCATTGCCTGGTTAGGGCAGGCTAACATGGTGTATCCGCCGTCGACCGCAGCCCAGATGTGATCACGACGAAACCATGTCGGAAAGCGAGAACGGTTCGCGCCCGGTAGCGTTAATAGACCGGGACTGGGAGGAGCAGCACATGAGCCCCATCGAGAATTCGGATTCGGCGGCCTGGAGAGAGCTCGAGGCGGTACGCGCCGAAGCGGCTGCACTCCGCAGGCAACTCGCCGATTCGCCGGATCGCGCACGGGAATTGGAAGCCCGCATCGATTCGCTGACCATTCGCAACACCAAGCTGATGGACACCCTCAAGGAGGCGCGCCAGCAGCTGGTGGCCTTGCGCGAGGAGGTCGATCGGCTGGGTCAGCCACCGAGCGGGTACGGAATTCTGATCGGTGTGTACGAGGATCAGACGGTCGACGTGTTCACTTCGGGTCGCAAGATGCGCTTGACGTGTTCACCCAATATCGACACCTCGACCCTCGAATACGGTCAGACCGTCCGTCTCAACGAGGCGCTCACGGTCGTGGAGGCCGGAATCTTCGACGCCGTCGGTGAGATCGGCACCCTGCGCGAGATCCTCGACGACGGTCGCCGGGCGCTGGTCGTCGGACATGCCGACGAGGAGCGCGTGGTGTGGTTGGCGGGTCCGCTGGCCAAGGTCGCCGAGGTCGATGATCTCGACGATCCCGATTCGCCGATCCGCAAGCTGCGGCCGGGAGATTCGCTGCTCGTGGACACCAAGGCCGGTTTCGCCTTCGAGCGGATTCCCAAGGCCGAGGTCGAGGATCTGGTGCTCGAGGAAGTGCCCGATGTCGACTACAGCGATATCGGTGGTCTCGGTCGGCAGATCGAGCAGATCCGCGATGCGGTGGAATTGCCGTTCCTGCACAAGGATCTGTTCCGCGAATACGCGCTGCGCCCGCCCAAGGGTGTGCTGCTCTACGGTCCGCCCGGTTGCGGTAAGACGTTGATCGCCAAGGCCGTCGCCAACTCGCTGGCGAAGAAGATCGCCGAGGCGCGCGGTGAGGATGCCAAGGAAGCCAAGTCGTTCTTCCTGAACATCAAGGGCCCCGAGCTGCTGAACAAGTTCGTGGGTGAGACCGAGCGCCACATTCGGATCATCTTCCAGCGGGCACGGGAAAAGGCGTCCGAGGGTACGCCGGTGATCGTGTTCTTCGACGAGATGGATTCGATCTTCCGCACCCGTGGTTCGGGCGTTTCCTCCGACGTGGAGACCACGGTCGTGCCGCAGTTGCTCTCCGAGATCGACGGTGTCGAGGGCCTCGAGAATGTCATCGTTATCGGTGCGTCCAACCGCGAGGACATGATCGACCCCGCGATCCTGCGGCCAGGACGTCTCGATGTGAAGATCAAGATCGAGCGCCCGGACGCCGAATCGGCACAGGACATCTTCTCGAAGTACCTGACCGAACAACTGCCGCTGCATGCCGACGATCTCGAAGAGTTCGGCGGCGACAAGAGCCTGTGCATCCGCGCGATGATCGAACGGGTCGTCGACCGGATGTACGCCGAGAGCGAGGACAACCGCTTCCTGGAGGTCACCTACGCCAACGGTGACAAGGAAGTCCTGTACTTCAAGGACTTCAACTCCGGCGCCATGATCCAGAACATCGTGGACCGCTCCAAGAAGTACGCCATCAAGGCTGTGCTCGACACCGGCAACCCTGGCCTGCGCATCCAGCATCTCTACGATTCGATCGTGGACGAGTTCTCCGAGAACGAGGACCTGCCCAACACCACGAATCCCGATGACTGGGCACGCATCTCGGGTAAGAAGGGCGAGCGGATCGTCTACATCCGCACCTTGGTCACCGGCAAGAATGCCAGTGCCAGCCGCGCCATCGACACCGAGTCGAACACCGGTCAGTACCTGTAGGTTTCGAACCGAGGGCCGCGCTTCCAACCAGGAGCGCGGCCCTTCGGCGTTTCCGGGGTCATCATTGTGGGGTAGGTGGGGGTCATTCTCTGGGGTGATGTGGTGTTTGGAGCGGGCGGATTAAAATTTGGCCATGCGGCCAGAAAATGAGACGGGTGGTCGGCAGCGGTCGTTCATCGAGGAGGCGCGGCGGCGGCAGATCATTGCCTCGGCCGTGGAGGTGATCTCCGAGGAGGGGTACGGGCGGGCTTCGCTGGCGCGGATCGCCAAGCATGCCGGGATCTCCAAGGGCGTCATCTCGTATCACTTCGCGGGCAAGGACGAGCTGATGGAGCAGCTGGTGATCCAGCTGTATGTGTCCGGTGGCGAGCACATCGCGCCCGCGGTGATGGCGGCGGACGGGCCGCGGAATCAGTTGCTCGCCTATATCGGGGCGAATCTCGGATTCATCGATGCGAACACGAAGTATGTCGCGGCGCTGACCGATGTGGTGCTGAATCTGCGTGATGCGGACGGTAAGCCGCGATTCGCCTCGGCGGAGGGCGAGCAGGAGATCATCCAGCCGCTCATCGACATCATGCGCGAAGGGCAGCGAATCGGCGAGTTCGGCGAATTCGATCCGATGATCATGGCCAAGTCGATCCGCGATGCCATCGATGGCGCGGCCGGGCGGGCGATTCGGGAGAAAGACTTCGATATGACGACGTACTCGGCGCATGTGTGCCGACTATTCGATTTGGCGACCCGGAAGGGGGGACGTGATGACCACCGTGGTGGAAAGTGAAGTGCGGCAGGAGGATAGCGCCAAGACGCCGCCGTTCGCGTGGCTCGGTGTGGGCGCGATCGCCGTGGTGTCGGCGATCATGCTGTTCGCATCGCTGGGACGGTACGGATATTTCGGTGACGAACTGTATTTCATTTCGGCCGGGCATCGACTCGGATTCGGCTATGCCGATCAGGGGCCGCTGCTGCCCGCCATTGCCCGGCTGATGGATGTGTTGGCGCCGGGATCGCTTGTAGCACTGCGGATCCCGGCGGCACTGGTCACCGTTGTCGCGGTGCTGATCAGTGCGCAGATCGCGCGCGAGTTCGGCGGTTCGCGGACCGCGCAGGTATTGAGCGCGGCAGCGTATGCGACCTCGCCCTTCCTGCTCGTGCAGGGAACCCAGTTGGCCACCAATACGATTGATACCGCGCTGTGGGTGATGATCAGCTGGCTGCTCATCCGGTGGGTGCGCACCCGCCACGACCGTCTGTTGCTGTGGGCCGCGCTGGTCACAGCGCTGGATATGCAAGTGAAATGGCTGATTCCGTTCTTCTGGATCGCGGTCGCCATCGGGGTGGCGATCCATGGGCCTCGTGAGCTCTTGCGGCGGCCGGTGTTGTGGGTGGGCGCGGTTGTCGTTGTCCTGGTCATGGTGCCGACGCTGATCTGGCAGGCCGAACACGACTGGCCGCAGCTGCGGTTGGGTGCGGTGGTGGCGGCGGAGCAGGCGACGATCGGTGGCCGCTACACCTGGCTGCCACTGGCGTTGATCGCGGCCGGGTTGTTCGGCGGTGTGCTGCTGGTGGTCGGAATCTGGGCGCTGTTCCGCTCGGAGACATTGCGGCCGTACCGATTCCTCGCACCGCTGCCACTGCTGCTGGCCGTGGCATTCATCGCGACCAACGGTCGTCCCTACTATGCGGCGGGATGCTATGCGGCGATCATGGCGGCGGGCGCGGTGCGCTGGACCGAATACACCGGACGATGGCGGACCTATGCGACCGTCCCGCTGGTCGCGATTTCGGTGGCGATCGCGGTAATCACGATGCCGTGGCAATCCGAGTCGTCCATCGATCCGGTCGACAGTCAGGCCGAGGCCGGTCTGGAAATCGGCCTGTACGGCAAATTCGGCTGGCCGGAGCTGCGCGAGGCGACCGCCGACGCATACCAGGCCCTCCTCGAGCATGCGAATGCGGTGATCGTCACGGATTCCTATTGGCAGGCAAGCGCTTTGGATGTCGAGCGAAATCGCTACGGCCTTCCGGCCGTCTACAGCCCCAATCGCGGCTTCGGATACTTCGGCACCCCACCGGATTCCGCGACAACGGTGCTGTGGGTCGGCAATGCCGAGGACGAAATGCGCGCCACCTGTAGCGAATTGACCCCGATCGGCCGCGTCGATGCCCGCCTCGGCTACCCGGACGTCACCCGCGATGTCACCATCTGGCGCTGCACTCCACGTCAGCCCTGGTCGCAGGTCTGGCCCGATCTGCTTCGCCTCGACTGACCAGCCGTCTCGTCCGAGTCGTTCGGTGTACTTCCCGAACGCCATGCCGGATTGATATCCGGTGCGGAGATCGAGTACGACACAGGCACTTTCGGATCAAGATCATGCGAAAGGGCCTGTGCCGCACGGCGCTAACCGAGTTCGGCGAGTTGCGGTACCACCGGTGCCATGCCCTCGATCCACGCCGCCGGAGATCCGGTGGTCGGGATAATGATCACGGTATGCACGCCGAGCTTGGCGTAATCGGCCATCTGCCGGACGAATTCGTCGCGATTGTCCGGATTCGGGCGCGGGTTGTTGGCCATGATGGTGATGCGGATATCGGCGTAATCGCGCCCGACATCGTCGCAATGGCGGCGCAGGACGTCGAGTTTGTGGCCGACATCCTCTGGGGCGGCACCGAACAGGTTGCAGGCGTCGCCGTACTGCGCGACCAACCGCAGCGTCTTGCGTTCGCCGCCACCGCCGATGAGCACCTTGGGCCGGTTGATCGGCTGCGGCGAACACAACGTCTCGGCCAACTGGTAGTGCTTGCCCTCGAAGGGGCCGTTGTTCTGCGGATCCCACATCTGCTGGCAGATGCGCAGCGTCTCCTCCAGCCGCTCGAACCGCTCGGCGATCGGTGGGAACTGCACACCGAGTCCGCGATGCTCGCGCTCGAACCAGGCGGCGCCGAGGCCGAGCACGGCGCGGCCGCCCGAGAGGACATCGAGGGTGGTGACGATCTTGGCGAGCAGACCGGGATGCCGGTAGGTCACGCCGGTGACGAGCAGACCGAGATCGATGCGGGAGGTGTGCGCGGCCAGATAACCGAGAGTGGTGTAGCCCTCCAACATATTGGCCTCGGCCGGAAGTCCGGTCGGCTCGATCTGGAAGTAGTGGTCCATGAACGACAGCCACGTCGCGCCGGATGCCTCCGCCGCGGCGCCGACCCTGGCCAGCTCACCGGCAATGGCCGTGGTGCCGCCGTCGATATCGAATATCGGTAGGTGAAAACCGAGTTCCATGAAGTGATCCCCTGGTACTAGACGATTTTGCCCTGCCAACGCTATGACCTGGAGTGCGCTCCAAGTCAAGTCTCGCGACGTGGAAGTGGTGCGCCCGCGGCAATTTCGGGTATTGATGGGATGGCCACGGTAGCGGCCGGACCGCCGCCGCGGCAGCGGAAGAAAGGCGATGACGCTGACACGCTCGAACATCAACCGCCGTTCGTTATTCGCCGCGGCGGCGTTGCTGCCATTGACTGGATGCACGACCGGCGAAGATGGTTCACCTCCCGCGTCCATCGCCCCCACCCAGGACCACGTTCATCTGACTGAGCTGGAACAAAAGTTCGCCGCACGTCTCGGCGTGTACGCGTTGGCCACCGGGACGGGCACGACTATCGCCTATCGCGCGGATGAGCGTTTTGCGTTCTGCTCCACCTTCAAAGGGCTGGCCGCGGCAGCGGTCCTGCAGCGTAACCCCTTGTCGCACTTGGATGTCACCGTCACCTATACCGAGGCCGATCTGTTGCGGAATGCCGCGATCACCCCGCAACATGTGGCATCGGGCATGACGATCCGCGAGCTGTGCGACGCCGCCGTCCGCTACAGCGACGGCACCGCGGGCAATCTGTTGCTCCGCGATATCGGCGGACCGGGCGAACTCACGGCCTACGCGCGAAGCCTCGGCGACACGATCACCCGAATGGATCGAATCGAACCCGCGATCACCGAAGCCACGCCCGGTGATCCCCGAGACACCACCTCGCCGAGAGCGATCGGCACGGACTATCAGAAGATCGTGCTCGGCGACGCTCTACCGGAGGAGAAGCGCGCCTTTCTGCGGGGTCTCCTCGAACGCAATGCCACCGGCGCTGGCGCCCAGCGCATTCGGGCCGGGGTACCACAGGGATGGACCGTCGCCGACAAGACCGGGACGGGCGACTACGGCACGCTCAACGATATAGCCATCGTGTGGCCGCCGAACGCTGCTCCGCTCGTCATCGCGATCATGTCCAGCAAATTCACCAGGGACGCCGAGTACAACCAGGCCCTCATTGCCGAGGCCGCCGCGTACGTCGTCGCCACGCTCGGCTGAGCGGAGGTGGCGGTGTCGTCATGGACGACACCGCCACCGGCCTATGTCGATCAGCCCTGAGCGGTGGTCACCGAATTCAGCACGACATCGGCGTTCGGCCGACCGTCTTCGCCGCCAGCGGCGCCCGCGTTGGCGACCCGCTGCACGACGTCGAGACCGTCGGTGATCCTGCCGAACGGGGTGTAGTTCGGCGGCAGCTGCGAATCCTTGTAGACCAGGAAGAACTGGCTGCCGTTGGTGTCGGGACCGGCATTGGCCATGGCGACCGTACCGGCCGGATAGGTGGCGCCGTCCAGGTTCTCGTTCGGGAATTGGTAGCCCGGCCCGCCGGTGCCGGTGGCGGTGGGATCACCGCACTGCAGGACGAAGATGCCTGCGGTGGTCAAGCGGTGGCACTGGGTGTGGTCGAAATACCGCTGCCCGGCGAGGAATACGAAGGAGTTCACCGTGCGCGGTGCGCGGGCGGCCTCCAGGGCGATATTGACTGTGCCGCAGGTGGTTTCCAGCTGCGCGGTGTACTTCGCGCCCGTATCGATCGCCATCGCGGGCTCGCTGGCCCACTGCTTGCTCTCGGGCTTGGCCGAATCGGGGGCCACGCATCCGGCGACCGGGGTGCCCGGATCCGCCGAGACCCCGCCCGCGGCGAAGATCGCGAGGGTGGTGCCGACGGCGAGTACACCGAGGCCCCGTAGCAGGGCGGTCCCGACTTCGCGATGCTGCCTGATGGGCTGATGGTGGTCGAATCGCCGTGCCTGCACTTCGCTGCTCACCGGTCGAGGTCTCCTTCTGTTGGGTGTCGCATCGGGTGATGCTGAGCGGATCATTCCATCTCGACGCTTCCGGCGGAACGAGATGCGTATTGCGACTGTGTGGCAATGGAAATCCGCCGATGTGGGACGAGTGGTCGGTTAGCATGGCTGCGACGGAGGCGCATCCGATCGGCTAACTGGCTCGGCACGCATCGACTCTGTCGGTGGCATCGCCTCCACGGGAGGTGTATCAGCTTGTCCGGACACATATTCGGGGTGCTGCGCTGGTCTACCGCGGTGGCGTGTGTGGCCGCACTTGTGGGTGGGTGCACGGCGAGTACCGAGACGAAATCGACCTCGCAAACCGGTGCCTGGCCACCGAACGATGACCGTGGTACATGCGCGGTCGACAAGCAGGCCGACGTTCCGGCGACGATGCGCGACGGCACGGTGTTGCGCGCCGACGTGTACCGTCCGCAGACCAGCGACACGGTGCCGGTGATCCTGATGCGCACCCAATACGGCAAGGCCGCCGCGCAGATCCAGCCCTCGCGCTATCGCACCCCCGACTGGTTCGCCTCGCACTGCTACCTGGTGGTCATCCAGGACATTCGCGGTATCGGCAGCTCCGACGGCACATTCAGCGAATTCGGCAATGACACCCACGACGGTTACGACACCGTGGAATGGGCCGCGCAACTGCCCGGTTCGAATGGCAAGGTCGGTATGTACGGCTCGTCGTATGTCGGTGCGACACAATGGCTGGCCGCCATCGAGACGCCGCCGCACCTGACCACGATCGTGCCCGCGAATACCGCCTCCGACTACTACGACGGCTGGACCTATGAGGGGGGCGCCTTCCGGCTCGGTTTCGTCGAACCATGGGCGATGGGCACCATCGGCGCGGAATCCGCCGAACGCCGGGACGACAGGGCCACCGCCAACCAGCTGCGCACGGATCTGCAGAACATCACCTCGTGGCTGAATTACCGTCCCTACAAAGACTTTCCGCCGCTGCAGCCGAACAACCCGGCCGTCGCGCCGTGGTACTTCGACTGGATCCGCAACTCGACGCGCAACGATTACTGGAAGCAGTGGAGCATCCGCGACCGCTATCCGAATGTCGGGGTGCCGGTGCTCGATATCGAGGGCTGGTACGACGCATTCCTCGCGGGCGGCATCGAGAACTTCACCGGCATGGTCGAGCGCGGCGCGACATCGGCACGGCAGAACCAGCGCTTGGTGATCGGTCCGTGGGACCACCTCGGCTGGGGGCGTCCCACTTCGATGATCGCGCCCAGGCTGGAGCAGCTCGGTCCGGTGGGTGACAGCCCGATCAACGAGCTGATGCTGGCCTGGTTCGACCACTTCCTCAAAGGCACGGATAACGGCGTCGCGGGCAAACCCCGTGTCGACTACTACCTGATGGGTGCCAATCGGTGGAAGTCGGCACCGAGTTGGCCACTGCCGCAAACACAATGGAAGGAATACTTCTTCACCGATAGCGGTGCCAACGGTGTCGCCGGTCGGGTCGGCAAACTCGTCGATCACGCGCCGAGCGGTCCGGCCGGGGTCGATCGGTATGTCTACGATCCGGCCGTACCCGCGCCGAGTGTCGGCGGACATTCGTGCTGTTCGGTCGGATCGGGTCCGCAGGGACCGTTCGACCAGACTGCGGTCGAGCAGCGTTCGGATGTGCTCACCTACACCACCGACCCGCTCGGCGCCGATACCGAGGTGACCGGCCCGATCACCGTGAAGCTGTGGGCCTCGTCCACCGCGCCGGATACCGACTTCGTCGCGCGACTCGAGGTCGTCTCGCCCGACGGGTCGGCGGTCAACCTCAACAATGGCATCATCCGCGCCGCCTTCCGGGATTCGCTGTCGGATCCGACCCCCTTGGTGCCCGGCCAGCCCTATCCATTCACCATAAAGATCTGGCCGACCAGCTACCAATTCAAGGCGGGCGATCGAATCCGGGTGGCCATCAGCAGCAGTGACTATCCGCAGTACGCGCCGAATACGAATACCGGCGAGCCTTTCGGCGACAGCGCACGCACGCAGCCCGCGACGCAGACGGTCTACAAGGATGCCGAGCACCCGTCATCGGTGATCGTGCCCGTCATCCCGGCCGGTGCGGACGGCTCCACCAGCTTCGATATCGAGCCCGGCTCCTAAGCGCGACGAACGCGACGGTAGGTGGGGGCCGCGGTGGTCGCGGCGGCGAGTTCACTGGTGAGCCAGTCCAGCTCGCCGTCGGCGATCGCGGCGACGGTGATGCGCAGGTGGTCGCCGTGCGGGTGATCCTCGACCTCGAAGGGACGGCCGGGTGCGGCCTTGATACCCGCGGCGGCCAGCGAGATCATGGCCGCGTTCTCGTCGGCGACCGGGAGCCACAGATTGATGCCGTCACCGCGGGGGACGGTAACGCCCTTGCGAGCCAGGGCGCGGCGGAGTTCGGTTGAGCGCCTGCGGTATTCGGTGCGGGCGGCGGCGACGGTGCGCACGGCGGCGTCGTCGTCGAGCATGGTGAGCAGCAGGCGCTGCAGCAGTCGACTGGTCCAACCGGGGCCGAGCATGCGCCGTTCGATCATCGGATCGAGCAGCTCGGCGGGGCCGCCGACCACGGCCAAGCGCAGATCCGCGCCGTGCGATTTGGAATAGGAGCGGATGTGTACCGTTCGGCTGGGCAGTCGCGCGCCGAGCGAACGCAGTGTGCTGGCGGCGATGCCCGCGGAGTGGTCGTCCTCGATAACGAGAGTCTCTGTGCCGGTGAGGATTCCGGCAAGCTCCCGGGTCCGGGCGGCGGTGAGCGAGACCCCCGTCGGATTCTGTGCGCGCGGCTGCATGATCAGCGCGGCGGCACCACGTGCCCGCTCGAGATCGTCTGGCAGCAGACCGGATCCATCCATGCGGACCGGAATCGGTCGGGCGCCGATCCGGGCGAGCAGATCGAGAAACGGTGGGAAGCAAGGATCTTCGACGGCCACCGCATCGCCGAGGCGGACATGCGCGGCGAGTAGCCGATCGATGGCATCCAGCGCTCCGTCGACGACCGCGAGCCGTTCGGCGCGAAAGGGCCAATCGGTGCGCACCTTGGCGGCCAATTCCGGCAGTACGGCCTCGCCGAGATAGTCCGCCGCGAGATCATTGCCGCGACCGTGCTCGGAGATCGTGCGCAAGGCGGCGACCAGATCCGGCAGCAGCCGCGGATCGGGGGTGCCCCGGGACAGATCGATGCGGAAGGCGCTGTCCGAGGGTGGGTGCAGGCGCTGATAGCGGCCCGTCGGCGTGGCCGTACGAATGGCGGTGCGCTCGCCGACGAAGGTTCCGGCACGACCCCGCGACACGATCGCGCCGGTGGCGGCCAGCGCGCGCCAAGCCTGGTTGACGGTCGCGGGGGAGACCCGCAACTCGCGGGCGACTTCACGTACGGTCGGGAGCCGCGATCCGGGTTCGATCGCTCCGGAACGGATCCGGCGGCTCACCGCTGCCGCGATTCCGGCCGGGGTGCGATCTTCGAGATCCGCGTTGAACAGGCCGGATCCGGCCGCGACAGGTGCGGGCGCGGTGTCTCGCAGGTCGTCTGCGGGCACCTGCGGCGCAGTCGTCGAGTCGAAGTTCACAGCGTCATTCTGCGTCGGGCACTGCGCCGGAACGAGGACCGGCCCCAAGGTTTACGGCCACGAAACTGTTTCCGCAATCTTGTAACACAACCGAATTGAATCTCGGTGAAGTATAACAAAGCATGGGAATCGTTCGAGCGGCGCTCGTCCAGACCAACTGGACGGGTGATAAAGAGTCCATGATCAAGGCGCACGAGGACTACGCACGCCAGGCCGCCGCACAGGGCGCGAAGGTGATCTGCTTCCAGGAGTTGTTCTACGGCCCGTACTTCTGCCAGGTGCAGGACACCAAGTTCTACGACTACGCGGAATCGGTGCCGGGTCCGACGACGGAGCGATTCGCCGCCCTGGCAAAGGAATTGGGTTTGGTAATGATCCTGCCGGTATACGAGCAGGAACAGCCCGGGCTGCTCTACAACACCGCGGCGGTTATCGATGCGGATGGCAGCTACCTCGGCAAGTACCGCAAACACCATATTCCGCACGTCAACGGATTCTGGGAGAAGTTCTACTTCCGGCCCGGAAATGTGGGCTGGCCGGTCTTCGATACGGCGGTCGGCAGGGTCGGCGTCTACATCTGTTACGACCGGCATTTCCCGGAGGGCTGGCGCGCCCTCGGCCTGGCGGGCGCGGAAATCGTCTTCAACCCCTCCGCGACCTCGCGCGGGCTGTCCGGTTACCTGTGGAAACTGGAGCAACCGGCGTCCGCGGTCGCCAACGAATACTTCATCGGCGCCATCAACCGGGTCGGCATCGAGGAATACGGCGATGACGATTTCTACGGAACCAGCTATTTCGTGGATCCGGAAGGTAAATTCGTCGGAGACGTCGCCTCGGACACCGCTCCCGAACTGGTGATCCGTGACCTCGATATGGATCTGATCAAGGTGGTGCGCGACCGCTGGGCGTTCTATCGCGATCGCCGCCCCGACGCCTACGGACCGATGGTGGCTCCCTGAGGCTGGTGAAATCGATATGGCGAAAACATTCATTCACGGCGGCACCGTGGTCTCGGCGACCGGATCGCAATTGCTCGATGTGCTTGTCGACGGCGAGACCATTGTCGCCGTCCTGCAACCCGGCGCCACCGCATTGGGCGCGGATCTCGCCGAGTCCGCCGATGTGGTCATCGACGCGACCGGCAAATATGTGATTCCTGGCGGCGTGGACGGCCACACCCATATGCAGCTGCCCTTCGGCGGCACCGAAGCCTCGGACACCTTCGAGACCGGCACTCGCGCGGCCGCCTGGGGCGGCACCACGACCATTGTCGACTTCGCGGTGCAGAAGCCCGGTGAGCGGGTACAGGACACCCTCGGCCTGTGGCACGAGAAGGCCGCGGGCAACTGCGCGATCGACTACGGCTTCCATCAGATCATCGGCGAGGTGAACGACGAATCCCTCAAGGGGATGAGCGAATTGGTGGCCGAGGGCGTCACCAGCTTCAAATTGTTCATGGCCTATCCGGGTGTCTTCTACTCCGATGACGGCCAGATCCTGCGGGCCATGCAATCGGCGGGCGATCTCGGCGCGCTGCTGATGATGCACGCGGAGAACGGCATCGCCATCGATGTGCTGGTCGAGCAGGCGCTGGCGCGCGGTGAGACCTCGCCGTACCACCACGGTGTCACCCGGCCGTGGCAGATGGAGGAGGAGGCCACCCATCGCGCGATCATGTTGGCGCAGTTGACTAATGCGCCGCTGTATGTCGTGCACGTCTCGGCCAAGCAGGCGATGGAGCAGATCGTCGCCGCACGGGGCAACGGCCAGAACGTCTTCGGTGAGACCTGTCCGCAGTACCTGTATCTGTCGCTCGAAGAGCATTTGGGCGCACCGGGTTTCGAGGGGGCGAAGTGGGTGTGCTCGACGCCGCTGCGGGCGAGGGCCGAGGGACATCAGGACGAGCTGTGGCGGTTTATCCGCACCGGTGATGTCACCTCGGTCAGCACGGACCACTGTCCCTTCTGCATGAAGGATCAGAAAGAGTTGGGGCTCGGCGATTTCAGCAAGATCCCGAATGGGATCGGCGGCATCGAACATCGGATGGATCTGATGTTCCAGGGCGTCAAGAACGGGCTGATATCGCTGGAGCGCTGGGTCGAGGTCTGCTGCACCACCCCGGCGCGCATGTTCGGCATGTATCCGCGCAAGGGCGTGATCAGTCCGGGCGCCGACGCCGACATCGTCATCTATGACCCCAACGGACACACCAGCATCGGGTTCGGCAAGACCCATCACATGAATATGGATCACTCGGCCTGGGAGGGCTTCGAGATCGACGGACATGTCGACACGGTGCTCTCGCGCGGCCGCGTGATCGTCGACGACGGTGCGTATCTGGGCAGTGCCGGTCACGGCCGGTTCATTGCCCGCGAACTGTCGCAGAACCTGATTTGACCTGATCTGACCGGAATGGAGAGTGCCGCATGGATATCGGTGTGGTGCTGCAATGCACACCTCCCGCATCGCGGGTGGTCGAACTGGCCAGACAGGCGGAGACACACGGCTTTTCGCATGTGTGGACCTTCGATTCGCACCTGCTGTGGCAGGAGCCCTATGTCATATACAGCCAAATTCTCGCGGCGACCCGCAAGGTCGTCGTCGGCCCGATGGTCACCAATCCGGCGACCAGGGACTGGACGGTAACCGCGTCGACCTTCGCGACGCTCAACGATATGTTCGGCAACCGCACCATCTGCGGTATCGGCCGCGGTGATTCCGCCGTGCGCACCCTCGGCGGCAAACCGACCACCTTGGCGACACTGCGCGAATCCATCGAGGTGATCAGGGAGCTCGGCAATGGTCGCAGTGCCCACCTCGGCGACACCGTGGTGCGCTTCCCGTGGGCGAGCGCCTCCCGGCTCGAGGTGTGGGTGGCCGGGTACGGTCCACGCGCGCTCGAGCTCACCGGGGAGGTCGCCGACGGATTCATCCTGCAACTCGCCGACCCGGATATCACCACGTGGACCATCGCCCGGGTGCGGGCGGCCGCCGAGAAGGCAGGACGCGCCCCTGGTTCAGTGAAAATCTGTGTGGCGGCTCCGGCGTACGTCACCGACGGCTCCGATGCCGCGACGGCGCATGCCCGGGAACAATGCCGCTGGTTCGGTGGCATGGTCGGCAATCACGTCGCCGATATCGTCGCGAAGTACGGTACCGACGGCGATATTCCGGCCGCGCTCACCGACTACATCGCGGGCCGTCAGGGCTACGACTACAACGAGCACGGCCGCGCGGGCAATCCGCATGCCGAATTCGTGCCGGATGCGATCGTGGACCGATTCTGCCTGATCGGCACGCCCGACGAGCAGTTGGTCCGGCTGCACGAACTGGAGAAGCTCGGCGTCGACCAGTTCGCGATCTACCTCCAGCACGATGCCAAGACGGCCACGCTGGAGGCATACGGGGAGTCGGTGCTGCCACGGTTGGCGCATTCGGTCACGGCGACGGCGGGTGCCGAGTGATCGCGACGGTAGCGGCGGCACTCGCGCTCGCGGCGGCCTGCTGTGAGCTGGTCAGCAGGCGTCTCGCGGAGTCCGAGGCGCAGCCGGTTCCGGTGTCGGCGGGTGAGCGATGAGAGCGGGAGCGTTGCGGGCGCGCCAGGTCGGCTACGCGGTCGGTGTGTTGGTACTGGTGGTCGCGGTTTGGGAGCTCGTCAAGTACTTCGTACCCGAGCACGGGGTCAGCATCGGCGACACCCGGATCTTGCCGCGCACGAGTGATGCCGCGCTGCCGCATGTTTGGTCGGTCATCACCGTGCTCGGTGACAAGGACGGCACGAGCACCGTCGGTGCGACCCTGCTGCGCACAGCCGGATTCACCTTCGGACTTGCCCTGCTGGCATTGGCGATCGGCACCGTAGTCGGCGTGGCGCTCGCGGTGGTGATGCAGCGCTTCGCCTTCGTCGAGCGCGGATTGCTGCCCTATATCGTTGTCTCGCAGACCGTTCCGCTGATCGCCTTGGCGCCGCTCGTTGCCGGTTGGGGTGGCAAGATCGTCATCGCCGGGCAGCCGTGGCAGCCGTGGATGAGTATCGCGGTCATCGCGTCGTATCTGGCCTTCTTCCCGGTCGCGGTCGGAATGTTGCGCGGCTTGCAGGCGCCGTCGAAGGCATCGGTGGAATTGCTGCACAGCTACTCGGCCAGTTGGTGGGACACCTTGGCGCACTTACGCTTTCCCGCCGCGGTGCCGCATTTTCTGCCCGCCTTGCGCTTGGCCGCGGCGGCATCGGTGATCGGTGCGGTGGTCGCGGAGATCTCGACCGGCACCGCGGGCGGTATCGGTCGCCAGATCATCGTCTTTTCCCAGCAGGCCACCGGCGATGCGGCCCGGCTCTACGCGGCCGTTCTCGCCGCGGCATTGCTCGGTGTCGCCGTGACCGCCGTCGTCGGCCTGGCCGAAGTTGCACTGCGTCGTTACAGCCGTCCCCCTGGGGCGCGCGGTTCTTCAGGAGGTACCCGTTGACCGGGAAAGTGGAATCGGCCACCACGCACACCGACGAGCGGATCGAGGCTACTGATCCGGCTCCCGTCGGGGACAAGCCCGAAGACGTCGCGGCGGTCGACCTCACGGAGGTCGGCAAGATCTTCGACGCGGGCTCGGTGACCGCACTGTCGGATGTGACGCTGAAAGTCCTGGCCGGGGAGTTCGTTTCGCTGATCGGCCCGTCGGGCTGCGGCAAATCCACCTTGCTGCGCATCATCGCCGATCTGGAACGGCCGAGCAGCGGCAGCGTGACCGTACACGGCAAGTCCGCCAGGCAGGCGAGAATCGATCAGGACTATGGCATCGCCTTCCAACAGGCCGGGCTACTGGACTGGCGCACCGTACAGGCAAATGTCGAATTGCCGCTCGAGCTACACAAGGTACCCAAGGCCGAAAGACGCAGTCGCAGTGCCGAACTCCTGGAAATGGCCGGTCTCACCGATTTCGCGCGCCGCTATCCGGCGGAACTGTCCGGCGGCATGCAACAGCGTGTGGCGATCGCCAGGGCATTGGCCCGCAAACCATCGTTGCTCCTCATGGACGAACCGTTCGGCGCGCTGGACGAGATGACCCGCGAACGCATGCAGGGCGAATTGTTGCGCATCGCCGCGGAGACCGGTGCCGCAGTGGTTTTCGTGACGCACTCCATTCCGGAGGCAGTATTCCTGTCCGACCGCGTGGTGGTCATGTCGCCGCGTCCCGGCCGTATCACCGAGATCGTGCCGACCGGCGGCTGGGGCCGCGAGGCGGGTGTCAGCGGTGACGATATCCGTTCCAGCGAGGCCTTTTTCGAGGCCGTCGCCGCCGTCCGCACCGCGCTGCGCGGCGGTCATGAGACCGCCGACATCATCGTGGCGGGACCGGAGCTGCGATGAAGACATGGCTACCACCGGTGGTATTCGGGGTCGGCGGATTGGCGCTGTGGCAGGTGCTGACCGTCGCCGCGGGTGTGCCGTCCTTCCTGCTGCCCGCGCCGACCGCGATCGCGAAACAGTTCACCGAGAACTTCGACCGCATACTCGATGCCGCCACCGCGACCGGTGCGAACGCCCTTATCGGCCTGCTGGTCGGTGCTGTCCTCGGCATTGTGGCGGCGATGGTCGCGGTGCGGTTCCGGCTGGTCGAGGGGCTGTTGACACCGCTGGCCGCCGCGGCCGCCGCCGTGCCGATCG
>NZ_BDAZ01000037.1 GCF_001612725.1 Nocardia anaemiae NBRC 100462 | reverse complement strand
GCCGTGCCGATCGTCGCCTTGGCGCCGCTGTTGAATTCGATGTATTCCACCACCACCGACACCCCGCGCCGCATGGTCGTGGCCATCGTCGTGTTCTTCCCGATGTTCGTCAGCACCGCCCGCGGCCTGCGTCAGGTGCCACAGGTGCACGCCGATCTGATGACCTCGTATGCGGCGGGCGGCTGGCAGGTCACCCGCACGGTGCGGCTGCCCGCGGCACTGCCCTACCTGTTCACCGGTCTGCGCATCGCGGCGCCGGGCGCGGTGATCGCGGCCGTGATCGCCGAATACTTCGGCGGTCTGCAGAACGGCCTCGGCAGCCGAATCACCTCCGCGGCGGCGAATACGGCCTATCCGCGGGCGTGGGCGTATGTGGTCGGCGCGATGATCGTCGGCCTGCTCTTCCTCGCCGTCGTCCTGATTTTCGAACAACTGACCCGCCGACCCCGGACCATCCTGATCCGCGACATCTTTGGGAGATCGAAATGAGAACTGCCACAGGGCGTTTACGCGCTTGTCTCGCGCTGGCGGCGTTGGCGGCGGCCGCGCTGACCGGCTGCAGCACCACCGACAACGGCTCCGGAACCACCGCGGACGGCCTGACCAAGGTCCGCCTGCAATTGCAGTGGTTCAAGCAGGGACAGTTCGCCGGTTATCTGGCCGCCGTGGACCAGGGCTTCTACAAGGAGCAGGGACTGTCGGTCGAAATCCTCGATGGCGGAACCGATATCGTGCCGCAGACGGTACTGGCCCAGGGGCAGGCCGATTACGCGATCGCCTGGGTACCCAAGGCGCTGGCATCCCGCGAGGCCGGGGCGGGTATCACCGATGTGGCGCAGGTGTTCCAGCGCTCGGGCACCAAACAGGTCTCGTTCAAGTCCGACAACATCACGGGCCCGGCCGCACTGCGCGGTAAGACCGTCGGAAACTGGGGCTACGGCAATGAATTCGAGCTGTTCGCGGGCATGACCAAGGCGGGCATCGACCCGTCGAGGGATGTCAAGCTGGTCCAGCAGCAGTTCGATATGAACGCCTTCCTCGCCAAGGACATCACGGCCGCCCAAGCCATGTCCTACAACGAATACGCCCAGCTGTTGGAGACGAAGAATCCCGCCACCGGAAAGCTCTACAGCGCAGATGATTTCGCCACCATCGACTGGAACGACGAGGGCGTGGCCATGCTGCAGGACGCGATCTGGGCGAATTCAGAGAAGCTGAAGGATGCGAAATACCAGGACCAGACCGTCAAATTCATCGCCGCCTCGCTGAAGGGCTGGGCGTTCTGCCGCGACAATGTCGACAAATGCCGCGATATCACCGTCGCCGCGGGCAGCACGCTCGGCGCCGGCCACCAGCAGTGGCAGATCAACGAGGTCAACAAGCTGATCTGGCCCTCGCCCAACGGTATCGGCATGATCGACAAGTCGGCATGGGATCGCACCGTGAAGATCGCCAAGGAGACCAAGAACCAGGAGGGAGTCACGGTGCTGAAGCAGGATCCCGATGCGGGCGCGTTCACCAACGAATACGTCACGAAGGCACTGGACCTACTGAAATCCGGTGGAATCGACGTCACCGGAACGGGATTCGCGCCACAGCAGGTGACACTGACCGAAGGCGGTAAATAGGTGGTCGATCACGTCTTCTATCCATGGAGCGCGCAGGCGAGCCTGAATCCGGTGCCGATCGTCGGTGCGTCGGGCTCGTGGTTCTGGGAGGAGAGCGGCAAACGGTACCTCGATTTCTCCTCCCAACTGGTGAATGTCAATATCGGCCACCAGCATCCGGATATTGTCGCGGCCATTATCGGTCAGGCACAGAAACTCGCGACCATCTCGCCGACCGTCGGCAACGAGGCGCGCAGCGAACTGGCCCGGTTGATCGTGGAACGCGCGCCGGGCGAGCTGAATCGGATTCTGTTCACCACCGGCGGTGCGGAGGCCGTCGAACATGCGGTGCGGCTGGCCCGCAGCTATACCGGCCGCACCAAGATGCTCGCCGCCTATCGCTCCTATCACGGCGGCACCGGCGTCGCGATCGGGCTCACCGGTGAGCCGCGACGCTGGGGCGCCGAGCCGACCAATGTCGACGTCGTCCGCTTCTTCGGGCCGTATCCCTACCGATCGCCCTGGGGTACGAGCACGCCCGAGGCAGAGACGACAGCGGCGCTGCAACATTTGCGTCAGGTCATCGAATTGGAAGGCCCGCAACACATTGCGGGTCTGATCCTGGAGACAGTGGTCGGCACCAACGGTGTGCTCGTGCCGCCGCCTGGCTATCTGGCCGGTGTCCGGGAACTGTGCGACGAATTCGGCATCGTCTACATTGCCGACGAGGTGATGGTCGGATTCGGCCGGGTCGGTGAGTGGTTCGCGGTCCAAGCCTTCGATGTCGCACCCGATATCATCACCTTCGCCAAGGGTGTGAACTCCGGCTATGTTCCGCTCGGCGGCGTACTGATGGCCGAACGGATCGCGCAACGCTACGACAATACGGTGTATCCCGGCGGACTCACCTATGCCGGACATCCACTCGCCTGTGCCGCGGGCATCGCCTCCATCAATGTCTTCGAACGCGACGGCATTCTCGACCATGTGCGGACCGTCGGCGCGGACGTACTCGGAAAAGGGTTGGCGGAGTTGGCTTCTCGGCATCCGAGCGTCGGCGAGGCGCGCGGGCTCGGCTTCTTCTGGGCACTGGAGTTGGTGCGCGATCCACACACTCGCGAGCCGCTGATCCCGTTCGCGGCCGCCGGTCCAGCCGCCGAACCGATGAACCGGGTCACCGCTGCCGCCAAGGAGCGCGGGCTGTGGCCGTTCAATGCGGGCAACCGCTTCCAGATCGCGCCGCCGCTGACCACCTCGGCCGACGAACTGCGCACAGGGCTGGAGATCGTCGACGAGGTGTTGGAGGTTGCCGACGAATACGTGGGCTGAATCGCCCGCCACCGGCGCGCGCCCGCCAGTGGCGACACGGGGTATCGGTGTCATCGCCGCCGTGGCCGTGCCCGTGTTGGTGTTCTCCACCAGCCGCGACGACTACTTCGGCGATGAGCTCTCGGCGTGAATGATGCCTTCCTGCATTGGGATTTCGAGCACGTCGAGCCAGTTGCCAAGGCGGACAGTCGAATCGGGTATCCGGGCAATACCCGGAACGTCACCGTGTGGAAGTGCACCGGCCTGCGCCACCCGTGGTCGCAGGTATGGCCGACCTGGATGCACCTGTAGGTACGCTGCGACCATGACATCTGGGCAAACCGAGATCTGGCACAACCCGCAGTGCAGCAAGAGCCGCACTGCCACCACGCACCTGGACGAGGCGGGCGTCGAGTACACGGTACGGCGCTACCTCGACGATCCGCCGACCGCCGCGGAATTGCGGACGGTGCTGCAGCGGTTGGGCGCCGAGCCGTGGGATATCACCCGCACCGGTGAACAGATCGCCAAGGACCTGGGCATATCCAGCTGGGGACGCACCGAGGCCGACCGCGAGCGCTGGATCGAGGCATTGGCGGCGAACCCGAAGCTGATTCAGCGGCCGATCGTGCTCACTCCCGACGGCGGTGCGGTCGTCGCGCGCGATGCGAAGACCCTGGAATCGCTGGACCCTTCGTAGCCGAAATAGCCGGTAGGGTCGGCATTTATGAAGGTACAACTGCGTCATAGTCCGGCCTCCGCGGTCGCGCGGTGCTTCCTGGCCGGCGGCGAGCCGATGCGGGTCGAGAGCGGCGCCATGGTCGCGCATTCGGCGGGAGTTTCGTTGCAGGCCAAGGCCGAAGGCGGCATTCTCGCCGGGCTGAAGCGTTCGGTGCTCGCGGGCGAATCATTCTTCGTCTCGACCTTCACCGCACCGCCGCAGGGCGGCTGGGTGGACGTGGCGCCAGCGCTGCCCGGCGACATGCTGAACCTGCAGATCACTCCCGATCGACCGTTCTTCATCAGCCGCGGCGGCTGGATCGCGAACTCGCACGGCGTGCAGGTGGAGGGCAAGTGGGGCGGCTTCGCGAATCTGTTCGGTGGCGAGGGCGGCTTCGGGCTGCGCGCGCACGGCGAGGGTGAGGTGGTCGTCGGTGTATTCGGCGCGATCGATGTGATCGATCTGCAGCCGGGTGAGCCGATCACCATCGATACCGGCCATGTGGTGGCCTATGACCTGGCCATGAACTTCACCATCCGGCGCGCGGTATCCGGGCGGTCCATCCAATCGCTGAAGTCGGGCGAGGGCTTCGTCTTCGACTTCACCGGACCCGGCCGGGTGCTGCTGCAGACCCGCAATCCGGGCGCCTTCGCCGCATGGGCGGGCTCGGCGGCGTCCTCGGGGTAGTCACCCGTTTTCACGACCCTCTTACCTGCTGGACACCTAGCCCGTGCAGAATGCAAATTTCATATCGGGTCCAGCAAGGGAATGTACATGGAGCTCCTCGAAGTCGTCGCGAACCTCTTCACCCAGGTCATGGGTGCTATGAGCGGTAGCGCCGCCTGACAGATCGCAGGCTGATCGGCCCATCAGGTCCTCGACCTGATGGGCCGATGGCCTTTCAGTCCAGTAGCTGGTCGGTGAGGATGCGGGTGTCCGGGACGAACGGCCAGGTCGGGTCGGCCAGATGTGCGCGCAGTTCGGCATCGGTCCACCACCAGCCGTCCACGATTTCCTCCGGCTGATGGCGGATGGGCCCGTCGTAGCGCAGCTCGTAGGCGAACAAATGACAGCGCATCGGTGCGCCAAGCCAGCTGCCGTCCCAGGACGCGCTGGCCCGCAGCGGCAGCGGTGCCGCATCGGCGGGCAGCACGATGCCGAGTTCCTCGGCGAGTTCCCGGACCGCGGTCTGAGCCGGAGTCTCGCCGGGATCGACGACACCACCGGCCAGGCAGTCGTGCATACCGGCGAAGACCATCTTGGTATCGGTGCGGCGGTGCACATAGACGCGTTCACCGTCGCCGGAGCGGACGAGTACGCCCGCACTGGCGTGCCAGCTGCCGTCGCGATAGACGGTGGCGCGGTCGGCCGCGCCGATTTCACGGCCCGCGGCGTCATAGACCGCGATCATCTCCGACTGAGGGTGCACGGACACCGGTCGAGGGTAACCTGATCTCCGCACGCCACCCTGAGAGAGGACCGCCCAGATGGTGCTTCCGCGCACACTGGCGAAATTGAACCGGCACGTGACAAACCCGATCCTCGGCCGGTTGGCCGGGAAAGTGCCCCCGATGAGCATGGTTGTCCACAAAGGACGAAAATCCGGGCGGCCCTACAGAACTCCGGTGTGGGCATTCGAATCCGAAGGTGTGTATCGGATCGCCCTCACCTACGGTCGTGACGTGGACTGGGTCAAGAACGTAACGGCCGCAGGAGGTTTCGAGCTCGAGACCAAGGGCACCGTGGTGCTGCTCATCGATCCGGTAGTAGTGCACGATGCGTCGGCGGCGTGGGCGCCGGTCGGTGTCCGGCAGGCGCTGAAGGTGCTGTCGGCGACGGATCACCTGCAGGCGCGTCCTGCATAGCAGTCCGCATTCCATGCTGAAACCCCTTGTCCGCATGGACAAAGGGGTTCAGCTCATGCGCGTTCGCGTATCGTGTGCTCACTGTTACCGATCGGAATAGTTGAGGAGAACCGATATGGGACGAAGTGTCCCTCGTTCGTTGACTGCCGCGATGTGTGTGGGATTGGGCGGTATCGGTGTGGTCGGCCTCGCGCCGACGGCCGCGGCCGCGCCCTCGATCTACGAACCGAGCATCACCCCGTGCAGTCACCTGTTCACGCCACCGCTCGCACCCGGCCGCCTGGGTGCAAGCACTTATTGGAGCCCGTTTGGCATCGCCGACATCGTCTGCTACGACGACGGTTTGTCGCCGGTGAGTTACTACCAGCGCGACCCGGCGGGGCAGTGGCACGCGATGAACCAACTGATCCCGGGCAACTACTTCATCAACATTTTCGGCTACGGTCACCTGCCCGCGTAGCGGCGAACACCACGCGGCCCGAGGACGACGGCATTTCGGTCGAGATGCCTTCTATGCCAACGGGAATGGTGACACCGCAGGTCGAGCCTACTTGCCGTCGGGGTGGCCGACGTCGACCAGGGCCGTGGTCCAGTCGGCGGCTATGGCGTTCTGGGCGTCGGTCAAGGCGACCTTGCCGGAACATACCAGCGCATGCAACCTGTTCTCGACGGCGTCTTTCGGATTGTTCGGCCCCGCGCCCGCCTTGTGATCGGGTGACGGTGGCTCCACCCACAGGTTGCGCGGATCGTTCGGGTCGCCGCCGAGCTCCAGCGACACCAAGTGGTCGTACTCGGCGTCGTGCAATGGGCCGGTATAGGCGTAGGACTTCGCGTCGGCGTCCTTTTCCCGGTTGGTGATATTGGCAGGCGGGCGGATCGAGGAGGTATATCCGCCCTTGCAGATGGTGTCGCCGAGGTTGTCCGCGGCCACCTTCGGATTGACCGCTCCCGGGGTGCACGCGGGATCGGGCAGTGGTTGCCCGTCGCCCGACTTGCGGTAGTGGCAGCTGCCCGGACCCGGTTGCGCCTGTACCGTGTACGTGCCGGAGGGGCCGGGACCGACCGGCACTTGCAAAGTCTGTCTCGCGGCAGGTGGTTGAATCACCGCCTGCGCAACGCTTTTCGAGCCCTCATGTGCGCAGCTGGCGACCGACAACGGTGCCAGTACCGAAACCAGCAGCGTTTTGCGAATATTCATGACTTACCTCTGCCCGAAACTTCATCCGTGTCCAATTGTGCGACACAGCAGGCATACCGCTGGCATGCGGCACGAAAACATCGCAGGCATAAATGATGTGGCTCCGAGCGGCGAGGCGGCGGCGAGTAGCCGCCCGTCCTTTCGCCGTCTGTTTTCGATCGGGAGTTATGACTCCTCGCAATGTGGACTTTCCAGTGTGTTCCGCGCGCGTTCCAGTACCTGTCGCGGCTCGAAGTGGTCGGCCTGCCACGAGTCGGTACCGATGCCCACCTTGCCGCGCCATGCCCGCACGATCTTGGCGTGCACCGGCCATCGCACGAATCGGCGCATGTCCGCTTCCGATTCCCACACCGTGATGGATCCGCCGCGTCGCGCGGCGGGCCTGCCCCACAGCCACAGTCCCACCGCGCCCTGCATGACCGGCCAGGTGTTCCCCAGCTCGAGCCCGATCTCGTAGATGCTGCGGACTTCCTCCTCGGACCGGGCCAGGAAGTCGGTCACGCTGACGAACACATGCCCGGAAATGTCCTGGCGTGGACCGGGTTTCCACGGCATGAGGACGATGCCGTCCGCGAACGGCTGTTCGGGAATCTCAATAATACGCACATGCGTATAGTACGCACACGCGTACTATTATGGAAAGAGCGCCGCCTCAGCCGTTGCCGTAGATGCGATCGGGGACGACGAGAACGACTGCGCGTCGCTCGGCAGCCATGACCCGGTCATATTCGTCCCAGTCGTCGTGGGTGCCACCCGCCGCGGTGAAAACCTCGCGCAGCAACTGCCGCATCCGTTCGGCGTCGATGTCCGGCATCGGGTCGTCGGGACCCACAATCCACACCGATCCCTCGACGGCCGCCCACGCCCACCCGACACGGACGACAACCGTCATGCGGGCCCGAACACGGAGATTGTCCAATTTGCGCGTACCACCGCGGATCACCATGCCCACCACGGGCTCGCCGGTCTGCGGGTGCGCCAACACACCTGCGTTGACGAGCGAGGACTGAACAGTGCCATCGGCCCGCGAGGTCGAGACGACGCAAAGGCCATGATCGCCAACGATGAGCCGAGCAAAGTCCGCCATATCGGTCACGGCCGAAGTCTATGGATCGAAGAGCGTCGACAACACCCACAGCCGATGTTCGCCGCGTCGGCCGTGAACATGGCCGGACGTGGCGAAGTCGAGATTGCGCGAGGACACTGAAGGCGTAGTACCGAATCCGACTCCAGGAGCAATGTGATGGCACCCGACCGGCCTTTCGGGTTCGATCCGGAAGAATTCGAACGTGCGTTGCGGGAGGCGGGGATCGAATTCCGTGACCTCCTCGGAAAGGCCAGCACGTACATCGATCGCACAAGCATGAATACGGTGGCGTCGCTGCTGGGTCAGTTCGTTCAGCCGGAGCGCACGCGGCCGCCGAAACCGGAGGGCGAGACCACCGGCGAGACCGGCAGTGGAGTGTGGGTCATCTACAGCATCGATGACGCCGGTGAGGCCAGGGTCGAGCAGGTTTTTCCGAGCGAGCTCGAGGCCTTGCGTGCGCATCGCGACAACACCGACACACGCCGTCGCGTGCGGTTCCTGCCTTACGGTGTCCCCGCAACCGTGCTGGACGCCCAAGTGCAGAGCTCTGATTGATCGCTGTACTGGTCACGGTGTATCGGCACGGTAGTCAGCGCTTGTGCTCCGGACTGCCGGACAGAGTGCGCTGGAATGCGCGCAGGTCATCCTCGAGTTTTCGATGCAGCCAATAGTTGCCGACGAAGCCGAAGACGCCAGCGATGGCGAGCCAGCGGATCGAATCGGTGACCAGCGCGACCTCTTCCGGTTTCAGGAACATCAGACTGTGGACGACGCCGATCAATGGAATCGATGCGGCGACTGCGAGGTAGCGGGTGCTGCGGCGGCTGAGGGCGCGCAGGTTGTCATGGTCCTCGGGGGTGGTGCCGTGTAGGAGAAGACGGGGGTAGATGACGCGGACGACGAACAGGGTGACGAGAAAGAACGGGTAGGCGACGGCGATGGCGCCGCAGACGAGCAGTGACGCGGCCAAGTGCACCACTTGGCCGAGGGACAGGTCGGTGTCGCTGTGCAGCGCCAGTGCGGTCACGATCCCGCTGACACTCCATCCGGCGAATGCGACCCAGGCGACTCGGTCACCGACCGACAGGGTGTCCCTTCGCGCCAGCGCCAGCATCTCAGGGGTGAACGTCCTGCCCTTTCTCAGTCCGCGCCACACCACCAGGAAGACCCTGCGGCACAGGTAGTTCGTCACGATCAGGACCAACAGGGGGACGATCAGCTCGAGTACCGGGTTGATGGCCCGCAGGGACTGTCGCTGGTCGTCCGGAATCCACGCCTCGATCAAGGGTCTGTTGTGCACGTTGCCGTACAGCACGCCGAGGAAGCCGCCGGTCGTGCTGGCCAGGGTGACGATCGCTGCCAGCGACCAGGGACCGACTTTCGAACGCAGACTGCTTCCCTGCGGGTCCACGAGATCGCGGGCGCGACGGTCCAGGCACAGTTCGAACTGCTGTGCCAGCTCGTCGCCGCTGCTCCAGCGGTTGTCCCGCTGTGGCGCAAGGCATTTCAACAACACGCGGCGCAGGGTCGGTGGGCAGTCCGGCGGCAGTTCGGACAGGTACCGTGGTTCGATGTCTTGCTGGCGCAGCTCCAGCATGCGTGCCAGCGAGGTTTCGGATTCGCCTGCCAGTGGTTCGTCGTCGAAGGGCCTGCGGCCGGTCAGCAGTTCCCACAGCATGACGCCGAGCGCATAGATATCGCTGCGCAGATCGAGATCTTCGGCGGTGGTCGGCAGCTCCGGATGGCAGGCGGCGAGTTGTTCGGGGGACATGTAGGCCAGTGACCCGCCGAAGTATGCCATCGGATTCGTCCCGGCCACGTGGTTGCTGAAGCTGACATTGAAGTCGGCGAGCTTCGGAACGCCTTCCGCGGTCAGCAGCACATTGGCGGGTTTGATATCGCGATGCAACACCCCGCTGCGCGCGGCATAGTCGAGTGCTTCGGCGAGTCGGCTGCCCAGCCACGCCACCGTTTCCGGCCAGGAATATCCGGTGATATCGCCACGGATACCGGTATCACTCGGGACGATGCCGCCCCGGTCCTGAATGGCGTTATCGACGGCGTCGAGCAGCAGGGCGCCGCTGCGCAGATCCGGTGACCGGGCGCGCACCAGCTTCAGCACCCCGAGCAGCGTGCCGCCCGGAAGGTACTGCATGTACATCAATTTGAGCTCGCCGTTCTCGATCAGCCGATGATCGAAGACCCGCACGATGTACTCGTGATCCAGCTGCGCCAGCGTCTCCGGCTCGGTGCCGCGGTTGTAGGAGATCTTCACCGCGACCAGCCGCTGCATCGACCGTTGCCGCGCCAGGAAAACCCGCGCGAAGGCGCCGCTGCCAACTGCGACGAGCAGGTCGAAATCGTCCACACTCGCACCGGCGCTGATGCCGTTGAGTGATTCCAGAGATCGCGGCGGGGCGATCAGCGTGCTGCGGTAGTTGATCTCGGACCCGGTCGGCGCGGTGGTAGGCACCTCGGTCGGCTGGGTGCCGAGATCCTGGTCGCGTCCGGACCGGCGCCGCACATGGAATTCCTCGTAGGCCAGATCGGGTGGCGTCGGCCCGGTGCGCAACTCGGCGTATTCGGCGCAGTACTGGGCGAGCCGCTTCGGATGGTCGTAGCGCAGCCACCGGTACTCCAGATCGACCTTGATCAGCTCGATCAGGCACATCCGCCGCAATCCCGGCGCATCCGGCAGATACTCCGCGAGGTCCGGCGGCGCACCGGTCTTATCCCAGGTGTCGGCGAACCGCCTGACAGCCGATGCCAGCACGGTGCGAGTTCGGTGGACGGCGTCCGACTCATCCGTCGTCGGTTCCAACTCCGCTCCGATCCTCCGATCATTCCAGAAGGCATCCCCGAGGTGCAGTCTGTCATGGCGGCGAGGCCGCGAACAGGGATTTCCTGCCGTGACAGCGCACGCGGCGGGTCTGGGTGTGCGGTATGTGTCGTGCCCGGCGCCCATGCCGACGGCGGCTCGAACGATGGCCACCGAAGGCAACGGCACCAGCTAGCCTCGCGTCGAATCCTCGACTTTCATTGGTTTACGACGCTCTTGGCGCCCACCATGCGCACCATGCTGAGGATCGGGACCCCGATCACCAAATGTTCGACCGCGGTGGAGATCCCCACCCAGAGGTGGCTCGACAGCGCGAGTGGAATGATCACCGCCGCGGCGGTGAGGATTCCGACGATCCAGCTGAAGAACAATTCCGGTGACGGAGTGCCCAGGCGCAGCAGATACCAGAGCACCCCGGCCAGCAGCGTGCAGATGAAGGCAACGGCCGCGAACCAGTACGCGTCCTGGGCCATCGGGTTCCACACCCCGAAATTGCCGCTCTCGGTCACCCGGGTGGCGATGATCTCGATAATCCAGGCGCACAGCCAGGCCGCGAGCGCGGTCACCACCGCCGCCGCGAACACACCACCAACGAACATGCCGATATTGACGTCCGGTCCCTGCTGTGGCCGAGACTGCCGGTCCGGATAATCGGACTGCTGATATGTGCCGTATCCGTGGTCTCCGCCGTATCCGTGATCCTGGCTATACGCGGGGTCACGGTAGTTCCCCGGCTGATAACCGGCTTCGTAATGCGCAGTGTGCTGGTCGCGCGGATCCCTGGGGTTCAACCGCCGATCACCTCCGTCGAGAGCATCCATGTGCGTCGAGTGTAGGGTGGCCGCGAACAGGCCGCTGCTCGCTTGTCGATTCCGGCGCTCGATTGCGTCGATTCGACCCGATCGGAAGACACACGGACGCTTGACGATTCGTCATGTCGCAGCTTGTGTGTGCCGGTGGGTGAGCGACGGTTATCAGATCGGTTGGGCCTCGATCTCATCGGCGAGCGGTGCCAAGGTGACCAAAGGAATTGTTCGGGTCGTCATTTTTTGATAGTCGGCGTAGCCGGGGTGGGCTGCGATGACGTCGGGCCAGAGTTCGTCCCGCTCGGTCGCTGACAGGATGCGAGCGGTCATCGGCCGGTTCGGGCCATGCTCGAGTGAAACCTGGACTTCGGGGTTCGCGCGCAGGTTGTGCAGCCATGCCGGGTTGGTGGGAGCACCGCCGCGGGACGCGACGATGATGATCGCGTCGCCGTCGATGATCGGTGCGGTGAGGACGACGGTGTGTGGTCGGCCGGATTTGCGGCCGATGGTGGTCAGCATGAGCGTCGGCATGCCTTTGAAGGTTGTGCCGAAGATGCCGCCGCTGAGCTTTATCACCGTGCGGTGGATGGTGTTCAAGGTCTTGAGCTGTCGGTCGGTCGGCATGGCGGCGCTCCTTCTGCTGGCTGAGGCGTGATCTGCTACCCAGCTTCCTGGCGCGACTAGTAGTCGACTTGTAAACCGATGCGGTTGTGCACGGTGGTGATCCACTCTCGGCATCCGCAGCGGCGGGCGAGGCGTGCCGCGGTGGTGTAGTGCTCGGCCGCCTGGTCGGGTTTGCCGAGCATCGCCGCGAGGTCCCCGAGTACGGTGTCCACCGGTCCCGCGGCGTGCGCGCCGGTGTCCGCGCCGGCGATCTGACCGGTATAGGTGCGCAGCTGCTGGTACACCTGCGCTGCTTCGGCGCGTTGTTCGAGAGCCGCGACGGCCATGCCGCGCACGGTGAGGAACAGCGAGCGAAAGAAGTCGGTACGCAGCGGGCGGCGAGCCTGCGTCGCCGCTCGCGCGCCGCGCCGGTCACCGGTTGCCAGCAGCGCCAACGCAAGCGGGTCGACGACGAGGTCGTTGCCCGAAGTTCCGAGTTGGTCGAACATTTCGGTCAACAGCGGTGCGAATTCGCCGATCTGGCCTTGCGTGAGACGGATGGTGAAGAGGGCGATCAGCAGGTTGCCGTCCGAATCGAAGACTTTGTGGCGCGTGAAGAATTCGTGGGCCTGCTGATAATGCTGTTCCGCCGCTTCGAGATTCCCCGTCAGATGGGCCATCATCGCGCGGCCCATGGTGTTCGCGGCTTGGGCCTGACGCCACTGATAGCGGTCGGCCAGCAGCGTCGCGGCCGCGAGTTCGGCATTCGCGCGGTCTATGTCGCCGCGGGCTGCGGCAACTTGGAATGCGGCATTACGTCCGATCAGCGCGAAGGCGGGAAGATCGTTGTCCTCGCCGAGACGGATCAACTCGGTGGCGAGCCGTTCACGATCGGCGAGCGGAATTGATGTGTCGTACACAGAGGTTCGCGCCTGCAATGCCAGCCCGAGCAGTCCAGGATCGCTCAGTCCACGTGCCAGCGCTTCGGCTTCCTCGGCCGCCTCGCGCGCTCGTTCGTGCAGCTCGCCGCCGATCTCGCGGACGAGCGCGACGAGGAGCCGACAGCGTGCCTGCGTTGTCAGCCCGGGAGTCCGCAGCGCCTCCTCGATGGCGGCAACCGCGCGCTGGTCGACGGACCCGTATGCGCGGTTGAGCCAGGGCGTCGGCGTGTCCCACGCGGTGAGCGCCTCGACCAGCAATTCAGGCGTATCGGCCACCGACACCGCGCGGTCGCGCGCATCGCGAGCCGGTAGTCCGGCGCCGGCGGCGAGGTGGCTCCTGCTCATACGCGAAAGCGCGGCGACCCGCTCGGCTGTCGTGTCCGCGCCGGTGATCCGTTCGAGCGCGATGACGGCGCGACCGTAGCTTTCGGCCGCGACATCGTGGGCGAATCGGCGTTCGGCCTGTTCACCCGCCGCGCGAGCGTAGTCGGCGGCCCGCCGTGCCGTCGCAACGGTGAGCGCCTCCCCGAAATGGTGTGCTAGCGCGGACAGGTCGTCCGGGCGGGCCCGCTCGATCGACTCGGCGATGCGCAGATGCCAGCGGCGTCGCCGTATGCGGGGCAGGTCGCCGAGCAAGGTGTCGCGGACGAGCGCGTGTGTGAAGCGAGCGTGGTCGGGACCTGGTTCCTCGAGGAGTCCGGCGAGCACGCCCGCCTCCACGGCATCGAGGACCTCGTCCTCGTCGATTTCGGCCGCGCCGATCAGCACCTCGATGTCGAATGCACGCCCGATCACCGCGGCGAGGCGCAGCACCGACACGCTGACCTCGGGTAGCCGTGCAAAGCGTCGGCGCAGCACGTCGCGGACACCTTCCGGTACCTCCGAAGTCGCCACCAGCGCGCCCTCACTGGCGAGTAGACGAGCGCTTTCGGTGAGGTAGAAGGGATTTCCGTCGGTGCGTTCGGTCAGTGCCTCGATCGTCGCCCGATCGGGATCCTGTCCCGATACCGACCGGATGAGAACCGCCGCATCGTCGAAACCCAGGCCGCGCAGGCGTATCCGCGCCGTGGTCGCGGTGGCGAGCGAGGCGAGCGCGTCTTCGAGAGGCATCCCGATCTCGTCGGGACGGTAGGTGATCACGATCAGGATCGCGGCCGATTTCGCCACGCTGCCGAGCAGGGTGACCGTCTCGGAGTCGCCACGGTGCAGGTCGTCGAGAAATACCGCGAGCGGTTGCTGCCGTGCCGACTCGTCCAGGTACGCACCGACCGCGCGATGCAGCAGGAATCGCCCGACTGCGGCATCGGTGCCGAATTCGCGGTGCCGATCGGCGAGCAACGGCTCCAGCGGTTCGGCGTATCGGCCGGGATCCACTGTGCTCGCGAGCTCGCGCAGCGCCTCCACCCAGGCCCACGCCGGTGGTGCGCCGTCCTCCTCGGGACAGCGGCCGGTGACCACGCGCCAGCCGCCCGCAGCCAGCTCGGCCCGAAACCGCTGCAGCAAGAGAGATTTGCCGCTGCCAGCCTCCCCGATCACGGCCGCGACACGAGGTGCGCCGCCCGCCCGCGCGGCCCGCCGCAGCTCATCGAGTTCCCTTGTCCGGCCGACGAATTCGCTCTGCACCGCAGAGGGCTCGGCGGTCGGCGACGGAAACGAAACCGGTGCGGGTTGCTCGACGGGGATGCGTTGCGCCAGCAAATCGGCCTCGAGTTGGACCAGAGCAGGGCCTGGGTCGATGCCGAGCTGGTCCGCGAGTACGTCGCGGGCGGCACGCAGTGCGGCGAGCGCGTCGGCTTGTCGCCCCGCATGGAACCGCGCCAGCGCCGAAATACGCCACGCCTCCTCGCGCAGCGGATGCGTACTCGTCAACGCATCCGCTTCCGCGGCCGCGGCGGTGTGATCACCCAATTCGACCAGTGTCGCGGCCAGTCGCTCGCGCGCGGCCAGGCGTAGTTCCTCGAGTCGGTTCGCTTCGGGCTGTGCCCACGATTCGTCGCTGAACTCGGCGAATGCCGGGCCGTGCCATCGGCTGAGCGCCTGTTCGAGATTGCGTCGTCGTCCTGCGGGATCCGTTGGCGCGCTGCGTAGTTCGGCCTCGAACTGCCAGGCGTCCACCGCCTCCGGGGAAAGCCGCAAGGCGTATCCCGGCGCCTGGCTCACCAATACGGTAGCCGGCGAGCGCGGCAGCCGATCCGGCTCGAGGAGCTTGCGCAAGTGCGAAATGTAGGCCTGCAACGCGCCGAGTGCGCGCGGCGGCGGCTCCCCGCGCCAGAGATCGTCGATCAGCCGGTCGATCGGCACGACCGCACCGCGGGCCACCACCAGGAGGGCGAGCACGCCGCGCTGGCGTGGGCCGCCCAGATCGACGCTGCCGCGCTCGGTCTTCGCGGCCAGCGAGCCGAGCACCTGAATCCGCACCATGACCGGCCAAGTCTATTGCAAGTGCGCTACAAGCGGATCGACACACAGTGAGGACCATGAACACCGCGACCCGGACCACCGAATGCCCCGATACCACTGACATGGTGCTCGTACACCGCGCCTTCCGCCGCCATTTCGACGCGCTGCCCGGCCTCGTCGGCGGTGTCGCCGATGGTGACACCGCCCGCGCGCGCCGCATCGTCGAGTTCCTCACCGAACTCGATACCGGCCTGCATCACCACCACTCCGCCGAGGACGAGCTGATGTGGCCACTGCTGCTCGACCGGGCGAAGACCGATGGCGCACTGATTCTGCGGATGGAGGAACAGCATGAGCGAATCGCCGAACTGATGGCCCGCGCGGATCGGCAGGCCGAGGAATTCGCGGCCACGGCGCATACCGAGGTGCGCGAGCATCTCGCCGTCACGCTGACATCGCTCGCCGCCGCTCTCGACCAGCATATGGCCGAGGAGGAGGCAATCATCCTGCCGCTCGCCGAACGTGTCATGACCGCCCGCGAATGGGCGGCGCTCGGCGAACGGGGACGCGCCGCCGTGCCGAAGGACCGGCAATTGGTATTCCTTGGCTTCATCCTGCAGGGGGTACCGCACGCCGAACGCCGCAAGTTTCTCGCCGACATGCCGTTCGCCGCCAGACTCGCCTGGCGCTTGCTCGGCCGCCGCGCCTTCGCCAAGGAGTACCGCTCGATCTATGGGACAGATCCCGAATAGATCTTCGCGCAGAGCGCTGAAACCCCTTGTCCGCGTGGACAAGGGGTTTCAGCTCATGCGCGTTCTCGTGGGTCGAGCACTACCTGCGTGCCCGGGGCGGTCGCGACCTGCAGAGTGCGCAGCCGCAGCAGTGCCGGGTGTTCCTCGAGCAGCCGCGCGGTATTGGCCAGCGACCGTAGCGCCGCGGCTTCCGCGCGGGCCCGTTCGAGCTCGGCCCGGCCGCGTTCCTTGGCGAGCACGGTTTCCAGTGCGGCCCTGCGCAGTTCGCCGGGCAGCATCAGGTCGCGGGCGTTCAGTGTGTCGACGCGGATGCCGAGACCCGCTACAGCCGTGGCGATTTCGGCCATATCGCCGACGAGCAGCGTGCGGTCGGTGATGAGTTCGTCGAGGGAATGGCTGGCGACTGCCCGGCGTGCGGCGTCCTGCACCGCCGCGTACAGCACGCTTTCCGGGTACTGCGCACCGGTGGTGAATGCCTCGGGATCGGTGACCTGCCAGTTCAGTGCGTAGCTGACCCGCAGCGACAGCCCATCGCGGGTGAGCAGTTCCTGACCGCTGACATTCAGCAGTCGGGGCCGCATGTCGACGACGATCAGCGTGCAGCGCTTGGCGTCGAAGCGGTGGCGTCCGGGTTCGAGCACTCGCTCGAGTGTGCCGTCGCGGTACAGCAGCGTGCGCTGCCACTCCATGACCGTCGTGTACATGTTTCACTCCTCCCGTGCCTGTGTCGTTGGCTGCCTTGTGGTTTCGGATGTCACCCGGTTCCGGTCACGGGGTCGCGGCGGGGGCGTCCCGCGGCAGTAGCCGCGGAGCCCGCAGAGCCGTTTGCCGTATCCGGCCGGAACCGGGTGCCATCGCGTCGGGAATCGAACCCATCCAGGCTTGGAGCCCTTCACCAGGTGCGAGACCGAGCCCGACACGGGGAACGCGGCTGCGGAGATTCCGCTGCGCCCCTTGACTCGACCTGGAACCACCATAGAGTTCGCGGCTGGCGTGCGCGAATGATTTACCGTCGCTTCGGTTTCACGCCGGGTTTGGGGGCGGCGTCGGCCCGGGCAGCGGCGACACGCCTTGCCTCGGTTGCTGTTTCGACATCGAGGCGGCGGTAGACGAAATGCTGTTGCGCGAGGGTCCAGGCATTGTTCGTGACGAAGTACAGCAGGATCGCCACCGGCAGTAATGCGCCGCCGAGAACCGCGGTCGCCGGGAAGACCCACAGGCTGAGTGTGCGCATGAAGGGCAATTGCGTCGTCGTCCCGGTCTGCCGATCCAGTGCCGCGCGCGCCGTGAAATGCGTTGCGACCGCGGCGATCAGCATGAGCGGCAGCGCGACGAGCGCCACGGTCGAGAGCAGTTCGCCCGCCCCGGCCAGCGTTGCCGACAGCGGTGCCCCGAACAGTTCGGCATGCAGGAAGGACTGCACATCGCCCGGGCCGAACAGATAATTCGCGGTCGCGGCATTCTGTTCGGCCGTCATAGGCGCGGTGCGCCCTAACGGCAGGTAATCGAAGGTCCCGGTGCGGTCGAACGAACGCAGCACATGGAACAGTCCGACGAACACGAAGACCTGGGCGATCATCGGAATCAGGCTGGCGAAGAGATTGACGCCGTTGTCCTTGTACAACTGCTGCATTTCGGTATTCCTGCGAACCGGATCGTCTTTGTACTTCTGCCGTAGGGCTTTGACGCGCGGTTGCAGTCGCTGCATCACCGCTTGGGCGCGCGCCTGTTTCAGGAATGGCAGCAATAGCGCGGCGCGGAGAGTGATCACGAGAAATATGACCGCGACCACCCACGCGAGTCCGCTCGCGGGGCCGAGGACGGCGGCAAAGGCGGTGTGCCACAACCAGAGAATGGCGGATACCGGGTAATAGATGAAGTCGAGCATGAGAGCACCTCACTGTGCAAACGTGCGTACACGCACGTCGATGGGAATGGTCAACCGAATCGCCTGGAAACCAGGCGGCGAGTGATCGCTAGGCGGTGACCGATCCGGGTGCTCGAGGGCGCGGACGTCCGGCGGTATCCGGATTGCTCTGCCGCAGGAAGGAACCCCGGCGGCGCCGCTGCGCCGAGGGCGGCGGACCCGAGTGGGCCAGCGCGATCGGCAGATGTTGTGTGCTCTGCAGCGCGAGCAGCGTCAAGGTCAGCGACGCCGCGATGACACCGAAAACGGCCAGTGCCGCCGGTTCATTCGACGGTGCCGCGACCAGGGCGAGGGCGGGTACGACGAGTGCGAAGACCGCAATCGCCAGCAGATGTACCCGCGAGAACATGCCAAGAGCATACCGATGACGGCACCCGATTGCCGGACACCATCGCTCGTCCCTTGATCACCGAGTTCCTCGATCGCGTCACTGTTACCCTGACAGCGGCCGTGCGGCCGGGATAGTCTCCGTGAGGGATCCGATTCGGGATTCGCAGTCACCCGGGAGCATCCGATGATGAAGGCTCTGGTTACCGACGGGGCATCCACCTCGCCCCGTTCCGTGCACTATGTCTCCGGGTCGCCCGGTGAATTGCCTTGGGAGGGAACGGCATTGCTGCGCGCGGGCGTACTCGCCTTCGGCGGAAGCATCGGCCCCACCGCATTGCACGCCCATCACGCCGTCCGGGTGGTCTCCGCGACTACGCCGGTGGTTGTGGTGGATGCGAGCGGGATTCGGCATCGCGGGACACATGTCATCGTGCCCGCCGACGCACCGCATCGCATTGCCACCGGCGCAGAGCGCGGTACTGCGATCTACCTCGATCCGGAATCCGTCGCGGGCGCGGCCGCCGACCGCAGAGCCCACACCTACGGGTGGGCCGACTGCGAACATTCCCTGCCCATCGATCCGGAGCGGGAACCACTCGCCGAACTGGTCGCCGAGGTCGTCGACGATCTCGAACGCGACAATTCGCACAACATCGAGGACGAGCGTCACGACGCGGTGACCGAGGTGCTGCGCTTGCTGCCGTCCATCGTCGGCGACGGACCGATCCGCGGCGCGGATGTCGCGCGCCGGGTCGGCATTTCGGCGACCCGACTGACCCATCTGTTCACCGAGCAGGTCGGAATTCCGTTGCGGCCCTATATTCTCTGGCTCCGACTACATGTGGCGATCACCCGCGTCCGCTCCGGCGACGATCTCACCGCCGCCGCCCACGCCGCCGGTTTCGCCGATAGTTCCCACCTGACCCGCACCTGCCGCCGCACCTTCGGACTGCCACCCTCGGCGCTGAATCGCCGCGTCGATTGGGATCTCGGCGACGCACCCTAGCTCCAGCCGAATCGTTCAAATCATTCCGGGCACTGTCGACCAGGCTTGCCCATATGACCACAGACCAATGATGGCCAGCGGGTCGACAGCGACGCGGTCAGGGTGCGAAGGCGGCGGATTCGAGACGGCGGGCGAGTCGGGCCGCGGACAGGGTCATGGCATCGGCAGGACGATGCGGGTCGAGGCCGGTGAGTTCGTGTACGCGGGACAGGCGATAGGTGACCGTATTTCGATGCACGTTGAGCTGGCGCGCCGTCGCCAATTGGTTGAAACCGCTGTCGACGAACACCTCGAGGGTTTCCGCGAGCATCGGCTGCGTATCGAGAGGCGCGAGTACCGAGGCCAGTCCGGGCCGCGCCGCATCGCTGACCCCCACCGTGTATTCGAATTGCAAATCCGTTCTGCGACACAGAATTTCGCGGCGTGTCAGGCACCGGCCCAGTTCGGCCAGCACCCGCGCCTCGGCGAAGATCGTCGGGATCTCCGTCCTGCTCGTCGCCGCACCGACACCGATCCAGTAGGGCGGCGCCTGGTCGGGTTGCTGTGCCGGTAGTCGCGCGGTGAGACCGGTGATCGCGGCCGCACCATCGTCGCCGGGTTGCAGCGGGATCAATGCGGTCCACCCGCCCGCGTCCAGTCGCAGGAAGACGCCCGCAATCGCCTCGACCCGGTGCCGCAGCGCCGATGGGTGCCCGCCGCGGGTGCCGCACAGGCGAAATACCGCGACGAGGAACGCGTCCGTGACCGGAATGACCGGATCATTGGCCCACTCCACCGGATCGCGCCCGGTGAGCAGCGCGTCGGCGATGCCGCGACGACGTTCCAGCAGTTCCCAGCGCGGATCGTGGGAGCGCTGGGTGGCCGCGCCCGCGATGCGGGTCATGACCAGCGTGATGTACTTCAGCAGTACCAGCGAGGCGTCGAGCAGCAGCTCCTGCTCGGCGGCGGTGGCCGATTCGCGCAGCCGCTCCCAGAGGAAGGCCGAGCCGAGCCGATATCGGTCCAGCACCTCGGGCAGTGGCGTGCCGTCGCGGAGGCGGTCCATGGCCAGCTCGACGAGCTCTCTGGTGTCCTCTTCGGAGGGGTCGGTACCGCGGCGCAGATATTCGAAGAACAGGTCGACATTGAGTTTCGTGCCGCGCGCGAAATCGGTTTCCACCAGTGACTGCGGTATCCGCGTGTACGGCGGCAGGCTCCGGTAGAAGCCGTCGACCAGCGATGCGGCTCTTCGGTGCAGATCTTCGACGACCCGGGTCCGCGTTGGCGTCACCCGGGAGAGTTTGCCATTGGCGGCGGCCGCACCTTGCTCGATTGCGGCCAAGACCTCCGGATTCTTCGCGAATTCGGCGATCGTGGTCACGGTGCGCCGGTTGCGCCGCGCGAAGGTGCGCACTCTTCATGGTGCGCAGCGCGACCATGTCCGGATACGTCGGGTTCTCGCCCGGATTCGGGTCCGCCATTGATGTCGAAGTCGTATCGTGAGACTCGGCGAGCGGAAGCTGCCGTGACTCCATCGGCGGGGTCCGGTGGTCAGGGGACGGTCGCCTCGCCAGCCGCGGATAGACCTGCGCCGCGAAAGCGAGGAGCAAGCCGTGTTGGACGAGCGCGCAGCCTTGACTGCCACCACCGACGGAATTCTGGAATACATCTGCGCCGAGGAAGTCGAATACGTCGACATTCGATTCTGCGACGTCCCCGGTGTGCAACAACACTTTTCGATACCGGCCGTCGCATTCGGCGCGGATCTGGTCGACAACGGGATTGCCTTCGACGGCTCGTCGGTGCGCGGATTCCAGTCGATCCACGAATCGGATATGTTGCTGCTCCCGGATCTGCGCACCGCGAAGTTGGACCCCTTCCGCGCCGCGAAAACGCTGAATCTGAACTGTTTCGTGCACGATCCGCATACACACGAGGCCTATAGCCGCGATCCGCGCAATATCGCGCGCAAGGCCGAGGAGTATCTGAAGAGCACCGGCATCGCCGATACCGCCTACTTCGGACCGGAGGCGGAGTTCTACATTTTCGAGGCGGTGCGCTACGACACCACGATGAACGGCGCCTTCTACGAGGTGGACTCGTCCTCCGCCGACTGGAACACCGGTGTCAAATACAATCCGGACGGCACGATCAACCGCGGGTACAAGGTGCGTCCGAAGGGCGGCTATTTCCCGGTGGCGCCGTACGACGCCGACGTCGATGTGCGCGATCGGATGTGCACGAATCTGCAGAACGCCGGGTTCGAATTGGAGAAGGGCCATCACGAGGTCGGTACGGCGGGCCAAGCCGAGATCAACTACAAATTCAATACCCTGCTGGCCGCCGCCGACGACCTGCAGCTGTACAAGTACATCATCAAGAACACCGCGTGGGCCGAGGGCAAGACCGTCACCTTCATGCCCAAACCATTGTTCGGGGATAACGGCTCCGGTATGCACGTGCACCAGTCCCTGTGGTTGAACGGCACACCGCTGTTCTACGACGAATCCGGATACGCGGGACTGTCCGATCTGGCCCGGCACTATATCGGGGGACTGTTACTGCACGCGTCATCGTTGCTGGCATTCACCAATCCGACCGTGAACTCGTACAAGCGCCTGGTTCCCGGCTTCGAGGCCCCGGTCAATCTCGTCTACAGTCAGCGCAATCGCTCAGCGGCCGTGCGCATTCCGGTCACCGGCGCGAATCCGAAGGCCAAGCGTCTGGAATTCCGCTGCCCCGATTCCTCGGGTAATCCGTACCTGGCCTTCGCCGCCATGATGATGGCCGGTCTGGATGGCATTCGCCGCAAGATCGAACCGCCCGTCCCGATCGACAAGGACCTGTACGAACTCACCCCGGAGGAGTCCGCCGAGGTCACCCAGACCCCACCGAGCCTCGAAAGCGTGATCGACCGCCTGGAAGCCGATAACGACTACCTGACCGAAGGCAATGTCTTCACCGACGATCTACTCGAAACCTGGATCCGGCTCAAGCGCGATACCGAGATCTCCGAAATCAATGTCCGCCCGCATCCTTACGAATTCGAGCTCTATTTCGACGTATAGGTCAATCGATGTGGAGTTCGCCATTGATGGTGAGGAATGCGGTGGGGGTGAGACCGAACATGGCGCGGAAGGTATCGCTGAAATGTGAAGGGGACGCGAAGCCCGCGTCGACGGCGGCCCGGGTGAGGTCGTGGCCCGCGGCATAGGCCCTGCCGACGCGCAGCATCCGCGCCCATTGCACGTAACGGCGGAAACTGGTGCCGGTCTGTTCGGCGAAGGTGCGCAGGAAGTAGGAGGTCGATAGCCCTGCGGCGCTTGCCTTTTCGGCGGCGCGCTGCTGCTTGGTCGGGTCGGCGCGGATGGCCGTGGCGACGGCGGCGATGCGCGGATCGCGAATGGTCGGCACCGGGATGCTGGCGAGTTCGAGGAGACGGTCGATATCAGGCGCCGGGTCGGCGCACATCGCGATCAACTGTTCCTCGTTGCGGTGCTCGGCGCTGTATCCGTTGACGGTGCGGCGCATACCGCCGAGGCAGCGAGCCATATTTTCCGACGTCGGATCGAAGAAGCAGAAGAGCTTGGGCACATCGGTGTCCAGGATGTGGTGCGTGACCCGCGCGCGAAACAGGAAGCTGCGGGCGGTGATATCCGGCGCATCGGCGACCCGAACCCGGAACGGGCCGTCGAGTCCGACCCCGAGACCGGCGATCGCGGTGGAGTGCGCGCCGAGGGGCATCCCGGGCCCGATATAGACCGCGTGTCCGAGGCGCAGCCAGAGCCGGGCGGAGGCCACCGCCGTTTCGGGAGCGCACGTTTCTGGAAGTGCCGACCGCGCCATATCCGCGACGATACAGAAATTCGCAGGACAGACGGGAGATCAGGGATGAAGCTGGATGGGCAGGCGGAATCGACCTTCGAGCTGCGGGAGGTGACGGTCGACGGCGCGCGGTTGCGCTATGTCGATGTCGGGCAGGGTGATCCGCTGGTACTGCTGCACGGCTGGCCGGAGAGCCATGCCGCATGGCGGCACCAGATCGGGCCGCTCGCGCTATCGCGGCGGGTCATCGCACCGGACTGGCTCGGGTGGGGTGCTTCCGATCGGGATATGGCGCTGAGTTGTGACTACGACAGTGAGGTCGAGCGGATCGGCCGCATGTTGGATGCGCTCGGCCTGGAGCGCGTCGATATGGCGTGTCACGACTACGGCGGGTTCCTCGGATTGGGGTTTGTGCAGCGTCATCCGGAGCGGGTGCGCCGCTTCGCGATCCTGAATTCGCGGGCCCAGGGCATTTTCACACCGCCGTACTACGTGCTGTTCGGCCTGCTGACCGTGCTGGCACGAATCGCACCGCTGCGCCCGCTGATCACCGCGCGGGCCATCCGGTGGGTGCATCGCGTCGGTCTCGCGCCGTACGTGCGCAACGGATCCTTCGACAGCGAACAGCTGCGCCGATACCTCGCCGTACTGGACACGGCGGCGGGTCGCCGCTGGAACGCGCACTTCTGGTCGGGCTATCGCGTCCGGATCCGCCCGGAATTGGCTGCCGGACTGGGGTCCATCAGCTGCCCGACAACCGTCATCTGGGGCGACCGCGACCCGGCCATTCCGTTCCGCACCGCCCAGGAACTGGCCGCGGGAATCCCCTACGCCACGCTGGTCCGCATCGACGGCGGCAATCACTTCATCATGGAAGAACGCCCCGACGAGGTCACCGCGGCGTTGCGCGCGTGGCTGCTGCGCCCGGCCAGTGAATAGTCGAGCGACGAAAATTGTTATCTGAGCCGCGGGCCAGCAGAAACGCCGACGCTGCCAGCTCGTGGTCGCGGTCAGGCAACCCGTCGGTGAGACGCGCAGTCGCGCCGCTGTCGGCGTTCGCGATCATCTGGGGAGTTACCGATGTATCGCACCTACCTATGACGCGATGATCTCCATGGAACACGGCGTGGTGGGCTTCTAATGCGCCATACATGAGGGAACAGTCGGGGGAAGAATGAACGACAGGCCGCCTGGGGCAACGACCGTATTGCCAGGCGTACCACTGCATTCCACCGTGTCGACCGCGTTGCGGGCTGCGGGCGGACGGGCGGCCACGGGACCGGTGGACACGAGGGAGCTGCTGGTCGCGTTGATGCGTGCCGACGCCCCCGTGGCATGGCATCGCATCTGGCTCCATGTCGGAGACGCCGATGCCGTGACGGGCAAGGTAGTCGTCGATCCCAACACCTGCGGCGAACAGAGCTGGGAGGACATCCAGCTGACGCAGACGTGCTCGGTGGCTCTCGATGTCGCTTGGCGCTTGACGTGTCGGTACAACATGTGGCCGCTACCGGTGGGAATTCTGGCAATCGGTCTGGTCGCCGATGATTCCAGCGCTGCGGCACAGGCCTTGCGCGACGGCGGACTGTCACGCGAGGAGTTGCTCGACTTGCTGCAGTCGGACATCCTCGGCGTGCCGTTGATCGGACTGGACACGATCCTGCCGACTGTATCGGCCGAGTCGCATGCGGCACATGCGGCTCGGAGCGGGCCACCGGCCGGGCCGCCGCCCAGCGCCCCGATGATCGCGCCCACCGACGTAGACCCCGAATACTGGCGCCGGAGAAGGCAAGTGGATATCGCGGTACTCGTCGCCGCGGTGTTGATGATCGTCGTGTTATCGGTGGCATACGCGATCAGGCACGATCGGGGATCCCACCGGTCATCGGGCATGCAGACCTCGACGTCCGTTCCGGCAGCGAAATTCGACCTTTTACAACCCATGGATTGAAAGGACAAATTCACATGGTCGCACGCAGAACAGTTCGAGGGTTTGTCGTCGCATCATCGGCCGCAGCGGCCATCATCGCCGTCCCTGCGCTCGCCGAGGCGACCATCATTCCGCCCAGCAGTGCAACCCTGACCATCGCGGGCGACACGGTCACCGCGACATTGCGCCAGATCAGTACCGATCTCGCCGACGGCACCGTGCAATGCACTCTGATGATAGACGGTGACCCACAGCAGAATTCGCTGTCCGCGCGCGAGGCCGCCCCAGCGGATTTCACGCTCAATCGAGCTGTGACCACGGGCGACCATCTCGCCATCACCTACTGCGCCGACTTCCCCGCTGGCTCCGATACGCCCAGCTCGTACCCAACGCTGGCCTGCGCCAAAGTCACCCTTCCCGCCGGAACAGTCGAATCCCTGCCGAACGACCGCTGCTTCCTGACCAACTGACGACCACCGCACATCGACCCGAAACCCTTTCCGGACGAAGGGGTTTCGGGCCGTCGAAGCACCGACTCTGGGCGTCACCATTCTAAATCGCCCGCCGGGCGGTCATCCCACTGAACTGGACAGCGCGCGCAAAGTGGTCGCCAGCGAAAACGTAACTTCGCGATATTTCATGTAGTGCGATTATCACCTAGGGATCATCGAATGCATCGGTATCTGATCGGTAGATAATAGGTACCCTACCGAATTCTCGACAATGGGAACCCGGTTCATGAATTTGTGGCATTAGGCTGCTGTGCGTGAACATCACAACACCGTCCTACGCCGACGTGCAGGCACATTACGATCTCTCCGATGATTTCTTTGCCCTGTTCCTGGATGAGTCCCGCACGTACAGCTGCGCATATTTCGAAAGTGACAGCTATACGCTGGAGCAGGCCCAGGCGGCAAAGATCGACCTTGCGTTGGGGAAACTCGATCTGCGCCCGGGAATGAAACTGCTCGATATCGGATGCGGGTGGGGCTCACTGATGGCGCGTGCCCAGGATCACTTCAGCGTTGATGTAATCGGTCTCACGCTCAGCCGTAACCAGCACGAATATGTTGCCACCCAGCTCGCCCGACGCGCCGAAACCGGCGGCGAGGTCCGGTTACAGGGGTGGGAGGAGTTCGAGGGCCGAGCGGACCGCATCGTGAGCATCGGTGCCTTCGAACATTTCAGGCAGGAGCGCTACGAGGCATTTTTCGAGTTCGCTTACAACATTCTCCCGACGAGCGGACGTATGCTGCTACACACGATTGTCGTGAGCGGTCGGGACAAGCTGCACGAACGGGGTGACAGGTTGTCGCGCGACGATCTGGCATTCATGCGCTTCATCCGTGACGTGATATTTCCCGGTGGCCAGCTCCCCCTCGCAACCGGCAGCGGGCCGCTCCGGGGCGTGCGCGAATATGCGGAGAACGGCGGCTTCACGGTGGAGCGAATGCATTCTCTGCAGCAGCACTACGCCAAGACGCTGGACGAGTGGGCCAACCGGCTCGCCGATAACCGGGTTCGCGCTGTCGAACTCTGCGGTGAAGATATTTACGACACTTACATGCGGTATTTGACCGGATGTGCGAACGGATTCCGCCGCGGCATCTTCGATGTTATGCAGTTCACTTGTGTCAAGAATTGACGGTGCCCCTGACCGTCGACCGACGCCGCGATGCGGCGCGCACCACACGGAATGCCCTGCAGGCACAGCTGGATCGGTACCTTCCGGACGAGGCCTATCGCAACTACTTCCGTTGGGCGCTGTCGGCGCGTAATCCCGAGCGGGCGTTGTTCTGCCGCATCATCGCGCTGACGCAGCTCGGCAACCTGACCGCGGCCATGCTCTCGGGGCTGCCCGGCAAGGATGATTGGCACACCAGGCTGCGCTGCGCGGTGCCGGTGAACCTTTATCAGATATTCGAGGTGGTCTCGGACAATCTGGGGCTCGGGCTGGCCACCGTGCCGCCGGGCGCGGACAGCGAATTACGCGACCTGCTCCTGGATTTCAATGCCATCGCCGTCGCCGATCTGTGTCGGCCCACCGACCGGCCCGCTGCGGATCTGCTTGCCGAGCTGGCTCCTCGATGCGCGCGACTCGGCGGCGCCGAACGGAATCTGGTGCCGCATTTCCACGCCGCGGTCGCGCGCCGGTACGCGGGCGAGGGGATCGGGCCGAGCAGCGATGCCACGACCGCGGCGCTCTGGAGTGGGTTGGCCGCCAACCTCGAATCCGGCCGCGACGTCCTCGCTTCGATCGCGGGCACCCGGACCGAGGCCCTCGTTCGCGCCAGGACGGTGCAACGATATTCGGCCGTCGGGCGCACGCTCACCGCGCCCGATCTCACGCGTGCGGACCTGGTCGCCTCCGGCCGAGATGCGATCCTGGTCGTCCCGACGCTCGGATATTTCGGCGCGGTGTTCAACGAAATCTCCCTGTCGGACAGGGGATATCGCACCGCGCTGGATTCCGGCCTGCTGGAGCGGGCGTTCGATACCGCGGCGCTGCTGGTACGGCTGCAGAACGACATCGGCACGACACTATTGCGACAGTCGGCTGGTCAGCGCGCCGAGTTCGTCGCCAAGTGCCGCGCGACCTACCCGAGCGAGTCCCATGGCACGGCCATCGACCTGCTGGTCCGGGCGGCAGCGGAGCCCGAGCTGAATCGGTTCCGGAAGGATCTGCGCCACGGCGAGTTCAACATTTGCCTGTACGAGGTGCACCGCTGCCGATTCGCTGGACGAGGGGCTGGCGGTGTTTGTCGACGCACTCGACTACTATGCCGACCTCTATCGGTCGCAGAGTGAAACTCTGGCACAACGCCTTTCCGACCTCGAGGCAATTCTGTCCGATCGCCGGATCATCGAGGTGACCCGGCGATTCGTGCGCTTCCACCAAACCCTCTACTCGCACCGATACGACGATCTGGCCGGTGACTATGCGATCTGAAACGACTGAGCGCTGGGCCGACGTCCCGACCGCGCCCGGCCGGGTGCCCGTGCTCGGACACCTACCCGCTCTGGCGCGGCGGCCGCTGGTCTTCGTCCGGGAATGCGGCGCGCTCGCACCGATGACGCGGGTGTACCTGGGTCCCCTGGCGGCGTATATGGTGAGCAACCCGGATCTCGTTCGCGCGGTGATGGTTTCGGAAACATCGGCCTTCGTCAAGGGCGTGCACTACGTGAAACTCGCTGGACTTCTCGGGGATTCACTATCCACGCTCAGCGGTCCGATACACCGGGAGCGGAGACGCCTGGTGCAGGCGGCATTTCAGCACCGGCTGGTCGACCGGCAGGCCGCTATGATGCGGCACGCGACGCAGCGGCTGATCGCCGACTTGCGGCCGGGCGATCTGATCGATGCCGCTGCCGCCATGCGGTCGCTGGCACTGACTGTCGTGATGCGGGCGCTGTGCTCCATCGAACCGACGGCAACCGACGCCGCGCTGATCGAACACGACCTGCCGTTAGTGCTGCGGGGTGTTGCCTGGCGCGTGTTGCTCTCCGCGACGGGTCTGGAACGTCTTCCGCTGCCCGGCAACAAGCGATTCGACGCCGCGAACGCCAGATTGCGGGATACGGTCACCAGACTGGTCCAGGCGTACCAGAACATCGGCGCCGGTCAGGACGACCTGCTCTCGGCGCTGCTGGCCGCGCGCGATGCCGATAGCGGAATCGGTCTGACCGACGATCAGATCCGAGACGAGATGGTGAACCTGTTGTTCGCAGGCACCGAAACCACTGGTAACGCGATGTCCTGGCTCTGGCACGCGGTGGCGGCCAACCCCGAAGTCGAGTGGCAGCTGCATGCCGCCGCGGTCGTCGGGGATCCCGATTACCCCCGACGGGTGATACGGGAGACCTTGCGGTTGTATCCGCCGCCGTGGCTGGTATCCAGATATTCCGTTCGCCGCGTCCGTCTCGGCGCGCACGAAATCCCGGCAGGTGCCCATATCCTGTTCAGCCCCTATGCGATTCACCGGGAACCGGCTCACTATCCGGACCCCGAGCGTTTCGATCCGGACCGTTGGCTGCCCCAGCGGGCGGGCACGATGAACCGCGCTGCCTACCTCCCGTTCGGCACAGGCCCGCAGAACTGCATCGGGCAGCGGTTCGCGATGCTCGAGATGGTCACGGTCGTCACCACCATCGCACGGCGCTACCGACTGGTCCCGACCCATAAGACCGCCGAAAAAGCCTCCGCCACATTGATTCCCGACAAACTGCTGATGCGAGTACACCCTTGGAGCGACTGATCTTTCCGGTCATAGCAGGTGAGATTCTCAGAGGAAGCTTCCGCCGCCGTTCACCGCTACCGTCTGCCCGGTGAGGAAACCGTTGCCGATCATCATGAGGACCGCCTGACCGATCTCGTCGGGTGTGCCGATGCGGCCGACCGGCAGCCGGTCGGCGACACCCGATTCCTTCAGTGGCACAGCCATTTCCGTGTCGATGAGTCCAGGTGCGATGGCATTGACCGTGATCCCGTCGGCGGCAAGGCGCGCGGCGTAGCCGCGTGTCAGCCCTTCCAGACCGGCTTTGGACGCGTTGTAATGCACACCGATGCCGCCCGCGCCCCGAGCCGCTACGGACGAGACGTTCACAATCCGCCCCCAGCCTCGTTTCCGCATCCCGGGGATTACCGCTTGGGTGCACAGAAACGCTGACTTCAAATTGACCGCCAGCGTCTGGTCGAAGTCCTCTTCGGTGATGTCGTCCACGCCACGGATAGTGGCGATTCCGGCATTGTTCACCAGTACGTCGACAGGACCGAGCTCGGACTCGACGCGCTCGGTCATCGCATCCACCTCGGCCCGCACGGCAACATCGGCCTGCACCGCGATCGCTGCGCCTCCGGCCCGTTCGATCTCGGCGACCGTTGCGGCTGCCTCGTCCTGTCGATTGCGATAGTTGACGGCAACCGCCGCCCCAGCACCGGCCAGTGTCTGCGCGACGGCCCGACCGATGCCGCGGGATCCGCCGGTGACCAGAGCTACACGGTTGACGAGTACGTTGCGTTCGTCCATGACAGCGAACATAAGCCTTGGAGTGCGCTCTAGGTCAAGGGCCCGGAACCTGTTCGTTGTGACGGCGCGTGACGGTGGCGTTCGCCGGTCCCGGGGTCAGCGTGTGCGGTCGTAGCGCAGTTTCACGGGCCGCTCATGGCCTTGGCGGATGGGTGATCGGAGGCTAACGTCCGGCGAGTTCGGCGACGACCGGTGCGAACCGTTCGGCGAAGTCGGCGCCGAAGACGAAGTAGGAGAAGCCGATCTCCTCGCGTCGCCGCTGGATTTCCTCCACGGCTGCCGCTGGGTCGTCCGGGAGGACGGTCACCGCATCCGCAGCGCGCAGTGCGGCGGGGTCGGTGTCGGGAGGTGCCATGTGTGGTGCGACGGAGTCGCCGATTACCGGCACGGCGAGTGCGAGTTCGACATCCCCGCGGGCCCGGACATCCTCGGCAAGCCGTGTGACCTCAGCCCGGGGCTGGGCTCCCAGCGCGAAGGTGACAGTGTCCGCGACTTCGGCCGCCAGCGCCCGCGCCTTCGGTCCCTGTACGGCAATCGCGACGGGCGTATGACGATCGGGGCCGTCGAAGCCGCGCAGCTTCTCGACGGTCTCGCGCACCTGGGCCAGGCGCTCCTTCGGTGGCACGACGGGCATGCCCTTGTCGCGTAGCTCATCTTCGATTCCCGGCCTGCCGGTACCGATGCCCATCTCGAAACGGCCGTCGGTCAGTAGCGAAAGCGAATGCGACTCCCACGCCGTCAACCAGGCCGGACGCAACGGAGAAGCGTACACCCAGGTGCCCACGCGCAGGTCGGTCATGGTCGCGACGGCGGCCAGCATGGGAGCGGGCGCCGGTTGCGTGAGCGGGAAGTCGGGCACCAGAAATGTCGAGTACCCGCTGTCGGCGATGCGGCGCACGCGATCTCGCCACGTCGGCAGATCGGTTCTGAGCGGGGCAACGACCCCGAATCGAAACGGTCTCGCCATGGTTGAACTCCTGTCTTTCGGCCTATCCAGACGAATCGACGACGGATCCACCCGAAATTCATCGGTGCAACCGAAATCGTGTATGTGCTGAGTACGGTCTGGAGATCATTTCGTCATAGGTAGTTGCGGCGCATCGGTGTTTCCTGTGCGCCTTCCGGCTGGCGCAGTCGATGGCGTCCAGGCATCGCAGACACCTACGGGCTACTGATGCCTTCGATCTACCTAGACGATGATGCTTGTGCTGATCGGCTGGAGGTCGAGCAACACAAGTGCGCGTCAACGGGGAGTTGCGTCGACTCGCCCTTGCTCGCCACCTCGCCAGATCGCATGCCGCCGGGCGAGTACATGGCGGGGTGTCACCGGATTCCCGTCGACGTCCCCTTGCCGAACTCGCACGCATGCTCAACAGCCAGAAATGAAACCAGCAGTTTTTGACGCCCAGGGAGAGGGATGGTGACGGGTCCTATTCCACACCACCAATCGCCGGTCGAACCCGACGATCGACGGGTTCCGTTGTTCAGTCCGGAATTCGCCGCGGATCCACACGAATTCTACCGGCAGATGCGCCGACGCTATGGCGCGCTGGTACCTGTCTATCTAGCTCCCGGGGTGCCCGCCACCCTGGTAATCGGGTATCGCACCGCGATAAGAATCCTGCACGACCCGGAGCACTTTCCGGCCGACCCCCGGGCTTGGCAGAAAACGGTCCCGGCCGAGTGTTCGGTGCTTCCGGTCCTGGAATGGCGGCCGAATGCGTTGCGCAGCAGCGGAATCGAGCATGCGCGTTATCGACAGGCCAATACGGCGAGCATCGACGAGCTCGATCTACACGCACTGCACGCCACGGTTGAGCGCCTTGCCGCGCCGCTTATCGACAGTTTCCCCGATGCAGGCACGGTCGAATTGGTCGACGAGTACGCCTTTCCGCTCGCCTTCGCGGTCGTCAACGCAATGATCGGCTGCCCGCCCGAGATAGGGCACGAGGTGGCGGCCGGTATCGCGGCGCTGTTCGACGGTATCGACGCCGAACGGGGCAATGCGATACTTGCCGAGGCGCTTTCGCGGTTGATCGAGCTCAAGCGAGCCGAACCGGGTGACGACATCGCCACTCGATTACTCCACCATCCCAGCAAGCTCGACGATGTGGAGTTGATCCACCAGCTCGTGGTTCTCTATGGCGCGGGGATCGAGCCGCAGCAGAATCTGATCGTCAATACGTTGCTCCTGATGCTCACCGACGACCGATTCGGTGGCGACATACTGAGCGGCAGCCTGTCCACCCGCGATGCACTCGACGAAGTCTTGTTCACCGATCCGCCGATGGCGAACTTCTGCGTCACCTATCCGCGCCAGCCGGTCCTGATCGATGACGTCTGGCTTCCCGCCGATCAGCCGGTCGTGATCAGTATGGCCGGTTGCAATAACGATCCCGCGATCAGCGCTGGTGAACATACCGGCAACCGTTCGCATCTGGCGTGGAGCGCTGGACCGCACGCCTGCCCCGCCCGCACAGCCGCGTACCTGATCGCCCAAGACGCTATCGACCAACTCCTCGACGCGGTGCCCGGAATGCGACTGGCGATTCCCGCCGAGAACCTGACTTGGCGGCCCGGGCCCTTCCATCGAGCTTTGTCGGCACTCCCGGTTGTCTTTCCCAGGTAGGCAATGGGATTCGACCGCCTACTTGGTGCCACTGATGCGATGACTTGTGTGGGCCGGTCGGCCGTCGGTCATCGCATCAGTTGGCCGCAGACCCGCCTCTCGTCAGTCCGTGCGTGCGGTGATCACCACGGTTTCCCTCGATAGCACCGGACGCAACTCGATGGCGGCGCGGGCACTGAGTTCGACGGTGATTCTGGCATGTCCGGTCGCGTCGGCGGTCACCTCCGATTCCACCGCACCGTGGGCCAGATACCGGCCGCCGGGAGTGAGCTGATCCAGTAGCAGTGCGAAGCGACCCGATCCGCGACCGGGATACAGCACTGCGTCCAGCCCGTAGCCGTCCGAAACTGCCTTTGCCACAAGGACATTCGGATGAGGTAGGTCGAAGATTCGGGGCCCGGCATTCCATTGCGGTGGTCGTGGGCGCGACATCATATCGGTCAGCGCGTAGGGGCGGCCGAGTCCGCCCAGGCCGAGCATGCCGTTGGCGTGCAGGGAGGCGGCGTCGAAACTCCACACGCCTGCCTGGTTCTCGTCTTCGACGAATCTCAGCTGCTCGGTGGCCGCGCTCCAGAGTTCGGCGCACCAATCGGATTCGCCGCATTCCTGTGCGAGCAGCATTGCCGCGGCGAATGATTCGGCATTGGTCGGTGCTTGCGAGCCCCAGTCCGCGACGATCGGAGATTCGGATCCGCCTGATCCGAGCTGATGGAAACGGTCGGTGGTCAGCCACTCACGCAGCAGTATTTCCCATGCGCGCCATGCGAGATCGGGCAGCAGCGGTGCGACGAATGCCGCGACCGCCGCGGTGGTCGCGGGCCCTCGGAATGCGCGTGCGGTGAAGCCGAATCCGGAGGCGATGAATGAGACGATATCGCCGTCCGCGGCGGTGAATTCGGCTTCGAGACCGCGTTGGAAGCGGCGGGTGATATCGGCGGCATGGCCGGTTCCGGCCAGCGCGTCGAGTGTGGCGACGCCCGCCGCGCTCACCGCGTTGCAGTACGGGAAGATCAGCCCATGCTTACGGCCCCGACCCACCGGAAGTGGTTCGCACGGCCATAGGCACAGCTCGCCGCCGAAGTTTCGGATCACTATGTCGTTGATGGTTCGGTGGTCGTAGGCGAATTGTTCGGTGGGTGACCAGGAAAAGTTCAGTGAGCCAGGCGTGTCGAAGCGACGGTCACCGGTCGCCTGTCGGAACATGGCCAGCTGCAGGTTCAGGTAGCCGGTGAACATGATGTTCTGCGGCACGTCGATCGGATCCGCGCGTCGCGCTCGAAAATCCCAGTTGCCCAACAGATTCTGGTGAAACCAATATCCCCAGACCGCCTTGTCCTGCATTCGTGTGAGCACGTCGAGTTGCGCGCGGTGCAGTGGTCCGCGCAATGCGGGCGCGTGTGCGTAACCGTACATCGCCAGCGCCCAGCCGAGGGCGTTGAGCTGATAGCGGTACTGCTGCAATGGGCCTGCGCCCTCGGCGTCGAAACTGTCCCAGCTGTCGAGCGGCTGCGTGGCGATGCTCATCAGAGAGCGAAGCAATCGCAGTTGATCCGCGTCGGCTTCGGTCACCTCAGGCGTGCCCGTCCGGTGGTCGAGTGGCATCGGATTCGTCCGTGCCGGACGCCTCCGCTCGGCCAGGTAGTTTTCCCGCTCGATCCCGAGTCGACGGGCGGCGCGGTGGCGGATCTGCTCGCGTATCAATACGAAGGCCGAAAGTCCCACGGCGACAACGGGAGCACCCCACCACACCCAGGTCATCGGTCCCGGCATGTCATCGTGGACCTGCGCCAGTGCCGCGGAAGCCGCAGCGGCGCCGAGCACGATCGCGGGCAGGGTCACATGATCCGACCGCGCCACCGAGCGGAAGGCGAACGCCCAGCCCGCTGCTGCCAGGACGCCGATGAACGCGGCAATATGACCGGCCGCCACCACGATCGTCGGAATGACGACGACCGCGATGGCCAACAGTGGTGCGACCATCCCTGCGATCAGCAGGCCGCGGCCGCGCCGTACCGCCGAACCCGCGAGTGCGATCTCGGCCCAGATCACCACGGCATGACCGACGACGACCGTGATGGCGAACGAGTGGTCCAGCGGCGGCATCGCATACAGCAAACCGGCGCCCGGGATGACGAGTCCGGCTCCGAAGGCCCGCCACGCAGCGGACAGTCCGAGGGTGTGCGGAATAGCGACCGCGGCTACCCAGGCGAGCGCGGTCAGTGCGAGCGTGCGCCGCAACCATCGGGTGGTCGCGGGTCCGCGTAGGCGAATATTCGATGCGGACTCCCGAACCGGTGCGGCTGTGCTCATGACAACTCCTGTGTTGTGTGCGCCGCCGATGGCCGGGTGGGCACGAAATGTACTGTCGTATCCGAGGACTCGACAAGGTGACCGGAAAGGGCAACCTCGAGGGGGCGACGGTTCGGCTGTCGGACCGGACGACGGGCCCGAAGGGTGTGGTAGACACGCACACCGCGCGGCCCGAACACCACGAGCCCGGCGAGTAGGACACAGCACACCATGGCTCGTCGCACCTCCAATCCGCGGAACTCCAGAATCGGTGAATAAGTAGGCTGACGGCATCGGTGATCAGGTGGATACGCGCGCTTCTGTTGCGTACTGACGAAATGGAAGTTATCTAGGTAGTAGCCGCTGATAGGTAGTCGCAGAGAATCGACTACCTGCGGTGATATCCGCAATGCGGAATTCTGTGGTTTCCGCCGGGGCCAGGATTGTGGCGAATACGCCGGTCCAGCCGGTGCACGAGCTTGCCAAAATCGGCAGGCTACCGTTGTCTTCGCTGCTGGGGTCGGCGGGCGGCCGCCTGCGCGACCTGTTCCCGTGTATCGGTGGGAACGAGGGTGATGATGTCGGCTCGGGAGTTGATCATCAGTTTGCTGAAGATCGAGGCGATTTGGGCGTCGACGGTTTTGAACGAGCTACCGCGGCTGGCCGCGATCGCGGTGTTGGTCCAGCCCGCCGCGGCGAGTACGGCGACTTCACGTTCGGCGGTTGACAACTCGCTCCATTTGGATGGGCGGTGTTGTCGGACCGGATGGTCGACTGCCAGCTTGTTCAATGACAACGCGCCCAGTGCCAGTCGAGCCACTTCATCGAATTCGGGGCGCAGCATCGCGCCTTCTTGCTCCGCGGCGGCGAATGCCTTGTGTCCGAGGACATCTCGTGCGGTGGCGATGGCATTGTCGGTTTCGGTCGCGAATGGTCCGAGGTTGGCGATATTCACGCCGAGGCGCTGGCGAAACGTGCGGACACCACCGATGAGGTTGGCTATCTCGGTCGCCAAGCTGAGCGCCGAATCGGGTTGGGTGGCGTGCTCGACGCGCGCGTCGGCGATCAATCGTGCCAGCGTCCACGTCCGGATATGTACCGACCAGATTGCTCCCCACTGGTCCCGCATCGACAGTTGGCTGGTCAGCGCGGTGCGTCCGACGGCCAATGCCTCGTGTGGATCACCGTGTTTGGTCAGCGCGATCGCCCAGGCGAGTTCGGCCCAGGACTGTGCCCATCGGGCGCCCGATCGAGTGGCAAGGTCGAGATAGGCCTGTGCGATCGGCAATGCCTGTGCGGCGGTGCCGAGCAGTCCGGCCGCCAGGGCCTGGAACAGCTCGCTCATGGCCGCGGCGCCGCGATCGCCGAAGCCAAGGAATCGTTCGCGCGCGCGTGCAAGCACCGCCACCGAGCGTGGATCGCTGGCGAAGAGCAGTTCGGTGCCGCGAGCGAAGTCGACAGGTGCCGGTAGTCCCAGATCGGTTGTCGGATCGTTTCGCCAATTCGCGCCGACTTCCGCGTCCGGGATGCAAGCGGCGACGCATTCGTCGAGTATCCGTGCGGCATCGTCGTGTACGCCCTGGCACATGGTGACCCATGCGGTCAGCGCCATCGAGGAGGTTTGCAGTTCGACCGGTTGCGGATCGAGACTTCGGGTGGCGTCCAGGGCCCGCACGGCCCAGCGACGGGACTCGCGCAGGGAACCCATGAAGAACGGAAGCCGCAGGGCGATCAACCCGGTCGCGATCTCCAGTCCGATCGCGGACTCCCCGGGTGTGGTGAGGCTGCTGTCCATCGCGGTGAGCAGGTTGTCCCATGCCGCGCGCGCCCAGTCCAGCAGTTCTTGTTCCGCGGGACCGAACCAATCCGCCCCGGCGTGGACGGCTTTGTCCCGGTAGTAGCGACGGTGCCTGGCCGACAACCGTTCCCATTCCCCACCCGCCGACCGCTCGCGTAGCCGCCGCTGCGCGAAGACCCGCAGGCTCTCCAATAGCGAATATCGGACGGCGTTCGGCGTCAGATGCATCGTGACCAGCGATTGGTCCACGAGGCGTTCCAACAGGCCCTCGATTTCCTCGCGTGCGATGCCCGCGCCGTCGTCGTCGGCACACACTGCCTCGATCGCTTCGAGTTCGGCGCCCACATCGCGCCCGGACGGGCCGTGGACGTCGTCGGGATTGGTGTCATAACCGGCGGCGAAGACCGACAGCCGCTCGAAAAGCAGCCGTTCGTCGTCCTGGCAGAGGTTGTACGACCAGGCGATGACATCGTGAATGCGCCAATGCCTTTGGTCGGCGCCGACCCGTGGACCATGCGACCAGCGCAGTCGCCGGTCGCTGTCCTCGCCGCTGAGATCACGCAGGATCATCGGCAATGGTTGACGCATCAGGCGGGCCGCGGCGAGCCTGATGTAGAGGGGATGGTTGTGCACGTGCCAGCAGATCGAGTCGGCGACCGCGGCATCGTCATCGCCCGCGATGGGGTGGCCGGTCAGCTCCGCTCGTGCGCGGAACAAGGCCAGCGCCTGTTCGCGTGACAGCGCGGGGACGGGCACCAATTGCTCGTCGACCCAGCCGATCGCCTCGCGGCTGGTGGCCAGCACGGTCAACCCGGGTACCGCGTCCAGCAAGGCGGCGATCACCTGACCGACACCGTCCAGGACGTGCTCGCAATTGTCCATCACCAGAATCGTCTGCAGGTTACGGCTGGCGCCGTCAGTTCTGGTGAACGTATCGATGAGGGCATCCCAGGTCGATCGGTTCGAGAAGTCGACGTCGATGATCGAGTGCGCGAGTTCGTCCTCGACCGCCGTCGCGTTCGAACCCGCCGGGAGTCGGGCCAGCCGCACCCAGTGGATCGGCACCCGACGAGCCTTGTGATAGCGGTGGACGGCCTCGGTCGCCAACCGCGTCTTACCGATTCCGCCTGTCCCGATCAAGGTGATCAACCGCGTCGATGACAGGAACAGCGACGCGATCTTTTCCAGCTCGCGTTCTCGTCCTACGAAATCACTGGTCGTCGCTGGAAGGGAACCGATACTGGCGGGACGTTGTGCTGACACATCGAGCAGGGTAGTCGGCCGATCGACCATGTCGCGATCAAATGGTCGACTACCGACAATATGCCGATGCGCGAAATCTACCTATTCATTGACGATTGCCATACCCGGAGGTGTATCGACCTCGGGCGGATTCGGTGTGCGCCGAGCAGGTATTCCGAACTGACGGACATTCATGAGTGAGGCGGCAGAAACGTTGGATGGCGTGCCGATTCGACCGGCGGCACATTCCATCGGGACGCCTATCGGTATTTCTTATCGCGGCCTCTGGCGGTGTGCCAGCGTTGCGCAGGCGGGTCATCGAATTGCGATCCACGGGTCTGCTTTCACGACGAAGATCATCGAGAAGGAGGTGGCGGAGCTGGGCAAAGCGGTGTCCACACACCGGTAGCCCAGTTCTGTTACCCATCCTGTCGGGTCATCCGGAATGTGATCGGACCGAACGACGCTCGATCGGCTAACAGGTCCAGGCGACCACGGTTACCAGTTGATCGATGTAGTGAACGGTGCGAATGCCCCGTGTCCGAACAAGGTAGATCACCAGGATTTCCCGATAGGTAGGCCGAGCGCATCGGTAGTAGTCGAGCAAGGGGGCGGAACTCCAGGCGAAATTATCTCAATTCGGGCCACGTAGACGCCTTGTTTGTCCGACTTCGCCTGTGAAAGTCCGAGTTGATCTGCTTCGGCCAACCATGCACTCCTATACGGTTATCGATCCTGGGCGACCGGGCGCAGTCATGCACTTGCGTTCCCGATGATTCGGACGCCGCTGGCGGCCATTTCCGCGATGTAGCGCTCCAGCAAACGTGCGGGTGTCAGTCCCTCGCGTGCATGGCGAGCTGCTGCGAGATCGGCCGGAGCGGTTGCTTTCTCGTCGATGGCCGCGGCCAGCTGGATCGACCAAGGAGACCACCGTGCAACCGAACGGACGGCATCCCGCAGGGGTATACGAGGACATCTACCGGTACTGCTACGTCCTCGGCCCCGAGGGCATCATCATCGGGCTCGTCGAGGAGTTGACGGCGGCCAGCGGGTAGGGCGGGGTGCCGATACCGACGATGCGGAGGTTGCCCCAGGGGTCGCGCTCCTGGAGGCGACCCGCGGTCGGCACGCCGCCGGGCAGGGTGAGGAGGACTTCGGCGCGTCCGGGATCGGGCAACTCGTGGCCATCGCTCGCGGCGACGCGTCCGTACCAGTGGTAGTGGCCGTCGATCGGATCCGGATGCCCGCTGAGGGTGACCTCGACCGGGACCTGCACATCCGGAGCATCGAGCAGGGCCGGGCCCGAATAGTCGTGTGCCGGTTCACGATCCGCTGGCACGGTCAGATCGTAGTGGCCGGGATCGGGTCGGCGCATGGTGCGCCAGTAGGAGACGCTGGAACCCGGCCAGGCGGCCCGATTCACCCCGTGCTCGTCCAGGTACCAGCTCTGGCAACCGCCCGAATTCCAAACGGTGCCAGCGAGTTTCGACTGCATCCGCCGGTTGAATTCGTGTTGGGTGGCGGCGCGGACCTTGATCCGACTGTTGGCGGTCTTGCGCAGCAGCTCCAGGCATTGGCGGATATAGCGAGCCTGCGCCTCGATCATGAAGACGATGGACTGATTTCCGCCACCGGAATTCGGGCCCATGATGAGGAACAGGTTCGGGAAACCGTGCACGGCGACGCCGAGGAACCCTGCCATCCCGGTGCGCCAAGCCTTTTTGAGCGTGAGCCCATTCGCGCCGACGATGTGCTGATCGGCGAACCGATCGGAGATCTTGAACCCGGTCCCGTACACGATGGCGTCGAATTCGTGCTCGATACCATCGGCGGTGACGATCCCGGACTCGGTGATCGCGGCGATCGGAGAGGTCAGCAGCGCGACGTTCTCCCGCTGCAGGGCCGGATAGTAGTTATTGGATACCAGGATTCGCTTACACCCGAGCCGGTAGTCCGGTGTGAGGCTGCGACGCAGTTCGGGGTCGGCAACTTGGCGACGCAGATGCGCCCGCGCCACCGCCTCCGCGCGACGCATGAGCTCCGGATTCATGAACGCCGGGGTCAACGACTCGTAACCCCAATAGATCGCCCAGCGGTACAGTCGTTGCGCACCTGGGAGATACCGGAACATCCGATGCTCCACCGGCGACAGCGGCCGATCCGGCTTCGGCACGATCCAGTGCGGTGTCCGCTGGAACACCGTCACCTGCTCGGCCCGCTTCGCGATCTGCGGCACGAACTGCACAGCACTGGCACCCGTTCCGATGACAGCGATCCGCTTGCCGGTCATATCGAAATCGTGATCCCACTGCGCCGAATGAAAACTGCGTCCCCGGAACGTATCCCGGCCCGGAAAGTCCGGCACGCTCGGTTCGTGTAGCGGCCCCGGCGCCATCACCACTGCGCGGGGCTGGAAGTGCCGCCCGTCCGCTGTGCGCACATGCCAGCGGTCTGTCTCGTCATCGAAGTCGAGTGCCACGACCTCGGATCGCAGCCGAATATGCTTGCGGATATCGAATTTGGCCACGGCGCGGCGCAGATACTCCAGTATCGCCGGCTGCCTGGCGAACATGCGGGTCCACTGCTGATTCGGCTCGAACGAGTAGGAATACATCAGCGACATGACATCGCAGCCGCAACCAGGATAGGTATTCGCTCGCCAGGTGCCGCCGATCTCCTCGGCCTTCTCCAGCACGACGAAGTCGTCGAATCCGGCCCTGCGCAACTCTATGGCCATACCGATACCACCGAAACCGGCTCCGACAATGACGATTTCGGGCTCGGTCATGCGTAAAGCCCTCGCAAGCGCCAGATTCGCTTACCCATCGGACCGATCAAGCCCTGCTTGTCCAGGAACGCGCCGAGATTCGCGGCTCCGGTACCGAGCGCCTTCTTGGCATACGGGTTATTCGTCGCGATCCGCCGCGCCGCGCGACCGTCCAGCCCGGCCCGGTCGTACATGTGTCGATTGGTCATCAGGTAGACGAACAGGGGGGCGGCCACCGCAACACATAAACGGGTGTAGGCCAATTCGGCCCGCGACATGGTCGGCACCCGCCGCGCCAGTGCGTCGCGGGCGAATCCGATATGGCGTGCCTCCTCGGTGACATGGATCCGCATCGCCCGAGAAACCAAGGGCTGCAACTCCGGATCGTCGAGGGTGCGTCGCTGGATTGCGTCGAAGATCTCCTCGCCGACGAGTGCGCCCACCCAGGTCATCGATCCGCGTAGGAAAAGCGGGAGAACTCCGATGGCGAGTCGGCCGGGCAGCCGCGGCCAATACGGACGCGCTTCGATCCGGTCGATGAGCTTGCCGAACATCATCATGTGCCGACACTCGTCGCCCATTTCGGTGAGGGTGTAGTGCGAATGCCGGGTGGTCGGATCATCGCGCATCAGTTCCCGCAGCAGCAGGCGGTTGAGCAGATTCTCGAACCAGATGCCGACGGAGAGTACGTTGGCCAGTTCCTGGCGCGACAGTTCCCTGCGCTGCTGCGGGGTCATCGACTCCCACAGTGCGGTGCCGTAGAGCGAAACCACCTCCGGCGGCAGGAACAGTTTGTCCGGATCGAGCGGCGCGTCCCAGTCCATATCGACGGCAGGTTCATACGACTTCTTCACCGAACCGGTCAGTAGGCGCTGTGCGAAGGATTCCTGTGGGATGACTGCGGCCTCGTTGCCCATGTCGGCTCCAACTCTCAAATACCTGATACAAGCTGTAACATTCAGATTAGTGAGACATACTGTCACGGTCAATAGCATTCCGGGTATCGTGAGCTGGTGAGCGGTACCAGCGGAAAGCGCGACTCCGCCGGGTCGGATGGTCGCAGCACCCGATGGCACGGCCACAAGGCCCGCCGTCGCGCGGATGTCATCGATGCGGCGATCACGGTTATCGAAGAGCAGGGTGTCGAGGTGTCCGTGCAGGCGATCGCGGACCGGCTGCATCTGCCGCGGCCAGTGGTGTACCGGCATTTCGACGGGCGCGCCGATCTCGATGAGCAGATTCGTCGGGAGATCCTGAATTCACTGCTCACCGCGCTGATGCCGACCCTGCAGCCGGACGGCACCCTGCGCGATGCGGTGCGGGGTGCGATCGGTACCTATGTCGGCTGGGTCGAGCGTCATCCGAATCTGCACCGATTCCTGGGTGATGCCGCGCCGCAAGGGGATTCGTCGCAGGCGCTGACCGGTGCGCGCGATCGCATCGGTGGTCGGCTTGCCGACATGTTCGCAATATCGTTGGCGCGCTTCGGAATCGATCCGAATCGGGCGCGTCCGATGGCCTTCGGTATTATCGGATTCGTCGACGGTTTCGTGAACAACTGGCGCTGCGATGCCGCGACAACGCTGACCTCCGATCAGGTCGAGGGCATCCTGACCGAATCGGTGCTCGCGCTTTTCGAGGGCAATGCGCGCAGTCTCGGCGTTCCGCTCGAACGCGACACTATCGTCAAAGATCTACTGAGCCGCGCGGAACCCGCACGGTCCCAATAGAATCCGTCATCTCATCAACCAGCCCGCACATCGGCGGGTGAGGAATGGCATGACGCCCCATACCATTGCCGCGACGGCGATCGGCACGATCGCCGCCAGTCGCAGCGGCGGCGCCAGCGGTTCGAGCAGCGGCGCTGAGATTGTGACGAGAATGGTCAGCAGTGGATAGATGCCGATGACCGTCAGCAGCCACAGCTTCCATTTGGCCGGACCCGCGGGTTGCGCGGCAGGCCTGTGGCTTTCGCTTGTCGGCTCCTGATTCATCGTGCGGCCGCCTGGATTTCGCTGACCAGCCGAACGGCTTCGGGTAGTTCGATGTGATCGTCCGGAAAGTTGCCCAGGTGGCTCCCGGACGCGGTGAGCACCGCCGTCGCCTCCAGTCCGCGCACCAGCAATCCGACATGTTCGACCGGATCGGGCACATTGACCGGATCGTCCGCGGCCGCCAATACCCGGAACTCGCGTGCCGCCCCGCGAATGCGCGCCCAGTCGAACGGTTCGGCGAAGAATTCGGCCAATATGTCGTAGCCGACCGCATGTGCCGCGGTGGAGACCAGTAGCACCCCGGCGAATTGCCCGTATGCGGCGACATCGTGCTGCTCGAGCATGCGCAGCACATTGACGCCGCCGATGCTGTGGCCGACCAGAACCGTATCGCTCGCCGGACCAGCCGCGGCAGCTGCGTCGGCGAAGGTTTTGCGCCACGAATCCAGCCGGGGTGCCGCCGGATCGGGCAGGTTCGGGATCGTCACGGAATGCCCGAGCGCGGTCAACTCCGCTGTGAAATAGGGAAACCACACGCTGTCGTCGCGGGCTCCGAGACCGTGATTCACCACGATCGCACTCATTGTCACTCATCTCCTAAATCGAAACGCTCCGTAGCGTTTCGCAAAACGATAGCAGACGAATACACTGACCGCCATGGCGACGGGAAGTGATGCGACACCGCGGTCCGGCGGTCGGATCCGCAGCGAATCCGCGCGCGATGCGGTGCTGCGGGCGACGGCCGAACTGCTGGAGGAGCAGGGCTTCGGCAAGGTGACGATCGAAGGCGTCGCGGCGCGTTCGCGAGTCGCCAAGAGCACGATCTACCGCTGGTGGAAATCGAAGGCGGTCCTGGTCATGGACGCCCAAGGCGTCGTGGTCACCCAGCGCATGCCGGATCCGGATACCGGATCGGTCGAGCAGGACCTGACCATCTTTCTCCAGGCGCTGTACGGTGTCGTCGAATATCCGTTGCGGGTCAAGGCATTACGCGGCCTGATGGCCGAGGCGCAGCTCGACCCCGACTTCGCCGGACCGTTCCGGGACTGGGTGCGGACGCGGCGAGATGTGGTGGCGCGCATAGTGACGCGCGGAGTCGCCCGGGGTGAACTCGCCGCCGACCTGGATATCGAGTACGCCACCGATCTGATCTTCGGACCGTTCTGGTATCGCCTGCTCGTCGAACACGCACCGCTGCGACCGGAGCAGGCGGCGATCGATATCGCGCGACTGCTCACCGGACTCCGCGCTCCGCTCGGCCGATCAGGCTCGGTGGAATTCGATTGCGAGGGAGAGTAATTCGGCCATGTGATCGCCATCGGTACGCGACAGGCGCATCGCCTCCTCGGGTGCGAAGGCGCGGACCTCGAGAATGTTTTCCCCATCCGCGGGATTGGTCGGCGCGGATTCGAGCACCACATTCGCGGTGCACCACAGCCACGCCCTGTGCGGATGCGGCTGCCAAGGATAGTGCGGCGCAGGGCGATCGGTCCTCGCGTGGTGGGCGCCGAACGGCCGCACCGCCCCGACCGGGCGGGCACCGGCCTCCTCCATGAGTTCGCGGCGCACGCACGCGTCGATCGTTTCGCCCGCCTCCCGGGTGCCGCCGGGCACGATCCAGATATCGCGATCGTCGCGGCACAGCACAATATCGGCGCCGACGAAGCAGACGACGTGGATATTGGTGACCAGTTCGTCGGGTGGCAGCTCGATGGAGAACTGGACGTCCAGACCGCCCCATTCCCAGCGGGTCGGTTTGTGCAGCAATGGATATCGATCGGCGAGCGTCACACCGACTACGCTAGCCACCTACTCGGTTCCGGACTTGCCGATCTGGAAGTGGATGTGATCGATATGGGCCGCGCGGCCGGTCGTGGCGGGTAGCGGGTGGTCGTCCGGATGGTCGGGATGCAGGATGAAACTCGGATCGCCGATACCGGAGATGGCGGTCGCGGGATCGGGACTGTCCGAGCAGTCCTGCCATTCACCCGCCGCGAAATCGTAGACGCTGCGGAAGAAGTCAGCGACGAACAGATCGCCGTCCGGATCGCCGAGCGGGCTCGCATCGGGTTCGTCGAGCCGATAGCGCACCCGGGATCCGGTGCCGCGCGGCCACGTACCGCCGGGTGTCACGGCGGTCTCGACGGTGCCCCAGTGCGCTGCCACGGTGATCCTGCGCGATACGTCGCCGACCGGCATGGTCACCCCGGCTAAATCCACTGCGCGGCCCTGGCCGTGGCAGTCGTCGGAATGCGTTCCGCGGCCATTTATTCCGAGGGTGTGCAGCTGGGTCACGCCGAAATTCGCGGACAGGAAGCGGCAGAATCGCACCAGTGCCAACGCATTTCGCGGATCCAGGTGTTGCGGTGTCGCCGGGGTGTCGCCGTGGCGGATGACCACTCCGGCGAGACTGCCCGGCAGTGGTCGGCCGGACGGTGGGTCGAAACCTGCGAATCCGACCAGGGCCGGTGAAGCGGGCCCGTCGAAGCGGATCAGGTCATCCTCGGCGAGCCGTTCGAGTTCGGCGAACGCGTGCTCCTTACTCATTGCTCGGGCCGGTTCCGACACTACGCACCTCCTGTGCATCTGAAATCGATACGTCGACGCAGTTCGGTGACGTCGCGTCAGCATCCGGCACCGACGCCAAAAGAACACGAGTAGTGCCCTACTCGTGTTCTCCTGGTCAGCATTCGGCTGGATTCTGCTCGCGTTCGCTGCGGTTTCGGGTGTTGAACTGCGGCGATGTACGCCAGCGCCGCGGTGGGTCAGTGTTCGCGGGCCAGTGCGCGGTAGCTGAGATTCCACACCCACTCGACCGGACCACGCTCGAACCGGCGCAACCACAGGTGCGCGACGGCCACGATGATCAGCGCGACCAGCAGGTAGATACCAACCGTGAACGGCACCCGAGCGTTCGGGGAGACGCGCGCGGCAAGCCCGAAACCCCACCCGTAGCACAGCGCCGAAGCGACCAGATTCTGCAGGATGTAGCAGCTCAGCGCCATCCGCCCGACCTCGGTGAGTCGCCTGCCGACGAATCCGACCCGCGGACGCCGCAGATAGGACTCCGCGACCAGCGCGAGCAGGCCGAAGGCGACGAAAGGGGCGGTGCCGTACCTGGTCAACAGGACCAGATCGCCACCGCCGAACACACCGACCGCAAAGTCGATCGGCGCGGCAACAGCGAATCCGATGATCATGAGCCGACGACGGATCCGCGCCCCCTCCGGCCGGAACACTCCGGCCCGGAACAACCGTGCACCCGCGAGGAACAGTGCGATCGACATCGGGAAGACGAAAATCGGCTCCAAGCGGAACATGCCCGCATTCTCGAGTCGGAACAACACCAGATCCCAGAACGACCCGTCCGCATAGGGATTCGGATCCAGCGGCTTGCGTGGCGTCGAATCCTGTTGGTTCGCAAGGGCCATCGCGATGCCGATGAGTGTCAGCACGGCGATGTGGAATCCGGCCGTTGTCGTCAGCCAACGACGTTGCGCGCGTTCACTTGTCGCGAGAATGAAGGCAACCACCAATCCGGTGACGGCATACCCCGTCAGCACATCGAATTCCGCGACGAACACAAAATTCAGCACACCGTCGAGGAACAGCAGTCCGGCCCGCCACGGATAGCTGCCCGGCCATCGCCGACCGCCGCGCACCGCCGAGCCCTGCTGGATGGCCAGACCGATGCCGAACATGATCGTGAGCAGTCCGAGGAATTTGCCCTGTGTCAGCTGCTGCAGCACCCGCTCCGACCACATCCAGCCGGTCGTCGGGCCGCCCAATTCGTCGATGTACCCGACCAGGCCCTCGGGATGGGTGAGGATCCAGATATTGGTGCCCAGCGTGCCGAGGATGGCGATGCCGCGCAATACGTCCAGGGCGGCCAACCGCGGCTTGCCTGCGGTGCCCGTCTCATCCGACTTGCGCTGGTGCCCGGTGATTTCGGCGATCGAATCGGTCATGTTCCGAATATCCCGGCCGCCACGGCCTGCCCGTATCCTCCGGAAGTACCACCGTCGGTATGACATCGATGTCACCCGAGATCGCCGATGCCGCCGGTCGCGACCGACCGCGGCCATGCGTCGCCTAGGCTCGACGGTATGCAGCGCATCATCGGTATCGAGGTCGAATACGGCATCTCCACACCCACCGAGCCGTCGGCCAACCCGATTCTCACCTCCACCCAAGCGGTTCTCGCCTATGCCGCAGCGGAGGGGGTGCCGCGCGCGAAGCGCACGCGCTGGGACTACGAGGTGGAATCGCCGCTGCGCGACGCCCGCGGATTCGACCTGAGCCGGATGAACGGCCCGGCCCCGGTAATCGACGCCGACGAGGTCGGCGCGGCGAACATGATCCTCACCAACGGCGCCCGGCTCTACGTCGACCACGCCCATCCGGAGTACTCCGCGCCCGAGGTCACCGACCCGCTGGACGCGGTCATCTGGGACAAAGCAGGCGAACGGGTCATGGAGGCGGCCGCACGGCACGCGTCGAGCGTTCCGGGTGCGCCGCGGCTGCAGCTGTACAAGAACAATGTCGACGGCAAGGGCGCCTCCTACGGCACCCATGAGAACTACCTGATGAGCCGGGACACCCCGTTCAACCAGATCATCGTCGGGCTCACCCCGTTCTTCGTCTCACGCCAGGTGATCTGCGGTTCCGGCCGGGTCGGCATCGGCCAGTCCGGTGATCACGCCGGATTCCAGCTGTCCCAGCGTGCCGACTACATCGAGGTCGAGGTCGGCCTGGAGACCACGCTCAAGCGCGGCATCATCAATACCCGCGACGAACCGCACGCCGATGCGGACAAATACCGTCGCCTGCACGTCATCATCGGCGATGCCAACCTCGCCGAAATGTCCACCTACCTCAAGGTCGGCACCACCGCCCTGGTGCTGGACCTGATCGAGGCGGGCGAGGACCTGTCCGATCTGCAGCTGGCCCGCCCGGTCACCGCCGTCCACCAGATCAGCCATGACCCGACCCTGCGCGCCACGGTGGCGCTCACCGACGGCCGCGAACTCACCGGCCTCGCGCTGCAGCGCATCTACCTGGACCGGGTGGAGAAGTTCGTGGCCCGCAGCGGCAACGACGACGCGCGTGTCAAGGACATCCTGGAGAACTGGGCCAACGTGCTGGATCTGCTGGAGCGCGATCCGATGGAATGCGCCAACCTGCTGGACTGGCCCGCCAAGCTGCGCCTGCTGGAGGGGATGCGCAAGCGCGAAGGCCTGAGCTGGGCCGCGCCCAAACTGCACCTGATGGACCTGCAGTACTCCGATGTCCGCCTGGACAAGGGTCTCTACAACCGCCTGGTCGCCCGCGGCTCGATGAAACGCCTGGTCAACGAGCAGCAGGTGCTCGACGCGATGACCAAGCCGCCGACCGACACCCGCGCCTACTTCCGCGGCGAATGTCTGCGTCGATTCGGCGCCGATATCGCGGCGGCCAGCTGGGATTCTGTGATCTTCGACCTTGGTGGCGATTCGCTCGTGCGGATCCCGACCCTGGAACCGCGCCGCGGCACCAGGGCCCATGTCGGCAAGCTCCTCGACGGCGTGAATACCGCCGCCGAGTTGGTCGAACAGCTGACCACCTAGCCAGTCGCGCGAATAAGCCCAGGTAGCAACGATTATCGCGATCGCAACCACGA
>NZ_BDAZ01000036.1 GCF_001612725.1 Nocardia anaemiae NBRC 100462 | reverse complement strand
GATAACACAGCACGTTGTCAGGGTGGCTGGGTAGTGTTGATGTACGGGCACGGACATTGCTCATGATCAGGGTCGTGCTCAGAATGGAGCCCTGGTCATGATGAGGACAGAGGAGGTCGGCTGCTATGGCACAAGAGCAGACCAAGCGCGCCGGGGGCGGCGACGAGGACGAGGGTCCGGAGGGCGTCGACGCCGCCGGTCAGGAGCGCCGCGAAAAACTGGCGGAGGACACCGACGACCTGCTCGACGAGATCGATGATGTGCTCGAGGAGAACGCGGAAGACTTCGTTCGCGCGTATGTGCAGAAGGGCGGCCAGTGACAGCAGGTGACCCCTTGCGTCTCCACCCGGGGCACGCCCTCTCGTCATTCACCGAGCACCTGCGCATGCACGCACCGGAACTGTTGCCTGGTAACAGATTCGGCGCGATCGAGGGTGCCACCGGAATATCCGGTGGCACCGGCGCGAAGGAGCTGGCTCCGCACGGAACCACCATCGTGGCGGTCTCCTTCCGCGGTGGTGTGCTGATCGCCGGTGACCGGCGGGCCACCCAGGGAAACCTATTGGCCAGCAGGGATATCGAGAAGGTGTACATCACCGACACCTATTCGGCGGCCGGTATCGCGGGTACCGCGGGCATGGCCATCGAGATGGTGCGATTGTTCGCCGTCGAGCTGGAGTACTACGAGAAGATCGAGGGTGTCTCGCTGACCTTCGACGGCAAGGCCAACAAGCTGTCGAAGATGGTGCGCGACAACCTGCCTGCCGCGCTGCAGGGTCTGGCGGTGGTTCCGGTGCTGGTCGGCTACGACCAGCACGCCACCGATCCGGACAAGGCCGGTCGCATCGTGTCCTACGACGTGGTCGGCGGGCGCAGTGAGGAGCGATTCGGTTATACCGCGGTCGGTTCGGGTTCGATGTTCGCGAAGTCGTCGTTGAAAAAGCTGTACGCCAAGGGAATCGATGAGGACCGCGCATTGCGGATCGCCGTCGAATCACTCTTCGACGCCGCCGACGACGATACCGCCACCGGCGGACCGGATCTGGTGCGCGGCATCTACCCGACGGCGATCGTCATCAACGACGAGGGCGCCGACGAGGTGACCGAATCGCGGTTGGAGGAGATCACGCGGGCGATCGTCGCCGATCGCGAGGCCGCGGAAGAGGGGAGTGCCTCAGCATGACACTGCCGTATTACGCGTCGGCCGAACAGATCATGCGCGACAAGACCGAGCTTGCGCGCAAGGGCATCGCTCGTGGTCGCAGTGTGATCGTGCTGACCTACGACAAGGGTGTGTTGTTCGTCGCGGAGAATCCGTCCGCGACGCTGCACAAGGTGAGCGAGCTGTACGACCGCGTCGGGTTCGCGGCCGTCGGCAAGTACAACGAATTCGAGGCACTGCGCCGCGGTGGCATCCTGCAGGCCGATCTGAAGGGCTACCAGTACGACCGGCGTGATGTCACCGGTCGTGGTCTGGCCAATGCCTACGCACAGACCCTCGGCACGATTTTCACCGATCAGCTCAAACCCTATGAGGTGGAGATCTGTGTTGCCGAGGTCGGCTATCCGGAACAGTCACCGGAGTCGGTGCTGTACCGGATCACCTTCGACGGCTCGATAGTGGACGAGCGCGAATACGTGGTGATGGGCGGCACGACCGAGCCGATCATGACCGCCTTGAAGAGCTCCTACCAGCCCGGACTCGATCTGGCCGCTGCGGTCGAGGTAGCCGTCAAGGCTCTGAAGGCCGGGGTGCCCGAGGGTGCCGCGGACAAGGACAAGCGGGTGCTCGGCGTGGGTTCGCTCGAGGTCGCCACCCTCGAACAGGCGCGACCGCGGCGGGCATTTCGCCGGGTCGCGGGCGTGGCCCTGGACCAGCTGCTGAACGGCGGTAAGTCCGCGACCAAGGCCGAGGCGGCGCCCGACGAGGAGAAGTCCGAGGATGCGCCCGAGGCGGAGTAGTCCAGCACCATAGTTCGACCGCGAAGGCCCTCCCGATTTTTCGGGAGGGCCTTCGTTTCGGCCGATAGTTTTCCGCCGAACATTTCGCTCACGTGCGAAATCGTTGTGAAGACGTATGCACCGGGGTTGTCCGCAGCCCCACGCGAGTACATGACATGGCTGTAATGTCGATAGTGTGCAGCGACGAATCATGGGGATCGAGACCGAATTCGGTGTGACGTGCACCTTCCACGGACACCGTCGGCTCAGCCCCGACGAGGTGGCCCGGTATCTGTTCCGCCGGGTAGTTTCCTGGGGCCGTAGCTCTAACGTGTTCCTCCGCAACGGTGCTCGGCTCTACCTCGATGTCGGGTCGCATCCGGAGTACGCCACCGCAGAGTGCGACAACTTGGCGCAGCTGGTCACGCATGACCGGGCTGGTGAGCGCGTGCTGGAGGAGTTGCTGATCGACGCCGAACAGCGCCTCGCGGAGGAAGGCATCGGCGGCGATATCTACCTGTTCAAGAACAACACCGATTCCGCGGGCAACTCCTACGGCTGCCACGAGAATTTCCTCGTCGTGCGGGCCGGTGAGTTCTCCCGGATCTCGGATGTGCTGCTGCCGTTCCTGGTCACCCGTCAGCTGATCTGCGGTGCGGGCAAGGTGCTGCAGACGCCGAAGGCGGCCACATTCTGTCTGTCCCAGCGTGCCGAGCACATCTGGGAGGGCGTCTCCTCGGCGACCACTCGCTCGCGTCCGATCATCAACACCCGGGACGAGCCGCACGCCGATGCGGAGAAGTACCGGCGTCTGCACGTGATCGTCGGCGACTCGAATATGTCCGAGACCACCACCATGCTGAAGGTCGGCACCGCGGCGCTGGTGCTGGAGATGATCGAGGCGGGCGTCTCGTTCCGCGATTTCGCCCTGGACAATCCGATCCGCGCCATCCGTGAGGTCAGCCACGACCTGACCGGCCGTCGTCCGGTCCGGCTCGCCGGTGGACGCCAGGCCAGTGCGCTCGACATCCAGCGCGAGTACTACGCGCGCGCCGTCGAGCATCTGCGCAACCGCGACCGCGACCCCAATATCGACCAGGTCGTCGATCTGTGGGGCCGCACTCTGGACGCGGTCGAGGCGCAGGACTTCGCCAAGGTGGACACCGAGGTCGACTGGGTGATCAAGCGCAAGCTCTTCCAGCGCTATCAGGATCGCTACGGCATGGAGCTGTCCGATCCCAAGATCGCCCAACTCGATCTGGCCTACCACGACATCAAGCGCGGCCGCGGCGTCTTCGACCTGCTGCAGCGCAAGGGTCTGGCCAAGCGCGTCACCGAGGACGAGGCCGTCGACGCCGCCGTTGACACCCCGCCGCAGACCACCCGCGCCAAACTGCGCGGCGATTTCATCACCGCCGCCCAGGAAGCCGGTCGCGACTTCACTGTCGACTGGGTCCATCTCAAGCTCAACGACCAAGCCCAGCGCACGGTCTTGTGCAAGGACCCGTTCCGCTCGGTCGACGAGCGAGTGGATCGCCTTATCGCCTCGATGTAAGCGGTCCCAGTTCCGGTCGGCCCGACCGCAAGGCTGGCACGCCGTGCGCGCCCGGAAAGAGCCGTCGAGCGTAGTGAAATGGTTGCCGACAGGCTCGACCTGAGCGACCTTTTCACTACCGTCGGCGTTCGCTAGCTCTCTGCGAGGTAGCGCTCGACGGTTTCGACCTTTGATGTCATGGCGTCGGTGACGCCGGGACGGATGTCGGCCTTGAGGACGAGGCTGCAGCGGGGTGCGGTGGCGAGGATGGCGTCGGTGGCGGACTTGACCACGGCCATGACCTCGTCCCATTCGCCTTCGATCGTGGTGAACATGGCGTCGGTGCGATTGGGCAGGCCACTGGCTCGCACGATTCGGACGGCTTCGGCGACGGCCCGGCCGACGTCGACGCCCTCGCCCAGCGGTGTCACGGAGAACGCGATGATCATGGTTCCATGATGGCGGCGCGAACCGGAATGCGGTGAATCGCGCGCCGACGCGCGGGTGCGCCGGTCGGCCGATTACCCTGTGTCGAGTGGCGATATCCAAGGTCGAGCGGCTGATGAATCTGGTCATCGCGCTGCTGTCGACCCGGCAATTCCTGACCGCTGAGCGGATCAGGGACAGCGTCGCGGGGTACGAGGATTCGGCCAGCGACGAGGCGTTCAGTCGAATGTTCGAACGCGATAAGAACGAGCTGCGTGACCTCGGGATTCCCTTGGAGGTCGGGCAGGTCAGCCGGTTTTCGACGGTGGAGGGGTATCGGATCAACCGCGACGCCTACGAACTACCCGATATCGATCTGACCAGTGAGGAAGCGGCGGCGGTCGCGGTCGCGGTGCAGATGTGGGAGTCGCCGGAGCTGGCGGCCGCGGCCGAGGGCGCGCTGTTGAAGTTGCGCGCGGCCGGGATCCATGTGGAAACCGATGCGGCGGTGGCGTCGGTGCCCGCGGTTCCGGCCCGTACCCGCGGCTCGGATGCGGTGCTCGGCAAGCTGCTTGCCGCGATCGATGCGGGTCAGGCGGTGCGATTCGAACATCGGGGTGCGATCAACGAGCCGTATGTCATGCGCGATGTGGAGCCCTGGGGGGTAGTCACGCACAACGGCCGCTGGTATCTGGTCGGGCACGACCGGAACCGGGAAGCGGTCCGCAGCTTCCGGCTGTCGCGCATCGGCGACGATGTGACCGCCTACGGACCACCCAATTCGGTCGGCAAACCCGACGGCGTGGATCTGCGTGAAATCGTCGGCACCGTCACCGGCAGCGCACCGGTGACCGGCACCGCGACGGTGTGGGTGGCCGAAGGCCACGGCCGCGAGATCCGTCGACTCGGGCCCGTGCTCGAAGAGCGAACAATCGGCGAACGCCGTGGCGTGGTCGTCGAATTGCCGATCCGATCCCGAGATTGGTTGGCGCGCTTGATTACCGGACTCGGCCCCGATGCCGTGGTGCTCGCACCGGAGGAACTGCGCGCCGATGTGGTGGCGCGATTGCGCTCGGTCTTCGACCATACGGAGGTCACGGCATGAGCGAGCGCAGCGAGCGAACGATAGGCACAGCTGAGCATCGCTCGGTCATGACGGAGCCGAGCGCCAGCGAGGCGCAGTCATGAGTGAGCGCAGTCGGCTTTCGGTTCGGCTCTCGCGGCTGCTCAACATGATTCCGTACTTCATCGCGAATCCGGGGATCAGTGCCGCGGAGGCCGCCGCCGATCTCGGCGTGACGACCAAGCAGCTGATGAGTGATCTGAACCAGCTGTGGATGTGTGGCCTGCCCGGTTACGGGCCGGGCGATCTGATCGACCTGTCGTTCTCCGAGGAGAGCATCGAGGTCACCTTCTCGGCGGGTATCGACCGGCCGCTGCGGCTGACCTCGACCGAGGCGACCGCGTTGCTGGTGGCGCTGCGCTCGATCGTGGATATGCCGGGCATGGTCGATCCGACCGCGGCACATGCGGCGATCGCCAAACTGGAATCGGCCATCGTCGGCGGCAAGGCCGTCGACAACGCCCGCGAGCAACTGCCGACCGAGGCGCCGGGGGTCTCGACGGTACGTTCCGCACTGGCCCGCCAGCGCGCGCTCCGGCTGGTCTACTACTCGGCGAGTCGCGATGTGGTATCAGAACGTGTCGTCGATCCGATTCGAATTGTCTTGGTGGACAACAACAGTTATCTGCAGGCCTGGTGCCGCGAGGCCGAGGGGGTGCGCCTGTTCCGTTTCGATCGGATCGAGGCCGCCAGCGAACTCGACGAGCCCGCCCGGCCGCCGAGCCACGCGACCGAGGAAGCCGCCGCGCTCGACCTGTTCCAGGACGATCCCGCGGTTCCGTTGGCGCGCTTGCGCATTCGCGGCGATTACGGTTGGGTGCTCGATCAATACCCGATGCATCGGATGGCGGTGCACCCGGATGGCAGCATCGAGGCGACCATGCGCTTCGCCACCATGGACTGGATGGCGCGGCTGCTGCTCGGCTTCGGTTCCGGCGTCACGGTGCTCGGTCCACCCGAATTGATCACCGCGGTGCGGGAACGCTCGAATGCCGCATTGGCCGCCTACGAAGCGGCCGGTTTCCTGGAGACCAGATGAATCGCACGGAGGCTGGAACGGCGTGAGTGAGGTGATGGCACCCGCTCGGGTGCTGGTCCTGGGCGCCGGGAGCATCGGTTCCTTCGTTGGTGGAAAGCTGGCGGCGGCCGGAGCCGATGTCATATTCGTCGGTCGGCAGCCGGTGCTGGACGAGATCAGCGTGTCCGGGTTGCGGCTGACCGACCTCGACGGCGGTGACGTATCGGTGGCGGGGGATGCGGTGCGGGTGTCGACGACGCCGGAGGACGTCGGGTCCGCCGATCTGGTGCTGGTCACGGTGAAGTCGGCGGCGACCGCGGCGGCCGTGCGCGATCTCGACGGCAGGATCCGTCCCGGCACCGTGGTGCTGAGCCTGCAGAACGGAATCGGCAACGACAAGGTGATCCGCGAGATCCTGCCGACCTGCGTGGTGCTGGCGGGGATGGTGATGTTCAACGTCGTGCACCATTCCGACGGCCGGTTCCATCGCGGCACCGAGGGCGGGCTCGCGGTGCAGGACGATCCGGTGCTCGCACCGTTCAGCGAGTTGTTCGCGCGGGCGGGTCTGGCCCTGCGGCGGTATCCGGACCTGCTGCCGGTGCAATGGGCGAAGCTGCTGCTGAACCTCAACAACCCGATCAATGCGCTGTCCGGTCGGCCGTTGCGCGAGGAACTGTCCGACCGCGACTTCCGGCGCTGCCTGGCCCTCACCCAGCGCGAGGCGCTCGCGGCGATGAACCGAGCACGCATTCGCCCCGCCCGGCTTACGCCGCTGCCGCCGGAATGGATGGCCCGGCTGCTGACCGTTCCGGACGGGATCTTCCGCCGGGTCGCCGCAGCGGTACTGGCCATCGATCCGGAGGCGCGCTCGTCCATGGCCGACGACCTCGAACTCGGTCGCAAGACCGAAATCTCCTGGTTGTGCGGGGAGATCGTGAGCCTCGGCGCGATGGTGGGGATGCCGACACCGGTCAATCAGCGACTCATCGAACTGATCGTGGCCGCCGAACACGGCGCCCGCCGCGACTGGACCGGGCCGGAACTATTGGAGGAACTGCGAGCGGCGGCCGACACAAAGAACGACTGATTTCGTATCAGCTCGCCTGCGGGTTCGGACACGCCGCAACGCTCGGCAGCCGAGTATCGGATGTTGTGCGGGCTGACAGCATGATGGGCTATGGCAACTGTGCGGCGACCGATGAAATCCGACCGCGTATGGCGTCGATATAGGTAATGAGACCTGTAGACCGAAGGAGCCAACGATGCCAACCGGCACATTGAATCCCGATTTCAGCTCACCCGGCACGACACCCGTCGAGTGGTCCGCCGTGGAAGCGGTGCTCAACAGGGCAGGAATCTTCTGGCTGTCGACCGTGCGCAAAGACGGCCGTCCACACGTCACTCCCATTCCCGCGATCTGGCACGAGAACCGCCTGCACATCGCGACCGGAGTTCACGAACAAAAGGCGAAAAACCTTGCCGCCGAACCCCGTTGCATCCTCACCACCGGCACGAACCAGTTGAACAGCGGCCTCGACGTAGTGGTGGAGGGCACAGCGCACCGGGTCGTCGATCCGGCCGTCCTGGAAAGCCTTGCACGGCTGTGGAAGTCGAAACTGGACTGGGATTTCACGGTGCTCGACAGCGGATTCGGTGATGCCGAGGGCCGCATCGCCCAGGTCTACGGCGTCGCCCCGGACAAGATTCTCGCTTTCGGCAAAGGCGACGGATTCACCCAAACCCGCTTCCGCTTTTGATCTGCCCAACCATTCACCACGCCGGGTAGTACTCGCGCAACAGCGACCGAAGTTCGTTGCCGGTCTTGGTGCGCCGCCGGACCGCTTCCTGCTTGGCGCGGGCGAGCACCGAAATCGCTTGAGCAAGTAGTCTTAAGTAGCCGATTACACGCTCGCCGGTCGGAGCCTGTTCCCACAACTCGGCCTGCTGAGCAGTTCCAGGCGGCGCCGCCCCACGCCGTCGGCGCAGGCCCTGCCCTGGTGGTGCGGGTAGGCCTTACCACCGTCGATGTCTGTCTCGCTTGACCTCTTGCGCGTCAGTCC
>NZ_BDAZ01000035.1 GCF_001612725.1 Nocardia anaemiae NBRC 100462 | reverse complement strand
CCCCGGCGCCCGCGCCGCAGGCACCCGCCGCGAGCGCGGACACGCCGCCGTCACGTCCGTCTGGTCCGGAACCGACGAATCAGCCCGGCACCACCGGTGGTCTGGCGATGCCGCCGTCGTCGCAGTCCGATGAGGACCGTCGACCGCGTGACGGTCAGCTCGGCGTCACCGTGCCGACCGTATTGGCGACCGTCCCGCCTGCGGTGATCGGCGAATTCGACGATGACGAGCTCTGATTCCGGCTCTTCGAGCCAGAACCAGGGCAATCCGTTCGACACCGGGCTGCCCATGGTCCGGCCCGCGGCGGCAACACCGAAGCGGCGCCGCCGCCCCAACGCGCGCCGCGGTTCCGGCCAGCGCCGGACACCGCTGGCCGATGCACTCGATCCACCCGAGCGGCCGCGTCGTCCCCGCCCGGCCGGGGATTGGCAGGAGTGGCTCGAACCGCGCCGCCCCGCCGCGGCGCCTACGGAGGAGGATCGCAGTCGGCCTCGGACGCGTGCGGTAGCAGCCGAGGCCGAGCTACCGGCGGAGACCAGTTCGGTCGTACCGACGATTATCGATCGGTCCGGTGGCAATCCGGGTCCGGCACTGCGGCATCCGCCGCGCCGTCGCGATGCGCAACCGACTGGTGGCGGCAACCGAGTCGTCGCCGTGCTGATCGTGCTCGGCGTGGTGTTGGCGGTCGTCTCGGTGCTGATGTTCGTCTTCGGCGGTTCGGGTGATCACAAGCGACCGGCCGCGGCCACCACACCGGCGGCCGACCGAGCAGGAGCGGCCGGGCGTGCTCCGGCAACTACGGTGCCGAGCGACCAACCGTCGGCGATCGCCACCCCGGGTTGTGAACAACGGCGCACCGGTGATGTCATCTCCGGCACCGATCCAGGCGGCACCAGCGATGGGCCATCGGCGATCCTCGCATTCGAACGCGCCTACTATGTGCAGCGTTCCGGATTCGCCGCACGCGGTGTCGTCGTCGATGACGCGAATGTGCCCGCCGCCGACCAGATCCAGCGCGGAATCAACCAGGTGCCGATCGGCACTCTCTACTGCGTGCAAATCACCCGCGCGGGCAGCGATGCGGGGGAGGCGCAATGGGAAGTCCGGCTGACCCAGCAGCGGCCGGGTGAGCAGCCACAGACCTTCACCCAGATCATTACCACGCGAACGACGGGCAACCGCACGCTGATCACCGCGATCAACGCGGGCTGAGCGACCGATCCGCCAGGAGTCGGTGGACGTGCGTCAGAGAGTACGCGTCATGAAAACGCTGTGCGGATCCTCGACGTAGTCGGCGAAGGGTGCGCAGATCTCGAAGCCGTGCCGGGCGTAGAGCCGCTGCGCGGGGGCGAAATACTCGGATGCTCCGGTCTCCAGGCTCAGCCGCTGGTAGTCGCGTGCGCGAGCCTCGCTGATCAGGTGCTTCAGCAGGGCCGAGGCGATGCCGCGGCCGGTGCGATCGCTCGCGGTGCGCATCGACTTGATCTCGCCGTGGCTGGGGTCGAGTTGTTTGAGTGCGCCGCAACCAGCGAGTTCGTCGTCCTCCCAGGCGCTCCAGAAGGTGACGTTCGGTCTGCGGAGCGCGTCGAGGTCCAGCGCGTGCACGCTGTCTTCGGGTGAGTTGTCGAACATCTCGGCCAAGTGCTGAGTCAGCAGGGCAGCGACCTCCGGACCGGACAGGTCATCGACAACTATCCGCAACGCGGTGGCCGGTGCTGTTGGGTTCGGCAGGTGTTCGCCGACATCGCTGGACATCGGTCCATCATGGATTCTGTCGTCGTGGTCCCCGCTGTCTGGGTCGGTACTCGACGAATCCACCGGAGACGCTTTACTGTGAGGGCACTCGCCCTCAGCAGGGGTTCGGGTCGACGAGCGGCTGGGCGAAAGAGGCGTCAGGATCGAATCATGAAGTTTGCGAACAAGGTCGGGGCGTTGGCCGCGGCTGCGGCGCGTCGGGCCGCCGATGAGACGTATTACGCAGCGCTGACGGTGCGTGCCGGACTCGCGACCCCCGCACGGCCCGATCGACTCGCCCTGATGGGTGCCGCGCTGCTGCGCTCCGGTCTGCTCGGCGGGCTGACAACCGTTGCCGCCCTGCGCTATCGCGACCGCACCGCCATCATCGATGAACTCGGCCGCGTCACCTTCCGTGAACTCGACGAGCGCAGCACCGCGCTCGCGAATGCCTGGCGGGCGCGCGGACTGCGCGACGGCGAGGGCGTGGCCATCCTGGTGCGCAACCACCGCGGCTTCCACTACGCGGTCTTCGCGGCAGCGAAATGCGGTGCTCGAATCATCCTGCTCAATACCGATTTCGCGGCGCCACAACTGCGCGAGGTGGTGACCCGCGAGGGTGCCGATCTGCTGATCTTCGACGACGAATACGCCAGTATGCTCGGCGATTTCACACCGCGTCGCGGCCGCTACCGTGCCTGGGCCGATAAACCCGGCGTCGACACCATCGACAATCTGATCGCAGGTGCGGCGCGCACGCCACCGCGCAAGCCGCGCACCGCCGCCCGCATCATCCTGCTGACCAGTGGGACGACGGGAACCCCGAAAGGTGCGCCGCGCAGCAGCGAGCCGACGTCGCTGTCACCGCTGGGTGCGATCCTCGGCAAGGTGCCGTTCCGTGCCCGCGAAATCACCGAATGCCCCGCACCGCTGTTCCATACGCTCGGGTTCGCGCACGCAGTCCTCGCGGTCGGCTTCGGGTCCACGCTGGTGATCCGGCGGCGCTTCGATCCCCAGGCGGTGCTGGACAGTCTGGACCGGCACGGGGCAACGGCCATGATCGCGGTGCCGGTGATGTTGCGGCGGCTCGTCGATGTCGGACCGAAAGCGTTTGCCGGACGCGATCTTTCGCGGTTGCGGATCATCTTCGTCGCGGGTTCGCAACTCGGCGCCGACCTGTGCGTCCGGGTGACCGAGGTATTCGGGCCGGTGGTGTACAACGTGTACGGGTCCACCGAGGTGGCCTACGCGACCATTGCCACACCAGCGGATCTGGCGGTCGAGCCGGGCTGCGTCGGCTCTCCGGTACCCAGCACCACGGTGAAGATCTTCGACGACAATGACCGGGAGGTCGGCCCAGGCACTACCGGACGTATTTTCGTCGGCAACAACTACCAGTTCGAGGGCTATACCGGCGGTGGCGACAAGGCGCGCATCGGACGGTTGATGTCTACCGGCGATGTCGGCCATTTCGACAGTGCCGGAAGACTTTTCATCGACGGCCGCGATGACGACATGATCGTCTCCGGCGGCGAGAACGTCTTTCCGGGCGAGGTGGAGGAACTGCTCGCCGCGCATCCGGCCGTGGCGGAGGTCAGCGCATTCGGGGTGCGCGACGATCGTTACGGTCAGCGCCTGCGCGCGGTGGTCGTTGTCCGCGAAGGACATTCGCTCACCGAGGACGAGGTGCGCGAGCATGTCAAGACGCACCTGGCCCGCTTCAAGGTCCCTCGCGACGTGCTGTTCGTCGACGAACTCCCGCGCAACCCCACGGGAAAGGTACTCAAACGAGTCCTGCGTGAGCTCCCGGCCTGACGGCTCACATACTGCGGAGCATTCGCCGCATCGTATGCCGCAACTGCACCGGATCCGGCATCCTGCTATGGAACCACCCTCGACGACCAACCGGGGCTTGGCTTCGAGGCGGGTATGCGCACGCGCATCACCACCTATGGCGTGCTCGATGGAGGTGCTGAGCAGCCCGACCATGCGCTCGGCCATCGATGTCGCGATGCGCTTCGCGCGCGCGCCGCCGATCGCCGCCGCCCCAACGTGGCACGCTAGCCCCGCGCATCCGATGGCCGCCATCCCGTTTCGGTGCGGGCAATCAATATCAGGGGAACTGGTGGCGGGGGCTACTCGCGTTTTGCCGCCCTGGTTCCCCGTGATCATTCGTCCAGCTGCTGCGTCGGGGGGCGCGTCGTAAGCGAGGGGGAAAGGGGGGCGCGTGGAGGGGGTGGGGTGCGAGCATGGGGGGAGGAGGTGGGTGTGGTGGAGTTCGCGCAGGAGTATGCCGCATTGCGGTGGTCGGTGGTGGTGGCGTTTCTGTTCGCGGGCGGGGTGGTGCTCGGCCGTTTGGCTGTGGCGGGTGGCGTCGGCCGGACCGAACCCGTTCGCCTGCAGGTGAATTCGACCGGCGCGGCGGTGTGTCACGAATCCGATGCCGCGCATTTGATCATGTGCATGGTCATGCTCGCGATGCTGGTCTTCCCGATGGGCGCGGATCCGGTCGTGCTGCGCGGTGTGCTGATCGCGCTCATCATCGTCTTCACGGCATTACTGGCAGATCGAATTGGGCAGTGGCGCAATGTGACTCGTGCGCTACCCGATGATCGAACCATCGCCCTCGGATATCACATCGCCGTCGCGGCCACCATGCTGTACTCGATCGCGGGCCACAGTGCGGGCATGCACGCCGACGGGCCAGCCCCTGCACCGGCGCTGACACTGGCCGCGCTCTTCACCGCCGATGCGCTCGCCTTGATCGTCGCGGCGAGTACCGGTCGTTGCCAGCGCTGGCTCGGCCACCAGATCGGTATCCGAACCGCCCCGCGGCAGTCGGCGTCCTTCATCTCCCGCGTACTGACATCCGCGATCGTGCCCCATCTCGTCATGGACCTCGGCACGGCCTACATGCTGATCGCCGCCGTCTCGGGATAGGCCGCCCGCGTCGCGGTCGGACCAGGCTGGCCGCGGAGGCGGACATCCCGTTGGGACGACTGGTGAGGATGGCCGTCCAACGGCTCGACCCGACTGCGCGAGTGTCGACTCCGCGCCTACGAGGGCGTTCGCGCCCACCGAACGGGTGCAGCTCGTCACGCTGCTGCATCGGCTGACCGAACTCGTCTCGGAGTCCGACCGCCACGCGGGTGCCGGGGTGGGTCGGGCAAGCCCAGGCAGCGTCGAGCCCCGGTTCTATGCCTTGTCGGCAGCCCTACCGTCGAATAATCGCGGTCTACAGGTGGACGACCGAGTCGGCGACGACGCGGCCGCCGAGTCGAACCCAACCGTCGGAATCCCATTCGGTGAAGATCTGTGAGCCCTTGCCCTGGGTGATGATCAGGCTGCGGCGCAGTAGAGCGGTGAGGGCGACCGCGGCGGCGCCGGTTGCTTCGTCCTCGGGGACGCCCATGGCGGGGGCGAACATGCGCGAGCGCAGGGCGCCGCGGTGCTCGTCGGTCCAGGTCCATAGGTAGTGCGAGCCGCTGTCGAAATCGTCGGGGTGCAGATTCGCCAGTTCCTCGAGGTTGTCGAGCTGATGAAAGGTGAAGTCCGGCGCCCATTCACCGCGTGCCCTGATCCAGACGAGCCCGTCGGTGAGTTCGACGGCGACCGCACCTGCCGACACCTGCAGAACCCGTACCGGCTGGCCCCGCTCGGCGAACCACCAGGCGGTACCCACCGACGGATGCCCGGCGAAAGGCAGCTCCACCGCGGGGGTGTAGATCCGCACCCTGGCGATCTCATCGACCGGATCCTCGACAACGACGGTCTCGCTGTACCCGGCCTTCGCCGCCAATGCCTGGTGGTCGACCTCGGCGACGTCCGCGGCGCGAGCGATACCGAGCTCGTTGCCGCCTCGTCCGGTCGGGTCCGTGAAAACGCGCACGACCTCGACCCGCGTACCGATGGCCTCTGGTTCACCTTGTGTGCCCATGTTCGCGAGCCTACCGGCCGCCGAGAAGTCGTTGATGCGCTGCCGCAGAAATTCTGTTCGGGAGGAATCCCTGTCCCGATTTGTCAGGTATGTCTGTCAATGCTGGCCGGAGAGCCAGGCGCGATCACGCAGGATTTCCGATGTGGTGACCGGACTGAGGTCGGCGAAGGTGGGGGAATCGCGGCCCGCGAGCGCGGCGTACCTGAGCTCGTGCATGGGAGCGACCGCATCGAACGGCTCTATGCCCGGATCGATCCCGATACTGAAAACCCGGTCGTCGGGTAGGCGCTTGTCGAACGTATCGATGCGACCGCCGTCGCCGCGTTCGGGCGGATTCCAGCCACGGTTGTGCAGGCCGTGGATGCGGCCGAGGGGCACGGTGACCCCCGCCGGAATGGGCGTGCTGGAACTGGCGAGCAGTTCCGGATCCGGTTGGTACACCTCCCGTCCGATCTGTGGAAAGGGTTGCCGGAGTTCGTGATCGGCGAGCACCTCGGCCCACGCGGCGGTCAGCTCGGTACCGAGGTGCACCGGATGGGCAATGCCGATGACGGCGTCCTGCGCGATATCGAGAGTGGCGTCGTCGGCATCGGCGAAGATGTTGTCCTCGGTGATGCGGAACGAGTCGAGCACCTGGTCGTCGCGATAGGTCGCCCAGATGAGGCGGCGGGTCACGTTGATGCGCACCGGATGTGCGATGAACTGGGTGCGCAGTTCGTCGAGGGTGAAGCGGCGTTCGGTGACCATCGCGCGTTCGAGTCGCCGGATCTGGTCGGCGGCGAACTTCTTGACCGACTTGCGGCTCGATCGATACGTCGCAGTCGCCGCGGCGGCGAGGGCATCGTCGTCGCGAACTCCGGCTTTGGGCAGCGCCTTGTAGCGGGTGCCGTCGGTACCGGTGACGGTGGGGCGCAGCTGTTCGTCGAAGCCGAGCACGAATTGGCGCGGCCCGAAGTCGAGCAGCGCCGTACCGTCGGGGCGCAGTCCGAGATCCGGAACCATCCGGTCGGCGAGTTGATCCTCGCTCAATCCCAATTCGTCCGCGACCTCGGCGACGCGAGTGTGCGCCGCATCGCGGACCGCCGCGTTGCGGCCCTGCTCGGTGAGCTCGATGAGGGCCGACAAGGCGTAGTCGGAGCCGATCGCGGCCAGGGTGTCCAGCGCATTGTCCTTGCCTGTGCTCCAAGTGATTCTCGGCAGCAACTCCGCGACGGTTTCGTCATTTCCGAACGCGGCCAAGGCCTCCCAGACCCAGGTGTCCTTCCAGCGCGCACCGGCATTGATCCACTGGTCGAAGATCGCACCCGCCGCGGCGGCGAGAGTCGGTGCGTGACAGTGTTCGCGAACTCGCGCCAGCGCGGCATGCGGGACCCCTGGCTCCGACATCATCATGAACGTGACGAGATTCGCGACATCGCCCGGGGGCAGCGGGTGGTCGCTCGTCAACATGATCGGCGGCAGTTCGAGAATCGACAACCATTGCGGGAGAACGGGAATGCGATCGGGAACGATCTCGGCAGGATCGGCGTCGAGCAACTCGCGCACCGCGGCAGCCACGCCGTAGGCTGCCGCGGCAGCCATGATCGCATCGGTGTGGCCGAGCGTGGCGAGGGTGCGCAAGGCAGTGCTGTACAGACGTCTCGTCTTGCGCGCCTTGCCGATCGCGCCCGGAATGAATGTGGTGGCCGCATACCCAGGGTGGCGCCGCAGCCAGTCCATGGCCACCCGGCGGCGCGTGCGCAACCCCAGCCAGTCGACGACGAAGGCTGCGACGGTTGGGCTTTCGATGGGGGCGATCGCGGCCGCGAGCTCACGCGGGTCCGCCGCGATGGCACCGGTGACGAGGTCGTGGGCCGCCGCACCGTGCGCGGCGGTGACCGCCATCAACCCGTTGACCGACCAGAGTAACCAGGTGCACTCGGCAGGTAGGATCGGCTCGGCGAGCGCCGGATCGGCTTGGGCCAGCGCCTCCAGCACCCAATCGCCGAGGTCGCGGGGATCGGACGCGGCGACTCCCAAACGCCTGCGCACCTCGTCGTCGCTCAGCTTCGTGCGCGTGTCGAGCCACTGCTGCTGCTCGCCGTCGCGCCAGCAAATGTGAACAGCTGTCGGCGCTCGGCGGGTGATCGGGGCGGTCGGCTTGCGGCGCGGCCTGTTCCACGGCGGGTCACGCAGAATCGGCGGAACCAGCTCGTCGGGGGTGTTATTGATCGTCACCCCGGGCAGACTGTCATCGATCAAATGCTGTGCGATTTGGGGCAGTTCGTCGCGCATGGCGACGGCGAGTTCGGGATGACGGCGGACGTGCTGGCAGAAGTCGGTGGTGTTCTCGTGCCGGGTGGTCCGCGCACCGAGCACACGCATGGCGCGTGCCGGAAACCGTTCCGAGGAGGCCAGCAGCGCCGCGGCGGTCACATTGCGCCACGAATGCCCGGCCAGGAAGTCCATCGCTTCGTCAGCGGGTAGGTGGGCGAGGATGCGCGACAGAGTTTCCGGTCCCGGCGCGGAGCTGTTGCCCTGACCCGCTTCCCACAGTCGAGTGAGGACCGAGGCGGCGCCCGGACCGAGATGTGCTGCGACACTGTAGATCAGCGATTTGTTGTCGCGCAGCAGATGCCAGTGCCAGCCGAGCAGATCGAGGATGCGGTGCGCGTGCGCCGGATCGGTCACCGAGGCGAGCAGGAATATCGATCCGAACCCGTCGGTGAGTTTCGGATCGGCGAGATCGGTGCTCACCCAGTCTTGTTCGGTGGGGAACAGATATGAGGTGAGCAACCGGATCGATAGCGGGCCGTGGCGCAGTTGCCGTGCCTGGTCGAGGGCGTCGGCGTAGTCCATATCCGCGGCGGCGGCCAGCAGGGTGCGCAATCGGCGGACCAGGGTGGCGGCCGGATCGCAGGGACGTGAAACCACCAAGCGATTCGATTGCCCGCCCCAGGTATCCGATGCCTCCGCGCAGATGCCGCTGAGCGCGGCCACGGTCGCCACGGCGCAGCCGAGACCGTGGGTGGCGACCAGATAATCGGCCAGATCCGCGTGGTCGTCGTAGTAGCGGCCGAGTGCCTTGTCATCCCACAGTTTCGCGTCCATGCCGATCGCGGCGCACACGGCCGCACCGAGCGGGTCGGCCCGCCGATCGGCCAAATACCGCGCACCCCGTTCGGCGAGCACCTTGTGCGAGCCGGAATGGCTCAGGATGGCCCGGGTCCGATCCGCGGACAGCGCCAACTTGTCGGAGATGGTCTGGGCCGCAGCGGCATTCACCGCAACTCCGCGTGCGGGCCAACGGCCGCGGAACGGATCGGTTTTCGACCACCAGGCGGCGGGTACCACCCAGGTGTCCTCATCGGTCGGCGGCGTGCGGACAGCCATCGGCCTGCTCCCTTGTTCACGAGGTGCGTATCGCGGACAGGCTAGCGAGCCGCTCCGACACGTGCCGGTCGGCGCGGAAACGGCAACGGCCCCGTCCTATTCGGACGGGGCCGTTGCGGATTTCCGGCGAAATATCAGACCGCGGCGGTGGCCAGGGCCTCCGTGGATTGCACGGCCTGGCCGACACCGGCGACGATCGCGGCCGCGCGCAGCGATTCGAAGATCACCTCGCGCGAGACGCCCGCCTCGCGCAACGTCTTCTCGTGCGCCTCCAGGCAGTGCGCGCAGCCGTTGATCGAGGAGACCGCGAACGACCACAGCTCGAAATCGGCCTTGTCGACACCCGGATTGCCGATGATGTTCATCCGCAGACCGGCACGCAGATCGTCGTAGCGTCCCTCCAGATACGCCTTGCCCCGGTAGAACACATTGTTCATGCCCATGATCGAGGCGGCGCCGAGCGCGGCGTTGTAGGCCTCCGCCGACAGCTTGTCCGCGGCTTCCTCAGCGATTTCCCGCAGCGTCGTCGCCGACCGGGTCGCGGCCGCCGACGCGAGCAGGGTGCCCCACAGCTGCTGTTCGTTCAGCACGGTGGTGCGTGCGATGGACGACAGATTGAGCTTGAGGTCCTTGGCGTACTCGGGAAGGGAGTTCTTCAGGGTCTCAATGCTCATTCGGCGAATCCTCTTCTCGTTCGTGGGTTTTCAGGTGATACGGATATTGCTCAGACGCTCGCGGCGAGCAGTTCGCCCGCATTGATTGTCGGGTCGCCCTTCTTCCAGTTGCAGGCGCACAGCTCATCGGACTGCAGCGCGTCCAGCACGCGCAGTACCTCGTCGACATTGCGGCCGACCGAACCCGCGGTCACCGAGACGAACTGGATCTCGTTGTTCGGGTCGATGATGAAGGTGGCGCGGTCGGCGACGCCGTCGGCATTGAGAACGCCGGTGGCGGTGGCCAATTCACGCTTGAGGTCGCTCAGCATCGGGAACGGAAGGGTCTTGAGATCCTCGTGCTGGGCGCGCCACTGGAAGTGCACGAACTCGTTGTCGACCGAGGCGCCGAGCACCTGCGCGTCCCGGTCCTCGAACTCCTCGTTGAGCTTGCCGAAGGCGGCGATCTCGGTCGGGCACACGAAGGTGAAGTCCTTGGGCCAGAAGAAGACGATGCGCCACTTACCGGCGTGGTCGTCGGAGGTGATACGGGTGAAGTAGTCGTCAGGCTGCTGAGCGTCGACCTTCGACAGGTCACCGCCGATCACCGCGGTGAGGTTGTATGCCGGGAACTGGTCGCCGATGGTCAGCAAAGCCATGCTTGTCTCCTCGTCAGTCGGTTTGCTAGAGCGAGTGGATCGAAAAGCTCACTGGTGATCTTGCCCAAAGGCCGATGAAAGGTAAACGTGATCAGTCGCACTACACTGATAGGCGTGACTGATCAGACTTATCAGCCGACCCTGTCGCAGCTGCGTGCGTTCGTGGCCGTTGCGGAGTACCGCCACTTCGGCACCGCGGCCGCGCGGCTCAATGTGAGCCAGCCCACGTTATCGCAGGCACTCGCCGCATTGGAAAACGGGCTCGGGCTGCAACTGATCGAGCGCAGCACCCGGCGGGTGCTCGTCACCGCCGCGGGTATGCGGCTGCTGCCGCAGGCGACGGCGACCCTCGAGGCGGCCGATCGATTCGTCGCCTCGGCGACCGGTGACAGCCTGGGCGGCACCCTGCGGATCGGCATCATCCCGACGGTTGCCCCGTATGTGCTGCCGGATCTGCTGCCCGAATTGCGCAAGGTATTGCCCGCCTTGAATCCTCAGGTGATCGAGGACCAAACCGCCCGGCTGCTGGAGGGATTGCGCACCGGCGTCCTGGATGTCGCGCTGCTCGCCCTGCCGACCGAGGCGCCCGGCCTGGTCGAGATCCCGCTGTACACTGAGGAATTCGTGCTGGTGACCCCGCGCGGTCACGAGTTGGCCGGGCGCACCGATATCGCACCCACCACCCTGGACGCGCTGCCGCTGCTGCTGCTCGACGAGGGCCACTGCCTGCGTGATCAGACCCTGGAATTCTGCCGTTCGGCCGACGCCCATCCGGGTGCGGTCGGCGATACCCGCGCCGCTTCGCTGGCGACGGTGGTCCAATGTGTCGCGGGCGGTCTCGGGGTGACATTGATTCCGCAGATGGCGGTGGCGGCCGAAACCGCGCGCGGCACATTGGAAACCGCGCACTTCGCCGCACCCGCGCCGGGGCGCACACTCGGTCTGGCGTTTCGCGCATCCACGGCGCGCGCGGACGACTACGAACGGCTGGCGCAGATCATCCGGTCGCAGCGGCCCGGAGCGAACTGAATCCGCGCGATCAGGGCGCGGCCTCACCGAGCAGTTCGGTTGCGGTGCGGTGGATTTTGCGCAGCGCGCTCATGAGATGACGGCGTTCGGTGGGGGTGAGATCGGCGGTCACCCGGTCCTCCAAGGCTTGTCGCTGTGCCTCGATCGGCCGTTGCAGTGCACGGCCCCTATCGGTGAGCCAGAGCCGGACCAAGCGGTTGTCGTGGTCGTCGCGACGGCGCTCCAGCAGGTCCGCGGCGGTCATACGAGTTGCCATTTTGACCACCGTCGGTGTGGCGACGTTCAGCGCGGCGGCGACCTCGCCCGGGGTGCGCCCGTCCCGCTCCCACAGCAGGGCCAAGACATGGTTCTGGCCCAGATGTAGTCCATGCGTGCGCATTTCGCGATCGGCGAGTGCACGCAGCGCCTTCGAACTGCGGCCGTGTAGGTCGAGGAACTCGGGCACCTGTCGGATCTCCTTCGGCTATTGACGAACAGATCGTTAGCCGTCTAACGTTTCGCCTCGTTAGACGGCTAACGATGTGGAGACCTGATGATAGTGGTTACCGGTGGCACCGGAAATATCGGTCGTGAACTCGTCGGCGAACTCGCGGTACGAGGTGCGGAATTCCGTGTTCTCGTGCGTGATCCGGCTCGTGTCGCGGATTCGGGCCGGGGCGAATTGATCGTCGGCGATTTGGACGATCCGAGGAGCTTCCCGCCCGCATTCGACGGCGCCGACGCGTTATTCCTGCTGGTGCCCGGCATCGGACTGCAGCACACCATCGATGCGGTGAATGCTGCGCGAGCGGCCGGAGTGCGGCATATCGTGCAGCTGTCGTCGTTCAATGCGATGGGTGATCCGGTACCCGCCATGGGGCGTTGGCATCGCGAGCGCGAGCGGGTCGTCGCCGAATCCGGCATACCGGCGACCGTGCTGCGGCCCGGCGGATTTATGACGAATGCGCTGGCGTGGGCGCGGACGATCCGCTCCGGCGGCGCGGTCCTCGACCCAACCGGCCCCGGCCGCTATGCCCCGATCGACCCTGCCGATATCGCCGCGGTGGCGGCCGAGGTGCTCACCGGCAACGGTCACCACGCCATGACCTATACCCTCACCGGCGCGGAAACCTACACTGTCGCAGAACAAGTCGCGACCATCGCCCACGCGATCGGCCGCACCGTCGAGGTGCACGAGGCGGCCACCGCGCAGCAGGCATTGGAATCCCGCTACCCGGGCGGTGCGCCACCAGCGCTGGCGGCGGCGATCATCGAGGGGTTCGAGTTGATGCGCGCCGATACGGTGGGGTTTCGCACCGACACCGTGCGTGAGGTCCTCGGCAGACGTCCGCGTACGTTCGCCGAGTGGTGTGAACGCAACATCGACGCGTTTGTGTGAGGACGCTGATCGTGCGCCCGTGCATCCGGTCACGGCGACCGAAACGATGGCGACCGCGATCACCGTCGCGAGCATGCGCGCGATGATGGGGTGCCTTCCGCTAACGGCTGTTGCGGTTGCGGCCCGGCGGACGTGTCGGCTCCCGTGCGCGGTACGCGTAGGGCAGCCGATTTCCCGGTAGCCAGGCGTCGATGTCGGGCCGATTGTGTCTGCGTTGGGCGTAATCTCCGCTGGTAGACAGGTGGAAAGGGTTGGCCGTGGATGAAGTGTATGTCAGGCCGGGGCAACGGATCGATCGCTCGATCACACGCGCTGATCGGCTGTTCGTCTACGGGACATTGCAGTTTCCGGAGGTATTGATCGAGCTGATCGGGCGGTGTCCGGAATTAGTGGCGGCGGAGCTGGCCGGATGGCGGGCGGCGGCTCTGCCGGGGCGCGTGTATCCCGGGCTGGTGCCCGCAGCGGGCGGAGCGGCCCGGGGTGTGGTGCTCTCGGGACTCGACGCGGGGGAGTGGGCGGTGCTGGATGCGTTCGAGGATGACGAGTACGAGTTGCGGCGGGTTCGGCCGGGTGCGGTGGCGTGGACATATGTTTGGACTTCTGTTGTCGCACCAGAGGATTGGTATGCAGAGCGCTTTGCCGCCGAGCATCTGGGCGAATTCGTGGATCGATGCGCCGAGTGGCGAAGGCTGCTCTGATGACGTTTCCGGTTGCTATTCCAAGACGACCGGTCATATATTAATGCGATGGCGCGACCGCGACGCAGTGATGACACTCGGCAGCTTCTGGTGGAGCAGGGCGCTGCCGGGTTCTTGACGAACGGCTATCACGGCACCGGCATCAAGCAGGTCCTGGATGCGGTCGGCGTGCCGAAGGGTTCGTTCTACAACTACTTCGACAGCAAAGAGAGCTTCGGGCAGGCCATCATCGATCACCATTCGCGGTGTGTGCAGCGGAATCTGGCCGAGTCGCTCGGAAGTTCGCCGGATCCGGTCGCCGGGTTGCGCGCGTTCTTCGGGCGGCTCATGGACGATTTCGTGCGGGCCGAGTTCACCGGTGGATGCCTGATCGCGAACCTGGGCGGGGAACTCGAGGGCAGTGAGGTACTGCGGGAATCCTTGGCGGGGGCCTGGAATTCCTGGCGGGACGGGGTGGCGACGGCGCTGCGGCGGGCGCAGGAACTCGGGGCGATTCGCGACGATATCGACGCCACCGAATTGGCCGATCTGCTGTTGGAGTCGTGGGAGGGGGCGGTGATCAGGATGAAGATCGAGCGCTCGCTCGAACCGCTGCACAAGTGTTTGCACCGACTGTTGGATGACTACTTTCGGCCCTGACCTATAGGTTTTGCGGTCTGTGTAGCCGCTTGCCTATTCCAAGACGACCGGTCGTATGGGTAAGTCATACGAGGAAGAGAGATGAATATGGTCAAGACGGTCATCGTTACCGGATCCTCCAGTGGAATCGGGCGCGATATCGCTCGGGCCTTCGTGGAACGTGGTGACAATGTCGTGCTCAACGGACGGGATGCGGACAAGCTCGCGGCGGTGGCGGATTCCTTCGGCTCGCCATCGCAGGTGGCGACTTACGCCGGTGATATCGGTACGCCCGCAACGGGTTCCGAGCTCGCGCGCCTTGCGGTGGAACGTTTCGGTCGGGTCGATGTGCTGGTGAACAATGCCGGGATCTTCGGCGCCAAGCCGTTTGTCGATGTCACCGAGTCGGATCTGGACAGTTACCTGAACGGCAACCTGAAAGGAACCTACTTCACCACACAGGCCGTCGTGCGTCAGCTACAAGCGCAGCAAAGCGGTGGCAGCATTGTGAATATCGGGACGGTGCTGATCAACCACGCGCTCGCGGGGCTGCCCGCATCGGCGGCACTGGTCAGCAAGGGTGGCGTTCACGCCTTGACCACGAGCCTGGCCGCGGAGCTCGCCGCCGACGGCATCCGGGTCAATGCCGTCGCACCCGGCATCATTCGCACACCACTGTTCGGTGACGGCGACGAAAGCGCCTCGGGTCGACTGGCTTTGCTCAACCGAATTGGTGAAGTGAGCGAAACCACCGCGGCAGTGCTGTATCTCGCAGACGCCACCTTCACCACCGGCCACATCTTGCCCGTCGACGGTGGATTCATCTCGGGAAGGGCCGCATAATGCCTTACGTCAATATCAAGGTCACCAATGAGGGCGTCACGCGAGATCAGAAGACCCAACTGATCAAGGGCGTAACCGACCTGCTCCGTGATGTCCTCGGCAAGGACCCGGCAACCACCTTCGTCGTGATCGACGAGGTTGAGCTGACCGATTGGGGTATCGGCGGGATGAACGTCGAGGACTGGCGCAAACAGCAGGCGTAGACCGCGCCGCATGCCCGACCGAATCGCACCGGCTCGAAGGGAAACCCTTGGGAGCCGGTGCGATTCGAGAGTGCTGCTAAACCCGCAACGCGTGCGGTTCGATCGCACCGCGCACCAATGCCCGCGCATCGATGGTCTCGGCGCGGTAGGGCAGCGTGCCCAGCCGATCGGTCATTGCCTGTACCGGGTCATCGATTCGCTCGTTCAACCCGAACAGGAATGTCCACTCGTGCTCATCGCTGCCGTACTGCACCACCGTGTCGAACTGCTCGTGGAACCGCTTCCAGGACCGCTTCAGCGTCTCGTTGCGCCACATCGTCGCGCATCCGGCCTGTGCGCTGAGCACGCCGCCGGGTGCGAGCAGTGCCCGACATCGCGACAGGAATTCCGACTCGTAGAGCCGATTGTGCTGCGCGTCCTCGACCCGCTCATCGGGCAGATCGATCACGATCACGTCGTAGCGGGTACCCACCTCGGTCGCGTTGGCCAGGAAGTCCCAGCCGTCGGCGTAGTGCACCTTGACCGGGCCCTCGCCCCGGACCGCGGCGGCCAGCTCGTCGCCGGTATAGCCGTAGGGCAGGTGCTCGGCGCACAATTCGACCTCGCGCTGGTCGATATCGACGTGATCCACCAGCGTCGCGCCCGCGGCGACCGACATCTGACTGGCCACACCCTCACCCGATCCGATGATCAGCACCTTGTCCAGCTTCGCCGCCAGCGCGAAAGCGGGGACCATCATCGCCTCGTGATAGGTCAGCTGGGAGAACTCCGTGGACTGGCGATCGTCGTCGGAGAACAGGCTGATGCCCTGTTCGGTGCGCGCGATCACCATGTGCTGGAACGGAGTGTGAGTGTCGACGATGACCTCGTGTAAATCCCAGATGCGGGTCAGTCCGTTGCCGACCGGCTCCTCGATCCGGGTCGAGCCGTGCCCGCGCTGGATGACCTGCATGCGAACATCCTTGGGAGACAACTTATCTCGCAGCACTTCGACGGCCTTCGACGCACCGGCGCCGATGGTTCCGCAGGTGAATACGTCGACAAAGATGTCGCCGGACTCCGGATAAGTGTGAATCGAGGCGTGGGACTCCGACAACAGCGCGAGGACGGTCACCCCCTGCGGATCGAACTTCTTGTGTACGACATCGCAGATGGTGACGCCCGCCGCGATCAGAGACTCACGCAACGCCGATTCGAGTCGTTCGAGATCGTCGCAGAGATCTGCGTCGACACCACCGAACTCGGCCAGCACATGCCAGCCGGTGAATTCCGCCGTCATAGGCAAACTCACTCTCGCTCAGCGCCCGAGACATGAACGGTCAAGGGCGGAAAACCATTGAAGGACACCGACGAATAGCTCGCGGTATAGGCGCCGGTATCGAGGATCTGGATGCGATCACCGGCTCGCAACGAGGTCGGAAGAAGGACCTTCGTGCGTTGATACAGTACATCGTCGCCATCACAGGTCGGTCCGGCCACCACCGCTTCGTCCACGGGGTCTCCGTCACGTTCGGTGACGAAGCGGTATGCGATGTACTCGTTCTCGGTCTCGGCCATGCCGTTGTAACGGCCGATGTCGAGATACACCCAGCGCCGTCCGTCCGGCGCGTTGCGCACGCCGATGACCTCGGCGTGAATGGTGCCCGCCGAACCAACGAGCGCACGGCCGGGCTCGATGACGAGTCCGGCGGTCTCGGGTAGGAATTCGGTCGTGGCGGCCGCGATGACGGCGCCGATCTCGTCGACTGCGGGCGCCGCCTCGGCGTACGAAATGGGCAGGCCGCCACCGATATTCACGGTGCGAACCGGAATATCCTTGTCCGCCAACGCGGCCGTGATGCGGCCCGCCTGTTCGATACCGATGCGCCAGGCGCGCGGGTCGGTCTGCTGGGAGCCGACGTGGAAGTACGGTCCGCCGACGATCAGTCCGAGATCGCGGGCGCGCACCAGCAGGCGCAGCGCTTCGGTGGGGGAGCAGCCGAATTTGGTGCCGAATGGCGTCGTCGACTGCGGCGCCGAGGACAGGAACCGGCACTCGACCTCCGAACCCGGCGCGTGCTCCACGATGCGCAGCAGATCGTCCTCGGTGTCGAAGGCGTAGCGGCGCACGCCCGAGGCATAGGCGGCGGCGATATGGGCGGCCTTCTTGATCGGGTTCCCGTAGCACATGCGGGCCGGATCGACGCCCTCACGCAGGCATAGTTCGATCTCACCGACACTGGCGACATCGAACTCCGCGCCGTGACGGTCGAGTAGGCGGATGAGTTCGGGGACCGGACTCGCCTTGACCGCGAAGCGAATTCGGGCTCCGGGTACCGCGGCCTGGAGTGCGCGGTAGTTCTCGCGCACCTGCTCTGGGTGGATGACCAGATAGGGCGATTCGGGCAGGTTTGAACCGGTCAATCTAGGGGAACTCTCCGTCGTTTGGGGGTCGGCCGTCGTTCGGGCACCGCGCGAGAGAGTATCAGCGCGATGCCCCTGGTAACCAACTCGTTGACGACACCTTGATCATGATCACCCCGCGACTACCGTGACCTCGTCGAATACGATCTCGCCCGCGGCATCGGACTCGGCAAGATCGACCACCGCCGCCAGTGCCCAGCCGTGGTCACCGGCGGGATCGTCGAGCACCTGACGCACCTGCCAGAAATCGCGGCGTTGCTCCACCTGGAACAGTTGCGGACCGCGAGCGTTCGGGCCGGTGCCGATGCTCTCGTACTCGTCGAAGTACGGGGCCAGCTCCGCCGCCCAATCCGGCCCGGTGCCCAGCTCGGCGAGGGCATCCCAGCGGCGCAGTGCGGCGAGCTCGACGCGACGGAACATGGCATTGCGGACCATCACCTTGAACGCGCGTTCGTTTGCCGAGATCGGCCGCACCGTTTCCGCGCCGAAGGCGAGCTGATCGGCATCGGTCTCCGCGCCCGGATTGGTGAGCTGTTCCCATTCGTCGAGCAAACTCGAATCCACTTGGCGCACAAGCTCGCCCAGCCATTCGGTCATATCGTCGAGATCCTCGGTGCGTGCGGATTCCGGTACGGTGCGCCGCAGCGCGCGATAGGCGTCGGCGAGATAGCGCAGCACCACGCCCTCGGAGCGGGCCAGCTCGTAATGCGAGATCAGCTCGGCGAAGGTCATCGAGCGTTCGATCATATCGCGGACAACCGATTTGGGGGACGGGGCGAATTCCGACATCCACGGGTGCCCGGCCCGGTAGGTCTCGAAGGCGGGTTCGATCAGCTCGGCAAGGGGTTTGGGCCAGGTGACCTCTTCCAGCAGCTCCATGCGTTCGTCGTATTCGATGCCGTCGGCCTTCATCTCGTTGATCGCCTGGCCGCGGGCCTTGTGCTGCTGGGCCATGAGCAGCTGGCGCGGATCCTCGAGTGTCGATTCGATGAGGGAGATGACATCGAGGGTGTAGCTCGGGGCGTCCTTGTCGAGCAGCTCGAGTGCGGCGAGGGCGAAGGGGGACAGGGGTTGGTCCAGGGCGAAATCGCGCTGCAGGTCCACGGTGAGCCTGGCCCGGCGGCCCTGTGCGTCGGGCTCCGGGAGCTGTTGGACCACACCGGCATCGCGCAGGGCGCGGTACAGCCGGATGGCGCGCAGGATGTGGCGGCGTTGCGCCGGACGGGGCTCATGATTGTCCTCGAGCAGGTGACGCATGGCGTCGAAGCAATTGCCCGGGCGGGCGATCACATTGAGCAGCATCGAGTTCGTCACGTTGAAGCGCGACACCATCGGCTCGGGGCTGGCGGCGACGAGTCGGTCGAAGGTCTCCTCGCTCCAGGAGACGAAGCCCTCCGGCGGTTTGCGGCGCACCACCTTGCGCTGCTTTTTCGGATCGTCGCCCGCCTTGGCCAGCAGCCGGGTGTTCTCCACCTCGTGGTCGGGCGCCTGCACGACGACGGTACCCATGGTGTCGTATCCAGCTCGCCCCGCGCGGCCCGCGATCTGATGGAATTCGCGGGCCTTGAGCCTGCGGGTGCGCACACCGTCGAATTTGGTCAGGCCGGTGAGCAGTACCGTGCGGATCGGCACGTTGATGCCGACGCCGAGGGTGTCGGTGCCGCAGACCACCTTCAGCAGTCCGTCCTGGGCCAGGCGTTCCACCAGGCGGCGGTACTTGGGCAGCATGCCCGCGTGATGGACGCCGATACCGTGGCGGATCAGCCGCGAAAGCGTTTTGCCGAAGCCGGAAGAGAAGCGGAAATCGCCCAGTGCCGTTGCGATGGCGTCCTTTTCGGCGCGGGTCGCGAAGTTGACGCTGGTCAGTGCCTGCGCGCGCTCCAATGCGGCGGCCTGGGTGAAATGCACGACATACACCGGGGACTGGTTGGTCGTGACGAGATCTTCCAGGGTTTCGGTGATCGGGGTGCGCGCGTAGGAAAAGCTCAGTGGCACAGGACGTTCGGTGCCCGCGACAATGGCGGTCGGATTGCCGGTGCGGCGCTCCAGATCGGCGGCGAAGAAGTCGACCTCGCCCAGAGTCGCCGACATCAGCAGGAATTGGGCGCGCGGAAGTTCCAGCAGCGGCACCTGCCAGGCCCAGCCGCGGTCCGGATCGGCGTAGAAGTGGAATTCGTCCATCACGACCTGGCCGACATCGGCGGCCGCGCCCTCGCGCAGCGCCATATTCGCCAGGATCTCGGCGGTGGCGCAGATGATCGGTGCGTCCGGATTCACCGCCGCGTCACCGGTCACCATGCCGACCCGGTCCGCGCCGAAGACGTCGCACAGGGCGAAGAACTTCTCGCTGACCAGGGCTTTGATCGGTGCGGTGTAGTAGGTGCGCAGGCCGCGCGTCAGCGCGAACAGATGCGCGCCGACCGCGACAAGGGATTTACCGGACCCGGTAGGGGTGGCCAGAATGACATTGGATCCGGATGCCAATTCCAGTAACGCCTCATCCTGCGCCGGATACAGCGGGGTGCCCTGCTCGGCCGCCCACGCCCCGAAGGATTCGTAGAGTGCGTCGGCGTCGGTTCCCGGTATCTCGAGCAGTTCGGTCAGATCCACTCCGACCACCCTACGGGCAGCCGTCTACGGCCCGGTCAGGGTGATCGGGTCAGTTGGACTGTTCGCCCTCGTCGCCGTCGTAGCCGCCCTGCTCGGCCAGGAAGCGCTCGAATTCGGCGCCCAATTCGTCGCCGCTGGGCAGTTCACCGTCGCCGACCAGCAGGCTCGACTGCCGTTCCTGGGCGGTCACGAAGCTGTCGTACTGGCGCTCGAGCGCTTGCACGACGGTCTCGACCTCGGAGTTGCCCGCGATGTGCTCGTTGACCTGCTCGCGCACCCGCGCGGCGGCCTCACCGAGCGCGGCCAGCGGGAATTCCAGGCCGGCGTTGTCGGCGACATGTTCGAGCAGGGTCTGCGCGGCCTCCGGATAGGCGGTTTGCGCGAGGTAGTGCGGCACGTGCACCGAGAAGCCGACGGATTCGTGGCCGTGCTGGGCCATCCGATACTCCAGCAGCGAGGACGCGCTGCCCGGCACCTGTAGTTCGCCCGGCCAGCGCTGATGGTCGGCGATGAGGTCGCGATCGGAGGAGTGCGCGGTGATGCCGAGCGGGCGGGTATGCGGAATCGCCATCGGGATGGCGCTCAGTCCGATGCTGCGCCGCACACCGAGCTGTTCGGCGAGCAGACGCACCGCGGTGGTGAATTTCTCCCAGCGCAGATCCGGTTCCAGGCCGGACAGCAGCAGGAACGGGGTGCCCGATGTGTCGCGCAGCGCCCACAGATTCAGCTCGGGTTCGGCGTAATCCGAGAAGTGGTCGGTCTTGAACGTCATCAGCGGACGACGCGAGCGGTAGTCCAGCAACTCGTCGACATCGAACGAGGCGACGAGCTCGCTCTCCAGACTTTCGCGCAGGTGCGTCGTGGCCAGCCGCACCGCATGCCCGGCATCGGTGAAGCCCTCCAGTCCGTGTACCAGGACCGGACCCAAGCCATCGTCGTTCGACAGCTGCGGAGCTGGGAACTCCAACTCGTACATTCGCGACTCGTGGTCCATCGCGTCTCCTTCCTGCGCGGTTCACCGATGCGAGCTTCCAGGTTCACAGGCCTGTTGGGCAATTCGCGGCGGTCAACCACTGTCCATTGTCCCCCATGGCGCCGACACACGTTGCCACGGGCGACACCGACCCATAAGACAGGGCAACATCGGTGGTTCCCCGCACATTCCCGCCGCGCTCGAGGAATCGGCGTGGCATCGCGGGCGGGCACGGGGAGTTTGGCACAGTGGAGCGGTGACCGTGCCGAATTCGATGCGCAGGGGACCGGGCGGATTCGGGCTCTCGGGTCGGGTGCCCCTGGCCGCGCTTGCGATGCTGCTCACCGGTTGCGCATCGACGGTGACCGGACATCCGGTCGGCTCCGAACCGAATACGGTGGCCCAGCATGTGGCGGCACAGCTTTCGACGCTACTGCCCGATCCCGCGCAGTTCCCGGCCGAGTACGAGGCCGTGGTGCTGCCAGCGGAGGCGGCGGCACAGGCGGCGGGGGATCTGACCGGGGTCGGGCGCGGTTCGACAGTGCGACCCGATGGATGTGCCCCGCCCGCTCAGCAATTCGGTCCGAATCAGACGGCCATCGCGGTGGGCACCGACAACCGGACGCGGGCCACGATGACCGTGGAGTTGACCAGGACCGGACAGCCATTGTCGGCCTTGCGTGATCAGTTGAAGCGCTGTCGACAGGTGCACGTCAGCCGGGCGGGTACGACGACGACAGTGACCACCGAATTGCAGGCGCCGCCGCCGACCGACGCCGATGACACACTCGCGTTGCGTCGCACCGTGGCGCCGCAGGTGAGCGCGGCCGGGTTGAGGCAGTCGATGCAGACGCTGACCGGGCAGATCGCCGATGTGCGAATCACCGTGACATACATGACATTCGGCGATGCGAAGCCGGATGCCGCCGCCTTGGACGAGTTGTTCGCGACGGCGGTGCGAAAGGTCGAGAAGGGGTGAATGCGCCGGGCTCCGCCGAGCAGCAGCCCGAGCTCGCAGCCGGACACTAGCAGGCAGCACCGACATGGTCGCCGCGGTTCTGGTGTGTGATCCCCAATTCGTCCACAGTCCAAGTGTTTTCCACAGGGCAATTCGGTCTCGAGATATCCCCAGGTCGGCGTCGCGGGCTTCGCGGTGGGTGAGCGCACCCTCGATGCATGACGACTTCCACGAACGCCGCTGCCGCCCTCGGAGATCCAGGTGATGGTGCATCGCAGCGCCCCGGTTTTTGCCCGAGCCCCGCCGTTCACCTCCGCAAATCCGCTCACCCGCCGCGCGTCGGCGACTCGGACCTACGCGATGTCGAGCATTCGCGTGACGTCGCGGATACGGGCGGCGGTGTGCGAATGCACCGAACAACAGAAGGTCCTGATGCCCGGTGGTCCGTGGACGAGATCTCGGCGCGGATCGATTCGGAGTCCTTCTTCGATCCGGATGTCGACAACGAATCGTCGGAGTGCACACGCGGTTTCGGGAAACAGTTGCACCCGGGAATCTGTGCGGAACCGCCGCCGGAGTTCGGGAATCGGATTCCGGGGGATTCGCTGCATGTCGACGATCCCGGTGAATTGATTGTGGCGGTGCCCGCCATGGTCGGATTCGTGCCGGAGCGATCGCTGGTGGTGGCTGTGCTGCGAGGCGCGAGCGACGCGGAGCGGAGTCCGATCATCGATGCGGTGGTGCGGTTCGACCTGGATCAGGAGGGCGGAAGTAGGCGGGGTCTCGCGGCGGCGTATGCGGAGTGCGTCTCGCATATCTGTGCGGCGGAAGGAGCGACCGAAGTACTCGCGGTAATCATCGATGATCGGGCACGCGAACCACGGCGCACGCGCCGAAACGGTGCGGGGAGTACGGGGCCATGGGGCACGCTCATCGCGGCGTTCGCGCGGCGACTGGCGCGGGTCGAGGTGTACCTCGAGGGTGCCTGGGCGGTGCGCGCCATCGAGGCCGAGCAGCGGTGGTGGAGTCTGCTCGATGCGGATCACCATGGGACGCTGCCGGATCCGGCGACATCGATGGTGACGGTGGCGCATGTGCTCGAAGGGCGGCCGATCCGGGGCACCCGCTCGGAGCTGACCGATCTGGTCGCACCGGACGAGGAGCTGGCGCAACAGGTCGCGGTCCATCTCGACAGCGCCCGCGCGCTCGCGCACGAGCGGTACGCGGCCGCGGTGCGGCGCGGTGATCCCGACGGCTATCACCGGCGCGCGCTCGAACATGTGCTGTGGCAGATAGCCAACACCGATTCCGGTGTGGCCCTCGCCGCGCGGGAATACGCGGAACTGGCCGCGGCGCTGCGTGATCGGACGGTGCGCGACTCGCTGTTCGGGCTGGCGGTCGGATCCCACGCCGCCGCGGCCGAAACCCTGTGGGTGGCACTGACACGTGCGCTGTCGGGCAGCGACCGCGCCGATGCCGCAACACTTCTCGGCTACAGCGCCTACATCCGCGGTGACGGACCGCTCGCAGGCATCGCGCTGCAAGCGGCGCTGGAGGCGGATCCCGACCACTCCATGGCGAGTCTGCTCGAGATCTCCCTGCGCACCGGGATGCGCCCGGAGACGTTGCGCCGTCTTGCCTACTGCGGGCTCGGCATTGCCGCGGACCTCGGCATCGACCTGGGGCCGGTTCTCCGGTGAGCGCGTTCTCGGGTGGTCAGAGGTGATTCGGCGAGTCACATGGTGGTTGCGGCACGTACAGCACCACCATGTGACCGCGCTCGATGGTGAGCTGGCTTACTTCGCGCTGTGTGCCAGCGGGCCGAGATCACGCAGGAATTCCCAAGCATCGGCGACGATTTCGTCGAGATTGTTGTGCTTGGGCTGCCATCCGAGGTCGGCGATGGCGCGGTCGCTGGACGCGATCAGCGTGGCCGGGTCGCCAGCCCGGCGCGGTGCGTCCTCGGCGGCGATGGACAGGCCGGTGACGCGCTCGCAGGCCGAAATCACCTCGCGGACCGAGAAACCGGTGCCGCTGCCGAGATTGAAGATGCGATGCGTGCCGGATTGCGCGGAGCCGAGGGCCAGCACGTGGGCGTCGGCGAGGTCGCGAATGTGGATGTAATCGCGGACCGCGGTGCCGTCGGGGGTGGGCCAGTCGGTGCCGAAGACCGAGATCGCCTTGCGATGACCGAGGGCGACCTGGAGCACGAGGGGGATGAGATGGGTTTCCACCACCCGGTTTTCGCCGAGGCCGCCGTAGGCGCCCGCGACGTTGAAGTAGCGCAGGCTGGTCGCGGCCAGACCGTGTGCGATCGAATAGGAGGTGATGGCGTGGTCGATGGCCAGCTTGGAGGCGCCGTAGGGGTTGGTCGGCCGGGTCGGCGCGTCCTCGGTGATCGGCACTCGTTCGGGTTCGCCGTACACGGCCGCGGTCGAGGAGAAGACCAGCCTCGGCGTTTCGGTGCGACGCATCGCCTCCAACAGCTCGAGCGTCTTCACCACATTGCCGTGCCAGTACTTCTCCGGCTGCTGCACCGACTCACCGACCAGCGACTGCGCCGCGAAATGCAGGACGCCGTCGAAGGATTCGGCCGCGAGCAGTGCGGGCGCGGCGACCGCGACATCACCCTCGACGAATCGCGCCTCGGTGGGCACGCCCTCGGCATTGCCGGTCGACAGATCGTCGACCACCACAACCTCATGCCCCGATTCGAGCAGCACCTGCGCGCAGACGCCACCGACATAACCCGCGCCACCCGTGACCAGAAGTTTCACGCCTCAGACCAACTTCACCTGGACGGCGTGGGCCATTTCGTCCGAGAGCTCGAAACCCTCGTGGCCTGGCACGGTGATGACCACCGATCCGGGTTTGGTCTCGACCGTCACCCGGGCGTCGGGCACCACGCCCGCCTCCCGCAACTGACCGATGACCTCGGGATCGGTCTGGATGTGTTCGGCGAGGCGACGCACCACGACCGCGTGCACCTGGCCGTGCGGCAGATCCGACAGCCGCACCAGGGTCTCGTCGGCGCCGCTCGGCGAGACGAGGCCCAGTTCGTCCAGGCCCGGAATCGGGTTGCCGTAGGGAGAGGTGGTCGGGTGATTGAGCACCTCGACCAGCCGCCGCTCGACATCCTCGCTCATGACGTGTTCCCACCGGCACGCCTCGGCGTGCACGTTCTGCCAGTCGAGCCCGATGATGTCCACGAGCAGCCGCTCGGCGAGGCGATGCTTGCGCATGACCGCGACCGCCATGCTGCGACCCTTCTCGGTCAGTTCGAGATGGCGATCACCGGCGACCAGCAGCAGACCATCGCGTTCCATTCGCGCGACAGTCTGGCTGACCGTCGGACCACTTTGCTCGAGGCGCTCGGCGATGCGCGCACGCAGGGGCACCACGCCCTCTTCCTCGAGGTCGTAGATGGTACGGAGGTACATCTCCGTGGTGTCGACCAGATCCTTCACCTGTTACCCCTTCGTCGGCACGAATTCTACCCACGCACGGCGGCACCACCGCGTGCCGCGTGGTCTCGCGCTACACCCGTGACTGCGCTGTGGGAATTCTGTCGGCGCACGGCCTGTCACCGTGTTCGCTCTCGCTTGTATTTCTACTGCATACGAACGTCCAACGGGGCCGTTACCTTCCCGCGTAGCGTTGCGACCATGGCCACTGCACCGCACGGCGAACAGTCCGCGCCGCTCGACGAAGGTGATCTCGAGGCGGGATCCGGGACCGTCGTCTGGACCGACCGCTTCCTCGACTACGCGTGGACGCCGGAGCACCCCATGAAACCGGCACGCCTGCAGTTCACCATGGCCCTTGCGGAAAGTCTCGGATTACTCGACGGTGTCGAGCGATTGGTGCCGGAGCGGGCCGAAGTGTCCGATTTGCTGCGCATCCATACCGCGGATTACATCGAGGCCGTCGAGAATGCGACACCACTCGCGGGTGCGCCGCTCGCACCGCCCTACGGCCTCGGCTCACCGGACAATCCGGTATTCCCGCGGATGCATCAGGCGGCCTCGGTGATCGTCGGCGGCACATTGACCGCCGCACGCGAGATCGCCCGGGGGCGGACCCGGCGCGCGGTGAGCATCGGTGGCGGAATGCATCACGCGATGCCGGATTCGGCGGCCGGATTCTGCATCTACAACGATGCGGCCGTGGCCATCTCCTGGCTGCTGGACAACGGATTCGATCGGATCGCCTACATCGATGTCGACGTGCATCACGGCGACGGTGTGCAACGCGCCTTCTACGGCGACCCGCGAGTGCTGACGATCTCGATCCATCAGCATCCGGCCACTCTGTGGCCGAATACCGGTTGGCCGGAGGAGACCGGCCACGGCGCCGCCGAGGGTACCGCGATCAATCTCGCGGTCCTGCCCGGTACCCGGGATCCCCAGTGGCTGCGCGGCTTTCACGCGATCGTGCCCGGCGCGCTCGCCGCCTTCCGCCCGCAGATCGTGGTCAGCCAATGCGGTGTCGACACCCATCGCGAGGACCCGCTCGCCGATATGGAACTGACCGTCGACGGTCAACGCGCCGCCTTCATCGCCATGCGTGATCTGGCCGACGAATACGCCGAGGGCCGTTGGCTCGCCGTCGGTGGCGGTGGCTACGGGCTTGTGCGGGTGGTGCCGCGCGCTTGGACGCACCTGCTGGCGACCGCACTGGACCGCACCATCGCACCGGAAACCGCGGTGCCGCAGGACTGGATCGAGATGATCCGCGCCGCGGCGCCGACCGTCGACCCGCCGCGCACGATGGGTGATGGTGGCGACACCGCCTACCGCCCTTGGGATGGTCCCGGCGGCACCGTGGTGACTGGGGACGCGCGCACCGACCGCGCGCAACGCGCTATCGATACGGCCGTATTGGCCACGCGCCGAGCCACCTTCGGGTTGCTCGGACTGGATCCGGAGGACCCCCGTGACTGAGAACCCGCCCGTCCCGGACTCTCCGAGCACGCCCGCGGTGCCGCCACCGCCACCGCAACACTGGTTCGCCGATGTGCTCGCCTCCGACGGCGGCGTGGTGCGACTACGCCCGATCACGCCCGATGACGCCGAGCGGCTGCAGGAATTCCACACGGCACTATCGGATCGCTCCCGCTATCTGCGCTACTTCGGTCCGTATCCGAGGATTTCGCCCAAGGACCTGTACCGCTCCACCCACGTCGACCATCACGACCGGGTCGGATTGCTGTTGGTACTCGGTGAGGCGATCATCGCGGTCGGCCGCTACGAACTGCTGACCGACCGCACCGGACCGCGCGCCGCCGAAGTCGCATTCGTGGTTGCCGACGGACATCAGGGACGCGGCCTCGGGTCGATCCTGCTCGAACATCTGGCTGGTGCGGCCGCGGAGAACAAGATCGAGACGTTCGTTGCCGAGGTGCTCGCCGAGAACACTGTGATGGTCACCGTTTTCCGTGACGCGGGCTATCAGGTGGAGCGCGCCAGGGACGGTTCGGTGCTGCATCTGGAATTCGCCATCGATCCGACCGAAGCCCTGCTGTCGGTGCGTGATTCGCGTGAGCGCGCTTCCGAGGCGCGCAGTGTGGGTAATCTGCTCGCGCCGCGTTCGGTGGCGGTGATCGGTGCCACCGTCGGCCCGGCCCGGGTCGGCGGAGTGATCTTGGCCAACCTGCTGTCCGGGGTGTTCCAGGGGCCGGTGTTCCCGGTCAATCCGAATCGGCGATCGGTGCGCGGTGTGCGGGCCTACCCGACGGTTCGCGATATTCCCGATGAGGTCGACCTCGCGGTGGTCGCCGTGCCGCCGGAGGCGATCGGCTCGGTGCTGGACGACTGTATGGCCAAGGGCGTCAAGGGATTGGTGGTGCTCACCGCGGGCTTCGGGGAGACCGGTGATGGCGGCGTGGTCGCCGAACACGAGCTGGTTACCGCGGCGCGCGGACACGGGATGCGGGTGGTGGGACCGAGCGCGCTTGGCATCGCCAATACCGATGCCTCGGTTTCCTTGAACGCGACTCTGGCCTCGGTGCTGCCCGGGCCCGGGCGCATCGGATTCTTCTGTCAGTCCGGACCGTTGGGTGCCGCCATCCTCGGTGAGGCCGCCGCGCGCAACCTCGGGTTGTCGACCTTCGTCTCAGCGGGCAACCGCGCTGATGTGTCCGGCAACGACCTACTGCAGTACTGGGACACCGACTCCGCCACCGATGTGATCCTGCTGTATCTGGAGAGCTTCGGTAACCCGCGCAAATTCTCCCGCATCGCGCGTCGAGTCGCGCGGAGTAAACCGATCGTCGCGGTGAGCAGTGGGCGATTGGCCGCGCGGTCCCAGCCGACCGGCGATATGGACCGATCCATCGTGCGGGACCTGTTCACGCAGTCGGGAATCGTTCAGGTCGATTCGATTTCGGAGCTGTTCGACTGTGCGGCGCTACTGGGTTATCAGCCGCTGCCCGCGGGGCCGCGGGTCGCTGTGATCGGCAATAGCGCGGCGTTGAACTGGCTCGCCGTCGATGCCGCGCGGGGTGAGGGGCTCGATGTCCGGCGACCCGCCACAGTGCGATATGACGGCGTTCGGCGCCCGCGCCCGACGGAGCGTGTGGTGGATGAGCAGTCGATCGGCGATCCGGTGAGCTTGGGGCCGGACGCGACGCCGGTTGCCTATCTGGACGCAGTGGTCGCCGCACTGCGCTCGGACGAGATCGACGCGGTGATCGTCGTTTTCGCGCCGCCGGTGCCGCTGCCGATGGCCGGATTCGCCGATGCCATTCGCGAGGCCGCGGCGGCCGTGCCCGATGCGGCGAAACCCATTCTCACCACTTTCGTTGCCGAGCAAGGGATTCCGAACCTACTGGCCAGGCGCGGTCCGGCCGGTACGGCGGTGCGCGGGTCGATACCGTCCTACCCGGATCCCGAGCGCGCCGCACGGGCGCTGGCCAGGGCGCACCGGTACGCGCAGTGGCGCACCAAACCGGTGTCGACGGTGGTGCGTCCGGCGGGCATCGACGCGGAACGGGCCAAACGGCTGGTCGCGGGCTGGATGGCCGAATCCGACGGGCGTTGGCTCACCGACCTCGAAGCTGTGGATCTGTTGGACTGCTATGGAATTCATGTCGTCGAATTCCGTGAGGTCCGCAGCGCCGACGAAGCGGTGGCGGCGGCCGAGGAAATCGGCTATCCGGTCGCGGCCAAGGCGACCGGCGAAATGTGGCGGCGCCGACCGGATCTCAGCGGTGTCCGACTGGACCTGTGGCGCCCGGAGGCCGTGCGCCAGGCCTATTCGCATCTGGTGGAACTATGCGGTGACCCCGCCGTGCACATCCAGAAGATGGCCACCCCCGGCGTCGGCTGTGTGCTGCGGGTGCAGGACGACCCGTCCTTCGGTTCGGTCATCGAATTCGGCCTCTCCGGCATGATCATCGAACTCCTCGGCGACCGCGCCTACCGCGCCCTCCCACTCACCGCCGATGAAGCGAGCGCCCTCATCGACGCGCCGCGCGCCGCCCCCCTCCTCTCCGGCACCCCCGCCAGCCCACGGGTCGACAAACCCGCCCTGGTCGAACTCGTCCAACGTGTCTCGTCCCTCTTCGACGACCTTCCCGAAATCCGAGAACTATCCTTCGACCCCGTCCTCGCCTCCGCCAACGCCGCCGCAATCCTCTACGCCCGAGCCCGCTTCGGCCCCCAACCCAGCCGCTTCGACTCCGGCCCCCGCCGCCTCGGCTGAGCTCCCGCCGTCTCATGCGACTCCGCCGCCCCGTAACGCATTGATCTGTGGTAGTCGTGGACTGCTCGACCATCTCGGCGCAATCCTGGGCAGCCATTCGCACGGCCTGTGAACAGCGTGGCGTAGGCATCCTGGCCGCACCGGTCAGCGGCACTGCGAAAGTGCTCGCGGCGGGCGGGCTTTCGATCGCGGCCTCGGGTCCATCGGAGTTCTACCAACGCGTCGCGTTACTACTGCTGCGCAAGGATTCGATCTGGGTCTCGGCGCGGCGCGGCAGCTCGACGTGCCGATGCCGCTCGCGGCGGCCACCGCACAACTCGTTCAGGCCAGTGTCGGCAGTGGCCGAGGGCAGGAGGATTTCGTGATTCCGCTCGATCTGCAGGCCGAGAACTCCGGGTCGAACTGAAACCGGAGAACGTGACGGTCGACGACGGACTGGACGGGGATCGAATGAGGTTCGCCGACCGGCTCGCGCGAACCCGGAGGGGGCGGGACGCGCGGTCACCGGTCGGCGTTCGAGGTGACCGTCCCGGGTCACCAAGCCGGACGTCGGACCGGCCTCGGAGTAGTCCGACGTCATGGGCACGTGCCGGGATCCCCGGCACGAGTTATTGCGGAATCAGCTGGCGTAGGCGCGCAGCCGGTCGGCCCGCTCACCCTTGCGCAGCTTCGACATGACCTCACGCTCTATCTGACGAACGCGCTCGCGGGAGAGCCCGAAGAGCTTGCCGATCTGATCGAGGGTGCGCGGCTGGCCGTCGTCCAAGCCGAAGCGCAACCGGATGACCTGCTGTTCGCGCTCGTCCAGGGTGGCGAGCACGCTGCGCACATCGTGGTGCAGGAGTCCGGCGATCACGGCGGATTCGGCCGAGGTGGCCTCGGAGTCCTCGATGAAATCGCCCAGCGGGGCCTCTTCGTCATTGCCGACCGGCATATCCAGGCTTACCGGGTCGCGGCTGTGGTCGAGCAGATCGGAGATCTTGTCGACCGGAATGCCGGACTCGTTGGCGAGTTCGGCATCGGTGGCCTCGCGACCGAGCTGCTGATGCAGTTCGCGCTTGATCCTGGCCAGCTTGTTGACCTGCTCGACCAGATGCACGGGCAGGCGGATGGTGCGGCTCTGATCGGCCATACCGCGGGTGATGGCCTGCCGGATCCACCAGGTGGCATAGGTGGAGAACTTGAATCCCTTGGCGTAGTCGAACTTCTCCATTGCCCTGATCAGGCCGAGGTTGCCCTCCTGGATCAGGTCCAGCAGCGGCATACCGCGGCCGGTGTAGCGCTTGGCGAGGGAGACCACGAGCCGGAGGTTGGCTTCGAGCAGATGCGAGCGGGCGGTCTGGCCTTCGCGAACGATGGCGGCCAGATCGCGCTTGCGGGTGGCCGACAGTCGCTTGCCGGTCTCCAGCAGATGCTGCGCATAGAGGCCCGCCTCGATGCGCTTGGCCAGCTCGACCTCGTCGGCTGCCGTGAGCAGTGCGGTACGGCCGATCCCGTTCAGGTACACGCGTACCAGGTCGGCGGCAGGGCTCTGGGCGTCGAGGTCCGAATCGCTGGTGCGCACACGAGTGGTGGCGGGGCTTGTCATGACTTGCCTCCTGTCGGTGGTGTCTCACTCCGATCAACGGACCCGACAGGTAGAAAGTTCCCCGCTAGTGCTCCGATAAACCGCTCTGAACTGCGGTTTCCGTCACTTGCGTCTGAGAAGTTCCTGAGAACCCCACCCTGTCGGAACCACCCGTGCGCGAAGCGTCCGGCGGGACGGCAGCGATTGCCGCTTCGTTACACGGGCCGCACCAAACCGTGGCGGACCAATCCGGCCACCACGGATAATGCGTCGGCCGTGAACTCCTCGGTGACTTCGCCCGGTCCGTGGGCGAGCGCGAGCAGTTCTATCAGCTCTCGTAACGGCAAACCGTCGGCGCGCATTCCCGCGACGAGCGCGATGGTGGACTCGTCCACCTCATGCTGCCAGCGCGGACCGTCGCCGCGGTGCAGCCGCGCGACCTGCTGGTCCCAACCGAATTCACTGTGCAGATAGACCCGTTCCAGTGCGGTCGCGGGATCGACCACGAAACGTGTTGACCAGGCCAGGTTTTCCTCGGCGGCAGCGCGGCGCAACCAGGCCGAGCGCGCGAAATACGCGGTGGCCTCGGCGCCGAGCGGATCGTCGAAGCCGTGCGTCAAGTCCTCGGCGAGCAGTTCGGTCGGACCGTCGATGGCGTGCAGATAGACGAAGCCGAAGCCGATGCCCTCGACATCCGCCGCGGCGAAGGCATCGAGCCACTGTTCGGCGCGGGCCTGTGCGGCCGGGTCGCGCGGATCCAAACCCGCGTCACGCAGCCATGTTCCGACATAGAGAGCCGGATCGGCGACATCGCGTTGGACCACCCACGCATCGACGCCTTGCGTGGGCAGCCAGGACGAGACGCGTTGGCGCCAGTCCTCGCCGCGCACATGCACCCACGCGGCCAGCATCGCTGCGGTGCCACCGGGTGCGAGCACGTTGGGGGCCTGCGAGATCACCAATTCGCTTGCGCCGTCCAGGGCGAGACCGGAGTCGCGGTAGGTGTGCTCGATGCGGGCTGGGCCGACCACGAACGGCGGATTGGCCACCACCTGGTCGAAGCGGCGCCCGGCTACCGGCTCGAACCAGGAACCGGGCAGAAGTTCGATATCGAGTCCGTTGAGTACGGCCGTCGCCTCGGCCAGCCATAGGGCGCGCGGATTCACATCGGTCGCGGTGACCGTGTCCGCGTACGCGGCAGCGTGAACGGCCTGAACGCCGCAGCCGGTGCCAAGGTCGAGGACCGAACCGACGCGGCGGGTGGGTGTGGCGCGCAACAGCGAGAGGGAGGCGTGTCCGACGCCGAGCACGTGATCCTCGGTCAGCGTGCGCCGGGACATGGAATCGTCGAGGTCGGACAGGATCCAGCGGGTGCCTTCGCCCGCGTCGAGCGGGCGCAGGTCCAGGGCTGCGCGCACATCGTCGCCGTCGCGGGTGAGCAGACCGGCCGCCACCGCGCGGTCGATATCCACCGGTGCCAGTGCGGCCGCGACGTCGCGTTCGGGCAGTGCGTCACCGAGCAGCAACAGACGGATCAGTGTGCCGAGTGCGCCCGCCTGGCGAGCGGCCCGGCGTACCGGTACCGGTTCGGAGCGGCCAAGTGCGGCGTGCACGTCGGGGCCGAGCACTTCCAGCAGCGTGTCGGCGTTGTAGCCGACGCGGGTCAGCGCGGCCCGCAGATCGGGGCACAGCGCGGTGAGCAGCGATCCGGTGGTCGTCTGGTTGGTAGGCACACCGGTACTCTGCCACCGCGACACACCAGCTACCGAAACGTGTTCGTCGTGTCACATGGGCTGCGATCTCACACGCCGTTCGGGTCGCGGCCGGTGATGCAATAGGGCGCGTCGGCCGGATCGGACATGACGATCCAGTGCTCATGCCGCTCGACCAATGTCGCGCCGAGGGACTGGTGCCAGGCGGCGGTGGCGTCGATATCGGCGGAGGCGAGGTCGATGTGCGCACCGGCGGGCCGGTCCTCGCGGAGGCGCTGCAGCAGAAGTTGTACCGGCATCGGCTCTTTCGCGCGCAGTCGGGCGAATTCGGGCAGGCGGCCCTGCGTCAGGTCCCAGTTGGTGAGCGTGGTCCAGAAGCGGGTTTCGGCGGAGTGGTCGGTCGGGCCGATATCGAGGCAGACCTGGTCGAGGCGGGTGAGGGTGCCGTCCGGGGCGCGCACGGCCGGGGCGGGAGTGCCCTTCGTGCGGCCGCTGGGGGTGAAGCAGAAGATCTGACCACCCGGGGAGCGCAGCACGGCGTAGCTCTTGTGGTTGGCGACCAGTTCGGCGTCGAGGTCGAGTGCGATGCGGACCGCGGCGGTGACATCGTCGACGTCGAGGTCCAGGTGTACCCGGCCGAGTCCGGTCACCGCCTGCATCTTGACGCCCGCATCGGCGAAGAGTGCGGGATCCGGAAGGAGCGTGAGGAATTCGTCGTTCTCACCGCGCCGCGGCGAGAGTTGGGTGTCGGTGATCGTCGACCAGAATGTCGCGCATTCGTCGAAACGTTGCGTCGGGCGGTCGAGGAAGGCCCAGACCCACCGAATCATGCTTTCTCCTGTTTCCTGGCGGGAGTTTCCGCGCCGCCACCGGCGTGCAGTTGTCGCATCTTCCGGCGATTCGGCGCCGTCCGCGCCCGGTTGGCGCGGATGTGTCGCACATCACTGACGCTGAGAGAGTTCCGTCTAGTACCCCCCGCCACACAGTAGGTGTCGCCCGCAAAGCTGTCGACCCGGTTTCGGATCGGCCGCAACTGGCACGATCTTGGCGGTTTATGGCATTCCGGCCACTCGTTCGATACGCGAAATTCCGGCACGCTCAGCGGGTGACTGAACTGCAGACGCCTCCGGTACCTGTCGATTCCGTGCCGAGGCGGCTGCATCCCGCCTGGATCGTCGCCGGTGTCGGATTCATCGCGCTTTTGGGCGCGGCCGCGTTCCGGTCCGTGCCGAGTGTGCTGCTGGATCCGCTGCACGAGGAGTTCGGCTGGTCACACGGCACTATCGGGGCCGCGGTTTCGCTGAATCTGCTGTTGTACGGCCTGATTTCACCGTTCGCGGCGGCGCTGATGGACCGATTCGGTATCCGCCGTGTGGTGGCATGCGCCCTGGTCCTCGTCGCCGCGGGCAGCGGACTCACCGTATTCATGACCCAGCCTTGGCATTTGGTGGCGACCTGGGGGCTCCTGGTCGGGGTCGGCGTCGGATCGATGTCCATGCCGTTCGTGGCGACGATCACCGGCCGCTGGTTCGTGCGCCAGCGCGGACTGGTGACCGGTGTGCTCACCGCGGCGGGCGCGACCGGGCAGCTGATCTTCCTGCCGTTGGTGTCCACAGTGGCGCATGCACACGGTTGGCGGGTGCCCTCGCTGATCGTGGCGGCGGTCGCGCTGGCCGTGGTGCCGCTTGTCCTGCTGTTCATCCGCGACTTCCCCAGTGACGCAGGCGTTTCCGCGTACGGCGCCGAACCCGGCAGCACAGTTGGCCTGCGCGTGCGGGCGTCCGGCGGCGCGACGCGCGCACTGACGGTTTTGACCACGATCGCCCGCAGCCCCGGATTCTGGTTGCTCGCAGGAGGATTCGCGATCTGCGGCGCATCGACCAACGGCTTGGTCGGCACCCATTTCGTCAGTGCCGCACACGATCACGGCATGCCGCCGACCACCGCCGCGGGCCTGCTGGCATTGGTCGGTATCTTCGATGTGGCGGGCACCATCTTCTCCGGCTGGCTGACCGACCGGGCCGACCCCCGCTACCTATTGGTCGGCTACTACACGCTGCGCGGACTGTCGCTGCTGATCCTGCCGTCGCTGTTCGCGCCGGACACTCAGCCGAGCATGTGGGTATTCATCATCTTCTACGGTCTGGACTGGATCGCCACCGTCCCCCCGACGGTCATGCTCTGCCGAGAACTCTTCGGCGCCGACGGCGCGGTCGCCTTCGGCTGGGTCTTCGCCTCCCACCAAATCGGCTCCGCCATAGCCGCCACCGGCGCCGGTATTATCCGCGACATCCAAGGCTCCTACACCCTGGCCTGGTACATCGCGGGCGCCCTCTGCGCCGCAGCCGCCCTCATGTCCGCGGGCATCCGCCGCCACCCCTGAATCCACCACCGAGAATGCGCTGACGGCGGCATCCTCTCGACGTTTCCCTCCACCAACACATGGTGATCACTCGTCCAGCTCGGTCCTCGACCGCTCGAACCAGCCTCAGGAATCGATTGCCCGGTGCGGCTGGGATTCGATAGCGGTGCGCGGGCGGTCCCACCGGCTCGGTTCGTCCTTGCGGCGCGGTGGCCGATCGTTCGCGATCAGTACGGCGATCCACGGCAATGGGATCGAGGCGGCGATGATCAGGATCGAGAGCAAGGCATTGCTGAAGACGCTGTAGGCGATCGCGGCCAGAATCAGGCACGGGATGCGGAACGCCATGATGATGGTGTAGCGGCGGACCCTGGCGCGGTGCTGATCCTCCAGTGACGGCGCGGCCTCGGTGATCAGCACCGGGTGCTTCTCGTCATTGCCGGGGAAGTATCCGCTGGACTTGCGGGGTGGCGTCGGCATTGTCACGTCCGGGCGATCACCGCTGCCGATGTCGTCGGCGTCGGGGGTATCGCCGTGCTGCTGCATACCCCTGAGTCTTCCACTGTCCAGGGCGAACCGCACATGGCCTGGTCAGTTGGATGACTGCGGACCGTCCTCAGCCGAGCCCGCGAGTATGCGGCATCATGGAATCCGTGAGTACCGATACCCTGGTTCGCCCGGATACGACCACCGACGAAACGACGGGCGACGACACCCCTAAGTTCTTCCACTATGTGAAGAAGGACAAGATCGCCGAGAGCGCCGTCATGGGCACCCACGTGGTCGCCCTCTGTGGTGAGGTTTTCCCGGTGACGCGCTCGGCGAAGCCCGGCTCGCCGGTGTGCCCGGAGTGCAAGAAGGTCTACGACGGCTTGCGCAAGGGCTGAGATGGTGACGAACCGCCCGGCGCGCTGAACCGTGTCCGGGCGGCATTGGTGTCGCCGTCCGCCCGCTCGATCGGCCCCTGAGCCTCCGGTGGGTTCGGGGGCTTCGCTGTGGCCGGATCATCCTGGTCGGCGTCGGAGTCGTCCCCGCCCAACTGATTGGACAACCATTCCTTCACCTGGTCGATGCGGGTGCTGCGGGCGGGCCAGAATTCCTGCACCGCGGCGTTGAATTCCGCGCCGAGGATGACCGCGAAGCCCAGGAAGAACGTGAACAGCAGGAACGCGATCGGCGTCGCGAGCGCGCCGTAGCTGATGCCGGTCCTGGTGACCCAGCCCAGATACCGGCGCAGCCCTTCACTGGCGGCCATGAAGAACACGCCCGCGACCAGCGCGCCGCCGAACAAGCGGTGCCATGGCAGCGATTTGTGCAGTGCCAGCTTGTACAGCGTGGTGAGCCCGATGATCAGCAGCAGGCCGACACCCGGGTAATAGAACGAGTCGATCAGCCGCAGCCCGGGTTCGCGCCACGAATCCGGCAGCACCCGACCGATCAGCGTCGGCCCCAGCGCGATCAGCGGCAAGAGGAACACCGCGACCACCAGGAACAGCACATACAGCAGCAAGGCGAAGATGCGCTGCCACACCGGATGCCGAGCGTCCTTCTGACCGTGCGCCTCGACGATCGAATCCACGAAGGTCGACATCGCCGAGGACCCGGCCCACAGCGACATCACGAAACCCACCGAGACGAAGGCGGCGCGTCCGCGACCGAGCACATCGGTGACCGTCGGTTCGATCAGATCACTCACCACACTGGCACTGAAGAGGTCCCGGCTGAACGCGATGATCTTCTGCTGGACGATCTGCACCGTGTCCGGCCCGAACCATTCCCCGACGTAACCGAGGCTGCCGAGGACCCCGAGCAGCAGCGGCGCCAGCGACATCGTCTGCCAGAACGCCGCGGCCGCGGATTTGGCGAAAATCGAATCGTCCCACGACTTCACCGCCACCCGCGCGACGAGTTTGCCACCCTGTCGCGCGGCATGGGCGACCCCCGTCGCGGCGTTGCGGGCGTAGGTCGCCGCGTTGGGTTCCGCGCCGCCTCCACCACTGTGGATCGGCTGGTCGCCGGTCCCCGGGGGATGGCGTGGTAGGGCACTTTCGTCGGTCATGATGTCTAACAGCATCGCGCATCCGGGCATATTGTTCCGGTTTGCCGTGGCATCGAGTCGATGGGAAGCAGATGAACACGGCGTGGCGCACGGTTCGGCGTGTGATGCCCGTCGCCCATGCCGCGTCGGTTTGGCGACACGCCATGGGGGACAGCTAGGGTCGTCTTCGTGACTGTGTCGGGTGGCGCCGCTGTGGCGGGAGAAGCGGAAACACCGGGCGATTCGCAACAATCGAGCGCCGCGGTTTCCACAGGTGGTTCGCTACGTGCCTGGCAGCGCCGGGCCCTGATGAAGTACTTGTCCACCAAGCCGAGGGACTTCCTCGCGGTGGCGACGCCCGGCGCGGGTAAGACCACATTCGCCCTGCGGGTAGCGGCCGAACTGCTGGCCGACCGCACCGTCGACCAGGTCACCGTGGTCGCCCCGACCGAACACCTCAAACATCAGTGGGCCCAATCGGCGGCCCGCGTGGGCATTCAGCTGGATTCGCGCTTCTCCAACGCGACCGGTGCGACCTCCGGCGACTATCACGGCGTCGTGGTCACCTACGCGCAGATCGCCTCGCATCCCGCGCGGCACCGCGTTCGCACCGAAAGACGCAGGACGCTGGTGATTCTCGACGAGATCCACCATGCGGGCGATGCGAAGTCCTGGGGTGAGGCGACCGCCGAGGCGTTCGGTGATGCCACTCGTCGGCTCGCGCTGACCGGCACCCCGTTCCGCAGCGATGACAGTCAGATCCCGTTCGTAACCTATGAACCCGATGAGGCCGGTTTCCCGCGCTCGCGTGCCGACCACACCTACGGCTACGCGGAGGCATTGGCCGACGGCGTCGTCCGGCCCGTGGTCTTTCTGGCGTATTCCGGCGAGGCGCACTGGCGCGACAGCGCGGGCGAGGAGTATTCGGCCCGCCTCGGTGAGCCGCTGAGCGCCGAACACACCGCCCGTGCGTGGCGCACCGCACTGGATCCGGCTGGCGATTGGATGTCCAAGGTGCTCGTCGCCGCGGACACTCGGCTGCGCCAATTGCGTGCGAGCGGTATGCCCGATGCCGGTGGTCTGGTGATCGCTACCGATCAGGAGCGGGCCCGCGACTACGCCGAACTGCTGGAACACATCTCGGGCGAGCGGCCCGCGGTGGTGCTCTCGGATGATCCGTCCTCCTCGAACCGGATCGCCGAATTCAGCAAGAACACCCAGCCGTGGATGGTCGCGGTGCGCATGGTGTCCGAGGGCGTTGACGTGCCGCGCCTCGCGGTCGGCGTCTACGCGACCAGTGCCTCGACCCCGCTGTACTTCGCCCAGGCCATCGGCCGGTTCGTGCGTGCGCGCAAGCCGGGCGAGACCGCCAGTGTGTTCCTGCCGTCGGTGCCGGTGCTGCTCGATCTGGCCGCGCAGCTGGAGTTGCAGCGCGATCATGTCATCGGCAAGCCGCACCGCGAGCAGAACGGCCTCGAAGACGAACTCCTGATGGAGGCGAACAAGCAGAAGGACGAGCCGGGCGAGGACGAGAAGCCCTTCGTCGCACTTGCCGCCGACGCCGAACTCGACCAGGTGATCTACGACGGATCCTCCTTCGGCACAGCCACGTTCGCGGGAAGCGCGGAGGAGGCGGACTACCTCGGGATTCCCGGACTATTGGATGCGGAGCAGATGCGGGCGCTGCTGCGTGAACGTCAGTCGAAGCAGCTCGCCGAACGCGGTGAGGCCGCGACGCCCGATCCTGGTCCGCAGGTCGCATCGGCCGCCGAACGGGTCGCGACCGCGGACAAGCTCGGTGAGTTGCGTCGCGAGCTCAACAGCCTGGTCGCCATGCACCACCATCGCACCGGTAAGCCACACGGTGTGATCCATGGTGAGTTGCGCCGTGAATGCGGCGGTCCGCCAACGGCATTGGCCACCGCGGACCAACTCGGCGAGCGCATCGCGGCCCTGCGCCGCAAGTAACCGAGCGATCAGCGTGCGACGGCCGCCGCGGGCCACGCCGCCATGGCGCAGTCGATGGATTGGGTGAGTTCACTGTGCGAAGCGCCGTCGCGAGCCCGGATCGACAGGCCGTACAGGACCGTGGTGTAGAAGCCGGCGAGGGCCGCGGTGTCGGTATCCGGCGGTAGATCGCCTTCCGCGACACCGCGATCCAGGCGGTCGCGGACGTCTTCGGTTGTCTGACGGCGCTTTTCGGCCAGGAAGTCGCGGATTGTTTCGCTGCGCGTGGTGTAGGTGGAGCCCGCCAGCACGACCATGCAGCCGTGCGGTTTGTCCTCGTGGGTGTAGGCGGTGGCGTTGTCGCGCAGCATGGCTTCGATGCTGGCGCGGGCGGTGGGTTCCTCGCGCAGGGCGCGTGCGGTGTAGCCGCCTTCGGTCTCGCCGTACAGCCCGACAGCCGCGCGGAACAGCTCTTCCTTGCCACCGAACGCGGCATACAGGCTCGGTGAGTTGATGCCCATCGCCGCGGTGAGATCGCTCATCGACGAGCCCTCGTAGCCGTGCTCCCAGAACACCTCCATGGCGCGACGCAGCGCGACCTCGCGGTCGAATGCGCGCGGACGTCCACGTTCGGCCATGGCTCGCTCCCTTTCTGTGTCGATCGTTAAATATACCGCTTGACGCCGTCGCCGCTCGTGCGCTTAGCTATTTATGTATTGATCGACACAGAATTAGGAGGAGTTACGATGTCGGATCTGACGGGCAAGGTGGCGCTGGTGACCGGGGGCAGCAGGGGGATCGGCGCGGCGATAGTCCGGCACCTGGCCGCTGCGGGCGCGGATGTGGCGCTGACCTACCAGCACAACGATTTGCAGGCGAAATCCGTGGTCGCCGAGGCGGAAGCGTTGGGACGGCGCGCAATCGCCATCCAAGCCGACAGCGCCGACGCGGGCGCGGTCGTCGCCGCGGTGCATCGGGCCGCGGCCGAACTCGGCGGGCTCGATGTACTGGTCAATAACGCGGGCATTTTCCCGGCCAAGCCGTTCGAGGAGTTCACCGTCGAGGAGATCGACCGCGCGCTCAATATCCACGCGCGGGCGGCCTTCGTCGGCGCGCAGGCGTCGGTCGAGCATATGACCGACGGTGGGCGGATCATCAGCATCGGCACCAACCTGTCCGAGCGCGCCGCATTCGGCGGACTCGCGCTGTACAACCTGAGCAAATCCGCGCTCAATGGTTTCACGAAAGCCCTTGCGCGCGAACTCGGTCCGCGCAGAATCACGGTCAACCTGGTGCAGCCCGGCTCGACCGACACCTATATGAACCCCGCCGACGGAGACCACGCCCGGCGCCAAATCGAGCTGACCGCGCTCGGCCGCTTCGGCACCGCCGATGACATCGCCGCCACCGTAACCTTCCTGGCGGGCCCGTCCGGCCGCAGCATCACCGGCGCGACCTTCACCGTCGACGGCGGCACCAACGCCTGACTCCGCGGCGCGATCACCCGGCGAAGTAGCGGCCGGGGGAGATGCCGACGGTGCGGCGGAAGGCGGCGACGTAGGCGCTCGGGGTGGCGTAGCCGACGCGGCCCGCGATCCGCGCGATCGGCAGGCCCTCGGCGAGCAGGGGCAGGGAGGCCGCCAGGCGGATCTGGGTTCGCCACTGGCCGAAGGAGATTCCGGTTTCGGCGAGGAACAGGCGGGCGAGCGTGCGAGGGCTGGTGGCGGCGTCGGCGGCGAGTTCGGCGAGGGTGCGGGGGTCGGCGGGATGGTGGGTCAGGGCGTCGGCGACCCGCCCGGCTCTGGCATCCACCGGTCGCCGGGCACCAACGGGAATCACGTCCACCGGCTCGATCAGATCGAAGACGACCGCCTCCGCCCGTTCGCGCCGTTCGGCGGCGATGTCGTCGGCGGGAGTGCGCATCGGCGTGTCGCCGACGCGATCGGCTCGGGTGTCCATGAGCGGGTGGGCGCTGAGCGTCCGCTCGTCGATATGTTCGCGTTGCTCCGCGTCCGCTCCTGGCGTGAGGGCGGCGTCGAGCCCGGTGAGATGGTCGAACAGTTCGCGCAGCAGTGGCGAGACTCGCAGCATCGTCGGAGTGGTCAACGGGACCGGGCAGCGATCGGGTGCCACGAAGATGCCGCGCATGGTCGCGCCCTGGATGGTTCCGGTTCGGTGTCGGGTGCCGCCGGGGATCCACAGGGCGCGGGTCGGTGGCAGCACCCAGTACCCGTCGCCGATTTCGACGGCGATGACACCCCTTGCCGCCCAGGCGATTTGGTGCTGCGGATGTTCGTGAGTGTCGAACCAGTAGCCCGCGGAGATGATGCCCGCCCCGAAGACCATGGCGGTATCACCGATCGCGGCCGGGAGTACCACGGATTCGCCGTTCGGCTGACGGGGTAACCGGGATTGCCCGGGAACCAGGGATTGGCCGTTTCGCGACACAACTTGTCACCGTAGCCTGTCGTGGTCACAACCGGCCGCTCCTAGCGTGAATCGCATGGCGATGAACTACCTCCACAAATTGCTGTGCCGGTCGGCGGCCTGGGAGCGAACGAGTACGACGCGGATCGTTCCTTGGGCGCTGTCGGGCCTCGAGCTGGGTGCGTCCACACTCGAGATCGGCCCTGGCTACGGTGCCAATATCCGCGCCTTGCGAGAGCGCACCAGCGAACTGACCGGTGTCGAGATCGATCCGGTGCTCGTCGATCGGCTGCGCACCCGGCACGGCGCCGCGATGACGGTGATCCAGGGCGACGGTGCCGATATGCCCCTGCCGCCAACGCAATTCGACTCGGTCGTGTGCTTCACGATGTTGCACCATGTACCTACTGTCGGGGCGCAGGACGCTCTCTTCGCCGAAGCCTTACGCGTCCTTCGCCCCGGCGGCGTATTCGCGGGCAGCGACGGTCTCGACGGCCGCATATTCCGGCTGATGCATCTCGGCGACACCTGCGTGCCGGTACCGCCGGAGCGTGCCGCCGACCGGCTCGCCCGGGTCGGTTTCACCGATGTGGAGATCGAAACCGGCGCGACAAGCTTCCGCTTCCGTGCCCGCCGCCCAGAGTGAGAAGGCTTTCAGCGCACCGCTATTGCGGTCTCGAAGTAGTCCGCGGGATCGAGTGCGTTGATCGACGTCCAGCGCGCTGACTCGACCGGCCCTATCGAATCTTGCGCTGCTGCTTGAAAATATCCCTGGATCTCCAGCGCCAGGCGAGGGTTCTCGTCAACGCGGCGGGCTATGTCGTAGTACACCGCGAGAACGTGCACACACCGGGCGGTGCGGGCAGAGCAGGAGCAGTCCGTTCCGGCCGGATTCGGCGCCGGACTGATGCCAGCGCCGACCAACGCCCGGTGCATCTCGTCGGTGAGAACCGTGGTATCCGGGATGATTTCGGCGACCGCGATTATTGATGAACGGTCCATGGGCGCGATTTCGAGGTGGGTTACCGAGGCCTGCCCACCGCGGTGGATGGCGGCGCGCACGATGCGCCCTTCGATCGTCGCTTGAACGCCATTGTTACGAGCGATGCTGCGGGCACGGGGGAGTAGCGAGTCCGGTCGGGTCTGGCGCAAGGGTTCGGCGAGCCGGACCCAGTCCATGCCCCACGCGGTGTATCCGAATTCGTTGTCCGCCATCAGTTCTCCCTCTTGCGGCGCAGGATCTGGATGAGCTGGTCGTCATCGAGGCGGGCCAGCGCCGCGATGCCCGCCGAATCGTTGAGGTCCGCGAGCGCGGATTTGCGGTCGTGCATGCCCGCGATGTGCTCCTCGACCGTGGTGCCCGAGGTCAGAGTGGTGATGGTGACGGTGCGGGTCTGCCCGATGCGGTGCACCCGGTCGGAGGCCTGGGCTTCCACGGCCGGATTCCACCACCGATCGAAGTGAACGACATCGGCGGCACGCGTCAGCGTGAGCCCCGTGCCCGCGGCGCGCAGACTCAGGATCAGCACGGGCGGACCGTCTTCGGCTTGGAAACCCGACACGATCTCCGCGCGCTCGGCCTGGTTCAGTCCGCCGTGGAAGAACGGTGCCCGCACCCCGAATTGCTCGTGCAGGTGGCGGACCAGCAGGTCGCCGGTGGCACGGTACTGGGTGAATATCAGTGTCGGATCACCGGTTTCGAGATTGTTGGCCACGATATCGGTGCACAGGTCCAGCTTTCCGGACCGGCCCGCCAATTCACCCAGTTCACCCGTGATCAGCCCGGGGTGGTTGCAGACCTGCTTGAGGGCGGTCAGTGCGGCGAGCACCCGGCTCTGTCGTTGCACGCCATGGCCGAAACCGTCATCGATCGCCTTGTCGAGCAGTTGGTCGTAGAGCCGTTCCTGTTCCGTGGTCAGATCGCAGAGCAGATCGCTGTGGATCTTCGCGGGCAGCGATGCGGCGACCTGAATCTTCCTGCGCGCCAACAGCACCGGCTCGAGCGCATCCCGCAGCCGGGCCGCCGCAGTGGCCGAACCCTCGTGGATCGGCCGGACGAACCGACGCCGGAACTGCGTGCGATGCCCGAACAGTCGCGGCGCCACCAGATTGAGCAGCGCCCACAGCTCCTCGAGATGGTTCTCCACCGGCGTACCCGTCAGCGCGACCTTCGCACCGGCCGTCAACGCCCGCGCCGCCTTGGACACCTGGGTGCGCGGATTCTTCAACGCCTGCGCCTCATCGAAAACGACTGTCGCCCAGGAGCGATCGGCCAGCACGCCACCGTGCAACCGCAACATCGGATACCCGGTCACCACCACGGTCCCGGCCTCATCGGCGACCTCACCCCCACGCCACAGCACCGGCCGCAGCCCCGGTGCGAACCGGGTGATCTCATGAGCCCAGTTCCCGACCAATGACGTCGGACAAACCACCAGCTGCGCCCCGGCCTCGGCCCGCCCGAGCAGAAACCCGATCGTCTGCACGGTCTTCCCGAGCCCCATCTCATCGGCCAATACCGCCCCGCCGTGCGCCGCGACAGTCTCGTGCAACCACCCCACCCCGCGCACCTGATAGGGCCGCAGCTCGGCCTTCAGCCCCGCCCCCAATTCCGCCCCGACGCATCGCGTTTCCCGCAGCACCCGGACCGCGTGCTCGGCGGACACGATCGCCGTCCCGGCGGCATCGGGGATCGCGTGCGCCGCGATCGGCAGCCGGACTGTAGCGCCCGAACCGCTTGCCGACTCGGACCGCGCCGGTGCGCGCAGCACCGATATGCCGCCCGCATCGGACGCGGCGTCGGCTTGCGTCCCGGCTGGTCGCCGTGATGCTTGCCCATCGCATAGTTCGGTGTCGTCCGACAGCACCGCGCGCCACGCATGGACGGACAGGTCCGCCGCACCGAGGTCGAGGTTCAACAGTTCGTCCGGATCGACGAGTGCGCATTCGACATCGGCGACCTCGATCGCCCCGTCCGGACCGGTCGGCACCGCTAAAGAGAGCGTTTCCCGATCGCCATCGAGCACGCGGCCCGGTGCGGAGCCGGTCCAAGTCCACAGCGCGAACATATGGCGGTCGGGCAGATAAGTGGCCTGTGTGCTGGGCAGAGCGATCCCCTAGATCGTCGTATCATGTACGGAGTATTATAAATAACGTACAGCGTACCGAATTAATTCCGTGAGGACCACGTGACCGATCAGGCGAAACAGTTGATGAGCCTGCTCTGGCGGCATGCTGTGCCGCCGCGATCCGGCGGGCGCGGCCCGAAGCAGACGGTGAGTGTGGATGCGGTCATCGCCGCCGCGATCGCCCTTGCCGATCGGGAGGGGTACGAGAAGGTGTCGATCCGGGCGGTCGCCGCCGAACTCGGCCTGCGCCCGATGAGCCTCTACACCTATGTGCCGAGCAAGGAGGCCTTGACCGTCTTGATGGTCGACACGGTCGCACTGGAGGACGTACCCATCCCGACCGATATCCCGGTCCGTGACCGGATGTCCGCGATCGCCGAACAGGTACGTGCGGAACTGATCGCGCACCCGTGGCTGCTGGAGGTGCCACCGTGGCGGCTGGTGCTCGGCCCCGGGCGGATGCGCCGCTATGAACGGCAGCTGGCCGCGATCGAGGGGATCGGGCTGTCCGATCTGGCCATGGATCGGGTGATCGCGGTGCTGTCGGAATTCGCGACCGGCAATGCGCGAATGGCGATCGCCGGAATCCGCAGTACCGCGGAACTGACCGATGCGCAATGGTGGGAGCAGCACGGCCCTTTGCTGACCGAGGTCATGTCGGTCGAGGAGTTCCCGATCGCCTCGCGGGTCGGTGCGGCGGTAGGCGAACGCTATCAAGCACCGTCGGATCCGGCGGGTGACTTCGCCTTCGGTCTCGGGAAACTGCTCGACGGCATCCTGTCCGCCGTAGCGGGACCGCAAACGCCGACAGCGGGCGACCGGTAGGTCGCCCGCTGTCGTCTATCAGCGATGTTCTGTTGTTCGATGCTGTTGTGTCGGGACGCGAGGACTGGTCAGAGCGCGGGAGCCGATTCCGTATCGATCACGGCTTCGAGCTCACGCAAGCGATCCATGTGTTCATTCGCGTGGTGCTGGCAGAAGAGCAACTCGCCACCTGCGGGCAATACGGCACGAACTCGTGCGGCAGCACCGCAACGGTCGCAACGATCGACCGCGGTCAGTGGGGTGCTTGTCAGGGTTCCTGGCATGACTCCTCCGTCCTGGCTCCCGGCACTACAGTCCGTTCACCTGGTGTGGGGCCCGTGGTCACTCCGCGGGCTCGCTACCGCTACTTCCCAGCAGGGGTATGACTACTCTGTCAGACGTTCGGGACGGGGGCTTTGTTCCCGGAAGTGATTCTGTGTGTTTTCGATAACACCACCTGGGATTTCGCTACTGGCGAACACCACTGGTCAGCTATCGAACTCCACTCGACCACGATCACGAACAGGCCTATCCAGTTGTCTACCGGGAGATTACCCGTGATCCATGACACTCACACGCTCGTTCACATTTGCACTCTGGCCGAATGGCTGACCGCCCGGCAAACCGGCGAGTACCGCCCGGAGTCGTTCGAGGAGATCGGGTTCATCCACCTCTCCACGCCGCAGCAGGCGCATCTGCCCGCCAATCGACTGTTCGCCGGACGCCGTGACATGGTGCTGCTGCGCATCGATCCGGCCCGCGTCGGCGCGCCGGTGAAATGGGAACCGGGTGTGCCCACCGATCCCGAATCGATGCTGTTCCCACATTTGTACGGTCCGCTGCCGGTCGGGGCGGTCACCGCCGTGGTCGAGTATCAGCCCGGCCCCGACGGCACCTTCGCGGCACTGGACCCGAACTTTCCGCAGTCCTGACCTACCGGTCCCTGCCCTCGCGCGCCACGATGGCGGCCTGAACCCGGGACCGCACACCGAGTTTGGTGAGTATGCGGGAGACATGTGTTTTGACTGTTGTCTCGCCGATGAACAGCCGTGCGGCGATCTGCGCATTGGACAGACCGTCGCCGAGACAGTCGAGCACCTCGCGTTCGCGTTCGGTCAGCTCGGCCAAGCCGTCCGGCGCGGGGCGGCTCGACTCGCCGTCGGTCGTGGCGAACGCATTGATCACCGCGGCGGTCACCTCGGGCGCGAGCACACCGTCACCCGCGGCCACCGCGCGCACCGCATCGACAAGTGCTTGTCCCGAAGCGGATTTCAGCACGAAGCCGGACGCGCCCGCCCGCAATGTCCGGAAGACGTACTCGTCAAGGTCGAAGGTCGTCAGGATGAGCACCCTGGCCAGGCCGTCGTCGGTGATGCGACCGGTGGCGGTGATGCCGTCGACGCCCGGCATGCGCACATCCATCAGCACCACATCCGGGCGCAGCGCCTTGGCCTGGGCCACCGCGATATCGCCGTCGGCGGCCTCACCGACCACCTCGATGCCATCGGCGGTCTCCAGGATCATCCGCAGTCCGGCCCGGATCGCGCCGTGGTCATCGGCGATCAGTACCCGGATCATCACACCTCCGTCGTCGAGATCGGCAGCCGCGCAAGGACTTCCCAGCCATCGGCGCCAGGTCCGGCGGTGAAGGTGCCGCCGAGCGCGGCCGCCCGTTCCCGCATATTCATCAGGCCGCTGTGGCGCGCATCGTCGGCCGGTCGATTGCGCACAGGTGTGGGATTTCGCACCGAGAGGGCCAAATCCGTTGCCTGCGTGCGCACGTCGATATCGACCTCCTGTCCCGGTGCGTGTTTCATGGCATTGGTCAGTGCTTCCTGGATTATTCGGTAGGCGGCCTGGTCGACCGCACTCGGCAGCGCCGTCCCGTTCAGCGAATCCCGCACGCGCACGGTGATTCCGGCGGCGCGGGCCGCATCGACGAGAATCGGCAGCTGTGCCAGTTTGCGCGGTGCGGCCGCATCGTCCTCGGCGCCGTCGTCGCGGCGCAGCAGACCGATCATGGTGCGCATCTCCTGCAAAGCGCTGACACTATTGGACCGGATCGACGAAATGATCCCGGCGACAGTCGGATCCATGTCCTGTCGGGCCAGCACGCCGAGCGCCGCTTCGGACTGGATGGCGATGGCAGAGAGGTGTCCCGCGATCACATCGTGCAGATCCCGTGCCATCGTCTTGCGTTCGTCGGCAATGGCGGCGCGCCGATCCAATTCGGCGACCAATGTCATCGCCTGTGCGCGTTTGCGTTCGGCCTCGGCGATCTCCTTGTGCCCGCGCACCGACAGCGCCCACCACAGTGGGGTCGCGACGAAGGCGAACAGCGCGGCGATGGTGATCACCGCGATCCGCCAGTCGCCCAGCACCAGAGCAAGCACGGTCAGCACCGCCGAAACCGCCCCGCACACCGTGACCAGCGCGCGCGAACGTGTGGGCGCGGCATACAGCACGCCCGCATAGATCAAGTCCGAATAGATGAGCCAGACCGGCACCGTCGGACCGAGTGCGAAATCGATGGCGAACGGGATCAGCCCGATACCGAGCGCCGACATCGGCATGCGCCGCCGCAGGAAGCTCGCCACGCAGATCAGCGCGAGTATTCCGAACCGCACCGGAAGTGACGGGTGGCGGCTCAGGTCGCTGGCCATCTCGAACAGACCGGTGAGATAGAGCGCGGCGCCGAGGACGAGCGCGAACGCGGCGACCAGCGCGTCCTGCGCGGTCGCCGACAAAGCATCCCACTGCCGCCGCATCGCCCCATCACAGCACATGTCCACGCGTCCCCGGGTCCGCCGAAGGAATGAGTCCCGGTCGATCCGATGTCCGACGTGATCGGACCCGCTCGGGCGGTCAGCCCGTTTTGCCGGTTAGGGTGGAGGGGTGAACGTCGATGTCACCGCCCTACCCGGGATCGGGGTACGCAAAGACTTCCAGCTGCGGTCGGGTCGCCGGATCGGCGTGGTCGATCACCGCGACGGCGGCATCGATCTGATCGTGTCCAAACCCGATGACCCGGACTCCTGCGCCGCGCAAGTGCCGCTGACTCCCGATGAGGCCTCGGTACTCGCCAATCTGCTCGGCTCGCCGCAGCTGGTGGCGAAGCTACGCGAGGATCACCGCGACCTACCCGGAATCACCACCCGTCAGCTACCCATCGGCGAGGATTCGCCGTACGAGGGCCGCACGCTCGGCGAGACCGGAATGCGCACGCGCACCAAGGCTTCCATCGTCGCGGTAATGCGGGCGGGGCAGCTGCACCCCTCGCCGGGACCGGATTTCACCTTCACCGCCGATGACATACTCGTGGTCGTCGGTACTCCCGACGGTCTGGACGCGGCCGCGAAGATCCTGACGCACGGGTGAGAGCGTGAACGCAACCGCGCTCGCCCTTATCGAGCTCGGGGCGGTGTTATTCGCCCTAGGAATGCTCGGGAGAGTGGCGGCACGATTCGGCATGTCCCCGATTCCGCTGTACCTGCTCGGTGGGCTGGCCTTCGGCCAGGGTGGATTCATCCAACTGGGCGCCGCGAACGAATTCGGCCATATCGCAGGCGAAATCGGCGTGGTGCTGCTGTTGCTCTTGCTCGGCCTCGAGTACACCGCGGCAGAGTTGGTGACCGGATTGCGTCGTTCCTGGGCCGCGGGTCTGGTAGATCTGGTCGCGAACGCGACACCCGGCGTGCTGGTCGCCCTGGTACTCGGCTGGGGGGTAACCGGAGCCATCACCATGGCCGGAGTCACCTACATCTCGTCCTCGGGCATCGTCGCCAAGGTGCTCAACGACCTCGGGCGCCTCGGTAACCGGGAAACCCCGGTGATCCTGTCCATTCTGGTCTTCGAGGATCTCGCGATGGCGATGTATCTGCCGATCCTCACCGCGGTCCTGGCCGGTACGAGCTTGCTGAGCGGGCTGACCGTGCTCGGGCTGGCCCTGGCCACCGTGACCGTCGTGCTGGTCGTCGCGCTGCGGTATGGCCGGTACGTCTCGGCCGTCGTGGACAGCGCCGACCGCGAGGTCTTCCTGTTGAAGCTGCTCGGCGCGGCGCTGCTGGTCGCCGGGCTGGCGTCGGCGCTGAATGTTTCGGCGGCCGTCGGCGCATTCCTGCTCGGCATCGCGATCTCGGGTTCGACAGCGCGCGAGGCGACGAAACTATTGGAACCGATCCGGGATCTGTTCGCCGCGATCTTCTTCGTCGCCTTCGGACTCAGCACCGATCCCGGTGCCATTCCGCCCGTGTTCGGTTGGGCGATCCTGCTCGCGGTGGTCACCGTGGTGACCAAGGTCGCGACCGGCTGGTGGGCGGCGAGCCGACAGGGCATCCGCCGGATGGGCCGGGCACGCGCGGGTGCTGCGCTGGTCGCGCATGGTGAATTCTCCATCGTCATCGCGGGTCTGGCGGTGAGCATGGGTGGGGTAGACCGCCAAATCGCCGGACTGGCCTCGGCCTACGTGCTACTGATGGCGGTGCTCGGCCCGATCGCGGCCCGCGTCGTCGAACCGGTCATCGGCATGGTGCAGCGCCGCTTCAACCCCGCTGTCAGCACCGGATAGTGGCCGTGCCGCAACGGAACTCGGCTCGGTGTCGCTACCGGCCGCGGTAATCGGGGCCGCGGCAAGTGGATTCGCCGCCGAAACCGGTGTCGGCACGGCGGAGGTCGCCTCGCGTTCGGTACGCAGCCGTTCGATGCGCCGCCAGAAGGTCGACGCGACGAATCCGACCGCCAGGCCGATCAGGGCCGCGCACATATGCCCGTAGTCGGTGAAGGTCGGTCCGATCAATAGCGCCGAGGCGAGGAATACGATGATGACAGCGGCCCACAGCGCGCGGATCACGCCGCGGAAGTGGAAGGCCATGGCCGCCAGAACCGCGGTGAACCCATAGCTGGTGCCGACATCCGCGGCGTATTGCACGCGCACCGGGATGACGTGATGGTCGATGGCATGGTCGATCGCCGTGACGGTGAGCAGTGTCGCGCCGATATGTCCGGTCGCGAACAGCAGAATCCAGCGACTGGTGCCGAGCCAGCGTTCGGCGAAGCCCATCACCACCAGAATCTCCGCGATGGTGACCCAGGGAAATTGGCCCTGAGTCCAGAACGCCGAGGCCACCAGCACCTGGATCGGGTTGTGCTGCATGTTGTAGAGATTGGTGGAGGCCGAGAAGATCAGCCTGCGTTCCACCGAATCGCCGACGCCGCGCAGCGTCCACCAGGTGACGAACAAGGTGAACGCGTAGGCCGTGCTGGCCGGTGCGCCGGACAGGTGCTGGCGCAGTTCGGGCAGCAGTCGGCGCAGTAACCGGGGCCGACGCGCCCACGACCAGACCGCACGCAACTCCGCACCAAGGTCGACGGTCTGCGTCCAGGGGGAATGGATTCGGCGCAAAGTGGGGGCAACCACGTGCACAAGTCTGCCGGTTCCGCGGCGCTTGTGCCCGCAGACCCGCCCGGTCTGTGTCCTGGCTCACCTGCGCTGGTCGTTCCGCCGTAACGTCCGTTCGCCACCCGGGCACAGGATCGCACGGGCGATGCGCCGTCCCCCGATCCGGCAACTTGGCGATGCGCTGCCGCGTGCTCCGGCAACTTCTGCCAGTTTCTTGCGAATTCCGCAGCCGAGCCGCGAGCATGCGACGTCGGTCAAGTCCGATTGGCGACTGAGCCTGCTCGGGGTCGGCGGCACTGGGCCGCAATGAGACTCGGCATGCGTACCGGAATCGTCGCGGTGTCCTTGCAACTGTGCGAACGCCCGCTGTCGACTGGCGAACTCACGAGATGCCTTGTGTCCCAGCGATATCGGTGCTGATCGATTGCCGGAAGCGTCTAACGATGGGATTCGGCCACGGTGGACCGCTCGGTATGTGTGAGGCACGGGTGATCGCCGCTGGGTAGCGGACACTGTCTCGCTGATTGGATTCATCCCATGCCAAATTTAGCGGATAGTAGTACTGTAAATCGTCTACCTGCTGGTTCTTGATAAGCGGGCGGCCTCGCGCTGTCGCGATGACGGTCGATGTCCGCCCAACGAGGGAGTTCGCGTGCTGGAAATCGATCACTTCAGCCACGGGTTGCTCACGCCGGTTGTCGCCTATCTGATGTCATTCACCGGATCATTGCTGGGGCTGCGGTGCGTGGTTCGGGCGCGGGCCGGTAGCGGCCACGCCGGATGGCTCGTCGCGGCGGCCGTCGCCATCGGCGGCACCGGTATCTGGGTCATGCATTTCATTGCCATGCTGGGCTTTTCGATCCACGGCGCATCGATCCGCTATGACGTGCCGATCACCCTGCTCAGCGCGGTTATCGCGATGGTGGTGGTGTGGATCGGATTACGGGTCGCGCAGCTGCCGGGATTGGAGCCGGTGGCCCTGTATATCGGCGGTGCGATCACCGGCGTCGGCGTCGGCGCCATGCACTATTCCGGCATGTACGCGATGAAATCCGATGCCGTCATCGAATACGACGGGCGGATAGTGTTGCTGTCCATGGTTATCGCGGTGATCGCCGCGACGGCGGCACTCTGGTTCGCACTGCATATCCGTGGCACCCTGGCCACCATCGGCGCGGCACTGGTGATGGGCGTCGCCGTCTGCGGAATGCACTACACCGGCATGTTCGCGATGCATGTGCAGAACGGTCACCATATGCATCCGCCCGCGGGTGCGGGCGCGACCCAACTGCTGACGCCGCTGACGGTCGGCGTCGGCATGGTGACCATGATGCTGCTACTGCATATCGGCGTTACCGATGTCGACGATCCGGCCTACGACGGTGCGCGTGGACCGCGTCCGACGCGCTACTGGCCGACCAGGGACTGACGACTCGTCACTCGGTCAGCATGTCGCGCAGGCGATTTCGCTCGATTCACGGCCGCGGTACCTCGGTCCGCGTCGGCCAGTACGCGGTCGCGGACGGCATCATCTCGGACTCCACCGGCGGCAGCGGTGGTAGCGGATCGAGTTTGGCGCGTGGCGCGATGCGCAGCGGCGGCAGTTCGATATTGCGCTCGATCTCGGTCAGGCTGACGCTGATGAGCAGGAGCATGGTCACCACACTGGCCACCACGATCAGCGGTGCGATCAGATCCATGGCACCGGCCCCTTCGGGGGTGTGGGCATCTCCGGTGTGCGCGTGCATCGCCGACATCCCGGTGTAGTGCATACCGCAGACCGCCACGCCCATGATCAATCCCGCGCCGACGGTTGCCGCAAATCCCCTGACCCGCAACGTGAACCAGAGTGCGACCGTGGCCGCGACCACCGCGATGACCAGTGACAGCCCTACGCGACGCGCGTCGTAGGTGATCACCGCATTCGACTTCATCGCGTACATGCCCATGTAATGCATGGCCCCGACGCCGAGTCCGGTGATCGCGCCCCCGCACAGCAGGCCGAGCAGTGAGGGTTCGGGTTTGACGACGATGAAAAGTCCGATGCCGACCACGGCGATCGCGGTGATCGCGCTGAGCAGGGTGAGCGGAATGTCGAACCGTATCTCCGAGCCGCGGATCGAAAAGCCCAGCATCGCAATGAAATGCATGACCCAGATGCCGGTGCCGCCGATGGCGACGGCCGCGCCGAGCAGCCAACCGATCCGGTCCTTGCCGGTGCGACCACGCGCGGCGCACTGCAGGCCGAGTAGGCATCCGGTGACCGACATGGAGTAGGCCAGCAGCGGGGTCAGTAGACCGTAACTGAAATGGTAGATGTCGAGCACGCACGCCCCCACTGCCGAAGACAGAACTTTCGGCGATTGAAACAACAGCGGGTCAGACGATACGACAGCCATCGACTCGGTGGGAGCCGAAATCTGGTTTTGCAGAAGTGGTTTCGGTCACTTTTAGGTTTGATTGAAATCCGAATTGGTTAGCGAGGTGGACGCTGTGCCGATTGCCGTCCCGTGGCTGATCGGTTGCGCATAAGAACGCCGAAAGGGTCTGTCGCAGAAGCGATTCGGCTCGAGACTATGGAAAAACCCAATGGGCGCAGGCTGATTCGACGGTAGCGGGACCGTAGGCGGAGCGAATGCGGGCAGAGTTGCCGGTCGATGGAACGACAAGAAGGCCGGGATGCGAAAAAGAAGCGCCCGCGCTGTTGGGCGCGGGCGCTTCGAAAAATCGAGCAGAACGAACTAGTCGAGGTAGTCGCGCAGGACCTGCGAACGGCTCGGGTGGCGCAGCTTGCTCATGGTCTTCGACTCGATCTGCCGGATGCGCTCACGGGTGACCCCGTACACCTGACCGATCTCGTCGAGGGTGCGCGGCTGGCCGTCGGTCAGGCCGAAGCGCAGCCGGACCACGCCCGCCTCACGCTCGGACAGCGTCTCCAGCACCGACTGCAGCTGATCCTGCAGCAGTGTGAAGCTCACCGCGTCCACCGCGACGACGGCCTCGGAGTCCTCGATGAAGTCGCCGAGCTGGCTGTCGCCCTCATCGCCGATGGTCTGGTCCAGCGAGATGGGCTCACGCGCGTACTGCTGGATCTCGAGGACCTTCTCCGGCGTGATGTCCATTTCCTTGGCCAACTCCTCCGGGGTGGGCTCACGGCCCAGATCCTGGAGCAGCTCGCGCTGGATGCGGCCGAGCTTGTTGATGACCTCGACCATATGCACCGGAATGCGGATGGTGCGGGCCTGATCGGCCATGGCGCGGGTGATGGCCTGCCGGATCCACCAGGTGGCGTACGTGGAGAACTTGTAGCCCTTGGTGTAGTCGAACTTCTCCACCGCGCGGATCAAACCGAGGTTGCCCTCCTGGATCAGGTCCAGGAACGCCATGCCGCGGCCGGTGTAGCGCTTGGCCAGCGAGACCACCAGGCGCAGGTTGGCTTCGAGCAGGTGGTTCTTGGCGCGGTTGCCGTCGCGCACGATCCAGGTGTAGTCGCGACGCATCGCGACCGGCAGCTTCTCACCCTGCTCGGCGAACTCGCGCACCTTCTCCGCGGCGTAGAGACCGGCCTCGATCCGCTTGGCGAGTTCGACCTCCTCCTCGGCGTTGAGCAGCGCGACCTTGCCGATCTGCTTGAGGTAGGCGCGCACCGAGTCGGCGGAGGCGGTGAGCTCGGCATCCTTGCGGGCCTGGCGCAGCGCCTCGGATTCCTCCTCATCCCAGACGAAGTCGCCGGAGGCCTTGTCCGCGGCGGACGGTTCGTCGGCCTCGCCCTCCTCGACCTCTTCGGCGACGTCCTCGACCAGTTCCTCGGCCTCGTCGGCGAGATCGTCCTCGGACACCTCGAGATCGCCGAGATCCTCCAGATCCAGATCCTCGGTCTCGAGGTTCTCGTCGCCGCCGGGCTCGCCGTCCGGTCCGGCCTTCTTCGGTCCGGCCTTCTTGGCCGGGCCCTTCGTCGCCTTCGCGGCGGCCTTCTTGGCCGGAGCCTTCTTGGCGGCGGCCTTCTTGGCCGGAGCCTTCTTCGCGGCAGCCTTGCGGACCGGCCGTGCTTCGGTTACATCTGCGGAGTCGGCATCGGCCGATTCGGCGGTCTGACGGGTCGTGGCTACCACGTACGCCCTTTCGTGACGGTCTCGTGCGGCGTCACGCCAGAGTGGTGTTCCGGCGGAGCGGTCTGTCGGGTTTCACCGGCTGAGCGCCGGGTCTGGGGTTTCCGGCTCGCGGCCGGAGTACGTTCCATTGTAACGATCGAACCAGGGTACCTACGGCACGATCCCGGCAACGGCTAATGCCGCACTCTCCGCGCGTCTACGGTGCGATGCCTGCGTCGATCGCCATGGCCGCCCCGACGATGCCCGCGGTGTTCTCCAAAGTGGCCGGAATTACCTGGGTTCGGTTGGTGAGCAACGGAATCCATTGCTCGGCCGCGCGGCTGATGCCCCCACCTGCGACGAAGACCTTCGGCCAGAACAAATTCTCCAGGCCGCTGAGCACAATGCTGACCTGTGCGGCCCACTGCTCGTAGGTCAGTCCGTCGCGATCCTTGATCGAGGCGGCGGCGCGGTGTTCGGTCTCCATACCGCCGATCTCCAGATGGCCGAGTTCGGTATTGGGCACCAGCGTGCCGTGGAACAGCAGCGCCGAGCCGATCCCGGTACCGAAGGTCAGCAGCAGCACCAGACCGTCGAAATCCTTTGCCGCGCCATAGCGATCTTCGGCCAGACCGGCCGCGTCGGCGTCGTTGAGCACGGTGACGGCGCGGCCGTCGAGGGCTTCGGAGAACAGCGCCCGCGCGTCGGTGCCGATCCACGCTCTATCGATATTGGCCGCCGTCTGCGCGACGCCGCCCAGCACTACCGAGGGCAGCGTGATGCCGACCGGGCCGTCCCAATCGGCCTGGGCGACCAGTTTGGCGACCGCGTCGGCGACCGCCTGCGGTGTCGAGGGATGCGGTGTCAGAATCTTTATCCGCTCATGGACCAATGCGCCTGTGGTCAGATCCACCGCGGCGCCCTTGACGCCGCTGCCACCGATATCGATACCGAATGCGTGCCCCCGAGCGGACATGACGTTCCCTCGTTCCCTGTGCTGGCCGATGTGATGAACGCGCCGCCGCACAGGAACTCACCACCGACTGGTCGCGGAGCATGGGGTGATGTGCCCGACGACGGCGTTGTGTCGTGCACGACAAGAGTAATGGGCGGCCATCGGTTCCCGTTCGCCGAGGATCTGTGATGGCATGGGGGCATGCCGGAGACCAGAGCGTCAGTTACCGCCCGCCCGACCGCGACGCCACCCGAGGACGTCGCCGAATTGCGCCGGATCGCGGTCCAACTCGCCGAAACCGCGGCCGCGCATGTGCGCTCGCGCCGCCCCGAGGTATTCGGTCCGGATGGCGCGCGCGACGGCGCGGTGCAGGCGAAAGGCCACCCCACCGATCCGGTGACCATCGTCGATACCGAGACCGAGGATCTCATCCGGCGACTGCTCGGCGAAGCGCGCCCCGGCGATCCGATCCTCGGTGAAGAGGGCGGCGGCAGTCTGGCGGGCGGTGACGGGGACACCGTGCACTGGGTGGTCGACCCGATCGACGGCACCGTGAACTTCCTGTACGGCATTCCGGGCTATGCGATTTCGGTGGCCGCGGTGCGCGACGGACACCCCGTCGCCGGTGCCGTGGTCGATGTCGCGCGGGCGGCGACCTACAGCGCCGCGGTGCGGATGGGAGCCACGAAGGTGACCGGTGACGGCACAGTGGAACATCTGCGCTGCACACCGGTGCGATCGGCATCGATGGCCTTGGTGGCCACCGGATTCGCCTACGGCAAGCACCGCAGGGCCAGGCAGGCGGAACTGATCGCGCGGATCCTGCCGGAGATCCGCGATATCCGCCGCCTCGGCGCGGCGGCACTGGATCTGTGCTTCGTCGCCGAGGGCCGCATCGACGCGTACTACGAACACGGACTCAACGCCTGGGACTGGGCCGCGGGCGCGTTGATCGCCGCGGAGGCGGGTGCGTCGTTGCGTTTGCCCGCGGCGACCAGCCCGGGTGCGGCCGGTGAGTTGGTCGTCGCCGCCGCGCCGGGCGTGGCGAACGAGTTGACCGAACTGTTCGAACGTGTCGGCGCGACAACCGCGATCCCGGACGCCTGAATAACGGATCGCCCCGGTGTGCCGAGACGGCAGACCGGGGCGATGAAGGTCGGTTCAGGTGGAGGTCAGCAGCGTGCCGTGCGCGCCGCCGACAGCAGCTTGGGATCGATGGACGTCGATCCGCCCGGCGCCGGATTCTTCAGCGATTTCAGCACTTCCTCGGCGTCGGGGCTCGGCCGTAGCGATTCGCCGAATACCGAACCGAGCACCAGGTCCACGGTGTCGTCGTTGCGCTGATCCTCGATCAGCTCGGCGCACGGCGCGACCAACTGGACCGATGCGGCGGCCGGTCGGCCGTTCACACCGAAGCGGATCTGGCCGGTGCAGTTCAGGTCGCCATTGACGTAGACCGGATCGTTACCGAATTGCTGCCCCGGCGCGCTCGCGAAGCCGAGATCGCCGAGCGCCGAGGCGATGTGCGAGGCCTGACCGCTCTTGTTGTTCGCGTTCAACACGCGCACCTTGGAGGAGGCCAGCGCCGCCGGTTCGACGTCGGTCAACCGTGACTGGCCGACCCGCTGACCCAGCGGGGCCGGTTGCGGCGATTTGGCGTCGGTGGCCGGGCTCGGCGAATTGCACGCCATCGCGGTTCCGCTGCTGTCCTCGGTGGTCAGGGCCTTGATCCACACCACGGTGCAGATCAGGAGTAGGACGCCGACCAGGATCAACCATGGCTGGTTGCGTCGCCGGACGAAGGGTTGACCCGTTCGATCCGTTGCGCTGCCTTCGGTGATGAGTGAAACCACGTGCACACTCTACGAAAACGTTTCCCGGCTGGACGATGGCAGGCCGATAGAGTCGGTCGAGGTGGGTAAATACAGCGCGAAAGGTCTCGGCGAGTTCACGGTTGGTGTCGATTACCGCTCAGTTTCGAATCGTCTGTGTTTTGATTGCGACTTTTGCTCCTGGGTCCGCTATTGTCTGGCGGCCCAGATCGAAACGCCGCAGCCCAAATCGGTGGTCGGTCGCGGGAACAAGAAGGGCATGTCCTGCGTTTACCGAGCGCTATCAAAGGTGGGTCCGCATGATCCGCCCTGATAGGGGACCGGTGTACGTGTGACGTGCACCACCGGCGGGGCGGTGCTGGTCATTCCGATTCGAGAGAATCGGTGTGAGTGGCCCGGTCCGGGATATACGGAGTAAGGACGAGGGGAAGACGACATGGCAACCGACTATGACGCACCGAGGCGCACTGAAACCGACGAAGTGTCGGAAGATTCGCTGGAGGAGCTGAAGGCTCGTCGCAACGAGGCACAGTCCGCCGTCGTGGATATCGACGAATCCGATACCGCGGAGTCGTTCGAGCTTCCCGGCGCGGACTTGTCCGAGGAAGTCCTGACAGTTCGGGTGATCCCGAAGCAGGCCGACGAGTTCACCTGTTCCAGCTGTTTCCTGGTCCATCACCGGAGCAGGCTGGCCAGCGAGAGCGGCGGTCAGCTGATCTGCATGGACTGCGCAGCCTGATCGGCGGCGCGAGATCTGATCTCCAGCCGAGATCAACGGTCAACCCGCGCTCGGCACGCCCGGCTTCAGCCAGGTATGCCAAGCGCGGCCAAGACCCGGTCCGGCCGTCGCGTACTGATCAGCCAGTACGGCGTCGGATCGTCCGGGTCGTCGAGTACAAGTAGCACCATCGGCCCCACCCATGGCCGATGTTGGACATAGGCGGCGGGGTCGAGCTGGCGGCCCAGCGCCGCGCTCTTGGCGGTGGGGGCCACCGTGGCCGATCTGGCCACGAAGTTCACCGGCAGATGCGCGCGATCGGCGCGGAGTTCGCGGATACCGGAACCGTCCTGGGCGACTTCCACCCGATGGCGGCTCAGCCACAACAGCACCCACACCGGCACCGGAAACAGCAACGCGTAGGGCAACCAGGCGCGCAGACCCGGTGCGCCCATATGGATTTCGGCGGCCAGCAACCCGGCGACGGCGAACGCGATCGGCCACCACCACAGCGGCACCCACAGGCGCTCGCGATAGGGCTCGAAGCTTCGTTGTTGTTCGTCCATAGTCACTGGGTTGGGCTGGTCTGACACGACTCAACACTAATTCACTGAGGTCGAGGGCGTACGCGTAGGCTCGGTGAACGTGAGCGAGCGCAGCGAGCGATTAATCAACACAGCCGCCCGGGCGGTCATGACGGAGCCGAGCGTCAGCGAGGCGCAGTCATGAGCGCCCTTTCACCCATATCTTTGCTGCGGCTTGATCCCGGCATCCCCGTGCCGACGCGTGCCCACCACGGCGACGCGGGCGTGGATCTGTGCACTACGGAGGACGTCATCATCGAACCGGGGGAGCGTGTGCTGGTCGGCACCGGTGTCGCGGTCGCACTGCCGGTCGGCACGGTCGGCCTGATCCATCCCAGGTCCGGACTCGCCGCGAAAACCGGTCTGTCCGTGGTGAATACGCCCGGCACCGTCGATGCGGGCTATCGGGGCGAAATCAAGGTGTGCCTGATCAATCACGATCCGCGCACCCCGATCGAATTGCGCCGCGGCGATCGGATCGCGCAGCTGCTGGTGCAGCGGGTGGAACTGGTCGATTTCGTGGAGGTCGAGGCACTCGACGACACCACGCGGGGTGCGGGCGGTTACGGGTCGAGCGGTGGCCACGCGAGTCTGGCCTCGTCGGCCGACGAGGCGGGCACTCTCGGCAAGGAGGCATGACGGGAATGTTCGGGAAGAGACGCAAGTCCAGCGGACGTGACGAATACGTCGAGGACCGCTACGACGACGAATACGCCGATGAATACGGCGAGTACGCAGCCTACGGCGACGCGGATTACGACGATGAGCCGATCACCGACGAGAACCCCATCATCGATCCGATCACCGACGAGAATCCGATCATCGATCCGATCACCGACGAGAATCCGATCGTCCCAGCCGATTACGTCGCCGCGCACTACGACGACGAACCGGAGTACGACGAGCCCGACTACGACGACGTCGTGGAAATGCCCAAATCCGGCCCGTACGACTACGACGAGGTGGCCGAGCTGTTGGACAATGTCTCCGATCAGCGCCTCGATCTGGGTTCGGTGATCCTGCCGGTGCCGCCCGGCGGCCAACTACAGGTCGAGATGACCCCGGACGGCACCCCACAGGCGGTGCACCTGGCGACCGAACACGGTCGGATCACCGTCGCGGCCTATGCCGCGCCCAAGTCGGCGGGCCAATGGCGTTCGGTGGCAGCCGATCTCGCCGAATCGCTACGCAAGGACGGCGCCAGGGTGGCGGTGGAGACCGGACCGTGGGGTCGGGAGCTGCTCGCCATCACCGAGGGCGCGGATCTGCGCTTCATCGGGGTGGACGGTCCGCGATGGATGGTGCGGCTGGTGGCCGCGGGTCCGCAGGGCGCCGCTGATGACGGTGCGCCGCTGGTGCAGGCCGCGCGAGCGATCTTGACCGAGACCGTGATTCGGCGCGGCGACGATCCGATGCCGGTTCGTGAGCCGCTGGCCGTCGTGCTGCCACCGGAGCTGGCCGAGCAGTTGGCCGCCGCGCATCAGGCCCAGGTGGAGGCCCAGCAGCAGGCAATGGCCGCACAGCAGGCAGCGGTGCAGCCCACCCCCCAGCCGCTGGTCCCGCCGCGCATGCCGAATGAACCGCGCCGCGGCGCGGACGGTTCGGCCATGCAGCAGCTCGGGCTGAACTAGAGCCCCGCGAGTCCCGCGTTTCCGAGAATCGCGGGATTCGCGCCGAGTTCATCCAGGGTGATCCGAATCAATTCGGCGCGCGGGATCAGCTCGGCCCATTCCTCGGCGACCGACAGCGGGTGCACCGGATCGTCGACGGCGGTGACGATCGCGACGGGCACCGCGACGGTGCTCAGTCGTTCCCCGTCGGGCCATTTGTAGTCGGCGGCCTCCTGCAGTGCCTCGGGCAGCCGGGGCCATTGCGAGTGCCAGGACTGGGTGAGCGCGTCGGCGAGCCAGCGCGGACTGCTCGCGCGCATGCGTTCGACCACCGCGTCCAGCCCGTCCGCACGCAACTGGGCCGCGGTCGCGGCGGCGCTGAGCGCGGCCGGGCAGGCGGCGGTATCGGGTCCGGTCCATGCCGGTAGTGCCGCCACTACGCCGGTTGCCGCCTCGGGATGTTCGGCCGCCCATTCCAGTGCGACCGCCGCGCCGAGGGAGATCCCGGTGGCCAGGACCGGGCCGCGCCCGGCGGCCGCATCGAGCGCCGCCCGGTATCCGGCAACCACTCCGCACGGGTCGGGCTCGACGGCGATGAATTCGATTCCGCGTGCCGCACAAGCCGGTCCGAATGCGCGGCGGGCGAAGTCGGCATCCGATCCGGTCCCCGGCAACGCCACGGCGATCGGGGCGCGGTCCGGCGCGAAATGTGGGGAGTCGAACACCGGTCCGAGCGTAGCGGGGCGAGGGTTGCCCATCTACAGTGGCGGGTATACGGCCTTAAGCCGGTCGTCACCGGAACAACCACGATGACGTGTGACCCACGTCGTCTTGCTCCACGCAGGAGAGCGTCAAATGTCATCAGCCGCCTCAGGTTATTTTCGCCGACTGAGCCGCAGGCTGACCGAGGATATCGATCAGTTGGACGCCGAGGAACTCGCCGAATCGGCCGATGCGTCGGGTGCCTGCCGGGCCTCGGACTGTCAGCGCGGTGACGAAGCGACCATGCTCGGCCGACTACGCAGCGTCGAGGCGTGCCCGAAATCCGTCGGCGCCAGTGTTCAGGCAGAATTCTTCGACGGCACCGATGCCATCAGTCTGGTCTGGATCGGCCGCCGTCGCATTCCCGGTATCGAACCCGGACGCAAGATCCTCGTCCGCGGTCGTGTGGGTGACCGGGATGGCCGTAAGGTGATCTACAACCCCTACTACGAATTGCGTGAGAACAGCTGACGTATGCCATCGAGCAACGAGAATGCCGCCGAGATCCACACCGCAGGGCGTGAGCCGATCGACGCGGGCCCGTCCGACGTCGTAGATCACGCTGTCGCCGCCGAAACCGAAGAAGCCGAACAAACCCTGCTCGAGCAGTTGGGCGGCTTCAGCGGCCTGATCTACTCGACGCTGCCGGTGCTGGTCTTCGTGCCCGTGAACACCTTTGCCGGGCTCACCGCGGCGATCTGGTCGGCGTTGGGCGTGGCCGCCGCGATTCTGGTGTGGCGGCTGGTGCGGCGCAGCCCGATCCAGCCCGCGATCTCCGGCTTCCTCGGAGTCGGTATCTGCGCGTTCATCGCCTACCGGATGGGTGAGGCGAAGGGCTTCTTCCTGTTCGGCATCTACACCAGCCTGGTGTACGCCGGCGTGTTCCTGGTGTCGATGCTGGTGCGCTGGCCGCTGGTCGGCGTGATCTGGGGTGTGCTCAACGGCCACGGCACCGAATGGCGCTCGGACCGCCGCGTGGTGCGCCTCTACGACCTGGCCACCACCACCTGGGTGGTCGTATTCGGCGCGCGCTATCTGGTGCAGTCCCAGCTCTACGACACCGATCGCACCGGCTGGCTGGCCTTCGCGCGCATCGCGATGGGCTGGCCGCTGACCGCCGTTGCGCTGGCCGTCACCGTGTGGGCGGTGCGTCGGGCCGGACATCTGCCGGTGAGCCGGGGTACGGCCGCCGAAACGGCCTAGGAATTCCCGCCCCCGATTTCGCTGGGGGTGTTAACGAATCGCCGCCGCAGGTGGGGGAGTACCCACCCTGGGGTGCCTGGTTGGGCGTTCGAGTTCGTCAGACGATCAGTGCAAGCAAAAAAGCACGATCGGCGAGGAAGGACTCGGAAGTTGGCTACCGAGCACAGCATTGCGGCACTGTCGAAGAATCAAGCCCATCACAACCCGGCCCTGTCGGAGAGTCGTCGGGTATCGGCCGAACTCGATAAGTTGATCGGTCCGGCGGCGGCGGGCGACCGCGGCGCGGTCTCCGAGATCATCCGGCTGGTCCACCCCCTCGTGCGCCGGTATTGCTGTGCGCGCCTTGGCAATACCGCGCACCTGCACGTCACGGCCGACGATGTGGTGCAGGAGATCCTGCTGGCCACCGTCAACGCGATTCCGCGCTACCGCGATCAGGGAAAGTCGTTCCTCGCCTTCGTCTACGGCATCGCGGCCAATAAGGTAGCCGACGCGTTCCGGCGTTCGCAGCTGCACCCGATGTACCCGGTCGACGAGGTGCCCGATACGGCATCGACCGCCGCGGGGCCGGAAGAGTGGGCGATCGCGTCCGAACGTCGCGAGGCCACCCGCGAATTGATGAAGATCCTGGCGCCCGCGCACCGCGAGGTACTGGTGATGCGGATCGTGCTGGGCTGGACCGCGGCGCAGACCGCCGAGGCCATCGGCACCAGCCCGGGCGTGGTCCGGGTGATGCAACATCGCGCGCTGAACAAGCTGCGCGCGCAGCTTGTGGCCGCGTCCTGAGGCAGGTCCGGCGCTGATCGCATCAGCCTTGTCGGGGAGTCAGGGTTTGATGCCGTGCGTGGCCAGCGCCACCCGCAGGTCTTCCTCGGCCTCCACGGACGTCACGAACAACAGCTCGTCATCGCCCTCGAAGGGGTCGTCGGGCTGCGGCACGATCACCCGGCCGCCACGCAGGATGGTCACCAGGGCGGCGTCCCGCGGCAGGGTGAGCGTGCGGACCGGCTTGCCCGCCAAGGCGGTATCGCTGGGCAGGGTAATCTCGACCAGATTGGCCTGTCCCTGCCGCAGCGTCATCAACCGGACCAGATCGCCGACCGAGACCGCCTCTTCCACCAGTGAGGCCAGCAGCCGCGGCGTCGACACCGCGACATCGACGCCCCAGGACGCGTCGAAGAGCCATTCATTGCGTGGGTCGTTGACCCGCGCCACCACCCGGCGCACGCCGAATTCGGTCTTGGCCAGCAGGCTGTGCACCAGATTCGCCTTATCGTCGCCGGTGGCGGCAATGACCACCTCGTAGGTCTGCAGACCGGCGTCCTCCAGCAGCGCGAGTTCGCACGCATCGGCATGGACCCAGACGGCGTCCGGGATGGCGGCGGGGTCGATGTGGTCGAGTTGGCGCTCGAGCAACATCACCCGGTGGCCGCCGCGCAATAGCTCTCTCGCTATCGATCGGCCGACGGCGCCGGCTCCGGCGATCGCCACTTTCATTTCAGTCCTCGCTTGCTGGGGGCTTACCGGCCAAGGCGACGGCCTCGCCGACGGAGCCGGAGGTGGCTGCGACATAGACGATGTCGTCGGCCTGGACCACGGTCTTGCTCTCGGGGAGCAGGCCCTGACCGAACCGGATGATGAAGGCGACCCTCGCGCCCACATTGCGTTCCAGATCGCGCACGGTGCGCCCGTACCACTCCTCGTGCAGCGTCAACTGGGCTACCGCAACGGTGCCCGTCGGATCGCGCCAGGTGGTGGTGCCGCCGTCGCCGATCAAGTTGGTGAGGAAGCGGTCGGTGGTCCACGGCACGGTGGCGATGGTCGGAATGCCGAGGCGCTCGTAGACGGCGGCGCGTTTGGCGTCGTAGATGCGCGCGACCACGCGCTGCACGCCGAACATTTCCCGGGCCACCCGCGCGGAGATGATGTTGGAGTTGTCGCCGGAGGAGACCGCGGCGAAGGCATCGGCCCGCTCGATTCCCGCGCGGGTCAGCACATCCCGGTCGAAGCCGACGCCGACCACCCGCTCGCCAGGAAAGTCCTCGCCGAGGCGCAGGAAGGCGCTGTGGTCCCGGTCGATCACGGTGACCTCATGGCCGACCCGGACCAGGGCGCGTGCCAGCGATGAGCCGACCCGTCCGCAACCCATGATCACTACGTACACCGCAACCTCGTTCCTGGAAACTGTGTTCAATTGGCGGCGCTCGCAGGCCCTGCGTGGTTACGCAGGCTTCCTCGTCCGGGCCGTGAACTCACGCCGCAGGGCGTCCGGTTTGCTATCTCCGGCATCGAACCGTACCCGCCAGATGTTTCCATGGCCCAACTTCCCCCTTCGCCTATCAACCAAACATACGACGCGAACCGGCCGAGGGAGCGCTCCACCCTGCGGGGATCTATGCTCGCTCCAGTGTCCAAGTTGACGACGGCAGCAAAACGCGTGCTGCTGGGCAGGCCTTTCCGTAGCGATGCGCTGGGCCATACCCTGCTGCCGAAGCGAATCGCACTTCCGGTGTTCGCCTCCGATGCGATGTCCTCGGTGGCCTACGCACCGGAGGAGATCTTCCTCGTCCTTTCGGTGGCGGGCATCTCGGCCTACGTCTACGCCCCCTGGGTGGGTCTGGCCGTCGCATTGGTGATGGCGGTGGTCGTGGCCAGCTATCGGCAGAATGTGCACGCCTACCCTTCCGGCGGTGGTGACTACGAGGTCGCCACCACGAATCTCGGGCCCAATGCCGGGCTCACCGTCGGCAGTGCGCTGCTGGTGGACTACGTGCTCACGGTCGCGGTATCGATCTCCTCGGCGGCGTCGAATATCGGTTCGGCGATTCCGTTCGTCGCCACGCACAAGGTGTTGTTCGCGGTGGTCGCCATCGTTGTGCTGACATCGATCAATCTGCGCGGTATCCGGGAATCCGGTGTCGCCTTTGCGATTCCGACCTACGCCTTCATCCTGGGGATGTTCGCGATGCTCGGGTGGGGACTGTTCCGCATCTTCGTACTCGGCGACGACCTGCGCGCCGAATCGGCGGGCTTTCAGCTCAATGCCGAGGAGGAGCACCTATATGGACTCGCGTTCACCTTCCTGATCGCGCGGGCGTTCTCCTCCGGCTGTGCCGCACTGACCGGTGTCGAGGCGATCAGCAATGGCGTGCCCGCATTCCGGAAACCCAAGTCGCGCAATGCCGCGACTACCCTGCTGATGCTCGGCACCATCGCGATCGCACTGCTCATGGGCATCATCATCCTGGCTCAGAAGATCGGGATCGTCTACGCGCACAACGAATCCGAATTGATCGGCGCACCCGCGGACTATCACCAGAAGACGCTGATCGCACAGCTCGCCGAGACCGTATTCCACGGATTCCCGATCGGCTTCTACTTCATCACCACGGTGACCGCGCTGATCCTGGTGCTCGCCGCGAATACCGCGTTCAATGGCTTCCCGGTGCTGGGTTCGATTCTGGCGCAGGACCGTTACCTGCCGCGGCAGTTGCACACCCGCGGTGACCGATTGGCGTTCAGCAACGGCATTCTGTTCCTCTCGGGTGCGGCCGTCGCCTTCGTCGTCGTGTTCGGCGCCGAGGTGACCAAGCTCATCCAGCTCTACATCGTCGGAGTCTTCGTCTCGTTCGTGCTCAGCCAGACCGGCATGCTGCGGCACTGGACCCGGCTGTTGCGCACCGAAACCGATCCGTCGCAGCGGGCGCGGATGATGCGTTCTCGGGTGATCAACGCGATCGGGCTCAGCGCCACCGGGACGGTGCTGGTCATCGTGCTGATCACCAAGTTCTTCGCCGGTGCCTGGATCGCGATCTGCACCATGGTGTCGATCTTCGTTGTGATGAAACTCATTCGGCGCCACTACGATTCGGTTTCCCGCGAACTCGATGAGCACGAGTGGGACGGCGTGCTGCCGAGTCGGTCGCATTCGATCGTGTTGGTATCCAAACTGCATCTGCCGACACGTCGGGCACTGGCCTACGCGCGCGCCACGCGCCCCGATACCTTGGAGGCGGTGACGGTGAACGTCGACGAGGCCGACACCAGGGCACTGGTGCGCGAGTGGGAGCGCAGCGATATCTCGGTGCCGCTCAAGGTGATCGAATCGCCGTATCGCGAAATCACCAAGCCGGTATTGGATTACGTCAAGCGGGTGCGTCGGGATTCGCCGCGCGATGTGGTGACCGTATTCATTCCGGAATACGTTGTCGGACACTGGTGGGAGCAGATTCTGCACAACCAGAGCGCGTTGCGGCTCAAGGGCAGATTGCTGTTCGAGCCGGGTGTCATGGTGACGAGTGTGCCGTGGCAGTTGACGTCGTCGGCAAAGGCCAGGCAGGCGGGCGTGGTCAATGCGCCGGGTGCGGTGCGGCGCGGGTACGAGGACCAAGGGTGACCGACTGGCGCTCGAACACCTTCGAAGTCCGGCTCGGACCACCCGGGCACGGCGGATTCTGCGTCGCGCGGCACGAGGGCCGGGTGGTCTTCGTGCGACACGGGCTGCCCGATGAACTGGTTCGGGTGCGGGTCACCGAGGATCGCGGGGGTTCGTTCTGCCGGGCCGACGCGATCGAGATTCTGGAGGCATCTGCCGATCGCATCCCCGCCACGTGTCCGGTTTCTGGTCCGGGCGGTGCGGGCTGCTGCGATTTCTCCTTCGCTACGCCCGCCGCGCAGCGGTCGCTGAAGGCGGCGGTGGTCGCGGAACAGTTGCGTCGCATCGCCGGAATCGAACGCGAGATCACCGTGGAGCCGATCGCCGGATATCCGGCCGATGCCACCGGCGGCTGGCGCACCCGCGTCCGGCTTGCCGTGGACGCTGCGGGCCGAGCCGGTGTGCACGGGTATCGCAGCACCGAGGTGATCACCGATCTGCGCTGCCCCCAACCGGTTCCGGGTGCGATGGACGACATCGCGGACCGATTGTGGACGCCCGGTGCGGATCTGGTCGTCGTGGTGGACGGTGATGGGACGCGGCACATTGTCGAGTTGGCCCCGTCGGCCGCGGCGGGACGTGCAGAGTCTGAACGCCCTTCGACGCGCGGTGCGGATCGGCGCGGCAAGCGGGAGACGGACCGGCGCGCAGGGAAGCGTCGCACCGCCGAGCGGGGCCCCGGTGGCGAGCGGTCCCGATCGGTAGGGGGCGAGGGTGATCGGCGTCGGGCGGCGGCACGCCGAGCGGCGACGCACGCGGCTCGCGACGAGTGGGTGATGGGCGGTAGCGGTCGGACGGTCGAATATGTGGCCGGGCGGCGGTGGGAGCTGGCGGCGACCGGGTTCTGGCAGGCGCATCGTGGTGCGGCGCAATGTTATTCGGATCTGGTCGCCGAATGGGCCGGGCTCCGTCACGGGGAGCGGGCGTGGGATCTGTACAGCGGCGTGGGGGTTTTCGCGGCCCGATTGGCCGGACAGGTCGGTCAGACCGGTTCGGTGCTCGCGGTGGAATCGACGCGGTCCGCGGTCGCCGACGGCAATGCCGCGCTGCGTGATCTGCCCTGGCTGGATCTGCGCGCTCAGCGCGTCGAACACTGGTTGGCCGAACACGCGAGCGGTGCCGCTCCGGATGTGGTCGTCCTGGATCCGCCCCGCGCGGGCGCGGGCAAGGAGGTCGTCACCGCTGTGACCACCAGCGGCCCGTCCCGCATTGTCCACATCGGTTGCGATCCAGCGTCTTTCGCCCGCGACCTCGGCCTATACCGGTCGGCGGGCTACCATCTCGCTGATCTCCGCGCCTTCGACGCTTTCCCCGCCACCCACCACGTCGAATGCCTCGCCCTCCTCGAGCGTTGAGCGCGTGCCGTGCGCAGGACACCCGCCTGTCCGGTTTCCTCGATCGCCGATGTGACAGCGCGGCTTAGAGTCACACCATGACCGTGTATGTCGTCGCGCAGCTGAAGTTCACCGATCGCACCGCCTACGATCGCTACCGTGCGCGCTTCCTCGAGGTGTTCACCCGCTACTCCGGCACGCTGCTGGCCTCCGATGAATCCCCGCGGGTGATCGAGGGCGATTCGGATCGGGAGAAGGTCGTGTTGATGTCGTTCCCGGACGAGCCATCGTTTCGCGAGTGGGCGGATTCCCCTGAGTACCAGGAGATCTCGAAGGACCGCCATGCGGGCGCGGATACGGTGACGCTGCTGGTCAAGGGCCTCGACCCGCGCTAGTGAAGGTCAGTCTTCGTACACCGGTGGCCGACGGTCGCGTCGCGCCCGGATGGCCTCGTCGAAATTCTCGGTGGTGAGACGGACGTAGAGCTGGGACATGCCCTCGTGCTGCATATGGGATTCGAAACCGCCCGCCTCCATACCGCTCCACAGCATACGTTTGGTGAGTTCGGTGCCGACACGGCTGAAGCTGATGATCCGTTCGGCCAGGTCGTAGCAGGTGTCGAGAAGTTTGGCGGTGGGCACGACGCGCGATACGAGGCCGATGCGTTCGGCCTCGACCGCGTCGACATCGCGCCCGGACAGCATGATTTCGAAGGCGCGGGATGCGCCGATGGCGCGTGGCAGCAGATAGCTGATGCCCAATTCCGCTGAGGTGAGGCCGTTATTGATGCCCGCCGCGCGAAAGTAGGCGTCCTCGCCCGCGATTCGGATATCGGTGGCGACGCTGAGGCAGAACCCGCCGCCGATCGCCGCACCGTTGATCGCGCCGATGACCGGTTGGTTCATCCGCCGCAGCGTGATCATCACATCGTTGAGCAGATCCATCGAGCGCCGCGCGACGCTGGTCTTGGTCAGGCCATCGGTATTGGGAATCCGGCCCGCGTTCTGCAGATCCGCCCCGGAGCAGAAGCCCTCGCCCGCACCGGTGAGCACCACGACCCGCACCTCGTTGTCGGCACTGACCGTTTCGAGGGCTTCGCGTAGCGGGATCATCACGTCGAAGGCCATCGCGTTCATTCGTTCCGGCCGATTGAGCGTGACCAGCGCGACCTGCGGCCGCGGTTTCTCGATGAGCACAAACGACATGCGGGACTCCTGATCAGACGCGATGAGGCCCTCACTATACCCAAGCAAGCGTTAGGTCAGATGTGATCAGTCGAGCTGCCAGGTCGCGCGGATGGTCGCCGAGATTTCGGATTCGCCGAGTTCGACCGGAACCGGAGCGCCGCCGTACGACTCGTTCATCGGGGCCGACATGGCCATCAGCCGGGGCGTGGCAGGCGGGACGGACACGGCATTCTCGGTGATTTCGAGAACCGATCCGAGGGTGCGCCGGGCACGGCCCGCATACTGCTCGGCCTTGGCGCGCGCGTTGTCCCATGCGGCATCCCGGGCGCGGATGAGCAGGCTCTCCTGGTCGGCGAAACCGAGATTGAGCCCGCCGAGGCGGACATCGTCACCACCGGCGTCGACACAGTTGGCGATGATCGTGGCGGGGCCCGGATCGGCCGTTTCGCCGATATCGCGCAACACGACGGTGAGGTCGGTGGTCGCGACGTAACCGGTGATCTTGGAGCCGCCGCCTTCGAGCCAGACGGTTTCGGTGCGCACCGACAGTCCGCTGGTGGCGACATCGGTGCCGGGAACGCCATCGGAGCGCAGCGAATCGGTGACGGCCGCGACGCGTTCACCGGCCTGGCCGTAGGCGAGCGCGACCTTGCTGGCCCGGGTTTCGATAGAGATGGTGACGCGCATCAGGTCCGGGGTGGCGCGGGCGCTGCCGGACCCGAAGGTGGTGACCGTGCCAGCGGTGTGGTCGGACTTCTTCTTGCTCACGACGCTCTCCTGACTTCCTCGGTTGCGGATGCAACGGTCGATGCTTCGGAAATGTCCCCGTCGACGCGGGCAAAACCGGTCGACAGTCACCGCCGCGCGCGGCGATCGCGCGCACCGCCGCCATCGAAACCACGGTTGCGGGCCGACTCCTGCCGGAGCAATCCATCCGGTCACGGAACAACACACTCCGTGCAGGGTTTGGCGATCCACTGGATGGTGAACTCGGTGGTGACGTCGCCGGTACCGTGGACCCGTCCGTCCGCGGTGGCCTGGCACAGTCCGAACGAATCCGGTTGTACCGCAGCCAGTTCGGGGATGTAGTCGGCGAGTTCTCCGGAATTGTCGGCGCGGCACGAGTGGTGGACATCGGTGACGATGCCTGCCACCACGCCGCGCGTCGACCGTCTGCGGAACCTTGCTCGGGCAGGGCCACCGGTCCACTCTAAGCTGGGTAACGTCAGGTTGACCGGCGAACTCGTCCGCCCGAGCGTGTCTTCGGATGGGCTGGCGATTCGTGTGGAGGCTCACACTTCCACGCGAAGTCGGCTGGTGGCGGGGCATTGTCGTGCGGAGCCACTGGCGCGGCTCCGTAGACTGATCGGATCAGATGCGCTATCCGGAGGGAGCGAGTTCAGGTGGGAGTGCTTTCCCGGGTCGATACGCCCGAAGACCTGCGACGGCTTACCGTCGCCGAATTGGGTGAACTGGCGGAGGAGATTCGCGAGTTCCTGGTGCAGAAGGTCGCCGTCACCGGCGGGCACCTCGGCCCCAATCTCGGCGTGGTGGAGCTCACCATCGCACTACACCGGATCTTCGACTCGCCAGCCGATCCGTTGATCTTCGACACCGGGCATCAGGCCTATGTGCACAAGATCCTCACCGGTCGCAAGGATCAGTTCGACACACTCCGCAAGCAGGGTGGGTTGTCCGGCTACCCGAGCCGATCCGAGAGCGCCCACGACTGGGTCGAGTCCTCGCACGCCTCGGCCTCGCTGTCCTATGCCGACGGTCTCGCCAAGGCATTCGCGCTGACCGGGCAGAACCGGCACGTGGTCGCGGTCGTCGGCGACGGCGCGCTCACCGGTGGCATGTGCTGGGAGGCGCTGAACAATATCGCCGCCGCACCGGACCGGCCCGTCGTCGTGGTGGTCAACGACAACGGCCGCTCCTATGCGCCGACCATCGGCGGCCTCGCCGACCGGTTGACCGCGCTGCGCACCCAGCCCGCCTACGAGCATGCGCTGGACGCGGGTAAGCGGATCCTCAAGAGCATTCCGCGCGTCGGTGAATCCGCGTACTCGATGGTGCATGCGGTGAAGGCCGGGATCAAGGATGCGGTGAGCCCGCAGGAGCTGTTCAGCGATCTCGGGTTGAAGTACGTCGGGCCGGTGGACGGTCACGACACCGTCGCGCTGGAGGCGGCGTTGCGTCGCGCGAAGGATTTCGGCGGGCCGGTGGTCGTGCATGTGGTGACGCAGAAGGGGCGCGGCTACTCGCACGCCGAGAACCATGTCGCGGACCAGATGCACGCTTGCGATCCGATCGATCCGCTGACCGGACGCCCGCTCGGTGGCCCGAAGGCGCTCGGTTGGACCTCGGTGTTCTCCCAGGAGCTGATCGCGCAGGCGGAGAAGCGCGACGATATCGTCGCGATCACCGCGGCCATGCCCGGACCGACCGGCCTGGCGGCATTCGGGGAGCGGTTCCCGGATCGGATGTTCGATGTCGGCATCGCCGAACAGCATGCGATGGCCTCGGCCGCCGGACTGGCCCTCGGCGGCATGCATCCGGTGGTGGCGATCTACTCGACATTCCTCAACCGTGCCTTCGACCAATTGCTGATGGATGTCGCGCTGCTGAAGCAGCCGGTGACGGTGGTGCTCGATCGCGCCGGAATCACCGGCCCGGACGGCGCCTCGCACAATGGCATGTGGGATCTGTCGTTGCTCGGCATCATTCCCGGCATGCGCGTCGCGGCCCCGCGTGATGCGGCGACATTGCGTGAGGAGTTGGCCGAGGCGCTCGCGGTGAGCGACGGCCCGACCGCCATTCGCTTCCCGAAGGGAAGTGTGGCCGAGGATATTTCGGCCGTCGAGCGGCTCGACGGGGTCGATGTGCTGCGGCTGCCCGAGCGCGAGGGCGGTTCTGCCCGAGCCCAGCGCGGTGATGTGCTGCTGGTCGCGGTCGGCCCCTTCGCCTCGACCGCCGTCGCGATCGCGGATCTGCTGGCACCGGAAGGAATTTCGGCCACCGTCATCGATCCGCGTTGGGTGCTGCCGGTTTCCGACACCGTCGTCAAACTCGCCGAAAATTACCGTCTCGTGGTGACTTTGGAAGACGGCGGTCTGCACGGCGGGATCGGGTCCACCGTTTCCGCGCGGTTGCGCGGTGCGGGCTTGGATGTGCCTACCCGCGACCTCGGTGTGCCGCAACACTTCCTGGACCATGCGTCGCGGAATGAAGTGCACGAGGAGCTCGGTCTGACCGCCTCCGATATCGCGCGCCGCATCTCGGGCTGGCTCGACGCACGCTGAGCGCTTGTGCCGCCCTCGGTGCCGACTGGGACTGGGCGGCAACATTTCCGACCGCTGATCGCGGGATCGGTTGGTCGGTGCCGGTCGCTATCGCCGGGGTGACGGCCCATCTGCGCGACGGCGGCTAGCGCGCTGCGTTACGCCGATGCGACGCACGGACTTTCACGCGATTGCCGCAGACATCCATGGAGCACCAGGTGCGGCCGCGGTTACGGGAATGGTCGTAGAAGGCCCAGCGGCAGCTCGGTTCTCGACAGGTCTTGAGGCGTGACCAGGTGCCCGCAGCGACGGCGGTGGCGATGTCGGCGAGCAGGGTGCTCAGAGCGCGGTCGATCACGTCGTCGGTGTTCGGCACGAGGCGGGGCGGGGTGCTTGTCACGTCCAAAGTCAGTGCCAGCGTCGCGGTGAGTGCGGCGAGTTCGGCGCGGGCCGCCGGGTCGAGACCGTCCGGGCGCGGGCTGGTGACGGGTTCGGCATTGTTCGTGGCCAGCAGTGCCCGTAGCCCTTCGCGGACTCGTACGGCCCGCTGTTGTGCGCCTGCGTCGGCTGTGCCCTCGGACAGTAATTCGTGTGCGCGGAGCCAACTCGTCAACTGCTCCGGTGTGCCGATGGCGTCGCCGTCCGCGCGGCGGGTGTTGACGAATTCCACCAGGCGAGTGAGCGGCGCGGGTGCGGCATCGACTGTGTTGGACATGAATCCAGCATAACTGCCCATTGACGATCGGTGGTTACCTAACTACCGTTCTGGGAATACAAGTTATCCAGAGCGGGAGCGCAGGAGGATCAGCCATGGGGTCGGTCAAGAGAGAGATCATCGTCGAGGCGCCTACCGAAGAGCTGTGGGCGATCATCGGCGACTTCGCACAGGGTCCGGCCCGGATGGCCCCCGGCTTCGTCACCGATAGCGCCCTCGATGGCCCGGACCTGCGCATCGTCACCTTCGCGAACGGTACCGTCCTGCACGAACGGTTCATCGCACTCGACGAAGCCGAACGCCGGATGGTGTTCTCCATCGTCGGCGGCAGCGTCACCCCGGAGCACGACAACTCGTCTATGCAGGTTTTCCCGCACGCCGACGGCAGCCGCTTCGTCTGGATCCACGACACCCTGCCGCACGAACTCGCCGACGCATTCGGCGCGTCCATGGAGCATGGCCTGCAGATCTTCAAGCAGACCGTCGAGAGTGCTGTCTCGACCTCGTCCTGAACGCCGAGCTCGGTCGCCGCTCAGCCGATGGCGGCGCGCCCACCGACCGATTCGTGGCCTACTCCGGGCTCGGGGTCAGCGCGGCGGCGAGTCGCGGGACCGCGAGTTCGCGCTGCCAAGGCCGGGCCCCGCCCGACTTGAGGAAGCCATCGATCGCGGCGGACAGATCGTCGAGTTCGCCGACGCGGTCGTAATCGGGGAGTCCGTCCCAGCACAAGCGGCGCACCAGGTCGGGGGAGAGCAGGTTCTCCACAGGAATCGCGTACTCGATGGACAGTTCACCCATCGCCGCGCGTGCTCGAACCAGACGTGCGGCAGCGGCCGGATCACGGCGCTCCCAGCGGTTCACCGGCGGTGGTCCCTCGAACGGTTGGGTCAGCGGCGGTAGGTCGGTGTCGGGGAGGGTGCGGCCGCGGTCGACGGCGGCGAGCCAGTCGCGGGAATAGCGGCGTTGGCGGGGTCCGCCGAAGACCGGCAGGGTGCGCAGTTGGGCGATGGTGCGCGGTTCGGCGTTCGCGGCGGCGATGATCGCGGCGTCCGGGAGAATGCGGGCGGGTGCCACATCGCGGGTGCGGGCGAGGGTGTCCCTTGTGGTCCACAGTTCGCGCACGATGGCCAGTTGGCGGGTGCGGCGCAGGGTGTGGATGCCGGAGGTGCGCCGCCACCGGTCGGCCTTCGGCGTGCCCGGTTCGGTGATCCGGACGTGCTCGAATTCCTGTGCGGCCCAATCGGTCTTGTGCTGGGCGTCGAGCGATGCGGCCACTTCGTCGCGCAGCTCGAGCAGCAATTCGACATCGAGTGCCGCGTAGTTCAGCCAATCATCGGGCAGCGGCCGGGTCGACCAGTCGGCCGCGCCGTGACCCTTGCGCAGTGCCCGGCCGAGCAATCGCTCCACCATGGCCGCCAGTCCGACGCGCTCGAATCCGGCCAACCTGCCACCCAATTCGGTATCGAACAGTCGCGCGGGGCGCAGACCGAGTTCGGCGAGTCCGGGCAGATCCTGATCGGCCGAGTGCAGGACCCACTCCAGATCGTTGATCGCGGCGGCCAGCGGTTCGAGCGCATCGGCGACCGGAATCGGGTCGATCAGGAAGGTGCCCGAACCCGCACGCCGCAACTGGATCAGATACGCGCGCGCCGAATACCGGAAACCGGAGGCGCGTTCGGCATCCACGGCCAGCGGACCCTCGCCCGCCGCGAGCCGCGCGGCGGCATCGGCGACCTCATCGGCGGTGACGAGCACGGGCGGCACACCGTCGGCGGGCACGAGCAGCGGCTCCGCCGTGCTTTCTGGTGGCGTGTTGCTTTGCTCGGACTCGTCTGCTACCGACATAAACCTGAACTTTACGTGGCGATCAGGTGTGGTCGTTGCTGGTATACGACTCCGGTCGCAGATGGGTGATTCCGGCGGGCGGCAAACCGGCCGCGTAGGCCAGCACTTCGCAGAAGCCTTCCACATGCGGGCGCATCTCGGTGGTCATCGCGGTCCAGGAGGCGCGCAGCTCCAATTGGTGTGCGCGCGGTGGTCCGGCGATATCGCCATAGCGCACCGAACTGGTGGAGGTGACGGTGCCGCCGAGGGCGGTGAACGGTTCGCCGCGGGATTCCAGCGCGTCGACCAGCCAACTCCAGGCGACCTCGGGCAGCAGCGGATCGGTGGCCAGTGCGGCATCGATATCGGCCTGGATATAGGCGACCAAGCGGAAGATGCCGTGCCAGGCCTCGGCACCATCGGGATCGTGCAACAGGATCAGCCTGCCGAAGGCATCGCCCTCGGAATCGACCGGCACCACATTTGTCTCGGGGTGTTTGACTTCCGCGCCTAGTGCGTAGGAAAAGGGTGCCAGGCGTTGGGGCGGTCGGATCGGTGCCAGCTCGATTCGAGGGTGCACGGTTGCGGTGCCCATCGCATCGACCGCGGCGCGAAACTGAGCTGGCTCGCCGTTGGGTCCTTCGGTCGGTGCGGCTCCGTCGCGGAAGTCGAGCGGTGTCACGGAAGCGACGGTAGACCTTGCGTGCCCGGCGCAGTCGGAGGCGCGCCGCTAGCGGGCCTTGCGGGCCGCATACGATAGGCGGTGATGAGCACTCACACCCGTCGCCGGTTGACCGATGCCCCGTTCCTGGCCGCCGCCACCGGCGCCGCACCGAGCCGTCGTCCGGTGTGGTTCATGCGGCAGGCCGGACGGTCGCTGCCCGAGTACCGCGAACTGCGCAAGGGCATCGGCATGTTGGAGTCGTGCTTCGATCCGGAACTGGTGTGTGAGATCACCATGCAGCCGATCCGGCGCCATGGTGTCGATGCGGCGATCTTGTTCTCCGACATCGTCGTTCCGCTGAAGGCCGCCGGTATCGATCTCGATATCGTGGCCGGTGTCGGGCCGGTGATCGCCGCGCCGGTGCGCACCATCGCCGATGTGCGTGCACTGCCCCGGCTGCGGCCCGAAGAGGTGGGTGCGGTGATCGACGGGGTGCGGCTGCTCACCGACGCACTCGGTGATACCCCGCTGATCGGATTCGCCGGTGCGCCGTTCACGCTCGCGTCGTATCTGGTCGAGGGCGGGCCGAGCAAGAACCACGAGCGCACCAAGGCGATGATGCACGCCGCCCCGACCACCTGGCACGAGCTGCTCGGCGTCCTGACCGATATCACCATCGCCTTCCTGCAGGCGCAGTTGGCCGCCGGTGTGGACGCGGTGCAGCTGTTCGATTCCTGGGCCGGTGCGCTCTCGCTGGCCGACTATCGCGAATTCGTGCTGCCGCATTCGGAGCGGGTATTCGCGGAGGTCGCCGAGGCCGGGGTGCCGCGGATCCACTTCGGGGTCGGCACCGGTGAGTTGCTCGGTGCGATGGGGGAGGCGGGCGCCGATGTGGTGGGCGTCGATTGGCGGGTGCCGCTGACCGAGGCGGTGCGGCGGGTCGGACCGGGAAAAGCGTTGCAGGGCAACCTCGATCCCGCCGTGCTGTTCGCCGGATCCGCCGCCGTCGAAGCCGAGGCGCGGCGCATCACGCACGAGGCCGATGAGGCGATCACCATGGGCGCGGCGGGTCATATCTTCAACCTCGGGCACGGTGTGCTGCCCGATACCGATCCGGGCGTGCTGACCGCCCTGGTGCAACTCGTCCACGAACTGTGACCGACCAGGCGTGGGGCGTCGCTGGAAATGAGTACGGCGCTCGACGACATCGTGGATAGGGTCGTCAGCGCCGCGCCGCGACTCGGTTCGACCAGGCTGGTGGCCGTCGACGGACCGGCCGGAGCCGGAAAGTCAACGTTCGCAGCGTCTTTGGCGGCGCGGTGCGACGCGCTTGTCGTGCATACCGACGACTTCGCGGCCGCGAACAACGAACTCCCGGACTGGCCTCGCCTCGAACAGCAGGTGCTCGAGCCGATCGCCGATCGCCGTCCCGGTCGATATCAGCGATTCGACTGGGACAAGCAGGCTTTGGCCGAATGGCACGATGCCGCTCCCGGCGGAGTGCTCATTCTCGAAGGCGTCTCCTCGGCCCGTGCCGCGGTCCGTGATCGGTTGTCGCTGGCGGTCTGGATCGAGACCCCGCGGGCGGTGTGTCTGGCACGCGGTCTCGAACGCGATGGTGCCCACACGCTCCCTTTGTGGGAGCGATGGATGGCGGCCGAAGACGCCCACTTCGTCGCCGATCGCACCCGCGAGCACGTGGATGTGATCATTCCCGGTGCGGCTTGATCATCTCTGATCGGCTGTGCGACAGGATGATTCCGGACTGCGACTAGGGCTTGCCCGGTCCGATCAGCACGTCGAGGAGACCGGCGGCCTCGGTGGCGAGGGTTTCGGCGGCACCCCTGTCCCCGGCGAGTTTGCGCAGCAGTGCCTGTTGGAACAGGCCGTCGAAGATGGCGTAGGCGGTGGCCGAGGAGATCAGCAGTGGTCGATCCGAAAGGTCGGCGAAGCGGTCGACGACATTGCGGATCATCTGCTCGCGGTGGCCGTCGATTTCGAGCACGTCAGCGCGGAAGGACTCCTCGAACAGACTCTGGTTGCGCAGGTCGTACCAGAGCCGGTGCAGCGGCGCGTCGGCGTCCAGGGTGGCGGCCATCGCGGCGCCGAAGTCGTGACGTAGCTGTTCGGCCGTTGTCGCGGCGGCGACGATGTCGTCGTAGCGGGTGACGCAGACCTGTTCGTACTGCCGCACCGCGTGGGTGATCAGTTCGACCTTGTCGTTGAAGTAGTAGTGCAGCACCCCGTGGGTGAACTCGGATTTCTGCGCGATCTCCCGCAGGCTCGTACGGGCGTAGCCGAGTTCGGCGAGGGTGTGCAGCGCGGCGGCGGCCAGCTGCGCGCGCCGTTCGCCGAACTTGTCGACTTGGCGGCGCGCGATGCGATCCCGCTTGGTCGCAACGATTTCGGTCATCGTGGCTTCTCTCCGTCACCGCGTCCTGTGAATTCGCCCAGTGTATCGCGGGATCGGTCGCGGACGACCAGCTGGTTTGACGATTGTGTAAGAAAAGTTTGACGACTGTCTAGAAAATTCTTGACGTCCGTCAAGAGTCCGCGCAGACTGTGATCCACGTCGCATTCGCCCAAGGTTGGATGCGACGACAGCCGAATTGACCATCTCGAGGAGGAGATGCCGGATGAGTGGCTACGACCTGGCCGGGCGCACGGCCCTGGTAACCGGTGGCGCGCGAGGACTCGGCGCGGGTATGGCCGAGGCGCTGGCCCGCGCCGGGGCGGCGGTCGCGATCGGCGACGTGCGCGAAGACCTCGGCAAGGACACTGTTGAAGCCTTGCGAGCCAGCGGCGCGACGGCCGAATTCGTGCCGCTCGATGTCACTGATGACGCGCGCTGGGCGCAGGCGGTCACCGATACCGTCGCCGCGCTCGGCGGCCTCGACATCGTGGTGAACAACGCCGGTGTCGAAATCACCAGCCTCGTGGTCGATCTCGATCCGGAAGAGGTGCGCCGGATGCTCGAGGTGAATGTGCTCGGTACCGCGCTGGGCATCAAACACGCGTTGCGTGCGATGCGGCCCGGCGGTGCGGCGGGCCGGGGCGGGGCGATCGTGAATATCGCTTCGGTCGCCGCGACCATCGCCTTCCCCGGGATTTCGGTGTACTCGGCGACCAAGTCGGCGGTGGATCGCCTGACCAGGGTCGCGGCGATGGAGTCCGGGAAGCTCGGCTACGGCGTGCGAGTGAACTGCGTATACCCCGGCCTCGTCCCGACCGAGATGGGCGCCCAACTGGCCAGCGATGTCGCGCGGATCGGGTTGTTCCCGAGCGCGGAAGCCGCCGTCGGCGCGGTGGTCGAACAGACACCGCAGGGGCGGCTGGGCGAGGTCGCCGATATGGCCGACGCGGTGGTGTTCCTCGCCTCCGACGCCGCGCGTTTCATCACCGGCGCCGGTCTTCCGGTCGACGGCGGCATGGGCATGTGAGCGGCAAAGACAGCGAAAGGTTCGAGATCTGATGAGTACCGATAAGCCCGTCGTCGTCTACGGCGCATCCGGATACACCGGCCGACTGGTCTGTGAATATCTCCGCGAATTCAATATTCCGTTCATCGCCGCGGGCCGGGACAAGGCCCGGCTGCAGGAGGCGATCGACAAGATTCCCGGCATCGAGACCGTCGAGCATGAGGTCGTCGAGGTCGCACACGAGGTCGCACCGCTGACCGAACTGTTTCGCGGCGCCGCCGTTGTCTGCAATACCGTCGGCCCGTTCGCGCAGTACGGGCACGAGGTGGTGCGGGCCTGTGTGGCCGCGGGGACCCACTATCTGGACACCACCGGCGAACAGGATTGGCTGATCGACTGCGACGAGCAATACGGCGCGGAAATGGCCGCGCGGGGTCTGCTGCTCGCACCGGGCGTCGCGCAGATGTACACCACCGGGGAGATCGCCGCGAATATCTGCCTGGAAACCCCTGGTCTGGACACCCTCGATATCCAGGTCTTCTGGAAGGGCTTCCCGACCGTCGCGTCGACGAAGACGATCCTGGTCAATGCCGCGCTGTCCAAGGCCTACTACCTCGAACAGAACCAGTATGTGGAGTGGCCTGCGGACGGTGGACTCTACGACGTGGTTGTGCCCGGCCAGCACGAGATCGGGCTCGCACTGCCGTGGGGCGGCACCTCGCATCCGGTGTGGTTCAAGCGCGATCCGCGGGTGGCGAATGTGAAGGTGCTCGGTGGCGTATTCAACCGGCCGTTGATGCAGGGCGTGCCGCAAATCGTGCAGGCGGTTGTCGAGCAGGTGAAAGACCTTCCGGTGCAGGAGAAATACCGCGTACTGGCCGAACAGGCCGCGCTGGTTCGCGACCAGATGCCGCCGCGGGAGAATCCGCGCATCAACACCTCGCTCGACTCCGTGCACGCGTCCGGACCGCTGGCGCGTGCGCACTGCGTGATCTACGGGAACTGCAATTACAAGCAGACCGGCCTGCTGCAGGCGTTTGCCGCGAACGCCCTCTTGCAGGCGCCGCCGAAACGAACGGGATTCGCCTCGGCGTGCCAGGCCTTCGGTCATCGGGAGCTGCTCGGGGTGCTGCGCGGTTTCGGGCTGGTCGCAGAACCGGTACTTACCGTGCACCGTTGATCGCGGCCTCGGGCCACGGGTGGACAGAGCTGTCTACCCGTGGCCCGAATCCGCCTCTTCCACAACAGCTTCCGTAGAGGATTACCGTGCGTTTGACGGACTATCTCGACAAGGGCGCCTCGCTCGGCGCCGCCGCGCCCTGCCTGACCATGAACGGGCACACGCTGACCTACGCGCAGGTACAGCAGTTGTCGTGGCGGATCGCCCGCGCACTGGCACGATCCGGGGTCCGGCCCGGCGAGCGGGTCGCGATCCTGTCGGCGAACGACACACTGGCCTTTGCCTGTGTTTTCGGCATCGCCCGTGCCGGTGCGGTGTGGTGCCCGATCAATCCGCGCAACGAGGCGGCCGAGAATCGGGAGCTGCTCGACCTGTTCGACTGCACCTGTCTGATATTCCAATCCGCCTTCGCACCACTGATTTCCGCCATCGCGCCGCTACTACCCGCGCTGCGGACACTGGTCTGTTTGGACGGAAAGGCTGCCGATGCACCATCTTTCGACGACTGGGTGCGGGAATGCCCCGATGATCCGTGGCAGGTCGAGCCGATCGATGAGCTCGTCATGCTGGTCGGCACCGGTGGCACGACCGGGCGGCCGAAGGGTGTCCGGCTCACCGGCCACAATATCGAGACGATGACGGCACTGACCCTGATGAGTTATCCGTTCGAACCTCGACCCCGTTATCTGGCGCTGGCACCGCTGACCCATGCCGCGGGCGTGTTGTGCTTTCCGATCCTGGTCCTCGGCGGTGAGATCGTCGTGATGCCCGCGCCGGACCTCGGTGAATTCCTCACGCTGATCGAGCGGCACCGGATCACCCACACCTTCCTGCCGCCGACACTCATCTACATGCTGTTGGATCATCCAGCGCTGCCGGAGGCGAATCTCAGCTCGCTGCAGTGCCTTTGGTACGGAGCGGCCCCGATGTCGACCGCCCGGCTCGCCGCGGCGCTGGACCGGATCGGACCGGTCATGGGCCAGCTGTTCGGACAGTCCGAGGCGCCGATGATGGTCGCCACGCTCGCTCCGAAGGATCACTTCCGTGCCGACGGCTCGATCGCCACCGAACGACTGTCCTCGGCCGGACGGCCCACTCCGCTCACTCGCGTTGCCATCATGGATGCCGAGGGGCACCTGCTTCCCGCAGATGAGCGCGGCGAAATCGTGGTCAGGGGCCCGCTGGTCATGGCCGGGTACCACAAGAATCCGGACGCGACCGCCGAGGTGTCGCGGTACGGCTGGCATCACACCGGGGATATCGGCTACCTCGATGCCGACAACTACCTCTATATCGTCGACCGGGCCAAGGACATGATCATTACCGGCGGCTTCAATGTCTACTCCGCCGAGGTCGAACAGGCGCTGCTGACCCACCCGGCCGTCCAGGACTGCGCGGTCATCGGACTTCCCGACGATAAGTGGGGCGAGCGAGTCACCGCTGTCGTCCAATTGCATCTCGGCCACACCGCGACCGGCGACGAACTGCGCGCCCACACCAGGGCACGCCTCGGCGCGGTGAAAACTCCCAAGCAGGTGGAGATCTGGCCCGACCTGCCGCGCTCGAAGATCGGCAAGGTGCTCAAGCCGGACATCCGGGCACAGCTGCGCGGCGACCGCTGAAACGCTGCTCGACCGTGTGCTCGGTCACGAAGGTGAGGGGTGTGCTCGGTGCGGGTCGGTCGGCGGGCTACGGTCGCGACATGAGAATCGCGGTGGTCGGTGGCGGGATCAGCGGGCTTGTCGCGGCGTACCGGTTAAGGGGGCTGCTCGGGGCACAGGCGGAGATCGTGGTCATCGATCGGGGTGCGCGGTTGGGCGGGATTCTGTATACCGGCGAATTGGCCGGGGAGCCTTTGGATCTCGGGGCGGAGGCATTCGTCGGGCGGCGGCCGGAGGTGCCCGCGCTACTGCGTGAACTCGGGCTGGAGTCGCAGTTGGTGGTGCCCGCGGGCTTGCGGCCACTGGTCTGGGCGCAGGGGCGTGCGCATCCGCTGCCGGAACGCACGCTGATGGGTATTCCGTCGGATGCCGAGTCGATGCGCGGGTTGGTCGATGCCGAGACGATGGAGCGGATCGCTGCCGAGGTGCGACGACCGCTGGCCTGGTATCCGGACGCCGATATCGACGTCTACAGTCTGGTCGCCGACCGGTTCGGCGCGCAGGTCGCCGAGCGCAGCGTCGATCCGCTGCTCGGTGGCGTCTATGCGGGCAGTTCGCGCTCCATCGGGGTGCGCGCCGCACTGCCGACCCTGGCCGCCGCGCTCGACAATGGCGCATCGAGCCTCACCGAGGCGGTGGCCGCCGCCATGCCGCCGCCCTCGAACGCGCCCGTCTTCGGCGGCCTGCGCGACGGCTACCGGGTCCTCCTGGATGCGTTGGCCGCGAAATCCGAGGCGGAATTCGTCACCGCGACCTCGGCCACCCACCTGATCCGCGCGACCCACGGCTGGGTACTGGAACCGGTGGGCGCGGTGGACGCGGTGGTGCTCGCCACCCCCGCCCCCGTGACCGCGAACCTGTTGCGCCCCTTCGCGCCTGCCGCCGCATCAGCCGCCGCGGGCATCCGGCTCTCCTCGTCTGTCGTTGTGGCCCTTGCCCTTCCACGTGACACCGCGCTGCCGCAGAACTCCGGCATCCTGGTCGCCACCGGAGAACCCCTGCGCGCCAAGGCCTTCACCTTGTCGAGCCGCAAGTGGACCCACCTCGCCGAACGCGAAACCGCAGCTGTCCGAGCCTCGTTCGGCAAATTCGGTGACGACTCCACGCAGACCTGGTCCGACGCCGACCTGATCGCAGCCGCCACCGAAGACCTCGCCACCGTCACCGGCGCCACCATCGAACCGATCTCCGCCGTGGTCCAACGCTGGCCGGGCGGCCTCGCCCAATACGCCCCGGGCCACCTCGACCGCGTAGCCGAAATCGAATCCAGCACAGCCGATTTCGAAGGCCTCGCCATCGCGGGCGCCTACCTCCACGGCGTCGGCGTCCCCGCCTGCGTAGCCTCCGGCACCGCCGCCGCCCACCGCATAGCCAGCACCCTGACCTCCACCACCGCCCCCTGATCCGCACTTCGCCACACCGGTACTGAGCGCCTGGATCTGAGCTGCGGAGTCGAGATCGGCGCTGCCACACTGCGCCGCGATGGGGTTGCGGTGCCGTGGCCCCGAGCGGCGCCGGTAGGGAATTCGGTTCGTCGACGGTCTCCGCCGCGAACGAGCGCTACTCCCGGTGCGAGGCGGTGGGGCTGTTCGCGCAATCGGCACGCCCGATCAACGCATTCGCATCGAGCAGTTCACGCAGCGACCGTACGGGTGAGATCGCGGATGTGGCGCTCGCATGGGAACGGCCCGCGCGGATGCATCGATCCGCCGCAGTGGCACGATAGGAATCATGGCGCGACTCGACTATCAAGCACTCAATTCCACCATCCGCTACCTGATGTTCTCGGTGTTCCAGGTGCAGCCGGGGGTGCTGGGGGACGACCGTGAGGCCGCCATCAAGGAGGCGCGGGCGTTCTTCGACGGGCTCGCCGAGCGCGATGTCGTGGTGCGCGGCATCTACGATGTCGCGGGGATGCGCGCCGATGCCGACTTCATGATCTGGTCGCATGCCGAGCGGGTCGAGGATCTGCAGTCGGCGTACGCGGATTTCCGGCGCACCACCGAACTGGGCCGGGCCAGCGCGCCGGTCTGGAGCAATGTGGCGCTGCATCGGCCCGCCGAATTCAACAAGAGCCACATTCCGGCGTTCCTGGCCGGTGAGGATCCGGGCAACTACATCTGCGTCTACCCGTTCGTGCGCTCCTACGAGTGGTATCTGCTGCCCGACGACGAGCGCCGCAAGATGCTCGCCGACCACGGCAAGGCCGCGCGCGGCTACCCGGATGTGCGCGCCAACACCGTCAGCTCCTTCGCGCTCGGCGACTACGAATGGATCCTCGCCTTCGAGGCCCCGGAACTGCACCGCATCGTCGACCTCATGCGCGACCTGCGCGCCACCGAGGCCCGCCTGCACGTGCGCGAAGAGGTCCCCTTCTTCACCGGCCCCCGCGTCGAAATCGAAAAGCTCATCGCCGCGCTGCCCTGAGCACTGACCGGTCCGATTCACCAACCATTTGCGCATGCCCCAGTTTTTCGGGGCATGCGCAACATGCCGGTCGGTCTGTACCTTTCGCTCAGCGCCGCAGTCGTTCTACTCCGCTGCACTGCCCGAGGGGTGCAGTTGCAGGGCGATAGAGTTGATGCAATAGCGCTTATCGGTGGGCGTGTTGTATCCCTCGCCCTCGAAGACGTGGCCGAGGTGGCTGTGGCAATTGGCGCACAGCACTTCGACCCGGTGCATGCCAAGTGTGTCGTCGGAGCGCAGAATGACCGCCTCCGACTTCGCCGGGTCGAAGAACGACGGCCAACCGCAATGCGAATCGAATTTCTCGGTGCTGCGGAACAATTCGGCCCCGCACGCCCGGCAGACGTAGACGCCCTCGGTCTTGGTGTCGGTGTACTCGCCGGTGAACGGACGTTCGGTCGCGGCCTGTCGCAGCACCGCGTACTCCTCCGGATTCAGCTTCGCCTTCCACTGCTGTGGGGTGAGCTGGATCCGGGGCGCGGGTAGGGACGTGTCGGCGTCAGAACTCATTGCTCCACGCTAATAGGTTTTCGACGCATGCGCCGAATGTGCCATTGCTACTTGAGCGCACTCGCGCGTGGTTCGTCGAGCAATTCGCTGCCGTTCGTCGCCTCCTGCGGAGTGCTTTCGTATGCCGTCTCCGGCTCGACCACCCGCGGCGCATCGTCGGCGGAATCCCGCGAATCCGGCGCCGAGCGCATCCACTCCGGATCGATTCCGAACGGCAGCCGACCTTCCCTTCGTGCCGCCAGATACCGATCGACGAGCACACACGCGATGACGATCAGCAGCAGGCCCCAGCCGAAGGTGATACGCAGATACTCCAGGTTGCGCCCGAGGCCCTGCCAGCGGTCCGAGAGCCACTTGTCATAGGACATGAATCCGAAGACCGCCAGCCATGCCGGCCAGTTGCGCATCACCGAATTGCGCAGCACCACCGACATCAGCAGCGGGAACAGCATCATCGAGTAGTACATCTGCCCCAGTGAGGACAGCAGGAAAAACGCGGTCATCAGCACACCGGACGAGGTCGTCACGAAGAACAGTTCGTCGTCGCGGTAGTAGCGGTACAGCAGCCACAGCGAGATGGCCACTACCAAGCCCATCACGATGCGAATGCCCCAGGTCAGCCACGGCGGGAGACCGTAATAAGCCGCATTGCCGACGATCGCGCTGTTGAAGTAGTCCCGGGATTCGAAGAGGTAGCGCGCCGTCCGGGTGAAGAACTTGTCCGCGTCCTTCGACAGCGGCCAGGCGACAGCGGTGAGCGCGACCGGAATACCGATGGCGGTGTAGAACACCTTCCACTGCCCACGCGCCGCCGCGATCAGCACCAGCGGGGCGAGCGTCGGTTTCACCGCGATACTCAAACCCAATATCGCACCGGCCCACAGATCGCGCCGCGCAAGCAGCAGCATGATGAAGGCCACCTCGGCCAGCAGCACGCATCCGTTCACATTGGTGAAAACCAATGTGTTGATGACTGTTTCGGAGCTGAACATGGCCAGCAGCAGCGCCGGGGCCGCCACCGAGGACAGCGTGAACTTGAACAGCTTGAGCAGCAGGTACCAGGCCACGATGATGGCGGCGGCATTCAGCAGGATGAAGCACCAGCGCGACTTCTCCGGATCGATCAGCGCCAAGGGCGCGATCAGCAGCGTGCCGCTCGGGGGATACAGGTAGTGCGGATCCACCAGGTTGTAATCCGCCGTGTACACCGGTCGGTGGTTGAGGAAGGCCAGCGACGCGTTGTAGACCGGTTTGAAGTCATCGGTGATGAACCCGTTGACTGCCTTGATGAAGATCCGGTTGAGCACAGTCATGACCGCGAGCGGCCAGAGTGCGAACTTGATCACCTCGGCGGTGGTGCGAGCGGTGCGAGGCTCGAGCTGTCGAAGTAACACTGGGGCACGGTACACCGGATCCGCACGGCACGGTTGCCGGGACCTGCCTGGCGCGCCGATGTTAGGGGAAATGACTTGCGCCTTGCTGGCGATCCCCTAAAGGGCTGTGTCGTTGATGCGCTCGATCAAGCGGGGCAAGCAGTGCCGTCAGCAGGCAGCTTGGCGTCCTTCAGGTAGTCGATGAGAGCCCGTTGCGCGCAACCGGAATGGGCGAAAACCGGATGACCCCATCCCTGCCAGGTGATCGCGGCCTTGCGCGCCCCAGCAGCGCCGAGCGCTCCGGTCACCGAGGCTTGACCGCCGTCGCCGACCAACGGATCCGCGACCCCGCCGAGCACGAGCACCGGCAGGTCCAGCTTCTCCGGCAGCGGCGGCGCGGCACTGACCGGCCACGCGACGCATTCCATCATCCCGATCGCGGCCGACCTGCCGAAGATCGGATATTTGGTACCCCAGGTGTCCGCGAGTTCCTTGGCCTTGGTGGGGCTCGGCGGCAGCTGGTTATCGGTGCAGCGGCTGACGAACTGACCGTCGGCCGCGGTGGCGGCGGTTTCGCGCTGGATCAGCGTCCCGAGCGGGCCGCGATCGCCACGCCCGGCGGCCGAGAGCGCGTCGGCGAGTTCGGTGATATGCGCGGCCTGGTCGCGCGGGCCGGCCAGGAAGCCCGACAAACCGGTCAGCAGCGCATTCGCGGAGATGTCACCGAGTCCGCCGCTGCCTGCCTTGCGCACCAGATCGATGATCGCCGCGCGTGGGTCGGCACCGAGTGAGCAGCCGACTCCGGTACAACGCTGGGCGAATGCGGTCACCGCCGCCTCCGCGCCCTGGACGCGCTGTTCGGTGCGGGTGACGGCATCGGCGCCGACGGCCTCCGGCGAGTCCAGGACCAGCCGCGCCAGGTGGTCGCCGAACTTCCGCGCGTAGCTGAGCGCGACCTTCGCGCCATTGCCCGACCCGAGCAGATCGATCCGATCGACCTGCCACTGCCTGCGCAGCTGTTCGATGTCGTCGGCGGCGTGCGGTGCGTCGAAGGTGCCCTCATAGGGCTGCAGGAAGTCGCGGCAGGCGATGGTGGCGTCCTGGCTGAATCCGGTCACCGCTTCGACGGGATCGCTTGCGCCCGGCCCGAATTGACCGTTATCGGCCAGCCCGCGGCGGGCCTCGACGGTCATGCAGTCGATCGGTTGTGAGGTGCCGAGGCCGCGCCGGTCCACCGCGACGATCGGGCGACTGGCCAGCAGCCCGCTGCCCGCGCCGACCGCGAGCCCGGCCAGTGTCGCGGTCGAGGAGCGGTCCGAGCCGGAGGTGATGACCAGCGGCGCGACATCGGTCGGGGTCTGCGGCAGCCGGGCCCGCATGGCGCCGGTGCGGAAGTTGCCGAGCACACCGCCGGTCGAATCGATCGGCGTGGTGTATTCGGCGCACTCCAGTACCAGGCCGGACGGCGCGGGACCGAGGCTGAGCAGGTCCAGCGTCGGCGTGGTGCAATCGCGCCAGGTCAGATCGGTTTTGGGGACACCGGCATCCGGTGGCGGCGCGATGACCGTGGTCGGGTGCGGACCCGCCCCGCCCTGCGGCGCGCGCTCGACGGCGACGCCGGGGCGATCGGAAGGTCCCGCACCGCATCCGGCGATCATGATCGAGAGTGTCGATGCCAGCACGACGGCTCGAGTCCAGCGCATGCGCTACAGCCTGCCAGGTTCGCGCGGTTTGTTCATGAACGGGTCCAGCGGGCAAGCATGGTGCCATCGTCGTCGAGCAGGATATGCCTGCGCACCATCGGTACCCGGAACTCGTGGGCGGACAGTGAGATTCGGCGGGCGGTGCCGCCCACCAGGATCGGCGCGGTGGTGACGCACAGTTCGTCGACCGCGTCCGCCTCCAGCAGCTCACCGAACAGATGCGGTCCGCCCTCGCACAGCACGCGCCGCAGCCCGAGGTCGGTGAGCGTGTTGAGCAGGCCCTGCGGGGTGATCGCGACACCGCCCGCCTCGATGACGTGCGCGCCCGCATCGGCGAGCTGCTGTTTGCGATCCTCCGGCGCGGTGCTGGTGGTAATGATCAGCGTCGGAACCTTGGTTTCGGTGAACAGCCGCGCGCCCGGCTCCAGCGCGGCGCTCGCGGTGACCACGGCGATCGGCGGCGGCGCGCCGTCGCGATGTCCGCCGATCCCGCGGTCGTACAGTGCGCGCCGGAAGACGGGGTCGGTCCCGGCGCCGCCGTAGTTCTCCGCCCGCGCGGTGCCGGCGCCGATCACGATCACATCGGACAATTGGCGCAACAGCATGAAAACGGTTTTGTCGGCCGGGGTGCCGAGGCCCTCGGAGACATTGTCGCTGGTGGCGGAGCCGTCGATGCTGGAGACGAAATTGGCGCGGACCCAAGGGGCCTGGAGTTCGGTGGGGTAGGCGTACAGGTCGGCGAGCTCTTCCCGGCTCAGTCCTGTGAGCTGGATCGCATTGTGGATACGCTGCATGAAGAAAGATCACACCACGTCATTAGGCTTCCAGCATGCAAGAGCGCCTTGTCGATCGCCATCCGGAGGTTCCGGCGGACCAGTTGGTCGCCCAGATGGTGCCACCGCCCATGTTCGACGAGGTCAGTTTCGCCTCCTACATTCCCGATCCCAATGAGCCGTCTCAGGCGGCCGCGGTCCGCAAGGCCGAGGATTTCGCCGGTCAGGTCGCCAAGATCCATCAGGCGGCGAACAAGAAGAGCCTGTTCGGGAAGAAGAAACCGATCAGCGGGGCCGGGCTCTACCTCGACGGCGGCTTCGGTGTCGGCAAGACCCACCTGCTGGCCTCCATTTTCCACAGCGCGCCCGCGCCGAAATCCTTCGGCACCTTCGGTGAACTCACCAATCTCGTGGGCGCACTCGGCTTCAACAACGCGCTGGAGCGGCTCGCGGCGAACAGCGTGCTGTGCATCGACGAATTCGAACTCGACGATCCCGGCGACACCATGTTGGTCTCGCGGCTGCTGACCGAGCTGTCGGCGCGCGGTGTCTCGATTGCCGCCACCTCCAATACCCTGCCCGGCCAGCTGGGGGAGGGACGCTTCGCCGCCCAGGACTTCTTGCGCGAGATCAAGAAGCTCGGTTCGATCTTCGAGGCGGTGCGCGTCGACGGTCCGGACTACCGGCACCGCGATCTGCCGCCCGCGCCGGAACCGACCTCGCCGGAGCTGCTCACCGAACGTGCTTCTGCCACACCGGGTTCCACGCTCGACGCATTCGACGCGCTGCTGAAGCATTTGAGCACATTGCACCCGTCCAAGTACGGCGCGCTGATCTCCGGGGTGTCGTCGGTATACATCTCGGATGTGCATCCGGTGACCGATCAGGCGGTCGCGCTGCGGATCGTCGTGCTCGCCGACCGGTTGTACGACGCGAGCGTTCCGGTGACGGTTTCGGGGGCGAAGTTGGACGAGATCTTCTCCAAGGAGATGCTCGACGGCGGGTATCGCAAGAAGTATCTGCGCGCGATCTCGCGTCTGCTGGCGCTCTCGCGCTTCGAGGTAGCGGCGTAATGATCGGAGCGGGCCTGGTCCGTCGTTCCGCTCGAGTTCCGGTGTCGCTGGCCGCGGGTCTGACTGTCGCCTTCGGACCGGTGGCAGGCGTCGCACCGGCCGACCCGGTCAGCCTCGCCGACCCGGTCGCCTTCGACCGGGCGCTGAACCTGCAGGGCGTGCAGAACGGCCGCGACGCGGGCGGCTACCGCACCACCGACGGCCACCGGGTGCGCACCGGACTCGTCTTCCGCACCGGCCAGCTCAACAATGCGACTCCGGCCGATCTGGCCGTGCTGACCGACCGTAAGGTGCGCGTGGTCGACGATCTGCGCACCGTCTATGAGCGCACCGTCGCGGCCGACCGGGTGCCGACAGGTGCGGTCGCGAACTGGAACGACGTCATCGGCCAAGCCCCGCCGCAAACCTTGATCACCACCCTCACCGGCGGCGATGACCTCTACCGCGCATTCATCACGGCGCCGGGCGCGAACGAGGCCTTCGCCTCGGTACTGCGCGACATCATCGATACCGACGGCGCCGTACTGTTCCACTGCACGGCGGGCAAGGACCGCACCGGCTGGACCTCCGCCGTCCTGCTGACCGTCCTCGGCGTGGACCGCGACACCGTCACGCAGGATTACCTGCTGTCCAATCAGTACCGCAATGCCAGCCCGAACGATCCGCTCAACGGCGTCTCGGCCGGATGGCTGGATGCCGCCTTCGAACAGGCGAACCAGAGCTACGGCAGTTTCGACGCCTACGTCCGCGAGGGATTGAAGCTGTCGGCCACCGATGTCGCGGCACTGAAGGCGAAGCTGCTCGCCTGATTCAGGAGGGGTGCTCCGCGTACCAGCGATCGATCAATGCGGGCAGCTCCTTACCCATCCAAACGAAGAACTCGTGCATATCCCTAACCCGCGCGGCATCAGCACCATTCGGGTCGTCGAATAGTGCGAGCCCGCGTGCGGTCATGTTGGTCAGGTCGGTGTACATGCCGCTCTGCTGACGGGTCAGCTCCGGCAGGATCCCTGGCCGGATCGAGTAGTAGTCCTTGCGATCGCCCGGCTTGGAGATCTTGTCCACCCAGCGCATGGTGACCAGCGTCTTCAATGCCGACGAAATGGAACCCTTGGACGCCTGCAGCGCATCGGCGATCTGGCCGAAGGTCTGCTCCGGCGGATCGCTGACCAGCAACCACCCCGCGGCCCGGCCCGTCATCCGGACCAGGCCCATCCGCTCCAATACGAGTGCGAAATCCTCGACGAATGCCAGCTTTTCCGGAGTCGGTCCGGCTGTCTGCTCGTTGTCGGTGGTGCCCATCGCAGAAGTATCCCTTTCAGAATGCGGATAGCGGTAAACGGGGCGGACCGTGTCGGTCCGCCCCGGATCGGTCGATCAGACCGCCAGATCGCGGCGATCGAAGGCGCCCAGCGCCAGCACCACGGCGATGGCGGCCACGACGACGAGCACCGCCAGGTGGGTGCCGTTCCAGCCGTGCATCAGGGGCGCATCGCCATTGGCCCAGTAGAAGGGCGACAGCGTGCGCACGAAGTCACCGCCGAGGTTATTGGCCAGATAGCCCGCCACCGCGATCAGTGACGCCGAACCCAGTGTCACCGAACGCTTTCCGGTGGCCGCGCCGACCAGCAGCGTGATCGCGCCGACGACTAGCGCCAGCAATCCGAGGCCAACGCTGGCGGCTACGATATTGCCGGTGGGTACGTCCAGCCCGCCCGCATCGGTCCCGGCGATAACGCTCAGGGTGAGCACGGTGGTGGCCGTCGCGATCTGCACGGCCAGTGCGGCGAATCGCTGCAGCAGCAGGTTCATTCGGCTGATCGGTTGTGCGAGAAGTAGATCCAGCATCCCGTTCTCCTCCTGCGCCACCGAACGGCTCGCGAAGGTGACCGCGAAGATCAGCATCAGCAGCAGACCCATCAGCGAGTACACCGTCGCGTTCAAATATCCACTGGAGCTGGCGAAATCGTTGACACCCATGGCGTCGTACATCTTGTTCTGCTCGAGGTCGAGCGAGCCCTGCTCCTTCAGCGACTGATAGGACGGCAGATACATCATCGGGATGATGGCGAAACCGATCGACCAGCCGATCAAGCCGCGCCGCTGTTCCTTCAAGGTCTGGGTGAAGATCGAGCGAGTCATCACGAATTCTCCTGTGCGATAAATGATTCGGTTGGTGTTATCAGCGGCCGTAGAGGCTGAAGAAGATCTGCTCGAGATCCGGCTCGGTGGACAGCACGCTCACCAGTTGGTATTTCGCAGCCATCTTGAACAGACCGTCGACCTCGCCTTCGGTGGTGCAGCGCAAGGTTTTTCCGTCGACGGACAGATCGCGCACGCCGGGCAGTCTGGCGAAGTCGTCGCCGAAAACGTCCTCGCCGAAGACCAATTCGACCGTGCGTGGCGAACGCCTGCGCAGATCCTCGACATTCTCGGTGCCGAGCAGTCGACCGGCGCGCATGATGACCGCTCGATCGGCGCTCTGCTGCACTTCGCTGAGAATGTGCGAGGACATGAACACCGTCTGACCGTTGCGCTTGGCCGCGTCGACCAGATCCAGAAAGCGTTGCTGCAGTAGCGGATCCAGCCCAGAGGTGGGTTCATCGAGGATCAGCAGATCCGGATTGTGCATGAAGGCGGCGATGATGCCGACCTTCTGTTTATTGCCCTTGGACATCGCGCCGACCTTCTTGGACAGATCGAGATCGAGCAGATCGGCGAGGTCGGTGATCCGCGTCGCAGCGACATCGCCGCGCAGATCGGCGAGGAAGGTGAGCAGCTCACGAGCGGTATTGCGGCCCTCGATCTCGAGTTCGCCCGGCAGGTATCCGATGCGCTTGCGCAATTGCGCACCGCCGACGCGCGGTTCGATGCCGAGCAACTCGACGCGGCCAGCGGTCGGTCGGATCAGATCCAGCAGGATGCGGATGGTGGTCGACTTGCCCGCACCGTTGGGTCCGAGAAATCCGAACACCTCGCCCTGGCCGACCTCGAGGTTCAGGTCGGTAAGCGCGACGTGCTTGCCGTAGTGCTTGGTCAGGCTCTCGGTGCGGATCGCGGCGGTGGTCATCATGCTCCTTCGAGAGTTCCTCGTGTTCCGTAAGTACTGATCTGTTCAGTAAAAACTGAACATGCAGAACTTGTCAACCGTTGGCCCCGGGCTACGATCCGGTCATGACGACGTTCAAGACCTGGGACGGACTGGAGCTCAACTACCGCGTATGGCAGGGCGAAGGCACCCCGGTCGTACTGCAACACGGCGTTGTGGCCGATACGAATGCGAACTGGATGGCCACCGGGGTGGTCGGCGCGCTGCAGGCCGCCGGGCATACCGTGGTGTCATTGGATGCGCGCGGGCACGGTCGGTCCGAGAAACCCCATGATCCGGCGCGGTATTCATGGACGGGGATGGCACGCGATGTCAGTGCGCTGTACGACGAACTCGGCTTCGATCGCGTTGTGCAGGTGGGGTATTCGATGGGTGCGATCATCTCGCTGCTGGTCGCGGGCGCGGACGAGCGGGTGTGCAAGCTGGCGGTGGGCGGCATCGGCTCGGGTGTGCTCGATTGCGGCGGCGTCGACCGGCGCGTCATCGATATCGACGATCTGCGTGCCGCCATGCGCGATGACGGTGCGGGGACACCACCGATCGCGATGATGTTCCGGATTCTCGCCGACGCGGTGCGCGCCGATCGCGATGCCATCGAGGCGGTCGCGACCGGCCTCGACGACGAGCCGATCAAAACTCTGGCCGATATCACGATGCCGAGCCTGGTCCTGGCCGGTGACAGGGACCCGTTCGCGGTCGAGCCCAACCGGCTGGCGGATGCCCTACCCGATGCGAAGTTGCGGATCGTGCCGGGTGATCACCTGACGGCTGTGGTGGAGCCGAGTTTCCATGCGGCGTTGGTCGAGTTCGTGGCCTGATCCGGTCAGAAAACCCGTCGCATGACGAAATCGTGCTGCAATTTGCTGCCGAGAGGGAAGGTTTTGGTGCCGACCCGCTCGAATCCGTGCTTGAGATAGAACCGCTGGGCCCGCTGATTCTCCTGGTTGACCCCAAGCCACACCCCGGCGACCGCCTCCTTGCGGGCCTGCTCCAATGCTGCGTTCATCAGCGCCTTCGACACACCGGCGCCGTGGTGGCCGGGCAGCACGTACATCTTGCTGATCTCGACGGCGGGCCGCAGGGCGACGGCCTTGGCGACGGCGGGATCGGCCGGATCACCGTAGTGCAACATCGCGTAGCCGACGATATCGCCGTTGGCCACCGCCTTGAGCACGATCCGGGCGGGGTCGGTCAGATATTCGCCGAAGCGTTCACCGGAGAGCACCTCGGCGATGAAGATCTCGATATCCTCCGCGGTGGCGTGCGGCGGACAGGCGAGCGGAAAGGTCGCGGCCGCAACGTCGCTGAGCGCCTCGGCGTCCCACAATCCGGCCCGATCCACGGTGACTGGGATGTTGCTCATGTGTCCAGTACAGCACGACCTTCGCTGGAAGCGGAAAGTTCATCCGGTTCGGAACGGGAATGGAATACGCGCCCGAGTCCGATAACGATTGCCATGAACAGGACCGGAATCACGAAACCGATCCGATGTCCGAACCCGGCGGCGAGCGCGCCGACCAGCCCGCCGCCGACGAGTGTGCCCGCGTAGTTGAACAGATTCAGACGTGCGATGAGTGCGTCGAGCTGCCGTCCGCTGGTCAGCTGTCCGGCCTCGCTGAAGCACAGCGGTGCGACAACGCCGGTACCGAAACCGCCGATCAGAAAGCCGACGATCGCGACAACCGGCCCGGGCGCGACCACCGCGACGGCCAGCCCGAGCACACCGATGCCCCCCGCTATGCGTACCACCCGACGTCCGCCGAGCCGCCGTACCCACAGATCCCCGCTCAGCCGGGCGGCCAGCGACGCGCACTGATAGACCGCCAACGCCAACGCCGCGGTGGACGAACTGGCGAGTAGATCCTCCTTCAGATACAACGCCGACCAGTTGCTGACGGCCAGATCGATCGCGAATACCAGCGAGGCCGCGATGCCGAAAGCGAGGTACCTGCGCAGCGGAACCATCCCGGATGCTCCGGATTCGCTGTCGGCCACTTCCGTCGGACCGGATTCGGCTTCCGCGGCGCCGAGCAGGCGTGGGCCGAGCACCAATCCGACCACCAGAACGATGCCCGCGGCCGTCAACAGCGAGTCACGCAGCGTGATATCCCATGCCTCGCAGGCGGATACGAACAGCGCGCCGAGGATCGATCCGGCACTCCACACCGCGTAGAACGATGACAGGATGAAGGTCCCGTACCCGTGCTGAACGAACACGCCCTGCATATTCGTGCTCGCATCGACGATGCCGACCGCGATTCCGTAGAGCCCGAGGGTGATCAGCAGTACGGGGGTATTCGGAGCCAGCGCGATGGCGCATCCGGTGATTGTGATGCCCAGCAGTCCGATCCGCACGGTGACTCGGCTCGACCATCGCGTGGCCACTTGCTCGGCCGCGACACTGCCGCCCCCCGCGAGGATCGAAACCAGTACCACCGAACCCGCGATAAGGCCATCGGAAAGGCCGAAGCGGTCCTTCTGCTGCGGCAGTTCGGTAAGCACGACCGCGAAGAAAAAGCCCTGCAACCCGAAGGCGAACGAATTCGCGATCCGGGCTCCGCGCAGGACAGGAGAAATCGGTCCCATCTGCGGAGAGTATCGGCCCGCCGGTGGCCGTGCCCGCCGAAATCGTCACAGTCATCCTTTCGTCGGATACGGTGCGCGCGACGGTCATCCTCTGGTCGTCTTCGCTCGCTATGGTCGGCGCTCGGGTGGTCGAGATCGGTGACGCGTGCCACTATCGAAGGGGCGCAAGACAACTCGCGAACGGGGAAGGGCCGTCGAATGAGAAAGCTGCCGCAGGACTTCTTTCATACGCCGTATGCCTTCTACGAGGAGCTGCGCGCCGAAGGCCCCGTGCACCCCATCGAGTTGAATACCGGCGTGCGCGCCTGGCTGGTGGTTGATCTGGACGTCGCGCGCGAGGTGCTGCGTCATCCGGCCATCCGCAAGGATCCGCGCACCGACGCCAGCCGCAAGGCCCGCCGTCTGCCCACCGATGACACCGGCGTCGGTGCGGTGAATACCCGAATCAGCTACCACCTGTTGAATACCGATCCGCCGGGGCACGCCCGGCTGCGCCGATTGGTCACGCCCGCGTTCGCGCCCGCCCGGATCGAGGCGTTGGCACCGCGCGTGCTCGCGATCGCAGACGAACTCCTGGACCGAATCGCCGCGGACGGCGCGGACCGGGTGGATCTGTTGTCCGAGTACGCGTTTCCACTGCCCATCACCGTCATCTGCGAACTGCTCGGTGTGCCGGTCGCCGATCGCGCGGATTTCCGGGAGTGGTCGCGCATCATCGTCGAACTGTCCACCGCGACGCCCGAGGAGGTCCGGCACGCGACCGATGCCATCGCCGACTATTTCGAGCAGCTGATCACTCGGCGCCGGGCCGAGGGGCTCGCGGAGGATCTCGTCTCGGACCTGATCGCCGCCAATGCCGACGGCGATTGCCTCACCGATGACGAGCTGATCTCCATGGTGTTCCTCATCCTGGTCGCGGGCCACGAGACCACAGTGAACCTGATCGGCAATACCGTGCTCACCCTGCTCTCGGATCCGGCGCGCTACCGCGCGCTGCACGGCAATACCGAGGCCGTGCCCGCCCTGATCGAGGAGATGCTGCGCTACGACGGTCCGGTGAATGTGGCGACCCTGCGCTATACCGCCGAACCGATCACGCTGGGCGGCACGGACATTCCCGCGGGCGAACTGGTACTGGTCGCATTGGGTTCGGCCAATCATGACGAACGGCACTTCGGTGACGCCGCGGAGTTCGACCCGCAGCGTTCGACATCCGGCCATCTGGCCTTCGGCCACGGCATCCACTACTGCCTCGGCGCGGGGCTGGCCCGGCTGGAGGCGCGCATTGCGATCACGAGGTTGGTCGAGCAGTATCCGGACCTGCGCTTGGCCGCCGATGGTGGGGAATTGCGCTGGCGGGAGAGCATGCTCATCCGGGGATTGCGGGATCTGCCGGTCGAATTGGTAGGGACACCCGCACTGCGTTGAGTTCGGCGTTCCGGGGTGCGCGGACCTGCGGACCGCCCCGCTGAACAGGCGTTGTGTCCCGGGGACTTCCGTCACGCCGGACAACTGTGCAACAGTGCAGAGAACCGGCGTAACGATGCGTCCGGCGCCGGATGCGGAGGGAAACGATGACTGCGGCGTATCCACCCGGTCCGCCGATCCCTGCATTTCTGCAGGGCCTGCTGTACATCCGTAACCGCGCCCAGGTGCTGCCACCGCTGCGGCGGCGCTACGGCGATGTCTTCTCGCTGCATGTCCCGCCGTTCGCACGGAACCTCGTCGTATTCACCCGCCCCGAACACATCAGGGAGATCTTCGCGGGTGACCCACGCGACCTGCACGCGGGCGAAGGCAATCAGATCCTCGGCCCGGTCATGGGCCAGCATTCGGTGCTGCTGACCGATGAGAACGAACATGCCAGGGCCCGCCGATTGCTCATGCCCGCATTCAATGGCGCGGCCCTGCGTGGCTACCGCGATCTGGTCGCCGAGATCGCGGCCGCGGAGGTGGACCGCTGGCGGCCCGGTTCGACGGTGATCACCCTCGACCGGATGAACGCGCTCACCCTCGAGGTGATCATGCGGGTGGTGTTCGGCGTCACCGATGAGCGCACCCGGGCCGTGCTCGCACCGCGGCTCGGCCGCGTCGTCACTGTCGGCCCGCTGCAATATCTCGGTCTGATGAAACCGGCGCTGCAGAAGTATCCGCCGTGGAAGTCCTTCCACGACAATATGGCCGCCATCGATGATCTGCTGTACGCCGAGATCGCGGCCCGGCGCACCGCGTCCGACCTCGCCGAACGCACCGACGTGCTGTCCCGGCTGCTGCAGGCGGGCAGCGATACCGAGTCCGATCCGCCGCTCACCGACGCCGAACTGCGCGACCAACTCATCACCCTGCTGCTCGCCGGTCACGAAACCACCGCGGCCGCGCTGTCCTGGGCGCTGCACGAATTGTCGGTCAACCCGCAGATACAACGCGACGCGCACGAAGCGGTCCGCATCGACGACGACAAGGCGCTCGAGGCCGTCATGAAGGAGGCGATGCGGCTGCGCACCGTCATACCCGGCGCGGTCCGCAAACTCACCAGGGATATGACCATCGGCGGCTGGGAGTTGCCCGCGGGCACCGTGGTCAGCTGTTCGATTCTGCTGGCGCACCGCAGTCCGGCCAACTTTCCCGACACTGGGACGTTCCGGCCGTCGCGCTTCCTCGACGGCGAGGTCGAACCGAATACCTGGCTGCCCTTCGGCGGCGGGGTGCGCCGCTGTATCGGCGCCGGATTCTCGCTGATGGAGGGCACCACGGTACTGCGCGAGATCCTGTCCCGCTACACCCTCGCCGCGCCCGAGGGCGCGAAATCCGAACGCGGACGGGTGCGCAATATCACCACCGTGCCGCGCGACAAGGCCAGGATTGTAGTCACCCCCCGTTCAACTTCGTGAAATCGCACCGAGGCTTTGCCGCATTCGCGCGAGCGACGTAATCTCCGTGCCATGACGAGCGGGAACCGCGTCGCAATCGTAGGTGCGGGCATCGCAGGCCTTGCCTGCGCGAAGGTGTTGCGCCAGGAGGGATTTCCGGTCGAGGTATTCGATCGGAGCCCGGACGTCGGCGGAGTATGGAGTGCGACGCGCCGGTATCCCGGCCTGCGCGCACAGAACAGCAAACATACGTATCACTTCTCCGACTTCCCGATGCCCGACGACTATCCGCGCGTGCCGGACGGACAACAGATGCAGCAGTACCTCGACGGGTACGTGCGGCACTTCGGCTTCGGCGAGAGCCTGCGCCTCGGCACCGAGGTGGTCGCGGCCGATCCGGTGGACAGCGGCTGGTTGCTGGAGATTCGCGACCATATCGGCGTCCACCGCACGTCCTGCGACCATCTGGTCATCGCCAACGGAATTTTCAGTGAGCCCGCGGTACCCGACTTTCCGGGTGTCGAGCGGTTCCGCCGAGCGGGTGGGCAGATCGGGCACGCCTCGGAGTTCCTGGATGCCGAGTGGGCGCGCGGCAAGTCGGTCGTGGTGGTCGGCTACGGCAAATCGGCCTGCGATATCGCCGAGGCGGTCAGTCATGTCGCGGCCTCGACGAATGTGGTCGCCCGCCGACTGCTGTGGAAGATGCCGCGCAGATTGGCGCGCGGGCTGGTCGACTACGAGCGGCTGATGCTGACCAGGCTGGGGGAGGCGCATTTCCGCTATCAGAAGCCCGGGCGGATCGAGCGGTTCCTGCACGGTTCCGGGCGTAGCTTCCGCGACAGCAACTTGGATGTGATCCAGGAACTCGCCACCAAGAAGTCGCATCTGCGCGAGCTCGGGCTGGTACCGGAGGGGCGCTTCGAGGACATCGCGGAGAGCACGGTCAGTCTCGTCACCGAGGATTTCTTCGAGCGGGTGGGAATGGGACTGATCGCGGTGCACCGCGACAGCACCATCACCGAGATGGCCGCGAATCAGGTGCGACTGTCCGACGGTACGACCCTGCAGGCCGATATCGTCATCTGCGCGACCGGATTCCACCAGCGGGTGCCGTTCCTCACCCCGTATGTGCAGCGTCAGCTCACCGACGAGGATGGCAATTTCCGCCTGTACCGCCAGATCCTGCCGATCGGCGTGCCGAATCTGAGCTTCGTCGGGTACAACTCCTCGGTCATCAGCACGCTCAGCGCCGAGGTCGGTGCGCATTGGACCGCCGCACTGCTGCGCGGCCGCCTCGCCCTGCCGACGCAGGAGGAGATGACCGCGCACGTCGATGAGCGGCTGCGCTGGATGGCCGAACGCACGGGCGGCCATCACGCACACGGCGGCGCGATCACCCCGTTCTCTATCCACAATATCGATGAGATGCTCGCCGACCTGAAATTCCGGGTGCCGCGCAGAACCCGTGCGGCACAATGGTTTCGGACGATCAAGCCGTCTTCGTATCGTGGGCTCGCGGACCGGTCGAAGGGGCCGGTGGTTATCCCCGCGCCGGAGGCTGCGACTCCGGTCTCCGCCGAACAGCGCACGCCCTAGGCCGATCGCCGGTAATGCGCCCGGGTCGGCCGGGCGTTCCAGCGCCATCGAGGTCGCCCCAGCGGATTATCGCCAGTGCAATGTTGGTTACCGGTCTTTCCGTTCTGGATAATCCAGGAGTGGACGCCCTCGACATGAATCTGCTGGTTGCTCTGGATGCGCTGCTGGAGACCAACAGTGTCACCGAGGCCGCCGAGCGGCTGCAGACCTCGGCGCCCGCGATGAGCCGAACGCTGGCGAGGCTGCGGCGCGTGCTCGACGATCCGCTGCTGGTGCGCGCGGGCCGCAATCTGGTGCCGACGCCGCGTGCACTCGAACTGCGTTACGAGGTAAGCGTTCTGGTACAGCGGGGACGGGCGCTGCTCACCCCGCGCGGCGCACTCGACCCGACCACGCTCAAGCGCGACTTCATGGTGCGGGCGGGCGATATGGTTCTCGGCGAATTGGCGACGCCACTGGTGGCCGCCGTCCGCGCACAGGCGCCCGGCGTCACGCTGCATCTACTCCCGGATCGCGACGAGGGCACCGCCGCACTCCGCGACGGTCGCGTCGATATCGAGGTCGGCGTCATCGAGCACACCGATCCCGAGACCACCGTGCAACGCGTCCTGCGCGACCGCGTGATCGGCGTTGCCGCACCGGAACATCCGCTGATCACCGACCGCGTCACAGTGGCGCGGTTCGCCGCGGCCGCCCAACTCGGCATCTCCCGCCGCGGCCGCGCCCGCGGTCCCATCGATGACCGCCTCGCCCTGCACGGTCGTACCCGCCGCGTCGTGGCCACTGTTCCCGATCTGACCAGCGCGTTGCTAGCGGTCCGCTCCGGCGATCTGGTCTGTCCCGTCCCCGCCGCGCTCACCGCGACAACACGCACCGCACTCGGCTTGCGCGCCTTCGAAATCCCCCTACCCCTCCCCGAAATCGCCATCGCCATGGCGTGGCACCCCCGCAATACCGCCGACAGCGGCCACCGATGGCTTCGCGAATTGATCCGCGGCACCCTAGCCGGTCTGGACTCGTCGGCCAGGTGATCAGCCCTCGGTGCGGATCGCGAAGTTCGGATCTACACCGGGTAGCTCGTTCGGTGTCGAGCTCGGTTCCGGGCGGCCGAACGGGCCGTGCGGGTTGCGCTTGAGTTCGTCGAGCATGGCCTGCAGCTTGTCGACGTGGGAGGTGTCCTCGCCGGTGCCCGCGCGGTGCGCGCCAGGAGTCAGCGCGCCGTTGTCCTCGGCGCGGGGCGCGGTCATGCCGGTGTCGGGACGGGTTGTGGATGGCGCGGTTTCGTAGCCGTTGCGGGGCGGCGAGGTGAGCGGTTCGAGGCGACCGTTACTCGTGCCGATCGAGCCGTATTCGAGCCGGTCGCCGGTGGTCGCGGGTTGCGAGTTGGTGTAGGTCGGCGCGGCGGGTTCGGTGCTGGCCGGTGCCGAGTCGAGCCAATCGGGCCGCGAGGTGGGTCCGGACAGCGGTTCGCTGCGGTAGGTCGGGGGGACCGCGGGCGGCACGGGCTGCGGCGTCCGCGAGGGAATGGACAGGGAATCGTTGGGTGTTGCGGGACCGAAGGGTTCCAGATGTTCGGTGCGAGTGATCGGTGCGGTGAATTCGGCCCGTGCGGGGCGGGGCGTGATGTTCGCGGGATCCTCGGCCGCTTCCAGTCGTTCGTTGCGTCCGGTCGGGGTATCCAGACCGCCCGTCGGAGTCGCCAGGCGCCCGTCGGGTCCGGTCGTGGCCGTGACGCGCTCGTTGCGGCCGGTCGCGGGTTCGAGGCGCTCATCGGTTCCGGTGGTGCCGGGACGGTTGTTTCGCCCGGTCGGCGATTCGCTGAGCACGGTCGTGATATCCGGGAGGCCGTTGCGTCCGGTCTCGGTGCGCGCGGTCGTGGTGTCGGCGCGCCCGTTGACGGCATCGAGACGGTCGCGACGCGATGGGATCGGTTCGCGCCGTTCCCTGGTCGCTGCAGCGGGTTCCGGACGGCTCCGCGGCGCGGGCTCGGCCGGTTCGTCACTCGGTTCGACGGTGGCCACCTGCTGCAACCGTGACCCGATCTTGGAAACATCCTCCCCCGTACGGAAAGCCCACGCCTCCAGCTTGGCCAAGCGACCGGCGAGATTACGGTCGTCGTCCACGTGCGCGGCGACCGCGTCGAGCTTATTGCTCACCTCGCGCAAGGTCGTCGCGAGACTCGACAAGAGCGCGCCGATCGATTCGCCACTCCGCTCGTCGTGGTCCATCCCATACCTTCTTCCCCGTATCGCCCGAAACTCCGCTCGTGGCGGGCCGATTCTATCTGTCGATCGGTACCGACGCCGGTCCGAGTACCGGCCGCGGCCGCGCTGTGCACCTTTCGTCCGGTTACCCGGCGGCTTTCGTTCGCTGATTCGCGGGGAGCGGTCCGTGTCCCAGGAATGGCCGCAACTATCAATCACCGGAATAACTGTGGCGATGCTCTCGCGTGTCGCAATGAAATCTCTTGTGACACAGCGCACATCGGCAGGTCGGAGCGTGTTCGCGGGTTGTGGCGCACCCGAGCGCGGGGTAAAGGGGGCTGGCGGCCGGGCCAAAGCTGACGCACTCTTGATCTATGGCGTAGGTCGTACCTGACCTGCGGTGGTTTTGGGCAGGGGTGAGGTCGCGTGAGAACGAAGCAGCGCGTCGAGCGGGCGTGCGGGCGTCGGGCGATGCTCGCCGAATTGGGGTTGTCGGACAGTCGTGTCGCGGACACCGGGGTACCGGATGGCCGCGCACCCGTCGGCGCAGCGGTGGGGGCCGGGGGATACGGGTGCACATGTCCGGAATGTGCCGCCGCGCAATGGGATATCCAGCGGCTGAAGTATTGGCTCTGCGGTCGGCTCGCGTCCTACGGTGCGGACCTGGCCGAGGTGGACCGCCGGGTGGGTGACGTCCCGGTGGACGTGCTGTGGCACAGCGGCGAGCGGCAGTATGCCATCGAGGTCCGCACCGCCCCGCTGGATCGGGAGTCGGCGCAGCACCACACGGCGCGGCTGCGCGCCTCCGGATGTGACGGGGTGCTGTGGCTGTGCCCGCCGGGCTATTGGGTCGGGCATCTGCCCGCACTCGGCATCGCCGACTTCGCGCCGCCCGCGTGCGATTACCGGGTCGAAGACGGCATGTTGGACGCATCGCACAGCGCGCTCGTCGTGCCGCGCCGGGAACCCTTTGAACTGCGCGATTTCCTGTACGGCTGGGTGCGGGGTGAAATCGCGTGGGGCTACCGCGATGTGATGACAGGAGGATGGGCCACCGTGACCGACTGGGAACACCACACGAGGACGCAGGCCAGCGTCATCGCTCGGCAGCGCCAGGAGTTGGTCAATCAACGCACCACTCTGGCCCTGTCCCGAAAAACCGTGCGGGACAAGCAGAAACAGATCATGAAGCTCACCACCCGGCTGGAACGCGCCGAGGAGTCCGCGCAGGAACGTGCGGACTCGCTGGCCGAGGTCAGGCGCAAGCTCGACGATCACCACCGCATCGACGCCAGCCTGCGCGCGACCATCGTGAACATGCAGAAGGCGATCGGTCATTGGCAGCTGATCACCTACTGCGCGATGATGCTGATCGTGACATTTATCGCAGGAGCGATGTTCGTGCGCTGAGCGGGTTCAGTCGGGGTGCGTGCCGGTCAAGCGGAACGGTGCACGGTCCCAACGCCATTCGTTGCGCAGCACCAGCGCGATCAGGTCGAGCAGATCCAGTTCGGTCTCGGCGCGCAACTGTCGCAGCGCGGACCAGTACACCGGTCCGCGCTCGACCAGCTCCCACAGTCGGCCCTCGACCTCCGCGGCTACCTTGCGCCGCAATAGATCTGGAATCCCGATCTTGCTGCCGGTCCACACCAGCCAGCCCCAGCCGTTGGCATGCGCATGGGCGCGACCTGCCGCCGATTTGATCCGATTGAGGTAGAAGCCGACATGTCCCAGCGGTTCGACATCGATCAGCACCACGCGGCCGTCGGCCAGCCGTGCGGCGATGGTGGGGTAGTAGATCCGTTCCGCGCCGTCTATTTCGTAGGTGACAGCACTCGGTTGCTCTTGGAACGTTTCCACCAGATCGCTGGCGTTCACCGTCCGAAGCAGCCGAGCTTCCAGTCCGGAATCGAACCCGATATCGCGTCCGACCTTGTCGAGATAGAACCGCCCGCGTCCTTCGTCATCGCCGTCGACCGTGCGCGCCGACGTGGTCGGCAGGGGAGCGGGGGCCGGTGCGGAGGCGGGCCAATCGACTTGTCCCAGCCATGGATTCAGCTCACTCGTCGCCACCGGTTCGTGCAGTTTCGCCAACCGCCTGTTCGTCTTCTTCTGCCACGCCATGATCCGCTGCATGACGTACCCGGCCACCCGCTTGGCATCCTCGCCCGCATGCCCGGCCAACCGCAGCTTCAGATAGGCCAACTCATTGGCGGCCAGATCGGTATCCGTCGCATAGGTCTCCACCAACAGCGCCCGCACCAACTGCTGATCCCGTGTCCCCACCGGATACCGCGCCCCGAAGACCTCGGCCGCCCGATGTCCACTCAACTGCGCTTCCCGCAGAATCTGCGCCACCGCCCGGGTATGCAACTGTCGAACCCGATCCCGCGAAAGATCGAATCGAGCACCGATCCGCGCCAACGTCTCCGGTGCAGCCCCGCTCACCCCCAGCCGAAACCCCACGATTTCGGCATCGCGCCGCTTGCGCTCACCCCGCATCTCGATCAATTCCCCCAATAGCTCGTTGATCTCCTCGAGATCGAACGACACATCCCCGGCGATATCGTCGAGCACCTCGGGATCGGCATCGTCGGCGGCGCGATCCCGCCCATCGGCCTCACTTGCCGTCACCTGCACCCCTGACCACGACTCGGCTCCACTCGACATGTGCGCCAAAGCCTAATGCCGACCACCGACAACCCGGCCGATCCCGCCGACGGGCGGCCGCGGGCTCGATATCGCTGTCGTCGATATTTCCTGATCGTCGTGGGAAACGGTTCTATGCTCACGGTGTGGGTCGTTTCCGCAGCCACGCCGAGCGGGCGCTGTGGATGGTTGTCGCGGCGGTCGCTTATTTCGTGGCTGCCGAGGTCGGGTTGCGTTCGGCCCTGGTCGGCGATCAAATCACGCCGCTGTGGCCGCCGACCGGGGTCGCCCTCGCCTGTCTGTTCTTGTTCGGCCTGGGTATCTGGCCGGGTATCACGATTGGCGCCTTGGCGGTGAATGCCCTGATCGGGCCGACGCTTCCCGCGGTCCTCATGATCGCCCTCGGCAACACGGCCGCCCCGGTGGTCGCGTACCTGCTCCTCAAAAGGGTAGGGTTCCGCAGCGATTTCGACAGCATCCGCGATGTACTCGAACTCGTGTTCCTCGGTGCCCTCGCGGCCATGCTGATCAGCGCAACGCTCGGCACCGTGGCCCTGGTCGTGGCCGGTACGGTATCTGCTCACGGTTTCTGGGGCGCCTGGTCGGTCTGGTGGACCGGCGACGCGATGGGCGTGCTCCTGATCGCGCCGCTCATCCTCGTCGGCAAAGGTATTCGAATACCCAAGGCGCTGCGTCCACTACGAGTAATCGAGGCCGTGATGCTCGTGGCGGGCACCTTCGCTGTCGCGGTAACGGCCACCGCGGTTTCGGCGAACCTGCTCTTCCTGGTCTTCCCCTTCCTGATCTGGGCCGCGATGCGCTTCCACCTTTCCGGCGCCCTGCCCTGCGCCGTGATCGCCTCGACTGTCGCCATCGTCGCGGCGGCCCGCGACTTCCCGGCCTTCACCGGCCTCGACCTGACCACCAAGATGATCACCCTGCAGGCATTCAACGGCTCGGTCGCCCTAACCGCCCTGCTACACGCCACGATGACGGCCCAACGCGACCGCGCCCGTCAGGCCGTAGACGACACATGCAGCCAATTGGCCCAAATCGTCCTCACCATCAGCCAGGGCAGCCCTTTGGCGAGCGTCATCGACAGCACGCACCCCCGCCGACCCCAACCTCCCGATACCGCACCGACCTGATCCGACTCGCGCCGCAATTGCCCGCGGCGCGAGTCGGATCGAGGCCGGACTAACGCTCGAGCGCCCGGATGATGAGGTCGACGACCGCCTGCGGCTCGGATACCGAAACCGCATGCGACGCCGAGATTTCTACGGTGTCGGCCCCGGCGCGTTCGGCCATGAACCGCTGCGCCTCGATGGGAATGTTCTGATCGTCGGTGGTCAACAATGCGAATGTGGGCACCGACTTCCACGCGGCCGCGGTAGCAGTTTCCTGCAGGGCGGCAAGGGCCACCGGTCGTTGCGTGGCGGCCATCAGTTCCGCCGTTGCCGCAGAGACGTCGGCGGCGAACTGCCGGTGGAACTCATCCTGGCGGATGTAGAGCTCGGTGCCCTTGCTGCCATCGGGCAGCGGGTAGCTCGCGGGACGAGTGTTCGGTCCCAAGGTGGAGCCGGGGAGCTTGTCCGTCAGTTGTAGCGCGCTCTCGTTCTCGTCGGGAATGAACGCGGCAACGTAGACCAATGCGGTGACGTTGGCCTTCCCTTCGGCCGCCACGGTGATGACACTGCCACCGTAGGAGTGGCCGACGAGCACGCACGGGCCCTCGACGCTATCGACGACCGATGCGATGTAGGCCGCGTCACTGTCGAGGCCGCGCAGCGGATTTGCCGCGGCGATGACGGAATGTCCTTGTGCGCGTAGGCGTTCGATGACGCCGTTCCAACTGGAGGAATCGGCGAACGCGCCGTGGACAAGCACGATGGTTGGAGCGGTCATGGATTTCTCCTGATCTGTTCGTGGATGCGGTGTGATTACACGGTGTGCAGGGCGGCCTTCAGCGTTGCAATCGCCTGTGCGACAGCGGCTTTGGCGGCATGCGTATCGTGCATCGCGTTCACCATGACGAAGTCGTGGATGATCCCCCCGTAGCGCACCTGCGTCACCGGCACGCCCGCGGCACGCAGCTTGCCGGCGAAGGCCTCGCCCTCATCGCGCAGCACATCCGCCTCGGCGGTAATGACCAGCGCGGGCGGCAGCCCGCTCAACTGCTCGGTGCCGGCCCGCAGCGGCGACACCGTGATCTGCGCCCGGTCTTCGGCGCTGGTGGTGTACTGATCCCAGAACCATTGCATCCCTTCGCGAGTCAGGAAGTAGCCCTCGGCGAACTGCTGGTACGAACTGGTGTCGAAGTTGGCGTCGGTCACCGGATAGAACAGCACCTGCTGCGCGAACGAGAGGTCGCCGCGCTCCTTCGCCATGAGCGTCAGCGCGATGGCCATATTGCCGCCGACCGAATCACCCGCGACCGCGATCCGGGACGCGTCCAGACCATGCTCGGCGCCGTCGGTCGTGACCCACTGGGCGACCCGGTAGGACTGCTCGTTGGCCACCGGGTACCGCACCTCCGGCGACCGGTCGTATTCCGGGAAGACAACGGCCGCGTGCACCCCGACGGCGAGATCGCGCACGAGCCGGTCGTGGGTGTGCGCATCGCCGAAAACCCACCCAGCGCCATGGGTGTAGACGATCACGGGCAGCACCTCGGTGACTCCCTGCGGCTTGACGATGCGCGCCCGCACCGAGCCGGTCGGACCGCCCTCGACGGTGACCCACTCCTCATCGATCTCGGGCTTGAAAATCGGCGAATCCTGCACCGAATCCACCGCCTTACGCCCCTCCTCCGGGGCGAGTTGGTAGAGGAACGGCGGCTGCGACGTCGCGTCGACGAACTCCTGCGCCGCCTGCTCGAGCGAGATACCCAACGGATTACCTGACATGGTCGTGCCTTTCTCTCGGGTTGTGGATCAGGACAATTCGGCGATCGCGTCGGTGATGACGGACGCGACCCGGTCCGGATGGGTCTGCATCACCAGGTGCGGTGCGTCGAGCTCGATGACCGCCCGCAGCCCGGCCCTTCGATAGCCGTAACGCTCGACGTCCGGATTGATGGTGCGGTCGGCGCTGGACACGATTCCCCAGGCGGGCTTGGTCTTCCAGGCTGCGGCTGTGGCGGGCTCACCGAACGCGGTTGCCGATAGCGGCCGCTGCGACACGGCGAGCACCCGTGCCGTCGCAGTATCGATCCCGGCCGCGAAAATTGCTGGGAACGCGTCGATTTCGACGGAGACATCGGTTCCGGTCGTTTCGCCGTCGACCGGGTACGAGGTGTACACGAGATGTGCCGCGAGCTCGGAATCCGGGAACCGGCCCTGCAGTTGGCCGAGGCTCTCGCCCTCCTCAAGCGCGTACCCGGAGACATAGACGAGACCGACGACATTCTCGGCAGCGCCCGCCACGGTGATGACCGCGCCGCCGTAGGAATGCCCGGCCAGCAGCACCGGGCCATCGATCTGTTCGACGACCGACCGGATGTATGCGGCATCGCCGGACAGGCTGCGGTTGAACACCGGCGGCGCCACGACCCGGTGGCCTTGTTCGAGCAGACGCTGGGTGACCGGTGACCAACTCGACGCATCGGCGAAGGCGCCGTGTACGAGTACAACGGTCGGGGTTGACGCGGGGGACATCGCGGTCCTTTCTCGATATGGGCGCTGTGCCCAGAGCAGTTTCCGCTGCCTCCTCTCGCCTGCGCCCCCCTTCACCGGCCGCAAATGCCCCCGATCAGGACACGGCGGCCGCGAACTCGGTGCCTATGGTCGATCCGGTCGTCCGGAACCGCTGCTGATATTTGCGCGGCGAAATGCCGAGCCGCGCCACGAACGCCCGCCGCAATGCCTCGCTGCTGCCGTATCCGGCGCTCATCGCCGCCTCGGTCACGCTGTGTCCAGCGTGCAACATATCCCGGGCCACTCCGAACCGAATGAACGCGACATATTCCGCGGGCGAGCGTTCGAGCTCCGTGCGGAACAGTCGGGTCAGGTGCCGGACGCTGACGCGCGCGTGCTCGGCGAGGCTCTGCACGGTATGTGGATACGCGGGGTCCGCGCAGATCAGATCCACGACCCCGCGCAGCAGCGGACTGCGTGGCGCGGGCCCGCTCAGTGATGCCGAGAACTGCGACTGTCCACCGGCACGCTGCATGTACACCACCAGCGACTGTGCCACCCGTCGGGCCGCATCGGCACCATGATCCTCCTCGACCAGCGCCAGCGCGAGATCCATACCCGCCGCCACACCGGCCGAACTGTAGAGGTTGCCGTCGCGGACGAAAATCGCATCCGGTTCCACCAGTACCGACGGAAACCGGCGCGCCAGGTCGGCGGTGAACTTCCAATGTGTCGTCGCCCGCCTGCCGTCGAGCAGTCCGAGCTGGGCCAGCAGGAACGCGCCGCTGCAGATCGACGCGATCCGCCGGGTATGCCAGGACAGCTGCCGCGCCGCCGCCAATACCTCGGGCGTCGCGAACTTTTCCACGGGCAACTCGCTGCCCGGTATCACGACCGTATCGAAGCGACCCGCGTCGGCCGCCGCGCAGCTCACCTGCGTGCGCGCGCCGATCGAGGTGTGCACGTCCCTGCCGTCGGCTGAAACCAACACCACCTCATAACCGGCTACCGACTGGTTCGCCTCGACGAATACCTCTGCGGGACCGACGAAATCGAGCATCTTGACGCCGTCGAAGACCAGCACACCGACCCGCCTGCGGGCCGTACCACCGAAGCTTGGGGACATGTCAACCAGTATTATGGAGGCACGCCTCCAGAACAAGTGAGGTGCTCGACATCACGACCCGGTTGGTACGGTGAGCGCATGGGACGGCCACGACAGTTCGATGAATCGAACTTGCTCGACGCCGCCACGGAGCTGTTCTGGTCGAACGGATTCGACGAAACGTCGGTGGAAGATGTATCTCGCGCGACCGGCGTCGGGAACGGCAGCATCTACGCCGCTTACGGCAATAAACGCGGCCTGTTCCTCGCCGCTTTCGAGCGCTACTGCGAGCGCCGGGCTCGTTTCGTCCGCGAGGTCATCACATCCGCCTCCGGTTCACCGCGCGCCGCCGTCCGTGCCCTGTTCCAAGCGGTTATCGACGACTGTGCCGCCCACCCGGACCGCCGCGGCTGCCTCATGATCAACAGCATCGCCCAACTCGGCACCCGCATCCCCGAGGTCGCCACCATCGGAGCCCGCACAACTGCCGCGATGGAGGACGGCGTATCCGATCGTCTGCGAACCGCCCGCCCTGAAATCGATCCCGCCACCCTCTCGGCCCTCAGCGCCCACATCATCGTCATCTCCCAGGGCCTGATCCAACTGAGCCGCTTGGGAATCCCCGCCGCCCGCCTCCAAGAAATCGCCGAGGTATCAAGCGCCGCCCTACCATCCCCTTGGATCGACCACTTGGTCCGTTGACATCGGTCATGGGTTCGCGGAGCCGCCGGTGTCGTCATCGGTCATGCGCCGTTCGACGGCGCGAGATCGGAGCCGGTCTTCGATGGGGCCGTCGCCACCTCCAGATCGCCTACCGTTTATCCGGCTACGCGCGGGGCAACCGGGAGACAACACGTCGTCTACCTCGGAGGGCTCGCCATGGTCGATTTATCTGCCGCAGTCGTGCGAAGCGCGTTCGCAGCCGGAGCCAGGCTCCGGCATGCGCGGGTCCTCCATCCCGACGGACTGAACCTGTCGGGCAGGCTGCACGCCGAATACGAGTTCGAGAACCTGTTCGGCAGCGGTGAACGGGCCGTCATCGCTCGGATGTCGAAGGGTACCGGGCTGCCGGGGGCCGTGCCGGATGTACTCGGGTTCGCCTTTCGTGTCCTGGATCGCGACGACAAGCCTTGGGACTTCGCCCTTGCGACCACCGGTCGCAGCACGGTCGGTCGGTTCGTGATCACCGTCGCTACTGGTTGGGCCCGCGCCAGGTACGGCGGCCTGGTGCCGTACCGTTTCGGTAAATCGACGCCTACCTGGGTATTCGCCGAACCCGATGCGGCACAACCGAACTCCGCATCCATCGAAGCGCTGGAAGAATACCTCGGCGAGCACGAGGTGCATTTCGATCTGGTCGGCAGCCCAATCGGCGGCCCGACCAGCAAACTCGCCGAGATCAACCTGCGCCTGGCCGAGGGCGAGCACCGGACCGACTACTTCGATCCGATGATCAATCATCCGGCCGAGGTCGAAATGGTCCCGAAAGTGATCCGACAACTGCGCGAGGTCGCATACGCGGGTAGCCGCCAAGGGCGTGGCGAGGCACCGTGACCCGCGCCTCCAGCTTCGGCACGAGGGGGTTGGGCAAAACAGATCAGGCCCGGTAGGAACCGGGCCTGATCTGGTAAACGGTGGTGCGCGATACTGGGATTGAACCAGTGACCTCTTCCGTGTCAGGGAAGCGCTCTCCCGCTGAGCTAATCGCGCGAGGTGGAGACGGGAATCGAACCCGTGTGCACGGCTTTGCAGGCCGTTGCCTCACCACTCGGCCACTCCACCGTGCGAAGGGGGAAGGCTTCAACTATTGCCTGGCCCTACTCCTCGAGCGGATGACGGGATTCGAACCCGCGACCCTCACCTTGGCAAGGTGATGCGCTACCAGCTGCGCTACATCCGCATTTGCATCTCTGGGGGCTTGCGGCCCTCCGTGGTGCGAGACAGAACATTAGCCGACGTTCGGCGCAACCTACAAATCCGCTGGTAGAACGGCCTGAAGTTGAATTACATGGGTGTTGTTCATGCGGTGCGATCCGGCCCGTCGCGGGACAGTGATGCCCGGATCGGCCGACCCCACGGCAACCCCGGTCGCAAGGGGTCGGCGGCCGATCGCCCATGTAAGGGTGGCGATTTGGTGGCACGCCGGTAGTGCGTGCTAAGGTTCCATCTCGTTCGAACGGCTGCTCCGCCGCCGCTCGAACGTCGAGTTCGGTCCCATAGCTCAGTGGGAGAGCGTCCGCCTCACACGCGGAAGGTCGCTGGTTCGAAACCAGCTGGGACCACCCATTGGAACACAGGGTCGGTGCACCACGAGTGCCCGGCCCTTTCCTGTCGGCGCAGTGTCCAGCGCAAATCCGAATCGGGCCCCCTCCTCTGTCGTACTGTGACTTAGGTCACATTTCGATAGCAGTTGACCACATCTGCACCATAAACCTTTCCATGCGCTTTGCTAAGTCTTTACTATTGCGGCTGACCTTCGCGCTATGGGGTCACTGCTCCACGAAGTTGCTCCATGCGGAGCACATGCAGCACCAAGCGTTCTCCAGAAAGCTTCGCCCGCCGCTCGCTTTCGATGCCAGTACATGTTCGACCGATGAACCGATCGGCTGCACGCCGGTTCGGCGAAGGAGAATAATGTCCACCGACACCGATCCCGCACCACGGACGTTGCCGCTTCGCGCAAGTCTTCCAGTGAGTCTCGCCGCCGTCGGCCGCCATGACCTACCCGCCTCGGTCGTGGTTTTCCTTGTCGCACTACCACTTTCACTCGGCATAGCGGTCGCCTCCGGCGCGCCGGTCGCCGCGGGCCTCATCGCCGCCGTCGTCGGCGGGGTCGTCGCCGGGCTACTAGGTGGCTCAGCCGTCCAGGTCAGCGGGCCGACGGCGAGCCTTACCGTCGTCGTTGCCGAGAGCGTGCACCAATTCGGCTGGGCCGCTACCTGTTTCATCACCATCGGCGCGGGCCTACTGCAGATCCTGTTCGGGCTCAGTGGCGTTGCGCGCGGCGCGCTCGCCATCGCGCCGGTGGTGGTCCATGCGATGCTCGCCGGTATCGGCGTCATCATCGCGCTGCAGCAGGTCCATATTCTGCTCGGCGGCAACTCGTTGAGTTCGTCGTTCGCCAGCCTCACCCAGCTGCCGCATCAGTTGATGTCGGTGCATCGCGGCGATCTGTTCGTCGGACTGGTGGTGATCGTCATCCTGATCGGCTGGAAGTCCCTCCCGCGCACGATCCGCGTGGTGCCAGGACCACTCGTTGCCGTAGTGGTCGCCACGATCCTGTCGCTGGTACTGCCGACCCATGCCGAACGGGTCGTGCTGAACGGGTCGCTGCTCGATTCCATCGGATTGCCCGCGATCCCGTCCGGCAGCTGGTTCGCCGTCGCGACGGCCATGGTGACGGTCGCGCTGATCGCCAGCGTGGAGAGCCTGCTCTCGGCGGTCGCGGTGGACAAGTCGCGGCCCGGCCATCGAACCAATTTCGATCGCGAACTGATCGGGCAGGGCTCGGCGAATGTGGTGTCGGGTCTGCTCGGTGGGCTGCCGATCGCGGCGGTGATCGTTCGCAGCATGACCAATGCCCATGCCGGTGCGCGGACCAGGGCCGCGACGGTACTGCACGGCGTGTGGATCCTGCTGTTCGCGGTCGCGCTGGCCGGGCTGGTGCAGCAGATTCCCAAGGCGGCGCTCGCGGGGCTGCTCATCCTGATCGGCGTGCAACTGGTGAAGCTGGCCCATATCCGGTTGGCCCGGCGCACCGGCGACCTGTTCGTCTACGTCGTCACAGTGCTTGGTGTGGTGTTCCTGAATCTGTTGCAGGGCATGGTAATCGGGCTCGTGCTCGCCTTCGGTCTGCTGCTGTGGCGGGTGGTGCGGGTGACCATCCACGCCGAACCGGTGGCCGACGCCCGGCGCTGGCTGGTCACTATCGATGGCACCTGCACCTTCCTCGCGCTGCCGAAGCTGACCGCGGAACTGGCGAAGGTCCCCGCCGACGTCGACGTGACCATCGAGATGACGGTCGACTTCCTTGACCACGCCTCCTGTGAGCTGATCACCGACTGGGCCGGTCTGCGTGAGGCCGCCGGTGGCACAGTCGATTTCGTCGAAATCGGCAGCGCGCGAATGGCGACCGCGGCGGCGGGCCCGCCCGAACGTGGGCGCTCGCGCCAGGTCATCGATGAGGTCATCGGTCCGTGGCGGCGGACGGGTAATCGGACGGATCCGATTGCGGCTGGTATCGCCGCCTATCACCGCGGCCACGCCCATCTGATGCGCCCGCATCTGCACGGATTGCGCAACCGGCCGGATGCCGACACGTTCTTCCTGACCTGCGCCGATGCCCGCATCGTGCCGAATGTCATCACCAACAGCGGGCCGGGGGACTTGTTCACCGTCCGCAACGTGGGCAATCTGGTCCCGGCCGGTGGCAGTGACGTCTCGGTGGAGGCCGCGCTGATCTACGCGCTGGAGAAGCTGGACGTGCGGGCCGTGGTGGTCTGCGGGCACTCCGGTTGCGGGGCAATGGAAGCACTGCATCGGGAAGTTCGCACCGGATCGGGACTCGGCGACTGGCTCGCCTACGCGCGGCCCAGCCTGGACCGATTCCGGCTCGGACATCCGGTCGCCGATGCCGCGGCCTTCGCCGGATTCGGCCCGGTCGACCAGCTCGGCATGGTGAATGTGGCACTGCAACTCGAGCGGCTGCATGCCCACCCCGTGGTCCGGCGCGGGATGGAGGAGCGGGGAGTTGCGGTGTCCGGTCTGTTCTTCGACCTCGCGACCGCGCGGGTCATCGAGGTGACCATGGACGGTATCGCCGAGTTCGACGACGAGTTGACGGTCGAGGCGATCGATGAGTTGGGCGATGTGCGGGGCGTGGCCGCCGAGCCTGTCTGAGCGCGGCCGTCGGGCCGAATGATGCGGCCCGACAGTCGAACTCGACCCGGATGTGGCGCGTTTCACACTGATTCGGAGGTATGGATTCGAGCACTTTTCGGCAACTTCTCAGGCTTTGCTAAGTCTTTACCAATAGCCTTGATGCGATTTACATCTCGACCCATCGCCGTGTCGGGAACTGCTTCACCGCGAGATGCCGGTTCGCGGTCTGTGCCCTGCTGGACATTTTGATCGTCAACCGACCTCGGCGTTCGCGCCGAGTCGGCGAAGGAGAAGTCAATGGCTATTGATAGCGCTGTAGCCGCACCCCCGTTACCGCCCACTGAACAGGGCAAGGGCCATCGCAGTTCCGAACCCCTGTCCGATCGTCTGACGTCGATCTTGCGCCACGATCTACCGTCCTCCATCGTGGTCTTCCTGGTAGCGCTGCCGCTGTCCCTCGGCATCGCCGTCGCCTCCGGCGCGCCCGTCGCCGCCGGACTCATCGCCGCCGTCATCGGTGGCATCGTCGCGGGCACACTCGGCGGTTCGATACTGCAGGTCAGCGGACCCGCCGCGGGTCTGACCGTGGTCGTCGCCGAATCCATCAACCAATTCGGCTGGCGGACAACCACCTTCATCGTCGTCGTCGCCGGTGTACTACAAATCCTATTCGGGCTCAGTCGGATTGCGCGGGCCGCTTTGGCCGTCGCGCCAGTGGTGGTGCATGCGATGCTCGCCGGCATCGGCATAACCATTGCGCTGCAACAGGTTCACGTGCTGCTCGGCGGGTCCTCGCGCAGTTCCGCCTGGAACAACATCGTCCAGTTGCCATCACAGCTGTTGTCGCTGCACGGCGATGACGCCATCATCGGCGCGGTGGTCATCGCGATCATGCTCGGCTGGCGCCGGGTGCCCGCCAAGGTGCGGGTGGTGCCTGGACCGCTGGTCGCGGTCGTGGTCGGCACGGTGTTGTCGCTGGTGCTGCCGTTCGAGGCCGAGCGAATCGTGTTGAACGGCTCGCTGTTCGACGCCATCGGCCTGCCGGAGATACCCAGTGGTGACTGGTCCGCGGTGGCACTGATGATTCTGACCATCGCCCTGATCGCCAGCGTCGAGAGCCTGCTATCGGCGGTGGCCGTGGACAAGATGCACACCGGTAAACGCACCAATTTCGACCGCGAACTGATCGGTCAGGGTTCGGCCAATGTGCTCTCGGGTCTACTGGGTGGTCTGCCGGTCACCGGCGTGATCGTACGCAGTGCCACCAATGTGCAGGCGGGTGCGCGCAGCCGCGCATCGGCCGTGCTGCACGGCTTCTGGATTCTGCTGTTCTCGGTGGTCCTCGCCGGGGTGGTGCAGCAGATTCCGAAATCCGCGCTCGCTGGTCTGCTGATCGTCATCGGTATCCAACTGGTCAAGCTGGCCCACATCAAGATGGCCAGGCGCACCGGAGATCTGCTCATCTACGCCGTCACCATCGTCAGCGTGGTCTTCCTGAATCTGCTGGAAGGCGTAATCATCGGTCTGGCATTGGCTTTCGGGCTGCTGCTGTGGCGCGTGGTTCGAGTCGCCGTGGCGGCCAAGCAGATTCCCGGTTCGCAGCGCTGGCTGCTCAGCATCGACGGTTCCTGCACGTTCCTCGCGCTGCCGAAGCTGTCCGTGGAATTCGCGAAAGTGCCCGCAGGCGTGGACGTTACCGTCGAGATGACGGTCGACTTCCTCGACCATGCCGCGTTCGAGGCCATCGAGGACTGGGTGCGTCAGCAGGAAAGCAGCGGCGGCACAGTCGATTTCGTGGAAATCGGCAGTGCGCGAATGGCGCACGCGACCGCCGGTCCGCCCGCCCGCGGGTTCGGACGCGCGGTGATCGACGAAATCCTCGGCCCGTGGCGCGGCGATGACAAGAACGCCGACCGGATCACCTCGGGTGTCGCCGCCTACCACCGCAGCCACGCCCATGTCGTGCGGCCGCATCTGGACGAACTGCGTGACCGTCAGGATCCCGATACCTTCTTTCTGACCTGCGCGGACTCCCGAGTGGTTCCGAACGTCATCACCAACAGCGGTCCCGGCGACATGTTCACCGTGCGCAATGTGGGCAATCTGGTGCCGGACAGCGGTGACGCCTCGGTGGAGGCCGCGCTGGTCTTCGCGCTCAACGAGTTGAATGTGCGGTCCATCGTGGTGTGCGGGCATTCGTCCTGCGGTGCGATGAATGCACTGCACTCCGGCACCGACGATGGACCGGGGATCGGGCCGTGGCTCGCGCATGCCCATCCGAGCCTGCAGCGGTTCCAGCTCGGGCATCCGGTGGCCCAGGCGGCCGCGGCTGCCGGATTCGGTGAGGTCGACCAGCTGAGCATGGTCAATGTGGCCGTGCAGTTGGAGACCCTGCACCGGCATCCGGCGGTGCTCGCGGCGATGGCCGAGCGTGAAGTGACGGTATCGGGGCTGTTCTTCGATATCGCCAGCGCGCGCGTTATCGAGGTGACCGTCAACGGCCTCGCCCATATCGACGACAACGGCGTGCGGGACACGCTGGAACTCGTCTGAGTTGAAGACAGCTGGACCCGCCCGACGTCGCTCGGGCGGGTCCACGCATGTCGCTCGTAGGCTGGTGGAGATGAGTGTCGAGTTGGAATCCGAACCCATGCGCACCGGATGGCGCGCCTTCCGCGACCGGCTGGCTGCGCGGCCTACGCTGAACCTCGCCTACCGGATCGGGGTCGCGGTGGTCGGCATCGCGGTGCTGGTCGTCGGAATCCTGGCGATTCCCTATCCCGGACCCGGTTGGGCGATCGTCTTCGCCGGACTTGGCATACTCGCCACCGAATTCGCCTGGGCGCGCCGGGCGCTCGGCTGGCTGCGTGACAAGTATCGGCAGGGTATGGCGTGGTACTCCGCACGAGGTCCGGCCATGCGGGTGTTCGCGGCGGTGGTGACCTTCGCGCTGGTGCTCGCGACACTCTGGGTATTGGGAACATTCGGGTTGGTCGGCGGCTGGATCGGAGTCGAATGGCAGTGGTTGCGCAGTCCCCTGAAGTGGTGAACACGGTCCCCGGCCGCACCCTGACCGAACCGGACTGGCTGTCCGCGCGCATCGCGGAAATGGGCCGCTCCTGGGGCACCACCGAACCGCGTGTTTCCGGCACGCTGTGGTGGTGCATGGTCGCATCGGCACTGGTCGAACAGCTCGTCCGCGCCTATTCGAACGATAAACCCGCGCCGGAGCCGTGCTTGGACCGCCTCGACTGCGAGATCCGCCCGGACGGTGGCATAGAACGCGTCCACATCCACTCCGCCGCAGGCATAGGGCTCAGTGATGAACTACATGAGTCCGATGCCGCACTGGGTCATGCCTGCGCGAAGGCCTTGCGGGAGACCCTGGCTGCGGTGATCGGCCCGGTGGCGTCGGTCTCCGGTGCCGGAGTGCCGTCACTCTGGGCGATCGCCGCCGATGCCATCGGGAACCGGGCCCTCGATGCGGGCAATCCCGAAGCTGGGACCCGGCTCGCCAGCGAGGTCGGGGGGAAGTTGCCGGTTCCGCGGTTCGTGGACGTCGAGGGGCGGACCTTTGTCCGCCGGATCTCGTGCTGCCTGGTCTTCGAAGTGCCCGGCTGCGAAATGTGCACCAGCTGCCCGAAGCGGCCCGCCGCCGAACGCAAGACGCTCCTGGCTCGGCTCGCTGCCGAAAGCTGATCGCCCGCAAGGTCCGCATGGCCGAACCAGACCGCCCGATGTCACGTTCTGGTCTCGCGCAACTGCACCGGCCGATCCAGGACGCGGCGATCCGAGTCCATCGACGCGGGCCCGTCAGGGTGCCGATAGCATGGTCGCGCCGGAGCAAATTCGCCTCCGACGATGACCCGTGGGCAACCGCCCGCACCAGCGCGGGAACACGCCCGCTAGCGAACGCCAAGGAGTCTCTCGCCGTGACCACCTCAGCACCTATCAGCCCTGTCGCCCTCGTTCGGGTGCCGGGCGGGACGACGGCGGGTGCCGCGGTGCGTGAGGCGGGGCTGCCGACGAAGGGGCCGGACACCATCGTCGTCGTGCGCGATGCGGAGGGCCTCAAGGATCTGTCCTGGACTCCGGAAACCGATGTCGAGGTCGAGGCGGTCGCGGCCAACACCGAGGACGGCCGCAGTGTGATCCGGCATTCGGCCGCGCATGTGCTGGCCCAGGCCGTGCAGCAGGAGTTCCCGGAGGCCAAGCTCGGCATCGGCCCGCCCATCAAGGACGGCTTCTACTACGACTTCCAGGTGGACCGGCCGTTCACCCCCGAGGATCTGGCCAAACTGGAATCCCGGATGAAGAAGATCGTCAAAGGCGCGCAGCGGTTTTCGCGCCGAGTGGTCGAGGTCGATGACGCGCGCGTCGAACTGGCCAAGGAGCCGTTCAAACTCGAGCTGATCAGCGACAAGTCCGGTATCGACGATCCGGAGGTCATGGAGGTCGGCGGTAAAGAGCTGACCATCTACGACAACCTGGACCCGCGCACCGGCGAAAGGGTCTGGGGTGATCTGTGTCGCGGCCCGCACATCCCGACCACCAAATTCATCCCCGCCTTCAAACTGACCCGCAGCTCCGCCGCCTACTGGCGCGGCGACCAGAACCGCGAGGATCTGCAGCGCATCTACGGCACCGCCTGGGAATCGCAGGAGGCCCTCGACGAGCATCTGCACCTGCTCGAGGAGGCCGAGCGCCGCGACCACCGCAAACTCGGTTTGGAGCTGGACCTGTTCAGCTTCCCCGACGAACTCGGCTCGGGTCTGCCAGTGTTCCACCCCAAGGGCGGCATCATCCGCAAGGAGCTCGAGGAATACTCGCGCCGTCGCCATGTCGCCGCGGGCTATGAGTTCGTCAATACGCCGCACATCACCAAGGGGCATCTGTTCGAGGTCTCCGGTCACCTGGACTGGTACCGGGACGGCATGTTCCCGGCCATGCACCTGGACGCGGAGCTCAATGAGGACGGCACCGTCCGCAAGCCCGGCCAGGACTACTACGTCAAGCCGATGAACTGCCCGATGCACAATCTGATCTTCCGCTCGCGTGGTCGGTCCTATCGGGAACTGCCGCTGCGGATGTTCGAATTCGGCTCGGTCTATCGCTACGAGAAGTCCGGTGTCGTGCACGGCCTGACCCGGGTGCGCGGCATGACCCAGGACGATGCGCACATCTACTGCACCAAGGAGCAGATGCACGCCGAGCTGACCAGCACGCTGCAATTCGTGCTCGGTCTGCTCGCCGATTACGGCCTCGACGACTTCTACCTCGAGCTGTCCACCAAGGATCCGAAGAAGTTCGTCGGCTCCGAGGAGATGTGGGAGGAGGCCACCGAGACCCTGCGCAAGGTGGCCACCGACTCCGGACTCGAGCTGGTCCCGGATCCGGGCGGCGCCGCCTTCTACGGTCCGAAGATCTCCGTGCAGGCCAAGGATGCGCTCGGTCGCACCTGGCAGATGTCGACGATCCAGCTCGACTTCAACCTGCCCGAGCGTTTCGATCTGGAATACACCGCCTCCGATGGCAGCAAGCAGCGGCCGGTCATGATCCACCGCGCGCTGTTCGGTTCCATCGAACGCTTCTTCGGCGTGCTCACCGAGCATTACGCGGGCGCCTTCCCGGCTTGGCTCTCGCCGGTACAGGTGGTGGGCATCCCGGTCGCGGAAACCTTTGCGCCGCATCTGGATTCGGTGATCGAACAGCTGCAGGACGCGGGCATTCGCGCACAGGTCGATCGCAGCGACGACCGGATGCAGAAGAAGATCTTCAACAACACCGCGCAGAAGATCCCGTTCATGCTGCTCGCCGGTGAGCGCGATGTGAACGCGGGCGCGGTGAGCTTCCGCTTCCGTGACGGCACCCAGGTCAACGGCGTGCCGGTCGCCGCCGCGGTGGCCACGATCGTGGAATGGATCGCGAACCGGGTGAACGCCTCGCCGACCGCCGAGGGTTTTGTGGTGAAGGGCCCGGTATGAGCGGTCAGGGCCCGGAGGAGGCAGCGGGCGTAACCACGGAGGGCCCCCGCGCATACCAGATCGGACAGAGCATGACTGAGCGCACGGTGCCGGAGGGGCTCGCGGAATTGAACGCGGACTCGGACGAGCACGGGAGCATCGTGGATACCGGGGCGGGTGAGCCGGATCGGTTGCAGCGGCTGTGGACTCCGTACCGGATGTCCTATATCGCCGAGGCCGCCACCTCCAGTCCGAAAGACACCACGGGCCATCCGTTTACTGATATTCCGAAGATGTCGGATGAGGACGGTCTGGTCATCGCCCGTGGCGAGCACGTCTACGCGGTATTGAATCTGTACCCGTACAACCCGGGGCACATGATGGTGGTGCCCTACCGCAAGGTAGCCAACCTCGAGGATCTGACGCTCGACGAGAGCGCCGAACTGATGTCGTTCACCCAGCAGGCGATTCGGGTGATGAAGCGGGTCTCGCGGCCGCACGGTTTCAATGTCGGCCTGAATCTCGGTGGGGTGGCCGGTGGTTCACTCGCCGACCACCTGCATCAACACATCGTGCCGCGCTGGGGCGGGGACGCCAACTTCATCACCGTCGTCGGCGGTGTGAAGGTCATGCCGCAGCTGCTGCGGGAAACTCGGGCGCTGCTTTCGGCGGCGTGGAAGGAAGTCGAGTAGGGTGCTCAGCTTCTTCGGCCGCGAGACGTTCTCCAAAGCGACTGCGCCGCTGGGTAGAGCGCTTGTCAGTACCGGACTCACTCCCGACGTGATGACGGTGATCGGCACCGTCGCCTCGATCACGGCCGCGGTCACGTTGTTCCCCACCGGACATCTGTTCTGGGGGACCATGGTGATCTGGCTGTTCGTCATGTTCGACATGCTCGACGGCGCCATGGCGAGAGCACGCGGCGGCGGCACGAAATACGGTGCGGTACTCGATGCCACCTGCGACCGGGTTGCCGACGGCGCCATTTTCGCCGGGTTGGCCTGGTGGGCGGTGTATCACGAGAACAGTAAGCCGCTGTTCTTCGCGACGCTGGTGGTTCTGGTTACCTCCCAGGTGATTTCGTACGCGAAGGCGCGTGCCGAGGCCAGTGGCCTATCCGCGGACGGTGGACTCATCGAGCGGCCGGATCGGCTGATCATTGTGTTGGTCGGCGCCGGATTCACCGGTATCGGCGGGTATTGGGGGATCGAATGGCTGACCTGGGCCGTGCACGTGGCCATGTGGATTCTGGCGGTGTTGAGCATTATCACGGTGTTCCAGCGGATATTGGCGGTCCGGAATTCGCCGGGTGCACGGGACGTGATTCCGCCCGCGCCGCCGCAGAATCCAGCGGACGCGACGGAGTTGCCCTCGTGAGCGAAGGCGTCGGCTCGCGGATCAAGTCCGGACTGACGGATTGGGCCTATGCGGCGGGTTGGCGGGTTGTGCGCGCGCTGCCCGAATCGACGGCGCGGCGGGTGTTCGATTGGGGCGGCAATCGCCTCGCCGACAAGGCGAATCGTGCCTTCCGTGCCGGTGGCGAGCCGAATCAGTTGCGGCGCAATCTCTCTCGCGTGCTCGGTGTGAGTCCGGCCGAGGTACCCGACGAGCTGATCCGCGCGAGCATGCGGTCCTATGCCCGGTACTGGCGCGAAGCCTTCCGACTGCCGACGATGGATCACTCGGCACTGACCGGTTCGCTCGTGGAGGGCGTGGAGAATCTGGATGCCGCATTGGCGCGGGGGCGCGGTGTGGTGCTGGCGCTGCCGCACTCCGGGAACTGGGATGCGGCCGGGGTGTGGTTGGTCAATCACAGCGGCACCTTGGCGACCGTCGCGGAACGGCTGAAGCCGGAGTCGCTGTTCGAGCGGTTCGTCGCCTACCGGGAGAGCCTGGGTTTCGAGGTATTCCCGCTGACCGGAGGTGAGCAGCCGCCGTTCACCGCGCTGGCCGCTCGCCTGCGCGCGAACAATGTCGTCTGCCTGATGGGCGAACGGGACCTGACCGGTAAGGGTGTCCCGGTGACCATGTACGGCGAGCGCACCTGGCTGCCCGCCGGCGCGGCGAAGCTGGCCATCGAGACCGGTGCCGCGCTGATTCCGGTGCACGTCTGGTTCACCGTCGATGCCGATGGTCGCGAGGGTTGGGGGATGAAGACCGAAGCGCCGCTGGATGTTTCGGGCGGTGTCGCGGCGACCACCCAGGCACTGGCCGACCGTTTCGCGGCCAATATCGCCGAGCATCCCGCGGATTGGCACATGTTGCAGCCACAATGGGAACAGGACCTTTCGGTGCAGCGGCGAGCACGGATCGCCGCGGCGCAGGCCGGGATGGAAAGCGCCAAAGGGGAGAAGACACCATGAAAATCGGCATGGTCTGCCCCTATTCGTTCGATGTCCCCGGTGGGGTGCAGGCCCATGTCGTGGAATTGGCGCGGGTATTCATCGAACGCGGCCACAAGGTGAGCGTGCTCGCGCCCGCGTCCGAGGACACGCCGCTGCCGGAGTTCGTGGTGTCGGCCGGTCGCGCGGTGGCGATTCCGTACAACGGTTCGGTAGCCCGGTTGTCCTTCGGTCCGATGGCCTACACCAGGATTCGGCGCTGGATCGATGGCAATGACTTCGATGTGCTGCACATCCATGAACCGAACGCGCCGAGTCTGTCCATGCTCGCGCTGAAGATCGCCGAGGGGCCGATCGTGGCCACCTTCCACACTTCGACCACGAAATCGTTGGTGTTGAGCACCTTTCAAGGAGTGCTGCGGCCGTATCACGAGAAGATCAGCGGCCGGATCGCGGTCTCGGAGCTGGCGCGGCGCTGGCAGGTGGAGGCGCTCGGTTCGGATGCGGTGGAGATCCCCAACGGTGTCGACGTGCCCGCCTTCGCACGGGCGCCGATGCTGCCGGGATATCCGCGCGCGGGCGGGACGGTGCTGTTCCTCGGTCGCTATGACGAACCGCGCAAGGGGATGGAAGTCCTGCTCGGCGCGCTACCCGAATTGGTGCGCAGACATCGGGATGTCGAGATCCTGATTGTCGGGCGCGGCGACGAGGATCGACTGCGCCGCGAGGCCGGGCCGCTCGCGCGGCATCTGCGCTTCCTCGGTCAGGTTTCGGACGAGGAGAAGGCTTCGGCGATGCGCAGCGCGGATGTGTATGTCGCGCCGAATCTCGGTGGCGAGAGCTTCGGCATCATCCTGATCGAGGCGATGGCGGCCGGAACCGCCGTGGTGGCGAGCGAATTGGATGCCTTCCGTCGGGTATTGCGCGACGGCACAGCGGGAATGCTCGTCCCGGTCGGGGATTCGGCTCGACTCGCCGCGGCGCTGGATGCCCTACTCACCGATGATGTTCGCCGCGAATCCCTGATCCACACCGCCAACCAGGTCGTCGGCGAATACGACTGGCCGGTGGTCGCCGAACAGATCCTGCGGGTGTACGAGACCGTCACCGTGGGCGATACGCGTGTGCGAGCTGCCGGATGATCGTCTCGTGACCGCGTCGTTCGCGACCATGGATGAGGTTCGGGCGGGTGCGCCGGTGGTTGTCGGCGCTGGCAAGGTGAGGGTTGTTCGATGATTACCTTTTCCGCGACAACGGTTCTCGTACTCGCGCTCATCGCGGCTGTGGTCGTGGCAGTCGGTCTGTGGGCGGCCTCGACGGCGAACCGCCTCGACCGGCTGCACGTGCGGTCGGACCAGTCCTGGCAGGCCCTCGACGGTGCGCTGGCGCGGCGGGCGGTGGTGGCCAGGTCGGTCGCCGTGGCCATCGCGGGCCCGAATGCCGATTCCGCGCTGGTCGAGCAGGCCAAGCGACTGACCACACTCGCCGATCGGGCCGAGCGCGCGGGTCGCGCCGATCGTGAAACCATCGAAAATCAGCTTTCCGCAGCACTTTCCACGATCGATATCGGCCGATTGCGCCCACAGCAGGTCGCCGAACTCGCCGATGCCGAGGCCCGGGTGCTGATCGCGCGCCGCTTCCACAACGACGCGGTGCGCGACACCCTCGCCCTGCGCACCCGCCGTCCCGTCCGCATCCTGCACCTGGGCGGTACCGCGCCGCTGCCGACATACTTCGAGATCAGCGAACGCGCCACCCCGGCCGCCACGACCGGCCTTGCCGTCGATACGGTCCGCACCTCGGCGCGCATCGTATTGCTCGACGAACAGGACCGCGTGCTGCTCATGCGCGGCAACGATCCGAAAACCCCCGATGTCTCCTTTTGGTTCACGATCGGCGGCGGCGTGGAACCGGGGGAGACCCTGCGCAGTGCCGCGGTGCGTGAATTGTGGGAGGAGACCGGTTACACCGCGGATCCGGCTGCCCTGCGCGGCCCGATTTGGCGACGGGTCGCGGTATTCCCGTTCGACGGTGAACTCATCCGCGCCGAGGAACTCTTCTTCGCCCTGCGCGTCCCGGCCTTCGACCCCAAGGCGGGCAATCTGACCGCGGTCGAGCGGCGCAGCATCACCGGCAATAAGTGGTGCACCGGGTCGGATATCGTGGCCCTGGACCACACCGGCGAAACCGTCTACCCGTATCACTTGGATCAGTTGCTGCCCGAAGCCGCGGCGGCCGCGTCGGGCGATTCCGATCCTGAGGTCCGCTCCATTCGTTGAGCGCCTGCGCGATGGGCATGGGGGCCTGGATCTTTCGGCTGTGATGTGTTTCACGATCGTGATAGCGTCGCGACTGGATTGCTGCCGCCTGGGTAGTGCTGGTGGAGGAGCGCTACCAGGAGTTCTGGTGGTACTTCCACTGCAGTGAGATGGTCCGTTGGCGTGTGGAAGGTAAGCAGTACATGTCCTACCTGTTGTTCGATTTCCTATTGCCGTTGTTGGGTCCGGGCGCTGCCGAGTACTGGGCGCAGCTCCTGGTGGTCGGCCCACTCTAGAACGAAACCCGGTATTCGCCGGGGCGGCGAGACAAGCGCCGTCCCGGCGGATCCATTTCCGCACAGGATTCCGCATTCGCGCCGCGGTCGTCGGCTCCCCAACACCTTCCGATAGGTCCAGTCGCCGCGCACGCCGCGCAGACGCGCTGGTCGGGGCAAGGCCAGTGCTGTCCAACTGGCTATCAAGTGGCCTGATCGGCCCGCCTAGAATCGGTGACGTTAGTTCCAAGCGACCCGATTGGCGCACATGACTCAGGAGTTTGCCGTGACCACGCCCGAGACCACCAACACCATCGGCACCGCCCGCGTGAAGCGCGGGATGGCCGAGATGCTCAAGGGCGGGGTGATCATGGATGTCGTCACCCCCGAGCAGGCCAAGATCGCCGAGGACGCGGGCGCGGTCGCGGTGATGGCCCTGGAGCGTGTTCCGGCCGATATCCGCGCACAGGGCGGCGTCTCCCGGATGAGCGATCCGGACATGATCGACGGCATCATCTCCGCCGTCTCCATTCCGGTCATGGCCAAGGCGCGCATCGGCCACTTCGTGGAGGCGCAGATTCTGCAGAGCCTCGGCGTCGACTACATCGACGAATCCGAGGTGCTGACCCCCGCCGATTACGCCAACCACATCGACAAGTGGAACTTCACCGTGCCGTTCGTGTGCGGCGCCACCAACCTGGGCGAGGCGCTGCGCCGGATCACCGAGGGCGCGGCCATGATTCGCTCCAAGGGTGAGGCGGGCACCGGCGACGTCTCCAATGCCACCACCCACATGCGCAAGATTCGCGCCGAGATCCGCAAGCTGTCCTCGCTGCCCGAGGACGAGCTGTTCGTCGCGGCCAAGGAACTGCAGGCGCCCTACGAGCTGGTGCGCGAGGTGGCCCAGTCCGGCAAGCTGCCGGTAGTGCTGTTCACCGCGGGCGGTATCGCCACCCCTGCCGACGCCGCGATGATGATGCAGCTCGGCGCCGAGGGCGTCTTCGTCGGCTCGGGCATCTTCAAGTCCGGCAACCCGGCCGAGCGTGCCGCCGCGATCGTCAAGGCGACCACCTTCTACGACGATCCGGATGTGCTGGCGAAGGTTTCGCGCGGTCTGGGCGAAGCCATGGTCGGCATCAATGTCGAGGAGCTGCCGGTCGATCACCGGCTCGCCGAGCGCGGTTGGTGAGCCCGCGCTATCGCTGAACCGAATCGACGCCCGCGGCAAAGGGTTCGACCCACTGCCGCGGGCGTCGCTCTTTTGGGCGATGGCGTCGGGGAGAAGCTGTCGCGGTCCTCACAGGTGTCTTATGCCCGCCACAGAGTTGGTGGCTAGCTTCGGAATTCGGTGCACGTCGGCGGCCGTGCGGGCAGTTCGCGCGGCACCGTCGGGGGCATGGACCTGTCCGAACGGCAAAGGGATAACCAGTTGAAGCTTCGTAAGACCGGACGTATCGCGATCGCGGGTCTGGCCGCCGTGGCCGCGCTCAGCCTGTCCGCGTGTGGCAGCGATGACTCGAAGACCGCGACCACACCGACCAAGACCTCGACCAGCGTCACGAAGTTGAATGCGAGCGTCCCGCCGACCCCGAGCGTCGCCGACCTCAACGCGCAGTTGCTCCGCGCGCTGGACCCGTCGGTGCCGAATTCGGAGAAGTTGGACCTGGTGCAGGGCGCGACCGCGGATCCGGAACTGCCGAACCGCTTGGCGCAGGCATACCAGCAGGCGGGCGCCAAGGCCGAGGTGACCGATGTGAGCGTCTTCGGCGACGCGCTCAATGCCAAGGCGAAGTTCACCATCAACGGCCAGGAGAACATCGTCGATGTGCCCTTTGTCGCCGAGGGCGGCAAGTGGAAGGTCGAAAAGAATTGGGCCTGCACCATGTTGACCAATCTCGGTCAGCAGTCGACGGCCTGCGGCTAACCCTTATCCCGACCGCAGTGGGTTCGGCCGGGGGAGTGGGTGATTCGAGGCGGCGAGCATTGCGCTCGCCGCCTCGTTGCGTCCGATATCGGTTTTCTTCCTGAGGATTCGCACCCCTGCGGACTCGACAAATTGCGGCAAGTGGTTCAGGTCGTAAAAAGGCATATTGATACTCGGATATGCGCATTAGACTATGTGTTGCCATCATCGAGTTGAGCACGGAAATGGCTGTCTCCCAACAAAATTGCAAAGGAGGGGAGGGCGGCAAATTCTCGGATGGGTTACGACTATCGACGGGCGGTGTCGTCTATTCGGAGTGCCGGACGATCGGGATGGTCCCAGCGGATGAAAAAGGTTGGGGCGCTGGGATTGTCGCGGTCGTGGTGGAGGAGGGCGGGGATGGTCCAGCGCTCATCGGGTGGGGTGCGGCGGTGCAGGGCCGGTTCGGACATGTCGAGGTGGACGGTCAGATCGAATTCGAGGCCGCGGCCCGCCAGCATGGGACCGGCGACGAACAGAACGGTGTCGGGGGCGGCGGTGCGGATGGAGGAGCGGGCCGAGCGGTCGCGGGCCTCGTCCCACAGCGCGGGGAGCCAGCGGGCGTCGTGGCGTAGCGCACCGATGACTTCGCGGTCAAGTGCGGCGTAGTCGAACCAGGCGGTGCGATAAGACATTTCGTCGGTGCGGCCGAATTCCATGCGGAGCGAGGCGGGGCGGATGTAGTCGTGCAGCGCGACGACCTCGGCGGTGCGTCCGGTGTCGCGCAGCGCGGTGGCGATGCGGTCCGCGATCCTGACGGGTTCGGCCGCGTCGGCGCCGTCGACGGCGACCAGCACCCGCCCGGGGAGCTCGCGGACGCGGTTGACGACGAATTCGACGAGGCCGTCCGGGCTGATCGGATCGAAATGCGGCACCGATCCATTCCATCAAACGTTGCTCGCGAACCCGGTTCTGGGCGGCGGACGCGGCCATTGCCGAGAGGTCACCGACAGGCCGCGTCGGCGCTCGGGATAATCTCGGCCCCATGGCGACAATCGAAGAGGCGCTGGAGATCGAGCGGCTCGAGCGGGACATCTTCCGTGGCGCGTCCACCAAGACCCAGCTCGTGCGCACATTCGGCGGACAGGTTGCCGGCCAGGCGCTGGTTGCGGCGGTACGGACGGTGGAGCCGCGGTTCCAGGTGCATTCGCTGCACGGCTACTTCCTGCGGCCCGGCAATCCGGAAGAGCGGACCGTGTACCTCGTCGAGCGCATCCGCGACGGCCGGTCCTTCTGTACCCGCCGGGTCACCGGCGTACAGGACGGCGCCGCGATCTTCACCATGTCGGCGTCGTTCCATATCGGTGACTCGGGTCCGCAACATCAGGACGAGATGCCGCCGGTACAGGGTCCGGATGAGCTGCCCGACGCCAGCACCACGATGAGTCCCGAGCGGCTGTGGGCGATGCGCGAATGGGAGCACTGGGATATTCGCACCGTGCCGCAGGATGTGGTGACCCGTCGCGACGGCGTCGTCTCCCCGCAGCAGGTGTGGTTCCGCTACCGGCATACGTTGCCCGACGACCCGGTCGTGCACGTCTGCACCCTCGCCTACATGAGCGATATGACCCTGCTCGGTTCCTCCAAGGTCACTCACCCGGACGAACCGACCCAGAACGCCTCGCTCGATCACGCTATGTGGTTCCTGCGTCCGTTCCGCGCCGACGAGTGGCTGCTTTACGACCAGTCCTCCCCGTCCGCTGGCTTCGGTCGTGCACTGACCGGCGGCAAGATCTTCAACCGCGCGGGTGAGTTGGTCGCGGCGGTTGTTCAAGAGGGCTTGATTCGGACATTGCGCGGGGACTGAGCGCCCAAATGCCACTTTTCCCAGGACTGGGAAATTCCGAACGGTCTGTATTTGTTCGGACGGCTCGTAGACTGCCGCGCAAAGAAGTCGCCGACCAGGAACGACGGTTTCAATGCGTCAAGAATGGAGGCAGGAATGTGGCTGTCGGGAGCTTTTCCTACCAAAACGGATCGGGCTATTCGGACCGGATCGATAATCCGGACGAGTACCGCACCTACAACATAGCGATCGGCCGGGGAGCGGCGGACAACCAGACGAATGCGACGGTCTGGCTGTACGCGCGCAGCGACGGTCAAGGGGATTCGATCTACCTCGATCCGGGCACCAGCACCTACGTGAGCACTGGCTACCAGAGCTGCAAATTCACCAGCTGACCCCGGCCGGATACCGTGAGCGTGGCCACAGCGGCGCGCCTCGTAAGCTCATGGCGTGAACGCATCGGTCGCCTCGCCCGCAACGGGCGCGCAGCACAGTCCCGACCGGCCGACCATCGGCGTGTTGGCCCTGCAGGGTGACGTGCGCGAACATGTCGCGGCGCTCGTGGAATGCGGTGCGCAACCGGTGCTGGTGCGTCGCGCGTCCGAGCTCGCCGCGGTGGATGCGCTTGTGCTGCCTGGCGGCGAATCGACCGCCATCAGCAAGCTGCTCGAGGTCTTCGAACTCCTCGAACCGGTGCGCGCGCGGCTGCGGAAAGGTATGCCCGCCTTCGGATCTTGCGCCGGGATGATTTTGCTCGCCTCCGAAGTGCTCGACACCCGACCGGATGCCGAGCATCTGTCCGGTATCGATATGACGGTGCGGCGCAATGCTTTCGGCCGTCAGGTCGACTCGTTCGAGACCGATCTGGAGTTCGCCGGGCTGACCGATGGCCCGGTGCGCGCGGTGTTCATCCGGGCGCCGTGGGTGGAGCGGGTCGGTGCGGGCGTCGAGGTGCTTGCGACTGTTCCGAGTGGACCGGCCGCCGGTCGCATCGTCGCGGTGCGGCAGGGCAAGGTGCTCGCGACATCGTTCCATCCGGAGGTCACCGGCGATTTGCGGGTGCACCGGATGTTCGTCGATCTGGTTCGCGGGGCCGACTAGTCGCCCTCAGGAATTCGCCGTAACCGGACGAGTAGGCTGGCAGAGTTGTCTACCCGGCCGGTGCGGGTACCGTGCGCACGATCAGACGTGCTGTCGACTGGAGGAAGTAGGGAATGAGCGGCCACTCCAAATGGGCCACCACCAAGCACAAGAAGGCGGGGATCGACGCGAAGCGCGGCAAGCTCTTCGCCAAGTTGATCAAGAACATCGAGGTGGCGGCCCGCACTGGTGGCAGTGACCCGGCGGGAAATCCGACGCTGTACGACGCCATCCAGAAGGCGAAGAAGTCGTCGGTTCCTAACGACAACATCGAGCGTGCCCGCAAGCGCGGCGGCGGTGAAGAGGCAGGCGGTGCCGACTGGCAGACCATCATGTACGAGGGTTACGGCCCCAATGGCGTCGCGGTACTGATCGAATGCCTCACCGATAACCGTAACCGCGCCGCGGGCGAGGTGCGGGTTGCGATGACGCGCAACGGCGGCAATATGGCCGACCCGGGTTCGGTTTCCTACCTGTTCCACCGTAAGGGCATCGTGACCCTGGAGAAGAACGGGCTGTCCGAGGACGACGTGCTGATGGCCGTGCTCGACGCGGGCGCCGAGGAGGTCAACGATCTCGGCGAGTCCTTCGAGGTCATCAGCGATCCGTCGGATCTGATCCCGGTGCGCAAGGCGCTGCAGGATGCCGGAATCGATTACGACTCCGCTGAATCCGGCTTCCAGCCCTCGGTGTCGGTGGCCGTCGATGTCGACGGCGCGCGCAAGGTATTCAAGTTGGTCGACGCGCTCGAGGACAGCGACGACGTACAGAACGTCTACACCAACGTGGACATCTCCGACGAGGTCGGCGCCCAGCTGGAACAGGACTGACTCGCGGATCGTCGCATCGGCCACTGTGGCGTCGTACAGAACGTCACTGCATCCGATGGTGGACATCTCCGATGAGATCGGCGCCCAGCTGGAACAGGACTGACACCGAACATCACCGACTGGTGCCTCGGGGCGGTCGCAGAGATGCGAACCGCCCCGAGTGCGTTTCGCACCGGGCGCGAACCGATTATTCCGCGATTCGGGTCCGATCGGACCACTCGTAGACGCGCAGCCGCCCCTCGGGCGTATCGGCCTCCCGATTGGTGACCTTGAAGTGCTCGTATCCGCCGCGGAATTCGACTTTGAGTTCGACGCCCGGCGGCGTGATCGGAACGATGCGAGCGGGCAAGTCTTTCGGCCCACCTTCTAGGACAGCCTTCGAAACATTGCTCATCCTTCGGATGGTAGGTCTCAGATGTGATGCACGCCACAAACGCGGCCGAACGGCGGGGTTGTCCTGGAGGAATTCCGATGGCGCAAACCCCGAGGTGGCGGCAGCCGAGCCCGATACGACCGATTGACGATTGCCGTCAGTTAGCTGATCTCGTTTTCTGGGTTTGGAGCAACTGATCGCAGCTGTCGATATCTGCGGTGTAACGATTGCGGTTCGATTGCTGATATGCGAATCGAGTGCCGCGACAGACCGCCGCGGCCGCCCGATCAGGCTCCTTGCGCACCGAGAACTTGTCCCGCCCGGAAAGAGACCAGCCACATGAGTCGATCCCTTGCCGACGAGCACCCCGGCGAGTCAACCGACCTGAACAGCACCTTCGCCCCGCTCGCGGTCGCGACCGGACCGATCCTGCTCATCGCCGCATTCGCGACGGTGAATCGGATGCCCGGCTGGGCTGCCGACTACGGCGCGAGCCTCGTGTACTTCGCGATTTTCCTATACGTGGCGATCGCGGGTCGCCTGACTTGGTGGGGCGCCGACATACTGATCAGCCACGGGCAAGAAAAGCTGACTGTCGTTCATGGCACCGTGAGCACCAATTTGCCTACAGTGCGACCGGTTTCGCCGAGTGCGTGCGCCTTCGCCGCCTCTTCGAGCGGGAAGACCCCGGCGACGGTCGGGCGCAGCGCCCCGGATTCGGCGAGTTCCGCGAGCGCGATCATTCCGGCGTGATCGTCCTCTACCAGCATGCGCACGGCCCGAACTCCCAATTGCTTCGCCTCGGTGCCCAATTCGGTCGCCCCGAAGGCGCGAAGCGAGACCAGTAGGCCGCCGGGGCGGAGCGCGCGCAGGGAGCGCAGACTGTTCTCGTCATCGATCGAATCCAGCACGACATCGATATCGCGGACCGTCGCGGCGAAATCGGTTGTGCGGTAATCGATCGTCTCGTCCGCGCCGATTTCGCGCAGGAATTCGTGGTTGGGCGCGCTCGCGGTGCCGATGACGTACGCGCCGCGCGTCTTGGCGATCTGAACGGCGAAGTGTCCGACACCGCCCGCTGCCGCATGGACCAGGATACGTTGTCCGGCTTGTAGTTTCGCGGTATCGACGAGGGCCTGCCAGGCGGTGAGGGCGGCCAGCGGGATCGCCGCGGCCTGAATGTGGTCCAGGTTCACCGGTTTCGGGGCGAAGGCGCGAGCGGGGCCGACTACGTATTCGGCGAAGGCGCCGTGTCCATACGGGTAGGGGAGCATGCCGAAGACCTCGTCGCCCGGCTCGAAAAGCGTGACGCCGATACCTGTGGCCACCACGTCGCCCGATACATCCCAGCCCAGCACGAACGGCGGTTCGCCGAGGAAGAGCCCGGAGGCGCCGCGATGCCGCCAATCAGTGGGGTTGAGACCGGCTGCTCGCATCCGGATGAGGATTTCGCCGGGGCCGGGCGTGGGGATGGGCAATTCGACTTCGGTCAGGACCTCGGGGCCGCCGATGACGTCTTGGCTGATCGCGCGCATGGTGGTGTCGTTCATGTCGTTCAGCCTGCCGTCGGCGGCAGCGCCAGAAAATGGCACGATTGCCAATATTCGATATGATCGCGCCATGGTCGCTACCTCGAATGGGCATTCGGCGCGACATCGGGTGGTCGTGCTCGCCTTGGCCGGGGTGTATCCGTTCGAGCTCGGCATCCCGAGCCGGGTCTTCGGCACCGCCGCGGAGCTGTACGAGGTGAGCACCTGCTCGATCGATGGCGCACCGGTGCCGAGCCGATCCGATTTCGCCATTGCCGTCCAGCACGACAGCCGAGCGCTGGCCAGCGCCGACACCGTCGTCATTCCGGCCTGCGATATCGATATGACGCTCAGTGGCGCACTGCCGCCCCCGGTGGCCGCGGCGTTCGCGCGTATTCGGCCCGGTACCCGGATCGTGTCGATCTGCACCGGGGCATTCGTGACCGCCGCCGCCGGATTGCTCGACGGTCGTCCCGCGACGACGCACTGGAATGTGGCCGACCTGTTCCGGCGCACCTTTCCACGGGTGCGACTGAATACCGATGTCCTCTACGTCGACGACGATGACGTGCTCACCTCGGCGGGCGCGGCGGCCGGAATCGACCTCTGCCTGCACCTGGTGCGCCGCGACCACGGCAGTGCGGTCGCGAATACGGTGGCGCGGCGCTGTGTCGTGCCACCGTGGCGGGACGGCGGCCAGGCCCAATACATCGAACAGCCGGTGCCGCCGTCGACCTCGGCGGGCACCGCGGCCGCCAGGCACTGGGCCTTGGAGAATCTCCGATTACCTTTGACCATGGACGATCTCGCCGCCCAGGCCCGAATGAGCAAGCGGACCTTCACCCGCCGCTTCCGCGAGGAGGTCGGCATGAGCCCGGGCCGCTGGCTCATCCAACAGCGCGTTTTCCGCGCCCGCCAGCTCCTCGAATCGACCGATATGACCGTGGATCGGATCGCGGGCGAGGTCGGCTTCGCCACCGGCAGCTCACTGCGCCAGCACCTGCACGATTCCATCGGCATATCCCCGCTGGCCTATCGCCGGACCTTCCGCGCCGAGTCCGCAGCACCGGCCGAAGTGCTGGGCTGAGCCGAAGGTCGATTCATCGACCGCGCAATCGGTTTCAGGTCGCGTCGGGCACCTGGAGACCGACGCGCGCGACGATCCACGGGAACGACGAGGTGAACGCGGCCGAGGCGAATTGCCAGGTGTGGCCGCCCTGGGTGGTGTGAATGGTGCAGTCGATGCCGACTTGATGTCCTGCGTCGCACAGCTTTTCGGCCGCGCCGACCTCACCGGTGTCGAAAACTCCATCGTGACCGCCCATTCCGACGTTGTCATCGTCGGCGGATGTGGTTCGCTGATGTGCGCCATGGGATCCCGGACCGGATTTGGGCGGGGTGAGATCGTCGAACAGCCCCGCCGTGCCGGTGTAAGGGCCGTGCGCGGCCATGACGGTGAGCGGGTCGAAGGCGGCCCAGCGGTTGGCATCGCCGCCGAAAAGCCTTCGGATCGTTTGTTCCTTATTGCCCGAGGCGGGGCCCAGATCGCCCGCGATATCGACGAAGGTGCGCACCAATTCGGGGTGCATGACCGCCAGATCGACCGCGCAGGTGCCGCCCATGGACCAGCCGACCACCGCCCAGTTCGCCGGATCCGCCGATGCGCCGAACCGAGATTCGAGATAACTGGGCACATCTCGGGTCAGATGATCGGCTGCATCGCCGCGCGGACCGTTCACGCATTCGGTGTCATTGTTGAAACTTCCGCTGGAATCGACGAAGACGAGGATCGGCGCACGGCCGCCGTTGGCAGCGGTGAACTTATCCACCTCGGGCATGATCTGGCCGCTGCGGATCCAGTCGGCGGGCGTATTGAATTCGCCGCCGATCATCATGACGACCGGCAGCGTCGGCGGCGCCGTACCGGCGAACCAGGCCGGTGGCAGGTACACGTATTCGGTTCGATGCGGAAAGCCGCTGGCCGCGTCCGGAATTTGCACCGGCACGATCTTGCCGGTGCCGACATCGGTATTGCGCAGTCCGGGCAGCGCATCGATATCGGTCTGATTCGGCAGCGGACCCGCGGTCAGCGCATTCCACGCCGACTGCACGGTGGGGTAGTAGCCCACCCATTGATTGAGCACGATGCCGGTGCTCAACAGTGCCAGCGGGATGGCGAGCACAGAGACACCGCGCCGCCACCACCTGGCACTGCGCCAACCGAGTGCGGCGACCGCGATCGCCGCGACCGCGACGCCGACACAGCCCCACAATTCGACCGGCGCCGGATCCGAGGCCAGCCCCTGATCGTTCACATACGCCCATGCGGCCACCGCACCCGCCGCGCCGAGCAGCACGCAGACCGGCAGCAGCACTAGCCGCCAACGCCGGGTCCGCCAGCCGATCGCGACGATCACCGCGGCCACCGCGACCAATTCGACGGTCACCGGGAGCCAGCCGTGCAGCAGCGATATGCCGTGGTGAAAGCCGTTCTGATAGTTCGGATTCAGATTCGCCGAAGGCAGCCGCGGTGGCGGTGGCGGCGTCACAGGAGTCGCGGGTGCGGCGAGCGGGGCACGGACTACGGGCACCTACGGCATTGTCGAGACCCTTCCTCGAGAGAACCTGTGAATTAGCTCCGATGAACCTGGGCGCCGCTGAAACGCTGGTCGATCGCAGGTCGATAACCGCACAGGTGAACCGGGCTCCGAACAGACTTGTCCGGTAAGGTCCAATAGCCGGTCGTGCAAGGATTCGGGAGGGTGCACATGACTTATCAACCACCGCCGCAGTACCCGGGTTATCCGGGGCAGGGGTATCCGGGCTACCCGGGTTATCCGCCGCAGCCGCCCAAGGGCAAGCCGGTATGGCCGTGGGTGCTCGGCGGTGTCTTCCTGGCGATCGTGCTCACGGTCGGCGGCTGCGTCGCGGTCTTCGGATCCATCGCCTACCGGATCGATAAGGAGTCGAAGAAGGAAACCTCGATCACCTACGAGGTCACCGGCTCCGGCACCGCCGATATCTCCTATAACAGTGGCGATTTGGATACCGCCGATGCCAACGATGCACCGCTGCCATGGACGAAGGCGGTGACCGTCACCGGATACGTCCGCACCGGCCGGGTGTCGGCGACGGTCAGCGGATCCAGCGGGGGCGCGGTGACCTGCCGAATCCTGCAGGACGGCAAGGTGATCGTCGAGGATTCGGACTCCGGCACCTACGCGTATGTGAGCTGCTACCACTTGTTCGACTAGCCGAATCCTGGACGGCCACCGTGTCGTTGGTGAACGGTAGCTGCCCCGTCCACTAGACTCTCGAACAGTTGTTCGTGCCTTCGAGAGGGGATCGTGTGCGGGTGATGGGCGTCGACCCGGGACTCACCCGGTGCGGCCTCAGCATCGTCGAGGGCGGGCTGGGGCGGAAGGTGACGGCGCTCGACGTCGACGTGGTGCGCACGCCCGCGGATATGGACTTGGCACACCGGCTGATGGGCGTCGCCGACGTCGCCGAACACTGGATGGATACGCATGAACCCGACGCGGTCGCGATCGAGCGAGTATTCGCCCAGCACAATGTGCGCACCGCGATGGGCACCGCCCAGGCGGGCGGAGTAATCGCGCTGGCGGCCGCGCGTCGGGGAATACCCGTGGCCTTTCACACCCCGAGTGAAGTGAAGGCCGCCGTCACCGGCAACGGCACCGCGGACAAGGCTCAGGTGACCGCGATGGTGACGCGTATCCTCGGCCTCCAGGTCGCGCCGAAACCGGCGGATGCGGCCGATGCGCTGGCACTGGCGATCTGTCATTGTTGGCGGGCGCCGCTGATGGCGCGGATGGCCGAGGCCGAGGCGCGCGCCGCCGAGGCGCAGCGGCGGTATACACAGCGGCTTGCCGAACAACGGAAGGTGGTGCGCGGGTGATCGCGTCGGTACGCGGTGAGGTGCTCGAGATCGCGCTCGATCATGTGGTGATCGAGGCGGCGGGCGTCGGCTACCGACTCAATGTCACCCCGGCGACGCTGTCCACGCTGACCCGCGGCGAGGAATCCCGGCTGTTCACGGCGATGATCGTGCGCGAGGATTCGATGACGCTGTTCGGATTCGCCGATACCGAATCCCGTGACCTGTTCGGCCTTTTGCAGACCGTATCCGGAGTCGGTCCCAGGCTGGCCATGGCGGTGCTCGCGGTGCTCGAGCCCGAGGCGCTGCGCAAGGCGCTGGCGGAGAGCAATGTCGCGGCGCTGACCCGGGTGCCCGGCATCGGTAAGCGCGGAGCCGAGCGCATGGTCGTCGAGTTGCGTGACAAGGTGAATCTCGTTCCGGTGCAGGCGGGCCCGCCCGGCAGCACACCGACGCCGGTGCTCACGCCGGTGCGCGAGCAGGTCGTCGAGGCGCTGGTCGGACTCGGATTCCCGGTCAAACAGGCCGAACCCGCGGTCGACGCGGTCCTCGCCGAGAATCCCGCCGCCGATACGTCGAAGGCGCTGCGGGCCGCGCTCGGCTCGCTGGGAAAGAATCGGTAAGAGGTCATGGATCAGGACTCCGACCCGGACGCCGAATCCCAGGTCAGCGCAAGCTATCTCAAGTCCGACGGTGATATCGAGGCTAGTCTGCGCCCGAAGTCCCTGGACGATTTCATCGGCCAGCCGCGCGTGCGCGAACAGCTCGCGCTGGTGCTGCGCGGTGCCAAACAGCGCGGCGGCACTCCGGACCATGTGCTGCTGTCCGGTCCGCCGGGTCTCGGCAAGACCAGTATGGCGATGATCATCGCCGCCGAACTCGGTACGGCACTGCGCATTACGTCCGGTCCGGCGCTGGAACGCGCGGGCGATCTCGCCGCGATGCTGAGCAATCTGGTCGACGGCGATGTGCTGTTCATCGATGAAATCCACCGGATCGCGCGGCCCGCCGAGGAAATGCTCTACCTCGCCATGGAGGATTTCCGCGTCGACGTGGTCGTCGGGAAAGGCCCTGGGGCGACCTCGATTCCGCTGGATATCGCGCCGTTCACGCTGGTCGGCGCGACCACCCGCTCCGGAGCGCTCACCGGTCCGCTGCGCGACCGCTTCGGCTTCACCGGCCATATGGATTTCTACGATCCCGACGAACTCCTGCGTATCCTGCAGCGCTCGGCCCATATCCTCGGTGTCACCATCGACCGCGATGCCGCCGCCGAGATCGCGGGTCGCTCCCGCGGTACTCCCCGCATCGCCAACCGCCTGCTGCGCCGCGTCCGCGACTATGCCGAGGTTCGCGCCGACGGCGTGATCACCCGTCCCATCGCCCAGGTCGCACTCGAGGTCTACGACGTGGATGCCCTCGGCCTGGACCGCCTCGACCGTGCGGTCCTCGGCGCGCTGGTCCGCAGCTTCGGCGGTGGGCCCGTTGGTGTTTCGACTCTCGCGGTCGCCGTGGGGGAGGAGGCCGCGACCGTCGAAGAGGTATGCGAGCCGTTCCTCGTCCGGGCGGGCATGGTGGCCCGCACCCCGCGCGGCCGCGTCGCCACCGCCGCCGCCTGGGAACACCTCGGCCTCATCCCCCCGCCCGATCTCGTCTTCGGCTCCATCGAAGTCCGCGGCCGCGAACCCCACCCAACCCTCGACCTCTTCGACTGACCCCCGCCGCCGGATCAAGATCAGGTGCCACTGGTGGCGGTGGCTTCTCGGGTGGGTTCCACCTGATCTCGAGCGCTCTGTGGGGCGAGCGCGGTTCAGCGGTGGTTGTTTTCGAGGGCGGTGACGACGAGGTCGAGGAAGGCGTCGACCTCGTCGCGGGCGTAGCCGCGGGTGCCGAGGCGGGCCTCGGTGAAGCGGACGGCGCGGACGTCGGGAATGGTCAGGCTGCCGGGGCCGCCGTGTGCGAGGGTGGCGGCGACGAGGTCCAGGAAAGCGTCTACTTCTTCGGTGTCGTAGCCGCGACGGCCGACCGCGGACTGGGTGAACTGCATGCGGTGCACATCGTCGGGGGTGAGCAGCGCGGACGGACCGGAACCATTGCCACCGGCGGGGACCGGCCGAGAGCCGCGCTGCCGGAATTCCAGTTCCACGCGGACCCGGTCCAGGAATTCGTCGACCTGATCGGCCTGATAGCCGCGGCCGCCGAAGCGCGGGGCGTCGAAGGCGACATGCCGGATATCGTCGGCGGTCAGCGCCCCATGACCGGCCAATGTCGCCGAGATCAGTTCCAGGAATGCGTCGACCTCATCGGCGTGGTAGCCGCGGTGCCCCACGGGTGGCATGGCGAAGTGGATTCGGCTCACGTCGTCGGGGGTCACCCGCGACATTGTTCCAGGGTCGCTGCCCTGCTCGCGTCGAATGCGGTTTTTTCGAACCAGGCGGTCTCTGCCGAACACGTGTTGCCCCTGTTGGCCGGTCGATCCGGGTCCCACCCTAGCCGCAATCGGCGCAGGCAGCCGCTGGAGATCTGCCGGATTTCAGTCCTTGCGCACGCCGTCGATCAGCAGCCGCCGGATCGCCTCGTTCAATTCCCGCACCGCGGTCTCGTCCGGATTGCGCAGCCCGTGCACGATGCCCGCGAGCAGCATGCCGGTCACCGCCTTGGCGGTGTACTTGGTATCGAGATCCGCACGCAGATAACCGAGTTCGACGCCGTGCGACAGATAGCCCGCGGTGAGCGCGTCAGCCATATCGAGCAGACCGTAGAGCCGGGTGGTGAGTTCGTCATCGATGCCGGTGGCGTGGAACAGCAGCAGTTGGGCGACCCGTCGGTCGTCCACGAGGATCCGGGTCAGCGCGGCGCCGATGCGATCGATCTGGGCGCGATATTCGTCAAGGGAGGTGGCGGCGTCGGGTGCGTTGTCGGTGCCGAGCGCCTCGATGATCCGGGTGGTCAGATCGTCGATAACCACGTCGATGATCTCGCGCTTATTGCTGAAGTACCGGTAGAAGGTGCCGTGCCCGATGCCCAATTCGTTGGCGATATCGGCGATGCCGGTTGCGTGATAGCCCTTCTCGGCGAAGCAGACGAAGGCGGTATCGATGATCTCGCGCCGCAGTTCGGCCTTGCGTCGCTGGATCGCATTTCCGGCCGCTGGGCGGGGCGCACGCGTGGATGGCTTCGTCACCTGTCCGATGATACGGTGTTCACAAACGGAATGATGTGTCATTCCGTGAGGAATGGTTCCTACATTCCCGATGGAATGTTGAAGCAGGAGGTTCGACGTGGCGCCTCAATACGACGCGGTCGTGGTCGGTGCGGGATTCGGCGGCATGGGAGCGGGTATCGAGCTCGACCGGCTGGGTCTGAGCAATTTCGTCATTCTGGAGCGCGAGGACGACCTCGGCGGCACCTGGCATGTCAATCACTACCCGGGGCTCGCGGTCGATATCGCCTCGGTGACCTACTCGTATTCCTTCGAGCCCAACCCGTATTGGACGCGCCTGTTCGCACCGGGCAAGGAGCTCAAGAAGTACGCCGCCCACGTCGCCGACAAGTACGGCCTGCGCCGCCGGATGCGTTTCGGCACCGTGGTGGACGGCGCCCGCTGGGACGAGGAGAACCAGCACTGGGTCGTGTCCATCGCCGGTGGTGAAACCCTCACCGGCCGTTACCTTCTCACTGCCACCGGCTTCCTGTCCCAGCCTTACACACCGCCGTTTCCCGGCATCGATTCGTTCGCGGGCAAGATCATCCACACCACCGCGTGGGAGGACGATTTCGACCTGACCGGTCGCAAGGCCGCCATCATCGGCACCGGCGCCACCGCCGTGCAGCTGATACCCGAAGCCGCGAAGAAGACCAAGGAACTCACCGTATTCCAGCGCACCCCGATCTGGGTGGTGCCGAAAATCGACACCGCGATTCCCGCGCCGGTGCAGCAGCTGTTCGCCAGGGTGCCCGTCACCCAGAAGGCCGCGCGGCTGGTCAACACCAGTCTGCTCGAGGCACTCATGGTGATCGGCGTGCTGCACTTCAAGCAGGCCAAGCCGCTGAATATGGCCGCGGGCGTACTCGCCAAGGCGCATCTGCGGGCGCAGGTGCGCGATAAGGAGATTCGCAAGCAACTCACCCCGCATTACGACTTCGGCTGCAAGCGACCCACCTTCTCCAATCAGTACTTCAAGACGTTCAACCAGCCCAATGTCCGGCTGGAGACCAACTCGATCGATCACATCGAGCCCGACGGCATCGTCACCGCCGACGGGCACAAGACCGAGATCGATACGCTGGTCCTGGCCACCGGCTTCAACCTCTGGGATGTGAACTTCCCGGCCATCGAGATCATCGGCCGCGACGGCGTCAACCTCGGAAAGTTCTGGCGCGACAACCGTTTCCAGGCCTACGAGGGCATCACCGTGCCGAAGTTCCCGAACTTCCTCAGCCTCAACAGTCCGTACTCCTACAGCGGCCTGTCCTACTTCACCACCATCGAAGCCCAGATGAAGCATATGGGCCGGTTGCTCGGTGAAATGTTCCGGCGTGGTGAGACGACCTTCGAGGTGACCGAGCAGGCCAATACCCGGTTCCTGGACCGCGTCACAGAGAAGTTGGGCTCCTCGGTGTTCTACGGCGGCGACTGCGCGACCGCGCGCAGCTACTACTTCAACCAGCACGGCGAGGCCGCGCTACTGCGCCCGACCAGCACCGTCAATGCCCACCGCGAGGCGGTCAGCTTCCCGCTCGACGACTACACCTACGGCAAGACCGCCTAGGCCGCGCGTTGCGCAGCCCCGCGACCGGCGCCCGGTCGCGGGGTTGCGTGCGGTTCAGGATGGGCTCGAAATCCGGATTCCGGGACGTCAAGGGTGTGCCGGTGTGGTGGTGACGACATGAGCTGGCAGACTGTTGGGGTAATAGCCCATTCCCACCCACAGACTAGGGACTGACTTCGACGATGGAACTTCTGTTTCCGCTCCTACTGGTAGCCCTGCTCGTGCCCATGTTCCTCGGTGTGCGCCGTCAGAAGCGCGAGGCCGAAAAGGTCACGTCCATGCAGGAAAGCCTGAAGGTCGGCGATCAGGTCACCACCACGTCGGGTCTGTACGGAACCGTGGTCGATCTCGACGACACCACGGTCGATCTCGAGATCGCCGAGGACGTCATCACCACGTGGTTGCGTCAGGCCATCCGCGATGTGCGCGCCGAGGACGAGACCACGGATGAGACCGTGACCGACGAGGCCGAGGCCGGTCCCGTCGAGGAGTCCGCGGAGCAGACCGAGACCCGGCTGACCAAGGACTGATCGGTTTACCGGCTCCCGAAGCGATTGCTTGCCGGTCGCTCGGAAGGGCCCGCCCGCGTGCCACAGATCGCCGCGGGCCATCCGTTCGGGTGCCCGGCCGTGCGCGCCCGCCTGTTCCACCCTCGACTTCCGCCTAGGAGATGACGAACTGTGCCACCTTCCCAGGGATCGGCGCATCCGCTCCGGTTGCTCGGCGTCTACGCCGTGCTGCTGGCCGTGATCTATGCGCTGGTGTTCTTCGCCGGTGATCATTCCCCGACCCCCAAACTGGGCATCGACCTGCAGGGTGGTACCCGCGTCACCTTGACTGCCCGCACCCCCGATGGCAGCAAGCCGAGCCAGGACAGCCTGCGCCGGGCGCAGACGATCATCGAGAACCGCGTCAACGGGCTCGGTGTCTCCGGCTCCGAAGTCGTCATCGACGGCGACAATCTGGTGATCACGGTTCCCGGTGACGACGGCGGCCAGGCCAAGGCGCTGGCGACGACCGCCAAGCTCTACATCCGTCCGGTGCTTTCCGCGGTGCCCGCGGTCGGCGGCAAGGCATCGGCACAGACCCCGGGTACCGCGGGGACGGCGACGCCGGGCACGGTCCCGGACACCACCCAGCTCAACCCCGACGGCACCGTGCCGACCCAGCCCGCGCCAACCACCGAGTCGGCGCCGACCACGGAGTCCGCACCCGCGGCGGAATCGACCCCGCAGCCGCGTGTGTTCCCCGCGCAGGCCCCGACCTCGCCGCCCGCCCCGCCCGGCGGTCTGACGCCGCAGGAACAGGCGAAGAAGGAGATCGCGGACGCCAAGGCGACCAGGCAGAGCACCGATGCCACGGTGCAGCAGGCCGCGATGGCCGCGATGGACTGCAATAAGGCCGATCCGCTCGCCGGTAACGACGATCCGAATCTGCCGCTGGTCACCTGCTCCACCGACGGCAAGGAAATCTTGCTGCTGGACAAGAGCCGCATCGACGGCCAGGAGATCAAGGACGCCACGTCCGGGCTCAATCAGCAGCAGGCGCGCCACGAGGTGAACCTCGAATTCAAATCCGGTGGTAGCGATGCCTGGGCCGCGCTGACCGGTGAATACATCAACAAGCGGGTCGCATTCGTACTCGACTCGAAGGTGGTCAGCGCGCCGGTCGTGCAGTCGGGTCCGCAGCAGGGCGGTCGCACCACCATCTCCGGTAGCTTCACCGCGGCCACCGCCAAGGAACTCGCGAACACCCTGAAGTACGGTTCGCTGCCGCTGTCGTTCCAGACCTCCGAGGCCGAGACGGTTTCGGCGACCCTCGGTCTGTCCTCGCTGCGCGCGGGTCTGCTCGCGGGTGCGATCGGTCTCGCGGTGGTGCTGCTGTACTGCCTGCTCTACTACCGGATGCTCGGCTTCCTCGCCGGATTCTCGCTGATCGCCTCGGGTGTCGCGGTATACGGCATCATCGTGCTGCTCGGCCGGTGGATCGGATTCACCCTGGACCTGGCCGGTATCGCCGGTCTGATCATCGGTATCGGTCTGACCGCCGACTCCTTCGTGGTGTTCTTCGAACGCATCAAGGATGAAATGCGCGAGGGTCGCAGCTTCCGTTCGGCGGTGCCGCGCGGCTGGCAGCGGGCCCAGCGCACCAACCTCTCCGGTAAGACCGTCAGCCTCATCGCCTCGGTGGTGCTCTACATCCTGGCCGCCGGTCAGGTGAAGGGCTTCGCGTTCACCCTCGGTATCACCACCGTCCTCGACGTGATCGTGCTGTACCTGGTGACCGCGCCGCTGATGATGTTGGCCTCGCGCTCCTCGTTCTGGGCGAAACCCTCGGTCAACGGGCTCGGTGCGATTCAGGAAGTGGCCAGGGAGCGCAGGGCAGGCGAGGCGCTGGTTAAGGAGACGGCACGATGACGAACTCGACCCTGGAGCCGTTCGCCGACGAGGTGAACGATCTCCAGACGCCCAAGCACAGCGTTTTCGAGCGCCTGTACACCGGTACCGGCGGATTCAAGATCGTCAGTCGGCGGCGTTTCTACTACGCGCTGACCGCGGCCTTCGTGCTGATCTCGTTGCTGAGCATCGGAATCCGCGGATTCACCCTCGGCATCGACTTCGCGGGCGGATCGCGCATCCAGTTGCCCGCGGCGGGAACGGCCACCACGCAGAAGGTCGAGGACATCTATTCCCAGACCATCGGCCACGCGCCGGTGACGGTGCAGAAGGTGGGATCCGGCTCCGCGGAGACCATCCAGGTCCGCTCGGACACGCTGAGCGCCACCCAGACCGACGCGCTGCAGACCGCGCTGTTCAACGCCTTCCAGCCGAAGGACAAGGACGGCAACGTTTCTCGCAATGCGATCAGCATCGCCGAGATCAGCGAGACCTGGGGTAGCCAGATCACCAAGAAGGCGTTGATCGCGCTGGTCGTGTTCATCGCGCTCACCATGGTCTATATCGCGATCCGCTTCGAACGGGATATGTCGATCGCGGCGATCGCCTCGTTGTTCTTCAACATGATCGTCACGGCGGGCATCTACTCACTGGTCGGTTTCGAGGTGACGCCCGCGGCGGTGATCGGCCTGTTGACCATCCTCGGTTACGTGCTCTACGACAATGTCGTCGTCTTCGACAAGGTCGAGGAGAACACCCGCGGTGTGGTCAATACGTCCCGGCGCACCTATGCCGAACAGGCGAATCTCGCGGCCAACCAAACCCTGATGCGTTCGATCAACACCACGGTCATCGGCATCCTGCCGATTGTCGGCATGTTGGTGATCGCGGTGTGGCTGCTCGGTGTCGGCACGCTCAAGGATCTCGCGCTGGTGCAGCTGGTCGGCATGATCGTCGGCGCGTATTCGTCGATCTTCTTCGCGGTGCCGCTGCTGGTGTCGATCAAGGAGCGGTGGGGTCCGGTCGCGGCACACACCAAGAAGGTGCTCAATAAGCGGGCCGGACTGGCATCGGCGCGGGCGGGCGCCGAAGCGGAGCGGCGCGCATACGCGGCGACCGGCCGGGAGCTGGGCGCGCGCCCCGTGCGCGAACCCGGGCAGACTCCGCGTCCGGGTGCCCGGCCGAGCGGAAAGCGGAACAAGCGCAGGCACTGACAGCCGACGGCAGGGGTTTGCATAGATGAAGCAGTCGCTAGCGTCACGTCTGATCGGAGCGGTGGCTGCGGGCACCGTGGCCGCCACGGTGGTGGTCGGATGCTCCAGTCAGAACCAGGTGCCCTCCATCGGCTATGCCGTCGACGCGGTGATCGCCAGCTACAACGGCGGCACCACGCTCGGTGCGAGCAGCGGCTCGGCCGCGGTGTTCGCGCGGGTGCTGACCGGGTTCTTCTACACCGGACCCGACGGTCAGCAGGTCGCGGACACCGATGTCGGCACCGCAAAAGAGGTGCCGGGCGAGGCGCAGACGGTGCAGTACCGGCTCAATGCGGACGGGGTGTACTCCGACGGGGTGCCGACCTCATGTGACGATCTGGTGCTGGCCTGGGCCGCGCGCAGTGGCCGCTACACCAAACCCGGTGATCGCGGCCAGGTTCCGCTCTTCGATGCCGCGAGCACCGCCGGATACGCCGATATCGAGCGGGTGGACTGTCAGCCCGGCTCCAAGGACGCCACCGTCGTGTTCCGCGCGGACCACCACTACCTGCCGTGGCGCAATCTTTTCACCACGGGGGAGCTGATGCCCGCGCATGTGGCGGCTCGGGTGGCGAATGTGCCGAATGTGGTGACGGCCGTGCAGTCCGGTGATCAGGCGTCGCTGCAGCGGATCGCCGACTTCTGGAACAACGGGTGGACGATCGGCACGGACAAGGTGGATCTTTCGCGGTTCCCGTCATCGGGCCCGTATCGGATCGATTCCTACTCCGCCAAGGACGGTCTGGTGCTGGTGGCCAATGAGCGCTGGTGGGGCAATAAGCCCGAGACCGGGCGAATCGTGGTGTATCCGAAGACCGCCGATCTGAAGGAGAAGGTGGGCGAGAATGCGGTCGGGGTCGTCGATATCGGCGCCGGATCGGTGAAAGACATCAATCTCGGCGGGTTTTCGGTGCGGACCGTGCCGGGGCGCGGTGCCGAACAGTTGGTGCTGGGTACTTCGGGTGTCTTCGCCTCGGCCGACGCGCGGCGCGGTTTCGCATTTTGTGTGCCGCGTCAGGACCTGTTCGACAAACTCGGCAAGGCCAAGGACGCACCGAAGACCGGACTCGGCACCGCGGTGCTGAATTCTCGTATCACACAGCAGGATTCGCTCTACTATCCGAACGTCATCGGCGCTGCCGACAAGTACCGCGGCGGTGATGCGACCGCGGCGGCTGCCGCCGGTGCGGCCAAGCCGACCATTCGGATCGGATATGTACAGCCGGACGATCGGCGCACGCAGACCGTGCAGATGATCGCGGACGCGTGCAAACCGGCAGGTATCAATGTGGTGGATGCCGGATCCGCCGATTTCACGCCGTCCCAGCTCACCGAGGGCAAAGTCGATGCCGTCCTGGGCAGCACCGGATCGGCCCCTGGTCCGGCCGGATCCGAGACCGGTGTTGTCGCTACCAGTGCGTTGCGCACCGGTAGCGGGCTCAATTTCGGTCGCTTCGGTAACGGCCGCTACGATTCGATCACCGATCAGCTTGCGGGCGACGACAACTCGACCGCAACGCTGAATCTGCGCACCGAAGCCGAGAACCTGCTGTGGGCGGAGATGCCGAGCATTCCGTTGTTCGTCACGCCCCGCACCATCGCGTTCGGCGACGGTTTGCGCAACGGCATAGCCGGGCCGACCCAGGCGGGTACCGGCTGGAACATGGACCGCTGGGTGTTGAAGCGGTGACAGGTGTTGGTGGGTGAGTAACCATGGAGAGGTGTCGATGAGCAAGCATGCGGCGGTGGAATCGGACGACGTCCTAGCCGAGCGGACAGGTAAGGCGGCCGAACTGGTCGAACGTCTGACCCGCTGGCGCGACGATTTCCCCTCTCCCGGCATTCGCTTCGCCGATCTCACGCCGGTTTTCGCCGATCCGGAGGGTTTCCGGGCCGTCATCGACTGCCTCGCGGCGTGTGCGCCCGATGCCGACCTGGTTGCGGGCGTCGACGCTCGCGGTTTCATCATCGCAGCGGGCGTTGCCGCGACGCTGGGCACAGGTGTCATGGCGGTGCGCAAGGCCGGGAAGTTGCCGCCCCCGGTCATCTCGCGTGAGTACAGCCTCGAATATGGCACCGCATCGCTGGAGATTCCCGCCGACGGGGTCGACCTTAAGGGTCGGCGCATTCTGCTGCTCGACGATGTGCTGGCCACGGGCGGCACGTTGGCCGCCGCCGCGGATCTGTTCCAGACCGCCGGTGCCGAGATCGTCGCGGCCGCGGTCGTTCTGGAGTTGGGTTTCCTCAATGGCCGTGAGCGCCAAGGCGATTACCCGTTGAGCTCGGTGGTGCGAGTCTAGGTCGCTCGTCAGCGGGGGCGAGCCGGGTAGTCGAGGTGGATTGCTCGGTCGCCTCTGCGACGGACAGAACATGTGATCGGAATATCAGTGGCACGACAGCCGCGGATGTGGTTAATCTAGACGGGTCTTATCCCCGTTGATCGGAGTCATGTCGTTGCTCTCATGAGGTAGCCACACGGGCGGCCCACATCCTGTGCGCCGCATTCCCGCGCAACCTCTGGGGTCCACATGACCAATCTGTCTCTTTCCGATCTCACTTTCTCCTGGCCCGACGGCACCCCCGTCTTCGACGGTCTGGACGCGGTGCTCGGCCCGGGCCACCTCGGCCTGGTCGGCGGCAACGGCGCGGGCAAGTCCACCCTGCTGCGGCTGATCGTGGGTGAGCTGACACCGGCGCGCGGTTCGATCACGGTCACCGGGCGGCTGGGCTATCTGCGCCAGGATCTCGGTCTCGGCGACGGTCAGCGCGTCGACGCGGTACTCGGCATTGCCGAAACGCGAAAGGCACTGCACCGCATCGAATCCGGTATCGGCGAGGAGTCCGATTTCGATATCGTCGGTGCGCAGTGGGATGTCGAGGAGAGTGCCATCGCGCTGCTGGGTCGACTGGGGCTGCACTACCTCGCCGACTCGACCGAACAGCTGGACCGCCGCCTCGAAACCCTTTCCGGCGGCGAGACCGTGCTGCTCGGCCTGGTCGCCGAGCTGCTGCGCGATCCGGACGTGCTGTTGCTCGACGAGCCGACCAACAATCTGGATCACGTTGCCCGCCAACGTCTCTACGAGGTCATCGCCCAGTTCTCCGGCACCGTCCTCACCGTCAGCCACGACCGCGAGCTGCTGGAACGAATGTCCACCATCGCCGAACTGCGCCAGGGTGAATTGCGTTTGTTCGGTGGCAATTTCAGCGAATACGAGCGAATCATCGAAGCCGAACAGGAGGTGGCACGCGCCGCGATCCGGGACGCGCGCAGCGACGTTCGCAAACAGGCGCGCGAACTGGTCGAGACCAGGATCAAACTCGATCGCCGAGCGCGCTACGGGCAGAAGATGTTCGAGAACAAGCGCGAACCGAAGATCGTCATGGGGGCACGCAAGCGGGCAGCGCAGGTGTCGGCGGGCAAGTTGCGCAATAACCACATCGAAAAGCTGGACACCGCGAAGGAACAGCTGCAGCAGGCCGAGGATCTCTTGCGCGACGACCGCCGGATCCGGATCGAACTACCGGACACCGGGCTCTACCCGGGCCAGGATGTCATCGATCTCGACGAGATCGAACTGGCCTGCGGTCCGACCGTGACATTGCGGATCTCCGGCCCGGAGCGGATAGCGGTGACCGGCCGCAACGGCGCGGGCAAGACCACTCTGCTGCACCGCATCGCCGCCGAACCGCCGCAGGTGCCGTGGCGAGTACTGCCGCAGCGCCTGGACATCTTCGACGAGCAGCGCACCGTGTTCGAGAATGTCGCCGCGACCGCACCGCACGCGGCCGCCGAACAGATCCGAGCCCAACTGGCCCGCTTCCTGTTCCGGGGCAGCGATGCCGATGTCGCGGCGGCGGCCCTGTCCGGCGGTGAACGGCTGCGCGCGGCCCTGGCCATGCTCCTGCTCGCCGATCCGGCCCCGAAGCTCCTGCTGCTGGACGAGCCGACCAATAATCTCGACCTGCCCAGCCTCGATCACCTGACCCAGGCGCTGGCCAACTTCGAGGGCGCACTGATCGTCGTCAGCCACGACCCCCGTTTCCTCGACGATATCGGGGTGACCAGGCGTCTCGAACTAACCGGCGACGGGCTGGTCGAAACGCGATAGTGCGCGCCGCATGACCCCCGGATGACGAAGCAGGCGCGGCCCGAGCTTCACGGCCAACAGCGTCAGTGGGAGCCAGGGCCGCAGGTGCGGTTCGAGGCGGCGGATGCGGCCGTTGGCGGCCAATTCGAGGATCATGGCCTCGGTCATCCGGAATGGTCCGACGGCGGCCTCGGCGAGCAGAACTCGGCGCGTGCCGTCGCCGATATGCTCGGTCCAGCGCAGTCGGTCGAGGCTGCCGTACGCCGCGGTCAGCAGAATGCGCAGATCGTCGTGACCTCGGAAGACCAGCTTGCCCGAGACCGGGGATGTCAGCTCGGCATCGGGGGCAAGGGTTGTCATCAGCGCATCGAAATCGTTGGCCTCGGTCGCCTCGCGAAACCGCGCCACAGTATCCGGCATCGTCTCGATCACCCCTTCACGTTCGGTCTTTTCGACGGTTCGCAACGTATCGGAGTCGCTTGCAAAAAGCAATGGACTACCATGGGTGGGTGCCCAAAGCTGCCATGTCCGACATTGTGTGCTCGATCGCGCGAACCCTCGACGTGGTCGGGGAGCGGTGGACGCCGCTGATCCTGCGCGACCTGTTCGTCGGAGTGAACCGGTTCGAGGACATTCGCCGCGATCTGGGCATCGCCACCAATGTCCTGACCGCGCGTCTGGATGTGTTGCGGCAGTACGGGATCGTCGAGGCCAAGGCCTATCAGACGAATCCGGTGCGCCACGAATATGTGCTCACCGAACCGGGGCGCGACTTGTATCCGGTGCTCACGATGCTCATCGCGTGGGGCGATAAATGGCTCGCCGGGCCCGCGGGGCCACCCGCGCTTGTCGTGCATCGCGAATGCGGACATCCGACGTCGGGGGTGGTGGTCTGCCGCGAATGCGGCGTGCCGCTCACCGCCGACAACGTGTACTGGCGGCACGGTCCCGGCGCGCGACGCGGAGCGGGAACCATGTTGATCGGCGATCATCTGGAACCGGCACCGTAGGTTCGTCGGGGAACGCAAGTGTTTCGCTCGAGTTGATCGACGTGCTCGGCTGCAGCATGATCAATCCGATGGATCCGGTGTTGCGGGCGATAGCCGATGTCGATTGGGCCGAGCTGGAACATGCTTATGGCCCGGCGGCGGATGCTCCGGCGCACCTGCGGGCGCTGATCGACGGTGATGCCGAGGGCTGTGTCGACGCGGTCGGCTATCTCGACGCCGCACTACTACATCAGGGCAGCGTGTACTCCGCGACCGCGCCGTTCGTCGCGATCGTGGCCGAACTATTGGCGCGTCCGCATACCGAGATGGAGCTCGAGGACGTACTGCCGTGGGATCCGGGGCCGCGCCCCTTGCGCGTCGCCCTGCTGGAGTACCTCGAGGTCTTCGCACAGGGATGTTGTTCGGGAATCTCCGATGAGCAGCTGTACGCCGAGGCCTATCCGCCCGAGCGCACCGAGGAGGATCTGCAGCGCGTCAAAGCGAATCGGCGTGCCGGGCTGCTGGAATTGGGGCCCGATCCGGCGAATGCCCTTCTGGTGGAGCATGTTCCGACGCCACCGGGCCTATTGGCGGCCATCGATGACCATGTATTCCGCGCGGCGATGCGGGCCAGGGACGAGATCGCCTGTCGTGCGGTCGTTCCCGGCGTGATCGACGCGGTCGAGCCCCTGGTCGAGGATCCGGATGTGACGGTGCGCATGGCCGCACTGCGGGCGCTGATCGAACTCACCACACATCCGGCCTATGCCGAGAAGCGGGTCGCGCTGCTGCGGCGGCTGGACGAGATCGCGCCGACCATGTCGGATCCGGTCGAACGAGCCAGTGCCGCACGGATTTCCGGGCTCAACGGCGGCCGTCCGGAGCAACTGCTCGCCGATCCCCATCCCGGCGTGCGCACCTGCGCCGCGCTCGCCCCCGCATTCGCCGCCGAGCAGCGCGCCACCGACGAACTGCTTGCCGCGCTGGAGCATCCAGAGATCATCGACCGGTGGTTCGATCGCCACCTGCCCGGACAGCAGGGCTGGCTGCGCCACGATGTCATCCGCGAACTTGTCGGTCGCGTAGCGGATTTCGAGACGCTGCTGCCCGCCGCGATCGAAGCGGCGTGGGCCGCGAACCCCAGCACCGTGCACTACGACTGTATTCCCTTCCTGCACAGAGCCTTTCCGGATCCGATCGGTGTCGGATCGGCGCTGTCCCCCGCCCAGCTGTCGTTCCTCGCGGTGCTGGTGGAGATCGATGATCTGTGGCAGCTCGGCCAACTCGAACGCTGGTTCGATACGGCCGGCCTGCCCGGCGGGCGGGACGGCTGCCGTCGGCTCGTCGAGCAGTAAGCATTCAGTCCAGCTGGGCCAGAAGCCGTTTCGGCGCGACCTTGCGGTAGCCGTCGTGAATGATCTCGGTGATCTCCGCCCAATCGGGATCCACCTCGAGCCGCACGCCGATCCACCCGCGATGGCCGACATACGGTGGTACGAAGAACCGTTCGGGCTCGGCATCGACCAGCTCGGCCTGCACACCGTCCGGCGCCGGACACCAGATCGTCGCACCCGGTTCGCGGTGATGATCCTCCATATACATGGTGAACGCCGTCTTCGACCGCACGAAGAAATTCGGGCAGCCGTGACTGAGCCGCTCGCTGCTCTCGGGCAGTGCCAGGCAGATCGCCCGGATCCGCGTCAAGGGGTCCACGTCCGCAGTGTAGGTGTAGGGTCCTGACTTTCGCCGCTGGAACGCGGACACAAGGATGTGTATCCATGGGAATCGAGTTGCACGCGGCGGGGGCCTGCCGCGCGCCCACCGCGGACTTCCTCGATCAGGTCGGGGAGTGGCTGCGGACCGGCCCCGCCGGTGCGCGGGTCGGCTGGACCGCCACGTCCGCGCCACTGCGGAAATCGGTGGAGATCTCCGGGGATCGCCTGCTTGCCGTGCTGCATCCGGCGGCCGAACCGGTCGATCTGCGCGCGGCGCACGGTCAGGTGGTGGTGAGCGCGGGTTGTGCGTCGGCGGGGCCGGGCTATCACCGGCATGTGGCCGCGGTACTGCACGAAATGGGTCGACGATTCGACATCGTCTGGGACGAGGGGACCGAGGATCCGCTCGGATTAGGCGATGACCGCGCCGAGGTCGAACGCGACTATCTGATGTGGATTCGCGGTCTCGCGGAGACGGTGCTGACCGAGGTTCCCGCGGAGGACGCCTGGGTTTCGATCGGATTGTCGCTCGGCAGTGACCGTTTCGACTACGACGGACTGGCCGCGAGCTGGTTGGGGCCGCGCGATCGGGACTGGTTCCAGGCGGTCCGCGATGGCGACGAGGCGGCCGCGCGCGCATTTTTCCCGTGGTGGGAGGACGGCTGGACCGCGCAGACGATTCGCAATACCGCGCTGGGCATCATGTGGAACGACGTGCGGTGGCGCGCACCATCGGACGCCGATGACACACCAGCACTGCACCAGGCCGATGCACTGCTCGCCGAGGCGCACCGGCTCGACGCGGCGCTGGAGCTGCCGTGGGCGGCCTGGCACGAATTACGGCTGCTGCTCGCGGATTCGACCGCGACCGCGGCCGGTGCGCCAGCCGACCTGCCCGCGCGAGCCGCCGCGGCGGACCAGGTGCCGCTCGGCTACCGTCGCCGCCCGGTGCACACCACTCCGGTGTCGGGGTGGAGCCTGCGGATTCCCGGTGATTTCACTTACGGCTGGGACGGCGATCGGTGGTGGGCCTGGGACGGTACTCGCCAGATCGAGATCACCATCCTGTGCGTCGGTGACCCGAAAACCGGGCCGCCACCGGCCGCGATGCTGCAATACGGCGCCAATGCGACCGCGGGTCATCGCGGCGAACCGGTGACCGGCGGCCCCGGTGACGGATGGTGGCTTCCCTCCGAGGACGGTGCCGAAGTCGGCGTGCAGGGGATCGCCAGCCGCCGCAATGGTGAGTTGCTGCTGGTCACGATCAGTGTTCCGGGGACGGAACTGGATTGGGCGATCGAGGCCTGGCGCTCGCTGCGGTACCACGGCGACTGACCGCACGTTTGTGGAAGCGGGTGCGCGCCCCGGTCGGGGATGCTTGCCTTCCGACTCGTACAGGAGGTTCCCTTGGCATTCGCCGTCAACACAATCGTCGCCGTGTTCTTTCTCGCGATGGGGGTCTATGCCCTCGCCGCCCCCGCGGCGCTGACCCGTCCGTTCGGCATTCGCCTCGAGCAACCGGAGGCGCGCTACGAGATGCGTGCCGTCTATGGCGGATTCGGTCTGGCGATGGCGGCGATGCTGGCGGTCGCGGCAACCGAGGATGGATTCCTGCGCACCGGAATCATGATCACCATCGGTGTCGCGCTGGGCGGAATGGCAGTGGGCCGCATCGTATCCGCGGTGCTGGATGACCGGGTTGCCTTCTACCCCAACTGGTTCTACTGCATTGTCGAAACGGTCGGTGCGGCGGCTCTGGTGTCGGCCTCCTGAGCTGACGTCGTCACCGCATCGTCCGCGTCGGTGACGTTTCATCGGCATCGGCTGTCTGGGCCAGCGTGTAACTCGACCACAGCGGACTCTACTCGCCGCGCCGTCCACCAGCGATACCGTGTCGGCCTCTCTTCGCGATCAGCTAGTAGGGAGCCGTGCCTCTGGCGAAACGAATTCGCCGCAGGGGATTTCGGCGGCCCGGCAATCGGGGCACTCTGGAGGAGAACCCCTGATCCGATGACAGGAAACCGATCGTGACACGTACTTTGACCCAACTGGAGTTGTTGACCGAACTCGAACCCATTGCCGAACAGAATCTCAACCGTCACCTATCGATGGCCAAGGACTGGCACCCGCACGACTACGTGCCGTGGGACCAGGGCCGCAATTTCGCCGAGATGGGCGGAATCGATTGGGAGCCAGCACAATCCCAATTGAGCGAACTGGCCAAGGCCGCCATGGTGACCAACCTGCTGACCGAGGACAATCTGCCGTCCTATCACCGACTGATCGCCGAATCCTTCTCCCAGGACGGCGCCTGGGGCACCTGGGTGGGGCGGTGGACCGCCGAGGAGAACCGGCACGGGACGGTCATGCGCGACTATCTCGTCGTCACGCGCGGGGTAGACCCGGTAGCGCTGGAACACGCGCGAATGGTGTGCATGACAGCCGGGGTGCAGCACCCGACCGGGGTGGACGACCACGGGTTTCTGCCCGGCATCGCCTATGTGACCTTCCAGGAACTGGCGACCAGGGTCAGTCACCGCAATACCGGCCGGGTCTGCAACGACGCGGTCGCCGACCGGATGCTGCAGCGCATTTCCGCCGACGAGAACCTGCACATGGTCTTCTACCGCAACCTCTGTGGTTCGGCCATCGATCTGGCGCCGGACCAAGCGATGGCAGCGATATCGGCGATCATCCGCAACTTCCAGATGCCGGGTGCGGGCATGCCGAACTGGCGGCGCAACAGTGTGCTGATGGCCAAACACGGCATCTACGATCTGCGCCAACACCTCGAGGAGGTCATCACACCGGTGCTGCGCAAGTGGAATGTCTTCGAGCGTAACGACTTCGGTGTCCGCGGTGAACAGGCACGCGAGGAACTCGGCCTGTTCTTGGAGCAGCTCGGCAAGGATGTGCTCAGGTTCGAGGAGCAGCGCGACCGGGCATTGGCGCGCGAGGCAGGCAAGCGCGAGCGACAGGACGCCTGAGCGGATCCCGCTCGTTCGATGATCTTGGTCTCGACCAGCGGACTCTTGACGATCAGAGTTTTAGTCTCATACACTAAAACTAGGTTCACGAGAGGAAGTGCTGATATGGGATACGGACACTGGGACGACACCGCCTACCGCGCGGCCAAGACCTTCCGCGCCAGTCGAGGTTTGGACGACTTCGGATACACCGCCGAGATGCGGGGGCAGCCGTATGCGGATTGGCGGGCGCATCCCGCGCTCGAACCGCTCGGCGTCACCGTGCGCGAATGCCGGGACTCGGCCGAGCACGGCAACTCGCTGCCGATCGCGGTGCTGTTCGACGTCACCGGATCAATGGGCCGGGTACCGCGGATCATGCAGGACAAGCTCGGCAAATTGCACGGGCTGCTGCAGCGCAAGGGCTATGCGGAGGATCCGCAGATTATGTTCGGTGCCATCGGCGACGCCGATACCGACCGCGTGCCGCTGCAGGTGGGGCAGTTCGAGTCCGACAACCGGATGGACGAGCAGTTGCGCAATATCCTGCTGGAGGGCGGCGGTGGCGGACAGAAGTCCGAAAGTTATGAACTGGCCGCGTATTTCATGGCCACCCATGTCGCGACCGACGCGTGGGAGCGGCGCGGCAAGCGCGGCTACCTGTTCATCATCGGCGACGAGCTGAACAAGGCGAAACTGGCGGGGCGGCACATCCGCGGCGTCATCGGCGATCACGTGCGCACCGATATCGAGGTCGCATCGATCTACCGGGTACTGGCCGAGCGCTGGCACGTGTACTACATCCTGCCGAACCAGTCGAGCTACTTCGACGATCCCGAGATCGCCGAACACTGGCGGGGATTGCTCGGCCAGAACTTCATGAAGCTCGACGATCCCGCCGCGGTCTGCGAGCTCATCGCGCTCACCATCGGACTGGAGGAAGACCGCATCGACGTGCATGCCGGACTCGCGGATCTGCGTGATGTGGGGTCGATGGCGGAGGCCGATTCGGTCGGAAAGGCATTGGGTGTCAAGGCGGGACCGAGTATTCGTGCCCTGTCACGCGGTCGGAGCTGACGGCTCGGGGTGGACTGTCCCTGTTTTCGGATGAATCAACCGAAGGGGTGAAAGGTGATTCACTCGCACATCATCGTGCTCGACCTCGGATTCGGCGATGCGGGGAAGGGGGCGACCGTCGATTGGCTGTGCTCGCCGGAGGCCGGACTGGACGTTTCGGCGGTCGTGCGATTCAACGGCGGTGCGCAGGCCGCGCACAATGTGAGCGCCGACGGTCGGCATCACACCTTCGCGCAGTTCGGGTCCGGAACCTTTTGCGGTGTGCCGACGCTGCTCTCGCGGCACATGCTGGTCGAGCCGGTCGCGCTGGCAAGTGAATCGCGACAGCTGGCGGCACTCGGTGTGCCGGATCCGCTGTCGCTGCTGCGGATCGACGGTCGCGCTTTGCTGACCACTCCGATCCATATCGCCGCCAACCGGGCCCGTGAGGATGCGAGAGGTTCGGCGCGGCACGGTTCCTGCGGCCGTGGCATCGGCGAAACCGCCCGCTACGCACTCGAATACGACGCACCGACCGTCTCGGATTGCCTGCGCCCCGACGCCCTGTACGCCAAGCTGCAGGCGATGGCGGCACACTACGGACCGCTGGTCGCGCCGAGCGCGCACCGCTACGAAGCGATTCGCGATCTGGTCGATATGTATCGGGAATTCGCCGCCGCCGTGCGCATAGTCGACGGCGCCGAACTCGCGCGCCTAGCCCGACGAGGCCGCCTGATTTTCGAAGGTGCACAGGGTGTTCTCCTCGACGAATGGCGCGGCTTCCACCCGCACACCACCTGGTCCACCGTCGAACCACGCAATGCCAGGGCACTGCTCACCGAAATCGACGCCCCCGCTTACACACTCGGCGTCACCCGCACCTACATGACCCGCCACGGCGCTGGCCCGTTCCCGACCGAGGACCCCACGATGACCATCCCCGAACCCCACAACACCACGGGCCCCTACCAGGGCCACTTCCGTCGCGGTCACCTCGATCCCATTCTGCTCCGCTACGCCATCGAAGTCTCCGGCGGCATCGACGGACTCGCCCTGACCCACCTCGACGCAACCGGAACCGACTACGCCGCAACGGGATACGCGACACCCCGCGGGATAGTCGACCGTCTCGAACCAGGCCGCTGGCAAGATCTGGATCACCAACGGGATCTCACCGCGCTACTGTCCACCGCCGACCCGATCCTGACCGCAGTGCCAGCCGATCCGGTGCCGTGGCTGGAACACCGACTCGGTGCCCCGATAGTCCTGACCGCCGACGGCCCGGACCGTCGCGACCGCACCCCGACCCGGGTTGTCGTCGCCTAGCACTTCGTTGGTGTGCCACTCGGTGCGAGCCGAGCGGGGTGCGGCAAGATGGGGTCGCGTGGAGCAATCCGTGGTCTCGGTTGATGTGGTTGCATTGCGCTTCTGGGCCGACGATGCCGAGGTGACCGTGGGTATCGCCGCGCGGCAGATGGAGCCGTTCACCGGGCATCTGGCGCTGCCAGGGGTGCTGCTCGGGCGCGGGGAGCGGTTGATCGCGGCGGCGCGGCGGGCGGTGCATACCAAGTTGGGCGTGCCGGAGGCGGCGATCGGGGCGGTCGGGCAATTGGTGACCTTCGACGAACCGAATCGCGACCCGCGCGGGCCGACCCTGTCGATCGCCATGTGGGCAGTTGTCGGACCGCATGATGGCCCCGCGCAATGGGTTTCGTTCGATACGGTGCCCGCATTGGCCTTCGACCACAATCGCATCGTCGATGTCGCCCGCGGCCTGCTGGCCCGTCTGCTCTGGAAGGATCTGGCTTTCACCAGAGCGCTCATCGGCGACGAATTCCCGGCGACCCGCGCGGTGGAACTCAGTTCCTCGGTCCTCGGCGCTCGCCCCGACCCGGCGAATCTGAACCGCACCCTGGCCGCCATTCCCGGCCTGGCACGCACCACCGAACGCCGCCGCGTCAAAGCCACCGGCCGCCCCGCCGCCGTCTGGGCCTTCACCCCCGACGCATAGCACCGCACGGTGCGTCCAACGGCCCCGGCGCTGTCTTGATCGAGCGGGTGCTCGGGAAACCCATCGCCGCCACCGACGCGGCTTCTGCTGTTCACCTCACCGAGACGCACCGGTGAGCACTGTGGATAGCTATGCGCTATCGCAAGTTCAGTGGTTGTTCAGCAAGGCGACCGGCGATGGCGTGACCGATGAAACATCCATGAACACTGACTCGGTGCGCTACCGAAAGGCACTGTCGTACCGGATCGTTCGGGATATGAGCGCGCGAATCGTAGCCACCACGTCCCTCGCACGCAGGCAACTGTTGTCCGGTGCCGTTGCCGCCGCGGCCGTTTCGACCGTCCTCGCCACCGGCCGCGCACAGGCGGTCACCCAAGCAGACAAGGTCGTCCTGATCGGACTGGACGGCACGATGTACCGCAAGATCGAGGAGGTGCGTGCGCCGAACCTGTTGCGGCTCAGTGCCGAAGGCACTCTCGGCCGCAGCTCCATCGCCCCGCATATCTCGATCTCCGGACCCTCCTGGGCCACCGTGCTCACCGGCGTCTGGGGCGGCAAACACGGCATCACCGACAACAACTTCGACGCCACCCCGTTCGCGAAATACCCCACGGTCTTCACCCGACTCGAACGCCACGATCCGACCCTCAAGACCCAGTCCATTGCCACCTGGGATCAGATCGCGACCATGACGGCAAGCGGCGATCCACGTGCCGACGTCGTCATATCCACCCCGCTCGTCCCCGATGACGACAACGAAAGCGCCACCGACGCCGCCACCACCGACAGCGTGGTCACCGCCATCACCAAATACGCCCCGGATTTCCTGTTCACCCACCTCGACCAAGTCGACCGCGCCGGGCACCAGCACGGCGGCGCGTCCAGCGAATACCGCGAGGCCGTCACCCGCATCGACGCCCTCGTCGGCCACATAGTCGCCGCCGTCGACGGCCGCGCTCGCGCCAACCCCGCCGAACGCTGGACCATCTTGGTCACCACCGACCACGGCCACCGGCCAAAAGGCGGCCACGGCGGTCAAACCCCCGACGAGACAGCCAGTTTCGTCATCGCCCGCGGCCCGAACTTCGTCGCGGGCGCGACCAGTTCCACCTTCTCCCTGGTCGATATCACCCCGACCGTCCTGGATATCTTCCACGCGCCGCTCGACCCGGACTTCGACGGACAATCGCGCATCCGTCAGCCCGTCGAACCCGTCACCAGTCGATAGGGCACCGCACGCTTCGATCCTTGACGCCGCATACGATCTCCAGCGCCGCGATACACCCGCATAACCGGGCATTTCCGACTCGGCAACCGCGGAACGGGCAGGTGGTCTGCGCTCGGACTAAAGTTGTGGTCTGGGCGGTTGCAGCGGTCGGATACTGTGGTCCGATCGCGGCGTGGAGAGGTGGTGGCATGACTCAGCATCTGGGCGAGGCGAATGTCGAGCAATCGGCAGGCGCCCCGCAATCGAATGGTGCGGCCACCCCCGCTGCGACGACGCCGAAACCGCAGGTGAGCGGCAATGCCGCACCGGCACGTCAGCCCGGAACCACGGCCGCGGTCCCGACCTCCGCCTCGCGGCGGGTGCGCGCCCGCCTGGCCAGGCGCATGACCGGCCAGCGCGGTATCGCGGCCGTCAAACCGGTGCTCGAACCGCTGGCCAGTGTGCACCGCGAGCTGTATCCGAAGGCCAATCTCACGCTGCTGCAGCGCGCCTTCGACGTCGCCGACGAGCGCCACGCCCACCAGTTCCGCAAATCCGGTGACCCCTACATCACCCACCCGCTCGCGGTGGCCAATATCCTCGCCGAACTCGGCATGGACACCACCACGCTGGTCGCGGCGCTGCTGCACGACACCGTGGAGGACACCGGCTACTCGCTCGAGCAGTTGACCGAGGACTTCGGCGCCGAGGTCGCGCATCTGGTCGACGGCGTCACCAAACTCGACAAGGTCAACCTGGGCGCGGCCGCCGAGGCCGAGACCATCCGCAAGATGATCATCGCCATGGCGCGCGATCCGCGCGTGCTGGTGATCAAGGTCGCCGACCGCCTGCACAACATGCGCACCATGCGCTTCCTGCCGCCGGAGAAGCAGGCCAAGAAGGCCAAGGAAACCCTCGAGGTGATCGCGCCGCTGGCGCACCGCCTCGGTATGGCCACGGTCAAATGGGAGCTCGAGGACCTCGCCTTCGCGATTCTGCACCCGAAGAAGTACGACGAGATCGTGCGCCTGGTCGCCGACCGCGCGCCCTCGCGCGACACCTACTTGGCGCGGGTGCGCGCGGAGATCGTGAATACCCTTGCGGCGTCACGGATCAACGCCATCGTCGAGGGTCGCCCCAAGCATTACTGGTCGATCTACCAGAAGATGATCGTCAAGGGTAAGGACTTCGACGACATCCACGACCTGGTCGGCATCCGTATCCTGTGCGACGAGGTGCGCGACTGCTATGCGGCGGTCGGTGTGGTGCATTCGCTGTGGCAGCCGATGGCGGGCCGGTTCAAGGACTACATCGCCCAGCCGCGCTACGGCGTCTACCAGTCGCTGCACACCACGGTCGTCGGCCCCGACGGTAAGCCGCTGGAGGTGCAGATCCGCACCCAGGACATGCACCGCACCGCCGAATTCGGCATCGCCGCGCACTGGCGCTACAAGGAAACCCGCGGCAAGCATTCCAACGACTCCACCGAAGTCGACGATATGGCGTGGATGCGGCAGTTGCTCGACTGGCAGCGCGAGGCCGCCGACCCGGCCGAATTCCTGGAGTCGCTGCGCTTCGACCTCAAGTCGCCGGAGATCTTCGTGTTCACCCCGAAGGGTGATGTGATCACGTTGCCGCAGAAGTCGACCCCGGTCGATTTCGCGTACGCCGTGCACACCGAGGTCGGGCACCGCTGCATCGGCGCGCGGGTCAACGGCCGCCTGGTCGCACTGGAGCGTCAGCTCGAAAACGGTGAGGTCGTCGAGGTATTCACCTCGAAGGCACAGAACGCCGGACCCAGCCGCGACTGGCAGAACTTCGTGGTCTCCCCGCGCGCCAAGGCCAAGATTCGGCAGTGGTTCGCCAAGGAACGCCGCGAAGAGGCCCTGGAAAGCGGTAAGGAGCAGATCTCCAAGGAGGTCCGCCGCGTCGGGCTGCCGCTGCAGCGGCTGATGAGCGTGGACGCGATGACGGCCGTCGCGCACGAACTGCACTACACCGACATCTCCACCCTCTACACGGCCGTCGGCGAGCATCAAGTGTCCGCGCATCACGTCGTGCAGCGGTTGATGGCGCAACTCGGTGGCATCGGTGATGTCGAGAACGAACTCGCCGAGCGCTCCACCCCGTCGACGACGCCGAGCCGTCAGCGCGTGACCGGTGATGCCGGGGTGCTGATCCCCGGCGCCTCGGGCACGGTGGCCAAGCTCGCCAAGTGCTGCACCCCGGTTCCCGGTGACGAGATCATGGGCTTCGTGACCCGTGGCGGCGCGGTGAGCGTGCACCGCACCGACTGCACCAATGCCGGTTCGCTGCGTGAACAGGCCGAGCGCATCATCGATGTGGAGTGGGCGCCCTCGCCGTCCTCGGTCTTCCTGGTCGCCATCCAGATCGAGGCACTCGACCGCACCCGACTGCTCTCGGATGTGACCAAGGTGCTCGCCGATGAGAAGGTGAATATCCTGTCCGCCTCGGTCGCCACGCACGGTGACCGGGTGGCGATCAGCAAGTTCACCTTCGAGATGGGCGATCCGAAACACCTCGGCCACTTGCTGAATGTGGTGCGCAATGTGGAGGGCGTTTACGACGTCTACCGGGTGACCTCGGCAACCTAGACCGTCCGTCAACCTCGCTGGACATATCGCGGGCGCCTGATGCGTCCGAGGCGAGACTCATGCTGGTTGGCAGCCTGCCCGTTGCGGTCGCGGAGCCGTGTGCCTCGGTGTCGGCCGGAATGTGAAGTCCAGGTTGATGATTCGAGTCACCGAAGGGTCGCCCACCGGTTGCGGGCCGATTTCCGTCGTCGGAAACTTGTCGGATAATCGAGGTTGGCACGCCGTGAACTATCATGCGGCACTCGGCGGTTCGGCCAAACTTTTCGTCGAAGCCGCAGTAAGAGCCGGAATCTGTTACGGTCTATTGCGTTTCATGGCGTTTAGGTTAGCTGCAGCAACACGAATTGATTGTGGATCGCTATGATGAGCTACACGGCACGGACCTCGGGAATGCTGATCGCATTCGCCGTTGCTCTGGCGACCGCGGGCACCGCCGTAGCGGAACCGTCCGATTCCACGGAACCGACGACGAACATCGCCATCGGAACATGTCCGGCACTGTACGCCTTGGGGATTCAGGGCACCGGCGAATCGTCACCGGATGCCGCGCCGACCACCGATACCGGCATGCTCTCAACGGTTTTCATGCCGATGCTGGCCGAGGCCGATACCGGTCTGCTCGACCGCGCCTATGTCCCATACGAATCCGGCTTCGGCGGTGCGACCGCCGGTGGCACGGCGTCGTACGCGGAGTCGGTGATCGGCGGACTGCTCCGGCTGCGCTCGATGGCCCAGGATGTCGCGGCCCGCTGCACCGAGACCCGCTTCGCGATTGTGGGCTATTCGCAAGGCGCGCATGTGGCCTCGATGTTCGCCCAGGAGGTCGGTCAGGGCCACGGTGTGATCCCGCCCGAGAAGGTCGCCGCGGTCGCCTTGTTCGCCGATCCGACCCGCAACCCCGGTGCGCCGCTATTTCCCGGCTCGCCGGGCAAGGCGACCCCCGATCCCGTGCCGGGCACGTCGGGGGATCGGATCGCCGCCATCGCGGCACTGCCGCAGGAGCCCGCCAGTGGCGGCGGTATCGGACCGGAACGCGATAAGGCCCCCAATTTCGCCGCGCTCACCGGGCGTGTCGCGAGTTTCTGTGCCGCAGGCGATCTCGCGTGCGATGCACCGGAGGGTGCGCCGATCCTGAAGGCAGTGGCGTCCATTGCCGGACAGTCGAAGTTGAGTGGTGGCGATCCGATCGCGTCATTGGTGTCCATTTCCCAGGCGTTGGCGTACACGTCGATCAAGACCGCAGGCAAAGTCGTCAACGAGGATCTCCAGGGCAACTCACTCGCGAATTTGTCGATTTCACCGCAGAAGTCGATTTCGCAGCGCCTGGCCGATGCCGCGGATCCGCGCACGCCGTTGAATATTCCAGCGGCACTTCAGGCGCTGCTGAAGGTCGGCATGATCGGACTTAATTCGGTCGTGTCGGTGGTCAAGTCGGTCATCAACTCGGCCAATATCGGTCAACTGGCCACCGCGGGGCTGACCGATCCGGTCTCCGGAATCCTGCTGTTCGGCACGAAATTGCTGGGCGCGATTCCGCAGCTGGTGCCGCCGACGACCGGTGCCCGACTGGTTACCCAGGCCTTCGACGCGGTTGTGCAGAACATCACCGATAATAGTGAACTGCTCAATGTGACTACCTGGGTGCGGTATTGGGATACCGTGCAGCGCCACGGCGCCTATAGCACCGCGGCGGTCACCGCGACCGGTGCTGCGCCCACCCGATTCGTCGCGGACTGGTTCGCCGCGGCGGCACATGATCTGGCCGACAAATTCGGCAGCGCAGCTGTGCCTATCGGTGGCAGTACAAAATCGACCACCGGATTCTTCGGAGAAAGTTCCGGCGCGTCGACTACGCCGAATTCGTCCGGTACGGGACAATTTCCGTTCGGGACAGGAGCCGATGGCGCCTCATCCGGCGGCGCGACGTCGACTCCGCCCACCGTTGTACCCGGCACCGTGAACAACGCCTACCCGTTCTCCACGAACTGATCGCAGAGAGGGTCCGATATGCATGTGCCTTGCTCTGCGGGAATGGGGGAATGTTGAAGTCGTACAAACAGCTGTCGCGCTGGTACGGCGCGCTGGAGCCGGAGACGGGGGTAGCTGCCGCGCACCCCGACGAGCCGGGATTGCGCGAACCCGGTGACGAGGACGGTGCGCCCCGGTTTCCGCACTACATTCGCGAAGAGGATCCCGACGAGGTGCGCGCGCGCAACGAGGTGCCCGCCGATCTGGCCTCCACTCGCAGCGAATTCACCGGTGGGTGGTCGGATTGGGTGGCCGGACGGGCCCCAGGACCCGACGACGACTACATCGGTCCGCGCGACGGCGAACTCGTACAGTTCCCGTGGCCGGAGGACGACCACGACGACCACGACGAGGACGCTCCGCGCGAACCGTCGACCCGCGTGACGCGGGCACTGCGCCAGGAGGCGCGCGATCATCCGGCCGCGCGCCGGGCCCGGATGGTGGCGGTGCTCGTCGTGGCCGTGCTGCTGTTGGCCGCGGCCGCCGCTGGCGCGTTGTTCCTCCTGCGCTCGTCCGGTGATCGCGCCGCCGCGCCGGTCGTGCCCTCGATGCAATTCACCGCGGGCAGTGTCCAATCCCGTGGCATCGCCGATTGTCCGACCGAACGCGGTGACCGCATCGTGCGCAGCGCCGAACCCGGCGGCACCGGCTCGGGACCGGACGCGATCCTGGCGTTCCAATACGCCTACTACGTGGAACGCTCCGGCGAGCGGGTCCGTGCGGTGGTCGCGCCGGATTCGAATATCTCCTCGGCCACGGTGATCCAGCACGGCATCGACACCATTCCGCTGGGCACCACGCACTGCGTGCGGATCCAGACGATCACCGACGACCGGTATTCGGTGGAGGTCACCGAATACCGGCCCGGCGGCGCGCCCGCCACGTACAACAAGCAGACCGTCACCACGGTGGTGGTCGACGGTCGCACGCTCATCGCGGGCGTCGCGGCCGGATGAACAGAGAGAGCTGATAGCGATGGGAGACGACTGGAGCCGCTGGCTCGACGAGGCACCCGATGCGGGTGATCCGTCGGACCGGCACGCGCCTTCGAAGGCTCCGGTGGTGCGTCTGCGGCGTAAGGGCGGAGACAGCGAATCCGCGGAACCGGCGCAGCGTTCGATTCTGGTGGTCGGTGGCTGTGGCGGGGCGGGAACCACGACCACGGCATTGGGCTTGGCCGGTGAACTCGCAACGGCGGGCACCTCGACGGTGGCGGTGGACGCCACCGCGGCGGGCAGCGATCTGGCGCTGCGCGGGGCCGATGAACACCTGCATCCGATCAGCCTGCAATCGTGGTTGTACGGCCGCGGCAACGATGAACCGGCGCCGCTGAAGGAGTGTCTGTCGCAGGCGAGTTCGGGCGTCGGACTGCTGTGGCGCGACGCCGCGCCGCTGCGTCGGCGTGCCACATATCTCACAGTCGCGCGCGCGATCTATGACGCCGGGTACACCGCGGTCTACGACGGCGGCAACCCGATTGCCGGGCGGCAGCTACGACCCTTGCTGGATGACGCGGATGTCGCTCTGGTACTTGCCATTCCGGCGCGCGCCGATGCCGCGAATCGGCTGCGGGTGACCCTGGAATGGCTCGACGACCAGTTCGGTGATTCGGCCGAGGGCCAGGGCGGCGGTATCGTCGGCGACACCACGATCGTTGTCTCGCACCAACTTCCCGGCGCCGACTCCCATGTTGCCGACCATTTGCGCGAACATCTTTCGGGCTGGGTTCGTGACATCAGAGAGATTCCCTACGATCCGCATCTGGCGCGCGGTGAACTCGTTCGCCACGCATCGCTGGCTTCGGAGACGCGCCGGGCTTATGGGCGGCTGCTCGCCGGAGTGGCATCATGACGGCCGCCATGAAACTTCGTCGCCAGTCCGAAGCCGCCCAGGCCGGTGTGGTCGCCCCACCGGAGTCCCGTCGCGCGCCCATTTGGGACCGTCCTGTACCCGGCGTCGGCCGCGCGCCGCTGTGGTGGCTGCTAGGTGTGCACGGCGGTGCCGGAGCCAGTAGCCTCGCGCGTGTGCTCGCGCCCGCGGCGGATTCGGGCCGCCGCTGGCCCGGCGTCTTCGACCACGAATCGCCCTTCGTCGTCCTGGTGGCCAGGGAGACCATCGCCGGACTCACCCGCGCACATGATCTTCTGCGCCAACATCATTCGGGTTTCGCCGGGTCCAGCGAGGTCCTCGGACTTATCACCGTCGCGGCCCGTCCCGGCCGCATGCCCGCCGAAATTCGGCGCTACCGCGATGTGGTCGGCTCCCTGGCCGGTCAGGTCTGGCAGGTTCCGTGGTACGAGGAATGGACCCTCGTCGAACCGGAGTCCCTGCCGATCTGGACTCCGGGCGACGAGATACCGCAGAAGAAGAAAAGGATCGACCCGCTCGAGGAGGTTCCGCTCGAGATCCGGGAGCTCGGGGCCGATATCGTTGCGGTCGTGCGCGAAAATCTGGACAGCAGTGCATCTTTCGAGGACGGCCACCGTTGACCACGACAACCAAGAAAGGCAGCCGATGAGCATGATTCTCCTTGCCGTGCAGGACACGTACGGCACTGTCCTGGCTCAGGTCGGTAACCCGACACCGGAGGCGCCTCCCGGCTCGGAGAAGATCCTGCAGCTGGTCCGCTACCTCACCTGGTTCGTGCTGCTCTCCGGTATCTGTGGAATCACCTATGCGGGCGGCAAATTCGCGTGGGAGAAGTGGACCGGTGGTGGGCTCGAATCGCCGAAGATGGTGGCGGGAGCCATGATCGGCGGCGTCGTCGCGACTAGCGCGGGCACCATCATGAACGCCGTCATCGGAACCTGATGTCGGCGATGGCTACCGTGCGAATGTCGGCGGCGGAACTTCTTGCCTACAAGCAGATGCCCGCCGAAGTGCTGCAACCGCTGATGCAGCTGCTGAACTGGCTGCTCTGGTTCGTACTGCTGGTGTGCCTGGCGTGGATGATCGTGTCCGCGGGCCGCCTGTGGATCGCGTTCCGGAGCGATCTGGCGATGAACGACGCCTCGCACGGCGTATTGATGAGTCTGCTCGGGGCGGCGGTGGCGAGCACGGCCTCGGGGATCGCGTTGGCGTTCCTGCCGACGTGAACGGGGATGGGGACGGCCCTGGGATGATTTCCACAGTTGTGCGGGAGCACCCCGGCGTGTGGCGGCGCGGCATCGGCAAGCCCGCCGCCGGTGCGTTCGGCGCTGCCCTGCTGCTGGCGGC